>NZ_CP063310.1:1391725-2783451 GCF_009834925.2 Eggerthella guodeyinii
GCCGTGGGCATCCTGCTCGTCATGGTGGGCATGCTCACGTCGTTCTCCATGAGCATCCTGCTGCCGCTGTACTACGAGGGGGCGCTGGGGTACACGGCGTTCTTCGCGGGCCTGCTGCTGTTGGGCCCCGTGCTGGTCAACGCGGCGTTCACGCTTTTGGGCGGCCGGGTGTTCGACAGGCACGGCGCGTGGCCGCTCATACCGGCGGGCCTCGTGCTCGTGCTCGTCGGGCAGGCGGCGGCGTTCTTCTCGGCCGAGAGCATGATCGCCATCCTGATCGTCCTGTCGTCGGCGGCTGTGTACGCGGGCGCCGGGTTCGTGGTGGCGCCGTCCAAGACCGCGGCGCTCGGCACGCTGCCGCCCGCGACGTACTCCGCCGGCGCGTCCATCAACTCCACGGCCGTGCAGATCGCCTCGGCCATCGGCTCGTCGCTGTTCGTCGGCGTGCTGTCGGCCGACGTGCTCAGGGATACGGCGGCGGGCGCGGCGAAGGCGTCGGCGTACGCTGCGGCGTTCGAGCACACCCTCTCGATAGCCGTCGTCATCGCGGCGGCGGGGCTGCTCGTCGCGTTCTTCTACGCCCGCGCCATGCGCAAACCGGCCGGTAAGCAGCGGTGACAACTTCCGGTTGTCGAGAAAAACCGTGAAAAGCATCCGAAAGTTGGTTGAGGGAACCGCGGTTTCGGTGCATGCTGTAGAGAGAAGGCAAGCGAGAGGAGAATCCTATGAGCTTCCGAGACAACCTCCAGCATCTGCGTGGAACGCGCGATTTGAGCCAGGCGCAGCTTGCGACGCTGCTCGGCGTGAGCCGCCAGTCCGTGGCGAAATGGGAAGCCGAGAAAAGCTACCCCGAGATGGACAAGCTCATCAAGCTGTGCGACCTGTTCGAGTGCTCGCTCGACGACCTCGTGCGGGGCGACTTAACCGGCGGCGCGACGGCGAACGTGGCGATCGTGGAGGCCGAGCCAGCCTCCGCAGCCATGCCTGTCGATAAGGACGGCTACGACGAGCACATGCGCCGCCGTGCGTGGGATGTCGCTGCGGGCGTGGCGGTGATCGTCATGAGCTTCGGGGTGGCGATGTTCGTGACGGGCGGCGGTTACAACAGCACGACGGTTTCGGCGAACATCGTCGTCCACCTCGTAGGGATCGCGCTCGGCCTGTGCTTTTTCGTTCCGGCGTATCGCAGCCATGCGGCATTTCGCAAGGAGCACCCGGTGGTCGAGGACTGCTACACGCCGGAGGAGAAGGCGGAAGCGCGCCGTCGGAAGCTGTTCGGCGTCGGTGGCGGTGTCGCGCTGCTCGTCTTGGGCATGTTCATGCCCGGCATGCTCCAATCGATTCAGATGTTCTCGTTCGTGGCGTTGGCGCTGTTCGCTTGCTTCGCCGCCGCGGCCGCTCTGCTCGTCCACTCCGTCATGATGGATCGCCGCGTCGACGTGTCCTTCTACAACGGCGCCCCCGATTTCACGATCCAATCCCTCCTTCGAGGGCGTCGTACTGACGCCTGATCTCGTCGCGCAGCTCGTCTTCGGCTTGAACGTGGGCGCCGCCGTCGGCCGGCCGCGAATTCGCCGCATCCGCTCGCAGTTGTGGGCAACCGCGCACAACTGCGTCCTTTTGCGCTTTCCGCTTGCAAACGCTCGGGGGCGTGGTATACTTCTGCAGTTTCTAAATACGCATGCTTGCGCGACCCGATCCGCTAGTGGCCAACTGAAAAAGGCTGCGGATCTCGGGGATGACCGCAAGCAGAGGACTAACGAATGGAGAGAGTCATGACGAAAGTCAGCATTACTTCGCTGCTCGATGCGGGCAGCCACTTCGGCCATCAGACGCGCCGTTGGAACCCCAAGATGAAGCCGTACATCTTCGGCAGCCGCGGGGACATCTACATCATCGACCTCAAGCAGACGCTCGTGGGCCTCGACCAGGCGTACACGTTCGTGTCCGAGCTGGCCAAGAAGGGCGGCACCGTGCTGTTCGTGGGCACGAAGAAGCAGGCCCAGGAGGCCGTCGCCGACGCTGCCAACAAGTGCGGCATGCCCTACGTGAACGCTCGCTGGCTCGGCGGCATGCTGACCAACTTCGTGACCATCCGCTCCCGCGTGAACCGCATGGAGGAGCTGGAGGCCATGGAGGCCGACGGCCGCATGGCCGTGCTGCCCAAGAAGGAGCAGATCCTGCTGCACAAGGAGCTGTCCAAGCTGCAGACGAACCTCAACGGCATCCGCAACATGAAGCGCACGCCCGACGCCGTGTTCGTGATCGACACGAACCGCGAGGCCATCGCCATCCATGAGTCCCGTCGTCTCGACATCCCCGTGGTGGGCACGCTCGATACGAACTGCGATCCGGACGACGTCGATTTCGGCATCCCCGCCAACGACGACGCCATCCGCTCGGTCCGTCTGCTGGCCGACTTCATCGCCGACGCCGTCATCGCCGGCGTGGGCGTGCCGGTGACCGCTGCCGACATGGCTGCGCCCGCCGAAGCTGCCGAAGCCGTCGCCGAGGCCGCCGCCGAGACCGCTGCCGCCGAGGTTGCCGTCGAGGCCGTCGCCGAGGCTGCCGTCGAGGCCGCTGCGCCTGCCGCCGAATAAGCTGCTTCGCGCATCTACCGCACTGAACGCGCCGCCCCGCTCACCCAGCGCGGTGGCGCTTGACACCCCGCCGCGTCCCAAGGCCGCGGCATCGTGAGAGAAAGGATCAACGTGGCTGCTGTTACCGCTTCCATGGTCAAGGAACTCCGTGAGATGACCGGCGCTGGCATGATGGAGTGCAAGAAGGCGCTCGTCGAGGCCGACGGCAACATCGACCAGGCCGTCGACGTGCTGCGCACGCGCGGTCTCGCCGCCGTCGCCAAGAAGGCCGGCCGCGCCACCAACGAGGGCACCGTCATGGCCATCGTCTCCGACGACGCCACGTCCGGCGCCGTCGTCGAGCTCAACTGCGAGACCGACTTCGTGGGCATGAACGACAAGTTCAAGGCCTACGCCGAGAAGATCGCCCAGGCCGCCCTGGCCTCCAAGCCGGCCGACCTCGAGGCCCTCAAGGCCGCCGACGCCGCAGGCGAGACGGTCGAGGCCGTGGTGACCGACGCCATCCACACGCTGGGCGAGAACATCCAGCTCGCCCGCTTCGCGGTGGTGGAGGGCGGCGCCGTGTCGTCCTACATCCACGGCGGCGGCAAGATCGGCGTGCTCGTGCAGTTCGACGTCGAGGGCATCGACCCCGCGTCCGACGGCTTCAAGCAGTTCGGTCGCGACGTGGCCATGCAGGTCGCCGCTGCGGCTCCGGTCGCCGCGACGCGCGAGTCCGTCGACCCGGCCATCGTCGAGCACGAGAAGGCCATCTACATGGCGCAGGCCGCCGAGTCCGGCAAGCCCGAGGCCATCCAGGAGAAGATGGCCACCGGCCGTCTGGAGAAGTTCTTCAAGGAGAGCACGCTGACCGAGCAGCCCTTCGTGAAGAACCCGGACCAGTCCGTCAGCGAGTACGCGGCTGAGGTCGCCAAGAACCTCGGCGGCGAGATCAAGATCGTCGACTTCAAGCGCTTCGTGCTCGGCGAAGAGGCGTAAGCCTTCTCCGCATACCGCGCACGCAAAAAGACCCGGAGCCTCGGCCCCGGGTCTTTTTTTGCGGTGCAGCGCGGGAAGGCTTGACGAGCGGCTGGATTCTCCCGAGCCGATGGATCTACCCGACGGTGCTCGGGGCTTCCCAGACGGCAACCTGCGCGCTCCCTTTTTCCTCGAGCGCGGCGTTCCTGCCTGCGATCATGCCGAAGAGGAGCGCCTGTATCAAGCCGTTGCCGCTCGAGTACACCGATCCCGCGCGACAGGAGAAGCCTTCGGTGCAGCCGCCTGCCGCGTACAGGCCCGGTATCAGGGATTCGTCGGGGCGCACGACGTGACCCGCGACGTCGGTCGGCATGCCGCCCTGCGTGTGGCGTATTTCGCCGGTGATCTTCATCGCGCGATAGGGGCCGTCGAAGCTTTCGGGAAGCCTCGAGCGATTGAAGTCGTCCTCGCCCTTCTCGATTCCCTGCCGGTACGCTTCGAACGTCCTCTCGAGGGCTGCCGACTCGATTCCAAGCGCGTCGGCAAGCTCGGATGCGGTTGCCCCCGTAACCACGAAACCTGCCGCTTGCCGCTCGGGGAACTCCTTGCTCTTCTCCGCCTGCGCGTCCGTGAAGCAGAGGTATCCGATATGTCCAGGTTGGGCGAGGACGTGGGGGGAGAGGTCGGAATAGCCCCCGTACTCGTTCACGAATCGCTCTCCGTTGGAATTGACGATGATCGCGCCGTTGGTCGCGAGCGCTTGATGGCCGGCGGTCGTGTTGCTGTCCACCCCGCGAAACGCGTGTCCCTGATAGGCGCCCATGCACTGCAGCTCAACGCCCAGCTCCTCCGCCCACTCGATGCCTTCTCCCGTCGCGCCCATTGCCACAACTTTGACGGCTTCCGCGGTTTCGGGGCAGTAGCGCGCGATCATGTCGGGATTGTTGGCGAACCCGCTGGTGGCGAGCACGACGTTCTTGGCGGTGATCGTGCACGCTTTCCCGTCGTGCGTTCCGTAAGCGCCGGCAACGGCGTCGGAGTCGTCCAGCACGAGGCCCTCGATTTCGAAGGAGAGCATCTGCGTGATCGCGTCCTGCGCTCCCATGTGCTCGATGAGCTTGGATACGAGCCCCTCGCCGGTGCCTTCCGCGATGTGCATGCGACGAGCCGTCTGCCCGAAGCGCCCTCGTTCGTCGAGGTTCCACACGACGCCCATCCGCTCCGTCCATTCGATCAGGTCCTTGGCGTTCTCGGCTACGGTGTGCACGAGATCGGGACGGACCGTGTAGTTCGTGGGTCGAAGGATGTCGGTGGCCATCGCGAACGTGCTGTCCTGCACCCCGGCCTCGACCTGCTGCCTCGTTCCCACGACGGGGATGGCCCCTCCTGAAAGCATCGTCGCCCCTCCGAGCTGGCTGAGCTTTTCCGCCAGTATGACCTGGGCGCCGTTCTCGGCGGCGCTCAACGCGGCGCACAGGCCCGCCCCGCCGCCCCCGACGACCAGCACGTCGGTTGAAAGCTGCTCGCCGTCGGCGACGTCCGCTTGCTTTTTCGCGAACGCGTAGGAACCGCTCGGTTTGCCGTCTTCGGCCTTTCCCCCGGAGGGCGCCGAAGGGGCGCAGCCTGCGATGCCTGCGAGCGCCGCCATGCCCGCCACCGTTCCCGCTCCCGCGAGAAACGTGCGTCGGCTGAGCGTTCCGCCCTGCCTGCCATTGAGATGATCCATGATGCTCCCCTTAGTAATCGTGGTGCTTTGCCGGTACCTTCGCCTCGCCGGGCTCGCGTTCGATCCCGTCGAGGCGTTTCCCATGGTATCGAGGGCCGTCGCGCCGGTCATCGACAACGAGGGGCGAAACGGCCCTCGTCATCTCGACGCTTTCTGTCGGTTTTGCTCGACAAAAACTGTCGAGTTATGAATAAGGCCTGGTGAGTGTTACGTCTTGCGCGGCGAGGGCTGCCAGTCCTTCGGGTCGTCTCAGGTGCGCGCCCGCGCGACCATGGTAAGATGCGAACGCGCGATTCGAACGATAAGGGGGGTTCGAATGGGGGATGGAACGGTGTCGCGACAGCCTGCGGGGGAGCGGGGAAGCGTTTTCGAGCAATCGGCAGGACGACGATCGCCCGGTTCGGACGGTGCTCCTGAGGGAGGTGCTGCCGGTCCTGTGCCCGGATGGGGTTCCGGCGTCCTCCTGATCCTCGGTTTCCTGTTCGCGTGGATGTACGTGGCCAAAGGGTTCTTCAAAGAATCGTACTTCAGCGCGTTGGGCTACCTCGACGGAGTTCTCGCGTATTGCTTTTTCCTTACGGTCCTCGTCGGCTTGACGGTGCTCGCGTCGACCGTCGGGAAGGGTTTCGTCCGCTCTTTTCGAGGGCGTTGGACGGTACCGGCGTTCGGCGTGGCCGGCTCGGCGAGCCTCCTCCTCGTGCAATCGTTTTTCGGGTATCTGGGAGGAGCGCTCTCGATCGTCCTGTGCATGGTCTGCCTGGTGACGTTCGCGGCAAGCTTCGTCGTCGTGTTCTTCTCGTGGGTGGACGAGATCCGCGCGTTGGCGTTCTCCCGCAGCTTGAACGCCGTCGTCGTGCTCGTGCTTGCGGCGATGGCGCTTGCCTACGTCGCGTCTCCCAGCAATCTCAACAACAGCGAGTACCGGACGGTGCTGCCCATCGCCAGTTTGGGATTGTCGGGCGCGTGCTACCTCGCCTACATCAGGACGAGGAGGGACTTCGGAGGCGCCCCTCTTGAAAAGGATATCGACGGGGCGGACGCGGGGCATGCCGACCGCAAGGCTTGGCTGGTTCCCTTGTCGCTGTTCGTTCTGGCCATCAACTTGATCTCGTACGTCGAGATTTTCGTTCCCGGGTATCGCGTGATAACGAGCGAATCGCCTTTGACGTACGTATTGCCGTTGATCTTGGTCCTGCTGCTCGCCCTCGCGGCCGTTCAATCGGGAGAGACGCCCTTCTTCAAAAGCAGGTTGTTCTGGCATGTCTGCCTCGGATTTCTGGCCCTCATGTTCCTGAGCTTCTTCATGGCGGTGTTCGTTTTGGCCGTGCAGACGAATTTCTGCTTCGACGTCATGTACCTCTTCCGCCGCATGACGAAGATCATGTTCTTCGTCATATTCATGGTCATCGTCTATCAGGAAGATCTGGACCCTTTCCCGGTTTTCGGCGTGTGCTACCTCGTCCCGCTGTTCGTCCCGTCCCTCATCATCAACGCCGTCCGGGTGTTTCTGTCGCAGTACGCCCCGGATGCGCTCGCCTTCATCGGCGAGTACGCCGTCGGCTACGCGCTGCTCCTCGGGTTCTGCCTGATCCTGTGCCTCGTGCTCGTGTGCGTCATGTTCGTCAACGGCAGCGTCGCCAAAATCGTGTTCTCGCCCAGTCGCCAAAGCCCCGATCGCGGGGCGAAGAGGGGCGAAGCGTGCGATCGCGTCGGGGAGCGCTTCGGCTTGACGCAGCGCGAGAAGGAGATACTGTTCTGCGTATCGCTCGGGTACAGCATGCGGAAAACGTCCGAGGTGCTGTACATCTCCCCGAGCACGGTTCATACCCATACGGCGACGGTGTATAAAAAGCTGGACGTTCATTCGCGCCAGGAAGTGATCGACCTCATCGACGCGACGGCGTGACGGCTGTTCCGGCTGTGCCGGCATCCGCCCTTCATCAGCCGTTCTGCTTTCGTTGTGATGAGGGTGGGCGGGCAGGCTCCCGGTTCCTATAATGGAGGGATGACGAATCGGGCGCATCCACCGCGGTGCGTGTCTATAGACGAGAGAACGCCCGGACCCATCGCGTCGGGCGCGGAGGATGCTTCCATGGCTGAAGAGATCATCATCGTACAAGGCAACAACACGCTCGCCGGCGACGTCGCCGTGGCGGGCGCGAAGAACTCGGCGCTCAAGCTGATCGCCGCCGCCCTGCTGGGGCAGGGCGAAACCGTCATCCACAACGTCCCGCTCATCTCGGACATCAGCATCATGTCCGACGTGCTGCGCTGCCTGGGCGCGCGGGTGGAGCGCGACGGCCACACACTGACGGTGGACACCTCCGCCGTCGACAAGCACGAGACGCCCTACGAGCTGGTGTCGAAGATGCGCGCGAGCATCTCGGTGCTCGGCCCGCTCGTCGGCCGCTTCGGACGCGCCCGCGTGGCCATGCCGGGCGGCTGCCAGATCGGCGCGCGCAAGATCGACATGCACCTCGTGGGCCTCGAGGCCATCGGCGTGGAGTTCTCCATCGACCACGGCTTCCTCGAGGCCACCACGCCGAACGGCCTGCACGGCTCGCACGTCGTGCTCGACTTCCCCAGCGTGGGCGCGACGGAGAACCTGCTCATGGCCGCCGTGGCGGCCGAGGGCTCCACGGTCATCGAGAACGCCGCGCGCGAGCCCGAGATCGTGGACCTCGCGAACATGCTCGCGTCCATGGGCGCGCGCGTGACGGGTGCCGGCTCGGACATCATCGAGGTGGAGGGCGTGCCGCTCGCCTCGATGCACCCCTGCGAGCACACCACGGTGGGCGACCGCATCGAGGCCGGCACCTTCCTGGCCGGCGGCGCGCTGACGGGCGGCCCCGTGACCGTGCACGGCATCGACCCGTCGTATCTGCGCGTGGCGCTCATGAAGTTCCGCGCCATGGGCTGCGACGTGGAGACGGGCGACGACTGGATCACCGTGGGCCGCACGCGCCCGCTCGAGCCCATCGACCTCCAGACGCTGCCGCACCCCGGGTTCCCCACCGACCTGCAGGCGCAGTTCATGCTGCTGGCCGCGTTCGCCGACGGCATGTCCGTCATCACGGAGAACGTGTTCGAGAACCGCTTCATGTTCGCCAGCGAGCTCATGCGCATGGGCGCCGACATCGCCATCGAGGACCATCACGCCCTCGTGCGCGGCGTGAAGGAGCTGCAGGGCGCCGACGTGTCGTCCACCGACCTGCGCGCCGGCGCGGCCCTCGTGCTGGCCGGCATCGTGGGGGAGGGCGAGACGCGCGTCCACAACATCGGCCATATCGACCGCGGCTACGAGGACTACGTGGGCAAGCTGCGCGCCCTCGGCGCCGACGTGGTGCGCGCGAACGCCGAGCAAGCCCGGTCGTCGCTGTAGCGAGCGCCCATGGTCAACAAACGCAAGCAGGGCTTCACGCAGGCCCGCTCGAAACTCACGTCCCACCGCATGAAGTCGGCGACGGTCGGCACTCACGTGCCGCGCTCGTCGCGCCATATGAACGGCGAATCGGTGGGATTCTCCAGCCCTCGCAAGCAGAAGCGGGCGGCGCGCGGCGTCGTGGACACCATCCTGCCCACCACCGCGTCGGGCGAGAGCTCGTCGCAGTACGCCCGCCGCGTCAGCCGCCGCGAGTTCACCCAGGAGATACAGCGCAAGGCGCGCGTGCGCCGCATCCTCGCGATCGCGGTCTGCCTGCTCGTGGTGGTGTGCATCGCCGCCGCCGTGGGCGTGGCCACGTTCTTCGGGTCGCTCGACGCGAAGCTCGCGCTCAAGGACTCCGACGCCTCCTCGGCGCTCGTCGCGCCGAAGGCCGACGCGACGGCCTTCTACACGGTGGTGGCCGCCGACCTGGACGCGCCCGGATCGGCGAACGCCGTGGACGGCCCCGACGCCGTGGCGCTCGTGCGCGTCGACGAAGCGTCCCGCACGGTGACCGTCGTGTCGATCCCGCCCACGCTGCAGGTGTCTCTCAAGGACGGCAAGACGCATCCGCTGCGCGAGGCCCAGACGCAGGAGGGCGACGCCGCGCTCGTGTCGGCCGTGGCCGACTTCGCCGGCGTGGACGTGGCCCACTACGTGAAGATCGACGCCGAATCCATCGTGCGTCTCGTGGACGCCCTCGGCGGCATCGAGGTGAACGTGGCCGAGGAGGTGGACGACCCGAACGCCGGAGACGCCTACCTGCAGCCGGGCACGCAGACGCTCGACGGCGCGAAGGCGCTCACGTTCCTGCGCGCCAGCAACTTCACGGACGGCCTCGAGTCCCAGGCCGCGAACCAGCGCGCGTTCCTCACCGCGCTGTCGCTGCGCCTGTTGGGCGACGGGTCGCTCGGCTTCCTCACCACGCTCGACAACGTGGGCGGCGCCTTCCAGACCGACCTGTCGGCGACGGCCGCGCTGTCCATCGCCGATGCGCTGCGCGGCATGGACGCCTCCACGGTGTACGGCGCGCTCGTGCCCGGCTACGAGACCACGCGCGACGACGTGACCACGTACGCGGCGTCGTCCGACTCCTGGAAGAGCATGATGAAGCTCGTGGAAGCCGGCGCCGAACCCGTGACGGAGCAGGCGACGCCCCAGGTCGACCCGGGCAGCTTCACCATCACCGTGCGCAACGGCGCCGAGATCACGGGCGGCGCGGCCCAGATGGCGGACACGCTCAAGGGCTTCGGCTTCGACGTGACCGAGACGGGCAACATGGACACGTACGCCTACAACGAGACGCTCGTCGTGTACAACGACGACGCGTTCGAGGCGGCGGCGGAAACCGTGGTGGCGTCGCTCGGCATCGGCCGCACGGTGGCCGGATCGGGCTTCTACACGTTCGACACCGACGTGTTGGTGGTTCTCGGCAAGGATTGGAAGCCCACGTCCTAGACTGTGGTAGAATCGGCACCTGATAGCAAGATGTTCAAGTTCAACGAAGGAGCTTTGTCATGGTAGATAAGAACGATGTGGCGGCAGTGCTCGAGCTCATCCGCCCCAGCCTGCAGGCCGACGGCGGCGACGTGCGCCTCGTCGACGTGAGCGAGGACGGCGTGGTGTCGGTGGAGCTGCAGGGCGCCTGCAAGGGCTGCCCCATGTCCCAGATGACGCTGGCCAACGGCGTGGAGCGCATCCTCAAGGAGCGCGTCCCCGGCGTGACGAAGGTCGTCCCGGCCGACCTGTAAGCCGGACCTGATTCAGACGAGAGCGGGGAAGGAGGCGGATATGGCGCAGTGTTGGGAACGTCGCGGATGCGACGAGGAGATGATGTCGCGCTGTCCGCACAACATCCCGGGCGAGCCGTGCCCCTGCGACTGCCGTTTCGCCGCATGCACGCGCTCGACGCACGTGGTATGCCAGGATTTCAACAAGCTGCTGAATCCCGAGCGCGATTACGACGCGGCCGTCAAGGAGGTGTGCCGCTTCTGCGAGCACTTCCTGGAGCACGGTCCCGACGTGGCCGAGCGTACCGGCGAGGTCACGCGCCAGGGCAACCCGAACCGGTTCTTGCTCTAGCCGAGCGAACCGGGTCAAAGCGCGCGGCCCCGCGGGGCTCGCGCGTCAATCGCATCGCAAACGCGGCCGTGCAGGGCATCTGCGCGGCCGCGCGCTACCCCAAGCACGACACGAGATCACCGACGAAAGGGAGACGATGGCAGAGCAGGCGCACGGCACGCTGAAGGTGAAGACCGGGTTCGCGGAGATGATGAAGGGCGGCGTCATCATGGACGTCGTGAACCCCGAGCAGGCGAAGATCGCCGAGGACGCGGGCGCGGTGGCCGTCATGGCGCTCGAACGCGTCCCTGCCGACATCCGCGCGCACGGCGGCGTGGCCCGTATGAGCGACCCCACCATGATCGAGGGCATCGTGGAGGCCGTGTCCATCCCCGTCATGGCGAAGTGCCGCATCGGGCATTTCGTGGAGGCGCAGGTGCTGCAGAGCCTCGGCGTGGACTTCATCGACGAGAGCGAGGTGCTCACGCCGGCCGACGATGAGTACCACGTGAACAAGTGGGACTTCGACGTGCCGTTCGTGTGCGGCGCCCGCAACCTGGGCGAAGCCCTGCGCCGCATCGCCGAGGGCGCGGCCATGATCCGCACGAAGGGCGAGCCAGGCACGGGCAACGTGGTGGAGGCCGTGCGCCACATGCGCACCGTCACCACCGACATCGCCCGCATCAAGGGGCTGCGCGACGAGCAGCTGTTCACGGCCGCGAAGGACCTGCAGGCACCCTACGAGCTGGTGAAGTGGGTGGCCGAGCACGGATGCCTGCCCGTGGTGAACTTCTCCGCCGGCGGCATCGCCACGCCCGCCGACGCGGCGCTCATGATGCAGCTGGGCTGCGACGGCGTGTTCGTGGGCAGCGGCATCTTCAAGTCGGGCGACCCGGCGAAGCGCGCCCGCGCCATCGTGGAGGCCACCACGAACTACGACGACCCCGACGCCATCGCGCGCGTCTCGCGCAACCTGGGCGAGGCCATGGTGGGCATCGAGATCTCGGACATCCCCGACAACGAGCTCATGGCCTCCCGAGGCTGGTAAGGCCCCGCATGGTGACGAAGCGCATCGGCGTCCTGGCCCTCCAGGGCGCTTTCCGGGAGCACCGGCGAATGCTCGACGGGCTGGGGGCCGACACGCGCCTCGTGCGCTGGCCCGACGAACTCGACGGGCTCGACGGGCTCGTGATCCCGGGCGGCGAGTCCACGGCTATCGCGAAGCTGCTGGCCATCCACGGCCTGTACGGGCCGCTGCGCGCCGCGCATGCGGACGGCATGGCCGTGTTCGGCACGTGCGCCGGTGCCATCCTCATGGCGCGCGACATCGAGGGCGCGCGCCCCGACCAGGAGCCGCTCGCCCTCATGGACGTGCGCATCCGCCGCAACGCCTACGGGCGGCAGATCGACTCGTTCGAGACGACGGTGCCGTGGGCGGGCGTCGAGGGCGGGCCGGTGAAGGGCGTGTTCATCCGCGCCCCGCGCTTCGCCGACTGGGGGCCGGGCGTGGAGGTGCTCAGCACGGCCGAGGACGGCGAGCCCCTGGCCGTGCGCGAGGGCCGCGCGCTGGCCGTCGCGTTCCATCCGGAACTCACCGACGACGACCGCGTGCACGCGTTTTTCCTCGAGCGCGTCGTGGGGTCGTGAGGGGCCGTCCGCGTTGACGGAGCGCTTTCCAATCGTGGATATCCGTCTGGGAAGTTCTGCTACAATGAGGGAAACGGCAGGCGGACGACGAAGCGAGAGGAGCGTGAACCGATGAGCAAAGGCGTGACCTGTCCCGCATGCGGAGCGGTCGGTTTGGACGTGTGTCGCTACGAGTCCATGATGGTGGTGCGCGCCGATCTGGCGCTGTTCACGCTGCGTTGCCCGCACTGCGACGCCACCGTGTCCAGCATGCAGCCCATCCCGCCGCAGCTGCGCGAGGAGGTGCGGTTCGCCGCGCTCGAAGTGGGCGCCGGCATGGGTCTCGAATAAACGCGGTTCCGTCGGCTCAGGCAGGCGGAACCGTTTTCTGTGCGGCTCGAACTACGATCAGAGGCCCGCGCCCGGCGCGGGCGATGAAGGAACGACATGCTCAACGACATCTACCAATCCATCGATCCCATCTTGTTCTCGTTCGGGCCGTTCGTCGTGCGCTGGTACGGCGTCGCCTATGTGCTGGGCTTCGTCTTCGCCGGCCTCGTCATCTGGCGCGTCGCGCGCCGCTGGCGCGTGCGCGTGGACGCGGACTCGCTGCTCACCATCATGTTCTGCGTCATCATCGGCGTCATCGTGGGCGGGCGGCTCGGCTACGTGCTGTTCTACGGCGAGGGGTACTACTTCCAGCACCCCGAGCTGATCCTCGCGTTCAACCAGGGCGGCATGAGCTTCCACGGCGGCCTGATCGGCGCGCTGCTGGCGGGCATCGTGGCGGCGAGATTCACCCACATCCCGTACCTCACGCTGGCCGACCTAGGCTGCATCGGCGCGCCGCTCGGCCTCCTGTTCGGCCGCTGCGCGAACTTCATCAACGGCGAGCTGTGGGGCGCGCCCACCGACGCGGCCTGGGGCGTGGTGTTCGGCGGCGCCGCGGGCACGATGCCGCGCCACCCGTCGCAGCTCTACGAGGCGTTTCTCGAGGGCATCGTCATCTTCGCCGTGCTGTACCTGCTGTCGCGCCGCACGCCGCCGCGTCCGCGCGGCACGTTCCTCGGCCTGTTCCTCATCATGTACGGATGCTTCCGCTTCCTCGTCGAGTTCGTGCGCGAGCCCGACGCGCAGCTGGGCTACCTGTGGGGCGGCTGGCTCACGATGGGGCAGCTGTTGTCGGTGCCGCTGATCCTCGTGGGGGTGGGCGTGCTCGTTTATGCGCTTGTCGTGAAAAAGCCCCAAGAGGGTCTTCCCGAAATGCAACAATCTGAGTAACATTTAACGCGAACCGAGCGGTGCTCGCGCCATCCGGCCTCCGGCGCGGACGGACGCGCGCTTGGTTACGGTTCGGCGGCAACCGCCCCTGCGGTAACGGTTTGCACGCCGGACGAAGCTAAACTGGCAACAGAACAGATTGACTGCAAGTTTCACCAGACGACGAAGGGGGACCTACCATGGATCTCAAGTTCTACAAGTGCATGCATTGCGGCAACATCGCCATCAAGCCGTTCGACTCGGGCGTTCCGCTGGTGTGCTGCGGCGAGCAGATGGCCGAGCTCACCGCCAACACGACCGATGCCGCGGTGGAGAAGCACGTGCCCGTCGTGCGCGTCGACGGCGCGAACGTGCACGTCGAGGTGGGCAGCACGCTGCACCCCATGACCCCGGAGCACTTCATCACGTTCATCTGCCTCGTCACGAAGAACGGCTACCAGATCGTCGAGCTCACGCCCGAGGACGCCCCCGTGGCCGACTTCGCCATCGCCGAGGGCGACGAGGCCCTCAAGGTGTACGAGTACTGCAACATCCACGGCCTCTGGGTCGCCGAGGTGTAGGCAGCCGCTTTGAAGCGCGAAGCGCCCGTCCCGATCGTCGGGGCGGGCGCTTTTTCGTCTCGCGACCGGGCGGTTCGCCCGCCCCTCCGCCGGTCTGCGACGGATGTTTCACGTGAAACATCCGTTCTTGTTTCTCGCTGCCCCTGGGCCGCGCCGCCCCCTCCCCGTCAGTACAGGACGGGGTTCTCCTCGAGCAGCAGCCTCTGCACCTCGCCGCGGTTCGCGATCTCGAGGTGCGTCCTCGTCTTGCAGGCGATGCCCTGCTCTTTGAGCGATTTCAGCAGCTTGTTGCACGTGGCGTAGTGGATCTCCAGCAGCCCGGATATCTCGTCGACGATGAGGTTGCAGGGGATGCGGTACACGCCGTCGGGGTCGGGCGCGTTCGCCTCGCACAGCTTCTCCAGCCACAGCAGCATGCGGCGGCTCGTGGACTGCTGGTTCGCGGAGTCCAGGCGGTGACCCAGCTGCGCCATCGTCATGTGCAGCGCGTGCATCACGTCGTCGTAGAACGCGTCGTCGGCGTGCATGAGGGCGCGCACCTGGGCGCGCGTGAAGCTGACGAGCACGGTGTTGCGCACCGCCCTGAACGTGAGCCGGCTCGAACCGAGCGACATATAGCCCGGCAGCCCCGCGATGGCCGCGTCCCCGGCGCCGCGCACGTAGAAGTAGCTCAGTTTGCGCCCGTCGGCGCGGCTGAGGCCCACCTCCATCGCCCCGGCCTGCACGTAGAACAGGTAGGGGTCGTCGGGCGCCTCGCAGGTGGCGTCGTGCTCCTCCTCGCGGAACAGCTTGAGCACGGTGCCCTGATCGAGGTACCGGTCGAAATCCATCTTGCGATGCAGCGATGACGTGAGCAGGATCGACGTCTCGTCGTTGTGTCCCTTTTGGCCCCTCAGCCTCATGGGTCCCCCTTTGCCTGATGCGTCCATCCCCTTGTCGGACGCGTTTCTTTCAGATGGTAGTGTGCCACAACTGCGCCCGGATCGAAAGATGCCGGCGCGTCGGCGCGCGGTCTCGTTGAATGCTTGTCTCAGAACATTGCCGGTCGGGAATAACCATCCGCGCGCACGCGCGGGCCGCCCCTGCGCGAAAAAGACGGTGCGCGCCGATACCCTGCGCCTACAGTCGAACCGCGTCTTCCCGTAGAGTTTCCACGGGGGACGAGCGGGCGGATACCGCTCGTCGAAGAACGAGAAACGAAGGAGGGATCGCATGAAGAAGAAGGGAAAGCTGGCGGCATCGGCGCTGTGCCTGGTGGCCGCCGTCGGGCTCATGGCGGCATGCGCGCCGCAGGGGTCCGGGTCGACGCAGGGGGCCGACAAGCCCGCCCCCATCACGGCCGACGATCTGGGCCGCATCGGCAACGACATCGGCTATGCCGACGACGGGGGCACGTACCTCGAGAACTACGCCGAATACGCCGAGAAGCTGAAGTACGCCGACAAGGTGGCCAAGAACGCCGAGGACAACCAGCCGGCGCAGTACACCGACCAGTTCGGATTCACCACGCAACCCGTGCCGGTCGACCCGAAGGGCTGGAACGTCACGTACCTCGACGCCGACAACCGCGGCTGCCTGTCGTGCCACGAGAGCATCGAGGACGTGGTGATGAGCCTGCCCACGAAGCACAACGTGTACGCCATGGGCTATCCCACGCAGCTGACGGTGGCGAACTGCCTGGGCTGCCACCGCAACGCCGGGTTCGGCAACATCCAGCTCGTGGAGACGCTGCACGGCATCCACAACGGCAACGCTAAGTTCTCGGGCATGAACGGCAGCTGCGACTCGTGCCACTACATCGACGAGAACAGCGAGTTCAACCTGTGGGATTACGCCAAGTACGACCTGTACAAAGGCATCACGGACGTGAAGGCCGACGATGCGAAGCTCGGCTTGAGCTACGACCAGGACACCGTGTCCGACAACGACCAGCTGTTCTTCGAGTCGCTGAACAACGAGCCGTCCGAGTGGCGCACCGACACCGACCCGGCGGTGGCCGACGCATGGATGCTGACCATCGGCGGCGACGTGGAGAACCCCCTCGAGATGACGGTCACCGAGCTCAAGGAGAAGTTCGGCACCAAGAGCTTCGTGCAGAAGCAGGGCTGCATCGAGAACGCCACGGCCAACGCGTGGATCTACCAGGCCGAGCTGACCGGCGTGTCCATGAAGGACGTCATCGACTACGTAAAGCCGGCCGGCGGCACCACCAACATCGAGGTGACGTCCGAGGACGGCTACAACATGGTGGCACCCTCGTTCGAGTCGATCAACGTGGAGGACTGCCTGCTGGTCACCGAGATCAACGGCCAGCCGCTGCCCGCGAGCCAGGGCTACCCGGTGACGCTCGCCGTGCCGCGCAACTCCGCCGCCTCCTACATCAAGGCCATCATGACCATCGACTTCGTCAACGATCCCGAGTTCGAGGACGAGGAGGGCGTGGACACGCCGCTCGATCCGCACACCGGCCTGATGCAGGGCAAGCCGAACAGCGCCATCCTCAACTACCCCGACGGCGTGGTGCTCGACGGCCAGGCCGGCAAGGAACTGACCATCGAGGGCTTCGCCGACGCTTACGACGAGCCCATCGCGAAGGTGGAGTACTCGCTCGACCACGGCAAGACCTGGACGACGCTCGAGACGCCCGGCAACGACCCGACGCGCTGGACGTACTGGCGCATGACGTACATGCCGGCCGAGGCGGGGTCGTACCTCCTGAAGGTGCGCACCACCTCGACGCAGCCCGACGGCTCCGAGCGCGTGTCGTCGCGCGACACCAACTTCCTGTTCAACGTCAAGTAGATCGGAGATGAGCATGCAAGATTACAAGAAAGGCCTGCTGGCCGGCACGATGATCGCCTCCTTGACGCTGAGCGGGGCGGGCACGGCCTTCGCGGCCGACGGCGCGCCGGCATCCGACCAGAGCGCTTCTCCCGCGGCGGCCGTCGAGGCGCCCGCCGGCACCGCCGTCGCCTCGCCGCTGGTCAGCGCATCGGCCGCAGCGGGGACGTTCTCGTACGACCAGACCGAGCTCACGCTGAACAGCGTCATCAAGGACGTGTTCCAGCGGGCGACGTCGGCGCTGTGCGGCGCCACCGACGACCTCGTCGTCGCGAACCCGCTCGAATGGAAGCTCGCCGTGACCGGCGAGGTGGACAACGCGTTCACCGCCCCGGTGGACGAGCTGGCGTCCGAGAACAGCGTCAAGCAGGTGATGACGTGCACCTGCGGCGGGAATCCGGCCGACGGCAAGGCCATCATCACCGCCGACGTGAAGGGCATCCCCGTCTCGCACCTGCTCGACCGCGCCGAAGCGCGCGACGGCGTGAACACGGTGACGTTCGTGTCGAGCGACGGCACCGAGCTGGCTATGCCCATCAGCTACGTGGTGGGCCGCCACGGCGTGCTGTCCTACGAGATCAACGACGAGGACCTGTCGGCCTCGGTGGGCGGCAACAACCAGCTGTGGATGACGCGCACGCCGGCCAACTACTTCGTGCGCGACGTGGTGGAGGTGCGCGTGACGCGCGAGGAGGAGCCGCCCGCGAGCCCGGGCGAGGACATGACGTACCCCAACAGCCCCAACGTGGGCGTGCTGGCGGCATCCGTCTCGTAAGGCGAAGGGGGATTCCATGATCGCGCCGCAGGAGCTGGCCGTAGGCCAGACCGTCACGTTCGAAGGATACGCCGACGACTACGGCACGCGCATCGTCGCGCTGCAGTTCTCGCTCGACGGGGGCCGTACGTGGTGCACGCACGACGTGTCCGACGCGTCGGCCGACCTCTGGGTGCACTGGACGTACGCGTTCACGCCGGAGCATGCCGGCAGCTACCGGCTGCGCGTGCGGTCGATGAACGAGGAGGGCCGCACGAGCCCCGCTTCGGCGGTGGCCGACTTCCTCGTCGCGTAAGCGCACGCGCGTGCGGACGCGCGTCCGAAAGGCGCAGGCGGGCCCCGAAGGATGCTTCGGGGCCCGTTGCCGTTTCGGGGCGCCTCCTGCGAGCGGCTCGGCGCGCGTCGCCGTTCGGGGCGGCGCGACGGTCGCGAGCGCTTTGCGGATCGCGCCGGGTGCGTCGCTTTCGCTCGGCTGGGCGATACTGCGCGCGGAACGGGTCGGGTGGACAAAAAGCCGACTTTTCTTTATCTTGAAAACTGCCCTTTTTGTCCATGATGCGGCAGGTCAGGTATCGAAGAGGCGATCCTGCGGGAGCGTCTTCGGATCGGAGCCGCCTGCGGTGCGTTGCGGTTGTGTGCAGACTCGCCGGATTGGGGCGATGCGGCGCGGGCGCGCGGCGGTTTCACGGTATCATGCGATCATGGAACAGGCGCGATCGAGGAGGAGCATGGCCAGACGCACGAAGATCGTTTGCACGCTGGGGCCGGCCGTGGACGACGAAGCCGCCTTGCGCGAGCTGCTGTCCGCCGGCATGGACGTGGCGCGCTTCAACTTCTCGCACGGCTCGCACGACGAGCATCGTGCGCGCATGGACCTGCTGAAGCGCGTGCGCCGCGACCTCGACTCGCCGTGCGCCATCCTGCTGGACACCCGCGGCCCCGAGATCCGCACGGGCGCGCTGGCGGGCGGACGGCCCGTGGAGCTGCGCGCAGGCGACCCGCTCGTGCTCACCGAACGCGCGGTGGAGGGCACGGCCCAGCTGGTCGCGCAAACCTGCGCGGGGCTGGCGCGCGCCGTCGAGCCCGGCGGGGCCATCCTGCTGGACGACGGGCTCATCGAGCTCGCGGTGGACGCCGTCGAGGGCTCCGACATCCGCTGCACCGTGCGCAACAGCGGGCTTCTGGGCGAGCGCAAGTCCGTCAACCTGCCCGACACGAGCGTGCCGCTGCCGGTGATGACCGACCAGGATCGCGCCGACCTCGTCTTCGGCATCGAGCAGGACGTCGACTTCGTGGCGGCGTCGTTCGTGCGCAGCGCCGAGGGCGTGCGCCAGCTGCGGCGCTTCCTCGACGAGCACGGCGGCGCGGACGTGGGCCTCATCGCGAAGATCGAGTGCGCCGAGGCGGTGGAGAACTTCGAGGCCATCATCGAGGCGGCCGACGGCGTGATGGTGGCGCGCGGCGATTTGGGCGTGGAGGTGCCGGCGTACAAGGTGCCGCACATCCAGAAGGAGATCATCCGTGCGTCGAACCGCGCATCGAAGCCGGTGATCACGGCCACCCAGATGCTCGATTCCATGATACGCAACCCGCGCCCCACGCGCGCCGAGGTGGGGGACGTGGCGAACGCCATCTACGACGGTACCGACGCGGTGATGCTGTCGGGCGAGACCGCGAGCGGAGCCTACCCGGTGGAGGCCGTGCGCATGATGGCGCGCATCGCCGAGTCGAGCGAGCCCTACCTGTTCGACGAGCACGCGCCCGACCGCAGCCGCGACCGCGCGCGGGTGGCGCTGGCCGTGGGGCTGGCCGCCGTGCAGACGGCCGAGAACGTGGGGGCCGCCTGCATCGTGGCGCCCACGATGTCGGGCCGCACGGCGCGCCTCATGTCGAACCTGCGGCCGCGGGTGCCCATCTACGTGGTCACGCCGTTTCCGCGCGTCATGCGCCAGCAGCAGCTCAACTGGGGCGTGACGCCCATGCTCGGCGACGTGCAGGGCGATATGCGCCACGTCATCGAGCAGGCCCACGACGCCGTGCTCGAGCACGGGCTCGTTCAGCCGGGGCAGCTGGCGGTGTTCACGGCGGGCGATCCGTCCACGAGCCCCACCATCGGCGAGCCGGGCGCCGGCGCGGTGGCCGCCACCAACGTGATGTACGTCGTGCAGATCCGCACCGACGAGAACGACGACTGACGAACTACGGACAAGGAGTTGATCATGGGTTTCTTCGATAACGCGCAGGAAGTGCTCGACCGCGGCGTGTCGGCGGCGAAGGGCGCCGTCTCGGGCGTGGCCGTGGAGCAGCAGGCGTTCGTGAAAGGGTTCGCGCGCCTATGCAGCGACGGCGCGGGCCAGGGCTGGCACGAGAGCAACGGCGGCAACGCGTCGTATCGGCTCACGCCGGAGGACGTGGCGTCCAGCCGCTCGTTCTTCTACGACAACCCCAGCTCGTGGGTGCCGCTGGGCGTGCAGGCCGCCAACCTGGGCGGCGAGTTCTTCCTGGTGACGGCTGCGGGCGCGCACATGCGCAACGTGGCGCTCGACCCCGACGCGGGCGCGGGCATCGTGGAGGTCAACGCCGCAGGCGACGCGTGGCGCATCGTGTGGGGCTTCAAGAACGGCGGCGTGCCCACGAGCGAGTTCCCCAGCCATGCGGCCATCCAGTCGGTGCGCAAGGAGGTCGCCGGCAACGCGGGCCGGGTGCTGTATCATGCGCACCCCGCGCACGTGGTGGCGCTGACGAACGTGCTGCCGCTCGACGCGCGCACGTTCACGCGCGCGCTGTGGAAGATGCTGATGGAGAGCATGATCGCGTTCCCGAAGGGCATCGGCGTGGTGCCGTGGATGGTGCCGGGCGGCCCCGAGATCGCCGACGCCACGGCCGATGCGATGCGCACGTACGACGCGTGCGTGTGGGCGCACCACGGCCTGTTCTGCGCAGGCCCCGACTTCGACGCCACGTTCGGGCTGGCGCACACCATCGACAAGGCGGCGACCATCTACGCCCAGGCCCGCGCGATGAACGGCGGCAGCGACCGGTTCGCCAGCGCCATCCCCGACGAGGGCCTGCGCGGCATCGCCGCCGCCTACAACCTCCCGGTGAACGAGGCGTTCCTGTAGGAGGCGAGGGAAGGGATTTCCTGAGAAATCGCGTGCGTTCGCCGGGCGGCTGTGCTATAGTACAAAAGCTTGTCTTCGCCTTGGTCGGAAACCAAGGCCCGTAAAGGAGAACCATAATGAAACAGGGTATTCATCCGGAATACGTGGAGTGCACGGTCAAGTGCAGCTGCGGCAACACGTTCACGACGCGTTCGACGAAGCCTGAGCTGAAGATCGACATCTGCAACGTGTGCCATCCGTTCTACACCGGCCAGCAGCGTTTCGTCGACACCGGTGGACGCGTCCAGCGCTTCGCCGACAAGTTCGGTGCCGCGGCGAAGGAATCCGTGGCCGAGCGCGAGGCCGCCAAGAAGGCCGCGCGTGCCGCTGCCGTCGCCGAGGCCGAGGCCAAGAAGAAGGCCGAGCGCGACGCGAAGGCCGCCGAGAAGGCCAAGCGCGCCGCGGAGTTCGCCAAGAAGTCCGAGGCCGATGCCAAGAAGGCCGCTGAGGTCGAGGCTGCCGCCGAGACCGCCGTCGAGGCTACGGCTGAGGAAGCCGCCGCCGTCGACGCCCTCGTCGAGGAGGCTCCTGCCGCCGAATAGCGCATCTGCGCCGCTTCTGCTGCAAGCAAGACGAACGCCCGGTCGATGACCGGGCGTTCGTGCGTTTCGGGGTGAGGGCGCGTGGTGATGTGCCGCTCGGGGCTGGACTACCCCTCCTCGATGAACTCCTCGCCGCGCAGCAGCTCCACCTCGAGGAGGTCGCCCTCGTCCCATCCCGCTTCGCCGAGGGGCGAGACGCGCTGGGCATTCGACGTCATGCACGCGGCCAGCTCTCCGGCTTTGAAGTTGAGGAAGTGCGCCACGTAGCCCTCGTCGTCGCGCGTCAGGCGCACGCGGGCGATGTTCGCCATCTTGGGGATGCTCGTCTTCGCGGCGTCCGCCCGCGCCCGCACGACGGGGCGGCGGTGCGGCGGAATTCCCAGGATGCGCGCCGTGATCGCCTGCAGGCACCATTCGGAGCCGAAGTAGGCGGCCATGGTGGGGCCGGGGAGGTCGACGACCGGCTTGCCGTCCACCACGGCCATCATGAGCGGCCGCCCCGGTACGGCGGCGATGTAGTGGTGCACCACCCGCCCGCGCCGCTCGATCAGCCTCACGTTGAAATCCTCCTCGCCGAGGGCCGAGCCCCCGTTGACCACCACGACGTCGGCGGTGGCGAGCGCCGCCTCGAAGGCGCGCTCGAGCTCGGCAGGATCGTCGTGCACGAGGGGGAACACCACGGGCTCGGCGCCGTACTCGATGAGGAGGTGCTTGCACATGAGGCTGTTCGTGTCCACGTTCTGCCCGCGCCGCGGCTTGATGCCGGCGGGCACGAGCTCGCTGCCCGTGGGGATGAACGCCACGCGCGGCCTGACGCGCACGGGCACCATCGTGGCGCCGCCCATGGCGAGTGCGGCCAGGTCGGTGGGGCGGATGACGCTGCCGGCGCTCATGAGCGGCTCGCCCGCGCGCAGCGTGGAACCTGACGCCCGCACGCCCGAACCGGGCTCGACCGTCACGTCGTCGTCGAGCACCACCGAGCCGTCCTCCTGAACGGCCGCCTTCTCGATCATCACCACGGCGTCGAACGCGTCGGGGAAGTCGTCGCCGGTGTCGGCGCGCACGTAGTCCGCGCCGGGCTTCCAGCCGCTCGTGTCGGGCAGGCCGTTCGCGAAGGCCGCCGACTTCACCGCGATGCCGTCGAACGACGAGGCGCGCACCACCGGCAGCGTGTTCGCGGACACGAGGTCCTCGGCGAGCACGCGCCCGACCGCGTCGTCGAGCGCGACGTGCTCGACGCGCCGCACCGGCTCCCATGCGGCGAAGAAGTCGGCGAGCGCCTCCTCCCGCGAGGGGAAGCCGTCCATGATCTTCTCTCCCATATGCATCTCCTAGGTCGGTTTTCCACGATGATAGCAGGAAAGCCCGGCGCGCGCCGGGCTTTCCGCAGGGGTGCGATCGGGTCGCAGGACGAGGCGCTAGGCCTTGGGCTGCGCGTTCGCGGCGATCTCGTCGAACTCGGATTCGCTCAGGTCGTACCCGTAGAACGTCTTGAAGTAGCCGGCCACCGTCTCGTACAGGTCGTTATCGTACTGCTCGGGGTACAGCAGGCGCGGCAGCCACTGCATGCCCAGCACCTGGTTCACCGTCGGAGGGCTGTTCAGCCAGTTCCACGGCGTGTTAGGCACCTCGTAGTACGTGCCGGACTTGACGGCGTCGAGGTCGGCGAAGGCGGCGTCGGAGCCCACCGTGTCGTAGATGCTGTTCTCGGCGAACAGGATGACCTGCGGGTTCCACAGCGCCAGCTGCTCCATGCTGATCTCCACGCCGGCGCCGCTGCCGGACACCTCGCCCAGCTCAGCCACGTTGTTGGCCACGAGGTCGACCACCTGGCCCTGGTAGGAGTCCTTCGCGATGGTGTTCGTGCCCTTGTCGCCCAGCAGGTAGGCCACGTTCGCGCGCTCGGACTCGGGGATCTTGTCCATGACCGACACGGTCTCGTCGTAGGCGGCCTTGCAGTAGTCGGACAGCTCCTTGCCGCGGTCCTCCATGCCCAGCAGCTCGCCCAGCATCTCGTAGGCTGCGCCGTAGTCTTCCATCTTCGTCTCGATGACCACCACGGGGATGCCCAGCTGCTCCTGCAGCGTGTCGAGGTCCTCCTTGATGCCGTCCTTGAGCTCGCCGGTGTCGATGAGGATCTGCGCGCCGGAGGCGGCGACCGCTTCCTTGTTGAGGTCGCCCTTCGCGCCGAAGGCGGCGCCGGTCACGGGCAGCTCGGCGTAGTCGGAGCCCAGGTACTTCGCCTGATCGGCGGTGAGCTCCTGCGAGACGGTCACCATCTTCTCCGGCGCCATCGTCAGCAGGATCTGCGTGGCGGTGTGGCCGGCCGGGGCGATGCGGTCGATCTGCGCGGGCACTTCGACGGTGCGCCCGGCCGAGTCGGTGAACGTGCGCGTCTCGTTCTGCGTCGCCTGATCGGTCTGCGCCGCGCCGTCCGTGCTTGCGGGCGCGTCCTGCGACGGGGTCTGCGAGCATCCGTTCAGCGCGAACGCCAGCCCCAGGCACAGCATGCCCGCGACCAGCAGGCGCCGTGCCCGCAGCGTGTTCTTTGCGGTAATCCCTCCCATAGATTCTTCCTTTCGTCAACCTCTGTTGCCTTGCTTCTAACGCTCTATCTCGCGTACAGGCACGCACACGCGCACCTTGTCGCCGTATAGGGAATTGACCTCCACGTCCACGTCGTAGATGGTGCTGACCAGCTCCTTGGTGATGACGTCTTTGGGGTCGCCGAACGCGTGCACGCGGCCCTCGTTGATGACGAGCGTCTGGTCTGCGTACAAAAACGCCTGGTCGGGTTGGTGCGTCGATTGGACGATGCTCATGCCCTCGCGGGCGAGCTGACGCACGGTGGACAGCACGCGCACCGTGTTGCCGTAGTCGAGCGCGCTCGTGGGCTCGTCCATGATGATGGTGCGCGCATTCTGCGCGATGGCGCGCGCGATGAGCACGAGCTGCCGTTCGCCGCCCGATATCTGCGTGTAGGGGCGATGGCCCAGATGCGCGATGCCCACGCGCTCGAGCGCGTCCCAGGCGCGGTCGACGTGCATGCGCTTGGGCGTGGAGAACAGCCCGATGCCGCCGCCGGCGCTCATGAGCACCACGTCGAGCACGTCGTAGGCGTAGGTGGACGAATGCGACTGGGGGATGTAGGCGATCTCGCTCGCGCGCTCGCGGATGGATATCGTGCGCAGGTCCTTCCCGTTCACGCGGATGCTTCCCGTCCAGCCGTTGTTGAGGCACAGGATGCAGCGGAACAGCGTCGACTTGCCCACGCCGTTGGGCCCCAGCACGTTCACGAGCGTGTTGTCGGGAATGCGGAAGCTCAGGTCGCGCAGCACGTGGTGGCTGCCGTACGAGAAGTTGAGGTGTTCGACGTCGATGCTCACAGCTCCTGCTTCCTCCTGGTGATGAGATACAGGAAGAACGGCGCTCCGACGAAGGCGGTCAGGATGCCGATGGGTATCTCGGACGTGGCCACGAGGCGCGCCACGTCGTCGACGATGAGCAGGAAGCTGGCCCCCATGAGCATGCTCGCGGGCAGCAGCTTGCGGTAGTCGCAGCCGACGATCATGCGCGCGAAGTGGGGGATGACGAGGCCCACCCAGCCGATCATGCCCGAGATGGACACGCTGGCGGCGGTGACGAGCGTGGCGGCCATGATGACGATGAGCCGCACGCGGCGCGCGTTCACGCCCATGGTGGAGGCCTCGTCGTCGCCCATGGTGAGCACGTTGATGCGCCAGCGCAGGGCGAACAGCACCGCGAGGCCGATCGCGATGGGGCCCAGGGAAAAGGCCATGTCGCTCCACTTCGCGCCGGTGAGGCTGCCCATGAGCCAGTACGTGATGGCGGCCAGCTGGTCGGTGGGGTCGGCGATGAGCTTCGTGAACGAGACGCCCGCCTGGAACAGCGAGCTGACCATGACGCCCGCCAGCACCACGATGAGCAGGTGGTTGCCCTTCGCGCGGGTGCCGATGGCCAGCACCAGCAGCACGGCGGCGATGGAACAGGCGAACGCGAAGACGGAGATGCTGAGCGAGCCGAGCCCCAGCAGGATGGCCACCGCGGCGCCGAACGCGGCGCCCTGCGAGGCGCCGAGGATGTCGGGGGAGACGAGCGGGTTCTGGAAGGTGCCCTGGTAGGCGGCGCCGGCGGCCGCCAGGCTGCAGCCCACCATGAGCGCGAGCGCGATGCGCGGCAGGCGCACCTGGAAGAACAGCGTCTCCTGTTGGGACGTCCAGAACGGGTCGATGGGGAAGGCGAGGTTGGCCAGCATGCCGACGGCCTCGATGGGGGTGATGGGGTAGCGCCCGAGCATGAGCGAGGCGAGCGTGCTCACCACGACGAGCACGCCGAGCGCGATCAGGATGAGCGTGCCGCGCCGCGCGTTGCGGCGGGACGCGCATCGGGCCTCCGCCTCGCCGTCGCGCGTCCGAGGGGGTACCCCCTCGGTGCTGCTGATGCTTCCGGCATCAGCAGCACCTCCCATCCCCTCGTCTAACGTTTCTTCAATAGCTTCTATTGCTCTCGTCCCCCATGATGTGCAATCGAGAATAATACTGGGAGCAATATATACTAAAACACAATTATTATCAATTGAATACAATAAAGGCGGCAACGCAGGGCGGTTCCGTACAGATGTTTCACGTGAAACATCTGTACGGGTATTCGGACGGGGAGCGGAGGCTAGGCGCGCTCGCGCGCGACGAAGGTCATCTGCAACGCCTCGCCGAAGAACTGGCCGGCGCCGTTCTGCACGGCGAAGCGCGCCTTCTCCGGATCGGCCACCACGCTGCCGGCCAGCGCGTCGGCGCCCTGCTCGAACAGGGAGGGCGTCATGATCACGCTGGGGCCCACGAACACGGTGGTCGCGTTCTTCGCGAGCTCCAGCAGGCGCGGCGCGGTCTTGTTGATGAGGGTGACGCCGGTGATGAAGGCGAAGTCGGTGCCGGGCAGCACGTACTCGCACGCGGGGTCGGGCGTGTCGAGCTCCTGGGTGCAGTTCCGCTCGAGCACCGTGAGGTCGGCGTAGGCGGCGATGCGGTCGACGTGGGGGAAGTGGCCGATCACCGTGACGCGCCTGCCCGCGGAGCGCTCGATGCGCGGGCGGTACAGCTCGAACGCGTCCATCTTGCGGACGGTGCCGTCGGGCAGCTCGACGGGCTCGTCGTAGGTTGCCCCGAGCGGGTCGAGCAGCTCCTTGCGCGCGTAGTAGGCGTTGAGCGCCGCCACGCCCAGCGTGGCCTCCTCGAAGCACCACGACTTCGCCAGCTCGGCCATCGCGCGCAGCGGCACGCCGCGCAGGTCCTGCTTGCAGGCGCGCTTGGCGCCGCCCTTGCAGGTGAAGCTCACGCCCATGCCGCAGTCGGCCTCGACGTAGGACCAATGCGTTCCCAGGCAGTAGTCGCGCACGACGAGATCGTCGGGAATGCCCCCGATCAGACGGTTGTACAGCTTCCACGGGGTGGCGTCGTCGTACGTTCCGGGGAAGCTGATGACGCGGTTCTCGGGAGATTCCATGGCGGGCCTCTCTTCTCGGGGCGGCGCCCGTCCACGGCGCCGCCGCTCTTCGCTGTGCGATAGAGTATAATATACGTTCGAGAATAAACAACCAGGAAAGGGGCTGCGCCGGGCGATGCTGTTCTTGTTGACGGGGGACGTGCAGATTGGCAAGACGCGCTGGCTCGGCGCGCTGGCGGACGAGCTGGCGGGCGAGGGCGTGGCCGTCGCGGGCGTGCTGGCCCCCGGCGTGTGGCGCGAGCGCGCGCCGCACGAGGCGTCGGGCGAGCGCGGGCTGGCGGGCGAGGGCCGCTTCGAGAAGCTCGGCATCGACAACGTGCTGCTGCCCGCGGGCGAGCGCGTCGCGTTCGCCCGGCGCCGCGACCTCGCGCTGGCGGAGGGGTCGTTCGACCCGACGAGCCAGAGCGCCGCCGCCCAGCTGGCCTGGGAGATCTCCGACGACGCCATCGCGCGGGTCAACGCCCACTTCGACGCCCTCGCGCGCGGGGATGCGCGCCGCACGCACCCCGAGAACCCCGAGAGCCCTGCGGATCCTGCGCGAATGTTTCACGTGAAACATTCGTTCGCGCAAACAGATGTTTCACGTGAAACATTCCGGGCGGGCGAGACGCGACCCGGGCTGCTCGTGGTGGACGAGCTGGGGCGGCTCGAGCTCATGCGCGACGGCGGCCTGACCGCGGCGACGGCGCTGCTGGAGCGGGGGCCCGCGTCGGGCTTCCCCCATGCGCTCGCGGTGGTGCGCGACTGGCTGTGCCCGTGCGCCGAGGAGCGCTTCGCCGCCGCCTGGGGCGGCGCGGAGGTGCTCGCCCCCGACGAGCGCGCCCGCGCCCTCGTGCGGGCGGCATGCGGCCTCTCGGCGTGAGAGTCGCGCGCCGCTCGTCGCCCGATCGCGCCGATCGCTTGCGTTCCTTAATGAGAATGATTATCATTATTAGCAGAGTAAACGAGAGCAGGGGAAAGGCCTACCATGATCGATCAAACCGCGTTCTTCAGTTTGAGCTACGGGCTCTACATCATCGGCGCGACGGACGGGGAACGCAAGGCCGCTTGCGTCGCCAATACGTTTCAGCAGGTCACGTCGTCGCCGCTGCAGGTGAGCGTGGCGCTGAACAAGGAGAACGCCACCACCGACGTCATCCTGGACTCCGGCCGCTTCACCGTGTCGTGCCTGGCGCAGGAGACGACGATGGAGCTCATCGGCACGTTCGGCTTCCATTCCAGCGCCGACACCGACAAGTTCGCCGCCTGCGAGACGGCCGTCGACGCGGCGGGCGTGCCCTACGTGGCCGAGCAGTGCGTCGCGCGCTTCTCGGTGCGCGTCACCCAGGCGGTGAACCTCGGCACGCACATCCTCTACATCGGCGAGGTGGAGGAGGCGGCGAAGGTGTGCGCGGGCGACCCGATGACGTACGCCTACTACCACCAGGTGAAAGGCGGGAAGACGCCGCCGAAGGCCTCGAGCTACCTGCCCGACGCGCCCGATGCGGCGCCCACGGCCGCGGCGGGCGCCGCAGGCGATGCGGAGGCTCCGAAGCCGAAGTACGCGTGGCGCTGCAAGGTGTGCGGCCATATCGAGTACGGCGACGAGCTGCCCGACGATTTCACCTGCCCCGTGTGCAGCGTGGGCCCCGACATGTTCGAGCGCATCGAGCTGTAGGACGCGCGAACGTCCCGAAGGGGCTGCCCCCTTCGGGACGTTTTACTTGTTCCAGGCGATGAAGGCCCAGGTGACCGTCCGGGGCTCGCGCAGGCGCAGGGGCTTCTCCGGAAGCCCCTTCTTGTCGGGCAGGCCCGCGCGCTCGTTGGCCACGAGGTTCTCCTCGAGCCACGTGCGCAGCCGGGCGATGGCCGCGGCACGCTCCTCGGCGCCGATGAACGCCGCGGTGGCGTCGTCCACCATGCGGGTGAACACGCCGAACGCGTCGTCGAGGGAGTCGAAGGTGTCCGTGCGCTCGCTGTCGATGTAGGCGACCTCGGGGCGCAGCCCCTCGTTCGCGAGGATGTTGAACGCGTAGAGATGGTCGCGGCCGAGCACGCTGGAGAGGCCGATGGCGTTGAGGATGCGCTCGTCGGTGCGCGGCGACGAGCCCGTGGCCAGCGTGACGCACGCGCGGCGGCGCGCCACGTCGGTGAGGCGCAGCAGCGAGTCGCGCAGGTCGGCCGTGGCCACCGAGCGCGAGGCCAGCGCCACGTCCACCATGCCGGGGCGCACGCCGTGGGCCGGCCAGTCGTCCGACCAGCTCATGCGCTTGGGGAACACGGTGCGGATGCCCTCGGCATCGAGGATGGCCTGCATCTGGTCGAGCATGCCCTGCGAGAAATCGGCCGCCACCACCTTCGTGCCGCGCTTGCCCAGCGGCACCGACAGCGCGCCCGTGCCGCAGCCCATGTCGAACACCGTCTCGCCCTCGCGGATGCCGGCGAGCTCGAGGAACCGTTCGACGTAGGGGTTCGGCGCGTCCTTCGTGGTGAACGTGGACGCGCGCTTGTCCCAGTAGGACGCGTCGTCGAACCGGCGTCGCGCCTGTTGGAGCTGCTTCCACTCGTCGTTCCAGTCGCGGGTGGTGAGCTGGGGGACGAAGGGCTGGGACGTGTTGTTTTCGGGCATGGCGCGCCTCTCGCTTCGCTGGTTGGGGGCTTCGGGTACTATACTAGCGAAAGAGAACGCCTCTGTGCGCGCGAACCGCCGAATTTATCTCGAAGCGAGGAGCATTCATCCCATGCAAGTTGAACTTCTGTACCACACGCCCGACCCCGAGCGCGCCATCGCCACGGCCGCGCGCCTGTGCTACGCGCCCGTCGGCGCGGCCGAGCTGATGGAGACCATGCCGGAGGAGCGCGTGAAAAGCGTGCTGTCCACCATCATGAGCGCAGGTCACACGTCCACGCTCGAGCATGCCAGCTACACGTTCGCGGTGGACGGCGTCTCGCGCGCGCTGACGCACCAGCTGGTGCGCCATCGCATCGCCAGCTTCAACCAGCAGAGCCAGCGCTACGTGAAGTTCACGGACGGCCTGGCCACGGTGAAGCCCGACAGCGTGAGAGCGAGCGAGGAGACGAACGCGGTGTTCGACGAGGCCATCGCCGCCGCCATCGAGGCGTACGAGAAGCTGCTGGCGGCCGGCATCCCCGCCGAGGACGCGCGCTACCTGCTGCCGAACGCGGCCGAGACGAAGATCGTCATCACGATGAACGTGCGCGAGCTGCTGCACTTCTTCTCCCTGCGCTGCTGCAACCGCGCGCAGTGGGAGATCCGCGACATGGCGCATCGCATGCTGGAGCTGGCCAAGCCCACGGCGCCGTTCATCTTCATGGACGCGGGCGCGCCCTGCATCCGCGGCAACTGCCCCGAGGGCAAGATGACCTGCGGGAACCCGTACCCGCGTGTGAAGAGGGACTAGCATGGGCGAGCAGAGGAGCGATCTGTCGCGCGCGTTCTCCGAAGACGGCGCGCTCAAGACGCACGTCGGCGGCCAGGCGCTCATCGAGGGCATCATGATGCGCGGCAAGTACAACTGGTCGGTGGCCGTGCGCGAGCCGGGCGGCGACATCTACGTGGAAGAGCACGACCTGGCCTCGGGCCGCAACAAGAACGGCTGGATGCACTGGCCGCTCGTGCGCGGCTGCCGCGCGCTCGTGGAGTCGCTCGTGCTGGGGTACAAGGCGCTCGAGATCGCCGCGCTGCACGCGTTCGCGGAAGAGGGGGAGGAGGGGCCTGCAAGCGATCGAGCTGCGGCTTCCCCTGCGGAGACTGACGAATCCGCAGCTTCCCCTGTTGCGCTCGCCGATGAGCTTGCTGGCGAGGCGACCCTTTCCGCGAGCGCAAGGAACGGAGGCGCGGACGCCTCCGGCTCCTCCTTCTCCTGGAAGGACGATTTCGGGCGGCCCGACACGATGATCGACGCGCTCGGGGCGCAGCGCACGCTCGAGGTGGTCGACGAGCCCGAGCTTCCGTCCGAGTCCGAACCCGAGCCTCAGCCCGCCAAGAAGTCCTTCATGGACGAGGAGGTGGAGTTCGGCAAGAAGGAGATGGCCGTCTCGATGGTGCTCGGCCTCGTGCTGGGCGTGGTGCTGTTCATCGTGGCGCCGGCGTTCATCACGAACCTCATCGTGGGCGAGTACGACCAGAACACCGTGCTGTGGAACATCGTGGACGGCCTCCTGCGCGTGGCCGTGTTCGTGTTCTACCTGTGGCTCATCGGCCGCATGCAGGAGATCAAGCGCATGTTCGGCTACCACGGCGCCGAGCACAAGACCATCCACTGCTACGAGCACGGCCTGCCGCTCACGGCCGCCAACGCGCGCAGTTTCCCGCGCCTGCACGTGCGTTGCGGCACGGCGTTCCTCATCATGGTCATGGTCATCGCCATCTTCGTGTACACCATCACGCCCATCAACGGGCTCATCGAGATGTGGGGCGTGCCCGACGGCGCGCCGAAGCTCGCGCTCGTCATCCTCGTGCGCATCCTGCTCATGCCCATCATCGCGGGCATCTCCTACGAGATCACCGTGAAGTGGGCGGGCGGCCACCCCGACAACCCGCTCGTGAAGGTGGTGCTGTGGCCGGGCATGCAGATGCAGTACCTCACCACGAACGAGCCCGACGACGGCCAGATCGAGTGCGCCATCGCCGCCATGCAGAAGGTGCTCGAGCGCGAGCAGGCCGAGGACGCGAAAGCCGCCGTCGGCGCCGACGCGCCCGCCTTCTCCGACGCGCCCGACCCGGATCCTTCTCCGTCCGTTTCGTAAGGGGAGGGGCGCTTCGAATGCGCGATCAAGCGATGGCGAAGCGCCCCTTGCCCGAGCGTTTGGCCTCGTACATGGCTTTGTCCGCGCAGTCGTACAGGTCGAGGTAGCCCTCATCGCCCTCCGTCGATCGGAAGGCGCCGACGCTCACGGTGAAGGGGCGCCCCTGGGCGATCGAGCTGGTGCGAACGCGCTCGACCAGCGTCTCGCAGAGTTGCTTGAGGGCCTCCTTGCTGAGGGGGCCCTTGAGGCACACGGCGAATTCGTCGCCGCCGAAACGGCTGATCGCGTCGTTTTCCCGAAATGCTTCTTCAAGCGTGCGCGCGAGCATGCAGAGCGCTTCGTCGCCCGCCTTGTGCCCGTACGTGTCGTTGATGTCCTTGAAGTCGTCTATGTCGATGACGACGAAACCGCCGATCTCCTTGCGCGCGGCCAATTCGTGCGCCCGTTCCCGCAATGCTCCAACGCCGAGCAGCCCCGTGAGGCCGTCCTGCTCGGCAATCGCTTCAAGCCGCTCTTTCTCCGCTCGGGTGGTGGCGAGTGCTTTCGAGCGGCTCCACACGTACAGCGCCGTCAACGCGACGACGATGATGACCAGGACGCCGCCGATGGCGATCTCCTTCGCGTACGCCTCGGCGAATTGAGCGACCGTTATTTGCTCATCCTGCAGGATCTCTCTGTAGACGCTGTCGCTGACGGTTCCGGCGGGCATCTCGCGGATGGCCTCGTTGAAAGCGCGCAGCAGCAGGGAGTCTGCGTCGGGGGAAAACGCAAAACAGAGATCGTTCGATACGTCGGCGTTCACCAGGGAGGTGACGTTGTTCAGGTTCCCGGTGTTGATGAGGTACGAGCTGGTAAAGCCTTCAGCGTAGGTGTAGTCGGCGTCGCCTGCGCTCACGGCTTTGATGCAGTCTTCTATCGTCTCGAAGATCAGGACGTTGTCGGCGGCGGCCTCTCTTCCCACGGCTCCCTTGGACACCGCGAGGCGCTGGCCGTCGAGGTCCGAGGCGTCGGCGCCGTCGCGCACGACGAGGCATTGGTAGGACGACAGGTACGGGGTGCTGAGCGAAAGGCGGTAGGTTCGGGCGAATTCGGCATCGCGCGCGATGCCGACGATCACGTCGAGGTCGTATTGCTTGATCGTGGCGCTCCAGTCATCCGGGCTTGGGATGGGGACGTACTCGATGGAGAGCCCCGTGTACGTCGCGATGAAGTCGAGCGCCGTTTTGGACGCGCCGGTGGGCTCGCCCGTGACGTCGTCGAAATCCTGGATGGGGGCCGCGCCCGCCAGGTAGCCGACGCGCACCGTGTCGGATTGCGCGACGAATGCGCGCAGGTCCTTCGAGAGACCCTGCGACTTCTGGGAGCTGTTGAAGTGCTTTTCGTACAGCTCGGTGCCGAACGTGGGATCGGACTTCTCGATCTGCACGATGGCTTCGTTGAGAGAGGAGACGATGTCTTGGTTTCCCTTGGTGGTTGCGAAGTAGAAGGGGTTGGGCGTGAGCGATGCCACGACGTGCATGCCTTTCTCGGGGCTTATATCCACCCCCGTGAGCACGTCGGCGCGTCCGGATAAGACGGCTTCGACCTGCTCGTCGGCGCTGCCGCATTCGACGTGCTCGAGTTCGATGCCGTTCATGTCGCAGAACGCCTGCACGGCGGCGGTGCTCTTCGTCGAGGATCCCAGGAAGGCCACGCGCAGCTTGCGTTGCTGATAGATGTTCACGTCGGTGATGTCGTAGTTGTCGTCGGAGGCGAGCAACGACGTGTGCGCGGTGCCGTAGGGATTGATGGCGTAATCGTAGAGTTGCGCGAGGGCGTCGCTGTAGCTCATGGCTCCCACGATGTCCACGTCGCCGGTTTCCAGCATGCCGAGGAACGTGACTAATTGGGTGTTGATGTCACCTTCGACATGCACGAATTCGTAATCCCAGCCGGTGAACTGAGCGATCTGTTCAAGATACTCGAAGGTGTAGCCGGAGTAGACGCCGTTTTCGTCGACTTCGGTCAGCCCCGGTTGGTCTGGCCAGGCGACGCGTACCGTGCGATGCTCTGAAGCGGGGGGGGGGGGGGGTCTGCTGTTCAGCGAAAGCGGGTTGCGCGGTCCCTGCCAGCAGACCGAAAGCGAACGCGAAGGCAAGCGCTATGGGAGCGAATCGTGCCGAAGCCTGTTTCATGGCACCTCCTGGCGGATCATCGTCTTGCGCGAACCTTCTGCGTGCCCCGATTCGAGAAGTATATACCAAACGTCGTCGCAAGCCGGCAGTGAGCCGATCCTCAAAATATGCTTGCCCCCCCCCCCCTCACTGTTATACTCATGCGGAACCGTTCCCGATTCGACTCAGAGAGGTGAGCCGATGGAATCTGCCCTATCCGCACGAGGACTGCGGAAATCGTTCAGGCTTTCCGCCAAGCAACGCAAGCTCGAGCGCACCGACGCGCGCGTGAAGACCGCGGTCGACGGCCTGTCGTTCGACGTGTACCGCGGCGAGATCTACGGGCTGCTCGGCCCCAACGGCGCCGGGAAGACCACGACGCTGCGCATGCTGGCCGCGCTCGTGAAGCCCGACGAGGGCGACGCGTTCGTGGAGGGCGCGTCCGTCGTGTCCGACGCCACGCGCGTGCGCAGCCTCATCGGCTTCCTCACGAGCGAGCTCAAGCTGGAGGACACCTTCTCGCCCGACTACCTGTTCGACTTCTTCTCCGAGCTGCACCACGTCGACGCCTCCGTGCGCGACGAGCGCAAACGCGCGCTGTTCGAGCGGTTCGGCATCGACCGCTTCGCCCAGACGAAGGTGGCCGACCTGTCCACCGGCATGAAGCAGAAGGCGTCGCTGGCCATCTCGCTCGTGCACGACCCGCGCGTCATCATCTTCGACGAGCCCACGAACGGCCTCGACGTGCTCACGGCCAAGACCGTGACCGACTTCCTGCTGGAGCTGGCCGCCGAGGGCAAGACGGTGCTCCTGTCCACGCATATATTCAGCCTCGTGGAGAAGGTGTGCGACCGCGTGGGCATCGTCATCGACGGGCGCATGGTGGCCTCGGGCACGCTGCCGGAGGTGGCGGGCGATCGCTCGCTCGAGGACGCGTTCTTCGACCTGTACGCGGAGACGGTGGGTGAGGCCTCGTGAAAAGCAGCGCCCTCACCATCGCGCGCAAGGAACTGGCGCGCTTCTTCAGCAACAAGGCCTCGGCGTTCGTGTCCATCGCGCTGCCGGGCCTGCTGATCTTCTTCATGTGGACGTTCATGGGCGACGCCATGGGCGGCATGTTCAACCCCGACGACGGCAAGCGGCCCGTGGTGGCCGTGGTGAACGAGCCGGCCAGCATCGAGGCGCTCGCCTCTGCCGCGGGCATCGACGCGGTGCCCGAGAGCGCGCTGCCCGATGCCGACGAGATGCGCGAGCGCATCGAGCAGGGCGACGTGAAGGCCTTCGCCGTGTTCCCCGACGGCTTCGATGCCGACGTGGCGGCGTACGACCCCGCGTCGGGCGCGCCGGCGCCGCAGGTGGAGATCTACTTCAACTCCACCGACCCCGATTCCAGCCAGGCGTACTCGTCGTTCGCCGGGATGCTGGACGCCTACGAGTCGTCGCTGTCGAACCGCTTCGACGTCAACGCGGGCGAGGGCGGCTACGACGTGGCCCAGGAGCGCGACATCGCCGGCACGCTCGTCGTGTCCATCGTGCCGCTCCTGCTGCTCATCCTCGTGTTCACGAGCGTCATGTCCATCGCGGCCGAGTCGGTGGCGGGCGAGAAGGAGCGCGGCACGATGGCGACGCTGCTGGCCACGCCCATCAACCGGCGCGACATCGCGCTGGGCAAGGTGCTGGCCATCACCGTCATCGGCCTGCTCATCGCCGCGTCGAGTGCGCTCGGCATCTTCGCGGGGCTGCCCAGCATCATGCAGGGGGCCGTGGACATGAACGTGTACGGCCCGGCTGACTACCTGCTGCTGGCGCTCGTCATCCTGTCGACGACGCTCCTCATCGTCATGCTGATCACCGTGGTGTCCACGCTGGCCAAGTCGGTGAAGGAGGCCACGATGTTCCTGACGCCGCTCATGATCGTGGTCATGCTCGTGGGCATCCTCGGCATGTTCGGCGACGCGAAGACGGAGATCGCCTACTACCTCGTCCCGCTGTACAACTCGGTGCAGTGCATGATCGGCATCTTCTCGTTCGACTTCCAGCCGATCAACGTGGTGGCCTGCGTGGCCAGCAACCTCGTGTACACCGCCGTGGGCGTGGCGGTGCTGCAGCGCATGTTCGACAGCGAGCGCCTCATGTTCGCCCGCTAGGCCCTTCGCGCGCCCCGCCCGCCGTCGCGCGACAGGCGGGGCGCGCTGCCGGTTTCGCGCTGAAAGCGACCGATTTCGCTATCGTCAAAGTCTCGTAACCTCCCTGTCATCTGGGAAGATGCCGTGCATGCTAGACTGATCGGTGCATTCCAACATCGATCAGTCGACCGCGGCGCCCCTTGTAGATCGCGGCCTAGAACCATACGGGAGGCGTCAAGCGTGGCTCAAGCTATCACGGTAACGGACATTCGGAAGAACTTCGGCGCGGTCGAGGCGCTCAAAGGCGTGTCGCTCGACGTGGCCGAGGGCGAGAAGGTCGTCGTCATCGGGCCGTCCGGCTCGGGCAAGAGCGTGCTCATCCGCTGCATCAACGGCCTGGAGGTGCCCGACTCGGGCACCGTGGTTGTCGAGGGCATGAACCTGTCCGACCGCAAAGTGAACTCCCGTGCGCTCGCCCGCGACGTGGCCATGGTGTTCCAGAGCTACAACCTCTACCCGCACAAGACCGTGCTGGAGAACGTGACGCTCGCTCCCATCAAGGTGCTGAAGGTGCCGCGCGAGCAAGCCGAGCGCGACGGCCGCGCCTACCTCGAGCGCGTGGGGCTCGTCGACAAGATGGACAAGTACCCCGACCAGCTCTCCGGCGGCCAGCAGCAGCGCGTGGCCATCGCCCGCGCCCTCAACATGCACCCCAAGATCATGCTGCTCGACGAGCCCACGAGCGCGCTCGACCCCGAGATGGTGCAGGAGGTGCTCGACGTCATCAAGTCGCTGGCCGAGACGAACATGACCATCGTCATGGTCACCCACGAGATGGGCCTGGCGCGCGAGGCGGCCGACAAGGTCGTGTTCATGGAGAACGGCCTCGTGGTGGACCAGGGCACGCCGCACTACCTGTTCGACGAAACCGACAACGCTCGCGTCAAGAGCTTCCTGTCGAAGATCTTGTAGGCGCGCCATGATCACGAGAAGGACATTCATCCGCACGTCGGCGCTGGCCGCGGCGACGCTCGCGCTCGGCGGGGCGGCGGGCGGCCTCGCCGGCTGCGCGGCAGACCCCAACGTGCTGCGCGTGGGCACGAAGATCGACGTGCCCGGCTTCGGCTTCCAGAACCCCGAGACGGGCAACATCGAGGGCATGGAAGTGGACATCGCGCGCGAGCTGGCGAAGCGCATCAAGGGCAGCCCCGATGCGCTCAAGGTGACCGGCGTGAACGTCACCACGCGCGGCGCGATGCTCGACAACGGCACGCTCGACGCGACGCTGGCCACGTTCACCATCACCGAGGCGCGCAAGAAGAGCTACAACTTCTCGCGCCCGTACTACACCGACCACATCGGCGTGCTCGTGAAGAAGTCGTCGGGCATCGTCGACCTGGCGGGCCTGGACGGCAAGACCGTGGGCGTGGCGCTGTCGGCCACGACGCGCGACAAGCTGACCGCCGCCGGCGACGAGATCGGCATCCACATGAACTTCGCCGAGTACTCGACGTATCCCGAGATCAAGATCGCGCTGGTCACCGGCCGCGTCGACGCGTTCTCGGTGGACCGCTCCATCCTGAACGGTTACGTGGACAACTCCACCATGCTGCTGGACGCGCAGTTCGCGCCCCAGGAGTACGGCGTGGCCACGAAGAAGTCGAACACCGAGCTGGCCGACCAGGTGGACGCCGCCATCGCCGGCATGCAGGACGACGGCACGCTGGCCGCGCTCCAGCAGCGGTGGGGGCTCTCGACCGAGACGCCCGCCGGCGAGGACGAGGGAGGCGCGTCGCATGCTTGATATCTTCGCGCCCTACAAATGGGAGGCGCTGTTCGAGCGCTGGCCCGACATCCTGGCCGCGTTCGGCACCACGGTGGGCATCTCGGTGCTGGCGCTGGTCATCGCGCTGGCGCTGGGCATCGTGTTCGGCGTGCTGTCGGTGTCGCGCATCCCCGTGCTGCGCGGCATCACCCGCGTGTACGTCGAGGTGGTGCAGAACGTGCCCCTGCTGCTGCAGGTGTTCGTGTTCTACGCCATCTTCCCGCTGCTGGGCCTGTCGCTGGCCGCGTTCTGGATCGGCGTGCTGGCCATCGGCATCTACCACGGCGGCTACATCTCCGAGGTGGTGCGCTCCGGCATCGGCTCCATCCACCGCGGGCAGTTCGAGGCGGCGAAGAGCCAGGGCTTCTCGTACTGGCAGTCGATGTTCGTGATCATATTGCCCCAGGCCATCCGCATCATCATGCCGCCGCTTGCCGTGCAGGCCGCCAACTTGGTGAAGAACACGTCGGTGCTCGCGCTCATTGCGGGCGGCGAGCTCATGTACTTCTCGAACTCGTTCGCCGGCGCGACGAGCTACTACGGCCCCGTGTACGTGGTGGCGGCGCTGCTGTACTTCGTCATCTGCTTCCCGCTGTCGCGCCTGGCGCTGTACCTCGAGCGCCGCACCCGCGCCCACAAGCACGTGTCCACGGGCGACGCCACCGAGGCGCTGGCCGAGGACACGATGGAGGTCACGCCGGGCACGCACGACATCACCGGCCGCGCGGCGGCCGACGCGATGGCCGGCGGCGTGCAGACCATGTACGGCACGGTGGACATCGCGCCGGCGCGCGTGGCGCCCTCGCCGCGCCACCCGCTGCACGCGCTGGCCGAGGACGCGCTCGAGCCGGGCGTGGCGCCGGAGAACCCGTACGACCAGACCTTCACCGGCAACCAGGCCGCCGAGATCGCCGACGAGATCGGGCGCGAGATCGCCCAGGAGATCGCCGACGAGTACGGCGACGAGGAGCGGGCCGCGCGCGCCATGCGCACGAAGTCGGGGCGCGTGAAGGCGCACCGGCGCCTCGAGCGCCGCGTCGCCGCGCGCCGCGGCGTGGAGGGCGATCACGATCAGATGGGCGCCGCCGTGCCCACGACGCCCGACGCCGCCGCCGAAGGCGCGCGCGACGGGCAGGCGCGCCGCCGTTCTCCCGAGGCCGACGAGGCGCTGGCCTCGCGGGCCGAGACGGTGACGAGCGACCGTATCACGAGCGACGTCAGGCGTCGCGTTGACGAAAGCGTGCAGGCGCAGGCCGCGCGCGACCAGGTCCGCGACCGCGCGGAGCTGGGAGAGGAGGCTTTCTTGGATAACGATTACCTGCCGGGCGAGCTGGAGCAGCCCGATGAGCGCATCGCCCAGGTGCGCGCACCGCACGACGAGGCCGATTTCGACGCCGAGGCCGAGAGCGCCGCAGGGCGCGAGGGCCGTCGCGAGCGTCGCGAAGAGCATCGGGAAGAACGCCGCGAGCGCCGCGAGGCGCGCGAGCGGGCCGACGAGACCGGCGGCCCCCAGACCGTGCAGCCTGACGACGTGCGCCTCGACGAGGAGGCGGACGCGGCGCTCGAGGACGCCGAGGAGGCGGCCGAGACCGACGAGCGCTCCATGGACGTGGAGCGCGCCGAGCTCGCCGACGGCGAAGAGGCCGCCACGACCGACGAAGGGGGAAAGGAGCGCTGATGAGCGACATCGCCGCCCTGTTCACGTGGGTCAACATGCGCTTCCTGCTGCAGGGGCTCGGCATGACGCTGCTCATCTCCGCCCTGGCCATCCTCTGCTCGGTGGTGCTCGGCACCGTCATCTCGGTCATGCGCACGTCGAACGCCCGCGTGCTGCGGGGCATCGCCACCGTGTACATCGAGATATTCAAGAACACGCCGCTGCTGCTGTGGATCATGTTCACGTTCTTCGTGGCGCAGCTGCCGCCCATCGGCGCGGCCGTGCTGGCGTTCACGCTGTTCACCAGCGCGAGCGTGGCCGAGATCGTGCGCGGCGGCCTGGCCAGCGTGCCGCACGGCCAGTACGAGGCCGCCAAGTCGCAGGGGTTCTCCGCGGTGCAGACCTACGCGGTGATCATCCTGCCGCAGGCGCTGCGCAACATGGTGCCCGCGCTGCTGTCGCAGTTCGTGACCACCATCAAGGACACGAGCTACCTGTGGGGCGCCATGGCGCTGCAGGAGCTCATGGGCCGCGGCATGATCCTCATGAACAGCTACAACTCCACGACGCAGATATTCGCCATTTTCGGCATCATGGCCCTCATCTACTTCATCGTGTGCTTCACACTGTCTCAGATCGTGCGCGCCTACCAGCGTAGGTTGAAGGAAGCCCGCACCGCGTAGGCGCCATCCCGGGCGGAGCGCCGCGGGCGCGGATAGCGGAGGCGGGCCGATCTGCGGAAAAATCGGGTTTTTGGCAGTATGGAAAACGAGTTTCTCACGGAGGCGGTGAGACGACCAGGCATTTTGCCGACGGCTTAACGATCGGGTGTTTTCTCGCGGAGTTCAAAACGTGAAAACACTGCCAAAAATCCGATTTTGCCGCAGACGGATCCCTGAAAAAGCGCGCGAAACGGAACCCGAGTCGCGCAGCGAGCCGTTCGGTCCCGCGCCGCTTGCCTTGGTCGCCGCCGCTATTGCACGTAGGCGAGGTAGGGCAGGTAGTTCTGCGCGCTTTCGGGCACGGCGAGCGTGACCGTTTGGCCGTAGGCTTCGATGGAAATGTAGCCCGGATCGTCGTAGGTGGTGATGGTGCCGTCCACGCCGGCGGCGCTGCCGTCGATGGTGCCGGTGGCCGTGGCGGAGGAGGGCAGCGAGGCTGCCTGCCACTCGTCGATGCTGAGCTCGTCGATGGCCTGATCCACCTGGCTCTCGCTGAGGCCCGTTGCGGCGGCGATGTTGGCCTTGTTGTCCTCGAGGGCGCTCTTCGCCTTGTCCTTGAGGCCGGTGGCGTCGATGGCGGCGTTCGTGGCGGCCGCCTTCGCGTCGTTGACGAGGTCGCTCACGGGACCCGCGTCGGTGCCCGAGAGGGCGAACACGCCCACGATGCCGACGATGACGAGGGCGATCAGCCCGAGGAACACGCCCAGAACTCGTTTCATGGCATACCTCCCGTTTGTCGGCCCGACGGGCCGTGCGTTCGGCGGGACGCCGCCGCTGCTCCGTTCATGGTGCGACGAGGTTTCAGCGGTGCGGCGATTCGGCGGCTCATCCCGTGCGTCCAAGGGTACCCGAGTTGCGGCCGCTTCACAAAACACCCCCAGCATCTTCAACGCACGGTGACGAAATCCCCATCCTATTTCCGGAAGTGCGCATGCGACGCGTGCGCGACGAGCGCGCCGCCGCCCTGCCGCGCTGCGTGGGATCGGCGTTGGATTCGCGCGCATCCGGCGTCGAATGCGCGTGCGATCCGCGGGTGCGGCGCGGTGAAGGCGCGTGGGAAGCGCGTGGGAACCGCGCTGGATCGAGAAGACTTTCCATGGTGATCTGCACCATCTGCGCGTAAGACGGCGTCGCTATCATAGAAAGGGCGGAGTTGCGTTGACGATATAACATAAATGTTATATACTCGGATTGCTTGGAGAAGGGGACTATGGACTTCCAGGTGGTGTTCTATCGTAAGGCGGACGGTTCGGAGCCGGTTCGGGAATTCATGGATGCGCTCAGGCCGAAACTGCGATCGAAGATGGTCGGCGATTTGACAAAGCTTGAGCAACGCAATATCGAGCTGCGCGAACCCTACGCCAAGCATGTGGGAAAGGGCCTTTTCGAGTTGAGGATCGGACACCCGAACGACATCGTTCGGGTGTTCTACTTCTTCTATGAAGGGCGTAGGATCATCGTGACGAACGGCTTTATCAAGAAGACGAATAAAACGCCGCGGTTGGAGCTCGGACGCGCGCGGAGGTATAAACGGGATTGGGAAGAGAGGCGGCCTTTATGACCACGCTCAGCGAATACCATGCGGAACAGATGAAAGACCCGGAATATGCCGCCGAGTACGAGCGCTTGCAGCCGTATTACGACGTCGTCGACGCCATCATCGCGGCGCGGGCCGCAGAGGACCTCACCCAGCGCGAGCTGGCGCAGCGGTGCGGCATGAAGCAGAGCGCGTTCGCGCGCCTGGAGTCCGGCAACGCGAACCCCACGATCGAAACGCTTCAGCGCGTGGCCGAAGGCCTCGGCAAGAAGCTCAGGATCAGCTTCGTCTGACGCGGCGGATGCGGCGCGGTCGCCTTGGTGGGGCTTGCTCGTTCGAGGTGCGAACGCCCGACCGGGGAGGGGCCGGCCGGGCGTTCGCGCATCTCTAGCCCACGTAGGCGCTTGCGGAATCGGCGGCGATGTAGCCCCAGGTTGCGGCGTTGCCCAGACCGCAGCCGCCCTGTCCGCCGGCCGAGCTTTGACGCATGCCGATGGCCTCGCCGCCGGCATAGAGGCCCGGAATCGGCTGCTCGCTTGCGTCCAGCACGTTCGCGTCTGCGTTCACGCGGATGCCGCCCGTGCATTGCAGCTGATAGGGGACGGTCTTGAGGGCGTACAACGCGCCTTCGAGCTTCTGCAGCCCCGTGCGTCCGAAATCGGCATCGTTTCCCGCGTCGCAGTATCCGTTGTACGTTTCGATCGTTTGCGCGAACGCGGCCTCGTCTATTCCCGCCGCCCTCGCCAGCTCGACCGCCGAGTCGGCCTTCCAGGCCACTTTGCCTTCGTCCACGAGGCTGTCCAGCAGCTCGGCGCTTTGCCACGGCGTGAGCTCGCCTTCCAGGTAGCTCGTGAGCACGATGGGCCGCAATCCGTCAATGCGCTGCGCGTCGGAGAACACCACGTAGCCGACGTTGTCGCTCGCCTTGCCCCATGCGCCCTTCGCCAAGAGGGGCACGTCCTCGTTGGCCATGCGGGTGCCTTCCAAGCCCACCCAAATGGCGCCGGGAAATTTGAGGTTCGCTTGGTATCGCATCTCGAACCCCGCGTTGGGGATGCCGCCCGCGTACGGCGCGTAGATGGAAGGAGGCAGCATGCAGGCTCCAGCGTTTTCGGCGAGTTCCCAACCGTGTCCCGACGCGGTGGACGGCGAGCAGGTGCCGCAATTCGCGTACGGCATCATGTCCTGGTTGTGGCTGTAGCCGCCCGTCCCCATGATGACGGCCTTGAACGGAAACTCCTTCACCGTGCCGTCGGCGTAGGTGATCTCAAGGCCGCTTACGGCACCGTCGTCCTTGAGGATGTTCGTGGCTCGCGCTTCCAGAACGACGGAGGCGTTGCCTTCTCGGATGCCGCTCTGGATCAGCTCGATGAGGGCCATGTCCATCGATCCGCCGCCGTTGTTCACGCCGTATATGCGGGGCTGATCGGGCGGGGTGTACAGGCCGTAGCCGCCCTTGCGCTCGCCGAAATCCACGTTGACGTACGTGTCGAGCCAGTCCATGAGGGGTCCGGATGTTTCGGCGTACGTGCGGGTGATCTCGGGATAGGGGACGATAGCCGGATCTTCGCTGCCTTGCGTGAGGAACGCGTAGAACTGGTCTGCCGAGTCCTCGATTCCCTCCGCGCGCTCCATGATGGTGTCGGCTCCCGTGATCCATCCGTCCGAAACGCAGGATGATCCGCCCAGGTGAGCCGTTTCCTCGAACAAGGCGACCCGCTTGCCGTTCTGCAGCGCTCGCACGGCGGCAACGAGGCCGGTAAGCCCCCCGCCCACGACGGCGATATCGGCTTCGATGGGCTCCTCCGCTTTGATGCCGTCGTCCTTGCCGGTTTTGGCCAAGTCCTTTTCGCTCAGTCCCGCCTGCGACAACGCGTTGCCGATGGCCTCCTTGAGCCCGAAGCTCGTGATGGTGGCGCCGGTGACGGCGTCGATGTCGAGCGATTGGTTTCGCACGACCAGCTGAGGGATGCGCGAAAGGGCCGAGTTCGCGATCATCGGCGTTTCGTGCTGCTTGATGACCTCCACGGACGCGATGACGTTGTCGGCAATGCCCACCTTCACCATGATGTCGCCCATGCGTCCCGCGCCGGAACCCGTGTACGTTCTCACGTCCGCGGGGGAGCTCTCGGCAGAGGCGGCGCTCGTCGCGCCGGGCGCGCATCCGGCGAATCCGAGCGCCGAGGCGGCGCCGACGGCTACGGCTCCCGTCAGAAATCCTCGACGCGTCAGGCTTCCCGTCCGAGCGGTTTCAACAGTGGTTTCCATGAATCCTCCTTGGTTTCGTTTCTGCTTCTTGCGGTGGGATCCGACGCTTTCGACGCTTTGCCTCCCGCTCGATTGCCGGGACGGCGTGCGTGGCACGGTGCGTCCCCTCTGCGTCGGCTCCGCCCCTGTTATAATCGGCAGCAACAGTGCTCGCCATCGCTGCGTCGTGGTGAAATCGAGGGGGCAGCGTGACGGCGCGCCCTCGCCACAACCTGGTGATGGCCCCTGTTGACCTGGTGCGACGTAAGGAATCATGCATGATGAAGCTGGGATCCGACAGCATCGGCGCTTTGGTGAGAGCCTACGGCAGGGGCCCGTTCGGGCTGTCGTTCTTCATGGCTTGGATTTACGGTGCGTTCTATTCTTCCATGGTATGGGGCGGTTTGAACGGCGTGCTCGATGCCGAGTATCCGTGGATCGCGTCGATGCTGCTGTCCGGGTTGCTGGGCATTGCGGGTTGCTTGGCGTTCGGCCTGCGTCCTCCGCGCGCACTCCGGTCGCGTTCGTGGGCGGCTCCCACGGCGGCGCTGCTTTGCGGGGCGGGCAGCTTGCTGGTGGCCTGGTGCTCGCGAGCGGGCCAGGTAGAGCCTCTCGTCGTCGTGCTGTGCGTCGTGCCCGTCGCCGCGGGCTTCTCTCTGCTGACCGTCGTGTGGGGGAGTCGCATTGCCGACGAGGACGACGCGATGATCGAATTTTCAGTTCCCATGTCGTTCATCGTCGCGCGCGTGCTGTTCGCGTTGCTGGTCGTGCTGCCGCCCGATGCCGCGCTTGCCCTGCTGGTGCTGCTGCCGCTGGCTTCGACGGTGTTCCTGCGCCGCCCGTCCGGGGAATGCCCGGAATCGGCGGTGTCGCCGTCTCGCTTCCGTGCTTTGAGCGCGCGTGCGTGCGACCAGCCTTTGCTGCGTGTGCGCGGGGTCGTCGCGGCCACGGCGGTGCTGCTGGTTTTTCGCATCGGATACGGTGTGGTGCGCGTGGTCGCCGATGGGCCGGCAACCCAAGGGGCCTGGTACTTCCTGTCGGCGCTTTTGGTGCCTACGGTGGTGTTCGGGGTGTTCGTGGTGCTCGCGCTGACGTCGGCGCGTTGCTTGAGCTCGTCGCTGGTGACGCGTTGGATGCTGCCGGTTCTGCTGCTCGCGTTCGCCCTCGTCCCGGTGGATGGGGGGATCGGGCACCAGGGGGCCATTATGGCGAACTCCGTGGCATCGACCATCTTGCAGGCCTTTTTCTGGTTGCTCCTCGCGAAGGCGGCGCATCGGCGTTCCGGGAGCGGGCCGTTTTTCTTCTCGTGTTACTTGGTGGGGCTGGGGATCGGCATGGCGGTGGGGGAAGGGCTCGGGTTGGCGCTGGTCGCCTCGGTTGGGAATTCGGAGCTATGGCTTTCGTTGCCGTTCGTGGCGTGCATCCTCGTAGCATGCGTCATGGCGCTTGAAGAGCGAGCGAGGCGCTTCGGAACGGAAGGCGAGCCGCTCTCGCCGCCGATGGCGTTCCCGTCGATTTCGACCGACGAGGACGCGCCCGATCTGATCGATGCCGCGTTGCGCGAGCAGGCGCACCGAATGGCCGGGGCGTACAAGCTCTCCCCGCGCGAAGAGGAGATAGTGGCGCATCTGCTGGCGGGCCGAAATCGCCCGTACATTCGCGACGCGTTGTTCATCTCGCTCAACACGGTGAACACGCACATCAAAAACGCCTTCGCGAAAATGGACGTCCATTCGCAGCAAGAGCTGCTCGATGTCGCGCGTGCCGAGTTTCCCATCAGGTTGTCCTCGTAGGCGGTTCGCGGGGCTTTGCGCCATCGCGGGCGGGCGACCGTCGGGCTCCGCTCGATCGCTCGCCGTCGCCATACGGTTTCTTCAATTTTTCGCCCTCTGCGCGCGAAATCGTGTATGCTAACACCTGCTGCGCCCGGACGGCGCGGCGCACGCGCGCTTGACGGCGCGCCCATCCCCGCACACGTTAATAAATAGGTGGGGCAACCGTGTGAATGACAGGCTGCGGGAGGCGGCCGGAACAGAACAGGAGGGAACCGCGTGAAGCTGGTGGTAACCGAGAAGAACGACGCGGCTCAGAAGATCGCCGATTTGCTCGGCGTCAAGAAACCCAAGGCGGACAAGGTGTACTCGACGCCGGTGTACCGCTTCGACGTCGACGGGGAGGAATGGGTGACCATCGGCCTGCGCGGCCACATCCTGGAACCCGATTTCGCGCCGACGATGGTGTACAAGAAGCGCGGCGGCTGGCAAGGCGTCACCGAGGAGGGAGAGACGCTCCCGGCGGAGCTGCCCGCGACGCTGCCGAAGCCCCCGTTCAAAAAGAAGAAGCCCTTCACCGAGGACGGCGTGGAGCTGAAAACCTGGAAGATGGACGCGCTGCCGTACCTCGTGTACGCGCCCATCAACAAGCTGCCCAAGGAGAAGGAGATCATCCGCTCGTTGAAGAACCTCGCGAAGAAGGCCGACTCGGTCATCATCGCGACCGACTTCGACCGCGAGGGCGAGCTCATCGGCTCCGACGCGCTCAGCTGCATCCAGGAAGTGAACCCCACGGCTCCCGTGACGCGCGCCCGCTACTCGGCGTTCACGAAAGAGGAGATCACGCACGCGTTCGACAACCTCGTCGAGCTCGACACGAACCTCGCTTCCGCCGGCGCCTCGCGCCAGGACATCGACCTCATCTGGGGTGCGGTGCTCACGCGCTACCTGACGCTCGTGAAGTTCGCCGGCTACGGCAACGTGCGCTCGTCGGGCCGCGTGCAAACGCCCACGCTCGCCCTCATCGTGGCGCGCGAGCGCGAGCGCCTCGCGTTCATCCCCGAGGACTACTGGGTGATCCGCGGCGCGTTCGGCACCGACCCCGACGCGTTCGAGGCCCCGCACGCCACCGCGCGCTTCAAGGCCGAGGCCGAGGCGCAGGCCGTCATGGCCCACGTCGAAGGCGCGACGAGCGCCACGGTGTCGTCCGTCGAGAAGAAGAAGCGCACGGTGCAGCCGCCCGCGCCGTTCAACACCACGTCGCTCATGGCGGCGGCGTCGGCCGAGGGCCTGAGCCCCGCGCGCACCATGCGCATCGCCGAGAGCCTGTACATGGACGGCTACATCTCCTACCCCCGCGTGGACAACACCGTGTACCCGAGCTCGCTCGACCTCGCGGACACGGTGAAGGCCATCTCCGGCAATCCCGCCTACGCCCCGTACTGCAAGGAGCTGCTGGAGAAGGGCAAGCTGACGGCCACGCGCGGCAAGAAGGAGACGACGGACCACCCGCCCATCTACCCGACCGCCAAGGCCACGCCCGACGACCTGGCGCCCGCCGACTACAAGCTGTACAACCTCATCGCGCGACGCTTCCTGGCGACGCTGTCCGAGGCGGCCGTCATCGAGGGTACGAAGGTCACCCTCGACGTGAACGCCGAGCCGTTCGTGGCGAAGGGCGACGTGCTGGTGAAGCCGGGTTACCGCGCCATCTACCCCTACGGCCTCAAGAAGGACGAGCAGCTGCCCGCGCTGTCCGAGGGCGAGACGATCGCGTTCGGCGGCGCCACCTGCACGAAGAAGCAGACCGAGCCGCCCGCGCGCTACAGCCAGGGCAAGCTCATCCAGGAGATGGAGAAGCTGGGCCTCGGCACGAAGTCCACGCGCCACTCCATCATCGAGCGCTTGTACGCGGTGAAGTACTGCGTGAACGACCCCATCGAGCCCAGCCAGCTGGGCATGGCCGTGTGCGACGCCCTCGACAAGTTCGCGCCGCACATCACGCATCCCGAGATGACGGCCGAGCTCGAAGAGGAAATGGACAACATCGCCGAGGGCCAGAAGACGAAGACCGACGTGGTGAACACGAGCCGCAACCTCCTGTCCGAGCAGCTGGCCAGCCTGCTGCCGCATTCCGAGGAGGTCAAGGAGGCCCTCGCCGACGCCGTGGCCGCCGACGCCTACGTGGGCCCGTGCCCGAAGTGCGGCAAGGACCTGCAGCTGCGCGCCTCGCAGAAGACGCGCAGCATGTTCATCGGCTGCTCCGGCTGGCCCGACTGCGACGTGACCTACCCGCTGCCGAAGGGCAAGGTGGAGGCAGTCCCCGAGCCGTGCCCCACGTGCGGCATGCCCCAGGTGAAGGTGACCGCGTTCCGATCCAAGCCGCGCACCATCTGCATCGACCCGCACTGCGCCACGAACAAGGAGCCCGACGTGGTGGTGGGCGAGTGCCCGGCGTGCAAGGAGAAGGGCATCGCGGCGAAGCTGATCGCGCAGAAGAACCCGCGCACGCTCAAGCGCTTCATCCGCTGCGAGAACTACGACGACTGCGGCACGGGCTATCCGCTGCCCCAGTACGGCGCGCTCACGGCCACCGAGGAGGTGTGCGAGCACTGCGGCGCGCCTATGGTGATCGTCACCACGGCGCGCGGCCCCTGGAAGCTCTGCCCGAACTTCGACTGCCCCGGCAAGGAGCAGAAGGAGGACGCGAAGGACGCCAAGGGAGCTGCGGCGAAGAAGCCCGCGGCGAAGAAGGCGCCGGCCAAGAAAGCCCCCGCGAAGAAGTAACGCGGTCGAAAAACGACAAAAGCATGAAGATGCCGGCTGCGAGGCCCGCCGCGAAAACGAAGCGGGCCTCGCAGCGGTACAATCATGCGAAGTACGATCAACGAACGAGGAGCGAAACCCTATGCCTAAAGTAACCATCGTCGGAGCGGGCAACGTCGGCGCGACCGCGGCCCACATCATCGCATCGAAGAACCTGGCCGACGTCGTGCTCATCGACGTGGCCGAGGGCCTGCCCCAGGGCAAGGCGCTCGACATGATGCACATGCGCAGCGTCGAGCAGTTCACGGTCAAGGTGACCGGCACGAACGACTACGCCGACACGCGCGACTCCGACGTGGTGGTCATCACCGCCGGCATCGCCCGCAAGCCCGGCATGACGCGCGAGGACCTGCTCGGCGTGAACGCCGGCATCATGAAGTCGGTTATCGGCGCCGCCATGGAGGCGTCCCCGAACGCCGTGTTCATCTGCGTGACGAACCCCCTCGACGTCATGACCACGCTGGCGTTCCGCGAATCCGGCCTGCCGGCGAACCGCCTCATGGGCATGGGCGGCGTGCTGGACTCCTCGCGCCTCGCGTTCGCGGTGTGCGAGCAGCTGGGCTGCCCGCCGGCCGCGGTGACGGCTTGGGCCGTGGGCGCGCACGGCGAGGGCATGGTGTGCTGGCCGCGCTTCACCACGGTCGACGGCACGCCCATCACCGAGCTCATGGACGAAGCGGCGGTGGCCGGCGTGGTGCAGCGCTGCGTGAAGGGCGGCGCCGAAGTGGTGGCCTTCCTCAAGACCGGCAGCGCCTACTACGCGCCCGGCGCGTCCATCGCGAAGATGGTGGAGGCCATCCTCACCGACTCGCACGAGGTCATGAGCGTGTGCGCGCACATCGACGGCCAGTACGGCATCGAGGACCTCTACATGAACGTTCCGGTGCGCCTCGGCAAGAACGGGGTCGAGGAGGTCGTGGAATTCGACCTGAACGACGACGAGCTGGCCGCCCTGCGCGCCAGCGCCGACAGCGTCCGCGCGGGGTTGGCGAACCTGTAGGCATCCCTCATGGCGCGGCGTTCTCCGGTTCGCGAGCCTGAGGCCGCGCCAAGCGAGTGGTGAAGCGCCCGAGCAGGGCGCTTCCGTTTTTCGAGAGAGGTGTGCATGTTGATCGATATCGATGCGGGGCGGTGCATCGGGTGCGGGAAGTGCGTTCGGGACTGCGTGGGAACGAACCTGCTGGTGGAGGACGGCGTGGCGCGCGTGAAGGGACGCTGCATCCTGTGCGGGCACTGCGTGGCCGTCTGCCCGACGGAGGCGGTGTCCATCCCGAGCTACGACATGGCCGACGTGGAGCCCAGCGCGCCCGCGAGCGCGACGCTCGACGCGGCGACGCTGCTGCGCGCCATCAAGTCGCGCCGCAGCGTGCGCGATTACCGGCCGCGCCCCGTGGAGCGCGCGGCGCTCGAGCTCGTGCTGCAGGCGGGGCGCTACACGGCCACGGCCAAGAACGCCCAGGGATGCCGTTTCGTCGTGGTGCAGGACGCGCTCGACGAGTTCAAGGGCATCGTGTGGGACGGGATCGACGGCTTGCTGGCGCTGCCGCCTGCCGACAAGCCGCGCTGGGCGAAGCTGTACAAGCCGTTCAGCCGCGGCCGGTTCGCCGACGAGCCCGTCGACTTCCTCTTCCGCAACGCGCCGGCGGCGGTGTTCGTGGCCGCCGAGCGCGCCGACGACGCGGGGCTCGCCGCGCAGAACATGGAGCTGGTGGCCGCCTCGCTCGGCCTCGGCGTGCTGTACAACGGCTATCTGTGCCGCGCAGCCGAAGAGCTGCCCGCGGCGAAAGCGTTCCTCGAGGCGGAGGACAGACCGCTGCAGGTGTGCATGCTGCTGGGCTACCCGGCCGTGTCGTTCCCGCGCACGGCGCCGCGCCTGCCGGGCGACTTCGTGGTGAAATAGCCCCATGGCCATGGGGGAGGTCGGCGTCGAGCAGGTGCGTCGGTTCCGGCTGCGCGCGCATCACCTCGATCGCGCGTACGCGCTCGAGGACGCCGTGGCGCTGGCGGGCGCGTGCGGGATGCAGAACTCGCCGCCGGGCGCCTGGGAGGCGGCCCTGTTCAACCGCGCGCCGGCTTGTCGCGCAGAGGACGCCGAGCGCTTGCTGTGCGTCGAGAAGTCGCTCGTGCAGGCCTGGAGCATGCGCGGCGCGCCCCTGGTGTTCCCCGCGTCGGAGAGCGCCGCGTTCCTGTCGGCGCTCGTGCCGCGCGATGGCGAGCCGTGGATATACACGAAGGGCATCGGGCTCGCCCTCGACGCGCTGGGCCTGGGGTTCGACGAGGCGCTGGATCTGGCGATGCGCGCGATGCCGCGGCTCGACGAGGGGTCGATTACCGGCAAGGTGGCGCTCGACCAGGTGCTGGCGGACGAGGTGGAGCCCCTGCTGGGCGCCGGCAAGCGCGCGGCATGGCGCGCGCCGTCGATGTACGGCAGCCCCGACAAGCAGACGGTGGGCGGGGCGGCGATCTCGTTCCTGCTGCGTCCCTGCGCGTTCCTCGGCCTCGTTGTGTTCGGCGGGCGCGACGGCGCTGCGCCCACGTTCACCTCGTACCGGCGCTGGCTGGGACATGCGCTGGAGCCCGCCGACGATGCGGTGGAGCGTCTCGTGCGCACGTTCGCGCACTGCTACGGCCCGACGGGACCCGACGCGCTCGCGAAGCAGCTCGGCTGCTCGGGCGCGCAGGCGCGGCGCATGTGGGGAAGCATCGCGGAGGAGCTGGAGCCGGTGACGTTCGACGGCAGGCGAGCCTGGGTGCTGGCGGCCGACCGCGATGCGCTTGCGGCCGTGGAGCCGCCGGAGCGCGACCTGCTGCTGCTCGCCGCCCACGACCCGTACCTCGACCAGCGCGACCGCGCCACCCTGCAGGCCGACCCGGTCTTGCAGCGGCGCATCTGGAAGACGGTGGCGAACCCGGGCGCCGTCGTGCGCGACGGCGAGGTGGTGGGCACGTGGACGAGCAGGAAGCAGGCGCGGGGCATGACGGTCGCCTTCGCGCTGTGGGACGACTGCCCCGAAGCCGGGTTGCGCTCCCTCGCCGAAGAATACGCCGCCTTCCGAGAGCAGCCGCTGCTGGGCGTGACGTTCTGAGCGCACGTTCGCCCCAAACACACGCAAAACGGCCTCCAGGCGTGTGCTCGGGGCGAACGTGCGCCTTCGGAACGGAACGTCGAGCGCGCCCGCGCCAAGGGAAAGCATGTCCCAACGGGCGGGTCAAGCGCCCCCGCTTGCGGTATAATCTTCCGTTATGGATACGATCATCACGAAATCACAGGTCGCGGACGCGGTGTACGCGGCCATCCCGCAGCTTGCCTGCGTGCTGCCGGCCGATATCGAGGCCGGTCTCGTCGCCGCGCGCGCGGTTGAGGACAACCCGCGCGGCGCGGCCGTGCTCGACCAGCTGCTGACGAACGCGGCGATAGCCGCCGAGGACGGCGTGCCCCTGTGCCAAGACACCGGCACCGTGTGGGCGAGCCTCGAGATCGGGCCCGACGTGGCCGTGCGCGGCGACGTGTTCGCCGACGTGGACGACGCGGTGGCCCGCGCCTACGCCGAGGCGCGCCTGCGCACGTCGGTGGTGCGCGACGCCGTCTTCGACCGCGCGAACACGGGCGACAACACGCCCGCGTTCTGCGACATCCACCCCGTGGACGAGCCGGGCGCGGCGCGGCTGCACCTCATGCTGAAGGGCGGCGGCTCGGACAACGCGAGCCGCGTGGTCATGCTCGTGCCGGGCGCCGGCAAGCAGGGCATCGTGGACGAGCTCGTGCGCTGCGTGCGCGAGAAGGCCGCGAACGCCTGCCCGCCGCTCGTGGTGGGCGTCGGCATCGGCGCCACGTTCGACAAGGTGGCCGGCCTCGCGAAGCGGGCGCTCATGCGGCCCGTGGACGAGCCAGCGACCGATCCGCAGCTGCGCGCGCTCGAGGAGGAGCTGCTCGATGCCGTGAACGCCACGGGCTTGGGCCCCGGCGGCCTCGGCGGCCGCACGACGGCGCTCGCCGTGCGCGTCGCCACCGCGCCGTGCCACATCGCGGCGTTGCCGCTGGCCATCAACATGGGCTGCTCGGCCATGCGGCGGATCACGGTCGATTTGCGCGAGGGGGCGGGCTGCGGGCCATTCTCCTTAGCGACCGGCGAGTCCCCTCTGTCGGCGCGGAACGCGGCGTGCGACCGGGACGTCGCCGCCCGCGCCCAGGGGGAGGAGACGCAGGTTGATCGCATCTCCCATGAGGCCGGAGCGCGAACCCCCGCCTGCGCCCATGTTGAGGCCGAGGGGGTGCGCTATGGCGGGCGATGAACCCATCCGCTTGACGCTGCCGTTCGACCGCGCGCGGCTTGCGACGCTCGAAGCGGGCGACGCCTGCCTGCTCACCGGGCCGCTGTACACGCTGCGCGACGCGGGGCACGTGCGCCTCATGGCCGAGCTCGAGGCCGCGGGCGGAGAGCTGCCCTACGGCTTGGAGGGCCAGGCCATCTTCTACGCGGGCCCCACGCCCGCGGCCGCCGGCCGGCCGTTCGGCGCGGTGGGCCCCACCACGGCCAGCCGCATGGACTTCGCCGCGCCGGCGCTGCATCGCGCGGGCATCGCGGCAACGGTGGGGAAGGGCCGCCGCTCCGCCGAGGTGCGCGAGGCGTGCCGTGCCACGGGTTCCGTTTATTTCGTGGCATGCGGCGGGGCCGCGGCCTATCTGGCGAAGTGCGTGGCATCATCGGAGACGGTGGCGTACGACGATCTGGGAACCGAGGCGCTCCGTCGCATCGAGGTCGTGGAGTTCCCCGCGTTCGTCGGCGTCGACGTCCGAGGCTGCGACGTGTACGACCTGGTGTAAGCCCCGGCCGCTTCAGAAGAAAAGGAACGCCATACCCGTGACACAGGATTTTTCAGATACGACCGATGCCCTGCGCGGCATCTTCATCACGTTCGAAGGCGGCGAGGGAGCCGGCAAGACGACGCATATCCGCTTCCTGTCCGAGGCGCTGCGCGCGCACGGCCGCGAGGTGCTGTGCCTGCGCGAGCCCGGCGGCACCGAGGTGGGCGAGCAGCTGCGCGCCGTCGTGCTCGACCCGGCGAACGACGGCCTGTCCGACGAGGCCGAGCTGCTCATCTACGAAGCCGCCCGCGCGCAGCTGGTGGCGCAGGTCATCGCGCCCGCGCTCGAACGGGGCGCCGTGGTGCTGTGCGATCGCTTCACCGATTCGACGGTGGCCTACCAGGCCTGCGGGCGGGGCTTGCCGCGCATGTTCGTCGACCGCGTCAACGAGTTCGCCTGTCAGGGCGTGCATCCCGACCGCACCATCCTCATGACGACGGGCGGCGCGGCGAACGTGGGCCTCGTGCGCGCGACGCATCGGGGCGGTGCCGACCGCCTCGAGCAGGCGGGCGAGCAGTTCCACGCCCGCGTGAACGAGGCGTTCGTGGAGATCGCGCGCTGCGATCCCGAGCGCGTGCGCGTGGTCGTCTCCGACGGCAGCAAGTCCGCGACGGCCGCCGCGGTGTTCGCCGAGCTGGCCGACCTGTTCCCCTGGATGGCGCAGATCGCCGCCGACCCCGCCTTCTTCGAGCGCCTCGACGTGAAGCGCTCGCAGGTGGAGGCGTAACGCCGTGGCCGACGCGTTCGAGAACATCCTCGGCCAACCGCAGGTGCGCGAGTTCCTGCGCGCCACGGTCGCGCAGGACAAGGTGAGCCACGCCTACCTGTTCACCGGCCCGGCCGGGTCGAACAAGACGATGGCCGCCTACGCGTTCGCGCAGGCCGTGCTGTGCCCGAAGGGCGCCTCCGGCCCGCGCGGCGGCAACTGCGGCGCGTGCGACGCCTGCCGCCGCATCATGCGCAAGAAGCATCCCGACGTGCGCTACTTCGCGCCCGAGGGCGCGGGCGGCTACCTGGTCGAGCAGATCCGCGACATCGTGTCCGACACGTCGCTCGCGCCCATCCAGGCGCACAAGAAGGTCTACATCCTCGACCGCGTGGACCTGCTGGGCGTCCAGGCCGCCAACGCGTTCCTCAAAACGCTCGAGGAGCCGCCGTCCGACGTGGTGCTCATCCTGCTCGCGCGCACGCGCGAGAGCGTGCTGCCCACCATCCTGTCGCGCTGCCAGGTGGTGCCGTTCCGCACCATCCCGGCAAGCGAGGCGGCCGGCATCATCGTGCAGAACACGGGCGCGTCGCGCGAGCAGGCGCGCATGGCCGTCGAGGCCTGCGACGGCTCCATCACGCGCGCCGTGGAGTTCCTGAAGTCCAACGAGCGCCTGGCGTTCCGCGCCCGCGTGCTGGAAGTGCTGGGCTACCTGCGCAAAGCCGACGATTGGGACGCCATCGGGTTCGCGAGCGACTTCGTGGTGCTCGTGAAGGCGCCGCTCGACGTGGCGCGCGCCGAGCAGGAGCAGGACCTCGCCGAGAACGCGGACTTCCTCGCGAAGTCGGCCATCCGCCAGATCGAGGCGCGCAACAAGCGCCAGCTGACGGCCAAGACCTTCGAGTCGCTGCGCCAGCTGACGGCCATCGCGCGCTCGTGGCTGCGCGACGTCATGGCCGTGTGCGCCGAGACGCCCGAGCTCGTGATCAACGTGGACGCGCGCGCGTCCATCATGGAGGCGGCCGAGGCGACCGACGAGGCGCGCGCCGCCGCCGCGCTCAAGGCCGTGCGCCGCTGCGACGAGGCGATCTCGTATAATGTATCACCGGAAACGTGCATCGACGCGATGCTGTTCGAGATAAGAGAGGTGCTCTATGGTTCGCATAGCGCCGATTAACCTGTACTACAACCCCAAGACGCTCTGGTTCGACGCCGGGGATCTTGATGTGCGCGCCGGCGACGGCGTGATCGTGACCACCGCCCGCGGCACCGAGTTCGGCCGTGCGGCCCACGACGTGTTCGAGGCCGACGAAGCCCAGGTCAAGAAGCTGAAAAGCCCGCTCAAGCCCGTCAAGCGCATCGCGACGGACGAGGACGAGGCCCGTGCGGCCGACCTGGAGGCCAAGGCGCGCGAGGCCCTGCCCGTCTTCAAGGAGATGGCGTCCGAGGCGAGCGGCGACATGCACCCCGTGTCGGTGGAGTACCTGTTCGAGGGCGACAAGGCCATCTTCTACTTCGAGGCCGAGGAGCGCGTGGACTTCCGCGAGCTCGTGCGCAAGCTGGCCGCGCATTTCCACGTGCGCATCGACATGCGTCAGATCGGCGTGCGCGACGAGGCCCGCATGGTGGGCGGCCTGGGGCATTGCGGCCAGGAGCTGTGCTGCAAGCGCCTGGGCGGCGAGTTCTGCCCCGTGTCCATCCGCATGGCCAAGGAGCAGGACCTCTCGCTCAACCCGCAGAAGATCTCGGGCGTGTGCGGCCGCCTCATGTGCTGCCTGCGCTACGAGTTCGATGCGTACAAGGACTTCAAGAGCCGCGCGCCGAAGCAGAACGCCACGGTGGAGACGCCCGACGGCCCCGCGAAGGTGGTCGACCTCGACGTGCCGCGCGAGATCGTGTCGCTCAAGATCATGGGCGAGAAACCCGTGAAGGTGCCCCTGGCCGACTTCGACCCGCCCGAGGAGGGCTCGAACCGCCCGAACCGCGTGGGCGAGGAGGCGTGGCAGGACGCCACGACGCAGGACCCCATCGGGTTCGCGAGCGAGTCGGCGCTGTTCAGCACCACCACGCAGCTGACCGGGCAGGACAAGCTGGCCGATCCGGGCTCCGTGCGCCGCACGGGCCGCGGCGGGCAGAAGCAGTCGCGCAACGGCGGCGGCTCGAACGGCGGGCGCGGCGGCAACGGCAACCAGAAGAACGGCGGCGGCAGCAAGCAGCAGGCCGACGCGCAGGGACAGAGCGCGCGCAAGCCGCGCAGGAGGCGCTCGACGAAGGTCGGCGGCGAGGGCGCGGCCCCCGAGGCGGCCGAGGCGCAGAAGCGCAAGCAGAAGCAGCAGGGCGGCGGCGCGCCGAAGGGCGGCCAGGGCGGCCCGCAGCAGAAACGCCGCCAGGGGCAGGGCCAGGGCGGCAACGGCGACAACGGCAACGGCGGCGGCAAGAAGCAGCAGGGCCAGCGCCAGGGCGGCGAGGGTGCGAAGAAGCAGGGGCCGAAGGGCATGCAGCCCTCGAAGCAGCGTCCCGGCCAGAAGTCCTCGGGCCTGCGCCAGGGCCAGAAGCCCCAGCAGTCGCGCCAGGACAAGGCGCCCCGCCCCGAGCGCTCGGGCGCCCCGAGCCCCGAGGCCGATCGCACGGGAGACGGCGGGCATCGCCGCGCCCGCCGGCGCAGCCACAAGGCCGGCGGCCCGGAGGGCGCAGGCGCGCCCGGTGCGGGCGGCGCGGCGCCGAGCGGCGAATAACCGACGGATACCCGACGTTTGCGAGGAGGCTCATCGATCATGAGGATCGACTACGCGTTGTTGACGGACCTGTACCAGCTCACGATGGCGCAGGGCTATTGGGAGACCGGTCAAGGCGACACGCAGGCCTGCTTCCACATGTACTTCCGCGACTACCCGTTCAAGGGCGGCTACGCCATCGCATGCGGCATGGCGCAGCTGGCCGACCTCGTGGACGAGTTCTCGTTCTCCGAAGACGACGTGGCCTACCTCGCCTCGCTCGACGCGCCCGGCGGCGGCAAGCTGTTCAAGCCTGAATTCCTCGACTACCTGCGCAGCTTCGAGCTGCGCGTGGACATCGACGCGGTGCTCGAGGGCACCGTGGTGTTCCCGCACGAGCCGCTCGTGCGCGTGACCGGTCCCATCATGGATTGCCAGCTCATCGAGACGGCGCTTTTGAACTGCGTGAACTTCGAGACGCTCATCGCCACGAAGGCGGCGCGCGTGTGCCTGGCCGCCCAGGCGCCCGTGGCCGAGTTCGGCCTGCGCCGCGCCCAGGGCGCGGGCGGCGGCCTGTGGGCCAGCCGCGCGGCCATCGTCGGCGGCTGCGCCTCCACCTCCAACGTGCTGGCGGGCAAGCTGTTCGACCTGCCCGTGTCGGGCACGCACGCCCACTCGTGGGTCATGTCGTTCCCCGACGAGCTCACGGCGTTCCGCGCCTACGCCGAGGCGTTCCCTAAGAACTGCGTGCTGCTCGTGGACACCTACGACGTGGAGCAGGGCATCAGAAACGCCATCACCGTGGGCCTCGAGATGCGCGAGCGCGGTGAGCGCCTGAGCGGCATCCGCATCGACTCGGGCGACCTGTCGTGGCTCGCGCGCATGGCGCGCTCGATGCTGGACGAGGCCGGCCTGACCGACTGCGGCATCGTGCTGTCGAACGACCTGGACGAGTTCACCATCCAGTCCATCCGCGACGAGGGCGCGCAGGTGACCTCGTGGGGCGTGGGTACGAAGCTGGCCTGCGCCTACGACCAGCCCACGCTGGGCGGCGTGTACAAGCTGTCGGCCACGCGCGCCCCGGGCGATGCGGCGTGGACCGATCGCCTGAAGATATCCGAATCGGCCGCCAAGCTGACCACGCCCGGCGTGCTGGACGTGCGCCGTTACTTCTACTGCGGCAGCGGGCGCTTGGCCGGCGACATGGTGTTCGACGTGAACGCGCCGGGCGACGGCAAGCGCGAGGTCATCGTGGACCCTTCCGACGACCTGCGGCAGAAGAACCTCGCGGGGCTGTGCTCCGAGACGCTGCTCAAGCCCCTCGCGCGCGAGGGGCGCACGGTGCTCGACGCGTCCGAGCGCGACGCGTGGGCCGCCCGCGAGCGCGCGCAGGCGGGGCTCGCCACCCTCGACGAGAGCCAGAAGCGCATGCTGAACGCGCACACCTACCCGGTGGGCCTCGAATATGGTCTTTTTGAGCGTCGCCGCGATCTGGTTGTGAAGCTGCGGGGCATCGCGTAGGGTACGAGGATACGCGATTTGTTCGAGGGCGCATGCGCCCCATGTCAAGGAAGGATGTCATGATCAAGATACTTACGGATTCGGTCGCTTCCATTCCGGCCGACGTGGCGCGCGAGGCCGGCATCGACGTGGTCACCCTGTTCGTGAACCGCGAGGGGACCGAGTACGCCGATGCGGACATGGACCTCGATGCGTTCTACGCCGACATCTACGACATGGTGGACGACATCCCCACGTCCAGCCAGCCGTCCCAGCTCGTGCTGGAGAGCCTGTTCGAAGAGGCGGCGCGCGCGGGCGACGAGGTGCTGGGCATCTTCATCTCCTCGGAGCTGTCGGGAACCTACGAGGGCGCCGTGCGCGCCGCCCGCGCCGTGAAGGCGCGCAACATCGACTTCACCTACGTCATCGTGGACTCCACGTCGTGCGGCTACGACGAGGCGTGGCCGGTGTTCGACGCCGTGGCCGCGCGCGACGCGGGCGAGGACCTCGCCGGCTGCGCCGCAGCCGCCCTCCAGGGCATCGCGTCCACCCGCTTCCTGTTCACGCCCGAGACGCTCACGTTCCTGCAGCGGGGCGGGCGCATCGGCAACGCGGCCGCGCTGCTGGGCAACCTCATCCAGCTGTCGCCCGTGCTCACGGTGAGCGACGGCAAGGCCACGACGTTCGCGAAGGTGCGCACGCGCAAGAAGGCGCTCGACAAGATCGTGGCCACGTTCAAAAGCGACATCGAGCAGCACGGCCTCAAGCACGTCGTGGTGCACTACATCGGCGACAAGACGCCGGCCATCGAATGGGCGCGCGAGGTCGTCGAGCCGCTCATCGGGCGCTCGGTGAGCGTGCTGCCGGTGAGCCCCGTCATCGGCCTGCACGTGGGGCCGGCGGTGGGCATCGCCTACGAGTGCGCCAACGCCCTCGCGGGCAAGCTCTCCGGCCCGGCCCAGGCGCGCGCCTGCGCGTCCTAGCCGTCCGCGCCCATCGTCAGACACCGTTTGCAAACCGCTCAGAAAGCGAGAACCGTTATGCAGCATCAGTGCAACCTCATCATCGATTCGTGCTGCGACCTGCCGTACGAGGTCGTTGATCGGGAAGGCGTCGAGCTCATCAAGTTCCCCTACGTCATGAGCGACGGGGAGCACGTCGACGACCTGTACCAAGCGTCGACGGCGCACGATTTCTACCAGGCGATGCGCAACGGCGAGGAGCCCACCACGGCGCAGGTGCCCGTGCCCGTGTTCCGCGACGCGTTCGAGCGCGCCATCGAAAGCGGCGTGCCCACCGTGTTCCTGAGCTTCTCGAGCGGGCTGTCGGGCAGCTTCGACGCGGCCGCGCTCGTGTACGACCAGCTGATGGCCGAGCATCCCGACGCCGAGCTGTACCTCGTGGACACGTGCCTGGCCTCGGTGGCCGAGGCGCTGCTGGTGTACGAGGCGCTGCGCCAGCGCGACAACGGCATGACGGCGCTCGAGCTGGCGCGCTGGGCCGAGGAGGCGCGCTACTTCGTGGACGCCGAGTTCATGGTGGACGACCTCGAGGCGCTGCGACGCGGCGGCCGCATCCCCAGCTCGGTGGCGTACGCGGGTTCCAAGCTGGACGTGAAGCCGCTGCTGACCATCACCACCGACGGCAAGCTGTCGCTGGCGGGCGTGGCGCGCGGGCGCAAGAAGGGCATCAAGCAGCTGGCCGACTACTACAACAAGCGCAAGGCCGACTCGCGGCCGGGCCGCTGCGTGGTCATCGGCAACGCCGACTGCCCGAAGGACGCCGCGCGCCTGCAGGAGGCGCTCGGCAAGACCGACGACAGCATCCTGTTCTTGGAGAGCAGCATCGGGCCGGTCATCGGAAGCCACGTGGGGCCGGACATGATCGCGGTGGTGTTCTGGGGCAACGACAAGCGCGAGGAGCTGTCGGTTGCCGACCGCATCGCGAAGAAGGTCAAGGGCGGCGAATAGCCCGCACGCGCGCGACGCGCGCCCTGTGCAACGCACGCTACTCAGACGCATCGGGAAAGGTGCTTAGATGGAACTTTCGTTCGTATACTCGGGCAACGAGACGGTGGGCGCCATGGTGACGGCCCGCCTCGAGGCCGCCGGTTGCACGCGCACCGAGGACCTCGCGCATGCCGAGGCCATCATCACGTTCTGCACGTCGCAGACGGCGCTCGAGGACGCGTACTTCGACGAGGAGGGGCTCGTGCAGGCGGCGGGGAAGGGCGCGCTGCTCATCGACCTGTCGGCATCGACGCCGAGCTTCGCGCGCGAGCTGAACGCCGTGGCCGTGGTGAGCGACCTCATGTCGGTGGAAGCGCCGCTCGTGGTCGTCGACATGGCGCGCGCGGACGCGTTCGGCGACCGCGACAACCTCGTGTGCTTCGTCGGCGGCGACGAGGAGGCCGTGGACGAGGCGCGCCCCGTGCTCGAGGCGATCGCCGGCACGGTGCAGGAAACGGGCGGGGCGGGCTCGGCGCAGCTCGCGCGCGCCGCGTACACGCTGCAGACCACGGCGCAGGTGATCTCGGCCGTGGAGGCCGATGCGCTGTACCGCGCCGTACGCCGCTCGTCGGCGTCGCTCGACCAGGCCGTGGAGCGCGTGGGCGCCGCGACGCCCGTCGCCGAGCAGGTGCTGGCCGCGGTGAACACGGGCCGCTTCGACGGCACGTACACGGTGGAGATGTTCATGGCCGAGCTGTCCGCCGCGCTGACGGCCGCCGACGACGTGGACCTCATCCTGCCGCAGGCCGAGGCGTGCCTGCACCTCCTGGAGCTGCTGGCCGTCATCGGCGGCGCCGACAAGGCGCCCGCGGCGCTGGCGCTCGTGTACGGAGAGGAGAAGGCGTGCGCCGAGCAGGGCCTCGACTGGACCCGCGCCGAGCAGGCCTACGGCGACGCGTCCGAGGACTTCGACGACCTCGACGACGGCTGCGGGCACGACCACGACCACGGGCACGACCACGGCTCCTACCCCGACTACCCCGGCTACGGCGCGTACTCGGCCAACTAGCGCCATGGGGTGCGACCTCTGCCCGCGTTCGTGCGGGGCCGACCGCGCGGCGGGGGAGCGCGGCGCGTGCGGGGCGGACGGCCGCCTCGTGGTGGCGCGCGCGGCGCTGCACTTCTGGGAGGAGCCTCCCGTCAGCGGCGCGCGCGGCAGCGGCACGGTGTTCTTCGCGCACTGCCCGCTCAGGTGCGCGTACTGCCAGAACGCGGTGATCGCCGCGGGGGAGGCGGGCGAGGCGGTGAGCGTCGAGCGGTTGGGCGCGATGTGCCTCGAGCTGCAGGAGCAGGGCGCCCTCAACGTCAACTTCGTCACGCCGACGCACTACGCGCCCGAGGCGCGCGCGGCCGTGGCATGGGCGCGCGCCCGCGGGCTCGCGCTGCCCGTCGTGTGGAACACGTCGGGATACGAGACGGTCGCCGCCGTGCGGGCGAACGCGGGCGTCGTGGACGCGTACCTCACGGACTTCAAGTACGCCGACGCCGCGCTGGCGCGCCGCTATTCGCAGGCGCCCGACTACCCCGCGGCGGCGCTCGCGGCGCTCGAGGCGATGGTGGAGGAGGCGGGCGCGCCGGCGTTCAACGAGGTGGACGGCGCGCCGCGCCTGACGGGCGGCGTCATCGTGCGCCATCTCATGCTGCCGGGCGCGCTCGAGGACTCGAAGCGCGTCGTGCGCCTCGTGCACGAGCGCTTCGGCGACGCGGTGCTGCTGTCGCTCATGAACCAGTACACGCCCGTGCTCGCCGATGCCGCAGCCGCGGGCGACGCTCACGCGGCCGCGACGCTGCGGCGCTGCCCCGAGCTCGCCGGGCGCGTTTCCGACGAGGAGTACGAGCGCCTGCTGGACTACGCCGACGAGCTGGGCGTGGAGGACTACTTCTGGCAGCAGGGCGGCGCCGCCGAGGACAGCTTCATCCCCCCGTTCGACCTGACCGGCGTCCGAGGGCCGGCGGGGGCGCGGAGGAGCTGACGCCGCGAGGCGCAGAGCTACCGCGGGGAGATTTCGGTGCCGGGGAGGTCTTCCTGCATCTCGGTGAGGTTCTTCCAGAAGCGCTTGGGCATGAACTGGCGGCGCAGCTCGGGGTTGTAACGGGCCTCGACGGCCACGGTGTCGTAGAAGCGCTTCCACGCCTGCTGCATGAGGCGCTCCTCGGACGCGCGGTCGGGCAGGTCGACGTGCTCCGTCTCCACGAGGTACCAGTCGCGGCCCTCGTACACGCCGGCGACGTTGTGCGCCTCGTCGAAGATGATGAACGGCTGCGTGTTGAAGCGCCCGCTGAACCAGTCCATGAGCAGCGGGATGACCGAGGCCGCGGGGTTGCAGCGCGCGAACCAGACGCCGTTCTCCAGATGCTCGAAGCGGAGGAACTGCAGCATGCGGTGGCGCTCGTTCAGGACGGAGCGCTCGAGGCGATGGAGCGGCTGGACGGCGGGATGCGCGAGATCGTTCAGCACGCGGCGGCGCGCGCGTCCCGGGCGGTTCTGCGCCATCGCGTAGCGGATGAAGCGGTAGACGACGGTGCCGGCGTCGGGCTGGTCGCTGAGCGAGGCGTGCTTGACGGCGTCGTAGACGGCATCGCCGCAGCGGCTCCTCAGGCCGCGCCGCACGCGCACGGCGCGCTCCTCGTCCGTCTCGACGATGCGCACGGTCTGGCCGAGGCGCGGCTGCAGCACGGAGGCGGGCGCGACGTCCTGCGGGTCCTCGCGGCGCGCGTACGCCTCGAACACGGCCGACAGCAGCCCCTCGAGCGTGCCGTCGTAGCCGTACGCGACGTCGACGAGGGGTTCTTCCGAGACGAACGGGGGATCGTCGGCGGCGGTCGCGCGGCTCATGCGCACACGGCTTCCGGCATCTCGAGGGCGCGCTGCCATCCGTACGTCCCGTCGGCCGCCGGCGCGGCGGCGGGCCCCGCCTCGAGCGCCCGCTGCCCCGCGCCGGCGGCGATGCGCGCCTTCTCGGGCGTTTCGACGCTCTCGAACAGGCTCATCTGCCCCGGCGTGGTCTTGTCGGCGCGACGGCCGTGGTTGCCGCCCTTGATGGGCGCGGCCAGCTGCGCGCGCAGCCCCTCGCGGGAGAAGTCGACGCCCTGGCCCGCGTAGCCGCCGCTGCACGTGATGAAGAAGCGGGCGCGCTTGTAGGCGATGCCCAGACGGCGCAGCTCCGGCTCGCGCAAGCACGCGGTGCGTCGCGCGCGCACGATGAGGTTCGCGCCGCGCACGCCGATGCCGGGCACGCGCAGCAGCGCCTCGAGCGGGGCCGTGTTCACCTCCACCGGGAAGAAGTCGAGGTGGTTGATGGCCCAGTTCGCCTTCGGGTCGAGGTCGGGGTCGAGGAACGGGTTGTCCTCGTCGATGATCTCGGTCACGTCGAAGCGGTAGAAGCGCAGCAGCCAGTCGGCCTGGTAGAGCCGGTGCTCGCGGTTGAGCTGGATGGCGTCGGTGCCGGGCAGGCGCTTGTCGTCGTTCACGGGCGTGTAGGCGCTGAAGAACACGCGTTTGAGCGACAGCGTGCGGTACAGCGCCGCCGACAGGTTGAGGATCTGGAAGTCGCTCTCGGGCGAGGCTCCCACGATCATCTGCGTGGACTGGCCGGCGGGCACGAAGGCCCGCTCCTTCTTCTTGGGGCGAACCTGCTTCATGTAGGTGGTCTGCTTGCGCACGAGCGCGCGGGTGTCCTTATCCACGGCGATGTTGTCGCGGATCTGGCGCATGGGCGCGATGATGCGCTGCTTGTCCTTCTCGGGCGCGAGCAGCTGCAGGCTCTTCTGGGAGGGCAGCTCCATGTTCACGCTCATGCGGTCGGCCAGATGGCCCAGCTGCTGCACGAGCTCGGGCGAGGTGCCGGGCACCGCCTTCGCGTGGACGTAGCCGCGGAAGCCGTGCTCCTCGCGCAGGATGGAGAGCGTCTGGATCATGAGCTCGGTGGTGTAGTCGGGGTTGCGGATGACGCCCGAGCTGAGGAACAGGCCCTCGATGTAGTTGCGGCGGTAGAACGCGATGGTGAGGTCGGCCAGCTCGCGCGGCTTGAACGCGGCGCGCGGCACCTCGTTCGACACGCGGTTCACGCAGTAGGCGCAGTCGTACACGCAGACGTTCGTCATGAGCACCTTGAGCAGCGTGATGCAGCGCCCGTCGGCCGCGAAGCTGTGGCAGCATCCGGCGGCTAGCGTGTTGCCCAGCTTGCCCTTCTGCGCGTCGCGGTCGATGCCCGACGACGTGCACGCCACGTCGTATTTCGCGGCATCGGCGAGGATTTCGAGCTTGCCAACGAGGTCCATTCGTTCATCCGTTCGTCAGATCAAATGTTCGCGAGAATGTATGTTCGTATACTACGCAAACGAGTGTTCGAAGTCAAGGGAAAACCGCGGGGAGGACCTGCCGTGCGCCGCCCTCCGTTCCTCAAAATGTGGTTGAATCGCTTGTTGGAGATAGGGGCGGCCGCATCCGCAGCGCTACACTTTCAGCTGCGCGGTACGCTCCGCGCAGCGTGCGCAGGGGTGCACGTTTCGTACGGTGGGAGGCCCGCCGCGCCCTCGTTCCCGCGTTGCGGGAAGGCGCGGCAGACTTCGCATCATCGACAGAGAGGGGCGACCGTGTCCGGTTCCCAGAAAACGCTGAAAATCATCTCCATCATCCTGATCGTCTGGGCTATCATCGTCATCCTGCTGGGTGCGTTCATGGCGGCAGGGTCGGCGGTGCCCGGGATGTCCGCCGAATCCATCGACATGGGCTCCGGCCCCATGAGCATGTCGAGCGCGGCGCTCGCCTTCGGCGTCGGCACCATCATCGGCGGCGTGATCAACCTGATCATCGGCCTGCTGGGCCTGCGCGGCGCCAAGAACCCGCACAAGATCGGGCTGTTCTTCGTGCTGTGCATCATCGGCCTCGTGCTGGGCATCGTCGGCATCGTCATGAACATCATGCAGGGCGCGTTCCAGTGGACGTCGCTCGTGAGCATCGTCATCATCGCGGTGTGCACCTTCCTGGCGCATTCCATCAAGAAGCAGGCGTAGGCCAAGCCGAAGCCGCACGGCGGTTGAGATCGAGCCGGAGCCGCACGGCTTGGCTCGGTTCGGAGGCTCCCCGGATACGATCCGGGGAGCCTCTTTTTTCGCGCGGGGCGGCGGCTCGGGCCGCGGGCGATCGGTGCCGCGATGCCCGCTCCCTCGCCCGCTCCGCCTCGCGCCCTCATCCCCATCCCATCCCCGCCCCTCTGCGCGCCGCGCGACCCGTTTTCGGCGCGCCTGGAGTATACTGATGCCCGCACGACGTGGGAAGGCGAGCGAAGGAGCGGGCGATGTTGGCGGTGCTGTGCGTGGGAATGGGAGGCTTCATCGGGTCGGTGGGCCGCTATCTTTTGGGCCTCGTGCCGGTCGAGGGCGACTTTCCGCTCATGACGTTCATCATCAACTTCGCGGGCGCGGTGCTCATCGGCGCGGTGTTCGAGGCCGCCACGGTGTGGCCCGGCATGTCCGACAACGCCGTGCTGTTCCTCAAGACGGGCGTGTGCGGCGGCTTCACCACGTTCTCGGCGTTCTCGCTCGAAACGCTCACGCTGCTGGAGCGCGGCAAGTACGCCACGGGCGCGCTGTACGCCTGCGGCAGCGTCCTCGTGTGCCTCGCCGGCGTCGCGCTCGGGCGGCTCATGGTGCGCGGCGTGCGCGCGGCGCTCACGGGCTCGGCTGAGGCGTAGGCGCGGACTCCCTCCGATCGCGATCGCGCCGCTTCTCCCGCCTAGCTCGCGCGGGTGGCGTTGCTCGGGTCGATCGACATGCTTTGGAACCGCTCTTCCATGTACTGGTTGTCGAAGTGGTCGGCGAAGAACTGGGCCACGGCCGTCTCGGGCGGGTTGCCCGCCTCGCGCTGGTACCAGCAGTCGAGCGACAGCAGCGTCATGCCGCCGTCGACGATCATGAGCACGGCGCACACGGTGGTCACCGCGTAGCGCCAGTTCCACGGGATGAGGTTCACCAGCTTGAGCATCCACGGCAGCAGGAGCTTGATCCACACCACGCCCAGCACGCCCCACATGGCCATGAACATGCCGTTCGTGCGCCCGTCGATGGACAGGAACGTGCCCGTGTAGTCCCAGGCCACGATGCCGAAGGCGAACTGCATGAACCAGCTGGTGAGGTACTCGAACGCGCCTCCGATGACGGCGCTCACCAGGAAGATGAGGATGACGTTCTTGTCGTGGAAGCGGTTGAGCGCCACGGTCATGAGCACGGCGCCGAAGCCGTAGATGGGCGAGAACGGCCCGAACAGCAGGCCCGCGCGATCCTGGTAGTGGCCCGGGTTCACCACGAGGAAGTGGTACGCCGTCTCGATCATGAGCCCCAGCACGCAGCACACGACGAAGATCCAGAACAGGTTGAAGAAGTTGAGCGCGATGAAGCCCTTGCCGGTCTCGTCGCGGCCGAGCGTGCCGTCCTCGGCAGCCTCGCGCGTCTCCATGTCGCGCAGCTTGCGCTGCAGCTCGCGCTCGTCGGCCAGCGACGGGTCCACGTAGCTCGACAGGGCGATGAGCACGACGAGCACCACGCCGTAGGGGATGAGGTCGGGCGTGAGGCCGGAGAGCATCATGTCGCAGAGGATGACCAGGATGAGGATGACGATCATGACCTCGGCGATCTGCGCCGTGCGGCGGCGCTTGTCGCGCAGCAGGCGGATGCCGAGGATGACGAACATGGTGGCCAGCACCGTCATGAGCACGGCGTCGGCGATGAAGATGACGAGCGTGGCCGTGGACAGCTCGCCGGTGATCATGCCCTGCTGGAACGCGATGACCATCCCGACGATGAGCAGCACGAGCACCGGCACGATGGCCGCGCCGCTGACGATGCACAGGATGCCGAACACCTTGAGCGGCAGGGGGATCTTGCGATGGGTCGGGGGCGTGCTCTCGTCGAGGTCGAGGGTGCCCTCGACGCGGTCGTGCTTGCTCATGCGGTGGTCTCCTCGTTGGCGCTTCGTACGGTCGCCCACCAGTATAGCGGAAGAGCGGAAGCGTACGGCGGCGACTGCGACGAAGGGCGCTAGGTGGCGCGGGGCTCGTCGGGGGCGATCTCCTCGACGAACCAGCGGGGGCCTTCGTAGAAGAGGTACTTCTCGTGGCCGTTCACCGACACGAGGTAGCGGACGCCCGTGCCGCCCACGCGCTGCGACGCGCGCCGGATGGCCTCGTGCACGCGGTCGACGGCGAACGTGCGCCCGTCGCGCCACACGATGGCGAGCGGCGTGAGGCGCCCGTCCACGTCGATGCGCGCCGTCACTTCCACGTATGTCTTCCGAAAGGCCATGACCGCAGCAAACCATGCGGGCGGGCGGCGCGCCAGAGGCCGCTCCGAGTTGTAGCGCAAGGGATGGCGGTGCGTTAGGGAAGGGGCGCCCGGCACGCGCCGAGCGCCCCTTCCGCGTCCTACTCGATGTCGTTCAGCTTGACGCCGGCGTACTCGTGCGCCGTGAACAGCAGCACGATGCCGGCCACGAGGCAGATGCCCATCATGTAGTACGCGGGCATGAGGCCGTTGCCCGTGGCGTCGATGAGCGCGGTGGCCACCATCGAGGCCGTGCCGCCGAACACCACGTAGGCGATGTTCGAGCCGAGCGCCGCGCCGGTGTAGCGCACCTCGGTGGGGAACATCTCGGCCTGGTAGCAGGCGATGTTCGCGTCGTTGAACGACAGCGTCACGCACATGATGAGCTCGGCCGCGATGACGATGGGCAGCTGGGCCGTCCCCAGCATCATGAACGCGGGGATGCTGAGCACGATGAACGCCGCGCACGAGCCCAGCAGCATCTTCTTGCGGCCCACGATGTCCGACACCTTCCCGGCTCCGAAGATGATGAAGATGTACGTGACCAGCGCGATGTCGGTGGCCAGCTGCGCCGCCGAGGCCTCCATCGACGTGTAGCTGGTCAGGTACGTGGGCAGGTAGGTGAGCACGAGGTAGAAGCCCACCGAGTTCACCATGGTGGCCGCGATGCTGGCCACGAGGCGCTTCTTGTACTTCTTGAACACGAGGCGCGTGGGGTGCGGCGCCTCCTTGGCCGGGTCGGCCGCCGAGGTCATCTCCTGGTAGGTGGGCGAGTCCTCGAGCTTCGTGCGGATGTAGTGCGCCACGAGCCCGAGGGGGCCGGCCAGCAGAAACGGGATGCGCCAGCCCCAGGAGACCACGTCGGCCTCGGGCAGCAGCAGCTTGATGACGAGCGCCGCGGTGGAGCCCGCCAGCAGGCCGGCCGCGGTGGACGCGGGCACGAGCGAGCAGTACTTGCCGCGGTGGTTCGCCGGCGCGTACTCGGCCAGGAACACCGCCGCGCCCGAGTACTCCCCGGCCGCCGAGAACCCCTGGATGCTGCGCAGGCACAGCAGCAGGATGGGGGACAGCAGGCCCACCGTCTCGTACGACGGCAGGCAGCCGATGAGGAACGCTGCGCCCGTCATCATGAAGATGGACAGCGACAGCGACCACTTGCGCCCCTTCTTGTCGCCCATGCTGCCCCAGAACGCGGCTCCCAACGGGCGGAACACGAACGACAGCGCGAACACCGCGAACGCGAGCAGCGTGGAGTTCACCTCCGACTCGGGGAAGAACACGATGCCGATGGTGATGGCGAAGTACGTGTAGGTGGCGTAGTCGAACCATTCGATGAAGTTGCCCAAAAACGACGAGGCGGCCACCTTGAACGGCACCTTCGGCATCGGCCGGGCCGTTTCGGCGCTCATCGCGATCCCTCCGCCGTCGGCTCGTCGGCGACGGGACCGTCGAGGGCGTCGGGCCCCTCGTGCCGCGCGCGCCAGGCTTCCTCGGCGTCGCGCGCGTCCTTCTCCTCGTGCCACCGCCGCAGCTGCTCGGCCGCGAGCGACCCCGCGGGGAACGGCTCGGCCATGCCGCGCTCAACCAGCTGCTCGTCGTGCTTGACCCACTTGAAGAACTGGATGCCCATCAGCAGCACGACGATGCTGAACGGGATGCCGCCGGCGATGGTGGCGAACTGGATGGTGTTGAGGAAGTCCTGGCCGGCCGTCACCATGAACAGCACGGCGAGCGCTGTGATGCACAGCGCCAGCACCACCTTGAACCCGCGGCTCTGGCGCGCGGCGGGCGACACGAAGTTCGACAGCGCCATGACGCCGGAGTCCACCGAGGTCACGATGTAGCCCCCGATGAGGATGGTGGCCACGACGGTCAGCACGCCGCCGACCACGGGGATGCTGTCGATGGTGAGGAACAGGCCCATCGAGGAGTCGGCCGTGGTCTGCGCCACGATGCCGGGGTCGGACATCGCCGCCCACACGCCGGTGCCGCCCACCACGCACGTCCACGCGATGCAGACGGCCGCGGGCACGAACACCACGCCGCCCACGAACTCGCGCAGCGTGCGGCCGCGGGAGATGGTGGACACGAAGCCCGCCGTGAACGTGGCGAACGCGAAGCACCAGCAGAAGATGAAGAACGACCAGAACGCCTGCCAGGAGTCGCCGTACGAGGCGATGCCCGCGGCGAGGTTCGTCGCCTCGGTGAACCCGCTCATCAGCATGAACTGGTCGACGAACACGCTGAGCGACTCGGGCAGCACGCCGAGGATGTACAGCGTCGGGCCGAAGATGAACACGGCCGCCACGAACACGATGGAGATGATCGCGTTCGCGTTCGAGATGTTCTTGATGCCCTTCACCACGCCGAACCACACCGACATGGTGGCGATGGCGCCGAACAGGATGACGAACGCCACCTGCAGGGCCTGCCCGGTCTGGATGTTGAAGATCTGCTGGATGCCGGTGTTGAACTGGTAGGACGCCAGCCCCAGCGACGTGGTCAGGCCGAAGATGGTGGCGATGACCACGAGGATCTCCACGACGATGCCGACGGGCCGCTTCGCGCGGGCGGGGAACAGGTCCTCCACCGTGCCGCGGAACGTGGTGTCCTTGTGCATGTTGTAGCGCGCGTAGGACATGAACAGCGACACGATGGCGTAGATGGCCCACGCCGGGATGGCCCAGTGGAAGTACGTCCACGCAAGCGCCGTGTCGCCGGCGAACAGGGGATCGGGAGCGTTGAACGGCGTCCCGCCGTACATCATGATGGGCTCGGCCACGGCCCAGAACACGAGGCCCACGCCCTGCCCGGTGGCGAACAGCATCGCGAACCAGGAGAAGTACGAGAACGCGGGCTTGGCGTCCTTGCCGCCCAGCCTGATCGTGCCGAGCTTCGTCACCGCCACGAGCACGCACACGGCGAAGCACAAAAACGCGCACAGCACGATCCACCAGCTGCAGTACTGCGTGACGAACGTGCGCAGCGCGCCCACCGCGTTGATGAACGTGTCGGCGCTGACCAGCGCGATGCCCAGCACGACGGCCACGATGGCCACGGACACGGCGCGGATGACGTAGTCGTGCTTGACCGTGCGGCCGAGGCGCGCGGCCTGCGCCTCCTTCGGCTCGGGGTCCACCTCGCCCGACTCGTCCTCCACCTCCATGGGGTGGACGTGCCTGCGCGCGTCGTCGTCCGAACTCTTAGACCTCATGGTAGTCTCCCTCGCCGGAGAACTCGTGCTTGACGGCTTCCACCATGTGCTTCACCGCCACGTTGCGCAGGATGGCCCCCTTCTCGCGCGACGATTCCACGGGCGAGGACAGGCAGCCCGAAGGCGGCGTGTAGCCGGGGACGATGGGCAGCACGTCGTAGTTCGGCAGCTCGGCGGGCAGGCCGTCGTACAGCGCGTCGCCCGTCTTGTCCATGTCGACGAGGTCGGGGTGGAACAGCAGCATGAGCGACGTCTCCATGACGCCGGCGTGCTCGAGGTCCCAGCCGGTGAAGCCGTCGGGGTAGAGGGCCTCGATGGTCTCCTCGTCGACGAAGTCCCAGTACGACAGCAGCTGGATCTTCACGTCGTCGATGCCGCTCTCGCGCGCCTTCTCCAGCGCCAGCTCGGCGCCTTCGAAGATGAACTGGTAGTTCTCGTAGTGGCCGTTCATGAGCACGATCTTGCGCGCGCCGTGCAGGATGAGGCCGAACACGACGTCCTTCGCCAGCGCGATGAGCGTCGTGCCGGACAGCGACGTGGTGCCCGTGAGGTGGAAGCCGCCGCCCGAGCGCTGCTGGGAGCGGTAGCCGTAGTTGATGGGCGCGGCCACGATGCCCTCGAGCGCGCCGTCCGTGTCGGCGACGAGCGCCTCGGCCGTGGCTCCGGCCATCGCCTTGGTCAGCGCGGCGTCCACGCACATGGCCATGTGCGAGCCGTGCTGCTCGAGCGCGCCGACGGGGATGAACACCACGGCGTCCTTCGCCAGCTTCTCGCGGTAGGTGAACGCGTCCATTTCCTCCATGTACACAGTGGGTTTCATAAGGGGTCCCTCCTTGAATGGGAAGGCGCCCGCCGCACGCGGCGGGCGCCGTGTCGGGTCAGCGCTTGGATCAGTAGTCTTCGAGCAGGTCCACCTGGGCCTTGCTCGCGCGCAGGATGAAGTTGCGCCGGGCCTGGGCGCCGCCCTGGGCCAGCTTGCGTAGGATGACGCGCTTGAGGCGCGGGTAGTCGTTCATGCCGTACCAGGCGACGGCCGTGCCGCCGACGTAGGCCTCCACGATGCTGTGCACCGGGACGTTCGCGTCGCGCTTCGCGTCGAGCGCCAGGTACTCGCCGATCTCGGCCGCGCACAGGTCGCGGATGACCTCGGCGCTGATCTCCAGGTCGTGCGCCAGCTGGTTCAGCTGGTAGTCGACCTCGGCCTCGTCGGCATGCGGGAAGTAGGTGACGTCGTAGGTGACCGCGCCGGCGTTGGCGGCGCGCGCGAACTGCAGCATCGCATCGAGCGACAGCATCTGCACGTGGTCCTCGGTGCGCTCGGCGATGTCGAGCTCGGCCGGGAAGCCGGGCAGGCCCTGCGCGGCGAACGCGGCTTGCAGCTCGTCGGCGTTCTTGGCGGCCTCGAGCTCCACCTCGGTGGCGATATGGGTCAGGTTGGATGTGATCTTCATGGTTCGCACCCTCCTCGGGTCGGTGGCGTGTGGGCTAGCTCAGCGATTCCTTGGCCGATTCCTCGTCGATGTGCGCTTCAAGGGTCTCCCGGATCTCGGCCTCCTTCAGCACCTTGTCGCCCTCCTTGGCCGCGGCCTTCGTGGAGAAGAAGATCTGCGAGACGCCGCCGAGGATGATGAGGGCGCCGCCGACCAGCTGCAGCGGGGTGAGGATCTCGCCGAACATGAAGAAGCCGAGGACGGACGCCATGATGGTCTCCTGGTAGGAGATGGCGGCCAGCTCGCCGGCCTTGAGCATCTTGGTGGCATAGGCCAGCAGGTGGAAGGCGATGAAGCCGGTGATCAGCGCGGCGGCGATCCACACGAGCCAGGACGTGGCGTCCATGGTGAAGATGTTCCACGGGGCCGTCATGATCTGCCCGGCCGCGTCGACCTGCTGCACGCCGTTGACCTTCACCGTGTACTTGAGGCCGCCCGACAGGAAGCTGTCCACGGCCATGAGGCCGAGGATGGTGACGGAGGCGAACAGGAAGTTCCACCAGGAGCGCACGTTCGAGTCGCAGTCCTGGCGGTAGCGGCCGACGAACAGGTACAGGCCGTAGGCCACGCCGGACAAGAGGCCGATCATGTTGCCGAACATCCATTTCGGGTCGAGGTCGAGCGTGAGGCCCGTCGGCGTGATGATGCCCACGATGAACAGCATGCCGACGACCACGGCGGCGATGCAGAGGATGCCCTTGACGTTGATCTTCTCCTTGAGGAAGATGGCGGCCAGGATGGTGGAGTAGATGGGGCCGGTGTAGATGAGGAACGACGCGTTCGCGAGCGTCGTGTACTGCGTCGAGATGACGTAGAGGCCCGACAGCAGGCCCAGGAAGATGCCCGAGAACACCATCGCGGGCGAGAGCTTCGTGCTGCGCACCTTCTTGAAGTTGCCGCGCGCGAACACGACGAAGATGACGGTGAGCGCGATGAAGCCGATGAGGTTGCGGCCGAACGAGATGAAGTCGCCCGGTGCGTTGATGTAGCGTCCGAATGCTCCGATGCCGCCCATCGCGGACGACGAGAGGAACATAAAGATGAAGCCCTTGAGCTTGTATTTCGCTTGCTCGTTCATGTATCCCTCCTTGAGCGGCGTCGTGTCGTCCGGGTCCTGGATACACGTCAACCCTTATAGGTCCGGGCTTGCGGACGTGCTCGAGGGTGCAACGAATCACGCGGGCGCTGCGGCGCCGCATGGGTGTTGAAGTATCGTATAGGGAAAGGCTGCCCGACTCCCGGAAAACCTCGAACAAGGAGTGCCGCTCGCGCGTCAGGACGGGGCTCTCCGGGGCCGGATCTCGAACGGTGTCGCCTGCGCGCGGTGTCCCCTGGCGCGCAGGCGCTCACGGTTGAGGGCGAACTAGTCGTTCCACATCTCGGGATGGATGAGGGTCGGGTCGGCGACGCGGTTCGGGAAGTAGTCGAGGCACTCGCCCTCGCGGAACACGTCGGCCGTGGAGCAGTGCAGGCCGCCGCCGAAGGGGTAGGCGTCGCGCAGGTCGCAGGGGATGACGTTCATGCCGAGCTTGTCCATCTGCTCCTGCTGGTGCACCTCGGAGGCCTCCACGATGACGGTCTTCGGGTCGAGGACCAGGCAGTTCATGGACAGCCAGACGGAGCTGTAGCACAGCGCCGGCGGCTCGGTGTGGGCCGGCTGGGCGGCGTCGACGATCTGCCAGTCGTTGGCCTCGAAGATCGCGCGCTGCTCCTCGGGCAGGTGGCGCTGCGGGTTGTTGATGATCAGGCCCGGGCGCAGCGGCACGAAGGTCGCGTCGATGTGGATCGGGTAGGGGTCGCCGGGGAAGTTCACGGCGTGGACGCGCAGCTCGGGGTAGTAGCGCTGGAACCACTCCATGGCGGTGCGGTTGGTGGTCAGGCCGTGCTGGATGAACAGGTCCTTGCCCATGCGCATCACGTCGGCGGCGTCCCACATCGGCTCGACCTCGGTCGTGACGAAGTCCTTGTTGGCCGTGCGGACCAGGCGGTCCTCAAGGGAGATCTTCTCGTCGTAGTAGTTGTGCTTGTAGGAGGCGTCCGTCAAGCGGGGGCGGGGGGCCTGGGTCCACTTGAACTCGGGGTCCTCGTCGAAGTACTGCTTCATGAGCGGCCAGTAGGCCAGGTACTCGAAGTAGCGGCAGCGGAAGGAGTTGGCCGACGCCATGATCTCGTTGCCGATGGTGAGCAGGATGTCGCGGGGCGGCATGCAGGTCATCATGGAGTCGTTGCGGAAGTCCGGCGTGCCGATGGCCTGGTTCCACTGCAAAGGCGTCGGGCGGTCGACGACCACGCCGCGGTCCTCGAGGATCTTCACGAGGTTGTCGAGGCACTCGTTGCCGCGCTCGACGGTGGCCGTCGGGCGGGGGCCCCACATGCCGCGCATCTCGGAGTCGACGGGCACCTTCTCGGAGGTCGCGGGCTCCTCGGGCGGGATCATCGAGTAGTCGCAGCGGCCCACGATCACGCGCTTCAGCGGGTCCCAGTCGTTCCAAGAGCTGACTATCTTCGCCATGACAGTCTCCTTTCTCCGGCAACGCTCCCTGCGCTGCCTATTGAGGATTGCAGGGTGGATTGTCCACCTCTCCATAAACGCATTTTGATGTGCGGTAACGGTGGATTCAAAGGTCGCACGCGGGGAGGTGTCGCCCTCGGTTTGCACAGCGTGGCGCTCGCGTCCGCGCGGCGTGACATTTGGCTCAAAGTGTCTTTTTTCGCGTTACCTTCGATGGAAAACGTCACGTGCATGTTGGTGGGCGGCGGCGGTATGTTTTCATGGAGAGGTCGCGTCAAGGCGTTCGTGCCACGCGAGCGCCGATTCTGAGAGAAAGGGGTTCGCATGCTGCCGAATTTAGCGCGTGGGGAAGACGTGTTCGACTCGCCGGAGTTGAGGACGAAGATGAGGATTCTCCACGCCGTGGACAAGTCCCTCGACCGCATCACCATCGCCGAGATATGCGAGAACGCCGGCATATCGCGCCAGACGTTCTACCGCCACTTCGAGAGCAAGTACGACATTCCCTGGTGGCATTCCATCTTCTGCCGGCAATTCTACCTCAACGAGATCGGGCGCACCATCGACTGGAAGACGGGGTACTACCATCACCTGCGGCTCATCTCGCAGGAGCGCGATTTCTACCGCAAGTCCATCCAGTACAGCATCAACACGCCGTTCGGCCAGACGGTGATGCCCGAGAACCGCAAGACCGTGCTGCTCGACACGCTGGAGAACTACCGCCACGTGACGGTCAACGACAACATGCGCTTCATCGTGGAGGTGTTCTCGAAGCTGGAATGCGAGGTGCTGAACGACTGGTTCCGCTCGGATGCGCCCACCGATCTCGCGCGCTGGACCGACGATCTCGTGAGCCTCGTGCCCGATCGCCTGTACCGCGCGCTGAGGATCGACGAGCCGGGCGCCTAGGGGAGGCGGGGAAGCGGAGGGGCCGGGGCGGTGCCGAAGGCTGGGGGCGCGGCGGCCGCGCCATGGCCGTCGCCGGGGATTGCCGCTTTGCGAATCGCGCGCGATGTCGTACAATACGCACGCGCGCGTTTCAAGCGCACGCCAGTGTGGCGCAATGGTAGCGCAACAGTTTTGTAAACTGTGGGTTGCAGGTTCGAGTCCTGTCACTGGCTCCACGGAACACCAGGCCGGACGCATGACGCGCCCGGCCTTTCTCGTTGTTCGGCGAACATGCCCTTTCCTTTATTGAAACCCGGGTTGAAGCGGTATACTCATCTGAGGTAATGCACAGGGGGTGCGGCGGGAATGCGCGCTTCGACAGGCGAGAGGAATGCGATGAATCCGCTGTTCGACGAGGCAAAAGCGTTCGTGCTCGACACGATCCGCCGGTTCTACGCGGCGGGAGAGGGCATCGAGCAGGTGGTGGAGCGCTTCACCGACGACTTCTCGTGGGTCGGCGCCGGCGAGGTGGAGTTCTCGGCGGATGCCGAGGAGGCGTTCGCCTACTTCCGCGAACGGGCGCCGCTCGCCCCGCGTTGCGACGTGTCCGAGGAGGAGCTGCATCTCGTGAACGTCGCGGAGCGCACGTGCACCGTCATGGGCCGCTATCGCGTGCGGACGTGCGCGGAGTCGGGGCTCGTGCTGGAGGAGCGGCAGCGGTGCACCTACGAGCTCGTGGACGACGGGGGCGTGCTCAAGATACGCCACGTGCACGCGTCGAACCCCTACCAGGCCATGAAGGACGAGCGCTACTTCCCGTTCGAGGGCGGCATGCAGAACTACGAGTACCTGCAGCAGCTCGTGCGCGAGAAGACGGCCACCATCGACCTGCTCACCGACAACATCATGGGCGGCCTCAAGATGAGCGAGGACGACGAGGCCTACACGCTGTCCTATATCAACGAGGGCCTGGCGCGCATGCTGGGCTACACCGTCGAGGAGCTCGAGGAGATGAGCGGCGGCACCGCGCGGGGCATGGTGTACGGGCCCGACCTCGAGCAGGCGCTCGCCGACGTGGACCGCTGCTTCGCGCAGGGGCCCACCTACGAGACGGAGTACCGCGTGCGCCGCAAGGACGGCTCGCTGGCGTGGGTGCTCGATTCGGGCCGCAAGGTGCGAACCGCGGACGGGACGGTGAAGATCGGCAGCGTGCTCATGGACATCACGTCGCGCAAGGAGGCCGAGATCGCGCTGGCCATGGAGCAGGAGCGCTACCGCATCGCGCTGCGGAGCGTCACCGACGTGCTGTTCGAGTACGACATCGAGCGGGACGTGCTCGTGGAGTACGAGCGCATGCCCGGCGCGGGGGAGAACGCGCTGCCGGAAGAGCGGCGCTTCGAACGCTACACCGGGATGCTGGGCGACGGCGCGCGCATGCACCTCGACGACTACGCGCGGCTGGTCGAGGCGCTGCAGTGCGAGGAGTCGGTGACGATGGACGTGCGCCGCCGGTTCGAGGGCGAGCCCGAGGGAACCTGGCGGTGGACGCGGATGCACGCGATGGTCCTGTACGATCGCGCCGGCGCGGCCGTGCGCACCATCGGCAGCTGGAAGGACGTCACCGACGAGCGCCGCCAGCTCGAGGACCTCGCCGACCAGGCGCGCCGCGACCCGCTCACCGGGTTGCTCAACCAGGGCGCCACCTCCGAGCTCATCGAGCCGCTGCTGCGCGCGAGCGCCGCGCGCCGCGCGGGCGCGCTGCTCGTCGTGGACGTCGACGACTTCAAGGGCGTGAACGACACGTTCGGGCACCTCGCGGGCGACGACCTGCTCGTGAGCGTCGCGCGCGGGCTCGAAGCGGCGCTTGCGGACGACGACGCCGTCATCGCGCGCATCGGCGGCGACGAGTTCGTCGCGTTCCTGCCGCATGCCGACCGCGCGCAGGCGCGCGAGGCCGCGCTGCGGGTGAGCCGGCGTGCGCGCGTGGGAAGCGCGGCGTGCGCGCAGGTGACGATCAGCGTGGGCGCGGCGATGGCGGGCGCGGACGGCGCGACGTACGAGGCGCTGTTCGGGGCGGCCGACCGCGCGCTGTACGGGGCGAAGCGCGCGGGCAAGAACCGCGTCAGCTTCGCGGGCGAAGCGCGCTCGTAAACGCGGCGCGGTCGTCGGGGCTCACCTTGAGCGCGCGCACGAGGCGCGGTTTGCCGAAGGCGCCGCGCACCTCGAGGGGCCGCTCCAGCTCGATCCAGCACGCCTGTCCGCCCATGGCGGCGAGGTCGAGGCGCTCCCGTTTCGGGACGGCGGGCTCGTCGGCGCCCACGCGCGCGATCAGGCTCAGCGGCACGCGCTCGCAGACGAGCATGCCCCAGCGCGCCACGAGCTCGGCGTCGCCGACGAGCAGCGGGTTCAGCACGACGGCGCGGGTTTCGGCCACCATCCAGACGACCGTGTAGACCGACAGCGCCGTGAGCGTGCACGCCGCGGCCACGCTGAACCGCGCCACCATCATATGCACGGCGAACGTCTCCACGGCCATGAGCCCGATCAGGACGCCGACCACCGCGACGTAGCCGCTCTGCCGATGCGACGTGAACGCCCGGTAGCCTGACGGCACGCGCGGGGCGCAACGCCACGAGGCCGCGGCGTAGTACCACATGGCAAGCTCGAGGCCCGCCATGCGCGCGGCGCGCTCGTTGCGCACGAGTACGCAAAACGCCCCCGCGAACCAGTCGAGCGGGTTGTCCGAGGAGGCCCGCGCGGCGCGGTAGCCGCGGACGAAGCGCCGGATCTCGCGCACGGCCACGGCCGCCTCGACGGCGAGGGTCGCGACGCCCAGCAGCGGCAGGATCGAGGGCTGCTCCGGAACCGCGAGCTGCAGCGAGACGAGGCCGCCCAGCCAGATGACCGGCAGCACGAGCAGCGGCGAGAGCTGCGCGCGGCGCACCACGAGCAGGTAGAACGCCGCGGGCACGCACACCATGAGGTCGAACGGTAGGGCGAAGTTGGACGCGTAGGAGAGGCCGTCGGCCGGCACGGCGGCCACGCAGGCGAGGTCGATGCCGTACAGCAGCAGGCAGGCGAGCAGCGCGAGCGCCAGGCGCGGGGGCGCGCGGTGGGCGCGCGGAGAGGGCGCGTTTGCGGACATGGGGGTCATGAGGGCCTCCTGACGGGCGTGCGGCGGTTTGCGTTTCTATGGTAAACCATGACGCTGCGTCGGGGTCAATGCGGTGCATCGCTTGCTGCAGGCTTTTTCTTCGCCTTTAACGAATCTTTAAGAACCGGGCGCATCCTGGGTTCGAAGGATCGAGAAAGGAAAGCGCAATGGGATGCATATTGGAGACGAACGCGCTCACGAAGACGTTCAAAGGGCAGGCGGCGGTCGATCGTGTGTCGCTGCACGTGCCGGAGGGCGCGGTGTACGGGCTGTTGGGCCCGAACGGGGCGGGGAAGTCGACGCTGCTCAAGATGGTGTGCGGCATGCTGCGCCCCACGTCGGGCAGCATCGCGTTCGCGGGACGGCCGTGGACGCGCGCCGACCTCGACGGCATCGGCGCGCTCATCGAGACGCCGCCGCTCTACGACAACCTCACCGCGCGCGAGAACCTGCGCGTGCGCACGACGCTGCTCGGCGTGCCCGAGAGCCGCATCGACGAGGCGCTGGCCACGGTGGACCTCGTCGGCACGGGCTCGAAGCGGGCGGGGCAGTTCTCGCTCGGCATGAAGCAGCGCCTCGGGATCGCGCTCGCGCTCGTGGGCAACCCGCGGCTGCTCATCCTCGACGAGCCGACGAACGGCCTGGACCCGGTGGGCATCCAGGAGCTGCGCGCGCTCATCAGGTCGTTCCCGGAGCGCGGCATCACCGTGGTGCTGTCGAGCCACATCCTGGGCGAGGTGGAGCACGTGGCCGACCTCGTGGGCATCATCGTGGAAGGGCGGCTGGCCTACGAGGCGCCGCTCGACGCGGGCGTCGACCTGGAGCGCCTGTTCATGGACGTGTGCAGGGGAAGGGCGGTGGCATGATGGGGGCCGGAGCCCGATCGTTTCCGACCGCGTTCAAGGCGGAGGTGCTCAAGGGGCGCCGCGCCGCCCCGCGCAAGGTGGCGCTCATCGCGCCGCTGCCGTTCTGCGCGCTGGGCGTGCTGTCCTCCGGCGTGATCCCGGGCACGGGCGCCGTCGGCGGCATCGCGACGTGCTTGTGGAACTACTGGTACGCGCTCATGATGCCGGTGGCCATCGCGCTGATCTGCGCGTCCATCGCGAACCTCGACGCGCGGCAGAAGCTGCGCCCGGTGTTGGGGCTGCCGCTGCCGCCGGCGCGCACGTGGTGGGCCAAGGTGGCCTACGCGCTCGCGCTCGTGCTGGGCGCGAACCTCGTCGTGCTCGCGTGCTCGACGGTGCTCACGGCGCTCGGCGCCGAGGGGCCGAGCTTCGCCGAGGGGCTGGCCGCGGCGGCGCTGCTGACGATCGCCAGCTCGTGGATGGTTCCCGCCGCGCTCGCGCTGACCCTGCGCTTCGGCACGCTCGCCGGCATTGCGATTCCGGCTTTGGTGCAGGTGGGCGTGGGCGTCGCCCTGTGGACGTCGGACTCGTGGTTCGCGTTTCCCCCGGCCACGACGCTGTGCGCGGTGGCGCCGCTGCTGGGCGTGGCGCCCTCGGGCGTGCCGCTCGAGGCGGGAGACGCGTTCGGCGCGTTCGGCGGGGACTCCGTGCTCGGCCTCGCGCTGGCTGTCGCCCTGTTCGCCGCGCTCGCCATCGTCGGGGCGGCGTGGTTCTCAAAGCGCGAGGCCGCATGATGGCGCGGGTGACGTTCGCGCACGCGCTGCGCTCGGAAGCGGTACGGTTGCGCCGCTCGCCGATCGTGTGGCTCCACGCGGTGCTGGCGACGGTCCTCGGCGGGCTCGCGGGCGCGTACTTCGCGTTCTCGTCCTGGGACTCGCTCATGGGGACCGACGCGTTCTTCCAGCTGCTCGGCGCCGGCGCGCCGCTGCTGGCGGGCATCGCGTGCGGGCTGGCGGCCGACGCGGAGCAGCGTGCGGGCGAAGGGGCGAACCTGCTGGGCGTGTCGTCGCGGCGCGCTGCGCTCGCGGCGAAGCTCGCGGCGCTGCTGGCGCTCGGCCTCGCGGCGGCGGCGTGGGCGGCGGTGCTGTTCTGCACGGCTCTGGCGCTTGCGGGGCGGGCGCTGCCGGAGTTTCCGGCCCTCGCGCTGGCCGTATTGGGCATCGCGCTGGGAAGCGCGTGCTCGTACGCGATCTTCCTGCTCGTGGCGCTGAAATGGGGACGCAACGCGTCCATCGGCCTGGGCGCGCTCGGGTTCATCGCCGCCATGGCGCTGCTCGGCGGGCTGGCGAACGGGCTGGTGACGGGAACGCTGTCGGGCGCGCTGGGCGTCGGCTTGGCCGCGGTCGTGCCGTTCGCCTGGCCGTCCCGCCTGGCGACGCTCCCCCTCGAGGCGTCCATCGCCTCGGGGTTGGGCGCGGCCGCGCAAGCGTCTGCGCTCGCGTCGGCCTGGACGGCGGTGGCGCTCGTGTGCGTCGTCGCGACGGCCGTGGTGCTGGCCGTAACGCTGGCCTGCGCGAACCGCTTCGAAGGCCGCCGCGGCGGGGAATGAGGCGACGGCAAGGGGCGGGGCGGCGGGACGGGGTTGCCGCCTCGTGCTACACTCGACGACGGATGAAAGGAGCGACGATGGCGCGGATACTGGCGGTGGACGACGAGCCGGCGATCAGGAGCCTTCTCGAACGCACGCTCGGCAAGGACGGGCACGACGTGCGCTGCGCGGCGTGCGCCGATGAGGCGCTCGCGGCGCACCCCGAGCGCTACGACCTCGTGCTGCTCGACGTGATGATGCCCGGCATGGACGGCTTCGAGCTGTGCCGCATCGTTCGCGAGCGCACGGACGCGCCCATCGTGTTCCTCACGGCGAAAGCTGCGGAGGAGGACGCGGTGTTCGGCTTGGGCGTGGGCGCGGACGATTATATTCGCAAGCCCTTCGGCGCGGCCGAGCTGCGCGCGAAGGTGGCGGCCCATCTGCGGCGCGAGAAGCGCGAGCGTGTGTACGCCCTCGCGTTCGGCGACGTGCGGCTCGACCTCGCGGCGCGGGAGCTGTACGTGGGCGACGCGCGCGTGGCGCTCACGAAGACCGAGTTCGACGTGTGCGAGTTCTTGGCGCGCCATCCGGGCCAGGTGTTCTCGCGCGACCAGATCGTCGAGGGCGTGCTGGGGTGGGGCGCGGAAAGCGACGCGGCCACGATCTCGGTGCACGTGAGCAACGCGCGCGCGAAGCTGAAGGCCGCGGGCGCGGAGCCCGTGCAGACCGTGTGGGGCGTGGGGTACAAATGGATCGCGTGAGCGGGCGCGGCGCCCGGCGCGGGCGCGGGCTGCCGCTGAGCCTCGTCATCCTGCGCTACTTCGCCTACGTGCTGGCGGCGGCCGTCGCGCTGGCGGTGGGGACGTACGTCGTGTTCGGCATCCTCGTGGGGACGGGCACGGTGTATCCGGCGAACTACGGCGACACGGCGCTCGCGGAGACGTCGGCGCGCCTTGCCGAGCTGCCGACCGACGATGCGGAGGCCGTCGACGCCGCCGTGCCGTCGAGCTTCCGCTGGGCCCTGTTCGCGAAGGACGGCGCCTACGTGGCCGGCGATGCGCCCGAGAGCGCGCGCGACGATCTCAAAGCGGCCGCCTTCGACGGGCTCGCCATCGCCTACGGGGGGCTGAGCACGACGCGCTACGAACCGGTGGAGCTGGCCGACGGCTCGGTGTGCGTGCTGACGTACGACTACATGCCGCAGTTCGCGTCGAAGGGGCTGCGCGACGCGCTGCCGAACCCGCAGAACCTGCTGCTGGGAGGGTTCGCCGTGCTGGCGGTGCTCGTGCTCGTGGGCATCGCCGTGCGCGCGGCGCGCGTGCTGTCGCGCAAGATGGCCCCGCTGGCCGACGCCGCGCGCCGCATCGAGGAGCGCGACCTCGATTTCGAGGTGGGGACGTCGGGCGTGCGCGAGATCGACGACGTGCTGGGCGCGATGGACGAGATGCGCGCCTCGCTGAAGGACTCCCTCGAGGCGCAATGGAGGAGCGAGCAGGCGCAGCGCGAGCAGATCGCCGCGCTCGCGCACGATCTGAAGACGCCGCTCACCGTGGTGCGCGGCAACGTCGACCTGCTGCTGGAGGGCGAGCTGACGGACGATCAGCGCCCGTGCGCGGCCGACGCGGCCGAGGGGGCGCGCCAGATGGGGACGTACCTGGCCGCGCTCATCGACGCGACGCTGGGCGACGCAACGGCGTTCGCGCCGGTCGAACGTCCGCTGCGCCCCCTGCTCGCGCGGTTGCGCGCGCAGGCCGAGGCGCTCGCGGCGTGCGGCGGCGCGCAGGTGGCGTGGAGCGAGGGCGCGGGGCTGCCCGAGACGCTGCGGATGGACGAGGCGCTCGTGGAGCGCGCCGTGATGAACGTGGTGGCGAACGCCGTGGAGCACGCGCCCGCCGACTCGACGGTGGAGGTGCGCGTGCGGGCGGACGGCGCGGCCGATGTCGGCGGCGCGCTCGCGGTGAGCGTGGCCGATGCGGGGCCCGGCTTCTCGCCCGAGGCGCTGGAGCGCGGATGCGAGCGCTTCTACCAGGGCGATCCCGCCCGCGCCGCGCGCGGGCACCGCGGGCTGGGGCTGCACGTGGCCGCGGGGGCCGCCGCGCGCCACGGCGGCTCGGTGGAGCTGGCGAACCGCGACGCCGCGGAGGGCCGCGGCGCCCGCGTGACGCTGCGGCTGCCGCGGGGCTAGGGGCGAGCGCCCCGTGACGCGGGGCGCCGCTTGCGGACGCTCGGGCGCGTCCGCGCCACGGGGGGCGTCGCTACCCGGGGTAGAAGCCGTCCTTGTGGAGCTTGAACCAGGCGTCGGGGTCGTCCTTCGCGTTCAGCTCGCGCAGCACCTCGCGCGCGAACTCGAGCGCGGCGCTTCCGTTCGCCGTGACCACGCCGCTATCGGCGACGGCCTGCGCTTCCACGAAATGCTCGCCGCCGCGGTAGTGCGGCGCGCACTGCTGCACGTACTCGAGCGTGTTGCCCGTGTGGGCGCAGTCGTCGAGGAAGCCGTGTTCGGCCAAAAACGACGCCGCGTTGCAGATGCCGCCGACGAGCGCCCCCTGCGCCCGTGCGCGCTTGACGAGGGGCACCACGGCGTCGATGCCGCTCGTCGGGTCGAGCCAGGGGTTGCCGCCGATGAGCAGCAGGGCGGCGAATTCCTCGGGAACGTCGTCCAGCGCGTAGTCGGGCAGCACGGCGAGGCCGCCCATCGAGTGCTTCGGCGCGCGGTCGGGCGCGACGGTTCTCACCTCGAAGCCGTCCGTCTGGTTGAGCTCGGCGCACACGTAGGAGCTTTCCCAGTCGGCGAAGCCGTCGAACACGTAGACGAGCACGGTTTTCTTCGAATCTTGCATGATGGATCCTTTCCATTGGGGACGCCGACCATGCTACCGAACCAACCATGACAGCAGTATGTCATGGTTCGCGAAACCGTACGAGATCGCCCAGCCAACCGGCCAGCCGCCGCGCCCAGGCGACGTTGTCGGTGCGGAACCTCGCGACGCCGACGGCCTCGCCGGGATCGCGCTCGAGGAAGCGGGCGTCGATGGTTTCGGCGAGGGTGAACTCGTTCGCGGCATCGTAGTCGAGCTCCACGAGCGCGGTGCCGGGCGCGTCCTCGTCGGGAGGCAGCAGCAGCGGGGCGTCGGGGGCGGAGAGGGCGAGCGGCGGGGCGTCGCGCGGCTCGAAGGTTTCGTCCAGCACGTCGAGAGCGGCGATACGCTTGAGCTTGAACAGGCGAAACGCCTCGCGTTCGCGGCAGAAGGCGTGCAGGTACCAGCTCGATTGCTTGTAGACGAGCCGCGCCGGCTCCACGACGCGCGTCCCGCGCCCCGACCGCGCGACGTACTCGATCCGCGCGCAGCGCCGCCCGCGCACGGCGTCGAGCAGCAGGGCGAGCTTTTCCTGCACGACGCCGTCGGCGAACCACGACGACAGGTCGAGGGCGATGGGGCCGCCCGCTGCGGCGCGCGGGTTCGCGTCGGCGCCGGGCACGAGCCGGGCGATGAGCTGCGTGACGGCCTGGTCGCCGTCGACGCTGCGCAGCCCGTCGAGCGCGGCGTACAGCGCGGCCGCATCGTGCGTGCTCAGCAGGTCGCGGCGCACCTTGAAGCCCTCGACGACGCCCACGCCGCCGCCCGCGCCCGGGAACGTGACGAGGGGCACGCCGGCCCGCCCCAGCGCGTCGAGGTCGCGCGCGATCGTGCGCGTCGACACCTCGAACCGCTCGGCCAGCGCCCCGATGGTGGTGCGCTGCGTGTCCGCCAGCACGCACATGATGCCGATGAGCCGCTCCATCCGCATGGCGCTCAGCCCCGCCGCGCCGCACGCCCGACAACCCGCGCCGCCGCCACGAGTAGCGGCTGCCTGGCGTCGAACAGCCGGCTTTCTTCTACGACCAGGCCGTTCGCTTCGAGAAATGCGCGGTACCCGTCAGCGGTCCAGCTGCGCGCGGGAGAGAACCCCGCCGCGCCGATGAGCTTTTGGAAGCGCATCGCGCCGTCGCTTTCGGCATTGACGTAGTTCGGGAGGATGAGGAGCCCGTCGGCTTTGGTCACGCGCGACAGCTCGGCCAGCGCGGCTTCGGGGCGGTCGAGCAGGTGCAGCACGTTCGCCGCCACGGCCGCGTCGAAGGCGTCGTCGGCGAACGAGAGGGCGCAGGCGTCCTCGACGGAGCAGGAGACGTTCGCCAGCCCGAGCCGCGCCGCCTTCGCGCGCGTGCGCTCCACCATGGCCGGCGCGTAGTCGCACGCGTCCACCCGCGCCGCCCCGGGCGCGAGCGCGCACGCGAACAGCCCCGTCCCGCAGGCTGCGTCGAGCACGCGCGCATCGGGCGCGACCCGCGCCGCCGCCCATGCGGCAGCCTCGTCGGCCGCGCCGCCGCGCGTCTTCATCGCGAGGTCGTACAGGGAGGCGAACCGCTCCCAAAACGCCTTGTCCATATCCGCCCAGCCCCTTCGATCGCGCTTCGTGCATGCGCTTCCAGCTTACCATGCCCGCAGCGGAATGTTTCACGTGAGCAGGCGTTCCGGCTCCCCCCCCCCTTGACGCATGATCGCATAGCGCCGAGGAGGGTCGGGACCTCGGCCCTTGCCGGTGCCGTCCCGCTCGGGAACCGCCGGGATGCTGGGCCGGCGCGCCTGGCGGGGCGGCCGCGCCGGATCGGGACGCGCAAGGGCCGTTCCCGGGCGAAGTCCCCGAGTTATGCACCCCCGCGGCATCGAGAACCCCCGAAAAACGCTCGGTTCCCGAGTTATGCACCCCTGCGAAGCCCTCTGCGCGCCACCTAGCCCGCACGGGAAACTTCCGACCTGGGGTTATTCCGCACCTCCGCGCGCGAGGTGCCCGATGAGGGGCGATCGGGCCTGCCACGATGGTGCATAACTCGGGAACCGGGGGGCGAGGACCGGGCAGCTGCGGCGGGCTGCAGGCGGCGGCGCGCCCGATCAGAGGGAGCGTGTCGGACTCCGAACTGCGGCTATGCGTCAGAGGAGGGGCGACCGCGTCTGTTCCGGCTCCCCGTCTGACGCATAATGCCCGATGGATGTTCGCGGGCCGCGAGCGCGCGGAAGGTTCCGTCCCGCATGAGCCGACGGCTTCTCCGGCTTCGTTCTTCAAGGGGGCTCGGAATGTCCGGCGTTGTCTCATGGATCCCTCGTTGGTCGGCGCGCCGTGGTCGCGCAGGAGCCCGCACGCGGCGTTCGCCCTCTCGGACGCGGGGCGGTTGACGGGCGGCGGGCAAAGTCAACTGCTGTTCGCTTGCGTCAACCGCTCGTGTTCCCGCATACTGGAAGCACGAAACGAGCGGGGCGACGGAAGGGAGCGCGCATGCGCGACATCAACTTGGGAGCTGTCATCGCGCGCGAGCGGCGCGCGGCCGACGTCACGCAGGGCGAGCTGGCCGCCCATCTGGGCGTGACGAAGGCGGCCGTGTCGAAGTGGGAGCTGGGCCAGAGCATGCCCGACGTGGCCCTGTTGCCGCGCATCGCCGCCTACTTCGACCTCACGCTCGACGAGCTGTTCGACTATCGGCCGCAGCTGACGGCCGAAGAGGTGCGCGACGTCTACCTGCGCCTGTTCGCGCAGATGAGCGAAGATCCGGATGCCGCCCTCGAGAGCGTCGACCGGCTGGTTGCGGAATACTACTCCTGCTGGCCGCTGCTGCAGCAGATGGGCGGGCTCTACGTGCAGCGCGCCGTGTTCGACACCGAGCATCCGGACGAGCTGTGCATGCGCGCCATCAAGCTGTTCGAGCGCGTCGAGGAGCACGCGGACGACGTGGAGCTGGTGCGCACCGCCCGCATGATGCGTGCGTCCACGATGAACATCCTGGGCGACGTCGACGGCTGCATCTCGCTGTTCGAGAGCCTGAAACCCGAGAGATCCATCGGCGTCGAACTGCTCCTGGCTGTCACGTACGAACAGAAAGGCGACCGCGAGGCCTGCCTGAAGCTGTACCAGGAGTCGATGGGCTGGGGCGTGATAAGCGTTATGAGCAGCTTGAACGCCCAGCTGCCGCTGTATGCCGACGACGCCGCTCATCGCGATGCGCTCGTGCAGGCCGGAGAAGGCATGCTGCGCGGGTTCGATCTGGAAGCGGAGAACCCCCTGTCGGCGCTCACGTTTCTGGCGAGCGCTTCCGCCGCGTACCTGCTTGCGGGCGACGAGGAGCGCACGAAGGCCTATCTGGAGCGCTTTATCGCGCTTTTGGGAAGCCTCGATGCGCGCGGCCTGCTGTACGGCGCGCGCCAGGGCGTGCTCTACGATCTCGTGCCCGAGCTGACTGCGTCCGATCCCGGCCAGGAGCAGGAGAAGGACGCCCAGGTCGCGGCGCTCGACCCCAAGCAGCTGGGCAAGCAGCTGATCACGGCTCGGCCGCCGTGGATGGAGCATGCCGACGACCCGCGGTTCCGGCCGCTGCTCGACCGGTTGGAGGCGCTGCGATGAGCGGGGCGCGCGAGACCGTGCTGCGCGCGGAAGGGCTGGGCTACCGCTACGGGAAGACCGAGGTGTTCGGCGGGGCGTCGTTCGCGTTGCGGGCGGGCGAGGTGGCGTTTCTGACCGGGCCGAACGGGGCGGGGAAGTCGACGCTGCTGCGTTGCCTCGCCGGGTGGGACGCGCCCGCCGAGGGGTTCGTCGAGCTGTGCGGCGCGCGCTTCGACGGCTCGGACCGCGCGCAGCGCAGCCTGCTCGCGTTCGTGCCCGACGTGCCCTCGTTCTACGACGACCTCACGGCGGGCGAGCACATCCGCTTCGTGCGGCAGGCGAATCGCCTCGATGCCGCCGACGACCCGTCGGACGAGCTCATGGCCCGGTTCGGCCTCGACGGTCAGCGCGACCGGCTGCCCTCGTCGTACTCGCGCGGCATGCGCCAGAAGCTTGCTCTCGTGCTGGCGCTGGCCCGCGCGCCGCGCCTGCTGCTGCTCGACGAGCCCTACGGGCCGCTCGACCCGGATGCGGCCGCCGTGCTGAGCGCGCTGGTCGAGGAGGCACGGGACGCCGGCGCCGCCGTTCTCGTCAGTTGCCACCACGACGTGCCGAACCTGCGGCCCGACAAGCTGGCGCGCCTCGAGGGCGGCCGCCTGGACGTGCGCGATGCGCGGGCCGCGCAGGATGGCGACGAGGGCGGCGACGATGCGTGACGTCCGCCTGCTGCTGTGGCTGCGCGTGCGGCATGCTCGCTCGGCGATCGATCGCGCCCTGCACCTCGCGGGCGCGGGCATCGACGACGGCGGTTGGGGCGAGCGCGCCTACCAGCTGTACGCGGTGGGCATCATGGCCGTGTGGTTCGCGCTCATGGCGGCCGCCCTCGTCGATGCGATCCAGGGGGCGTTCGCGGGCCTCGACGCCGCCGTCTGCGCGCTCGCGGTGCGCTTTGCGCTGCTGGTGCCGGCGTTCGTCCTGCTGCGCAGCGGCATCGCGGGCGTGCGGACGACGCCGTTGAAGCTGTCGCATCCCGACATCGCCTATCTGGCGGCCAGCGCGGTGAGCGCACGGGCGCTCGTCGGCATGGCCGCAGGCGTGCAGGCGCTCGCGGCTGCGGCCGCCGGGGGCGCGGCCGGGTTCCTGCTGGGCGTGGGGCTTGAGAGCGCGGCCGTGCTCGCGGCCCCGCCGGCCGCGGTGGCGCTCGCGGGCGCGGCGGTGGCGGCCGCTGCGGCGGCGCTCGGCTGGGTCGCGGGCCTCGCGCGGCTGGCACGCGCGCGCTGGACCGGGTGGAACGCGGCCGCTGCGGTGGCGGCGCTTGCCGTCGCCGCCGCCGCGTGGTGCGCCCTCGTGCTGAGCGCGCACGCCTCCGCGCTGCTGGCTCCCGCAGCGTTCGCGGCGCTCGCCGCGGGTGGGGCCCTCGCCGTCGCTCTCGCCGCGCTCGCGCTCTTCCTGCTGGCGCCGCGCGCGGACATGACGCGCGTCATCGACGAGAACTCCCTGCACGCCGACCTCTGCCGGTTCGGCGTGCTGTCGCCCCTCGACCGCAGCGACATCGCCGAATACCAGCGTCGCCGCAAGCTGGCCGCCCGCCCGGCGCGGTTCTCCCTGCCGTCGGGCGAGGGCCGCCGCGCCCTCGTGCAGCGGGCCGTGCTGTCGCACGCGCGCCAGTACGACGGCATCCCGAGTCTCCTGATGCAGGGGGCGTTCGCCGTGCCGCTCGGGGTGCTCGCGCTCCTCGGTGCGGGCGGCCCCGCGCTGTTCGTGTTCTGGCTGCCGGTGGCCGTCCTCATGCCGCAGGGCGCGCGCGAGGCCACGCGGGCGTTTCGCGACGACCTGCGCAACCGGCTCGTGCGCGACCGCCTGCCGTTCGGCGTGCTCGAGCTGTTGGTGTTCGACACCCTGCCCGCGTTCGTCCTGACCACGGTGCTCGCCTGCGCGGTCGCCGCCGTCGCCGCCCCTGCGGGCGCGTCCCCGCTCGCCGCCGCCGCGCTCGCGGCGCTCCTGAACGCCGCGCTGCTGCTCAGCTGCGGGCTCGACGCCGTCCGCCCGTTCCCGGGCGGCCCCCGCTTGTGCTACGAGTACGGCGCCCTCGCGCTCGTGGGCGTGGGTTTCGCGCTCGCGCTGTTCGCGCCGTTGCCCGCGGTGCTGGCCGGCGTGGCGCTCTTCGCCGCGGCGGTCGCCCTCGTCGTGCGCAACGGATCGGAATGCGCGCGCTGACGGCGCCTCCTTGTCCGGGCGGCGCTCCTCCTCTATAATCAAGGTTTTCCTGAAAACCGAAGCGGGGAGGACGCCCTATGTCGAACATCGTCGTACGGAACGCGCGCGAAGGAAACCTCAAGGGCATCTCGCTCGACATCCCGAAGGGGAAGCTCGCGGTGTTCACGGGGCTGTCGGGGTCGGGCAAGTCCACGCTGCTCATCGACGTGCTGTTCAACGAGTGCCAGCGCCAGTACCTCGAGGCGCTCGGGATGGAGGGCATCCGCAAGCCCCAGGTCGACCGCATCGCGGGCGCGTCCCCCGCCATCCTCATCTCGCAGACCGACGCCAACCGCAACCCGCGCTCCACGGTGGGCACCGTGACCGACGTGTACACCGACCTGCGCATGGTGTTCGAGAAGCTGCACGTGCGCACGTGCCCGCATTGCGGCGCGACCGTCAGCTCGGATGCGTGCGAGGAGGAGACCGAGAAGCGGGGGAGCGACTTCCTCGTGTTCATGCGCTGCAGCGCGTGCGGGCAGCGGATGCCGAAGCTCACGCGCACGCAGTTCTCGTTCAACACGAAGGAGGGCGCGTGCCCTGCGTGCGAGGGGCTGGGCACGACGCTCGCCATCGACCTGGAGGCGGTGCTCGACGAGAGCCGCTCGCTCGAGGACGGCGCGGTGGACTTCTGGGCGAGCCGCTACCAGGACTACATGATCGGCGCGCTGCATGCCGCGTGCCGACGCTACGGCCTGGACGTTCCCGTGGGCGTGCCGGTGGCGCGGTTCGACGCGCTGCAACGGGAGATCCTGCTCAACGGCACGGCGAGCCCGGTGCTCGCCGAGGCGTGCCCGCACATCGCGCCTCCGAAGACGATGGCGGACGGGAAGTTCGAGGGCGTCCTGCCGCTCTTGTGGCGGCGCTACGCCGAGCACGAGGGCGCCTCGAAGGGACTCGAGCGCTACTTCACGGCCGCCGTATGCGCCTCGTGCGGCGGCGAGCGCCTGGGCGAGCTCGGGCGCACGGCCACGGTGGACGGCACGCGGCTGCCGGAGCTGGCCGCCGCGTCGCTCGAGCGCATCCTCGCGTGGGCGCGCGCCCTCGACGCGTCGCTCGCGCCCAAGCGCCGCGCGCTCGTGGAGGACTACCTGCGCGACGTGCAGACGAAGCTTGCGCGCTCTGTGCAGGTGGGGCTCGGCTACCTCGCGCTCGACCGCCAGACGGTCACGCTGTCGGGCGGCGAGCGGCAGCGCATGCGCCTGGCCAGCGTGCTGGACTCGGAGCTGTCCGGCGTGATCTACCTCCTCGACGAGCCCACCGTGGGCCTCCACCCGCGCGACACCGAGGGTCTCGTGGCGGTGCTGAAGAAGCTGCGCGACCTGGGCAACACGGTGCTCGTCATCGAGCACGACCCCGACGTCATGCGCGCGGCCGACGTCATCGTGGACGTGGGTCCCGGCTCGGGCGCGCACGGCGGGCGCATCGTCGCCGCCGGCACGCTCGCGCAGATCGCCGCCGAGCCCGCGTCGGCCACGGGGCGCTACCTCGGCGCGCCCCCCGCGCCCAAGGCGGCGTTCCGCCCCGCCGACCGCACGGCCGTGGAGGTGCGCGGCGCGCGCCTGTTCAACCTCAAGGGCATCGACGTGCGCATCCCCGCCGGCTGCCTGACTGCCGTCACGGGCCCGTCGGGCTCGGGCAAGTCCACGCTCGTGTTCGAGCTCGTCGCGCGCGGCGACGGCTCTTCGGAGGGCGGCGAGGTGCGCGGCTGCGACGGGTTCGACCAGGTGGTGGACGTGGGGCAGGCGCCCCTCGTGAAGATGAAGCGCTCGAACGTGGCCACGTACTCGGGCGTGGCGGCCGATATCCGCACGCTGTTCGCGGCCACCGAGGACGCGGTGCGCGCCGGGCTCGCGCCGAAGCATTTCTCGTTCAACGCGCCGGGCGGCCGCTGCGAGCGCTGCGAGGGGCTGGGCACGGTGACCAGCAACATGCTGTTCTTCACCGACGTCGAGGCCGTGTGCCCGGCGTGCGGCGGCCGGCGGTTCGTCGACGAGGTGCTGGCCGTGGCCTACGCGGGCAAGTCCATCGACGAGGTCATGCACCTCACGGTGGAGGAGGCCGCGGCGTTCTTCGGCGCGGCGGCCGACGGCGCGGCGGGGCGGCGCATCGCGCGCACGCTGGGCCTTTTGGAGGACGTGGGGCTGGGCTACCTCATGCTGGGCCAGACGCTCACCACGCTGTCGGGCGGCGAGGGCCAGCGCCTCAAGCTGGCGAAGGAGCTGATCGAAGGCAAGGGGCGCACCAACCTCTACCTGCTGGACGAGCCCACCACGGGCCTGCACCCGCAGGACGTGGACCACTTCCTGGCCCTCGTGGACCGTCTCGTGGACGCGGGCAGCACCGTCGTGGTGGTGGAGCACAACCCGCAGGTCATCGACCGCGCGGACTGGGTGATCGACCTCGGCCCCGAAGGCGGCGACGCGGGCGGCGAGCTCATGTTCGCCGGCACCCCCGCCGACCTGCGCGCCTCAGGTGTCGGCGCGACGGCGGCGTACCTCTGACGCAGGCGAGGCGCCGCCCCGGCGCGAACGCCGGGCGCCGCGCAGCGCGTCCCGCGCATTTGCTATGATGGTGCCCACGCGCTCGGCAGGCGACGGAAAGGACCGCGGCCCATGCTCAGACCACCGATTCTCATCCAGGCGATCAAGCAGGTGGCGGGTCTCGTCGCCATCGCGTTTCGCTACGACAACAAGGTGCCCGGCCCCGAGGACGGCCCGTCGCGCAACGCGTACCGGCTGCCGTTCGCGGGGGCGTGGACGGTGTTCAACGGCGGCGTGACCGAGGAGACCTCCCATTCCTGGGACGTGGTCACGCAGCGCTACGCCTACGACTTCCTCGTGCTCGACGACGAGGGCGGCAGCTGCGCTCCCGACCCCGCCGACCCGTCCGACCCCGCCTCGTACCGCTGCTACGGCCTCGACGTGCTGGCTCCCGCCGCGGGGACGGTGGCGGAGGCGCGCGACGACTGCCCCGACGCGCCCATCGCGCTCGACGGCTCGGTGGCCTGCGGGGGAGACGACATCCGCGGCAACTACGTGCTGATCGAGCACGCGCACGGCGAGTATTCCAGCCTGTGCCACCTCATGCCCGGCAGCGTGGCCGTGCGCGTGGGCGACGAAGTGGCGTGCGGGCAGGCGGTGGGGCGCTGCGGCAGCTCGGGCAACAGCTCGGAGCCGCATCTGCATTTCCACGTGCAGGCGGGGCGCAGCTTCTACGCATCGCTCGGCGTGCCCGTCCGTTTCGAAGGCGTCCTCGCCGAGCCGGCCCCGCGCTACGAGGCCGCCGACCCGCGCCCGCTTCCCTCCGACGCGGGCGATCCGTTCCCGCCGTTCCTCACGCGCGGGCTGCGGGTTCGACCCGCGCCCGCAGATGGGGAAGCTGCGAGATGACGATGCCGGCGAGGATGCCGACGATGCCGACGATCTGGAGCGCCTCCACCGGCTCGCCGATGACGAGCGTGGACAGGGCGATGCCGCAGGGAAGCTCGGAGGACGCCATGATGGCCGAGAGCCCCGGCGTCAGGTGCGGCGTGGCGATGCCGAACAGCACCACGGGGACGAACAGGGCGCACAGCCCCAGCACCAGGCCGTACTTCCAGATGCCGTCCTGCAGCGCGCCGCTGGCGAAGTAGTCGGGGCACAGCGCGAAGCCGAGCGCGCACGCGCCCAGGCACACGACGAGCCCGCGCTGGATGGGCGGCAGGCCGCGCCCGACGCGGCTCGAGAAGAACATGAAGAAGGTGCAGCTGAGGGCCGAGAGCAGCCCGCACGCCACCCCGACGGGGTCGAGCGTTCCCACGTCGCTCGAGAACACCCTGCTGGCCAGGAGCGTCCCGCCCAGGATGACGACGGCGGCCGCCGCCTCGGCCGCGCGCGGGCGGCGGCGCATGACGACGAGCTGGACGACGATGCCCATCCACGTGAACTGGAACAGCAGCGTGATGGCCACCGAAACCGGCAGCAGGGTGAGCGCGTAGTTGTACAGCACGGTGCCGATGCACGTGTTCAGCCCGAGGCCTACGAGGGCGAGCACCTGCTTGGGGGAGAGCGCCACGAGGCGCGTGCCGCGCGCCCGTTGCACGAGCAGCGCCGCCGCGAACAGCAGCGCGGCGAACAGCGCCTGGCTCGCCACCACCTGGGTCCAGGTGAAGCCGGCGGCGTAGGTGATCTTCACCGTGGTGGCTTGAGCGCCGTAGCTGGCGCCGGCGAGGAAGACGATCCCGGAGTATTTCAAGGTGTCCGTCTGCATGGGGCCATTCTAGCGCATGGCGGGGCCGCCCGGGCGCGGGGCCTGCACGCGCCCGCGGACGCGCATGACGGCGCGCTAACGGTTGGGATCATGTTCGGTGCCGGTTCGCCCGCGCCCGGGCGCGCCGGGGTACCATCGTGCGAAACGTCGACACGAGGGGAGGAGCATGGACCGGATCGCGCGCGTGCTGCTCGGCGGCAGCGTGGACGAGGCGTACGTCGCCGGCATGGAGCGCAGCCTGTTCGCCGTGGTGGACGACCCGCTCAAGCAGCTGTCCGCGTTCTTCCTGTGCATCGTGCTGTCGGCCGTCGTGGCCACGGGCGGCGTGGCGGCGTCCTCGCCGGCCATCATCATCGGCGCCATGATCATCGCCCCGCTCATGATGCCCATCATGGGCACCTCGTTCGCCGTCACGCGCGGCCGTCCCCGCCAGGCGCTCAGGGCGCTGGCCGTGGCGGCGGGCGGCGCGCTCGTCGTGGTGCTCGTGGCGTGCCTCGTGACGGCCCTGCTGCCGGCCGGGGTGCCGCTGGCGGGCAACGTCGAGGCGACGTCGCGCACGGCGCCGCGCCTCGTGGACCTCGTGGTGGCCGTGGCGTCCGGCTTCGTGGGCGCGCTCGCGGCGGCGCGCGACGACGTCGGCGAGACGCTGCCGGGCGTGGCGGTGGCCGTGTCCATCGTGCCGCCGTTGTGCGTGGCGGGAGCCGCGCTCGTGCAAGGGGCGCTCGCGATGGCGGGCGGGGCGCTGCTGCTGTTCTTCGTCAACTTCTTCTCCATCCAGCTGGCCGGCAACCTGGCCTTCTTCCTCATGGGCTTCGGCCGGCGCGACCGTGCGGGCGCGGTGGCGCGCCGCCTGTGGTACGCCACGGCCATCGCGGGCACGCTGCTGGTGGCGCTGCCGCTTGCGGCGACGAGCGAGAGGATCGCGCAGGGCGCCTCCGACGAGCGCGCCGCGAACGCGGCCGTGCGCCAGTGGCTGGACGGGTCGGGCTACGAGAGCTTGAGCGTGAAGACGGCCGACGACGGCGTCACCGTGGAGATCGCGGGAGCGGGGCCGGCCCCGTCCGCCGAGGACCTGGCCGCGCTGCTGCGCGACGGCGGCGTCGAGGTCGGCGAGGCGCGCGTCATCGTGGCGCACGAGGTGCGCGCACCGGTCGGCTCGTAGGGTTCATCGCTTATATATCACCTGATCAATAGACGTATTCCATCGCCGAAACTCCACGGTCTGTTCGCTTGCGCGCCGCCCGATTGTGTGCGAACATGCGTTCTCGTACAAGATCGGGACGCGGTGCGGAAGGCGGCGAGGCGCGCATGCAGGCAGCAAGCGAGAGGGGCGCGAAGGGCGAGGGAGGCGAGAGGGGCGTCCCCGAGACGTTCGGCGGGCGCACGATCGGCTCGCCGGAGGGCGTCGACGAGCACCGCGTGATCTTCCATTCGGACATGAACGCGTTCTACGCGAGCGTGGAGCAGGCCGAGCGGCCGGAGCTGCGCGGCCTGCCGCTCGTGGTGGGCGGCCACGAGGAGCTACGCCACGGCATCGTGCTGGCGAAGAGCGCGGGCGCGAAGGCGGCGGGCGTCAAGACGGGCGAGGCGCTGTGGGAGGCGCGGGCGAAGTGCCCCGGGCTCGTGGTGGTGCCGCCGCGCTACGAGGTGTACCAGGCGTACTCGGCCATGGCGCGCCGCATCTACTACCAGTACACCGACCTCGTGGAGCCCTTCGGCCTCGACGAGGCGTGGCTCGACCTCACCGGCTCGCTGGGGCTGGCCGGCGGCGACGCGGCGCAGGCGGCCGCCGAGATCAGCGGCCGCATGAAGGACGAGCTGGGCTGCACCGTGTCTATCGGCGTGTCGTGGAACAAGATATTCGCGAAGTTCGGCAGCGACTACCGCAAGCCCGACGCCGTCACGTTCGTCACGCCGGAGAACTACCGCCGTCTGGTGTGGGACGCCCCGGTGAGCGAGCTTCTGTACGTCGGCGCCGCCACGCGCGCCAAGCTGCACTCGTCGGGTATCGATTGCATCGGCGACTTGGCGTGCGCCTCGCCCGAGCTGCTGCGCCGCCGCCTGGGCAAGATCGGGCTCGTGCTGCGCGCGTTCGCGCGCGGCGAGGACGCGACGCCCGTGAAGCCCTACGACGCCGCGAGAAACGAGGTGGACCGCACGGTGAAGAGCTTCGGCAACGGCCTGACCGCGCCGCACGACATCGTGAACGCGTCCGACGCGAAGGCGCTCATCTACCTGCTGTCCGAGTCGGTGGCGCAGCGGCTGCGGGAGGCGCGCTTCCGCGCGTCCACGGTGTCCATCGGCGTGCGCAGCGCGCAGGACCTCACCAGCTACTCGCGCCAGACGACGCTGCGCCGCGCGACGAACGTGACCGGCACCGTCGCGCGCACGGCCTGGGACCTGCTCGCGGCCAACGAGCCGCTCGACGAGTCGCGGCCCCTGCGCGGGCTGCACGTGCGCGCGTCGAACCTCGAGCCTTGTGCCGCGCCCCAGCAGCTCGAGTTGCCTTTCGACGCGCATCGCCGCGTGCTGGAAGACCTCGACGAGACGATCGACGGTCTGCGCCGCCGCTTCGGCAACACCTGCATCCAGCGCGGGGCCGAGCTGCTGGACGAGAGCCTGCTCGACCTCGACGTCAAGAAGGAGAACGTCGTGCACCCCGTGGGGTACTTCTAGGGCCGAGGGCGCGCGAGGGGGTCGTCCGGCGCCAGCCGCGACGCTTCCGGCTGCCGCCGCGCGGGACCCTTCGGCGTCGTCCAGCGACGGGCCGAAGGGGGCGCAAAAGGGGAGCCCTGACAATTTTTCGGAGGTTCGCCGGCATCGGGTGGCCGTCCCGTTTTCGCCCATCAGGCGTTTCTTGGGCGGCAGGGAAGCCGTGCGACGGGTTTTCGGTCGGGAGATTGTCAGGGCTCTCGATGTGCGCCCCATCGAGCCGGGTGCCGACGAAGCGTCGGGTGAAGAGCGCGAATCGGCAGGATGAAGAGGGGGGGGACGAGCGAGCATGGTGCGGGGCATAGCGGCGCGGCGGAAGCGGTACGTGGAGGTGGAGGCGACGTTCCTCGAGGACGGGCGCATCCTGCCGCGCGCCGTCGTGTGGCGCGACGGGCGGCGGTTCCCCGTGCGCGCCATCCTGGGCGTGCGGCGGTGCGCGTCGCTCAAGGTGGGCGGCTCGGGCGTGCGTTACGACGTGCTGGTGGGCCATGCGCACACGTTCCTGTTCCACGAGGACCCGCGCTGGTTCGTCGAGGAGATCGTCCCCGAGCCCGCCGACCCGCCCCCCGACGACCCCGGCGGCGCCTGGGGCGCGTGAGCCCCTGCGGCGGAGGCGAAGCCGACGGCGCACCTTCGCGCGCATATCGGGTAGAATGGGGCATCGTGAAACGTCGCCCGGGGACGGGCGGAAGGAGCGCCTATGCATATCGAAACGCCTGCCGAGAGGACGCCCGAGCTGGTGGCCGCCCTGGCCGACGTGTGGGAGCGGTCGGTGCGCGCGACGCACGACTTCCTCACCGAGGACGACATCGTGGGGCTGCGCCCCGAAGTGGGGCCCGGCCTCGCGGGCGTCGCCGCCCTGGCGGTGGCGTACGCCGACGGGGCGCCGTGCGGGTTCGCGGGCACGCAGGACGGCAAGGTGGAGATGCTGTTCGTGGCGCCGGAGGCGCGCGGGCGCGGCGTGGGACGCGCGCTGCTGGAGCACGCGATGGAGCACGAGGGCGCGGTGACGCTCGACGTGAACGAGCAGAACCCGCAGGCCCGCGGCTTCTACGAGCGCATGGGCTTCCGCGTCGAGGGCCGCTCGCCCGTCGACGACGCCGGCCGGCCGTTTCCGCAGCTGCACATGCGCCTCGCAGAGCCGACGAAGGGAATCGCATGACCACGAGCAAAGACTACCTCGCCTACGTCCTCGACCTGCTGGCCGAGGTGCCGGGCGTGTCCCATCGCGCCATGATGGGCGAGTACCTGCTGTACGCCGAAGGGAAGCTGTTCGGCGGCGTCTACGACGAGCGCCTGCTCGTGAAGGACGTGCCGGCGGCGCGCGGCCTGCTGCGCGCCGAGGCGATCCCCTACGAGGGCGCGAAGCCCATGCTGCTCGTGGAAAGCGAGAGCCCGACCGAGGTGGCGCGCCTCGTGGCGGCCATGCTGCCCGAGCTGCCCGCCCCGAAACCCCGCACGCGCGCGGCATCGGCCGCGAAGACGAAGGGATGGTGATGCTCCCATGAGCGCCTCCGAACACGATGACCGCAACGGCCGCGACGCCCACAACGAGCGCATGCGCGCGCAGCTGGCGTCGGGCGCGTGGACCGACGCCGCCGACGCCTCGCTCATGCGCGACCACGAGCGCGCCGTGGCCGTCATGCGGCGCTACAACACCGACCCCGACCTCGACGACGCGGCGCGCGAGGCGCTGCTGCGCGACCTGTTCGGCGCGTTCGGCGAGCACTCGTCCCTCACGACGGGCGCCCAGGTGGACTACGGGTACAACATCCGCGTGGGCAAGCGCTGCTTCTTCAACTACAACTGCGTGTTCCTGGACGGGGCGCCCATCACGTTCGGCGACGACGTGTGGGTGGGGCCGAACTGCTCGTTCGTCACGCCGCTGCACCCCCTCGTGGGCCGCGAGCGCGCGATGCGCATCGACGGCGACGGCGTGTCGCACCTGTGGGAGCGCGACCTGCCCATCACCGTGGGCGACGACGTGTGGATCGCCAGCAACGTCACCGTGAACCCGGGCGTGACCATCGGCGAGGGCGCGGTCATCGGGTCGGGCAGCGTGGTGACGAAGGACGTGCCGCCGCGCACCATCGCGTTCGGCAACCCCTGCCGGGCAGTGCGCGCCATCACCGAGGACGACAGCATCGAGGACGCGCTGGCGGCCGCGGGCCTGCTGGCGCGGTAGGGCGAAGGGGGCGCCATGCTGGGAACCGAACTTGCCGCGCCGATCGCCCTCCTCGTCGGGGGGCATGCGGCCCTCGCCGCCTGCACGGCGCTGTACCTGGCCTGGTGGCGCCTGTTCTTCGACCCGCGCCGGGAGAGGCCGCGCGGCCTGCGCTTCGCCGCGGGGGTCGCGTGCATCGTGGGCGCGGCCGTGCTGGGCGTCGCGGGCGTGGCGCTGTGCGCGGTCGGCATGGCGGATCTGCTGCCGGCCGGGGCGCGGCCCGCGGTCCTCGGCGGCATGGCCGGCTGCGGGCTCGCGCTGTACGTCGTGCTGCTGACAGGCACGGTGAAGCTGTTCAAGCGGCCGGTTACCACCGAGCTGCTGCTGTTCACGGCCTGGGCGGTGCTGGAGCTGGGGGTGCTCAACGTGGCGTACGCCGCCTCGGCGCTGGCCGCGCCCGTCGCCGTCGCGCTGGGGGCGCTCGTGGTGCTCGTGCTGCTGGCGAGCCTCGCAAGCTATCTGCTGTACTACCGCCTGGAGCCGCTGCGCGCCTACGCGGCCGGTGCCGCGCCGCTGGCCGCCGTGGGCGTGCTGGCCGTCGCGATGGCGCTCGCGCTGGCGCTCTAGGGCCGCCGGCGCTCCCCGCCGCGCCCGCGCTCGCGCCCGCCGGCGACCCCGCGCCCCGCTCCCCGGCGCCCTGCGTTTACCCTGGGTTTACCTTCGCGTGGCAGCATGGGGGCGGCGCCCCTCGCCGGATGCGCGGGGCGCATCGAGAGGAAGGAAGCCGGATATGGTTCGGATGCTGGTGGTTGAGGACGACGTCGACACGAACGCGTACTTCTGCGCCGTGCTGCGCGCGGAGGGCTACGAGGCCGACGCCGTGTTCGACGGCGAGGCCGCCCTGGCCGCTCTCGACGCGTGCCGCTACGACGTGCTGGTGGTGGACGTCATGATGCCGCGCATGGACGGCTACGAGCTTACCGACACGCTGCGGACCTGCGGATACGACCTGCCCATCCTCATGGTGACGGCGCGCGAGGACCCGCGCGACATCCGCCGCGGCTTCCTCGTGGGCACCGACGACTACCTCGTGAAGCCGGTCGATCCCGAGGAGATGGTGCTGCGCTGCAAGGCGCTCATGCGCCGCGCGCGCATCGTCAGCGACCGCCGCATCGTCATGGGCGACGTGGTGTGCGATTACGACGCCCTCAGCGTGACGCGCGCCGGCCAGCCGCCGGTGACGCTGCCGCCCAAGGAATTCTACCTGCTGTACAAGCTGCTGGCGTATCCGGGGCAGGTGTTCACGCGACTGCAGCTCATGGACGAGGTGTGGGGCCTCGACTCGGACAGCGATTTCGCCACGGTGAACGTGCACGTCAACCGCCTGCGCACCCGCTTCGACGGCTGGCCCGAGTTCCAGATACAAACCGTGCGCGGCATCGGCTACCGGGCGGTGAGGAGCGCATGAGGCGGCCGAAGAGCCCGCTGCGCACGTACCTCGGCGGCTTCGTGCTGCTGGTGGCGAACGTGTTCCTCATCGTCATCGTGCTGATGACGGCGGTCAGCCTCGTCGTCGTGAGGGGCGGCCTGCAGTCGTCGCCGGTCGTGAGCAGCGCCGCGTTCGGCGTGGCCGCGATGCTGTTCATCTGCGCGGTGGTGGCCACGTCGGTCATCGTCATGATGCAGCGGCTGTTCGTGTGGCCGCTCTACCGCATCGCCGACGTGCTGAACGAGGTGGCGGCGGGGAATTTCGATGCGCGCATCGACCTGGGCCGCGGGCGGTACCCGTCGGAGGTGCGCGCGTTCGCCGACAGCGTGAACCGCACGGCCGCGGAGCTGGCGGGCATCGAGCTTCTGCGCACCGACTTCGTCAACAGCTTCTCGCACGAGTTCAAGACGCCCATCGCCTCGCTCGCCGGCTTCGCGCGCCTGCTCAAGCGCCCGGGGCTCTCCGACGGGGAGCGCGAGCGCTACCTGGACGCCATCATCGCGGAGTCGGATCGGCTCGCGTCGCTGTCGTCGAGCGTGCTGGCGCTGTCGAAAGCCGACGCGCAGCAGATCGTGGCCGACCGCGCTCCCGTGAACCTGACCGAGCAGGTGCGCCGCGCCGTGCTCGCGCTCGAGGCGCGCTGGGTGGAGAAGGACATCGCCCTCGAGCTGGACCTGGAGGAGACGACCTACCTCGGCAGCGCCGACCTGCTGAACCACGCGTGGACGAACCTCCTCGACAACGCGGCGAAGTTCTCGCCTGCAGGCGGCACCGTGCGCGTCGAGCTCCACGCGTTTCCCGGCAGCGTGGCGTTCACGGTGCGCGACGAGGGGCCGGGCATGGACGACGCGGTGCGCGAGCGCGCGTTCGAGCGGTTCTACCAGGGCGATCCCTCGCGCGCGACGCCGGGCAACGGCATCGGCCTCGCGCTGGTGAAGCGCGTCGCCGAGCTGCACGGCGGGCGCGTCAGCGTGGTCAGCGCCCCGGGCGCCGGCAGCGCGTTCTCGGTGGTGCTGCCGACGCTCTAGGCCCCGCCGCGCCGCGCGCGCACGCGCAGCCACAGCCCGATGCCCAGGACGGCCGCCCCCGTGGCCGCGCCGAAGCAGCCGCTGGCCAGCACGTTCTGCGAGCCCGTGATGTCGAGCAGCGCCGCCTGCGTGATCGCGATGGACGCCATGCCGTCGGCCAGGTTCGTCAGCTTGCAGGCGAACACGACGCCGTCGGGGTTCTTCCGCTCGCGCACGATGCCGTACACGGCCACCCCCAGCTTCGCGAACGCGCAGGTGGCGAACCCGAGCGCCACGTTGTAGTCGAAGCTGAGCGCGCGGTCCTGCGCCAGCATGAGGCCGTTGAACGCGACGAAGGTGCACCCGAGCGCCATGAGCGCGACGCTGCTCGTGCGCTGCAGGCGCCGCGCGCCGGCCTCCGAGGCCGCATCCGCGTCGATGGCGCGACGGTGCCCGAGCATGGCCAGGCGCGCCGCCGCGAGCACGCCGTTGTACGCGGCGTTGAGCAGCACGAGCGGCGAGAGGCCGGCCAGCCCGAGCGCCAGCTTGAGCGCGCCGGCTGCCGCGTTCGTGCCGAACGACAGCCGGATGAAGTCCGAGCGCCGGACGCCCCGCGCGAGGGCGCCGGATGCGCGCGCGGGCATGCTAGGCGGAGCGCAGGAGGGTCGCCGCCTGCTCGCTCGTGCCGTACACGATGTCGTACTGGGCGTCGATGCGCGGGGCCAGCGAGCGCTCGCTCGACGCGAGCAGCTCGCGGTGCACGAAGTACGGCGCGGCCCAGCACAGGAACCCGGGCACGGCGAACACCGTCATGGCCACGAGGTTGCCGGCGAGGTAGCTGAACACCGACAGCGCCATGAACGCGCATCCCACGACGCCGAGGGTGAAGGCGGCGATGCGCGCCTTCGAGCTCTTCGAGCGCTCCAGCTTGTCGATGTCGCGCAGGGCGGCCTCGCATCGGCGCTGCAGCTCCGTCACCTGCTCGCGCTGCGCGAGGCGGCGGTCGCGCTTCATCTTGAGCGTGCGCTCTCCGCTGCTCGCAGCGGCGACGGGCCCCGTCGGCGACGCGCTGCCGGGCTCGACGATCCAGCCGAAGCTCCGGTACGTGTCGCGGTAGAGGGCCTCGCGCTCGCCGGGCGCGGCGACGGTCTTGTACTCGTAGGTGACGGGGGCGTTCTCGTAAACTTCCATGGCGATTCCTTTCTGGCGGGGCCGCGGTGCGGCCCGTCGGGTACGATGGTTGCAAGGATAAAGGCGGAAGATAAACCCTTCGTAAACGATGGAAGCGCGCCGGCCGCGCATCGCGCGGGCAGCCGCTTCGCTATACTGGGTCGCAACAGGAAAGGAACCTTTATGACCGAACCCGCACGCGCGCCCCGGCCCCCGCAGCCGGCGCGTCCCGACATCCCCGGCGAGCTCGTGGACGTGGAAGACCTCGCCCGCTGGATCGAGCGCTCCGGCGGCGATATGCGCGCGTCGCACGTTCACGTGCGCGGCGACTCCGCGGAGGAGGCCGACTTCGCCCTTCTCGAGCTGGCCGAATCGCGCGTGGAGGGGTGCTCGTTCGTCGGGTGCGACTTCGACCGGGCCATGGTGGCCGACGTGGCGTTCGCGAACTGCGACTTCTCCAACTCCACGTTCTCGCAGGCGAACTTCACGCGCTGCACGTTCGCCTCGTGCAAGTTCACGGGCGCCGACTTCCTCGAGGCGGTGCTCTCGCGCGTGGAGGTGCGCGACTCCACGTTCGCCTACGCGTCGCTCGCGAAGGGGAAGCTGGAGGACGTGCGCGTGGGCACCACCGACTTCTCCCACGCCGACCTGGCCGAGCTGCGCCAGCGGCGCGTCGAGTTCGACGACGTGCGGTTCGTGGGCACGAGCTTCTTCCGGTGCAGCCTGGACGGCGTGGACCTGTCCACGTGCCAGCTGGCCGACATCGTGCTGTCGGACGCGATGGGGGAGCTGCGCGGGTGCTCGATGGACCTGTTCCAGGCGGCCGGCATCGCGCGTCGGCTGGGCGTGAACATCAAAGACTGAGCAAGCGGGGGGCGGCCCGGCCGTCCCCCTGCGACGGGACGAGGAGCGAGCATGACCGAAGAGCAACAGGTGCGCGGGCTGAGCGCGGCGGAGGTCGCCGAGCGCGTGGCCCGCGGCGAGGTGAACGTCGACGCGGGCGTGAAGACGCGCTCCGTGCGCCAGATCGTGCGCGAGAACGTGCTGACGCTGTTCAACGCCATCAACGCCGTTCTCGCGGTGTTCGTGCTGTTCACCGGATCGTACAAGAACATGCTGTTCATGGTGGTCATCGTGTGCAACGCGTGCATCGGCATCGTGCAGGAGATCCGCTCGAAGCGCACCACCGACCGCCTGTCCATCGTGGCCAGCTCGAAGGCCACGGTGCTGCGCGACGGCGCCCAGGTCGAGCTGCCCCTCGACCAGCTCGTGCGCGACGACGTCATCGAGCTGGGCCGCGGCGACCAGATCCCCGCCGACTCCACCGTGGTCTCGGGCGCGTGCGACGTGAACGAGAGCCTGCTCACGGGCGAGAGCAAGCTCGTGAAGAAGGGCACGGGCGACGAGCTGATGAGCGGCTCGTTCGTGAACGCGGGCACGGTGTGGGCGCGCGTCCGCCACGTGGGGCCCGAGAACTACGCCGCCAAGATCAGCGCCGAGGCCAAGCAGCACAAGGCCCCCAACTCCGAGATCATGAACAGCCTGAACGGCATCATCAGGTTCGTCAGCTTCATCATCTTCCCGCTGGGGGCGCTGCTGTTCGCGCGCCAGTTCTTCAGCGGCGAGCACGTGGCGCTGAACGACGCCATCCTGTCCACGGTGGCCGCGCTCGTGGGCATGATCCCCGAGGGGCTCATCCTGCTCACGTCCACGGTGCTGGCCGTGGCCGTGGTGCGCCTGGCCAAGTCGAAGGTGCTCGTGCAGCAGCTCTACTGCATCGAGACGCTCGCACGCGTGGACACGCTGTGCCTCGACAAGACGGGCACTATCACCACGGGCAAGATGGAGGTGGCGGCCGTCCAACCCGTGCCGGGCGTGGAGCAGGCCGCGGTGGACACGGCGTTCGCGTCCATCGCGCGCGCCGACGACGATCCGAACGACACGGCGCTGGCCATCGTCGAGCACTACGCGGATACCGGTGTCGAGACGCTGCGGCCTGCGCGCATGGTGCCGTTCTCGTCCGACAAGAAGTGGTCGGGCGCCGCGTTCGCGAACGGGGCGTGCTACGTGATGGGCGCGGGGCAGTTCGTGCTGGGGGACGGGTTCGCGGCGGTGGCCGACCAGCAGGACGAGCTGGCCGCCGACGCCCGCGTGCTGCTGCTGGCGCGGGTGGACGGCTTCGACGCGGACGGCAACATCGTGGGCGCGCCCGAGCCGCTCGGGTTCGTCGCCATCCACGACCAGATCCGCGCGACGGCCGCCCAGACTATCGCGTACTTCAAGGAGCAGGGCGTCGACCTCAAGGTGATCTCGGGCGACGACCCGCGCACCGTGTCGGGCATCGCGCTCAAGGTGGGCGTGCCGCATGCCGAGGCCTACGTCGACGCCACCACGCTGGCCGACGACGCCGCCATCGCCGACGCCATCGAGCGCTACAGCGTGTTCGGCCGCGTGAAGCCCGAGCAGAAGAAGGCGTTCGTCGTGGCCCTCCAGGCCAAGAAGCACATCGTGGCCATGACGGGCGACGGCGTGAACGACACGCTCGCGCTCAAGCAGGCCGACTGCAGCGTGGCCATGGCGGCCGGCTCGGACGCGGCGCGCAACGTGGCGCAGCTCGTGCTCGTGGACAACGATTTCGCGGCCATGCCGAAGGTGGTGGCCGAGGGACGGCGCTCCATCAACAACCTGCAGCGCTCGGCGTCGCTGTTCCTCGTGAAGACGCTGCTGTCCATGACGCTGGCGGTGCTGTTCATCCTGCTGCCGTGGCAGTACCCGTTCCAGCCCATCCAGATGACGCTCATCAGCGCGTTCACCATCGGGCTGCCGTCGTTCGTGCTGGCGCTCGAGCCCAACAAGGACCGCATCCGGGGACGCTTCCTCGAGAACGTCATCGTCAAATCGATTCCCGGCGCCATCTGCGCGGTGCTCACGATCCTCGTCGTGAACGTGGTGGGCTACGAGTTCCTGCACCTCGACTACGCGCACGTGTCCACGATGTGCGTGCTGCTCACGGCGTGGATCGGCGCGCTGCTGATCGTGCGGCTGTCCATCCCGTTCACGCCCATCCGCGCGGCGCTGCTCGTCGTGGTGGTGGGCGGCACGGCGCTCGGGGCCACGGTGCTGCACGGGCTGTTCGGCATCCAGCCGTTCACCTTCGGCATGACCGTGCTGTTCACCATCCTGGCCATCGGCGTGACCGCCCTGTTCCACGTGCTGTTCAACGTGTTCGGCGCCTGGCATGCCAAGCGCCTGGCGGCCATGGCGTAGGGGCGGCGAGGTGCCGCTCCCGGCGCTGGTCGACGAGGTGGTCGTCGCGGAGCAGGCGGAGCCCTTGACGCTCGGCAACGTCGAATTCGAGGTGACCGTCCGGGATCTGCCGCAAGCGTTCGCGAACGAGGGGTACCTGCCCGAAACTTCGGATCCCGACGCCCCTCGCGCTGGTCGGCGCGCGGTGCGGGAGTTTCCTCGCTAGCCAGAATTGCATTACGTAATGCACCATGGTAGACTAGAGGAAATCCAATGCGGGAAAGGCGGTGAGGCAATGGCGGCTACGGCAACTTTGAACGTACGTTTGCCCGAAGACTTGAAGGATCGCGGTGCTCAGGTGCTCAAGCGCGAAGGCGTGTCCGTGTCCGATGCGGTTCGCGGGCTGTACGAGTACATGGAGAGGGAGCAGCGCCTTCCGGAATTCATCAAGCCGGCGAACGAGGATGCCCGCCGTGCGGCAGTGGGGCGCAAGCGCTCGACCCTGCGCGACATGGTGGGCATCTTGCCCGCATCGCCGTGCTTCGAAGCTTCGACCTCATGGCACGATCATCTCGAATGGAAAACCCGCCCGGGCGTTCGCTCATGAAAGTGCTGTTCGACGTCAACGTCATCATCGACATTTGGGGCAAAACCGAGGACTTCGCCTTTTCGTTCGAGGCCATGGACGTTGCCATCGTGCGCGAGTTCGAGCTGTGCATCACGGCAAACATGACGCCCAGCATCGTGTACCTGCTGTCGGCGCGGAAGCTCATGTCGCGCAAGGACGCCCGGGAGGCGTTCGGAAACCTGGCGAGCTTGGTCGAGATTCTCGACGTGGGGGCGTCCGATTGCCTGCGCGCGCACAGCGAATTCGAAGGCGATTACGAGGACGACCTCATCGCCTGCGCGGCGAAGCGCAACGGCGTCGACGTGATCGTCACCCGCAACAAGCGCGACTTCGCGCAATCGCCGGTGCCGGCGCTCACGCCCGAGGAGTTCGTGAGCGCCTACAAGCCCGCCGATATGGAGTACGGTTTAGTCGAGTTCTGACCTGCCGCTAGCGCCTTCTGCCGAAGCCGCCCGCGCCGTTGCGGCGCAGGGAGCGCGAGAACGCGGCGCTGCCCACCGTCGTCTTGGGCACGAACTGGCCCGCGAGCGCCTTCTCCGCCTCCGTCGCGTCGTAGCCGTCGATGTCCAGCGTGGGGATGTGCTCGCCCAGCAGCTTCTCGATGTCGAGCAGCTGCGCCTTCGCCTCGGGGCTGACAAACGAGATGGCGTAGCCGGTCTCGCCGGCGCGCCCCGTGCGGCCGATGCGGTGCACGTAGTCCTCGGGGCTCTCGGGCAGGTCGTAGTTCACCACGTACTCGATGTTCGACACGTCGATGCCGCGGGCCAGCACGTCGGTGGCCACGAGGACGTCGATCGTCCCCTTGCTGAAGCCCTCGAGCGCGCGCTTGCGCTGCACCTGCGTCTTGTCGGAGTGGATGGAGTCTGCGCGGAAGCCGGCCCGCTTCAGCTGGCCGGTGCAGATCTCGGCGCGGGTCTTCGTGTCGGTGAACACGATGACGCGCTTGTCGCCGCGCTGTTGGAGCACGAGGCGCAGCAGCTCCGGCTTCTTCATCGGGCCGACGGGGACGATGAACTGGTCGATGGTGTCGGCCGTCTCGCCTTTGTGGGACACCTCGACGAACGCGGGGTCCCTCAGGATGGAGGCCACGCTCTGCATGACCTTGCGGTCGAGCGTCGCCGAGAACAGCAGCGTCTGGCGCGAGGAGGGCGTGGCGGCCACGATGTTCTTCATGGTGGGCCAGAAGCCCATGTCCAGCATGCGGTCGGCCTCGTCCAGCACGAGCACCTCCACGTCGCCGAGCTTGACGTCGCCGCGCTCCATGAGGTCGTAGAGGCGCCCGGGCGTGGCGACGAGGACGTCGATGCCGCGGCCGAGCTTCGCGATCTGGCCCTTGTAGGGCATGCCGCCCACCACGGTGAGCATGCGGCGCCCCGACGCCTTCGCCAGCTGCAGGCAGGCGGCGTCGATCTGCTGCGCGAGCTCGCGCGTGGGGCTCACGACGAGCGCCCGCGGCGACCCGGGGCGTTTGGCGCGCCCGATGCGCTCGAACAGGGGCAGCGCGAACGCCGCCGTCTTGCCGGTGCCGGTGGTCGCGGCGGCCACGACGTCGCGACCTTCGAGAACCAGCGGGATGGCCTGCTCCTGCACGGGGGTGGGTACGGTGAATCCCATCCGCGCGACGGCGGACAGGGTCGTCTCGGACAAACCGAGGTCTTGAAACGTCGAACTCAAAGCGCATCTCCAAGCATCATTACGGGATTCGCACGACGCGGCGCGCGGTTGGCGCGCATCGTGCGCGGCGCGGAAACAGGGTGCGCGCCGATCACCTGCGTCTATGATAGCCTATCGAGCGCGTTTGCGGGAGTTTCCTCGCGAATACCTCGCGAGCGGGCTCCGGAAAGCTCCGCGGCTTCGCGGGCGCGCCCTTCGGCGACGTCCCTGCGCTGCGCGTTGCGGGCCAGCGCAGAGGCCGATGCGGCGGCCGCGAGGGCGAACAGCGCTCCGACGGGGCCGGTGGCCAGCAGGCCTCCCGCGTTCACCACGAGCCCGCCGGCGAACGATCCCAGCGCGATGCCCGCGTTGAACGCCATAGGGTGCAGCGAGGCGGAGAACGTGAGCGCGCTGGGGTAGTCGGCGCGGGCGACGTCCTGGAACAGCATCTGCACGGTGGAGTTCATCACGTACATGAGCAGGCCCACCGCGAGGATGTTCGCGATGCCGATGCCGCCGGCGGGCAGGCTCGCGGCCAGCAGGGCCAGCAAGGCCGCGTGCGCGACGAAGGCGACGGGCAGCGCGCGCAGCCCGAAACGGCCCGCCACCCAGCCTGACAGCAGGTTCGAACCCACGCATGCGGTGCCGAACAGCAGCAGCACGAGGCTCGCGCCCGCCGCGTCGAGGCCGACGACGTCGGCGAGGACGGGGGTGAGGTAGGTGTAGAACACGTAGGTGGACGCCGCGCCGGCGAGGATCATGGCGACGGCACCCAGCACGCGCGCGTCGCCGAGCAGGCGCAGCTGCGCGCGCAGGGTGGGCGTCGCGCTCGCGGCGCGCGCGGAGGAACCGCGGGGGAGCGTCGGCAGCAGGGCGGCGCTCACGGCCAGGCCGAGCGCGAACACGCAGGCGTAGGCGGCCTTCCAGCCGAACGGGCCGGCCAGCGCCGTGCCGATGGGCACGCCGATGACGCTCGACACCGAGAACCCGGCCAGCACGAGCCCCAGCACGGCGGCCACGCGCTCCTTCGCCACGATGTCGGGCACGTAGGTGAGCGCGAGCGCCAGCAGCGTGCCCGACGCGGTTGCGGGCAGCACGCGCGAGACGAACAGCAGCGCGTAGTCGCCGGCGAACAGGGTGAGCAGGTTGCCGGCGCTGAACACCGCCAGCAGCGCCGCCATCACCTTGAAGCGGTCGGCGCTCGCCGTGGCGAGCGCGATGACGGGCGTGGCGACGGCGCAGGCGAGCGCGTAGTAACCCACGAGGTCGCCGATGAGCGTGAGCGGCTCGCCCAGCCCTTCGGCCACGGCGGGCGTGATGCCGATCAGCACGAACTCGGCGAAGCCGAGCGCGAACGCGAGCGCGACCAGCAGCGCCGCCGCGAGCGTGGCGCGTGCGGGGCTCGTTGGGGTTTCGGTGTTCATAGCATCCTCCAGCAGACGGTCCTTGGTTTCCTCCTCCACCGTACTGCGGGCGTGATAAGATAGCCAATGCCTATAATGAAAGCCTACATATGCCTATCGGGTATACCGAAACGGAGGCCGTCGTGGAGCTTCGAACGCTCAGGTACTTCCTCGCCCTCGCGCAGGAGGGCACCGTCTCGAACGCGGCGAAAGCGCTGCACGTGACGCAGCCCACCCTGTCGCGCCAGCTGGCCGACTTGGAGAAGGGGTTCGGCAAGCAGCTGTTCGAGCGCGGGGCCAAGCGCATCGTGCTCACCGACGAGGGCGTGCGCCTGCGCGAGTACGCCGAGGCCATCGTGGAGCTGGCCGACAAGGCCGAGGCCGAGCTGGCCCAGCCCGAGCGCGCCGTGGCCGGCGACGTGTACATCGGCTGCGGCGAGTCGGACGCCATGCGCATCATCCTGCGCGCGGCGAAACGGGCGCGCGACGAGCACCCCGGCATCCACTTCCACCTGTTCAGCGGCACGAGCGCCGACTTGATAGACCGCTTCAACGAAGGGTTGCTCGACTTCATGGTGGAATTCGAGGCCGTGAGCCGCCCCGACTGCCTGTCGTGCCCGCTGCCCATGCTCGACGCCTGGGGCGTGCTCATGCGCGCGGATTCCCCCTTGGTCGACCTTTCCGCCGTGCGGCCGGCCGATCTTGCCGAGCGTCCGGTCATCTGCTCGCGCCAGGCGCTCAAAGCGGGCGTCATGCAGGCGTGGGCGGGCGAGGCGTTCGATTCCTGGGACGTGGTGGCCACGTACAACCTCGTGTTCAACGGGGCGCTCATGGTGGAGGAGGGCCTCGGGTCGGCCATCTGCTACGATGGGCTGGTGAAGACGGCCCCCGGCGGCCCGGTGAGCTTCCGGCCGCTCGACCCGCCGCTCTCGTCGAACATCGACGTCGTCTGGAAGAAGCACCGCCGCCTCTCGAAGGCCGCCGAGGCGTTTTTGGCCTGCTTGCAGGAGGAATGCGCGGGCCAGGAGTGATGGCGAGCGTGCCGGCGAAGCACGAATGTCTTCGCCGGCACGCGTTCGCTTCGCACCGGAGGGAGGGGGGAGCGCGAAGGGTCGAACAGGCGAGGTGCACCGCCTCGGCTTCTTCCACGTATGTCGGTCGGCGGGGATCCGACGGACGTCTTTTACACGTATTTCGAGCCTCAGTGCACAAAAAACCTCGACGTGCGAAACCTATAGGCCTCGTGCACCCCGCCATGATGGACGCAGAGCGTATTTGGGAAATATCCTTTTCCCCCGACCTGGTGTTTTCCCTGCGGTAAGCGGAGCCGTGCGATGAGGACGTCGGGGATGTGTCGCACGACGGCGGTTTTTGTGCAGTACGGGCCAGATTCGATGCATGCTCTCCTTCGCTTCAGGGCGGCATCGCAAGGGCAGTGAAAAAGTGCCATCCGGTGCTTTTCTCAGAGAGGAGGAGATGCGGCGAGTATCTTTATTCTTTGCGCAGCCATTCGTCGCCGGTCTCGGAGCATTTCCCGCCGGCCCGGTAGCTGGCGATCTTGCCGTCGAGGCGCTGCACGGTGGCCCTCATCTCCTCGAGCTTCGCAGCCAGCTTCTCGCGCTGCTCGACGAGTATCTCGAGACGCGCGGCGGCGGTGTGCTCGCCTTCCTGGAACAGCGTCACGTACTCGACGAGGGCTTCGATCTGCACGCCCGACTCGCGCATGCAGCGGATGAACTCCACCCAGCCGCAATCGTATTCGGCGAAGTCGCGGATGCCGTTCGGCAGGCGCGTGACGTGGGGGATGAGCCCGATGCGCTCGTAGTAGCGGATGGTGTCGACCGAGACGTCGTAACGTTTCGCGACTTCGGCGATTTGCATGGCGATCCTCCTGCTTGTCGTGTTCGGCCCGCTCGTCCTGACACCACGGTACCCGGGCGGCGGGGAAAGGGCCAATGCTTATAGTGGAAGATTCTTCATGCCCCGAAAGCATGACGGGGCCGAGGGGCCAGGGGGCGGGCGAGGGGCACCCGGCCCCTACACGCCGCATCCCATGAGGCGCGCGCGGTTGACGACGTGCAGCCGGCTCTCGACCGCGCCCGGCGCATCGACGCCCGCGGCGGTCACCACGCCCACGAGCCGCGCCTGCTCGAAGCAGTCGACCCAACCCTGCACGCCCTTGACCGCGCCGTCGAAGGCGTGCTCGTCCTCGTCGGCCGCCGCGGCCAGCAGGTATACGTCGCGAAACGCGGGACTGGAGGGATAGGCCGGGTTGCTGCGGTCGAGCAGGGTCTTCAGCTGGCCCGCCATCTCGAAGAAGTAGATGGGCGTGGCCAGCGCGATGGCGTCGGCCGCGACGATGCGCTCCACGATGGCCGGCGCGTCGTCGTCGAGCGGGCACGCCGCGCCCGCCTGGCAGGCGAGGCATCCGCGGCAGAAGCCGATGCGCTTGCCGCGCAGGCTCACCGTCTCCACGTCGTGCCCCGCCTCGCGCGCCCCTTCGGCGAAGGCGAGCGCGAGGACGTGCGAGTTGCTGGAGGGTCTGAGGCTGGCGGATACGACCAAGACGTTCTTTCCCATGGTGCTTCCTCTCGTTCGGTGCGATGCGTCGATCGTCATGTCGCATCCCAGTGTGCCCCCTGGAGCGCGCTCCAAGTCAAATGGAGGTTTCGTGATGCACCTCATCTCGATGCGCTTCCCACTGCATGCCTAGCAAGCATATGGAACTACTCATTATAGGTATTAGCTTTGTCCTTTTCCCCACCGCACAATGGGTACAAGGCCGGCGCGAGGTGCCGGCAGGGGGAAAGGAGAGACGAAGATGAGTTTGTTGCACAGCACCATGAGCCGTCGCAGCTTCCTGCGGGCGAGCGCGGGAGCCACGGCCGCCGCGGCGGCGCTCGGCCTCGCCGGTTGCTCGAGCGCGGAGGCGCCGGCGCGCCTCGCGGACGACGACGGCGCGCTGGCCATCGCGTCGGACGCGCGCGTCATCGGCGGGGAGGGGGAGTGGGTCCCCATCCACTGCCACCAGAACTGCAACCAGATGTGCCTGAACATGGGCTACGTGGTGGATGGCGTCGTGGTTCGGCAGAAGACGGACGACGCTCGCGAGGACCGCTTCGACTGCCCGCAGCAGCGCGGCTGCCTGCGCGGCCGCAGCCTGCGCCAGCAGGTGTACAACGCTGATCGCATCAAGTATCCCATGAAGCGCAAGCATTGGCAGCCCGGCGGCGGCGAGGGCGCCCACGGCGAGCTGCGCGGCAAGGACGAGTGGGAGCGCATCGGCTGGGACGAGGCGCTCGACTACGTGACCGACGAGCTCAAGCGCGTGTATGCGGAATACGGCCAGGACGCCGTCATCTGCAACGGCTGGCGCTGGGCCCCCGCTTCGGCCATGTTCCCCGTCATCGGCGGGGCGGTGTACAACACCGAGACCGAGTCGTTCGGCTGCTGGGCGTTTCAAACCGAGGCGCTGGGCCTGTACTCGCACGGCGACCATCCCGACCTCATGATGGGCCCCGACAAGTACGACCTGCCGAACGCCGACACCATCGTGCTGTACGGCTGCAACCCCGCGTGGGCGCAGCACTCCAGCATGTACTGGCTGAACAACGCCAAAGAAGCGGGCACCGAGTTCGTGTACGTGGGCCCCAGCTACAACGTGAGCGCCGCGCAGCTGGGTGCGCGCTGGATCCGCGTGCGCCCCGGCACCGACACGGCGTTTTTGCTGGCCGTGATCCACGAGATGATCCGCTTGGACGACGAGCGCGGCGACGTCATCGACTGGGACTTCGTGAACGAGCGCACGGTGGGCTTCACGCCCGAGACCATGCCCGACGATGCGGCCGACGACGAGAACTTCCGCGACTACGTCCTGGGCGCCTACGACGGCCAGCCGAAGACGCCGGAGTGGGCGAGCGAGATATGCGGCACGCCGGTGGAGGACATCGCGTGGTACGCGGAGCTGGCCGGCAAGAACAACAAGGTGGTCTTCTTCCACAGCTACGCGGCGTCCCGCTACCTGGGCGCCGAGAACCTGCCGCAGACGTTCATGACCGTGTCGGCCCTGGGCGGCCACTACGGCAAGTCGGGGCACGGCTCGGCCGCCATCTACACGTGGGACGCGGGAGATTCGGGTTACCGTCTCATCCAGCATGCAGGCGGCGACTACGGCTATATCGACAACCTCGTGGGTTCTCCGGGCGCTACCGGGCCGAACCGCTGCATCGAGGGCAACTCGTGGTGGAGCTCGCTTGCGGAAGGCCGCTACCTCTCCACGTCGGTCGGGCCCTACGACCTGGGATCGGGCGACGATCCCGCCAAGCTGCGCGCCAACACGCCCACCTACCACGAGGCGCGCGAGATGCCCGTCAACCCGCGTCTCTTGTTCCAGACGAACTCCAACTTCATGCAGACGCGCGGCAACCTGCCCACGGCCATCGAGGTGATGCGCGCCGCGGACACGTGCATCTCGCTCGAGATCAAGTTCTCGCTGACCGCGCAGTTCGCCGACATCATCCTGCCGGTGGCCACGCACTGGGAGGGCAACGACGACGAGGCCTGGGGCGAGCTGTGCTGGCCGAGCCCCTTCGGCGACGGCAACGGTCAGAAGCAGCGCAAGGACGCGCTTCTGGCGTGGCGCCCGCTCGTGAAGCCGATGTACGAAGCGCGTGAGGAGAAGCGCATCTGCCGCGACATCATCGAGCGCATGGGTTTCGACCCCGACGAGGCGTATCCCAAGAGCAACTACGACCAGTGGCTCGGCTACTTCCTGGGGATGCGCGAGCTTTCGAGCGACCTGTCGCGCTGGGAACCGGTGATCGCCTGGACGGCCGCCGACAACGAGAAGCACGGCGCGAACTACCCGGAGCAGGAGGGCAAGGTGGGTTTCGACGAGTTCATGGCGCGGGGCTCCTACGTGGTCGAGCGCTCCGCCGACGACCGGCGCAACTACGTGGGCTACCGCGACGACAAGCTGGGCATCGGCGAGGACGGCACGTCGGTGACGGTTGCCGACCCCGCATGGCCGCGTCCGTCCCGCTCGGGCAAGCTGGAAATATACTGCCAGTTCAAAGCCGACAACGTGAACCGAGTGGGCCTCAACCCCGAGCCCATCAAGCCCTATGCGAACTACTTCGTGCCGAACCGCGGCTACCAGGAGACGTTTGCCGACTGGGATGCCAAGGCGAAGGGCCCCTATCCGCTGCAGGCGTACACGCCCCACTACATGCGCCGTGCGCACACGTGCTACGACAACATGGCGTGGACGCAGGAGGCGTTCGCCAACCCGGTGTTCATGAACGCCCAGGACGCCGAGGAGCGCGGCATCGAGGCCGGCGACACGGTGGCGTGCTTCAACGAGTTCGGTCGCATGCTTCGCCGCGCCCAGCCCTTGCACGGCATGATGCCGGGCACGGCAGCCATCCCTCACGGCGTGCGGACGCTGCTCGACGAGAGCGACGCCGACCGCATCGTCGATCGCGGCGGAAGCGAGCAGATGCTCTCCGACGGGCAGCAATCGAACTACTTTCCCCAGGTGGACGGGTACAACAGCCTGCTCATAGAAATCGAGAAATACGACGGCGATCCCCTACCTGCCGACTGCGACCGCGACCCGTTCCTGGCGCCCGGTATCGACGCCGAGGACGCGCCCGCGTACACCGTCCGGGGCATCTACGAGAACGAGGAGGCATAGACGATGAGCTTGGGATTCTACGTTGACCTGCAACGCTGCATCGGCTGCCGCACCTGCCAGGTGGCGTGCAAGGACCGTCGCGACCTGCAATCGGCGGGCCCGCGCCCGCGCAGGGTGGATTCGTTCGAGTGCGGGACGTATCCGGACGTGAGCCTGTTCCACCTCGCGCTGTCGTGCAACCACTGCGACGACCCGGCGTGCGTGGCGGGCTGCCCCACGGCCGCCCTGCACAAGGCCGGCGACGGCACCGTGCAATACGACGCCGACCGCTGCGTGGTCTGCCGCAACTGCATGACGGTGTGCCCCTACGGCGCGCCGCAGCACGACGAGGACGCGAACCTCATCGCGAAGTGCGACGCCTGCAAGGCGCTGCGCGATGCGGGTCGCAACCCCGTGTGCGTGGACGCGTGCCCCATGCGGGCCCTCGAGTTCGGCGAGCTGGACGGGTTGCGCGCCGCGCACGGAGGCGATCTGACGAGCGAGCTGCCCGTGCTGCCGAGCGCCGACGTCACGCACCCGAACCTGCTGCTGCGCCCGAGCGCGGGAGCGCTGCGCGAGGATTTCCGCGAGGTGACCCTGTGAGCGCGGCCGAGGCGGCGACGGTCGCCGGGGTCGCGGAGGAGGCGTTCGCGCTCGAGGAGTTGCTGCTGTCCCGCGCCTATCTGTACACGCTGTTCCACAAGCTGCTCGGCGCCGCGCCGGACGCGCCGGCGCTCGACGCGCTGCTGGGACGGGGGACCGCCGAGGTGGTGAGCACCTACGCTGAAGACGACGCGACGATGCGCGGGTTCGGACGCTTCCTGCAAAGCTTGGCCGCGCGCGAGGACCGCGCGGCCCTGCTCGACGAGGCGCGCGACGAGCACGTGCGGCTGTTCGTCGGCCCTGGGCCGCTGCCGGCGTTCTCCTGGGAGTCGCCCTATCGCACGCACGAGCCGTCGCTGTTCCAGGAGAGCACGCTGGCCGTGCGCGCCGCCTACCGTGCGCACGGCTTCGAGCCGAAGCGCCTCGCGCGCGTGCCCGACGACCATGCGGCCCTGCTGTGCGCGTTCCTGGCGCAGCGCTCTGGTGTGGCGCTGGCGGCGCTGCGTGCGGGCGACGCGAACGGGCTCGCCGTCGAGCTGCGCGACGAGGGGGCGTTCGTGGCGGCGCATCTGACGAGCTGGTTGGACGCGTTCGCCCAGGCGGTGCGGCGGTCGAGGACGGCGGTGCTGTACCCGCAGCTGATCGAGGCGCTTGCGGCGTTCGCACGCGTGGACGCCGTGTTCCTTGCTGAGGCGGCGTACTGGGCCGAGGGCCTGGCCGCCGAAGGGACGCCCGTCGGTGCGCCGGACGTGCGGCAGGGGAGCGCCGAGGCCCGCGCGCTCGAGGCTGCGCGCGAAGCGCTTGCGGCGCTCGAGGCGCTGCGCCCGTACGGCATCGAGGATTACGAGCTTGTTCCCGCGCGTTCGTGCGCGGGAACGCGATGAGGATGGTGATGGCATTGATTACCGAATTCCCCCTGTTCGCGTTCACGACCCTGGGCGGCATGGCTGCCGGGGCGTACGCGGTTGCCGCGTGCTTTGCGGACGACGGGCGAGAGGCGAAGCGCCCCTGGTTGTTCCCGCTCGTGTGCCTCGCGCTGTTGGGCGTCGGGCTCTTGGGCGTGCTCGGGCACCTCGGGCGTCCCGAGCGGTTCCTGCTGGCGATGAGCAACCCCGCGTCGATGATCGCGGAGGAGGCGTACTGGTCCATCGCGTTCGGGGTGGTGGTGCTGGTCGATTTCGTGCTGCTGCTGCGCCGTGGCGCGAGCCCGCGCGTCGTGCGCGTCGCGGCTGCGGCGGCCGCGCTCGGGCTCATGGGCGTCATGGGGTGGGCGTACTTCACGAGCTACGGCAATCCCGCCTGGGCGACGTGGCAGACGCTGCCGCTGTTCGTGGCGGGCGACCTGGCCATGGGCGCGGCGCTGTGGGCGCTGTTGCGCGGCGGAACGTATCGCAACGACCTGTTCGCCGCGGCCTTCACGGTTCTCGGTGCGCTCGCGATCGCGTCGATCGCGCTGGTGGCCGCGCACTTCGCCTCGCTCGGCTACGACGCGCTGCCGTTCGCCGCAGCCGTCGTACTGGCGGCTGCGGGCGTCGCGTTCGGCCTGCTGGCCTGGAAAGGCAAGCTCCCGGCCGCGGTCGGCCCGGCGACGGCGTTCGCCCTCGTGCTGGTCGGCGTGGCAACCGCCCGCTACGCCTTCTACGCCGCCAGCATCCTGTAACCCTTTATGGCGCACGGCGGGGACGGACGGTTGAAAGTGTCCCAAAAGGGAGCTGTCCCCTTTTGGGGCATCTCGGCTCAAGCGTTCAGCACCCGCACGGCTCCGTTCTCCACGTAGAGCGCCTGCTTGTCGTCGAAGGGGCGCACGTCGAGGGCTCCGGCGTGCTCGCGGACGATACGCTCGGCGGCAGGTCCCAGCTCGCGGTTGTTCGCATGGGGCACCGGGTAGAAATCGACGAGGCCGAGCCCGACGGTGTCGCGCAGGTCGGGCGCGCGGTCGGGACGATCCATGGCGCGCGAGTACGCGATGTCGGGCGCCGCGACGATGGCCCCGGCCGACTCCCCGATGTAGAGCTTTCCCGCGCGCACCGCTTCGCGCAGCAGCTCGTCGGTTCCCGATTTCCTCAGCTCCTGCAGCAGGTAGAACGTGTTGCCGCCCACGACGAAGACGAGGTCGTTGCGCTCGAAGGCGCGCCGCATGGCCTCGTAGGGGGCGGTGGACACGTCGATCGCGTCCACGCGCAGGCCCATGCTGCGCAGCACCCATCGGCTCATGCGGGCGAGGAACCCCCGGCGCTCGACGCGGCTTGCCGTGGGGATGTAGGTGACGGATTTGCCCTTGAGGTCGGGTTCGACTTGCCTAAGGAGGCCCGTGACGCTCTGAAACAGGGAAACGAGAAGCAGTTTCTCCATAAAACCGTCCTTTCCCGCTTGACCTGAAGTGCGCTCCAGCCGCTATGGTACCAGGAAGCCGACGACGAAAGGGGTCGCGATGAACGAGATGAAGGGCACTCGCAAGGCAGCGCGCATGGATCGGCGCACGTTCGTCATGGGTGCGGCCGCGCTCGGGGCGACCGCGTTGGCAGGCGGGGCGCTGGTCGGCTGCGCAGGCGGCGGCGAGCAACCGGCGGCGGCGCCCGAACCCGCCGCGCCCGATGCGCCGCGCGCCGCGCAGCTTCCCTACGATTCGGCGTTCCCGCCGCACGAGCCTCTCGGGCGCGGTGTGGGCGCCCTGCCGGGGCGCGTCGCCTGGGTGCGCGATGCGGCGGCCGTGATCTGGGACGGATCGGGCTACTGGTGGCAGCGCGAGCACTTCGACGAGGGTGCGGTGCGGCGCATGGTGGACGATGGGATCGCCGCCACGGCGGGCGCGGACGACGCGGCGTCCGGGTGGCGGGCGCTGTTCGAGGCGCACAACGCCCGGGTCGGGCGCAGCGGCGGTTACCGGGCGGGTCAGAAGATCGCCGTCAAGGCCAACATGAACGGCGCGGGCACGAACGGCTCGGACGTCGACAGCGCCATGAGCTATACGACGCCCGTGCTGCTGCGGGCGCTGCTGCTCTCGCTCGTGGAGGATGCGGGCGCGGCGGCGTCCGACATCACGGTGTACGACGTGTGCCGCATCGTCCCCGAGCACGTGCGCGCGCTGTGCTCGGAGGGCGCGCTCGCCGACGTGCGCTTCCGCTACAACGACGAGGGCGGCCCGAACGACGTCGTCGGCGACGAGGACGCGCCGATCCGGTGGTCCGCGGACGTGGCCGGCGACGCCAACGTCGTGCCGGCGTGCGCGTCCGAGGCCGACTACCTGATCGGGCTCGCCAGCCTCAAGGGGCACTCCTACGGCCTGACGCTCAGCGCGAAGAACCACTTCGGCTCGCTCGTCAATTCCAGCCGTCTGCGCCCGCCCGAGGCCGCCGGCGTGCATCGTTTCGTGTCCGGCCAGGTCATGGGCATGTACACCGTGCTCGTCGACCTGCTGGCGAACGCGCACCTCGGCGGCAAGACGATGCTGTGGATGCTCGACGGCCTCGTGCCCGCCACGTCCGAGGGCGCATCGGTCACGGCCGAAGCCGCTCGGTGGGAGGGCGCTCCCTTCGACGGCGGCTTCGCTGCCAGCCTGCTGCTGTCCCAGGATCCGGTGGCGCTCGACTCGGTGGGCGCCGACTTCCTCATCAACCAGCCGGCGGTCACGTCGCGCAACGCCGCGCTCGACGGCAACCTGGGCGTGGAGAACTACCTGCACGAGGCCGCCCTCGTCGCCGCGCCGCCGTCGGGCGCGGCCTACCGCGACGGCGCGGGCGGCCCGGTGGGAAACCTCGGCGTACACGAGCATTGGAACAACGCGGTCGAGCGCCTCTACAGCCGCGACCGCGGCGAGGCAGAAGGCATCGAGCTCGTCCGCATACTGCGATAACGATTGAAAGGGAGCATGAAATGAACGAACGGGATATGGATCGGCGAACCTTCGTGATGGGCTCGTTCGGCTTGGGGCTGGCGGTGCTCGGCGCGGACGTGCTGGCCGGGTGCGCGGCGCCCGCCGAACCCGCAGCGGCGCCCGAGCCGGACGCCCCGGGCGCCGAGCCCGAGCCGACGCCCGCCCCGGCCTCGGGGACGAGCGGCGGACGCGCTCTCGTGGCGGTGTTCTCGTACTCGGGCACCACGCTCACGGTGGCCGAGCGCATCGCCGAGGCGACGGGAGCCGACCTCTTCCGCATCGAGACGGCGGATGCGTATCCCGACGACTACGACGCCATGATCGCCCAGGTGCAGCGCGAGCAGGACGAGGGCTACCTGCCGACCCTCGTCGGGGAAGCGCCCGATTGGGACGCCTACGACACCGTCTACCTCGGGCATCCCATCTGGTGGGGCGGCCTGCCGCACGTGATGCGGGCGTTCCTGTCGCAGCACGACCTGGCGGGCAAGACGGCGGCCCCGTTCTCCACGAGCAGCTCGAGCGGCAACGCCGCCGCCCTCGACGCCCTGCGCGAGCTGTGCCCCGAAGCCGACGTGCGCGAAGCCCTGCATCTCACGCGCGGCAGCCTTCCCGGCGCGCTCGATGAGGTGGAGCCGTGGATCGAGGGGCTGGCGCGCGCCTGATCGGCAACGCCGCCGCCCCGCGAGCGCCGCCCGCGGGGCGGCGGCGCGCTACATCACGCGCGTGCCGAAATCGGCCATGGACTCGACGAATTCCGGGTCGTAGTGGCTGAAGAACAGGCTTTCCCCCTTGTCGAGCGCGCGCAGGGCGCCCAAGTCCTCGGCGTCCAGCTCGAAATCGAACACCTGGAAGTTCTCCCGCATGCGCTCCTTGCGCACCGACTTGGGAATGACGGCCACGCCGCTTTGGATGAGGAAGCGCAGCGCCGTCTGGGCCGCCGTCTTGCCGTGCTTCGCGCCCACGGCCGCAAGCACCGGGTTCGAGAAGAAGCCGTTGCGCCCCTCGGCGAAGGGCCCCCAGGACTCGTGCGCCACGCCGTAGCGGTCCATGACCTCGCGCGCGGCGCGCTGCTGCTGGAACACGTGCGTTTCCACCTGGTTCACCATGGGCTTGATCTCGCTGAATCGGCAGAGGTCGACCAGGCGGTCCGGGTAGAAGTTCGACACGCCGATGGCACGCGCCTTGCCGGAGCGGTACGCGGCCTCCAGGGCCCGCCAGGTTCCGTAGTAGTCGCCGAAGGGCTGGTGGATCAGCAGCAGGTCGACGTAGTCGCACCCCAGCTTGCGCAGCGAGCCGTCGATGGAGGCCGCCGCGTTCTTCTCGCCGGCGTGGTAGATCCACACCTTGGTGGTGAGGAACAGCTCGTCGCGCGCCACGCCGCTCTTCGCGATGGCCGCGCCCACGCCCTCCTCGTTGTAGTACGCCTGGGCGGTGTCGATGTGGCGATAACCCGTTTCCAGGGCGTCGCTCACGCAGCGCTCGGCGTCGCCGGCGTCCACCTGGTACACGCCGTAGCCCAAAAGAGGCATGCGCACGTTGTTGCTCAAGGTGAGGTAATCCATGTCGCTTCCTTTCGTCGTGATCGGTTCTCTATGCATAGTATGCAGAGCCGAAAGAAGGAAGTACAATGCAAGAAGCGTTGTAGCCATGCATGAAACGCATAGCGGAGGTGAAGCGATGGAACTGGAACAGCTGAGGCAGCTCGAGGCGGTCGCGTCGTGCGGGACGTTTTCGGCCGCCGCGGAGCGGACGCACATCTCGCAGCCGGCGCTGAGCCGCTCGATGCAGCGCCTCGAGGCGGAGTTGGGCGCCAGCCTGTTCGCGCGTACGAAGAACAGCGTGGAACTCAACGAGGCCGGCTTGCTGGCGCTCGAGCACGCGCAGGGCATCCTGCGCGACGTCGCCCGCATGCGGGAGGCGCTCGACGGCCTGCGGGCGCGCCGCAGCATGCTGCGCGTCGGGACGTGCGCGCCCGCGCCGCTGTGGCGGCTCATGCCCGCCATCGCCGAGCGCCGCCCCGACCTCGTGGCCAATCCCGAGACCATGCCCGTGGCCGAGCTCGAACGCCGGCTGCTGGACGGCACCCTCGATTTCGCCATCGTGCCGCACCGTCCGGAGGGGGAGGGCGTGCGCAGCGCCGTGCTCATGCGCGAGGACCTGTGCGCGTTCCTGCCGAAGGGCCATCCGCTGGCGGGCCGCTCCTCCCTCTCGCTTGCGGAGTTGGACGGCGAGACGTTCCTGCTGTACGCCGGCATCGGGTTCTGGCGCGACATCTGCGAGCGCCTCATGCCGCGCGCCCACTACGTCACGCAGAGCGACTACCTGGTGTTCGGCCAGCTGGCGCGCACCTCGCCGCTGCCGAGCTTCGTCACCGACGAGTCCGAGCTGAAGCGCGCCGATCTCGACCGCGTCTCCATCCCCCTCGAAGACGCCGCCGTGCACGTGACGTTCTACCTGGCCATGCGCGAGAGGCCGGGCCACCCGCTGAACGACCTCATGGACTGGCTCGAGCGCAGGTTCGCCCTCACCGGGGGCGGCCCAGCTCCCCGATGAACGCGTCCCAGCCCGCGCGGCCGACGGCGTCGCGCTTGAAGACGCCGGTGGATTCGAGGACGGCGGCGAACACCCGGGCGACCTCCTCGCGCACGACGGGGCCGGGCGCGCCGCCCTCGGCGCCGCCGCGCGGGCCGTCCGCGCGATCCGCGGCGAGGTCCGCGCCTCGGCGGGCCAGCACGTCGGCCGCCCAGGGGGCGTGGGGCGCGGTGTCCGCGCAGGTCAGCAGGCGCGCCTCCAACTGGCGCGGGGAGCGGCCCTCGCGCACGGCCGCGCGCAGCTCGCGCTCTACGGCCGGCAGCTCGCGGGCGAGGCGGGGCGGCAGCACGGCCAGCCCCATGATCTCGACGAGGCCGATGTTCTCCTTCTTGATGTGGTGCAGCTCCTCGCCGGGATGGAAGACGCCCCACGGGCGCGCGCCGTCGGCGCGGTTGTTGCGCAGCACGAGGTCCATGACGTAGGCGGGGCCGACGCGCCGCACGATGGGGTTGAGCGTGTTGTGGCGCACGGGTGCGCCCCCGGCGCCGCGGCTGCACGCGCGCACGCCGCCCGGCTCGAACGAGAAGCCCCGCCACGCGTCCAGCACGCGCGCCGCCGCCCGCGCGAGGGCGGCGCGGTCGCGCGAGGCGAGGCGCAGCACCGACGCCGGCCATGTCACGACGCCGGCGCGCACCTCCGGCAGCCCCGGCAGCTCGACGGCGCGCTCGACGGGCGCGTTCATGAGGGGGAACGTATGGCGTCCGCCCTGGAAGTGGTCGTGGGAGAGGATGGAGCCGCCCACGATGGGCAGGTCGGCGTTCGAGCCGACGAAGTAGAACGGGAACAGGTTGACGAAGTCGAGCAGCCGCTCGAAGCCGGCCTCGTCGATCTTCATGGGCCGATGCTCCGCGGACAGCGCGATGCAGTGCTCGGGGAAGTACGCGTACGGCGAGAACTGCAGCCCCCAGCGCTCGCCGCCCAGCTCGATGGCGGCGATGCGCAGGCCCGGCTTGGCGGGGTGCTCGGGCGTGCCGGGGAACCCCTCGTTCTCCCAGCAGAGGTCGCACTGCGGCACGCCGACGCCGGCCCCCGCTCCTCCTTCGGCCCCCGCGCCTCCCGCGTCCGTCGCGCCCGCCGCCGCGGCGATGGCGCGCGGGTCCTTCTCGGGCTTCGCGAGGTTGACGGTGCACTCGAGCGGGCCGTACGCGCTCCCGCTCGTCCAGCGGATGCTGCGCGCGTCGGCCGCCCCCGCGAGGTAGCCGCTTGCAACGCCGAGGCCGTGCAGGTACACTGCCGCCTGCTCGGCCTCGCGCGCGAGCAGGCGGTCGAACGTCGCGCGCACCTCCTCGGGCGGCGGCAGCGGCGTGCTCATCGGGCGACCTGCCGGACGCGCGCTCCCGGAGCGCCTATCGACACGGGCAGGCAGGCCTCGTAGCCCAGCAGCGCGTCCATCGAGGTGCGGAACGCCGAAGCCTCGTCGCACGGCACGATGGCCAGCACGCTGCCCCCGAAGCCGCCGCCGTGGATGCGGTACGCGCCGCGCCCGCCCAGCAGGTGCGCGCACAGCGCGAGGATCACCATGGCCGGCTGCTCGTCGCCCGAGCCGTCGCCGCGCGGCGACACGTTCTGCAGGAACTGGGCCGACGATGCGCCCGATTGCCGCACGAGGCGGAGGAACGCCGCGAAATCGCCGCTCGCCAGCGCCTGCTCCTGCGCGGCCACGCGCCGCGTCTCCTCGAAGTAGTGAAGGGCGCGCAGCACCGCGCGGTCGCCGAGCTCGACGCGCACGCTCGCCAGCGCTTCCAGAAACTCCCGATAGGGAGCGTCTTCGAGCCTCTCGCGGCCGAGGCGCCGTGCGACGGCGCGCATGTCGGTGGGGATGGCCACGAATTCGTCGGTGTAGCGGGAATGATCGCAACGGCTGTCCACCAGGTACAGGGCGTGCCCGCTCGTCCGCACGTCGAAGTCGACGGGCGCCACGCGGGGCACGCTGCCCTCGAAATCGAGGCTCACGATGCCGCCGTACGCGCTTGCCAGCTGATCCTGCGCCCCGCTCGGCTTCCCGAAATGCACGTCCTCCGCCCACGATCCTTCCAGCGCGAGCGAGGTGAGGTCGCGCTCCGGAGCGGGCCCGTCCGGCTCGCACACCGCGCGGATCAGCAGCCCGAGCAGCATCTCGAAGGCGGCCGACGAGGACACGCCGTACCCTGCGGGCACGTCCGAGCACGTCACCGCGTCGAAGCCGCGCACCATGCCGCCCGCGCGCGCGAACGCCGCCGCCATGCCGCGCACGAGCGCGCGCGACGTCCCCCGCTCCTCCTCGCGCGCTTCGAGGTCGCCGACGTTCACAAGCGCCTCGCCGAAGCCCTCCATGCACACGCGGATGTCGTCGGTGCCGTTCGGCGCGGCCAGGGCGAACATGCGCAGGCCGATGGCGGTGGAGATGGTGCGCCCGCCCTGATGGTCGGTATGGTTGCCGGCCAGCTCCACCCGCCCGGGCGCGGAGGCGAACGCGAACGCGCGCCCGTCCGCGTCGCCGAACAGCGTGGCGAATCGGCACCGCAGGTGCGCGAGCGCCTCCTCCTCGGTTCTCATCGTGCGCCCCCTTCCGTCAGCTTGTCGACGCGCCTATCGTAGGTCAGAAGCCCGTTCGTCTCCTCCTCGACGTCGGACAGCTGCGTGTACACGTAGCCCGCGAGCCCCGCCTCCTCCAGCGCGTCGGCCTGCGCGAGCACCTCGCGCACGGCCGTGCGGAACGACGCGAGGTCGGGGTACGCGGCGTAGCCGTACGACGAGGCCAGCGCGCTGTGCGCGGCCAGGTGGCACGACAGCCCGCCGAACTCCGAGATGACGAACGCGCGCCGCGGCCGCGCCGCGTCGTCGTACACCTCGAGCGGCCGGAAGTAGTTGTGCACGCTCAGGAAGTCCCCGCAAGCCTGGTCGTACCAGCCGCTGACGGCGTCGATGGGACGCGTCGGGTCGAGCCCGCGCACCAGCTCCACCGCCGCGCGCGCGTCGAACTGCCCCCAGGCCTCGTTGAACAGCACCCAGGTCACGATGGACGGGTGGTTCCCCAGATGGCGCACCGTGGCGGCGCACGCGTCGGTCCACTCGGCGCGGAACGCCGCGCTGTCGGACGCGAGCCCGGGGTAGTGGCGCGGGTCGTCGTCGGCGTAGCGACCCCACGAGCCGCGGAAGAACGTGGGCTTGTAGCTGGAGTGCCACGGGTCGGGCGCCGCGCCGCCGCTCACCATGTCCTGCCACACCAGCATCCCCAGCTTGTCGCAGTGGTAGTACCAGCGGTCGCTCTCCACCTTGATGTGCTTGCGCAGCAGGTTGAAGCCGGCCTCGCGCATCGCGCGCACGTCGAAGGCCAGCGCCTCGTCCGACGGCGCGGTCATGAGGCCGTCGGGCCAGTACCCCTGGTCGAGCACGCCGCGCAGGAAGACGGGCTCGTGGTTGAGGCACAGCCGCCGCACGCCGCGCCCGTCCTCCTCCACGGTCACGGTGCGAAACGCGCAGTAGCTGTCCACCCGGTCGCTGCCGTACGACACCTCGAGGTCGTAGAGGTGCGGGTCGTCGGGGCTCCACCGGTGCGGGTCGGCGACGTCGATGGCGATCGTGCAGGCGCCGTCCTTCGGCGCCGCGGACGCGCGCCCGACCTCCACGCCGCCGTCCAGCAGCCGCACGCTCACCGCCGGCGCCGTCCCGGCTGCCGCATCCGCGCCGCCGTCCGCGCGCACGTCCGCCCGCAGCACGAGCTTCCCCTCGTCGGCCCGCGCGTCGATGGCGAGCGACTCCAGGTGCGCGTTCGGCACCGCCTCCAACCACACGCTCTGCCAGATGCCGCTCTGCGCGGTGTACCAGATGCCCCCGCGCGCAAGCCGCTGCTTGCCGCGCAGCTGCACGCCGGCGTCGCTCGGGTCGTGCACGCATACGACCAGCTCGTTGTCGCCGTCCGTCAGCGCGTCGGTGACGTCGAAGGCGAACGGCAGGTACCCACCCGCATGCGCGCCCACGCGCGCGCCGTTCACGGAGCAGGCACATGCGTAGTCCACGGCCTCGAAGTGCAGGATGCAGCGCTGGCGGGATGCGTCGAACCCCTCCGGCGCGCCGAAGCGCCGCCGGTACCACAGGAGCTCGCCCGGCTGCAGCTGCCGCCCGACGCCCGACAGGGGCGCTTCCGGCGAGAACGGCACGAGGATGTCCCCGTCCCACGCGGCGGGCGGCTCGGCGTCGCGCCACGTGCTCGCCGCGTCGGCGACGGGCGCGATCGCGTAGTCCCAGCGCCCGTCGAGCACCTCGAAAGCCGCCCGCGCGAACTGCGGGCGCGGGTGGTGCGCCGCGCGGTCGCCGCCCGCTGCGGCGAGGTCGCTCCACGGCGTGGTCAGCGGTTGCAGCGCGGCGTGCTCCGGCTTGCGCGGCGCGCTTGCGATGACGCGCTTGAGGTCGAGCATGGCTGGCTCCTTTTCGTCCCTAGTCGTTGCGTCGCCGCTGCGCGCGGATGAACGGCAGCACGGCGAACGTCAGCAGCGCCACGACGGCGCCTCCCAAGAAGATGAGCGACGACGGCGTGAACCCGTCTCCCACCACGCCGAACCCGATGGCGCCCGACGTGGCGCTCAGGGTCGAGCCGATCCACGGCCCCACGAGCATGGGGATGAGCACCGCCATGAAGATGCGGACGCCCTGGAACGCCCCCACGTAGCCGGCGGGCGTGTTGTTGCGCACCTCGGCGCCGAAGCACGCCACCGCGCCCAGGTACCCGCACAGCATGAGCACCGAGCCGACGAACACGCCCGCCGCGCTCGTGAGCAGGGTGAGCACGAGGCATCCCGCCACGAACAGCGCGAGCGGCACGACGACCGCGCGCAGGAACCCGCGGCGATCGACCCGCTTGCCGTACAGGATGGTGAACACGGCCGCGATGACGATGCCCGGGGCCATCACGAACACGTAGTTCTCGCCCAGGATGTAGGGAAGCCGCAGGTACAGCACGTAGTAGGGCATGAACACCTGCAGCGCGGTGGCGAACACGAGGTAGGCCAGCAGCACGAGGTAGAGCATCCGGTGCTCGGACACCGCGCGCGGGCGGAAGCCGTAGCGCACGTTGTCCAGGTAGCCGCCCGCCTGCGTGCGCTCGGGGCGCGAGTCCTGCATGAGCAGCACCACCACGATGCCGAGCACCACCACGGCCACGCCCACGATGGTGAAGAACAGCGGGTAGTCGTAGGTCACCGTGCCGTCGGGCCGCACGATCATGAGGAACATCGCGCCCCCGAACACGGCCAGCATCGCCAGCAGCGGCATGGCCGAGTTCACGCCCTCCACCTTGCCGCGGTTCTTCTCGGTGGTGATGTCGGTGACCCACGCGTTGAAGCACGAGTCGTTCGCCAGGCTGCCGAAGAACGTCATGACGCAGTCGAACACGATGGTCAGCGTCACGCCGAACGCCATGGCCGCCGCCGCGGTGCCGGCCAGCGCGAGCGAGATGGTCTGCAGGTACGCGAACACGATGATGGACGCGCCCCAGAGGATGGTGCCTGCGCCGATGAACGCCTTGCGCCTGCCCACGCGGTCCGACCACGCGCCCACGAACAGGGTGGTGGCCGCCGCGGTCAGCGCCGAGGCCGACACCATGAGCGCCACATCGGCGAGCGACGCGTTGAACACGTCCTGGATGAACAGGTTGAAGAAGTTGTTCTCGAGCGCCCAGGCCACCTGTCCGAAGAACGACAGCAGGATGATGAGCGTCCACGTTTTCCTCGTCAGGCCGGGGCGGGGCGAGGAGGTCTTTTCTGCATGCATGGCGGCGTCGATTCTCTTGAGGAAAACAACCTGGTGCCATCCTACCGGATTCCCGCCCGCCGCGCACGCCTTCCTTGCCGCGCTTCGCCTTCGGCTCGCGAGCCGCCCCTTCGCGATCGGCGCTTTGCCATCCTGAGCGGGGAAGCGGGCCGAAGGGTCCCGCGCTGCCTGGCAGGGGCGCATGCGGTTGGCACCGTGCCTTCTGGCAGAGATTCCGAGGTCTTTGCCGCGTCGCCTTCCCCGGGCTCGTGCCGCTCGACAAGGTGGTCGCCCGCGCGCTGCGCGACGCGCGGCGGGCGAGGCTCCCCGGGCCCGCGCTTGCGGCCCTCCGCCTTCCTGTGGTATAAACGGCGGCGTCAACACAACTTGAGGAGCATGACTTTTGTCACAAGGATGTAGCGTGGAGCTTGTCGCAAGCCGGGAGGTTTGCGAGCGTTAGTCTCCGCCGGAACCTCCCAAACAGGGCAACGACCATCAACGTTTTGGGAGAACCACCGTGAAAAAATGTAAGAGAGGCAGCGCCTTCTACCAGGCTCATGCCTGCATGGACAGCTTCATCTGCAAACAGTGCGGCCGCCTCGTCACGCCCGACGAGGCGAGAAGCCGCCATCGCAACCATTGCCCCCACTGCCTGCACAGCCTGCATGTCGACGAGCGGCCCGGCGACCGGGCGTCCGTGTGCGAAAGCGTCATGGAACCCATCAGCGTGTGGGTGCGCAACGGCGGGGAATGGGCCATCGTGCACCGCTGCAAACGCTGCGGGCACCTGAGCTCCAACCGCATCGCAGCCGACGACAACCCCGTCAAGCTCATGTCCATCGCCGTGAAGCCGCTGGCAGAGCCGCCGTTCCCTCTCGAGGGGCTCGGGGCGGACGCATGCGGCACGCCAACGCGCGAAGGGGGCGAGGCGTGATGGCGGCCGTCGACTTGCGCGCCTACGGCGTGACCGACGCGCTCATGCAGCGTGCGCGCGAGGCGTCCGGCGTCGAGGACCCCGTCGTGGGACGCGTCCTGTCCCAGGCCCACGAGCTGTATCGCGTCGTCGGCGCGCAGGGCGAGCTCTTCGCCGAAGCGGCGGGCAGGCTGCGCCATGCCGCCCGCTCGGCCGCCGACTTCCCGGCGGTGGGCGATTTCGTCCTCATGGACCGCGCGGACGACGCGGGCGGGCGCGCCATCATCGGGCAGGTGCTTCCGCGCACGAGCGCCTTCGTGCGCAAGGCGGCAGGTGCAACGCTCGAGCGGCAGGTGGTGGCCGCGAACATCGACACCGCGTTTCTGTGCATGTCGCTCGTCGGGGACTTCAACCTGCGGCGCCTTGAGCGCTACCTGACGCTCGCGTGGGAAAGCGGGGCGGTGCCCGTCGCGGTGCTGACGAAGGCCGATGCGTGCGACAGCCTGGAGCGGCGGCTGCGCGCCGTGCAGTCGGTGGCCTTCGGCGTCGACGTGCTGGCCGTGTCGTCGATGGAGGAGGGCGGCTGCGAGGCCGTGCGCCCCTACCTGCGCCCCGGCAGGACCGTCGCGCTTCTGGGTTCGTCGGGTGTGGGCAAGTCGACGCTGGTCAACCGCTTGCTGGGGGAGGACGTCCTCGAAACGCGCGCCGTGCGCGCCGATGGCCGCGGCCGTCATGCCACCACGCGCCGCCAGCTCGTGCTGCTGCCGGGCGGCGGCCTCGTGATGGACACGCCCGGCATGCGCGAGCTGGGGCTCGGGGACGTCGCCGAGGGCCTCGAGCAGGGGTTCGCCGACGTGGAGCGCCTGTTCGCCTCGTGCCGGTTCTCGAACTGCACCCACGCGTCCGAGCCGGGGTGCGCCGTCTACGAGGCCATCGCGGACGGCGAGCTGTCCGAGCGCCGCTGGCAGGCGTACCGCAAGCTGAAGGCCGAGGCCGCGTTCGCCGAGGACAAGGCCGGCTACCTGGCCCAAAAGGAACGGAAGTACAAGGATATCTCGAAAGCTGTCAAACGCCTGCCCGCGAAGCGCTGAGGTGCGGGCACCGCCGCTCTTCGGTTCCCCTCCCCGTTTGCATCCAGATGATATCGATGATATCATCTGGATGCGCTTCAAGAGAAAGGATCGCCATGCCAGACCTGCTCATTCGAAACCTCGATCACCGCGCCAAGGACGCGCTTGTCGCGCGCGCGGCGAAGAACGGCCGCTCCCAACAAGCCGAGGCGCGGGCGATCCTCGAATCCGCTTTGCAGCCTGAACCGCGCGACTGGGTGTCGATGCTCCGGAGGGCCGCTGCGTCGGCGGACGGCCTCGAGATCGAAGCTCCCGAGCGCCATCCCGCTCGCACGTTCGACGCAGCGGGCTGGCTATGAGGTACGTTGCCGACACGAACGTGGTTTCGGAGTTGATGAAACCTCACCCATCGCCTGACGTCGTCGACTGGTTCTTCGATCGCGAAGGGGAGGTGTACCTTACTTCGGTAACCGTCAAAGAGCTGTACTTCGGCATGCTGCGCCTACCGGAAGGAAAGCGCCGCCGACTCTTGGAGGAGGCCATCTCGGCAATCGTCATGGATTGCTCGGACAAGACGTTCCCCTTCGATGCGTTCAGTGCGTTTCTGTGCGCGCGCCTGCACGATCGCGCCCTTTCGAGCGGTCGCGTACCTACGATCGAAGACCTGATGATCGCCTCGATATGCCAACGCAACGAGGCGGTCCTCGCTACGCGCAACGTGCATGATTTCGATTATCTCGGCATCGAGATGGAGAATCCGTTCGAGCCTCGATAGGCGGGCGGGGCGACACGAGCGCTTCCCATGCCGCCCCGTCCGAACCCGGGCGAGGCGGCGGCGCGCGGCGCTACTTGCTGGCTTCGAGCACGGCCACGATCTCGTCGCGGTCGAGCACGTGGTAGCCGCCGTCCATGACGAACGAGCCGTCGGCGATGCCGTCGATCATGTCGTCGGTCACGCCCAGCTCGGTTATGCTCATCACGAGGCCGATCTCGCGCATCCAGCCCTCCATGCGCTCGAGCCCCTCGGCGGCCGTCTGCTCGTCGGTCTTGCCGGCGGCGTCCACGCCCCACACCGCGACCGCGAACCGGGCGAACTTCGGCAGGCCGTAGGGCATGAGGAGGCGGTAGTACGCCGGCGAGATCGCCGACAGCGTCATGCCGTGCGTGGCGTCGGTGTACGCGCCGATGGACTGGCCGATCATGTGCACCATCCAGTCGGTGGACTTGCCCTTCGCGATGAGCGTGTTCAGCGCCCAGGCCGCCGTCCACATGATGTTGCTGCGCGCCTCGTAGTCCTCCGGGTCCACCGCGGCGATGCGCGACGAGTGCACGAGCGAGCGCATGAGCCCCTCGGCCAGGTAGTCCGAGGTGTTGTCGTCGTCGCCCGAGAAGTACTGCTCCAGGATGTGCGACATGATGTCGAAGATGCCGGCGACCATCTGGTAGCGCGGCACGGTGAACGTGAGGCGCGGGTTCAAAACGGCGAACCTCGGGAAAACCTCCTCGCCGAACACGTGGCCGATCTTCTGCTTCGTCGCGCGGTTCGTGATCACCGAGCCGCCGTTCATCTCGGAGCCGGTGCCCGTCATGGTCAGCACGCTGCCCACGGGGATGATGCGGTTCTCGGGCTCCTCGAGGCGCGCAAAGTACTTCTCCCACGGGTCCTCGTCGCACCAGGCCGACACGCTCACGGCCTTCGCGTAGTCCACCGTCGAGCCGCCGCCCACGGCCAGGATCAGGTCGACGTCGTTGTCGCGCGCCACCGCGCAGCCTTCCAGCAGCTTCTCCACGGTGGGGTTCGGCATGACGCCCGGCACCTCGAACACCTCCTTGCCGCACCGCGCGAGGATGCCGCGCACCTCGTCGTACAGGCCGGTCTTCTTGATGGAGCCGCCGCCGTATGCCAGCAGCACGCGGTCGCCGTAGCGCGCCAGCTCCCCGTGGAGGGAGTCGAGCGCGTCCTCGCCGAAGTACAGCTTGGTGGGGTTGACGTAGCTGAACGTTCCTAACATGTGCATCTCCTATCGCGAATCATGATCGTGCGTCCGTTGCTTCGACGCCTATCATGAACCCTGGAGCGCGCTCCAAGTCAAGCGGAACTTTCTACATCGTGTCCCAGGGGTGGTCCTGCTTGTACTCGTGGACGTCGGCCCACATGCCCGAGCGGATGGAATAGCCGCCGTCGCACACGACGGCCTGGCCGGTGATGTTGCGCGCCAACGGGCTGGCCAGGAACAGCACGGTGTTCGCGATGTCCTCGGCCGCGCCGTAGCGCTTGAGGGGCGCGTGGCGCTTGAGCATGTCGAACTGGAACTGCACCGACTCGTTCGTCGCGGCGTACGCGAGCACCTGGTCGTTGAGGATGGAGCCGGGAACCACGGCGTTGCAGCGCACGCCCCTGTCGCCGTACTGCACGGCCACCGAGCGGGTGAGCGCGTTGACGCCGGCCTTGCAGCAGGCGTAGGCGGCCGTGTTGTCCTCGGCCACGAGCGAGGCCGTGGAGCTGACGTTGACGATGGCGCCGCCGTGCTCGAGCAGGTGGGGCAGGCTGTGGCGCACCATGAGGAAGGTGCCTCGCATGTTGACGGCGAAGACGCGGTCCCATGTCTCGACGTCCGTCTCGGCCACCTGGCCCTCCTTGAGCTGCATGAACCCGCTGTTGACCACGATGTCGAGCTTGCCGTAGCGGCTCACCGCGCCCTCGACGAGCGCGACGATCGCGTCCTCCTGGGCGAGGTCGAATTCCGCGAACGCGGTGTCGAAGCCGCGCTCGTTCAGCTCGTCGGAGCGCTGCTTGCCGGCGGGGTTGATGTCGGCCATGACCACCTTGGCGCCGTTCTCTGCCAGCTGCGCAGCGATGGCGAGGCCTGTGCCGCCTGCGCCCGCCCCCGCGGCCCCGGTCACGATGGCGACCTTGCCGTCCAATGCGTAATCGACCATGTCAAACGCCTCCTTCTGCGGGCGTCTTAGGGTGCCCGACGCGGGTTTGCCGTCCATCTCGCAGTATAGGCGAAAAAAGAACCCGGCGCGTCGCGGCGCCGGGTTCGTTACCTGCAGGGGAGGGGGCTTCGGCCCTTACAGCGTCTCGAAGTTCCAGGAGCTCATGTACGCGATCTGCTCTTCCGTGAGCTCGTCGATCTCGATGCCGAGCGTCTCCAGCTTCACGCGGGCCACGCCGTCGTCGATGGCGGCCGGTACGTCGTACACCTTGTTCTCCAGCTCGCTTGCGTGCTGGAACAGGTACTCGGCGGCCAGCGCCTGGTTCGCGAAGCTCATGTCCATCACGCTGGCGGGGTGTCCTTCGGCGCACGACAGGTTCACGAGGCGCCCCTGCGCCAGCACGATGACCGTGCGGCCGTCCGGCAGCGTGTACTCCTCGACGAGCGGTTTGATCTCCTCTTTCTTGACGGAGTTCGCCTCGAGCCATTCGAGGTTGATCTCGGAGTCGAAGTGCCCCGAGTTGCAGATGATCGCGCCGTCCTTCATGTTCTCGAAGGCCGGGCCGTCCACCACCTTGCAGTTGCCCGTCACGGTCACCCACACGTCGGCGAGGCGCGCCGCCTCGGCCGCGGGCATCACCTCGTAGCCCTCCATGTGCGCCTCGAGCGCCTTGAGCGGGTCGACCTCGCACACGACGACGCGCATGCCCATGCCCTTCGCGCGCAGGGCCAGGCCGCTGCCGCAGTAGCCGTAGCCCGAGATCACGATGGTGCGGCCGCACAGCAGGCGGTTCGTGGCGCGCACGATGCCGTCGAGCGTGGACTGGCCGGTGCCGTAGTGGTTGTCGAAGCAGTGCTTCGTGTTGGCGTCGTTGATGTTGAACACGGGGTAGGCGAGGGTCCCCTCGGCTGCCATGGACATGAGGCGCACGACGCCCGTCGTGGTCTCCTCGGTGCCGCCCACCACGTGCTGCAGCTTGTCGGTGAAGCGCGTGTGCAGCGCCGTGTCGAGGTCGGCGCCGTCGTCCATGACGATCTGCGGGTCGGTGGCGATGACGGCCTCGATGTGGCGGTTGTAGGTGTCGGCGTCCTCGCCGGCGACGGCGAACACGTCGATGCCGAAGTCGCGCACGAGCGACGCGGCCGTGTCGTCCTGGGTGGACAGCGGGTTGGAGGCGCACAGCGTCACCCGCGCGCCGGAGGCCGTGAGCGCGCGCATGAGGTTCGCCGTCTCGGTGGTCACGTGCATGCAGGCGCCGATGCGCACGCCCTCGAGCGGCTTCTCGCGCTCGAAGCGCTCGCGGATGGACGCGAGCACGGGCATGTCGCGGTCGGCCCACTCGATGCGGGCGAGGCCCTCGTCGGCCAGCGCGATGTCTTTGATGTCGTAGTTCAAGGGTATGCCTCCGTTGACATAAGGGAACGTTCGATTCTCGATCTCTCAGATTATCATAGCCGGGCCGACCCATTTATGAAGTTCATATGCAGAACCTTTGTGAATACCGGTGATTTATCGCCTCAAATTCGGAAGAAACGGTAACGAACGGACTCGTTGTTGCCCCGAACGGCCGCCCACCCGCTATAATCTGTCCAGCTTGGAACGCATAGCAGCCCTCGCGTCATCGGCAGGGCTCGTCGGCGTTCCGCACAACCCTCAGACGAAACCGAACAACACCAAGGGGGGCGGAGCGCGACCCGCACAAGACGGGTGCGCGATGGCACGGTCGCCAAGCAGGTTCGCGGCCCGACAAAGGAGCAAAGGTGCTGGACCAGTTTTTTTCGCAGATCTCGTTCGTTGATATATTCAACTTCTGCGTGTTTCTCACGTTCACGATCTGCTACACGTATCAGCTGTACTACGTGTTCGTGGTGCTGACGCGTAAGCCCAAGGTTCTTACGGCGAAGAAGAACCACAAGTTCGCCGCGGTCATCTCCGCGCGCAACGAGAGCGCCGTCATCGGCGACCTCATCCACTCCATCAAGGTGCAGAACTACCCCTCCGAGCTCATCGACGTGTTCGTCATCGCCGACAACTGCACGGACGACACCGCCGAGGTGGCCCGCGAGGCCGGCGCCATCGTGTTCCCCCGCACGAACGACAAGGAAGTGGGCAAGGGCTACGCGCTCGACTACGGCTTCCAGTGCATCCGCGAGCGCTACGCCGACAAGGGCTACGAGGCGTTCTTCGTGTTCGACGCCGACAACGTGCTGGACGTGAACTACTTCCGCGAGATGAACAAGACCTACGACAACGGCGCGAAGGCCTCCACCAGCTACCGCAACTCCAAGAACTACGACTCCAACTGGATCTCCGCCGGCTACGCCGTGTGGTTCCTGCGCGAGGCCAAGTTCCTGAACCAGGCGCGCCTCACGCTCAACACGAGCTGCGCCGTGTCGGGCACGGGCTTCTTCATCGCCGCCGACATCATCGAGAAGAACGGCGGCTGGAAGTGGCACCTGCTCACCGAGGACATCGAGTTCTCGGCGAACAGCATCCTTGAGGGCACGCGCATCAGCTACACGCCCACGGCCATCCTCTACGACGAGCAGCCCATCACGTTCCGCGACTCGTGGAACCAGCGCTTCCGCTGGGCCAAGGGCTTCTACCAGGTGTTCTGGCACTACGGCGCCCGCCTGGCGAAGGGCATCGCCGTGAACCCGAAGGGCGCGCGCTTCGCCTGCTACGACATGCTCATGACCATCGCGCCGGGCATGCTGCTGACCATCGTGTCGGTGCTGTTCAACGCCATCATCGTGTTCCTCAGCCTCACCGGTGCCATGTCCACGGGCATCATGGTGGCCTCGTCGCTGTCGTCCATCCTGTTCTGCCTGATGAACTACTTCATCTTCATGTTCATGTTCGGCGTGCTCACCACGTTCGTGGAATGGGATTCCATCCGCTCCACCACGGGCAAGAAGGTGCTGTACATGTTCACGTTCCCCGTGTTCATGATGACCTACATCCCCATCGCGCTCGTCGCGCTCGTGAAGAAGTGCAACTGGAAGCCCATCAAGCACAGCATCTCGGTGGACGTGGCCGAGCTCTCCGACGCCGCCAGCGCCGCCCCCCAGAAGCAGCGCGAGCGCATCATCTAGCGCTTCGACCGACAAGCAACACGCGAAAGCGGCGAGCCTCGGCCCGCCGCTTTTTTGTGGGCGCGGTCGCCCGAAACGGTCGGAATCGCGCCCGAAACCGTACGTTTCGGGCGACGGTTTCGATGACGTTCTCCTCATCGTGCGGGACTCCTTACCAGACGCGGGCGAAGGTGAGGCAGCGGACGGTTCGGGCGCCGGCGGCGCGGACGGCGTCGGCTGCGGCGAACAGGGTGGCGCCGGTGGTGTACACGTCGTCCACCACGATGACCGAGGGCGGCGCGCTCGCGCCCGGCAGGGGGATGAAGCGGCCCTCCATGTTCGCGAGCCGGTCGCGCCGGGCGAGGGCGCGCTGGTCGCGGTTGCGAGGGCGGGCGAGCAGGGGCGCCACGTCGAGCTCGAGGCGGGATGCCACGGCCGTCGCCAGCTCCTCGCCGTGGTCGAAGCCGCGTCGACGCCGTGCGGCGCCGGTGGCCGGCACGGGCACGATCGCCGGATGCTCGGAGCGCCACGACGGCGGCACCATCGGCGCCATGAGCGCGGCCATGGCCTCGGCGAGCCGCCGCTCCCCGGCGTCCTTCCAGGTGCGCACGATGCGCGCCGCGGCGTCGTCGTAGGCCACGGCGCTCGCGCAGGCGTCGAAGGGAGGCTCGTCGCGCCCGGTTGCGGCCAGCATCACGTCGTTGCACTCGCTGCACTGCACGCGCCCGAACGGCGCGCCGCAGCGCGGGCAGGCGCGCCACCAGTCGACGTGCCGCAGGTTGAGGCGGCACGGCGCGCACAGCACCTCGCCGGGCGCGTCGCACACGGCGCAGCGCGTGGGCCACAGCGTCTCGGCGATGGCCTCGGCCGCGCCGCGGCCATAGAGGCGCGTGGTCTGCGCCACGCGGGATCGGCGCGGGGGAAGCGGGCGCGCGAGGGCGCCGCTGCGCGGGCGCGGCGCGGATGAGAGGGCGGTTGCTGTGCGGGTCTTCGTCATCCTTCGAGGATAGCACGGGGCGTTCCACGCGCCGCACACCGCGCTCGCACGCCCGGCACCCGCCGTTCTCGCGCGCTTCCCACGCGCGCCTCACGCCGATCCCACGCCCTTTGCCCCCGTTTCCCACGCGCATCCCACGTGGCTCCAACGCGCATGCCCGCGCCGCGCCCGCGTGTCAGGTACGAAGGCTCTATTCCTCGACGCTGTAAATGAGATCGAGCAGCTCCTGGCGACTGTGGACGCCAAGCTTCTGATAGAGGCGGTGACTGTACGTGTTCACGGTTCCTCGTGATATGTAGAGCTCCTGCTCTATGCGAGCGGCCGTGCGTCCTTGCGCCAAGAGCGTCATCACTTCGAGCGCGCGTCCCGAGACCTGGTGCTGCTCGGCGATGATCGCAACCTTTTCCTCCAAGGAAAGCGGCTCTCGTGCCGATTCGTCGCCTGACGTGCTTTTCCAGGCGTCGGAAGGCGCGATGCGAGAAGCTTGCGTCTCGAATCGATCCATAGAACGACGATGCATACGCGCTATATCGCGCTCGGTAAGCGTGAGCGTGTACGCCACTATCATCACGAAAAGCATCAAGCATGCAGCGGCGAAGCGAAACTGAGAAGAGAGGTTCACGCTTTCCGCCAGCCAGGAGATCAGCAGGGAGCCGAGCAGGACGCCTCCCGATACCGCGCAGCGCCCGAAACCGTACGCCTTGAATGCCGGTACTCCAAAGCGAAAGGTCATGTCTGACAGCATGACCCAGCTGACGATTTCGAAGCAGAAGTAGCCGGTCAGAGCGAACGTGTACGAGAGAAAGTAATTAGCTTCGAAAAAAGGCAGCATCAGACATCCGAGCGCCATGAAAATGAGGACCGGCTTATACGAGAACGCCAGGTCGAGGCGCCTGCTGAACAAGACGATGCCCAACATGACGCAACCGACCAGCAGCGCGGACAGAGGGAAAACGAAGGAGGGGTACGCTCCGGGATCGACGGTTGCGTTCGCCGTGTAGAAGAATCGGACCACGCTGATGACGCATCCGAACACAACGGAGCTGATAGCGAATTTGACGAGGATGCCGGCGTACCCGAGAGATCCGTTTTCGGGCATGGCGCGATGCTGCATCTCGTCGGTTTGCTCCTCGGACGTTTCGGTTTTCACCCTTTTCAGTTCCCTTGCCATGAGAGCGCTCGAGGCGATAGGGAGAACCGATACGATAATCATCTGAAAACCGTGTGTCGTTGCGTGATAGAAAGGGACGAGCAGCGTGGCCAGCACGTAGGAAACGGAGACTTCGGCTGCGGTCGAGGGCCCTCCTTCCAAGCTGTAGATCTTTCCCCAAAGCAGCAAGAGAAGACCTGATCCGACCCCGGTTGCCACTGCGGCCACCGCGAGCATTGCGTAACCTGCTGGGCTTTCGAGGCTTGCGAAGGGGATGGCCGAAGTGCCGACTATGCAGAAGATCGCCGGTGCGATTCGAGCCGCGGTGCTGCTTGAAAATTTCTCGGAAAGGCGGCTCATGAGGCCGCAGGCGAACAAGGTCAATACCAAGACGAACAGCGACCCTTGGTATATCTCGGTGAGCACCTGTTCTCCAACGGGGCTTACCAGCGCCGTTTCGTTGAAAAATACCAAGAACACCCAGGCGCGACTGAAAGAAAACCCGAGCATGCGCTTCGAGAACGTCTCGTTGGAAAACTTTTTCAAGCGCGCGAAGAAGATGTCCTTCGGCGTCTCTTTGGCGAAATCCCCCGACATGCGAACCCCTTCGTACGTTTTCTCCCCCGATTCGATTATAAAAGCTCTTCGTCAGAAGCGCGCTTGGGTTCTTGCGAGGAATTGTGATGTCATAAAGCGCTCATCAGGTATTACAGAAAATCATAAACTATCTATGACAGACAGGCGCACGCTCTGAGACCGAACATAAACTTCATCCGATTCGCTGCGTGATCCTGGCCGCTATGGTGGAATCACCGATACCAAGCAGCTGAGAGGGGGTCTTGCTTGTTCCAGTGCCAAAAAGTATGTCGTGCGTGCCTGCGCTGGCAGGATCTTGGAGGAGAGGAGAACCGGTGGAAAAGCTGAACGTATCCCGTCGCAGTTTCGTGAAGATGGCTGTGGCTACGGCAAGCATCGTGGCGGTTTCGTCTGGAGGCTCGCTTGTCGCCTTGGCCGACGAGGGCGACTCTGCGACTGCGGAAAACGATGTGAGGCGCGTCCGCACCGTCTGCCGTGCTTGCGGAAAAATGGAGTGCGGAGTGTGGGTGACCGTGCAGGATGGAAAGGCGATCCGTGTCGAGGGCGATCAGTCGTGCTTTACGAGCCGAGGAAATTGCTGCACGAAGTCTCAATCGTCCATCCAGGCTTGCTATCATCCCGACAGGCTGCGCTATCCTATGAAGCGTACGCGTCCGAAAGGCGAAGACCCAGGTTGGGAGCGTATTTCTTGGGATGAGGCAATGAAGGTGTCTGCTGAGAAATTCGCGGAGGTCAAGGAGAAGTACGGCGGAACCGGCATTTTCACCATGAACGGCACCAGCCGTATGTGGGCTATGGGGGGCTATGCTACCTTGGCGATCCTCACGGGAGCCGTGAACCATCACGTGGCATCGTGCATCTGCAAGGGGCCTCGTTTTCTCACGACGTCCACGACCGACGAGTACGGGTCGAACTGGATGACATCTGCCGAAGAGCCTCGCGTCTACGTCGAGTGGGGCGGCAATATCGAGTACTCCAATTACGATGACTCATGCCGTAGCGTCGTGAATGCGGTAAGCAAGGCCGAGGCCTTTATCAGCATAGATCCGCGTATGACCGGTATTGGCAAAGAGGCCGATTACTGGCTGAACGTCCGGCCGGGCACCGATCAGGCTATTGCCCTCGCATGGGCGAAGATCATTTACGAACACGACCTTATGGACGAACTGTACATGAAGCGGTGGTCGAACGGGCCGTTCTTGGTCGTCGAGGATATGGAACCGTCGGGCGGATGGATGATAGACAACTCGGGCGCGCATGATATGAAAACCCATCTTCTGAAGGAATGCGACATCGTAGAGGGCGGTTCGTATCAGAAGTTCTTCGTTCACGATGCCAATAAGGCTCGGGACGGCAAGGTCGGCAACGACGCCCTCTCTTTCTACGACGTCGAGGTCACGCAATGGGACGGCGAGTCCATCACCACCGACGATGCGATGTCGAACGGTCGCGTCGCAAAGGAGGGCACGCCGTTCGAAGGCTGGCTGCCCGCCCCGACGCAGTTCAAGAGCATCGACCCCGATCTCACGGGCGAGTACGATGTAACCCTGAAAGACGGGCGTACTGTCAAAGCGAAAACCGTTTGGCAGTACTACGTGGACATGCTTGAAGACAAGACTCCCGAATGGGCCGAGGAGGTCACTGGCGTCGATGCCCGCAAGATCGAAGAGGCTTGCCTCGCTTGGGCTACGCGACCGGAGGGGGCCGATCATGGCAACGGCGGCATCCATATCAGCCTCGCCATGGATCAGAACGGCAACAACTACCAGACGATTCGTTCGATCATGCTGCTCTCCCATATGACGGGAAACATGGACATACCAGCGGGGAACCGAGGTCCTACCCACTCCTATTTCAACGACGAATGCTGGCTGCCCTACGCGTTTCTCGGCGGTCAGTTCGACGCCAGCCCGGAAGCGGGAAACAAGTTCGATCAGAACGAGCTGATCGTTGGCGGCGACGACTGGCCCATCACCAAATGGTACGGGCAGTGGTCGGAGCCTAACAGCATATGGAAGGCGGTTCTCACGGGGGATCCGTATCCTATCGTGGCCGGGGCGAACGATTCCGGTTCGTTTATGAACCATGGCACGTCGGGACCTGCTTGGGAAGCGATGAACAAGCTCGACTTCTGGCTGGAGGCGAATCTTTGGCATCATCCGACGGCCGAGTGCGCCGATATCTTGGTGCCCGTGTATCACTGGCTGGAGATGCGCTTCCCTCGCATCAGCCAAGGACCCCATTGCGGCTTGGCCATGAACGTGCCCTGCGTGGATGCCCCCGGCGACTGCAAGGACGATCCCATGTTCATGAAGGCGCTGGCGCAGGCGATGGAATTTCCCTGGAGCATGGACCCCGACATGCCCGATCCCGATACGGCGGACTCGTGCGAGCGCATGTTCCAGCTGGCTCAGGAGGAAGCCGCGAAAATCGGAGAAGGGTTGCCGTATAAGAGCTATCGGGAATTTGAGGAGGATTTCCAGGAGAACGGGTGGCAGAACGCGAAGAAGGTATATCCGAAAGAGATGGGGACGTACCGCCGATGGGAAACGGGATATATGACCATCAAGCCCGGCGTCGGACGCGCCGAAGGCATCGTTGGGCTCAGCGTGCCGGGATGCGATGAGACCCGTCGATTCGGCTATATCACACCGACGTCGAAGTATGAGCTGTGGCCCACCGTCATCGAGCGGTACGGCATGGGCGGTAAGGCGAACGTCGACATGTCGTGGCTCGTTCCTGATTATCGCGAGCCCTTGGAAAGCCCTGCAAGCGATCCGAAGCTTTTCGAAGAATATCCGTTCGTGGCCACGACGGGCCGACGTATACCGGTGTACTTCCATTCCGAGCATCGCCAGCTTCCTTGGTGCCGCGAGCAATGGCCGGTGCCCCGTATCGAAATCAACCCGCTCGATGCCGCGAAACTGGGTATCGAGCAGGGAGATTGGGTGTGGATCGAGACTAAGCACGGCAAGATCAGGCAATGCGCCGATGTCTACTACGGCATCGGGGAAGGGGTGGTGAACCTGGAGCATGCCTGGTGGTTCCCCGAGCTCTCTGCGCCCAACCATGGAGAGAGCCTGTGCAATTGCAACCGTTTGCTGAATCCCGAGAACGTGGATCCGATCATGGCTTCGCCATGCATGCGCGGTTTTGCGGTGAAGATGTACAAAGCGACGCCTGAGAACAGTCCGTTCGGCAATCCCGTTCCTTGCGACGAAGACGGGACCGAGATCATCCACGATGCTTCGGATCCACGCTTGAAGGAATGGCTGCCCGACTATTCTTTGAACGGGAGTGATTACTGATGCATAACGTTATCGTTACCGACCTGAACCGTTGCGTAGGGTGCCTGAGCTGCAGCGTGGCATGCAAAGCAGCCAACGGCGTACCGGTCGGCTCGTTTTGGAACAAAGTCTTGCGCATCGGTCCCAACCCGAAGAGTCCTGACGGACAGTGCCCCGATGTCGAGATGTATTTTCTTCCGGCAGGCTGCCAGCATTGCGAGAACCCCGCCTGCGTGAACGTTTGCCCCACGCAAGCGTCGCACAAAGCGGAAGACGGCACCGTTCAAGTCGACAAATCCAAGTGCATAGGGTGCCAGTTTTGCGTCATGGCCTGTCCGTACGGCGTTCGCTATTTGAACGAAGAGGAACGCGTCGTGGAAAAGTGCACCTTATGCGAACAGAAGATCGCCCAGGGGGAGCTGCCCCAATGCGTCGAGCAGTGCTGTGCCCGTGCGCGGTTCTTCGGGGACTTGGATCGGGGTATGGAGAATCTCGAAGCACCTGGCGAGCCGAGCGCCTTCGGGACGGACAAATCGTACGAGACCATGAAGAAGACCCGCGTGAAGCTCGGTGACCATGTGCATCCCTATGCGGATGCGGACGTTCATCATCTTCCCGATGTGGGGAACCGGCCTTCGTTCGCTTTCATCCTTCGCGATCGCCAATGGCGCGGAGAGGAGTAGACCATGGAATTACAATGGCCTTTGATTCTGTTCACGACGCTCGTCTCGGCAAGCGCCGGCCTGTTCGCAGCGCAAGGCGTCTATGCGCTGGTCGGTAAAGGCGTGCGGGCGCAGTGTACCTCGCTGTATGCAAGCGCTGCCCTTTTGGCGCTTGGAGGCATCTCGGTGTTCCTCCATCTGCAACATTGGGAGAGGGTGTTCAACGGGTTCGGCCATATAACGAGCGGCATCACCCAAGAGCTTATCGCGGTCGTCGTCATGGCGGCGGTTATGATCGCCTTCTTCGTCGTGCTTCGGCGCGAAGGCGGGGTGCCCAAATGGTGCGCAATCGCCGCGATACTCGCTTCCGTCGCGCTTGTGGTTATCGCCGGCTTGTCGTACATGATGGCCGCTCGTCCTACGTGGAACTCGCTCCTCCAGGTATCCTCGTTGCTGGGCCTCGCGTTTGCGGTAGGCTCCGGAGCTTTCGCGTTCATCGACCGCAAGGCCGATGAGGATGCGGCTTTCCATGGAGCATGCACGCTGACGGGCAGCGTGGTGAACGTGGTCGGCACGGTCGCTTTCGTTCTCGTCATGACGAGCGCATCGGGAGGGTTCTCCGACGTGGGCTACTATTTCGACCCGAATCACCCTACCACCGCTATGGCCGCAGCTGCCACGTACAGTCCTTTTTCAGGGAGCGTCGTCGCTTTCACGGTTCTCGCGCTCGTCTTCGCTCTTGCAGCGGTTGCTTGCGCCTTCTACGGGCGGAAACGCAGAGCATGGGCTTCCGCAGGCTTGGGCGTCGCGTTGTTCGCCGTCGTCGGCGGCATCCTGCTTCGCATGGTGTTCTTCGCCTGCGGGGGCAGCGTCTTCATGTTCTACTGACCCGCGTCATGTGCCTCGGCCTTTCCCCATAATACCCCTTTTGCAGGGTCGGGACGCATGTGAGGGAGCTTCGGGCAGCCTCTTTCGAGGTTGCCCGAAGCGATACGATGCCGAATCGGCAAGATGAAAAGGAGGGATTACTCATGGAGCACGACGTTGAGCAAGCATCCGGGAAACCTCTTTCCGTATACGAGACGGATTACGATCCTTTCGCGAGTTGCGAAATCGATGAGGATATCGACGACGAAGGCGGCCAACGAGGGCCGCGCATGGACGTCATGGCGACTATCGGCTATGTTTCGAAGGCCGATGACCGCCCTGCTTTGCAACGTATAGACGACCTGTTCGAAGCCTTGGCGCCGAGGCGTCGCGTGCTCGTGGGCATCATGGATTTCCTGTTAGAGATCAGGCGTGCGGATGCTTTGAGGCAAAAAGTCGAAGAGTTGCAATCCTTCGATCGGTCGGTGTACTCCGGCTACGATTACTCGTTGCTGCTTGAAGAGGCGGGCGCTATCGAGAAGGTGGGCGAAGACGGTTCGGCTTTCGCTGGTGAAGCGGAGCAGCGCCCGGATATCGTGGAAATCGACGGCTCGCGATTCTACCGGCCAGTCGACGGCAGACGTGTGTTTTGGGTTGCTACCGACGAAGGACGGGCTTACCTCGAAAAAGACGACTCCTGGTCTTGTTTGGTGCGGCTTTCGCGAGAGGAGCCCCGGTACCGCCCGGTCTACGAACGGCTTTTGAGGTACTGCGACGACGGGGTTGGCAGGAAGGTCGAAGAGCTGGAGCGCCTCGTCGGCGGTGATCCTGCGGAACGAAGCCCGCGAAAGCATTGCTCGTTTTTCCTGAAGAGGCTCGAAGACTGCGGAGCGCTTTCGTGGGCGGGTGGATGGCGCACGACCGAGCTGGGGAGGCAAGCGCTCGTCCGCGTCTTCTCGGAACGATTTGAGAGAGGGTCTGAATCATGACTGGGAAAACCGTTGAAATGGGGTCGTCGCGCATAGAAGGGAGCGCTGAACGGGACGTAGCGGGCGTTCTTGGGCGGCGCTCTGCAACATATGCGCTGCTGTCTCGTCTGTACCGTACCGAGATCGACCAAGAGCTGCTCGATGAGATGCATGGCATGCTGTATCCTGCCGACGCAGATGACGACGATCTCGACACGGGTTTCCTGCTCATTGCGACATTCCTTTCGAACCTGTGGAGTGAGTCGCTCAGTGAGCTGAGAATCGATTTCGCACGTTGCTTTTTCGGACACGGCGTCGATGGCTTTTCAGCCGCTTACCCCTACGAATCGGTGTACACGTCGGAGAAGCGCTTGCTGATGGAGGGGGCGCGCCGTGAGATTTTGGCGATCTACCGCGCATGCGGTGTCGAAAAGGATCCCTGCTGGAAAGAAGGGGAGGATCACCTCGCCCTTGAACTGGAGTTCGAAAAAGTGTTGTGCGATCGGGCCATCGAGGCGTATGAGGGCGGCGATACCGAAAAGGCCCGTAAGCTTCTCGCCCTGCAGCTCGATTTCCTCGAGGAGCATCTCGTCTCATGGGTTCCTATGCTCACGGCGGACATGAAGCGATTCGCTGTGACGGGCATGTATCGAGGGCTGGCGTATTTGACCGACGGCTTTTTGCGGACCGATCGCCAATTCCTCAGAGACCTTCTGGTTCAGGATGCGCTCATACAGGGCACGTGATCGGGCTTCCGCTATGCGAATCGCCGAATCCGCAGATTCTGCCGGTGCGCTTCCGGCTCAATTCATGATCTGATACACTAACCATGCTTCTTTCGAGTCTGTAGTTGCGGGTTTTTCAACCTCAGTCCACGGCAGATGCGGTCGAAAGGACCCACGTAAGCCACGCGGTTTCCGCGCGACGATCATGGCGTATCCTAGAGGTAAGCCGCACCGCCCGCGTATCGCGACATACGGTTGCGACGGGCGAGAGGGCAAGGCGCAAGCTGAGCTCCAGTGCGCGAGTGTGGGGGCAAAGACTAGGTCAGTCGAAAGAGGCAGCATGAAGATCAAGCTAGATGGAGGCTCACCGGTTATGAAGCGTTATAAAACGCTCGCGTCCTGCTGCATGGCGGTCGCGTGCATGGCAGCCCTGCTCGCCGTTCTGACGGGCTGCTCATCGCAGCAGAGCTACACTCCCCCCGAGAAAGCGGCCACGCTGTCGTCGCCGACCATCGGCAAGGACGGCACGTTGCGCGTCGGCGTGAACACCGACAACCAGCCCTTGGCGGGCCAGCCCGAATCGTCGTCCAAGATCGTCGGCATCGACGTGGACGTGGCGGCTGCGCTGGCCGACAGCTTCGGGTTGAAGCTCGAGATCGTCGACGTGGGGTCCGACGCGGAATCGGCGCTCAAGGAGGGGACCGTCGACATCGTCATGGGCATCGACAAGTCCGACAGCAGCACCTCGTTCTGGAAGTCGGACGCCTACCTGCCCACGGCCGTGGCGCTGTTCTCCACGCCGTCCAACACTCAGGTTCCCACGAACACCGCCGAGACGAAGATCGCCGCGCAGGTGTCGTCGAAGAGCGCCTGGGCGGTGACCAACGAGTTCGACAAGGCCGCCTTCTCCACGACCAACGACCTCAAGAGCGCTTTCGCCGAACTCGAATCGGGTCAGGTGCAGTACGTGGCGGCCGACGCCATCATCGGCACGTACGCGGCGCACAGTGCGGGCTACGACGTCCACATCGTGGCGCTCATGCAGCAGGCGGCCGGCTACGGCGTGGGCGTGTCCGACGCGAACACCGACCTCAAGCAGGCCGTTTCCGAGGCGCTTGCAACGCTGACCAGCAACGGCACCATCGACGTCATCGAGACGAAGTGGCTGGGCACCGCGCTCGACCTGTCGTCCACGCCGCTGACGGCCGGCGCCACCAAGTCGACGGACGCGAACACCGCCGACACGACGGACGAGCCCCAGGACGAGGGCGAGGGCGACAACGCCGACGACAACGCCGCGCCCGCCGACGACGGCAACGCCGCCGCGCCCGCCGACGACAACACCGGCGACGAGGTGAACGCCGGCGAGAACGCCGTGCAGCCCGAGGACATCGCCGCCTAGCGACGGCATGCGCCAAACGTGCGAAAGCCCTGGATCGCGGAACCCGCATCCGGGGCTTTCTTCGTGACGGGGCGGCGAGGCGCTTGACTTGGAGTGCGCTCCAAGTGGTTCAATGGTCGACGAACGACAAGACGACGGAGAGGTTGAACATGGAGCAACGACAACTGCGCGAGCTGCTCGAGCGCGTTGCGGCGGGAGAGACGGCCATCGACGAGGCCGAGCGGGCGCTGCGCATCGCCCCGTTCACGGAGCTCGGCTACGCGACGGTGGACAATCACCGCGGTATGCGCCAGGGCGTGTCGGAAGTGGTGTACGGCGCGGGCAAGACGGCCGAGCAGATCGCGGGCGTGTGCCGCGCGCTCGTGGCGAACGGGCAGGAGCGCGTGCTGATCACCCGGCTCGACGCCGACAAGGCCGCCGCGGTCGAGCGCGGCCTGGAGGGCGCGTGCTCGCTGCCGTTCGCGTATCGCGAGGGGCCGCGCCTCGGCATCGTGGGCGAGGCGCCCGAGCCCGACGGCAACGGCCCCATCGTGATCGCCGCCGCGGGCACGAGCGACCTGCCCGTGGCCGAGGAGGCCGCCGTGACGGCCGAGATGCTGGGCAACGACGTGGTGCGCCTCTACGACGTGGGCGTGGCCGGCATCCATCGCCTGCTCGCGCACGCCGACGACATCGCGCAGGCGAGCGTCGTGGTGGCGGTGGCGGGCATGGAGGGCGCGCTGGCCAGCGTGGTGGGCGGCCTCGCCTCGTGCCCGGTGATCGCGGTGCCCACGAGCGTGGGCTACGGCGCCAGCTTCGGCGGCGTGGCGGCGCTGCTGGCCATGCTGAACTCGTGCGCTTCGGGCGTGTCCGTCGTGAACATCGACAACGGCTTCGGCGCGGGCTACCAGGCCCATATGATCAACCATGTGAAAGCGAGGACGGCATGACGACGTTGGTTTGGAACCTGGAGGAGAACGCCACCCGGCGCCATCTGCTAGACGAGGCGCTGCTGCAGCTGCCCGAGGCGCGCCGCGCGCAGGTGCGCGCCGCCGCGGATGCGGCCGGGGTGCCCGAGGGGCACCACCACGACCTGGGCGCGGTCTACGCCACCATCGACGCGCTCGACGCGAGCGAGCGCGTGAAGGACGACATGCGCGCGATCTACCGCATCCTCGCCGAGGCCGAGGCGACGGCGCACGGCTGCGCGGTGGAGGAGACGCACTTCCACGAGGTGGGCAACGGCGAGGCGCTGCGCAACGTGGCTGCCATCTGCCTGGCCGTGGAGGCCCTCGATCCCGACGAGATCGTCGCCACCCCCGTGCAGACGGGGCGGGGCACCGTGACGTGCGCGCACGGCGAGCTGCCCATCCCCGCACCGGCCACCGCGGCCATCATCGCCCGCGGCATCCCCACGTGCGAGCGCCTCCTGGAGGGGGAGCGCTGCACCCCGACGAGCGCCGCCGTCATCCTGCACTTCGTGGGGCGCTACGAGCGGTAGGCGCGCGCCCGGCCCGGCCCCCGAATGTTTCACGTGAAACATTCGTTCGCGCAAACAAATGTTTCACGTGAAACATTCGAACGAAAAACGCCCGTCGATCCGCAAGGGGTTCGACGGGCGTTTCGGGTTCGGGAGCTCGGGTCGCGCTAGTTCAGGAAGTCCTCCAGGATCTCCTGCTCGGCTTCCTCTTCCGTCAGGCCGAGGGTCATGAGCTTCGTGATCTGGTCGCCGGCGATCTTGCCGATGGCGGCCTCGTGCACGAGCAGCGCGTCCTCGCTGGCGGCCTCGATGCCGGGGATGGCGGTCACCTTGGCATGCCCCATGATGATGGCGTCGCACTGCACGTGGCCGCGGCACTGCGCCTCGCCGATGACCAGCGGGTTGAAGATCTGCTTGGAGTTGTCCTGCGCCACCGAGCGCGAGATCACCTGCACGCTGGAATCGTCGCCCTTGAGCTCCACCTTCATGTTCGAGGTGGCCACCTGGTCGTCGTGCGTCAGCAGCTTCTCGGTCAGCACGAGCTTCGCGCCCGCGCCCAGCTCGGCGTTCGTGTCGCGCACGGTGGACGACACGCCGCGCAGCTGCGTGAGCTCCATCTCGCAGCTCGCGTTCTCCTCCATGACGACGTTCGTCACGGGGTTCAAAATGCGCTCGCCGGTGCCCGTGCCCTCGCCGTAGTGCTTCTCCACGTACTTCACGTGGCTGTTCTTGCCGCAGTAGAACGTGTGGATGCCGTCATGCTCGGACGCTTGGTGGCTCTCGTTGTGGATGCCGCAGCCGGCGATGATGGTCACGTCGCAGTCGTCTTCGATGTAGAACGTGTTGTACACGACGTCCTTGAGGCCGGACTGCGTGACGATGACGGGGATGTACACCGTCTCGCCCTTCGTGCCGGCCTTGATGCGGATGTCGATGCCGGGGTTGTCCGTCTTCGTGGCGATCTCGATGTTCGCCGACGAATGGCGCTCGACGAGCTGCCCGTCCTTGCGGATGTTGAACGCGCCCTTCGGCATGCCGTGTATGTTGGCGATCTCGGCGAGCAGCCCCTCGTCGATGGGGGAAAGGTCAACAGCCATGATGGCCTCCTTCGTGTGCGGTGCGGCGGGCGCGCGGCCCGCGCGGGGTTAGCAGGTGGTGGGGATCTCGGTGATGTGCAGCTCGGTGGGCGTGCTCAGCTGGCAGCCGGGGATGCCCTTCGCCACGAAGCCCAGCTTCGGCATGAGCTCGTCGGGCGTGCCCGTGTCCACCACCTTGCCGTCGCGCAGCAGCACGATCTCGTCGGCCAGCTGGATGATGCGCTCCTGGTGCGAGATGATCACGATGGAGCGGCCGTCGCGCGCCTCGTGGATGTCGCGGAACGTCTCGGTGAGGCGGTCGAAGCTCCACAGGTCGATGCCGGCCTCGGGCTCGTCGTAGATGGCCAGCTTCGGGTCGCGCGCGAGGATCGTGGCGATCTCGATGCGCTTCACCTCGCCGCCGGACAGGTTCTTGTCCACCTCGCGCGTGAGGTAGCTCGCCGAGCACAGGCCCACCTTGGCCAGGTACTCGTTGCACGCGAGCATCGGCAGCTTCTTGCCGGCCGCGATGTCGAGCAGCTTCTTCACCTTCATGCCCTTGAAGCGCGCGGGCTGCTGGAAGCCGTAGCCGATGCCCTTCTTGGCGCGCTCGGAGATGCCGAGATCGGTGACGTCCTCGCCGTCGAGCAGGATCTGGCCGCTCGTCGCGCGCTCGACGCCCATGATGAGCTTGGCCAGCGTCGACTTGCCGCCGCCGTTGGGGCCGGTGATGACCGTGAAGCGGCCGTCGGGGATGGTGAGGGACAAATCGTCGATGATGCGCTTCGTGTCCTTCGATCCGTCCGCGAGCGGCACCTCGAAGGTGAGGTTCTTCAGTTCCAGCATGATGCGCCTTCTCCGTCTCTTCTCGTCTATTTGATACTATATTACTATCATTAGTGCGGCGCTCAGTCAAGCGCGGCCGCGTGCTCGGCGGGAGGCGCGTATCCCTCGGCCGTCAACGGCCGGGGCGATCCCCGATTCCGCCCGCATCGCACGCACTCGGTTCCAACCGCTTATTCTAGCTCAACCGTGCGCGGATGGGCCCCGAAAGTGCGCTTTCGTCCCGATCCTGCGTCGATCCGCGGTGAAAGAGAGGCGAACGAATGTTTCACGTGAAACATCGATGGGCGCACGCGCGGCCCCGAACGCGCCGCGGCCCCGGCGCAGGAGCGCTCGGGGCCGCGGCGGCGATGGAAGGCGGCGGGCTTACTCGTTCAGCAGGTCCACCACGGCGAGGCCGGCATCGGACGATTCGATGATGTCGCGGTTGCCGAACACGCACACGGCGTTCAGCGCGACGGCCTCGGCGATGGGCGCGGCCAGCGAGCGCAGCGTGGCGGCGTCCGCGTCGATCATCTGGGCGCGCGTCTCCAAGCGGCTCTCGGGGGTGCGCCCGCCGAAGAAATCGCCGTCCTGGCGCCGCACGAGGGCGCGCGCCTTGAGCGGCGTGTCGAACCCTGCCACGGTGCTCACCACGTAGCCCTCCATCGCGTCGGCGGCGGGGTCGAACGCGGCGAGCCACTCCGACGCTCCGGCGAAGCGGGCCAGCGTGTCGTCGAGGTGCGGGTCGCGGTAGGAGTAGAAGCGCAGGTTGCCGGTGCGCGCCGTCTGGAAGCCCGCGCCGTACGCGCCGCCCTTGACGCGCACCTCGTTCCACAGGTAGTCGTAGGACAGCGCGCGCGCCGCCACCTGCCAGGCGCCCGTGTAGCCCGCGTCGAAGGCGCGGCGATCGAAGCCCTGCGCGGCGTAGCACACGTCGGTGGGCACGACGAACGCCTCGTTGAGCACGACGGGGTCGGGCGCGACGAGGCGCACGCCGTCCTCGGGCCGCGTGCGCCCGAGCGTCGCGCCCGCGGACGCGAAGCGCGCGTAGTCGTCGTCGGAGCCGGTGAAGCTCAGCGTCAGCGCGTTGTCGGCGAACAGGCGCGCGGCGAGGTCGGCCAGGCGCGCGGACACGTCGTCGGTGCGCTCGTCGAACGAGGCCAGCAGCTGCTTGAGGAAGCGGTAGAACCCGACGCCGCCCAGCTGCTCGCGCACCACGCCGGCAGGCAGGTAGTACGAGGCCAGATGCGCCATGGCGCTGGCGTGGCCCGCGTTCGCGAAGCCCTGCTCCATGCCGATGCGGCGCTGCTGCAGCACGTCCTTGATCTTGCTCGTGTCGGAGAAGTCCGTCTCCAGCATGATCTCGCGCGGCAGCTCGGCCAGCTCCCGCACGTTCTCGGTCAGCGCGCTCGAGCTCACGACGAACTTCGGCGCGAGCGCGGAGGGGTCGGCCTCGTCCTCGTAGATCTCGGCGAAGAACGAGAGGTTGCCCAGCTTACCGTTGACGAGCGTGTCCAGCTCGGAGGCCGTATGGCGCGCGGTGCCCAGCTTGCCCAGCACGAGCCCCAGCACGGCCACGTAGGGCAGCTCGTCGAACGCCACGCGGTCGAGGTCGAAGTAGCGGTAGGCGTAGGCGATGCCGCGCGTGGGAACGTCGTGGCGCAGCGTGGGGACGTCCGCGCCCTCCACGAGGCCGTACGCGGGCTCCACGGGCGCCTCCCCGATGTCGGACACCGACAGGCGCGGCAGCGTGGCCAGCGCCTGGGGCGCGTCGGGCTCCTCCTGCAGGCGGCGCAGCGCCGCCTCCTCGTCGGCCACGCGCACGAAGTCCTCGGGCGTCATCGCGGCCTCGGCGGCGGCGAGGCGCGCTTCCTCGTAGGCGTCCTCGTCGCCGTCCACCGGGACGATCTCCACCTCGGCCAGGTGGTCGCTTTCCAGGAACACCTCGCGGATGAGCTGCTCGAAGTAGCCCTCGTCGAGCGCCTTGCGCAGAAACGCGAAGTCGTCCTCGTACTTGAGGTAGGACGTGGCCTCATCGTCGTCGTACAGCCAGCCGGCCAGCGCGCTCATGGACAGCGCCACGCCGTCGGCCATGCCGAAGTCGCGCTCGCGCATGACGAACTCGGCGCGCGACAGCGACGCCTCCACGAGCGTGCGGTCGAGCCCGCCGTCGGCCAGGCCGCGCAGCGTTTCCTCCACTACAGGGCGGAAGCGCTCGGCGCCGCCCTCCTCGAGCCCGCGCAGCTGGATGACGGCGAAGGGCTGCAGCAGCGAGTCGGCGAAGAACGCCAGCGCGTCGGCCGCCAGCCCCGCGTCGAGCAGGGCGCGCTTGAGCGGCGCCTCGTTCGAGCCCGCGATGGCGTCGATGAGGATGTCCACGGCCACCATGCGCGTGCGCTCGCGCGCGTTGCCGATGACGTAGCCCAAACCCGCGCACGCGTTCTCGGGCGCGGTGGCCATGTTCCGCTTCACGCCGAGCGCGCGCACGGGAGCCTGCTCGCGCAGCTCGTGGGGGCCGATCGGCGCGCCCTCGGCGTCGAGGCTCGCGGAAGCCGCCTGCTCGTCGGCGACGGGGGACAGGTAGCGATCGTCGAGGAAGGCCAGCATGCCGTCCAGGTCGACGTCGCCGTACAGCGTGAGGTAGCTGTTGTCCAGGCGGTAGTGGCGGCGATGCTCCTCGAGGAACCGCTCGTAGGTGAGGTCGGGGATGGCGCGCGGCGTGCCGCCCGACTCGAAGCGGTAGGCCGTGTCGGGGAACAGCGCCGCCTGCAGCTCGTCGTACAGCACCGAGTTCGGGTCGGACAGCGCGCCCTTCATCTCGTTGTACACCACGCCGTTCAGCACGAGGCGCGCCGATCCGTCCGCCGCCTCGGCGGCGGCCACGGCGTCGCCGACCACGGAGTCGCCCGCTTCGGCCTCCACGTCGCCGGCCAGCTCGTAGTGCCAGCCCTCCTGCTCGAAGATGGCGCGCTTGCGGTAGATGGCCGGGTGCAGCACCGCGTCGAGGTACACGTCGGTGAGGTTGAGCAGGTCCTGGTCGTTCGTGCTGGCCACGGGGTACATGGTCTTGTCGGGGAACGTCATGGCGTTCAAGAACGTCTGCATCGAGCTTTTCAGCAGGTCGACGAACGGCTCCTTGACGGGGAACTTGTCCGAGCCGCACAGCACCGAGTGCTCGAGGATGTGGAAGACGCCCGTGTCGTCGGCGGGCGGCGTCTTGAACGCGATGGAGAACGCCTTGTTGCTGTCGTCGTTCTGCAGGTACAGCAGCTGGGCGCCGCTCTTGTCGTGGTCGAGCACGTAGGCCGTGCCGTCGATCTCGGGCAGGTCCTCGCGCGTGCGCACGGTGAACCCGTGCAGCTTCTGATCAGGAGTGAGATCCATGCAGTGCCGCCTTTCCGTAGGAGCTCGCGGCCGGGGCGCGGCCGCGAGCGCGAGTTCGTGTGTCGACGTCTATGATAACGCGAACGGGCCGCTGCGTCGTCATGGTTCGCCGACGATCTGGAGAACCGTTGCGTAGCGGTCATGCGCCGCGGCGGGGCGCACGGCAAGAGGCCCGGCCCATCAGGGTCGGGCCTCTCGAGGGGAGGGGGCGTATGGTCTTCGTCGCTAGGCCGCGGGCGTCTCCGCAGCGGCGTTCTTCCCGGCGATCCGGCCCATCGTCATGGCGCACAGGACCGTCGCGCCGGCGGCGCAGTTCCACTCGCACACCACGCCGGCCGCGTAGAGTCCGGGGATGGGTTCGGTCGCCGAGCCGTTGGTCGGCCTCGTGAGCCTGAGGGCCTGCGCCCGCTCGTCCGTCCTGAAGCCGCCCATGGTCACCGACGTGCTCACCATGATGGGCGCGGCGTAGAACGGGCCGGTCAGGGGGATCAGCAGGTCGGCGGGGCGGCCGAAGTCCTCGTCCTTGCCCGCTTCGCAGAACCCGTTGTAGCGCTCCACCGTCGCCTTCGCCTTCGCGCCGTCGAGGCCCACCATCTGCGCGACCTCTTCCACGGTGTCGGCGGTGGCCCACTTCAGCGGGTACGTGGCCTGCATCGCCTCGAGCTCGGGCGTGGTGCCCAGCAGCGCGATGGGCGGGGTGCCCTGCTCGTTCTGCTTGCGCACGATGGCGCGGTGGCCGGTGGGGTTCTCGTAGTTCGTCTCCTCGTCGAAGAAGCGCTCGCCGTTCGCGTCGAGCCACAGGCCGTGCAGGCGCATGCCGTAGTTGAGGTTCACGATGCTGCCCGATTCCACGCCGGCCAGCGAGCTCATGAGCGGCAGGTCCGACACCCTCGTGGTGTAGGCGCCCAGCTCCATGGCCATGACGAGGCCGTCTCCCGTGGCGCCGGGGTTCGACCCGGGCATGAGGTTCGCGCACTCGGCGTTGAGGGTGCCCAGCAGGTCCGTGCTCCCGGCGAAGCTGCCCGTGGCCATGACCACGCCCTTGTTCGCCTTGAAGCGGACGGCGTCCTTCTTCTGCGTCGCCTCCACGCCGACGACGCGCCCGCTGTCGTCGGTCAGCAGCTTGGTCGCCGGGGTGTCGGTCAGCGTGGTCACGCCGGCCTTCTCCGCGACCTCGGCGAGGACGCGCATCATCTCGGCGCCCTTGCCGTCCACCTGGTGGATGACGGGCAGCTCCGTGTAGCCGAAGCGGGGGGCCACCTCCTGCTCGAACGGCACGCCCAGCTCCTGCAGCCAGTCGATGGTCTCGCCGCTCTTGTCGGCCTCGACGCGCGCCACGGCGGGATCCTTCGGGCCGTACCATTCGGGGTGCCCCATGAACCACGCGTACACCTCGTCGGCGGTTACGTCAACGCCCTGCTCCTTGGCCAGCTTGGTGCCCCAGCCGCCCAGGATGCCGTCGCACAGCGTGGAGTCGCCTCCCACCGCGCCCGCCTTCTCCAGCAGCAGCACGCTGGCTCCGGCGTTCGCGGCCTCGATGGCGGCCGCGAAGCCCGCCCCGCCGGCGCCCACGACCACCACGTCCACCTCCTGGCTCCACGTTCCCTCGCCCTGGCCGCCCGAGGCGGCCGGCGCGCTGCATCCCGCCAGGAACGAGGATGCCGCCACTCCCATGGTCCCCGCAAGCGCGGCGCCGACGAATCCCCTGCGGGTCATGCTCTTCTCGCTGCTCATGTCTCCACTCCCTTTCAAGCTCTCTCCCTGATGCTTGCTCCCTTGCGGGCATCTGCCCTGGTGAGAAGGGTACGCGTCGCAAGAATCAACTGTCAATATCTAGAAAATTGATAGTTGGAACAGACGCGTCTCGCGGCGAACGAGATGAAAACCGTCGCGAAACCCCCACGTCGGGAGCGTGGAGGCGGGAAACGGGGGAGGGTTGCCACGCGCACGCGGCGCGGCGTATGATGAACTATCAATATCTGCTAGAACATGGATCGCGGTGCAGGCGGGCTCGAGCTGGGGAGGTGGGGCCCGCGACGGGCGATCCGAGGGGGGCGATGGGGATGCAGGCGGAAGCGATGACGGATGCGACGGTGCGGCAGATGGTAGCGCTGCTGCAGGACCCGGTGTTCTGCGGCTTGCGCACGCTCGTGGACGAGCATCCCCTGCCGCGGACGGAATTCGATGCGCTCGAGACGCCGGCGGCCCTCACGCGCGAGCAGACGTGGGACGTCCTCAACGCCCTGCGCCGCCAGACGGCCGTCGAGCTGCCGTTCCGCGACGGGGAGGGGAGATGCGGGTGGTACTATCCCACGCGCTCGATCGTGGCCGACCTCGACGACATCGACAAGCGCTGCCACGAGGGGTCGTGGCTCGATCTGGCCACGAAGGCGCGCAACACGACCTACTTCCTCGTGGAGGCCCACGTGGACGAGGCGATCGCCACCTTGCAGGAGGACGGGCTGAGCATCGGGTACGAGAAGGCGCGCGAGGTGCTGCTGGCCGAGCGCGATCCCGAGAGCTCCGAGGAGCGGCTGCTGCTGAACTGGCATCGGGCCGCCTGGGACCTCGAGGAGCTTGCCGACGCGCCCTGCACGCCCGACACGATCCTCGCGGTGTACGAGCGGGTGGCCTGCGGGGTTGAGGGGCAGACGACCCGCCCGTCGAGGCAGAGCTCGCGGCTGTGGAAGCGCAAGCAGCTCGACCGCCCGGCCGCGCTCGCGCTCGCGGCGAAGCTGATCGAGGAGAACAGCGGCGCCTACGACGAGCATCCGCTGCTGCTCGCGCTGGGCGTGCGGCACCTGTTCATGAGCGTCCTGCCGCTGCCGGCCTGGAACGGCATGGTGTGCTCGCTCATGATGAAGCTGCTGTTCAGGAAGACGCACCGGCCCGTCCTCGCGTTCGTCCCCATCGTGAAGGCGAGCCGGGAATGGGAGCGCGGCGCGCTTCGGCCGCCCGCCGTCATGTCGTCGGTGGCGGACGCCGAGGTGCTCGTCGGCGACGAGGTGGACTACACCATCCACATCAACGTGACGACGCAGCTCGTGCGCCGCAAGCTCGACGAGGTGGAGTCGGAGCTCAAGCGCATGCTCAAGCGCGACGAGGCCTTCGTGCGCGCGCTCCGCGACGACCTCGACATCAACCACCGGCAGCGCGCGGTGCTCCAGGTCGCCCTCAGCAACCCCGAGGCGGTGTTCCGCATCGAATCGCACCAGAAGACCCACCGGGTGGCCTACGCCACGGCGCGAGCCGACCTGTACGAACTCGTCGACCTGGGCTTCTTGGGGCGCGTGCGCACGAAGCGCGCCTTCGAGTTCCCCGTCACGCCCGGCCTGCGCCAGCTGCTCATGGGCCCCGGAAGGAAAAACCGCCCCGCATAAGCGGGACGGCCGCAACCTCTTCCGGCCCCCCCCGCTGCCCTTTCATCTGTCCCACAAAATATCGCGAATGTGTCCCTAGGTAAAAGACAGTTCGTCGTATATCGTGGTCGGCGAACCCGGGGATCGCGAGCGTGCGGCTCTTCGGGCGACGCATGTCGAAGAGCTGACGAAGGAGGAGAAGATGAAAGGGAGAGCTTCGAGCGCGCGCTGCAAGCTGGGCGGGGTCGTCGCGGCCGTGGCCGTGATGGGCGTCCTGACCGCCTGCGCGGCCCAGCCGGCGGCATCGACCGACGCGCAGGGGGCGGCGCCGTCCGCCGAGCCGATCGTGGACGCCGCCCATTGGGAGAGCCAGTACCCCGACCAGTACCAAAGCTACCAGGAGGCGGGCCACGCGGCGTACGCCCACGACGGGGCCACCGGGAAGGTGAACGCGCACGTCGACGTCATGAACCCGCCGCCCGACTATCCCGCGCCGTTCATGACGGGATGCCTTTCCTGCCATTCGAGCGCCTACCAGAGCGTGCTGATGGAGGGCCTGGGCGACGACCTGTTCGCCGCCGACGTGGAAACCGTGAAGGACATGATCGACGTGGGCATCACGTGCTACTCGTGCCACGAGAACGACCCCGGCAGCCTCACGCCGGTGAACCGATGGGTGCTCGACGCCGCGGAGCAGGGCGGCATCGAGACGAGCGACGGCAACATGGTGTGCGGGCAGTGCCACTCGATGGGCGACTTCTCGAAGCAGTTCTCGGATCCGGACAGCTCGACCTGGTCGCTGCTCCAGGTGGGCCTCGACCCCGACGACGTGTGGGACTACCTCGTCGCCGAGGGCAACGAGACGCCCATCGTCCCCACCGCGGAGGTGGTGTTCAACAACTTCCTGGGAAGCACGCACGACAAGGCGGGCGCGACGTGCGCCGATTGCCACGCGCAGACCGCGGTCGACGAGGCGGGCGCGTCCTACACCAAGCACCAGTGGCAAAGCGTCGGCACCGACGAGGCGCTGTACGAGAACTGCCTGAGCTGCCACAGCGGCTCCGCCGACGATCGCAAGAAGGCCGTGGAAGCGCGCCAGGCGGACTTCTCGGCCGGCATGGCCGACGTCCAGGAATCGATCGACGCCCTGGCCCGGGCGCTCGAGGAGACGACCCAGGCGGGTTCCGCCGACGCCGATGCGCTCGCCCGCGCCACCACGCTGCTCAACAAGGCTGTGTTCTACCTGGCCTACGGCAGCGATCAGAGCTTGGGATTCCATAACATGGGAGACGGCTCGGCCACGGTGGACTGCCATGAAACGGCCCGCGAGGCCGCCGAAGAGGGGCTTGCGCTGCTCGCGTAGCCGCGAACCGGGCGGCGGGTGCGGCTCCTTGCGGGGCCGCACCCGCGCGCTCAGCGGAACCAGGCGTCGCGGAGGCGCTCGATGCCCGGCCGGATGTCCTCCTCCTCGATCTTGGAGTGCCCGAGGATGAACGCGCCCGGCTCGCTGCGCGCCGCATCGCAGTAGAAGCAGTCGACGGGGTAGACGACGACGCCCGCCGCAGCCGCCGCGTCGATGAGCTCGCGGCTGCTGGTGCAACCTTCGAGCTTCGCCCACACGTGCAGCCCGGCGTTCGTCCCCGACAGCTGGAGCGCGCCCTTGAACGCCGCATCGCACGCATCGAGCAGGGCGGCGCGCTTGCGCTTGTTCAGCGTCAGGTAGCGCCGAAGGTGGCGCTCCCAGTGCCCTTGCGCGAGGAAGTGGTACAGCACGCGCTGGTTGAGCCACGATGCGGGGCAGGGGAACACCGCCATGCGCTCGCGGTAGCGCTCCATCAGCTCGGGAGGCAGCACCCAGTAGCTCACGCGCAGGTTCGGCGAGAGCGTCTTCGAGAAGCTGCTCGTGTAGATCACGCGCCCGTCGCCGTCGAGCGCGTGCAGGGAGGGCACGGCCTTCGTCTTGTAGCGGAACTCGCTGTCGTAGTCGTCCTCGACGATGTAGGCGTCGTTCGCCGCCGCCCATTCGAGCAGCTTGATCCTGCTGGCCAGCGGCATCGTGAATCCGGTGGGGAACTGGTGCGACGGCGTGACGTACACGAGCTTCGCCGAGGACCGCTCGAGATCGTCGAAGAAGCGCTGCGGGGACGCCACCGATAGGGGCGCCGTCTCGAAGCGGTTGCCGACGATCGCCGCCCGCGCGACGCTCAGGCAGGGGTCTTCGAAGGCGATGCGGTCGTCACGCGGCGAGAACAGCTTCAGCAGCCGGTCGAAGCCGTCGGCGATGCCCGATTGCACCACCACCTGCTCGGGGCGGCATGCCACGCTGCGCGAGTCGAACAGGTAGCGAGCCAGCTCGCAACGCAGGTCGTAATCCCCGAAGGGGTTGCAGTAGGTGTTGACGAGCTGCGCTTCGGGGGAGTACAGGACCGCGTTCGCGAGCTTGCGCCACACGTCGACGGGGAAGCTCGCCGGCGCAGGGTTGGCGTAGCAGAAATCGTAGGGGGTGCCGGGGTCGACATAGGGCTGCCCGACGTCCTCGGCCGGCTGCCCCTCGCGCGGGACGAAGGCTTTCCCGGCGGGAGGGACGGCGTCCTTGTCGAAGTCCTCGACGTAGTACCCCGATTTCTCCTTCGAACGCACGTACCCTTCCGCCAACAGCTGCTGGTAGGCCCGCTCCACGGTGTTGCGCGACACGCACAGCGTCTCGGCCGTCTCGCGGACGGACGGCAGCTTGCGCTTCGCCGGGTACACGTCGTTCAGGATGCGCTCCCTGAGGAAGTCGTACGTCTGGTCGCTCAGCGTTTTCTTCGAAGGCCCGTTGGTAAGCGCCATGGTGCTCCTAGAGAACGCGGCCCCCGAAGGGACCGCGTATCGTCGCTCGTCGTCAGATGACGGCCGTTCCGGGGCCGCCCTCGTCGTAGCGGTGGCAGGCCACGCAGTGGTCGGGTTTGACCTCCACGAGGTCGGGGATGATCTCGTCGCACCCGTCCACCTTCGCGAAGCAGCGGCTGGCGAAGCGGCAGCCGGGCGGCGGGTCGATGGGCGAGGGCACGTCGCCCTCGAGGATGATGCGGTCCTTCTTCGTGGCGGGGTCGACCGACGGGATGGCCGACAGCAGCGCTTGGGTGTACGGCGACAGCGGGTCGGCGTACAGCGCCTTCTTGGGGGCGATCTCCATCATCTTGCCCAGGTACATGACGCCCACGCGGTCGGACACGTGCTTCACCACGTTCAGGCCGTGCGCGATGAACAGGTACGTCAGGCCGAACTGCTCCTTGAGCTCGTCCAGCAGGTTCAGCACCTGCGCCTGGATGGACACGTCGAGCGCGCTCACCGGCTCGTCGCACACGATGAGCTTCGGGTTCACGGCCAGGGCGCGCGCGATGCCCACGCGCTGGCGCTGGCCGCCCGAGAACTCGTGGGGGTAGCGGTTGCGCATGTAGTTCGCCAGGCCCACGCGCTCGAGCAGCTCGTTCACGCGATCCTCGACCTGGTCCTTCGGCAGGATGTTGTTCGTGATGATGGGCTCGGCGATGATGTCGCCGATGCGCATGCGCGGGTTGAGCGACGCGTAGGGATCCTGGAAGATCAGCTGGATGTCTTTGCAGTACTGCTTGCGCTCGGCCGGCTTCATCGCCGTCAGCTCTTTGCCGTCGAAGACGATTTTGCCCGACGTGGGCTTCAGCAGGTTCACCAGCATCTTGCCTACGGTGGTTTTGCCGCAGCCCGATTCGCCCACCAGGCCGAACGCCTCTCCCTTGCGGATTTGGAAGCTCACGTCGTCCACGGCCTGCACGTAGGAGGTCGCCTTGCCGAAGAAGTTCGTGTCTGCAGCGAAACGCTTCGTGAGGTGCTGGACGTCGAGCAGGATGTCCAGCTCGACCGCGCCCGCTTGCGCGGACGCGGTCGCGTTGCTCGCGGTGTTCTCGCTCATCGGCTCGCCTCCTCTTCCTTCTCGATCTCCTCGATCTCCGCCTCGCGCAGATCTTCGGCAGCCAACAGCGCCTCGGCGGTCTCCACCTCGCGCGCCGCTTCGACGTCGGCCAGCGCCTCGGCCTCGGCTCGGGCGATGGCTTCCTCGCTCTTCACTTCGCCGTCGGCGCTCTCGTACAGGAAGCAGCGCACCTTATGGCCGTCGACGTCCACAAGCTCGGGAACCTTCGTGCGGCAGATGTCCATGCAGGAGTCGCAGCGGTCTGAGAAATGGCAGCCCGGCGGCATCTCCAACGGGTTCGGCACCATGCCCTTGATCATGTACAGGCGCTTCGAATCGTCGTCCTCCAGGCGGGGGATGGACTTCAGCAGGCCCAGCGTGTAGGGGTGCATCGGGTGGTCGAACAGCGTGCGGACCTCGGCTTCCTCCACCACCTGGCCGCAGTACATGACCACCACGCGGTCGGCCGTCTCCGACACCACGCCCAGGTCGTGCGTGATCAGCAGCACGGCCATGCCCGTGTCGTCGCGCAGGCGGCGCAGAAGATCGAGGATTTGCGCCTGGATGGTCACGTCGAGGGCCGTCGTCGGCTCGTCGGCGATGAGCAGCTTCGGGTTGCAGGCCAGCGCCATGGCGATCATCACGCGCTGGCGCATGCCGCCCGACATCTGGTGCGGGTAGTCGTTGATGCGTGCCTCGGGGCTGGGGATGCCCACCTTGCGCAACAGGTCGACGGCACGGTCCTTCGCCTCGGCCTTCGACACCTTCTCGTGGGTGCGGATGGCCTCCACGATCTGGTTGCCCACGCGGTACACCGGGTTGAGCGAGGTCATGGGCTCCTGGAAGATCATCGCCATGTCGTTGCCGCGCAGTTCGCGGTACTGCTTCTCGGACAGGGTTGCGAGGTCCTTGCCTTCGAACTCCAGGGAGCCGCCGGCCACGTGTCCCGGCTCGGCCAAAAGACCCATGATGGAGAGGCTGGTCACGGACTTGCCGGAACCCGACTCGCCCACGATCGCCAGGATCTCGCCTTGGTCCACGTCGAAGCTCACGTCTTCGACGGCGCGGACGATGCCCTTCTTGACGGGGAACTCCGTTGAGAGGTTCTTCACCGAAAGAAGCACGGGATCACCTCTTCCTTGCTTTGGGGTCGAGACCGTCGCGCACGCCGTCGCCCAGGAGGTTGAACGCGAGCACGGTCAGCGTGATGGCCAGGCCGGGGAATATCATGAGCCAAGGCGCGCGGAACAGCTCGTTGCGCCCGCGGCCCAGCATGTCGCCCCATTCGGCGGCAGGCGGCTGCACGCCCAAGCCGAGGAAGCCGAGGGCGGCTGCGTCGAGGATGGCCGTGGAGATGCCCAGCGTGGCGCGGACGATGATGGACGGCAGCACGTTGGGAAGCACGTGCTTGAACACGATCTTGAAGTTGGAATCGCCGATGACGCGCGCGGCGGCCACGTAGTCGTTCTCCTTGATGGAGAGGATCTCCGAGCGCACGATGCGGGCGTACTCGGGAATGGCGACCAGGCCGATGGCCACGACCGCCTTCTCGATGCCGGGCCCGAGCGCCGCCATGATGGCGATGGCCAGAAGGATGGAGGGGATGGCCAGCATCATGTCCATGATGCGCATGATGACGGTGTCCCACTTGCCGCCCTTGTAGCCGGCGATGGAGCCAAGGATGACGCCCACGGTGAGCGAGATGGCCACGGCGGCCAGGCCCACGGTCAGCGTGATCTGCGTGCCCACGAGCACGCGGCAGAAGATGTCGCGGCCTTGGATGTCGGTGCCGAACCAGTGCTGCGCCGAGGGCCCCAGCAGCGATTCGCCGAGGTTCTGCGCGTACGGGTCGTAGGGCAGGATGCCGGGAGCCAGCTTCGTGACGATGGCGATGGCGGCCAGGATCAGGATGAAGATGCCGCTGACGAGCGACGCCTTGTTGGACACGATGCCCGCGAACACGTCTTTCCAGATGCTCTCGTGCTTCTCCTTGACCGGTTGGCCGTTCAGCAGCGCGGCATCGCCGGCCGGCTCCGTGGCGAGCAGCTTGTTCTTCGCCATGCGGATCACCCCTCTTCCTTCGCGCCGTACTTGATGCGGGGATCGAGGTAGGCGTACACGATGTCGACGACGAGGTTCATGATGACGAAGATGACCGCCACCAGAAGCACGATGCCCTGGACGACGGGGAAGTCGCTCTTCAGCACGCAGTCGACGGCGAACTTGCCGATGCCGGGCCATGCGAACACCGTCTCGGTGAGCAGCGCGCCGCCCAAGAGGCTTCCGAACTGCAGGCCGATGACCGTGGACACGGGCAGCATGGCGTTGCGCAGCGCGTGCTTGATGTTGACGGAGCCCTTCGACAGGCCTTTGGCGCGCGCGGTGCGGATGTAGTCGGCGTTCAGCGTCTCCAGCATGCTGGAGCGCGTCATGCGCGTGATGATGGCCATGGAGTACAGCGACAGCGCCAACGTGGGCAGGATGAGGTGCACCAGCACGTCGGCGAGGCCGGCCCAGTTGCCCTGCATGATGGTGTCGAGAATGAAGAATCCGGTTCCTCCCGACGGTTGCAGGAGGGGGGACACGCGGCCGCTCGACGGCAGCCAGTGCAGGATGCCCGAGAACAGCAGGATAAGCAGGATGCCCGACCAGAAGATGGGCATCGATACGCCGACGAGCGCGATGAGCATGCTCACGTTGTCGGCCGCCTTGTTCTTCTTCACTGCCGCCAGCACGCCCAAGGCCACGCCGACGATCGACGCCACGATGATGGCGCAGATGGCCAGCTCGGCGGTGGCGGGGAAACGCGCCGCGATCTCAGCCGTGACCGGCTGGTGGGTGTAGTACGACGTGCCCAGATTGCCTTGGAGCGCGCCGACGATGAAGTTGATGTACTGCAGCCAGATGGGATCGTCCAGCCCGTTGTCGGCGCGCCATGCCGCCATCGCCTCGGTCGTTGCGTGCTCGCCCAGAACCACCGGAGCCGGGTCCGGGGCCAACACGCGTGTGATGAGAAAGATGATGACTGTCACACCCAGCAAAACGGGAATCACCATGAGGATTCGTTTGAGGATGTATTTGAGCAACTGCTGCTCCTTTCTTTACCGGGATCCGTCCGGGCGGCGTGTCGGCGCCGAGCGAACAGGAATGAAGCCGGAGGCAGTGCCTTCGGCTTCGAGCGCGCGTCCGGTTTCGCCCGAACGTGCAGTCGTGGATCGAAAAAGATCGCATGACAGTGTAGCGCACTTGCTCTCGTTTGACGGCAAGAACGCCATGCCGAGCGGTAATAGAACCCAAAAAAGGGGCCGCTCGACGCCGAGCGGCCCCGTCCGCGCGAAGCGAGAGGCTTACGCTTCCTTGGACACGCCCTTGAAGAAGGCGACGCCCGTCGGATGGTAGTAGAAGTCCTTGACCTTCGGGTTGATGCCCAGCAGGTTCTTGGAGTGGGAGATCAGCACCCACGGCTGCTTCTCGGCAACCATTTCCTCGCACTTGAGGTAGATGGCGTCGCGTTCATCGCCGTCGGGCGTGTCGACGCCCTGAGCGATGAGGGCCTTGTACTCGTCGTCCTGGAAGTGCGCCACGTTCATGGACCAGTTCGTGTCGGCCAAGAGGTTCATGAAGTTGTCCGGATCGCCGTTGTCGCCCGTCCAGCCATAGAAGCAGATATCGTAGGGATCGGTCTGCACCTTGGTCTTGTAGGTGGTCCAGTCGTACTCGGTGATGCTCACGTCGACGCCTACCTCGGACAGGTAACCTTGGATCATGTTGGCCAGCTGGCTGCCGCCCTTCTGGTTGTAGGGGCGCGCGGTGGTGTACGTGATGCACTGCAGCGAGGTGATGCCCTTGTCGGCCAGGGTCTTCTTGGCGGTCTCGGGGTCGTACGCCGTCTGCTTGACATCCTTGGCGTACGGAGCCATCCAGGTGGGCATGACCGAGTTGGCAACGGTGGCGTAATCGCCGTAGATGGCCTGCACCATCTCTTCGACGTTGATGGCCTGGGCGACGGCCTTGCGCACTTCCTGATCGGTGCACTGGCCGGTCTCGGTGTTGAACGCCATGTAGTTGATGGTCATGCCGTCCTCGGAGAACAGCTCGAAGCCGTTGCTGGTCACCTGGTCGGCCGACGAGGGGTCGACGCTCGAGATGATGTCGCACTCGCCGTTCATGAGCGAGGTCAGGCGCGTGTTGCCCTCGGCGATGATCTTGAACACGAGGTTCTTGACCTTCGGGGCTTCTCCCCAGTACTCGTCGTTAGCCACGAGGGTGACCGAAGCGCCCTTCGTCCAGTCGACGAACTTGTAGGGACCCGTGCCCTTGGGCTCGGCGATGGGCTGGCCGGGGGTAGCGGCATCGATTGCCGCAGGGGACACGATGGGGGAGGCCAGCGCCATGGCCAGGTTCTTCAGGAACGGGGTGGACGCGGCGCGCAGGGTGATCTTCACGGTGGTGGGATCGACGGCCTCGACGGTTTCGACGCCGTTGCCCGCCTCCTTCTCGCCGAACACGAACGACGCGTAGGGCATGTCGGAGTTGCGGTTGGGCTCGAGCTGGCGCTCGATGGACTTCTTCACGGCTTCCGCGTTGAACTCGGCGCCGTCGTGGAACTTGACGCCTTCGCGCAGCTTGATGGTGTACACCTTGCCGTCGTCCGAGATCTCGGGCAGATCGACTGCCAGGCACGGGGCGACCTTCGCATCCTTGGCGCCGTACTGGTACAGGCCCTCGTGGATGTTGCAGCTGACCACTGCGGACTCGCCGTCGTCGAAGTACGCCGGGTCGAGCGCGCGCGGATCGGCCGTAAGGCTGTACGTGATGGCGTCGGCCGCGCCGCCGCCCGTCGTGTCGCCGCCGCTCGCAGCCGGCGCGCTCGTGTCGCCGCCGCCGCTGCAGCCCGCCATGCTGACCAGGCCGAAGCCCGCAGCCGACACGCCGAGCAGCTCGACGAACTGACGCCTGCTGAATGTGCTCTTGCTTTCTTCCATAGGTCGGTCTCCTTCCCTCGCACCCCGCCTTGTGCGGGGCCCTCCAGCGAGTCGTGCGACTTTGCTGACGCTTTTGCGCATCGTTGCGATGCTAAGCGTATCAGCATACTTTATTGCAATAAAGCGAATTGTGTCGAAAATTTAACATTCGACCGCCGTTTTCCTTCCGCGAGCGCGCCCGAATGGCCCCTGAAAGGTAGGTTCCGCCGAGGGAGGCCCGGCCCTGCGCAGCCGTTTTCGCTGCGTCGACGGCCGTTTTCGCCGCAGAGGGACGGCGAGAACGCCGAAAAAAGGGCTTTGCATCCGACGGGGGGAAGAGCTATACTGGCGGGCGTACCCGGAAACCCGAGCGTGAAAGGCTCACTTTGCGAACTGCCGCCAACATCGTTCTCGCCGACAACGTCCTCGCGACGCCGTCCGTCTGCGCATGGTGGTGGAACAGAACGCATTAATCCCGGGTCCCCTGGCTTCTGTCCACGCATACATACTCATCAGAAGAGCCCTCGGAGATCCGGGGGCTCTTTTCGTGCGTGCCGTGCGTGCGCGAGGCCGATCACGATGATCTGCGGCGGGAAGCCGCGGAACCGACTGCAAGGAAAGGAAACGACCATGACCGAACAAGCACCGCATCGTCTGTACCTGCGCGAAGACCAGATCCCGACGCAGTGGTACAACCTGCGGGCCGACATGCCGGAGAAGCCGGAGCCCATCCGGCTGCCGAACGGCCAGGTCGCGCGGCCCGAGGATCTGGCACCCGTGTTCTGCGACGAGCTGGTGCGCCAGGAACTCGACGACGACACGGCCTACGTCGACATCCCCGAGCCCGTGCTGGAGATGTACCGCATCTACCGCCCCTCGCCCTTGTGCCGCGCGTACAACCTGGAGAAGGCCCTCGGCACGCCCGCGAAGATATACTACAAGTTCGAGGGCAACAACACGTCGGGCTCGCACAAGCTGAACTCGGCCATCGCCCAGGCGTACTACGCCAAGGCCCAGGACCTCGACGGCATCACCACCGAGACGGGCGCGGGCCAGTGGGGCACGGCGCTGGCCGAGGCGTCGGCCCACTTCGGGCTCGACCTCGACGTGTTCATGGTGAAGTGCTCCTACGAGCAGAAGCCGTTCCGCCGCAACATCATGGAGACGTTCGACGCGCGCGTGACGCCCTCGCCGTCCGACACCACCGAGATCGGCCGCAAGATGCTGGCCGAGCACCCCGACTCCACGGGCTCGCTGGGCACGGCCATCTCCGAGGCGGTGGAGCGCGCGCTCAACATCCCCGGCAACAAGGGCCGCTACACGCTGGGCTCGGTGCTCAACCAGGTGGTGCTGCACCAGTCGGTCATCGGCATGGAGAGCTACGCCGCCTTCGAGGAGCTGGGGGAGTACCCCGACGTCGTCATCGGCTGCGCGGGCGGCGGCTCGAACCTCGGCGGCCTCATCGCGCCGTTCATGCGCGACAAGATCAAGGGCGTCCGTCCCGACACGCGCTTCGTCGCCGTCGAGCCGGCCAGCTGCCCGAGCCTCACGCGCGGGCGCTACGCCTACGACTTCGCCGACACGGGCCGCACCTGCCCGCTCGCGAAGATGTACACGCTGGGCAACGGCTTCTTGCCCAGCCCCGACCACGCCGGCGGCCTGCGCTACCACGGCATGAGCCCCATCGTGTCGAAGCTCAAGCACGACGGCTACCTGGACGCCGTGGCCGTGAAGCAGACCGACGTGTTCGCGGCGGCCGTGGAGTTCGCGCGGCTCGAGACCATCCTGCCGGCCCCCGAGAGCGCCCACGCCATCTTCCAGGCCGTGGAGGAGGCCAAGCGCTGCGCCGAGACGGGCGAGGAGAAGACGATCCTCTTCGGCCTCACGGGCACGGGTTACTTCGACATGAAGGCCTACGACGCGTACAACCGCGGCGAGATGAGCGACCATGTCCCCACCGACGAGGAGCTGGAGGCGGGCTTCGCCAGCATCCCGCACATCGAGGGCGTGCAGTAGGCCGCTCGCGCATTCCCGCTTCGCGCCGCCCCGCCGCAGGTTCCCGCGGCGGGGCGGCGCGTGCGTCGGGGGCGTCGGGGGCGCATGCGCCCAGCTCGATGGATATTATTTGGACGGGGGCATCCGCCTGGATTATCATCTATAATCGCATTGACGTGAAAGGATGAACCGTGGCTGCAGGCGACCCCAAGTTTTCCCACATAACCGTGACGCCCGACGACGAGGACGATGTCGTCATCCAGGCGGGCGCGCGCCCGGCGCGAACCGCCGCCCCGACCGCGGCCCCGACGCCGGTCCCGGCTCCGGCTCCGACGGCACTTGGCGCCGACGACGCCGTCGTCGAGCCCGACGACGCTGCGACCGAGGAGCCCGAGGCGGTCGAGGAGCGGGAGGAGCCGTCCGCCGAAGACGAGGGCTTCCAGGGGACGACCCTGGACGACCTCGAGGCCGCTCCCATGCCCATCGCCCAGAAGATCGTGCTCGCGCTCGGCGCGGTGGCCGTGATCGCCGTCGTCGCATGGTATCTGTTCTTGCGCTAGCCAGCACCTCCGTTCCACCTGTCAGGAAGGCTCTACGATGCCCAAACATGCTCCCAACGTACCCAAAGGCACCCCCTCCGACCGCTCCGACGAGCGCATCGGCCTCACCGAGGCGTTCTCCCCGGTGGGCGACGGGACGGAACCGCCCGCCGACGGTTCCGACGGCCGCATCGGCCTGACCGAGGCGTTCTCCCCGGTGGGCGACGGCGCGCACGCGGGCGGCTTCAGCTACCGCGGCGACAACGAGGACGAGTACCCCGACGCCATCGAGGCCCTCGAGCCGGTGGACGCGCCGCCCCTGCTGTTCGGCGACGAGGCCGTCCCGGTCGAGCCCGAAGAGCCCCAGGGCCGCCACGGCAAGAAGAAGAAGGAAAAGAAGCAGAAGCAGCAGATCCCCGCTTACCAGCGCAAATCCCGCCGCATGCGGCGCGTGCTCATCGCCATCGTCGTGCTGCTCGTCCTGCTGATCGGCGCGCTGGGCTACTTCGCGTGGCAGTGGTTCGAGGAGAGCCAGCTGATCGCCTCGCAGCAGACCCAGGAGCAGCAGAGCTCCCAGGAGGTCGGGTCCATGCAGACCGACGAGACGAAGGACGCCACCACCGCCACCGCCAAGAAGACCGACGTGCCCGACCTGGCCGCCGTGCTCGGCATGACGAAGGACGAGGCCATCACGGCGCTCAAGCACGGCGCCACCGAGACCACCTCGAAGGAAGTGAACGAGGAGGGCAACCCGGTCAAGACGAACGTGACGGTGGCTCTCACCGACGAGCCGGCCGACACGCGCTCCGGAACGCCGACGGTGTACCTCGGCCTGAACGAGGACGGCGCGGTCGTGCAGGCGGGGTATTCCGCCGCCACCGCTTCGCTCGGCTACGGCTCGCTCAGCTTCGTCGACGCGGTGAAGAACGAGCACCTCATCGAGAAGACGCTGCAGGAAGCCGGCGTCGACGTGCCCGAGGGTTCCGCGGAGCTGCCGGCCGACAAGACCGCGTACTCCGAGTACGCGAGCGACGGCACGACGCTCGTCAAGGAGTCGTACTCGTTCTCCGGGACGGTCGACCTGGACGGCGCGGCGCACGAATGGTCGGCGGTGCTGCTGTACAACTACTCCACCGCGAACACGTCCGGCAACCTCGCCGACACCATTCGCATCGTCTACGTCTACATCAACGCGTAAGGTTCGCCCCCTCCACGGAGGGGGCGCTTTTTTCTCATGGCGCGGCGGAGGGCTCGGGATCCGTGCGTCCTTCTCCGCGCCGGTTCGCACGCCGCGCCCTGCGCGGATCGGCGCGCGGCGCGCGTTCCCGCCCGCCAGCCCTCTTCGCGCCATGAAACCCGCACGTCTCCTGCCGCCGCCCCGAGGGAACGGCGCTTTTCGCCCATTGACCTTCTCGAACGTTGCGGGTAGAGTTGACCGCGAAGCGATAACCGACGAAAGAGGGGCACCTATGATCGATCGGGGCACGTGCAAGGCCATGCTGCGCGAGAGCGCGCGACTCATGCTGGAGCATGCCGAGCGCTTAAGCGACATCGACTCCCGGTTCGGCGACGGCGACCACGGCATCACCGTCACGAAGATCGCCAAGCTCGTGAACGAGCGCGTCGAGGCGTGGGACGACGCCTCCATCAAGGACTTCCTCGACGATCTGGGCATGGACGTCATGGCCGTGCGCGGCGGCTCCGCGGGCCCGCTGTACGGCACGCTCATCGGCGGCCTGGGCGCCCAGCTCGGCGACGACGAGAACGAGCTTTCCGCCGACGCCGTGCGCCGCATGTTCGCCGGCTGCCTGGCCGAGATGCAGGATATCACCACGGCGCAGGTGGGCGACAAGACCATGATGGACGCCCTGATCCCCGCCGTGGAGGCCGCGCAGGCATGCGCCGCCCCGGACGACGGCCCCGTCGACGTGCTCATGGCCGCGGCCGAGGCCGCGGAGGAGGGCGCCCGGGCATCCGAGGGCTTCGCTTCCAAGTTCGGCCGCGCGCGCAGCTACGGCGATCGGACCATCGGAACGCCCGATGCGGGAGCCGTGTCCACCTCGCTGTTCTTGCGCGGGCTGGCGAACGGCGCCTCGCTGCCGCGCTCGTAGGGAACCCGGCCTGCCGCATCGCGCGGCGGGCCTTTCTTTTCCGGCTGTCAAACGACTGAGGAGGAGCACCATGCAGATGAAGAAGTTCATCAACGACCCCGACAACCTCACCGCGGAGCTGCTCGAGGGCCTGGCCCTGGCCAACCCCGACATTCTCGAGCTGGGCGAGGACAACATGGTCATCAACAAGAAGCTGGCCGAGGCCGACCGCGTGACCATCGTGACGCAGGGCGGCAGCGGCCACGAGCCGGCCATCGAGGGCTTCGTGGGCGAGGGCATGGTGGACATCGACGTGGTGGGCGACATCTTCGCCGCGCCCGGCCCGCAGGCCTGCGTCGACGCCATCAAGCTGGCCGACAAGGGCAAGGGCGTGCTCTACATCGTGCTCAACCACGCCGGCGACATGCTGACGGGCAACATGACCATGAAGCAGTGCAAGAAGCAGGGTCTCAACGTGGTCAAGGTGGTCACGCAGGAGGACGTGTCGAACGCCCCGCGCGAGAACGCCGACGACCGCCGCGGCCTCGTGGGCTGCATCCCCACCTACAAGATCGCCGGCGCCGCGGCCGCCGAGGGCAGAAGCCTCGAGGAGGTGGCGGCCGTCGCGCAGCGCTTCGCCGACAACATGGCGACGCTGGCCGTGGCCGTGCGCGGCGCCACGCATCCGCAGACGGGCACGCTGCTGGCCGAGCTCGGCGACGACGAGATGGAAATCGGCATGGGGCAGCACGGCGAGGAGGGCGGCGGCCGCCAGCCCCTGAAGTCCGCCGACGAGACGGCCGCCATCATGGTGAACGCGCTCGTGAAGGACATCGGCATCGAGCCGGGCGAGCGGGTCATGCTCATCGTCAACGGTTCGGGCGCCACCACGCTCATGGAGCAGCTCATCGTGTACCGCGCCGCGGTCAAGGAGCTGGCGAAGCAGGACATCGAAGTGGTGGCGAACTTCGTGGGCGAGATGCTGACCGTGCAGGAGCAGGCCGGGTTCCAGATGTTCATGGCGCGCATGGACGACGAGCTGCTGCGCCTGTGGAACGCCCCCTGCACCACGCCGTACCTGAAGAAGTAGGGGAGGCCCATGCTCGTATCTTTGAGAACCGTCCTCGCTTGGGCGGAAGAGAACGACTGCGCGGCCGCCGCCTTCGACACGCCGAACCTCGAGCTTTTGCTCGCCGCCATCGGTGCGGCCGAGGAACGCGACGAGCCGGTCATCATCCAGCACGCGCAGCTGCACGAGGAGGAGACGTCCATCGACGTGATCGGCCCCATCATGGTGGCGCGCGCCGAGGCCTCGCGCGTTCCCGTGTGCGTGATGCTCGACCACGGCGAGGATATCGACTACGTGCGCCGCGCCCTCGACCTGGGGTTCTCGGCCATCATGATCGACGGCTCGCAGCTTCCCTACGAGGAGAACGTGGCGTTGACGCTGGGCGCGGTGGAGCTGGCCCACGAGTACGGCGCCGACGTGGAGGCCGAGATCGGCTTCACCACGGGCCACGAAGGGCTCGAGAACGCCGACGACGACCGGGAGAACGTGTACACCGACCCCGACGAGGCCGCGCGCTTCGTGGCCGACACGGGCATCGACGCCCTCGCGGCCAGCGTGGGCACGGTGCACGGCTTCTACCGGGCCCAGCCGAACCTCGACTTCAAGCTGATCGAGGAGCTGCGCATCCGCTGCGGCGTGCCGCTCGTCATGCACGGGGGCAGCGGCCTGTCGTGCGAGGACACGCGGGCGGCCATCCGTGCCGGCATCCGCAAGATCAACTACTTCAGCTACATGAGCAACGCGGGCGTGCGCGCCGTCGAGGCGCTCATCGCCGAAGAGCACCCGAAGTACTTCCACGCCCTGGCCAACGCGGCGACCGCCGCCATGCAGGCCGACGCGGAAGCCGCCATGGACATGTTCAGTATGGTTCCGTCGGCCTGACGGCCGTTGGAACCAGCCGACGCTGCGGCTGGCTGTGGCACCCGATCTTCGCGCGATCCCGGAGACTCGCGTACCAAAGTACGCTTCGCCTCCGCGATCCCACGAATCTCGGGCACCGCAGCCAGCCTCGCTGACGCTACGAACGACCTGCGACGAGAGGAGATCGGTATGACCGCAACCTATATGCACATCGGCATCCCCATCACGGAGAAGAAGCCGAACATGACTTACAACGAGGCCATGAAGTTCTGGGTGTCGAACGTCGACGACTACGACTACAAGGTGGAGTACCTCAAGTTCGAGGAGGGCACGCCCTTCCCCGAGGAGCTGCACCGCCGCTGGCATGTGGCCTACTCGGTGGACGATCTCGACCGCTACGCCGACGACGCCGACCGCATCATCTGCGGCCCCCTGGACGCCGGTCCCGGCGTGCGGCTGGCCTTCGTCGAGAAGGACGGCGCCGTCATCGAGCTCTACGAGGACAAGAACTAGCGTTTCGACCCCGCACGCATGCCGAAAGCCCCCGCATCCCCTCGAGGGCGCGGGGGCTTTCGAACGCCGAAGGCCCCGAACCCGCAGCCGCCGCGATGCGATGGGCGCGGGTGCGGGGCCCATCGCCTATGCGGAAGGGGTGTCCGCCCCGGCGCCTGCGGGTCCTGCGCCGTCGCCGAACACCAGCTTGGGCTCTTTGGGCACGTAGTCCACTGCCGGAGCCGAGATGCTGCGCGCCGCCAGATTGCCCGTTGCGCTCGCGTGGGCGATGGTCGACGGTTCCTTCGCGTCTCCGACGAGGTACGTCTCGTAGGTGTCCTTGAGCGCAAGGTACAGGCCGTCGTTCGGCTGCATGTCGATGCACGACACCACGGTGTCGGCGGCTATCTGCACGACCGTGCCGTAATCGGTGCCGATGGCAACCTGATCCTCGGTGATCTCGCTGATCGTCGCGTTGCTGTACACCTGCGTGCCCTGGGCTCGCAGCCAGTTCAGGTTGTGGTGCTTGATCCAGGCGGGGCAGTGCTTGTCCACGTCCTCTTCGGGCCCTTCGTGCACGACGGTCACCGAGATCCCCTGCTTGACGAGGTGGATGGCGAAGTCGATCGCTTGGATGCCGGCTCCCACGAGCACGACGCTCGCTCCGAATTCCATCGTCGCGTAGTTCTCGATCGAGGTCACATGGGGCAGGTCGCTGCCCGGCGCGGTTATCATGCTGCGTTGGGCGCCGGTGGCCACGATGACCGCATCGGGCGCTTTCGAGGCGACGAAGTCGGCATCGACCTCCTGGTTCGCGATCACCTCGATGCCTTGCACCTCGAGTTGGCGTTGCAGGTACGCGCGGTAATCCGCGATCTTCTCGTGGGTGCCTTTGACCGAGGCGGCGAACGACAGCATGCCCCCGGTGTCGGCCTTTTTCTCGCACAGCGTTACGCGGTGCCCGCGCCTTGCGGCGGTGTGGGCGGCTTCCATGCCCGCCGGTCCGCCGCCGATGACGAGCACGTTCTTGGATTCCTCGGCCGGAAGCGGCTCGTACCCCTCGGGCATGTCGGCCGTGTAGGCCCGGGCCATAGCGGGATTTGCACGACAGTGCATGGGCGTGCCGATCGCCAGGCTTCCCGCGAAGCACGTCATGCAGTGGTTGCAGGGTGCGATTTCGTCGCGGCGCCCGTCTTTGAGCTTGGCGGCGAACGAGGGATCCGCCAGCAGCGGGCGCGTCATGAGCACGAAGTCGATCTCGCCGTCGGCGATCGCGTCGTTGATGAGGTCGGGGGCGAGGCGCGCGTCCATGCAGCCGACGGTTCCGACGGGGATCGACACGTTTTTCTTGATGTTGGCCGCGCTTTTCAAAAAGGCGGCCACGCCGTCGTACTGGCCCTGCCATTGGCCGTCCATATGCCTGCTGAAATCGGCGACGGTACCCAAACCGGTATGGCCCGGCACGGGCACGTTGAACATGTCGGTCATGAACCCTGCGGCATGGTTGCCGAATATCGACGAGCGAATGTGTAGGCTGGATGCGCCGGCGGCCTCGAACAGCTTCGCGAACTCGACGGCTTCCTCCTTCTTCATGCAGAGGTCGCTGTCGCCTAGCTCCGCGACGTTTTCCTCGATGGCGGAGTACAGCACTTGGATGCCGAAGCCGGGGCCGCATTTCTCGCGGATGCCGGAGATCATCTCGGTGATGAATCGCGCGCGGTTCTCTATGCTCTGCCCGCCGTACTCGTCGTCGCGCTCGGTGTTCCAGAAACGCGAGACGAACGAATCGAAGGTGTGGCTGCACGAGGCGTTCAGCTCAACCGCGTCGAAACCCGCCTGTTGCAGATGGTAGGCGGCCGTGATGACGTGGTCGCGCATGTCCTTGACCTCGTCGGTGGTCATGGGCACGTTCGAGTTCTGGTTTTCGATGTCGAGCGGCGAGTAGTGGCTCTTCGAGGAGGAGAAGCGGGTGAAATCGCCCAGCAGCTGTCCTCCGACGGGCACCCCGTAGCCGTGGCACATCTCGACGAACGGCTTCCAATGCTCGATATCCTCTTCACGGCCTGCCGATAGCATGGATATCTCTTCTTCGGGCCAGATGCCGCACTGCTCGCACCAGATCATGCCGATGCCGCCCTTTGCGAAGTTCTCGTAGAACGCCTGCCCTTCGAACGGCATCACCTCTTCGAGCAGGGCGGTGTCGGATCCGGCGCTGCTTTTGCACAGGCGGTTCGGCATGGTGTAGTCGCCGATCGTGAGCGGTTGGAACAACGCCGAGAAGTCGGTCGTGCAGGAGGTGTAGCCTTCGTCTTGCGGATTGATCTCCGCGGCTGCGACGTCCCCCGCGTTTCCCGCCCTTTCGGCCGCGCTCGCGTGCTCGTTCGCTTGCGGCTGACACCCCGAGACGATCGCGGATCCTGCGACGGCCGCGCCTGCAAGCGCGGCTCCTTTGAAGAACGTGCGGCGGGAAAATCCCCCCGCTTCCTCGAGTCCTTCGATGCGAAGCCCCATGAAAACCTCCTCCTTGATTGCGGGGAGGGGCAGCTCGCTCGCTCTTCGCTGCATCTCCCCGTGCTGACCTCTTCACGCTACGGCTGCGGGGAGGGGGCGTCTATCGCCCGAAGGAACCAATTTAGCTCGATCGCGCCGCAAGGGCCGGGTGGGGGCGGTTCGACGCTGTGGTCTGAAAGTACCAAATCTGCTTGAGGTTCGCCGGGATTTGCTATAGTGGCAGATACGGGGCGGTATGGGAGGGGTGGGGCGATGATGGGAAAAGCGGGTCGGAGCGAGGGAGCCCGCGCTTCCTCGCCCGCGTCGACGAGCAAGGCGGAAGGTTCTCTCGAGTTCAGATGGTCCCTTCTCGGCTCCTCGTTCACCACGATGGCGTCGTTCGTGCAGCTTCGCGCTTTCGCAGGGTCGGGCCCGTCGTTGCCTTTCTTCGACCTTTCGGAGACCGCGCTCATCGTGGCGACGCTTGCGAGCTGCGGCGTGTGGCTCGTCGCCGTCGTTCGCTCGAAGGCGGGCGGTCGTTTTCTTCCGAGTCCCAGCGCGGCGAGATTGTCGGCGATCCTGTTGCTTGCGGGGCTTCCTCTCGTGTACGGAGGCGGATTCGGGTCGCAGGCGGGAGGTTTCCTTTTTCTTGCAGGATGCGCGTCTGCGGGCGTTGGCAGCGGTATGCTCCTGCTGTTGTGGGGGCGCGTCTACGGCACGCTTCCTCCCAAGACGGCTCTCTTGAACGGGACGCTGTCGAGCTTCGCGGTCATGGTTGCGTGGGCTCTCACCCCGCTGGTGCCGACGTACGGTTTGCGCGCGGCGTGCTGGGTGCTGTTGGCCGCAGGCGCGGTGGCCCTGCTGATGAGGGAGCTGCGCCTGACCGCCGACCCCCGTTCTTCCGCGTCGAGCGATGCCGCGGGCACGCTGGAGCTGTACGCCGTCGCCGAGCCTGGCGAAACCCCCTTGCGCGAGGCGTTCGATTTCCTGTGGAAGCCCATAGCCGCGATGGCCATCAGCTCGTTCGTGCTGGGGGCGTGCTCGTCGCTCGAGTTCGACGGGGACCCGTCGCTGCTGCTCTGCCAGATAGCGGGCCATGTGGCGCTGACGATCGTCATAGTCGTGCTGCTTCGCAGGCAGAAGGGGTTGATGGACGTCACGCTGGTGTACCAGGCCCTCATGCCCGCAACGGCCATCGTCCTTCTGTCGAGCATGGGGACGCTGCCTCAGGCGAGCTTGTTCTCGAGCGTGGTGCTGAATCTGTGCTTCTCGGTATTCGACGTGCTCGCCTGGGCGTGCTTGTCGATAGCGGTGTTCGTGTTCCGCGCGCCGGACGATTTCGTGTACGGCTCGAAGAGCCTCGTCTGCACGTTGCTGCTGCTCGCCGGCATGATGACGGGTCGGTTCTTGCCTGCGGGAGCCCTCGAGGTGGTTCTGTTCCTCATCGTTTCGCTGTACGTGTTCGTGCTGGTGGTGGCTCTGTCCCTCGAGACGCGCAAACGGCGCGACGCTCCCCTTGAAAAGGTTGCGATCGCGCCGGAGCTGGCGCAACGATGCAGGGTGCTGTGCGATGGCGGGAAGCTGTCCGAGCGCGAGTCGGAAGTGTTCTCTTATCTGGTGATCGGGCGCAGCTCGACGTATATCGCCAACAAGCTGTACCTGTCTCCCAATACCGTGAAGAGCCATATCCAGCGCATATACGCGAAGCTGAACGTGGGCACGAAAGAAGAGATGATCGACCTCGTGTTCGGGTCGGACGAGCTGTGCGGCGTGTTCGAGCGGTAGGCCGTGCGTCGGCCTGCGGGCCCCGCACAAGTGCGGGGCCCGCACTTGCTCCTCTACTCCGCGGCGGCGTTGCGGCCGGCTTTGCGGCCGAAGTGGGCGTTGGAGGCCATGGCCGTGCCGGAGCCGGGGTAGAACGGCCCCACCCAGCCGCCGGTGCACAGGCCTGCGGCGAACAGGTGGGGGATCGGATCGCCGTTCGGGCGCAGCACGCGGGCTTCGAGGTCGATGCGCAGGCCGCCGCAGGGTCCCATGATCTCGGGGCGCATGCGGTTGGCGTAGTACGTGGCGCCCTCGATGCGCTCGAAGCCGCTGATGCGCCCGTACTGGGCATCAGCCTGCGCGGGAACCGCCGTGTCGTTCCAGAACTGCAGCGTGTTCGCCAGCCCTGCGGCGTCGACGCCGATGGCGGCGGCCAGCTCCTCGACGGACGGCGCGCTGATCACCGTGCCCGCCGCTACGGCGTCGCCGATGGTGGTCGCGTCCCAGGCGCGGCAGTTCTCGAGGTTGCTCTCGGCCCATACGGCGTAACAGGGGTGGCCGGTCGATTTCTCCATCTGGAACTGCATGCGCGTCTTATAGGCGTAGTGCGCGTCCTCGCACACGTAGCGCTGGCCTGCCTTATTCACGAAGACGAGTCCCCACACGTCCTTGCCCGACGTCAGCTTGAGGTCGAGGATGGCGTCCATGCCGCTGCCCAGGTTGCGGATGTCGGCGCCGATCTCCATGCCCATGCGGATACCGTCGCCCGTGTTCGTGGGCACGCTCAGGCAGTCGGCGAGGCTCATCGCCCATACCTGCTGAGGGCAGAACTGCTGGGCCATCTCCGCGTTGTGGTCGATGTTGCTCGTGGCGATGACCACGCCGCGGTTCGCCTTCACGGTGACGGTGCCCTTCTTGGTGTCGGCCTCGACGCCCGCCACGACGCCTTCCGCATCGATGAACAGCCGCGTGACCTCGGAGTTCGTCTCTATCTTCGCTCCGTTGGCCTCGGCCTTCTTCTGCATTGCGGCGATGAGCCCCGCGCCTTGGCCGTCGGGGCGGTGGATGCGCACGGCGTAGTAGTCGTCGGCGTAGGGCACGTGCGATTGGCCCGAGAAGTCGCCGATGGTGATGCCGAGGTCCTCGACGTACCAGCGGATGACCTCGGGGCAGCCGTAGGCCAAGTCCTTGACGAGCTCCTCGTCCACCCAGCCTTCGCCGAGGGCCATGTACCACTGGAAGTGACGCTCGGGCGTGTCGTCCTGGTACTCGGTGAACTCCTTCTGGTAGCTCGTGCCCGCGGCTTGCGTGATGCCGGCGGACAGCGCCGTGGTGCCGCCGATCACGCTGCCCTTCTCCAGCACGAGCGTGTCGGCACCGGCTCCGCTCGCCTCGATGGCGGCTGAGAGCCCCGACCCGCCGCTGCCGACGACCACGACGTCGACCTCGCGATCCCACGTCTGCGGGAGTCCGGCGGCGCCGGTGTTCGCGGCGCCCTCCTTCCCCTCGGCTTTGGGCGCGCATCCCGCCATGCCGAAGGCGGCCAGCCCGGCCGCGCCGGCGACGGCTCCTTTGAGGAAGTCGCGTCGTCCCCAGTGCTTGCTGCTCGTGCGTTCCATGATGTCCCCTTTCGTTCTTGCGTTGCGATGTCGCCCGAAGCCGCCGTTGGAGGGAAGCGTGCGCCTCGGCGGTTTCGTGGCGGGCTTCACGGTACGGGGTCGAGGGGCGCACGGATGTTTAAACGTGTTTAAACGTTGTTCGCGATGTTTAAAACGGGTATCATCCTCGCAAGCGCCGAGGGAGCGGCGCGTCGGGGGCAAGGGGAAGCGAACGGGATGAACGATCTGCTCGACAAGCTGTTCTCCTTTCTGAGGGAGAACACGCTCATCTTCTATGCGGGCATCGGCATGGGTGTGTACCGCTGCGTGCACGAATGGCCCTTGTGGTTCAACGCCGCCGTTGCGCATGCGGGCGTGCCGCCTCTCTTCGAGGGCGATTTCTTCTTCCTACTCGTCGACGTGGGTAAGGTCGTGGGGCTCGTCGGCTATCTTGTCCTGTGCTACGGGCGCGATCGGCAGCGCACGAGCGGCGCGCTGCTCGTCGCTCCCAGCGCGCTCGTCGTTTCGGGCTGCGTGGTGCCGCTGCTCGTGGTGTTGGGGCTCGAACCGGGGTCGGGAGCCGTCATAAGCAGCCTCGTGCTGATCGGCGCCGGCGCGGGGATGCTGTTCGCCCAATGGATCGAGTTCTGCGGCTACCTGCCGCCGATCAGGGTGATCCAGGTGTTCGCGATCTCCTTCGCCGTCCGCTTCCTGCTGCTGCCGCTCGTCACCGGCGTCGATGCGCTGTCGAGCACGCTGCTCGTCATGTTCTTGGCGGGAACGTCGTTCGTCCAGATCGCCTTCTGCTTCGACAAGGTGCCCATGGCCTCCGTCAGCGTGCGCGACGCATCCGGGATGCGCGGGCTTTCCGGATGCGGCATGCTATTCCTCTTCGTATGCGTGTTCGCGTTCGCCTACGGGCTGTGCGGAAGCACGACCTCGCTCTCCCATTCGGCGAGCGAAACGGGGTGGGGTACGGTGCTGCCCTCGATCGTCGTGCTGGTCCTCGCCTTCAAGATGGGGGATCGGTTTGACCAGACCATCCTCTACGCCATCTCCTTGCCGCTTCTGACGGCGGGGCTCATCGGCGTCGAGTTCCTCGGCGTGTCGCTGTCGCTCTCGCAGATGCTGGTCAGCGCGGCGTATTCGACGTTCGACCTGCTCGTGTACACGCTCGTGTGCTCAGCGGCCTTCCAGAGCAGAACGTCCGCCATGCTGCCGGGGGCGTGCGTCCGCGTGCTCGCCCTCGTCGCTGCCGATGCGGCCATCGCGCTCATGAGGCTCGTGCCCGAGCTCAACAGCGGCGTGGTGGTGACGGCGACGATACTCGCGGCGCTCGCGGTGGGCATCGCCGCGTTCGCCCCGCGGCTTGGCGGTCGGCGCGAGTACTACCAGTTCCATCCCGACCGCCAGGCAACTGATCGCGCGCGCCTCGAGCGCATCGCCGAGGCCAAGAGCCTCTCGCAGCGGGAGACGACGGTGTTCCAGCTGCTCGTGATGGGCAAGACCTCGACCGAGATCAGCGAGGAGCTGTTCATATCGAACGGCGCCGTGCGGGCGCATTGCAGCAGGATCTACGACAAGTTCGGCGTCCACTCCCGCAAGGACTTCGACGCGCTGTTCGAGGGCTGAAGGAGCCTCATGTTTCCGACTGCCTGAGCGTGAGATAGTCGAGCAGCTCCGTTCGGCTGTGGATGTCCATCTTCTGGTAGATGTGCTTGATATGGGTTTGCACGGTGAACGGCGAGATCACCATACGTTTCGCGATGCCCTGTGCCGTGAGTCCCTGGCCGAGGAGCTCGAGTATCTCGAACTCGCGTGCCGAGAGCTTGAACTCGTCGGCGATGGCGGCGGCGTGTCGCTCGAGCGCCGAGGGCTTGCGCGGGGCGGTCATGATCTCGTGGATGCTGCGCTGCTGGTCGTTCAGCAGCACGACCAGCAGTATGAGCGCGCACATGAACAGCAGGCAGATATCGAGCATGCCTTGTCCGTCGAGCAGCCCTGAAGCGGCCAGTCCGTTCCTCAACAGGTTCCCCACCAGCATACCGGCGCAGATGAACCCTTCGCTGTAGCCGAAGGCCGTCGACGAGGCAACGTAGCCCTTGACGATGAGCGCTACGAAGTAGGTAGCCAGCAATACGTCGAGCGCGACCGACGATGCCATGCTTGCCATGTAGGAGGCCATCAGCAATTCGCTGCCTCCCGCGAGATAGAGCGCGATGCCGAAAGCCGCCAGCACAAGCATCCATGTGAGGATGCGCGCCGTCGGCATCTTCTCGTTGAACAGCAGCTTGGGAAGGGCTGCCACGATCATCAGCACGGCGCCTGCGGCAACGCCCAACGCCATGGCGTCGTAGCCGAGGGGAAGCTGGTCCAGCGGCACGATGGCCCACATGAACGTGCATATCACGCAGGCGGTGAACGCTATCAGGCATACCTTCACGATGGCGTTTCGGCTGGTTTTCCTACTCGCCTTCGGGAGGAGTGCCGGATACGACGACGTGTCGACCCTGCGTTGCTCGCGAACGAGCAGTACGCCCGAAGCGATCGGAATGAAAGCGACATAGGCGTTGGAGAGCTCCGTCGGCAGAAACGACGTCGCGATGATGGACGCAAGCACCACCACGCCGAATCCGAGCGTGATGCTCTCTGCGTCCCCGTTGCGCGTCGCCGCGTAGTGATCTCCCCATAGGTGGAGCAGAAAGGCCGACGATACGCCGCAAACGACGGCTGAGGAGTAGTAAAGCGTCATGGACGGAACCGCGCGCTCCGTCAGCTCGATTCCCACGGTGCCGATGCAGGTGGCGATCGGCACGGCGTAGCGCAGCCATCGCAGCGAGGAGAGACGGCGCGTCTTGAGCATCCACGGAAGGATGAAATGGACGAGGGAGGCCGAGCCGAGCACGACGAGCCACGACCAGTTCTCGCCGGGAGGAACCACGATGCTTCCGGTGTAGATGTTGGGCACGAACCACAGGCAGTAGCACCATGCCCAGAAGAGGCCGAGACCGCACGATGCGGCGGTGAGGTGGGATCTCAAACGCGTCATCGTGTCAGCTGCCTTTCGATTCGACGGTTTTCGCCTACAGTATAGCGGCGCGCGCGGGCAGTGGAGTGCATCCGTTGACAGACGGCATACCTAAAACCAGGGTATTTGCAGGGTACCCGCTCGTGGGGGATGCGCGACCGGGCCGCTTTTCCCAGAATGATCGTGGGAAGTGCGCCGGAGGGAGGCGTGCGAAAAACAAGGGAGGATGCTGACTATGGGCACGGAGATGAACCTTACGCGTCGATCGTTCGTCGGGTTGACCGCAACGGCCGCGGCGATGGCGATGGCGGGCGGCTTGCTGGGCGCTTGCACGAAGCAGGACGCCGAAAGCAAGGCGAAAGACGTCGTCGAGACTGACTTCGTGATCGTTGGCGGCGGCATCGGCGGCTTGGGAGCCGCTATTCGCGCCGCGGAGACGGGGAAGAGCTGCGTGGTGCTCGAGAAGGAAGCGGCTTTGGGCGGCGACTCCGCGCTCAGCGCGGGAACCATCCATGCGCCGGGCACGAAGCTTCAAGCCGAACAGGGTTACGGCGGCGACGGCGTCGACGAGTACATCGCGTACATGAGGCTGCCTGATGCGCGCTACGAGAATCCTGGCGAGCCCCTGTGCCGCGCGTTGTACGCCGGTGCGGTCGCGATGGTCGACGATCTGCACGAGCGCGGGCTCGGGTTCCTGCCTATCGAGGACTGGGACACCCGTGCCCACAATGTTGACGGAGCAGGCGGCGCGCTCGTGACGTTCTTGAAGGGCGTGGCCGCCGATGCAGGTGCCGATATTCGCACGAAGACGAAGGTGGACAAGCTCGTGGTCGAAAACGACCGAGTCGTCGGAGTCATGGATGCGGCGGGCACGCTGTACCGCGGGCAGGCCGTCATCCTGGCCACGGGCGGATTCACCAACAATCCGGCGATGGTGCAGCGGTACGTGCCGGAATACGCCGATGTGCGCGTCATCTCGAGCGCTGGTGCGGAGGGCGAGGGCCTCGTCATGGCGCAGGACGCGGGTGCCGACAGCATCCTGCTCGACGCTGGCGAGCACACGTACTTCGTGAGCACCGAGGGCATGACCGACATGTCGGTGCCGCCTTCGAGCGCTCCGGGGATCGTCGTGAATATTCTGGGAGATCGCTTCCATGCCGAAGACTCGCATTACGACACAGCGGGGAAGCTCGGCATGAAGCAGCCCGAGCATCGCGGCTACTATATCTTCGACGAGGGGGTTCGAGCCGAGTACGACCTGTTCGAGGCTTATTTCGAGGAGGGTATCGTGATCGAGGGGCCGTCGCTAGAGGATCTGGCGAAGACCATCGGTGCGACGAACCTCCCGACAACGGTTGCCCGCTACAACGACATGATGGCGCGCGGCGTCGACGAGGACTTCGGCCGCGAATCGTTCCTCGCTCCCCTCGAGGGTCCGACGTACTACGCGCTCAGCATCGAGCCGTGCATCTACTACTCGTACGGCGGTCTCAACATCGACGCGGACGCCCACGTTCTGGACGCGAACGGCGCGCCCATTCCCGGCCTGTTCGCGTGCGGCGAGGTGTGCGCATCGTCCGAGATGCGCGAAGGGCTGCTGTATACCTCAGGATTGAGCCAGGGCTACGTGTTCGGGCGGATCGCCGTCGACATCGCGGCCCAGGAGGCGTCCCTGTAGACAGAAGCGCGGCTCTGCGTAATCGACAAGGGGCTCCCGTTGCGCCTTTGCGCGATGGGAGCCTTACCCCTCTTCTTCGGCGCGGCGGATGGTTTGGACGTGCTCGGGGGCGATGGTGGGGATGCGCACGAGCAGGAGGTACAGCAGAAACGCGCTGACGCAGCTGAGGATGGCCCAGACGAGCGGCTTCTGCACGAACCACGCGGACAGCCCCATGAGCGAGAACGACACGGCCAGGATGCGCACCTTCGCGCCGAGCGGGATGCCGCCCGCCTCCTTGAACGCGGCGACGTAGGTGCGGTACACCCGCGTCGAGACGATCCACGCGTGGCAGCGCGGCGAGGATTTCGCGAACAGGAACGTCGCGAGCAGCAGCAGCGGGGTGGTGGGCAGCACGGGCACGAACACGCCGATGCAGCCGATGATGCAAGCCGTCCAAGCGCCGGCGAGCATGAGATAGCGAACGATGCGATTCAAGGGCGTCCTTTCCGTCGGGGTCAGCGGATGGGCGTGAAGTTGTGGCCGCCAGTATACCAAACGTTGCGTTCGGGCGGGCCTGCGAAGAGCGGGGAGGCGGGTTAATCCTGAGGGCGGCGGCTCGGGCGGCTAAGGCCGTGGCAGGTGCTCGAGGAAGGCGGCTTCGGCCATGGGCCGCCCGTACAGGTAGCCTTGCGCGAAGCGGCATCCCATGGATGCGAGCAGCGATGCCTGCCCTTCGGTTTCCACCCCTTCGGCGATCACCTGCATGTCCAGCTGGCCGGCAAGGCCGATGATCGACCGCATGATCGCGTGCTTGCGTTCCGGGCGGTCGGTTCGGCGAAGGAAGCCCATATCCAGCTTGAGCACGTCGACGGGGAGGTCGGCGAGGGCGTTGAGCGACGAGTAACCGCTGCCGAAGTCGTCCATCTCGATGACGAAGCCCGCCCGCTTGAGGCGGTTGACCGCGGCGAGCGGCTGGCCGGAGTCTTCGACGAACACCGTCTCGGTGATCTCCAGGTGCAGGTCGGCCGCTTCGAGGCGGTGGCTGCGCACCATGTCCGCCAGCAGCTCGGCGAGGTCCTCGCGGTACAGGTCGGCGCGCGACACGTTCACGGACAGCGGCACGGCGTTGCCCGTGCCGCGCCAGCGCTCGAGCATGCCGCACGCCTTCTCCCACACGTAGCAGTCGAGCGTGTGGACGAAGCCGTTCTTCTCGAACGTGGGGATGAAGTCCTTCGGCGACACGGCTCCCAGGTCGGGGTGGTTCCAGCGCACGAGGGCTTCCGCGCCGATGACGCGCTGCGTGGCGACCTCCACCTTCGGCTGCAGCACGACGTAGAAGTCCTCGCGTTCGATCGACTCCACCATGGTGTTGACGATGTTCTGCTCCGTGATCATCTGCTTGCGCATGGACGCATCGTACAGCGCCAGGTCGTTGTTGTAGTCGTTCTTCACGCTCTCGGCCGCCATGAGGGCGCGATCGCAGATCCGCGCGACGTCGGGCGGCTTCTCGTCGATCTGGTACACCCCGAGCTTCGCCTGGAGGCGCATCGGCAGCGGATACTCGCTCAAAAACGCGGCCAGCCTGTCCGACATGCGCTCGTAGGAGCCTTCCGCCCGCTCTTTGAGCATGAAGAACGTGTCGGCGCGCGCTCGGGTGATCAGGAGGGGCCTCTCCTGCTCCTCGATCGCCCCCGCGATGCTCATGAGCAGCTGATCGCCGGCGTTCGTCCCGAACGTCTCGTTGACGATCTTGAACCGCTCCACGTCCAGCGCCACCACGTCGAGCTTCGCCGACGAGCCTCCTTCGATGAGGACTCGCGCCCGCTCCTGGAACGCCTTCTCGGTGAGCAAGCCGGTCAGCGAGTCGCGCTCCAGCACCTCGATGGCGCTTTTCGCCGCGCGCGCGTCCTCGAGCAGCTTCTTCAGCTGCGCGTTCGTTTTGGAGATCGTGCGCTGGGAGTTGACCAGCTTGCTGTTGAGCCGCTGTATCTCGAAGTACTCGCTGCCGTGCGGCTCCAATCCGAGCATCCCGGGGGTGGCGAAAGCGTTCAGCGCGAATTCGGCGACGCGGGGCAGGTCGGCCTCGTCGTCGAGGTGGTAGGCGAAGACGAGCACGACGTCCTCGAACGATCTGAGGGCGATGTTGAGGGCCGGAGGGCCGTCGAGCGTCGTGCTCAGCGCGGCGGATGCGCTCGCCTCGGGCTCGAGGTCGAGCAGCGCGTCGAGCGCGCGGGCGTTTTCGAACAGCTCGTGCACGTCGACGGCCCCGAGGGGGAGGATGCCGGGCGTCGCGCGGACCACCCGCTCGACCGCGCCGCGCCTATCGCAGTACGCCAAGTATGCGATCACGGCTCACCCCAGGTTCTCTTCGGCCCACCGGACGAGCACGCGCGCGTCGGTCGCGCACTCGTCGACGTCCCACGATTTCCAGGCGCCCGTGTTCTCGAAGGCGCGGCCGCCTACGGCGATGGCGACGTTCGGCCGGGAGGCCCTCAGCCGCTCGACGACCTCCTTGCACAGGGGCAGGTGGTGCGTCATGGTCACCGAGAGCGCGACGAGGATCGGATCGTGCTCGTCGATGGCGGCCTCGATCGTCTCGACGGGCGTCGCGGCTCCCAGGAACACGCTGTCCCACCCGCTGTACTCGAAGAGGTCGGCCACCGTGCGGGCGCCCAGCTCGTGCAGCTCGCTTCCCACGCAGGCGACCAGCAGGGTCTTTCCCCTGCGCTCCTGCTCGAACACGAACGGGTAGAACTGCGAGAGCGCGATTTGCATGGTGGACGTGCAGCGATGCTCGACGTCGACCGAGATGATGTTGCGGTGCCACAGCTCGCCCACCCTGCGCATGACCGGCGCCACGATGTCGACGTAGAGGTCGGGCAGGGGGATGCCGCCGCTCGCGAACTCGAGGACGAGCGCCGAGACGCTTATCGTGTCCGCGTTCAGCAGGCGGTCCAGCAAAAGCTCGGACTCCTCGCGGTAGACGGCGAACCCGTCCGACGGGGGCGTTTCGCGCGCGCACTCGTCGAAGGCGGCGCGCACGGCCCCGTCGAGGATGCGATGCATGCGCGGACGGTCCTCGGCGGGCATCGTCGGCTCCATGCAGGATCGGATGAGCTCGTAGTGGGCCGCCATGATGTCGCGCACGCGCTCGCGCGTGCAGTTCGGCAGGAGGGGGACGAGCAGCTGGTGCACCCAGCGCGCGTGCGCGGCGTACAGCCCGTCGTCGCCGAGGGTTAAAACCGTGCGCAGGAAGTTCACGTTGTACGCGGCATCCTGGTACATCGCGCGTTTGGCCCATTCGTCCAGCTCGTCGTTCAGGCGCGGGTCGTCCGCGAACTGGCGCTCGAACACCTCGTCCGCCAGCTTGCGGAGCGCCGCGTCTTTGTCGATGAGAAGCAGGCTCATCCGGTGCTCCCTTCGCCCGTCTCGGTAACCGAACAGGTACGTCGGCTCCAGTATACCCTTACTCGAGAACGGCAGGGGGCGAGGCCCTCCCGCTCAACGGCGCGTTCAACGTCGCAGGTCGCCGTCGCGAACCCTTCGCGTATACTGATGGAAGCGGGTGCGGGCGGAGCGAGGGGGCGCGATGGGATACGTCGAGGCGAACAAGGAAGCGTGGGAAGAGGCGTTCGAGCATCGGCTTCCCGGCTGGGGCGAGGACGTCGCCGAACGGCTGCAGCGCGAGGAGCTGCCGTTCCTCAACCCCGACCTCGCGCTTAAGCTGCGATCGCTGGACCTTGCGGGCAAGGACGTGGCGCAGTTCTGCTGCAACAACGGGCGCGAGCTGCTGTCGCTCATGCAGCTGGGCCCCGCGCGCGGCGTGGGCTTCGACATCGCCGAGAACATCCTCGACCAGGCGCGGGACAGCGCGCGGCGCGCCGGCGTCGAGCGCTGCACCTTCGTGGCGGGCGACGTCCTCGCCGTCCCTTCCGCCTACGACGGGGCTTTCGACCTCGTGCTGTTCACCGTCGGCGCCATCACCTGGATCGAGGACTTGGACGCCCTGTTCGCCAGGGTTGCGGCGTGCTTGAAGCCGGACGGCGCGATGGTCGTTCACGACTTCCATCCCGTCATGAACATGCTGCCGCTGCCCGGCGAGCCCGGCTTCGACGCCGAGCCGCCGAGCCGGCTGGCCTATTCGTACTTCCGCAGCGAGCCCTGGATCGAGAACGAGGGCATGGGGTACCTGTCCGAGCGCTACGAGTCGAAGACGTTCACGAGCTTCTCGCACACGATGTCGGCCATCGTGAACGCGACGTGCCGCGCCGGGCTGACCGTGGCCGCGCTGGACGAGTTCGACTACGACGTCGGCCTCGCCGACGCGTACGACGGCCGGGGCCTTCCGCTCTCGTTCCTGCTGACGGCACGGAAGCGCGGGTAGGCTCGGGGCGCGAAGGGCGAAAAAGCTGCGCAAAACGCTTGCATCCGCCCGGCTTCGTGCTACAATAAGCAAGTTGTTTATTCAAGTGAGGGGAAGCCCTCCACCTGGTTCGGCGCTTTGGCTGCTGATGGGTCGCTCGAATACCGGCTGAAAAGCCCGAAACGAATGCGAAACCCGTACGCTCCCAAGGCGACGGGTTTTTTACTATGGCGCGGAAGCGCGAAGGATTGGGAGGTGAGCGCGATAGCTGCTCAGGAGCCTCGGCTCAACGAAGAGATTACGGTTCGCGAATGCCGTCTGATCGGCTTCGATGGCGAACAGATGGGCATTTACGTCACGGCGGAGGCTCAGCGCGTCGCCGATAACCAGGGGCTCGACCTCGTGGAGATCGCGCCGAACGCCGAACCGCCCGTATGCCGCATCATGGATTACGGCAAGTTCAAGTACGACCAGGCCATCAAGGCCAAGCAGGCCCGCAAGAACCAGAGCAAGGTCGAGACGAAGGAAATGAAGTTCCGGCCGAAGATCGACGTGGGCGACTACACGACCAAGAAGAAGCACGTCATGCGCTTCCTCGAAGCCGGCAACAAGGTGAAGATCACCATCATGTTCCGCGGCCGCGAAATGGCGCACCCGGAGCTGGGCCTCACCATCCTGGAGCGTCTGGCCGACGACCTGAAGGACGAAGCGGTCATCGAGAACCAGCCCAAGATGGAAGGCCGCAACATGCACATGCTCATCGCCCCGCTGCCTGCGGCAGCTGCGGCGAAGAAAAAGAAAGAGAACGAGAAGAAAGAAGAAGGGAACGACCATGCCTAAGATGAAGACTCATCGCGGCACCGCGAAGCGATTCCGCGTCACCGGTTCCGGCAAGATCATGCGCTCGAAGGCTTTCAAGAGCCACATCATGACGAAGAAGAGCCCTAAGCGCAAGCGCAACTTCCGCCATGAAACCGAAGTGGCCACGGCTGACCAGAAGGTCATCGCCCGCAACCTCGGCCTCCGCTAATCGAAAAGGAACAGTGATAGAACATGCCTCGTGTCAAGCGCGCAGTCAGCGCCCATAAGAAGCGTCGTACCGTCCTCAACCGCGCCAAGGGCTACTACGGTGCGAAGTCCCGTTCCTACCGTGCCGCGAAGGAGCAGGTGCAGCATTCGCTCCAGTACATGTACCGCGACCGCCGCAACAAGAAGCGCGAGATCCGTCGCCTCTGGATCACCCGCATCAACGCGGCCGCCCGCATCAACGGCATGAGCTACTCGGTGCTCATGAACGGCCTCAAGAAGGCCGGCGTCACGCTGGACCGCAAGGTGCTGTCCGACATGGCCATCAACGACCCCGCGGCGTTCACCGCCATCACCGAGGTCGCCAAGAAGGCCCTGTAGCCTTCCGTTTTGCGGCCTACGGTCCGCGAAACCGCTCGACGATATGACGAAGGCCCCGCAGCGCGGGGCCTTCGTGCGTTCGGGCCAAAGGGGGGATGCGCTTCCTCACGCTTCGAGGGCGTTGAGGGTCTCCTCGTCGTTGTGCCATTCGTCGGCGCCGATGAGGGTGTGGGCCAGGTACGCCTCGGCCGCATCGCGGGCGCTTCCCTCCTCGTTGGCCACCACCTCGATGTCGGCCGCTTCCAGCGCCTCCACGGCGTCGCGCTCGATGATGCCGGTGATGACCGCCGTCACGTCGAGCTCGCGCAGCACGGCGGCGATGCGGGCCGGGCTTTGATGGGGGTTCGGCATGTTCTGGCATTCGACGATGATGCCCCGTTCGATCTTGTAGCAGGTGAAGCTCGCGCAGTGCCCAAAGTAGGGCGAGACCGCCAGCCCCTCGCTTGCCACCGCTATCCTCATAAGGTTCCTTTCGTCGCTTCGTGGAGATAACGATACCGTGCTTGATCGATTGCGTGTCTGCCCTTTCGCTCAACGGGGATAAATAGTAAGCTGAACGACATGGATACCGAACCTCTTCAGAGCGTCGACGTTGCGATCGTGGGAGCGGGCGTTGCCGGATCGACGGCAGCGCGCGCCTTGGCGCGTTGGCGCCTGTCCGTCGTGGTGCTGGAAGCGGGCAACGACGTGGCCTGCGGCGCGACCCGCGCGAACTCCGGCATCGTGCACGCCGGGCACGACCCGCTGCCCGGAACGCTCAAGGCGCGCTTCAACGTGGAAGGGTCGAGGCTGTTCCCGCAATGGGCTGACGACCTGGGATTCTCCTATGTGCGCAACGGCTCGCTCGTGCTCGCGTTCTCCGACGAGGAGCTGGCGTCCGTGTGCCGCCTCGTGGCGCGCGCGGCCGAGAACGGCGTGGAGGGCGTGCGCGAGCTGGACGCCGCTGCGGTGCGGGCGCTTGAGCCGCAGGCGAGCCCGCTCGTGCGCGGCGGCTTGCTGGCCGAGACGGGGGCCATCTGCGACCCGTACGAGGTGGCGCTGTTCTCGGCGGAGCAGGCGGCGCTGCACGGCGCGGCGTTCCGCTTCAACGAGCGCGTCGTGTCCGTCGAGCGCCTGGCGCCTGAGCGCGCTGCGGCGCTCGCCGCCGATGCGGCGCCTCCGGCGCGCTACCTGCTGGTCGCCTCCTCGGGCGCGCGTTACGCTGCGCGCGCGGTGGTGAACGCCGCCGGCGTGTTCGCCGACGAGCTGAACAACGCCGTGAGCGCGCACCGCCTGCGCGTCGCGGCCCGGCGCGGCGAGTACTGCCTCTACGACACCGAGTACGGCCCGCTGTTCTCCCGCACGGTGTTCCAGGCTCCGTCGTCGGCGGGCAAGGGCGTGCTCGTGACGCCGACCGTGCACGGCAACCTGCTCGTGGGGCCGAACGCGGTGGAGCAGGCGAGCAAGACCGACCTGTCGACGAGCGCGGAGGGCCTGCGGTTCGTGCTGGACTCCGCGAAGAAGACCTGGCCCGACGTCAGCGCGCGCGGCATGATCGCGAACTTCGCGGGCCTGCGCGCTTCGAACGCCGACGGAGACGACTTCGTCATCGGCGAGCCGGACGACGCGCCCGGGTTCTTCAACATCGCCTGCTTCGACTCGCCGGGGCTCACCTCGGCGCCGGCCGTGGCCGAGCACGTGGCGCGCGCGGTGGCCGAGCAGCTGGGGGCCGAGCCCAACGAGGCGTTCCGGGCCCGACGCGAGCGCTGCAAGCCGTTCGCCGAGCGCGACGAAGCCGAACGGGAGCGCGCCATCGAGGCCGACCCGCGCTGGGGGCATATCGTGTGCCGCTGCTGCGAGGTGACCGAGGCCGAGCTCGTGGCCGCGCTGCACGGGCCGCTGCCGGTGCTGTCGCTCGACGCGCTCAAGTGGCGCACGCGCGCGATGATGGGGCGCTGCCACGGCGGGTTCTGCTCGCCGGAGATCGCGCGCATCGTGGCGCGGGAGACCGGCGTGGCACCCGATGCGCTGGACAAGCGCCTGGCAGGCTCGCCGGTGGTGGCGACGGCGCGCCCCGGCTACGCGGAGCTGGCGGGCGCGGGCGCGCCGGCCGCCGAGCGCGGCGGCGCCGAGGCGCCGAAGGGCGCGCGCGAGCTGTACGACGTGGCGGTGGTGGGCGGCGGTGCCGCCGGCATCGCCGCAGCCCAGGCCGCTGCGCGGCAGGGTGCGCGCGTGCTGCTGCTCGACCGCGAGGAGAAGCTGGGCGGCATCCTCAAGCAGTGCGTGCACAACGGCTTCGGGCTGCACCGCTTCGGCGTGGAGCTGACGGGGCCGGAGTACGCGCAGCGCGAGATCGACGCGCTCGCGGCGGAAGGCGCGGTGGACGTGCTGGCGGGGGCCAGCGTGACGTCCGTCGATCCGGGCGTTCCGGGAGACGGTGCAGGCGCGCCGCTCACGGTGCACGCGGTGGACGCGCGCGGCGCGCATGCGTACCGTGCGCGCTCCGTGGTGCTGGCCACCGGCTCGCGCGAGCGCGGGCTGGGCGCGCTCAACATGGCGGGCGCCCGTCCGTCGGGCGTGTTCTCGGCGGGCAGCGCGCAGAACTTCATGAACCTGCAGGGATGCCTGCCCGGTCGGCGCGCGGTCATCCTCGGCTCGGGCGACATCGGGCTCATCATGGCGCGCCGCCTGGCGTCCCAGGGCGCCGAGGTCGTCGGCGTGCACGAGCTCATGCCGCATCCGTCGGGCCTGCGCCGCAACGTGGTGCAGTGCCTCGACGACTTCGGCATCCCGCTGCACCTCAGCTCGACGGTGACCCGCTTGGAAGGGGAGGGCCGCCTGAGCGCGGTGTACGTGTCGCGCGTGGATCCCGAGACGATCCAGGCGATTCCCGGTACGGAGCAGCGCATCGCGTGCGACACGCTGCTGCTGTCGGTGGGCCTGCTGCCCGAGAACGAGGTGGCGAAGTCGGCCGGGGTGGGGCTCGACCCCGTCACGGGCGGCGCGCGCGTGGACAACCGCCTGGCGACCGACGTGCCCGGCGTGTTCGCGTGCGGCAACGCGCTGCACGTGCACGATCTGGTGGACCATGCGTCGCAGGAGGGCGAGCGCGCGGGTTCCGCGGCAGCCGCCCATGCGATGCGGGAGGGCGCGGCCGGCGCCGCCGATGTCGCGCTCGGCGACGCGGGAGCCGGCATCCCCGTGATGGCGGGCGAGGGCGTGCGCTACGTCGTGCCGCAGACCGTCGACGCCGCCACGCCATCCGACGAGAAGCTCATGCTGTCGCTGCGCGTGACGCGCACGGTGAACGAGCCGCGCTTCATCGTGGAAGGCATCGACGCCGCGGGCCGGGTGCGCGAGCTCAAGCGCGCGAAGACGATGATCGCCGTGCCCGCCGAGATGGTGCTCGTCACCGTCCCCGCCGGCGCCGCGGCGGGCTGCTCGGCCGTGCGCGTGCGCGTGGAGGGCCGCGACGCGGCTGCGGCGCCTGCGAGCGACGCGGGCATCGCAGGGGGAGGGGCCGACTGATGCAATTCGCCACCGACATCGTCGCCTTCACGTGCATCTGCTGCCCGCTGGGCTGCCGCGTCGAAGTGACGCTCGACGAGAACGGCCAGGTTGCCGACGTTTCCGGCTACACGTGCAAGCGCGGCGCGGAGTACGCGGCGCAGGAGGCCGTCGCGCCCGAGCGCATGGTGACGGCCGTGCTGTGCGTGTCCGGCTGCCTGGAGCCCGTCAGCGTGAAGACGCAGCGACCCGTGCCGAAAGCCGCCATGCGCGACGTGCTGGCCGCCATCGCCGCGCTGGACCTTTCCGCGCCCGTCGTGGCCGGTGACGTGCTCATCGAGGACGTATGCGGCACCGGCGTGCCCGTCGTCGCCACGAAGAGCGTATGCTAGGGGAAGGCGACCCCCGTCGGGCCGTTTTCGATGGGAGGAGCTTTCGATATGAGCGATGAACCTTTGAACGGCGAGCAGGCGCCCGAGCCCGCAGGGGACGACCGCGCGCGCCTCGCGGCCACGATCTTGGTAGCCGTCGGCACGCTCGTGCTGCTGTTCGCCGCCGCTGTGGCGGTGTTCCTGCTGATCGCGGAGGTGCTGAGCGGCCAATGGTTGCTGGCTGGCAGCGCCGTCGTGGTGCTGGCGTTTCTGCTGTGGCTGGGCAACCGCCTCGTCCGCGTGGCCGCCAACCAGAACAAGAACCCGCTGGGGTAAGGCGGACGACCCCGCCCCGGCCCGGGAGCGTCGAGGCGCTTCTCCTTGGCGCGGAGGTGGGGCGCGGTTAGGTGGGGCGCGGGACGCACTTCTTCTCCGTGGCGCGGAGGAAGACGTGCGGCTCGTAACTCGCGCCCGCGCCGATTCGCGACAGGCGCGGCGTGCGGTCAGGTGGGGCGCGAGACGCCTTGGCCGGGAAGCCCCTGCCGCGCCAAGGGGGGACGGGCGTCTCGAGGCGAAAGCGAGGGATGCGAAGCCGGTTTCGGCACGCAAAACAGGCTGTTCCAAGCAGTTTTTTCGTTTTGCGTGCTTTTCTTTTCCCGAAACGGGGATTCCGCTGCGGTGTGCGTACAAAAGCCCAGGTCGGAAATTCTGAGTGCTTGCCAAAAGGCAAGCTGATCGGCCCCGGCGTTCGCAAAACGAAAAAATCGCTTGCCGCGAGCGAAATCGCGTGCCGCGTTCCCCGCTCCGATTCGGAATGCGCGCCACCTCCGCCCCGAACGCAAAAAGAGGGTCGCATCTGCGACCCTCTTTCGTTCTACCTGCTGCGCTTGCCCCTCTGCTGGGCGACGGCGGCGCGGTGGGCGCGGCCGGGGCGCAGGTCGGAGCCGCCGCGCTTCTTCGGCGCGCCGCCCTGCGGGGCGTTCGGCTTCTTGCCCTGCGGGCCTTGCGGGCGGTTGGGCTGGCCGCCCTGGCCGCCCGACGGCTTCTTCTTCGCGGGCGGGCGCTTGCTGCCCGCCGCCGGAGCGTCGGCCTGGCCCTGCTCCCGGGCCTTGGCCTTCTTGCGCTCGCGCGCGGCCATCTCCTTAGAGGCCTGCTTGATCTCGGGGTCGCGGCGCGCGTCGGCGCGGGCTGCCTTGCCGGCCGCTTCCTCGGCGGCCTGCTCGGCATCGAACGAGGCCACCTCCATGACGGGGATGGGCCGCTTGATGAGCTTCTCGATGTCGCGCAGCGCGTCGGCGGTCTCGGGGCTGACGAACGACACGGCGAAGCCCGCGGCGCCCGCGCGGCCCGTACGGCCGATGCGGTGCACGTAATCCTCGGGCTGGGTGGGCAGGTCGAAGTTCACGACGTAGTCCACCTCCTCCACGTCGATGCCGCGCGCCAGCACGTCGGTGGCCACGAGCACGCCGGTCTTGCCGTTGGCGAAGTTGTCGAGCGCGCGGCGGCGCTGCGCCTGGCTGCGGTCGGAGTGGATGGCCTCCACGGTGTAGCCGGCGCGCTTGAGGCGGCGGCACGTGGAGTCGGCGCGGCTGCGCGTGCGGGCGAACACGATGACGCGCTCGGCGCCCTTCTCGGCCAGCAGCGCCTTGAGCAGCGCCGGCTTGAGCGTCTGCGCCACGTGGACGACGTACTGGTCCACGGTGTCGGCCGTCTCGCCCTTGTGCGCGATCTCGACGAACGCCGGGTCGTGCAGCAGCTTGCCCACGCTGTTCTTGATGGACGCGTCGATGGTGGCCGAGAACAGCAGCGTCTGGCGCGAGGAGGGCGTGGCGCCGATGATCTTCTTCATGGCCGGCCAGAAGCCCATGTCCAGCATGCGGTCGGCCTCGTCGAGCACGAGCACCTCCACGTCGCCGAGGCGCACGGCGCCCTGCTCCATGAGGTCCACGAGGCGCCCCGGCGTGGCGATGAGGATGTCCACGCCGTGCTTCAGCTTGTTGATCTGCGGGGTGTAGGACAGGCCGCCCACCACGGTGAGGATGCGGTGATGCGTGGACGCGGCGATGGCCGTGCACACCTCGCCGATCTGCTGGGCCAGCTCGCGCGTGGGCGTGACCACGAGCATGAGCGGGCCCTGGCCGCCCTTGGCGTGCCCGAGGCGGTCGAGCGAGGGCAGCGAGAAGGCCGCGGTCTTGCCGGTGCCGGTCTTGGCGGCGGCGATGAGGTCGCGCCCTTCGAGCGCCAGCGGGATGGCCTGCTCCTGGACGGGCGTGGGCGCTTCGTAGCCCAGGCGCGCGACGGCTTGCAAAGCCTGGTCGGACAGGCCGAGTTCGTTGAATTGCTTCATATGTCTCTGTTTTCTGTGTCGGTGCGGCACGCATGCCGCTCATTGCAGGTGCGGGGTCGATCCGCCGCGTCATGCATGTCGGAAGATCGAGGCGCCACCGAACGAAGGTCGTCGGGCGCCGAGCAACCAGTATACGCTCATCAGCCGACGTTTCAGCCGATGAGCGCATAATGCACAAACCTGGAACCATACCGACGCATGCGGCGAGCGTCCCGCAGCGATGCCGCGGGACGCTCGCGCGCCTCACAGCTCTACGGGCTCCCGCTTCGCCGCTTCTCTGCCGGCGATCATGCCGAACGCGCCGCAATCGGGGCACGAACAGGCGGCGAGCCGCTGCGCTCCGTGCACGCCGCCCGAGGCCTCGCCTGCGGCGTAGAGGCCGTCGATGGGGTTGCCGTCCACGTCGAGCACGCGCGCCGACGTGTCGATGCGCACCCCGCCGGGCGTGTAGTTGTTGTTCGGGATCAGGTTCATGGCGTAGAACGGCGGCTGCTTGAGAGCGGCTCCGTTCAAGGCGCCCATGTCCTTGCCGAAGTCTTCGTCCGTTCCCCCGTCGAACATCCGGTTGTAGCGGTCGACTGCCGCAGCGAGCACCGCGGGCTCGTAGCCGAAATGCTCGGCGACCTCCTCGACGGTGTCGAACGCGTACATGCTGCCGTTCTTGAAGTTCCTCCCGGCGAGGGACATCTCGAGGCGCTGCTTGTCGCGGAACAGCTCGACGCCCACGGAGTCGTATACGAGCAGCGGAGGCTTTCCGTCGTGGTCCAGCATCTCCTTCAAGATGATGACGCCGAGGTCGTTTCGGCTTCCCAGCTCGTTGACGAAGCGTTCGCCGTCGGGGTTCACGAGCATGCCCCAGCACACGTCCTCGGTGGGGATGGGGTAGGAGAGGCGGAATAGGGAAAGGTTCACCGCCTGCGCGCCGTGGGACGTCAGCATCTTCAGCGTCCCCGAGGTCGCGCCGGGGTTGGTCATGGAGTCGGCTTGGGCGAGGATGGCGCTTTCGGCGCGCAGCAGCTCTTTGTCGCGCGCGTAGCCGCCTGTCGCGAAGACCACGCCTTTCCGCGCCCCGATGCGACGCGCTTGTCCGCTCGCGTTCTCGGCATCGTCCGTTTCCGGATCGTCGTAGCGAAACGAGTACTGCTCCCGAACCGACACGCCGACGACCCTGCCGTCGCGCATGATGAGGTCGTCCACCTTGCAGCGCGTTCTCGTCTCGAGGGCGTCAGCGAGGTTCTTCTCGGCATGGGCGCAGAGGGGATCGAGGAGGAAACGTCCGCCTCCCGCCCACAGTATGCGCTTGACGCTGTGACCGCCGCCGTTCTTGAACTGCTTGAAGACGACGCCGCGCTCGGTGAGGAATCGGTAGAATTCCGCCGACTTCGAAGCGACCGTGCGGGCGAGCTCGGGGTCGCCGTAGTCTTCGGCCACCTTCCTCATATCCTGGTAGAGCGATTCCGGGTCGTCCTCGATGCCTTCGGCGGCCTGCTCGTCGCTTCCGGCGCAGGCGAAGTTCAGCCCGCTCACGCGTGAGGTTCCGCCGAGCTGGTCCATCTTCTCCAGCAGTAGGGTCGTGCTGCCGGTTTCCGCGGCGGCTACTGCGGCAACCGTGCCTGCGAGGCCGCTTCCCACGACCACGACGTCGACGATTTCGTCGAAGCCCTCGGTTTCGCCGGCCTGCTGCGCGGGCGAGGCGAAAGCCCGGCCCGCACCGGCAACCGACGCGACGGTGGCGGCTGCGGCGACCAGGCTGGTTTTCAGAAAGCATTTCCTGTCCATGCGAATCCTTCCTAGTGTGTCGGCATGCTCGATACGCTCGTGCGGCTACGGGATGTCGTTCATCCAGAGGTCGGCGTCGTGGCAGCTCAAGCAGAGGTTGACGGACTCGCCGTGGCTCTTGTGGCAGGTGGTGCAATCGAGCTGCATGTCGTAGTGGAAATTGTCGTGAGGGTTGACGTCCTCGCCGATGGCGGCCGTCCGCTCGGCCACCCTCTCGTAGCTTCCGTGGCACGAAAGACATGTGTCGGCGGTGACCGCGGCCGCCCCCTGTGTCGGGTCCTCTTCGTCGTGGCAGGCGCCGCACTTCATGTTGTTGGCGACGTGGCTCTCATTGCTGAGCGGCCAGGCGGCTGCCAGCTCCTTTTGGCTCGCAGGGGCGGAACCCCCGGCGTTTTGGCTGCTCGCGCACCCGAGGCAGAGTGTTCCCGCCGCAAGCGAAACGACGACCAAGCCTGCTAGTACTCTTCTCACTGCTCCTCCTTCGATGTCTCGACCGTTGCCGCCTTTCTTGTTTCCGGCTGGTGCCGGTATCCCCACTGCGCGGCAAAAGTCATCCCATAGGATGACTATATGATACCGGGGAACCTTAAGCTTGTCCAATGGGAATGACACAGAGACAGATGCTCGGCAGCAGGGTCCGCACGCTGCGCGAGGGGCAGGGCCTGACGCAGGGTCAGTTGGCCGCCATGATCGGCAACAACACCAAGCAGTACATCTCAGCCCTGGAAAAAGGTGACAAGAACGCCACCATCGACGTGCTGTGCCGGATCGCGAAAGCTCTTGACGTGAGCGTGCGCGACCTGATCGACTTCTAGGCCCGGCCCGCGTCGACGCGTCCCTAGCGGATGTGGGCGGGCTTCTTTCCCCAGTAGAACTGCAGGAAGTGCTTGCGATAGCGGGGGTCGTCGGGGTTCTTCGGCTCGGCGATCAGGCGCAGCGTGGCCTTCGCGATGTCCTCGGCCGCGTCGGGATGGCGCAGGAAGCTGCCGTTGATCAGCATGGCGTGGGCGCTTTCGGGGTTCCTCGCCACGTGGCGCAGCGTGTCGAGCAGCTCGCGCGCGGTGGTCACGTGCATGGCGGCGCCGAGCGAGGTGAGCATCTGCACGTTCACCTTCTCCTGGCCGTAGGCCTTGCCCAACAGGATCATGGGCACCTGGGCGCACAGGCACTCGGTGACCGTGAGCCCGCCCGACTTGCAGATCACGAGGTCGCTGGCCGCCATGAGCGCCGCCATGTCGTCCACGTAGTCGAGCACGGTGGCGTTGGTCAGCCCCAGATCGGCGCACTCCTGGCGCAGGTGGCGCGCGTAATCGGCGTCGCTTCCGGCCACGAACACGAAGTGCAGCGTGTCGTCGAAGCCGTGCAGGTAGGGCAGCAGCTTGTCGAGCGCGGTGCGGAAGTGCACGTAGGGGCGCGGCAGGTAGGCTCCGGCCAGCGCCAGCACGACGCGGCGGTCCTGCGGCAGCTCGAGCTGCTCGCGGGTGGAGACGCGGTCGTAGGTGCGGCGGAAGTCGTCGCGCGTGGGGATGCCGGTGATGAGGATGCTCTCCTCGGGCACCTTGCGCGGGCGCAGCGTCTCGGCCATCGACTCGTTCGCGACGCAGAACAGGTCGGCGGAGCGGTGCGGCCAGAGGCCCTCGGTCTCGTAGTCGGTGGGGACGCACACGATGGGGTAGTGCTGCCCGGTCAGCATGCGCGCCGCCACGGCCACGTTGGCGGCGGTGATGTGCGTGCACACGATAGCGAGGGGCTTCCTCTCGCGCACGTAGTCGGTGAACTTGGAGTACATGAGGTGCGACCAGGCGGAGCCGCCTCCCCACAACAGGCGCCCGGTGAGCGTGAAGCGCCAGGTGAGGTCGTAGATGGGACGCGTGGCGCCGGTGAACAGCGAGGCGGCGTTGTTGCCGTCGAACACGATGCGGCCGTAGTCCAGCACGTCGATCACCTCGACGTCGAGGTCGGCGGGGACGGGGGGCTGCGCGTCGCTTCCGTCCGCGGTTGCGTCCGCGTCCTCGGCCCGCGCGTCGCGCATGAGCTCGAACGCCTGCGCGACGGCGTAGGCGGCGCTGCGGTGGCCGGAGCCGACCGACGCGTGCATCACGATGACGGTGGGCTTGACGGGCTCGGGATCGGCCTCGGCTTCGAGCTCGAGCTCGCGTTCGGCTTCGGGATCGACGGGCGCGAGGCCGGTCGGCTCGTCGGCGCTTCCCGGCTCGAGGGGGGCGGGGCCGTCTTCCGCTGCGAGCGGGCGTGGGGTGTTCTCGTCGGTGTTCATGGCTCCATCATACCGCAAACGGGCTGCAAGCGAACGGCTCCGGCGCGTTGCCCACCGCATCGCCGCATCTGCGCGGCGCGGGGGAGCGCGGGCAAACGAAAACGCGCGCAGGGCGAGCCTGCGCGCGTATCATCCATGGTGCCCCCAACGGGAATCGAACCCGTGTCTCAGCCTTGAAAGGGCCGCGTCCTGACCTCTAGACTATGGGGACGGTTTGCGCGATTCCGAGCTGGAAAAGCAGCCTGAACATTATTACAAAGCGGGCGCGTCAATGCAAGTGCTTTTTTCCGGCGTGACGGCGATTTCTCGCCCGGTCGTACGGAGCGGTCGCGCTCCGGACCGATGTGTGATTCAAAAATTAGTTGAACACGATGGGCTGCTCGGGCTGCTCGTTGCCGGAGTGGTAGGATTTTTTCCATTACAATCGCACAGGTCCCGAAGGTCAAGCCCTTGAATATCAAACAGATTCAATACTTCGCCGCAGTGGTCGAGCATGGCAGCCTTTCCGCTGCCGCGAAGAGCCAGCACATCACCGTGCAGGCGATCTCGAAGAGCATGGCCGACCTCGAGTCCGAGGTGCGATGCGATCTGTTCGTGCGCAACAACCAGGGCATGCAGCCCACCACGTTCGCGAAGACGATGTACGAGCAGGCCGTGCCGGTGCTGGCCCAGTTCTCGGAGCTCGAGACGTTCGCCGCCCGCTACCGGCGGGCCGACGGGGGAATCGACCGCCTGCGCCTCGCGTTGAACACGCCGCCGTTCTCGGACAACGACGTGGTGCGCGAGAACACGGCCGCGCTCGTGCAGGCGCAGACGGGCATCGAGACCACCATGGCGCTGGCCACGGGCGCGGCGGGCCTCGCCGGGCTGAAGTCCTTCGAGTTCGACGTGCTGATCACCGTGGGCGCGTTCGCGCACCCCGACGTGGAATGCCGCCCGGTGGGCACCGTTCCCTCGGCGGTGTTCATGGGCAAGGAGCATCCGCTGGCCTCCAAGGAGGCCGTCTCGCTGGCCGAGCTCGTCCCGTATCCGGTGGCCGCTCCCAACTGGTTCGACGAGTCGAACGACAGCATCGTGTCGCGGTACCGCGCGATGGGGACGGACCTCACCTTCGTGGAGATGGACCTGGCGGACGTCAACCGGCATTTCAGGGCCGGCGGCGTCATCTTCACGACGGGCATCCCGGCCATGGAGAAGTCGCACGCGATGACGGCCGTGCGCCCGTTCGTCCCGCAGGACTCGGTGACGGTGCCCATCTGCGCCGTCTACCTGAAGGAGCGCAGCGGCGAGGTCGAGGCCGTGCTGCAGGATCTCTTCTCGGTCGGGCTAGCGTCCTTCGGCTTCTGAGCGCGATGCGCGCGGCGGCACGAGGTTGGGAAGCTGGGACACGACCACGCCCAGCATGATGACGACGATGCCGGCCACCTGGAACGCGTCCACGGGCTCGGACAGGATGAGCACCGAAACGGCGATGCCGCACGGCAGCTCCGAGGAGGCCATGATGGTGGACAGGCCCGCCGACAGGTGCGGCGTGCCGATGCCGAACAGCACCACGGGCACGAACAGGCCGAACACGCCCAGGATCAGCCCGTACTTCCAGATGCCGGCCTGCAGCGCGCCGCTGGCGAAGTAGTCGGGGCACACGGCGAACCCGAGGATGCACGCGCCGAGGCACACGACGAGGCCGCGCTCGATGGGCGGCAGGTCGACTCCGATGCGGGAGGAGAGGAACATGAACGTGGCGCAGCTGACGGCCGACAGCAGCGCGCAGGCGATGCCGAGCGGGTCGAGGTAGCCCACCGTGGACGAGAACAGGCCGCTTGCCAGCAGCGTTCCGCCGAGGATGATGACGGCCGCGCCGATCTCGGCGCCGTGCGGCCTGCGCCGGGTGGCGATCACCTGGAAGACGATGCCGATCCAGGTGAATTGGAACAGCAGCGTGATGGCCACCGACACGGGCAGCATCGTGAGCGCGAAGTTGTACAGCACGCAGGTGGTGCACGTGGTGAGGCCGAGGCCGAGCAGGGCGAGGACGCGCTTGGGGGCCAGCGGCACGGGCCGCTTGCCGAACGCGGCGAGGACGACGAGCGCGACGGCGAACAGCAGCGCGCCGAAAAACGCCTGGCTGGCGGCCGTTTGCGCCCAGGCGAACCCTTCGGCGAAGGCGCTCTTCACCGTGGCGGCCATCACGCCGTAGCTGGCGCCGCCGAGAAAGACGACGGCCGAGTATTTCAAGGTGTTCTTCTGCATGGCGGCCATTGTAGCGCACGTTTGTGCGGTGTGCGAGTACAATAGGCGCCATGCCCCTCCATCGCTACATACTCGACCATGCGGACGCCGTGCTCGAAGCGGCCCGCGACCATCTGGGCGCCCAGCGCGCCGCGGGGCGCGTTCCCGTGCTGCTGGTGCCGAGCCCTGCTGCGGCGTCGCGAGCGCGCCGCGCCTTCGCGGAAAGCCCCTGCGCGCTCGGCGTGCGGGTGGAGACGCCCGCGTCGTGGGTGCGGGATCGCTGGGACCTGTTCGGCGACGGCCGCCGCATCGTCGCGTCGTCCGAGCGCGCGCTGCTGGTGCGCCGCGCCTGCCTGGAGGCCGACCGCACGGCCCTCGACGCCACCCCGGGCACCGTCGACGTGCTCGCGCGCCTGGCGCGCGAGGCGCTGCCGTACCTGCTGGAGGCGCCGGGCGCCGCGGTTGCCGGGCTCAGCCCGGCCGAGCGCGACGCGCTCGCGGTGCTCGGGCGCTACGCGGAGCTGCTGGCCGAGGGCGGCCTGTGCGAGTCGTCGCAGGCGGCGGCCTGGCTGCCCGCGGCGTTTGCGGCGGCGGGCGCCGCGGAACCGCTCGTGCTGGCCGGGTTCGACGAGCTGGGCTACGCCGACGACCGCATGATCGCCGCGCTCGCGCAGCGGGCGGACGTCGTGCGCCTCGACGACGGCTGCCGCGCGCCGTCCGCGTCGGCGGAGCGCGCGCCCGAGCTGCAAGGGCTGCTGGCGCGGCTGTTCAAGCCGGCGGCTGCCGCGCCGTTGGAGCCGACGGGGCGCGTGCGCTTCCTGCTGCCGGCGGGGCGCTACGCCGCGCCGGCGCTCGTGGCGGGCGCGGTGGCGCAGGCGGTGCTCGACGAGCGCTCGCGCGCGGCCGCCGAGGGGCGCGCCGCGCTGCCCGTGGCGGTTGCGGCGCGCGATGCGCGCGCGCTGTTCGACGAGGTGGCGGACGCGCTCTGCGAGCGGGGCGTGACGTCGGCGGCGGAGGCGGCCCGCCCGTTCGCCGACACCGCGTTTGGCCGCTCCTTCCTGGCCCTCCACTCGTTCATGCACGGCGCGTGGCGCATCGCGCAGGCGTCGGACTTCGCGTTCGGCCCCTTCTCGGGCATCGGGCGGCGCACGGCCTGCGAGCTGGACGCCGCGTGGCGCGGCGACCGCACGGTGGAGCGCGAGCGCATCGTCGCCGACCTCTCCCGCGAGAGCGAGGCGGCAGCCGAGGTTCTCGCGGCGCTCGCGGCCGGCGACGTGGACGGGGCGCTTGCGAGCCTCGAGGGGCGCCTGCGCGCCCGCGTCGACCTCGATCCGGCCTTTCGCGCCGAGCAGCTGGCGGCGGCATCGCGCGCCCGCGCCTTCGCGGCTTCGTGCGCCCGCACGGGCACGGCGTTCGCCGAGGCGACGGCGCTGCTGGAGCGCACGCCGGTCTCCGCCGGCGCCCGCGCGGGTGTCGACGGGGACGCGGAGCCCGAGGCGCTGTTCATGTCGTTGGCGGACGCGGCCGAGCGCCCCTCGTGCTCGTGCTGCACGCTCGTGCTGTGCGACCTCTCGGCGAGCGCCTACCCGGTGCGCGCCGTCGAGGACGGGGGCACGCTGCTGATGGGGAAGCTCGGCCTCGACCGGCCCGCGGACGCGCTGGCCGACGCGCGCCGCCGGTTCTTCCGCGCGCTCTCGACGGCGCGCGACGCGGTGGTGTGCGAGCGCGTGCTGAACACGGTGGACGCCGACGAGGCGTACCCGGCGGTGATGTACGAGGAGCTGCTCGACTGCTACCGCGCGGCGGGCGACGACGGCGACGGCGACGACCGCGCGACGGGGCTTCCCGCCGCGCTCGCGCCGTTCGCGGCGCAGGCGGGGGAGGACGCCCTGCACGACAACCTCGCGCTCGCGTGCGCCGGCGTGTGGGGACGCGCGGGCGGCGTCCTTCCCACGCTGTCGTGGGAGCTCCCCGCCGCGGGCGCGGTGTCGCCCGCGCAGCGCCCGCGCATCGTGCTGCCGCGTTCGCCGCGCGAGGGGCTGCTCGGCGCCGACGCGCCGCTGGCGCTGTCGCCGTCGGCGCTGGAGAGCTACCTCGAATGCCCCTACAAGTGGTTCGCCCTGCGCCGCCTGCGCCTGTCGGAGCCGGACGCCGGGTTCGGCCCGCTCGAGATGGGGAGCTTCTCCCACAACGTGCTGCGCAGCTTCTACGAGCGCTTCCGCGCCGCCGGCTGCGCGAAGGTGGAGGCCGCCGCGTTGCCCGAGGCCCGCGCGCTGCTGAGCGAGACGTTCGACCGCCATCTGGAGTCGCAGCGCAGGCTCAAGCGCTCCGCCAACCCGCTCATCCCGCGCACCGCGTTCGAGCAGGCCGAGACGAACGACCTGAAGAAGAAGCTCGTCGCGTTCCTCGATCGCGAGGCGCTGCTGCTGCCGGGCTTCGAGCCGACGCGCTTCGAGTTCGACTTCGGCTCGAGCGAGCCGTTCCCGTACGCGGGCTGCCTGCTGCGCGGCAGCGTGGACCGCATCGACGTGAACGGGGCCGGCCAGGCGGTGGTCATAGACTACAAGGGCTCGCTCAGCGGCGATTACGCGCTGGATTCGGCGTCGCCCGCCGCGCAGGCGGCCGGCGCGCTGCTGCCTCACAAGGTGCAGACGCTCATGTACGCCCAGGTGGCGCGCAAGGTGCTCGGACTCGACGTCGTGGGCGCGCTGTACGTGTCGTACGGGCGCGACCGTCGAGTGGCCGGCGCGCTCGACCGCGCGGTCCTCGGCGAGCGGGACGTGCCGGGCATCGACGTCGAGCGCTGCGGCGTGCCGGGGCCGGCGGGCGAGGCGCTGGGCGTCTCGTCGTTCGGCGAGCTCGTGGACGCGGTGGAGGAGCGCATCGGCGAGGCCGTGCGCACGCTGGCCGGCGGCTGCATCGGCCCCGACCCGCGCGGGACCGACCCCTGCGGCTACTGCCCCGTGCTCGCCTGCGAGAGGAGGCGCGCGCTATGAACCTCGCCACCTGCACGCCCGGCCAGCGCCAGAGCATCGAGCACGTGCGCGGCCCGCTGCTCGTGTCGGCCGGCGCCGGCTCGGGCAAGACGTTCACGCTCACGCAGCGCATCGCCTACGCGCTGCTGCCCGAGAGCGGGCCGGCGGTGTCGAGCATCGACGAGGTGCTGGCCATCACGTTCACCGAGAAGGCCGCGGCCGAGATCAAGGCGCGCGTCAAGCGCACGCTGCGCGCCGAGGGCCTGGCCGAGGAGGCGCTGCGCGTCGACGGCGCCTGGATTTCCACCATCCACGGCATGTGCGCCCGCATCTTGCGCGCCCATGCGCTCGACCTGGGGATCGACCCGGCTTTCGGCATCATGGGCGACGCCGAGCGCGCCGACCTCATCGCCGACGCCATCGACGGCGCGCTCGGCGAGGACAACGACATCATCGCGCGCGGCTCGTACGCCGCGCTGTTCGACGAGTACCCGGCGCGCTCGGCGATGCCGCTCGCGCCGTCGGTGGCTTCCATGCTGCAGGCCCTGCTCGACAAGGCGGTGGGCCTGCGCGGCGGCCTCGACGCGCTGGACTTCGGACCGCCGCCGGCGCAGGCGTCGGCGCTCGCGCGCGAGCTGCTGCTGGCGTACGAGGGGGTGCTGCCCGCGCTCGAGCAGGCGGGGAAGAGCGCGTCGGCCGAGCGGGCGCGGGCCCAGGCGGCCGACGCGGTGGAGGCGCTCGGCGCGTTTCTGGCCGACGCGTCCGCGGCGGACGACGCGCGCGCGCTGGCGGCCGTGGTCGACGGCTGCGCCTACCTGCCGTGCACCTTCGGCGGCGCGGCCGTGAAAGCGGAGGTCAAGGCGTACCAGGCCGTGCACGCGCGCGTGGCCCAGGGCATCGCCCTCGCGCTGGCGTACCCGCTGTCTGCCGAGCTGGCGAGGCTCGCCCGCGAGGTGACCGCCCGCTACGAGGGCGCGAAGCGCGCGGCGTGCAAGCTCGACAACGACGACCTGCTCGTGCGGACGCTCGACGCGTTCGAGCGCCATCCCGACATCGCCGCCCGCTACGAGGACCGCTTCAAACTCGTGATGGTGGACGAGTTCCAGGACACGAGCCAGCTGCAGATCGACATGATCGCGCGCCTGGCCGGACCGAGGTGCGCGCATCTGTGCACGGTGGGCGACGCGCAGCAGTCCATCTACCGCTTCCGCGGCGCCGACGTGAACGTGTACGAGGCGCACAAGCGCGCGATGCGCGCCGACGAGGTGGGCGCGCTCTACGTCGAGCTCACGAAGAACTTCCGCAGCCACGGCGACGTGCTGTCGTTCGTCGACCGCGTGTTCGAGCAGCCCACGGTGTTCGGCGACGCGTTCATGTCGCTCGCCCCGAACGAGCGCCGCGCATCGCGCTACCGGGGCCGCGCGCCGCGCATCGACCTCGTGCTGTCGCTGCAGCCCGCGGGCCGCGGCACCGGGGTGCGCACGGCCGACGTGAAGCGCGCCGGGGCCGAGGCCATCGCCCGGCGCTTCGCCGCGCTGCGCGAGGACGGCCACGCGCCCGGCGACATGGTGGTGCTGCTGGGGAAGATGAGCCGTGCGGGCGTGTACGCCGAGGCGCTGCGCGCCGAGGGCTTCGAGTGCGTGGTGACGGGCGGGTCGCTGTTCGCGTCGGCGCCCGAGGTGCGCGTGGTGGCGCGGTTCGTGGAGGCGCTCGCGAACCCGGCGAACACCGCCGCGCTGTTCGAGGTGCTGACCAGCGACATGGTGCGGCTCTCGGCCGACGACTTCCTCGCGCTTTCCACCGAGGAGGATCCCGAGACCGGGTGCGTGCGCCGCCGCGACCTCGACCGCGGCTTCGCTTGGCTCGCGGCGCAGGCCGGCGACCTGCCGCCGCGGCTCGCCCACGCCGTGCGGCTGCTCGACCGCGCGAGCGCCGAGGCGCGCACGCGGCCGGTGGCCGACGTGGTGCGCGACGCCGTGGTGCGCTCGGGATGGATGGCGCGGCTCGAGGAGGCGGGCGCGGTCGGCACGGCGTGCGCCGCGAACGTGCTGAAGGCCATCCGGCTCATCGAGAACCTCGAGTCCGAGCGCCATCTGGGCCTGGCCTCGACGGCGCGCGCCCTGGCCGACGAGCTGGCCGTGGGGCTGAAGGAGGCTCCCGGCGCGCTGTCGGGGGCCGGCGGCGACGTGGTGAAGATCATGACCATCCACGCCTCGAAGGGCCTCGAGTTCCCCATCGTGGCGCTGGCCGACTTCGCCGACGCGCGCGTCGGCAGCGGCAAGCTGCTCGTGGAGACGTGCGGCCCCGTCGCGCGTGCCTCGCTCGCTCCCGCGGGGTCGCTCGAAGCGTTCCCGCAGCTGGCGAAGCGTTCGGGCGTGTCGGCTTCCGCCGGCGACGATGCGGACGACGCCGGCGCGCTCGCGGCGCGGCGCTACGTCGAGGGCGCGGACGTCTCCGGCTGCGCGCCCGGCGCGCCGTCGTGCACGCAGGCGGCCTACCGCGCCCAGCTCGCCCGGCGCGCCGCCGACGAGGAGCTGGCCGAGGCGCGCCGCAAGCTCTACGTGGGCCTCACGCGCGCGAGCGAGGCGCTCGTCGTGGCGATGGACGCGAAGGCCCCCGCCGCGGGCAAGCCCCCGACCTACGCGCCGCTCGTGGACGACATCCGCAGCGCGCTGTGCGGTTCGGGCGACTTCCCCGAGGGCGACTCCGAGCTCGCGTACGGCGGCACCGCGCCGGCGCGCTTCGAGCGCATCCTCGTGCAGGCGCCGGAAGAGCCGGCCGACCAGGGCGCCGCCGCCGCGGAACCCGCCCGGTTCTTCGTGCCCGTCGTGGACGACGCGCCCGCGCCGGCCCGCTTCGCGTGGAGCGCCGCGCGCGCGGGCGCATTCTCGTACTCGTCCATCGCCCCGAACCCGACGCTCGCGCCGGACGACGACGCGCCCCGCGCGGCGGATGCCGACAAGGCGACGGATCTCGGCAGCGCCTTCCACCGGGCGGCGCAGCTGGCCGTCGAGACGGGGCGCGAGCCGGGCCCGGAGCGCCTCGCCGCGCTCGCGGCGGCCTACGGCCTCACGGCCGATCAGCGCGCGCGCCTGGCCGACGCATGCGCGCGCTGGTTCGCCAGCGCGACGTGCGCCGACGCGCGCTCCTGGCGGCTGTGCCGCGCGGAGGTGCCGTTCGCCGTGCGCCTGGCCGATGCGCTCATGGAAGGCGAGATCGACCTGCTGTGCACCGACGGCCCGGAACTCGGCGGCGCCCGCGCCCTCGTCGTGGACTACAAGACCGGCGGCAGCGACGACGAGCTGCCGGATGCGCTGAGGGACAAGCACCTCCTGCAGGCGCAATGCTACGCCTACGCGCTGCTGTCGCAGGGGTGCGCGGAGGTCGAGCTGCGCTTCGCGCGCGTCGAGCATGCCGAGGGCGGCGATGTGCAGACGGTGCGGTACCGCTTCGCCGCCGCCGACCGCGACGAGCTGGCCGCCCGCATCCTGCAAGCGCGGGAGGGGTAGCTCGAACGGGGGGGGGGGGCATCGCCCCTGTGCGCTGCGCGCGGCTGTGCGCCGGCTCGTGCAACGCCGGAACGTTCCGAATGGCAGCCGGTGCAGGGAAACGCTGTCGGAAACCCGATTTTGCATCAGGTAGCGCCGATTGGCCGTCGCACGCAGAGCCTGCGCGCATATGCGTTTGGCCCGGGCGAGCCCCTCGTCGATCCCGCTGTGCTATCATGTAACCGGAAAGCTACATTACGACACCCCTATCAGGTAAAACGTTCCGAACCTTTAATTCTCTCAGGAAGAAAGTCATAAATCACGACTGCATATTTTCCCGCTTGTTTGCTAGGATACGGGCCGTGAGAGGGGTGCGGATCGGGGAGTGCGTAGCGGGCATCCATACAGCGATCCCGCCCCTCGTTTGCACGATCACGCCCGGCCGTTCCTCCCGTAGCGCTCGTAGGCCTGCGTCACCTGCAGCTCGTACTCCTTGCGGGTGCCCTTGACCACGGTGTCCAGGATGAGGCCGCTCGCGAACGCGAGGATGCCCACGAACACCAGCGCCACGGCCAGCAGCGCCGAGGGCAGCTTCGGCACGAGGCCGGTCGCCGCGAACTCCCAGATGACGGGGATGCCGGCCACGAGGCCCAGCACGCAGAACAGAAGCGCGAGCCAGCTGAACAGCGCCAGCGGGCGGTAGTCCTTGAACAGCGACATGATCATGCCGAGCACCTTCATGCCGTCCGAGAACGTGTTGAGCTTGCTCTCCGAGCCCTCGGGGCGGTCGCGGTAGTCGATTGCCACCTCGGCGATGCGCCAGCGCTTGTCCACGGCGTGGATGGACAGCTCCGTCTCGATCTCGAAGCCCGGCGACAGCACCGGCATGGTCTTGGCGAACACGGCGTTGAATGCGCGGTAGCCGGTCATGACGTCGGAGAACTCGAAGCCGTAGATCCACTTGATGAGCGTGCGCACGAGGTCGTTGCCGAAGCCGTGGAAGGCGCGGTCGTTCTCCTCGCCGTAGGTGCCGTTGGACAGGCGGTCGCCCACCGCCATGTCGGCCTCGTCGGCCATGAGCGGCGCCAGCAGCGCGGGCGCGGACTCGGCGGGGTAGGTGTCGTCGCCGTCCACCATGACGTAGTAGTCGGCGTCGATGTCGCGCAGCATCTGGCGCACCACGTTGCCCTTGCCCTGGCGGCGCTCGGCGCGCACCTCGGCGCCGTGCTCGCGGGCGATCTGCGCGGTGCCGTCGGAGGAGTTGTTGTCGTAGACGTACACGGTCGCCTCGGGCAGCACGCGCTTGAAGTCGTCGACGACCTTGCCGATGGTGACGGCCTCGTTGTAGCAGGGGATGAGCACGGCGACGGTGCCGGCGCTTGCAGCGTCGCGCGGCGTATCGTTCTTCTGATCCACGAATCACTCCTCGGTTCTGTATAGGTGAGAATCATCCTACTCGAAACGGCAGGCCAGCGCCAGACGGCTCCGTTGTTTTCCAGATGAAACGCGGTAAGGAAGCCGTTTTCGACCGGTAATATTGCGCCCTGAACCTCCTGTTACAATGGGGAGCGCCCGCTACGATAGGAAGAGGGGCGTCCTCCCGATGGAATTGATTACCCGCTCGCGCGAGCGGCGGCGCATTGCGCTTGTCGTGGTCGTGCTCGTCCTCACGCTCCTGATCGCGCTCGTCTACACGGTGGTGTCGTCGCGCGAGGCGACGTCCGCCGCGGTGGAGACGATGAGCGAAGTGTACTTGCAGGAGCTCAGCGATCAGGTCATCGCCCACTTCAACACCGGCATCGACGGCAAGTTCTGCCAGATCGACACCGTGGGCAGCTCGCTTTCGCTCTACCAGCCCGCCGACCTCGACGAGGTGCGGGACTTCCTCGCCTGCATGGAGGCCGACGACGAGGAGTACGCCTACCTCGCGCTGCGCGGCAACGACGGGCGCTACTACACCGCCCGCGGCGTGGCCGCCGCCTCGGACGACGACGCCGCCCGCGGCGACCTGTCGCTGTCGTATCGCGACGCCAGCGGGCACGACGTGATGCTCTACGACGGGACGATCGCGCTCGTCGATGCCTTCGACCCCGTCACCTGCGGAGACGTGACCTTCACCGCGGTGGTTGCCGGTTACGACGTGAACATCATCTCCGGAAGGCTCAACCTCGATCTGATCAAGGGCAGCTCGCGGTCGAGCGTCATCGGCTTCGACGGCACCTGCATCGCCGGGTGCGACGCCGAGGGGCTGTGCAACGGCGACAACCTGTTCGACGCGCTCGAGGCGACCGCGCGCCTCGACGACGGCTTCACCATGGACCAGGTCCGCGAGGCCGTGGACGAGGGCGACTCGTTCCTCCTTCCCTTCTGGTACAAAGACCATCACGAGTACCTGTACTTCCGGCCGATGGACAACCAGGACTGGTACCTGTGCACCGCGATGCCCTACGGCGTGGTGGACGAGGACATCGCGGGCCTCAGCAAGGTGCTCATGCAGAACGCCGTCCTCATGGCCACCATGATCGTGGCGGTCATCGTCATCTTCTTCCTGATCTACTATCGGCTGGTCAAACGCAACACGCGCCTCCTTTCCGACGAGAAGGACCGCGCCGAGCGCGCCTCGGAGGAAGCGCGGCGCGCCAGCCTGGCGAAAAGCGAGTTCCTCTCGCGCATGTCCCACGAGATACGCACGCCGATGAACGGCATCATGGGCATGACCGCCATCGCGCTGGAGCACGCGCACGACGAGGAGAAGACGCGCGCCTGCCTCGAGAAGATCGACGTGACGTCCGAGCACCTCATGGCGCTCATCAACGACATCCTCGACATGAGCAAGATCGAAAGCGGCAAGATCGACATCAAGCGCGAGACGTTCGACTTCGCCGCGTTCGTGGGATCGCTCAACGCCGTGTTCGGCACGCAGGCGCTCGAGCAGGGCATCCGCTACGAGACGGAAGAGGCGGGCGCGCTGCCGTCGCTGCTCGTCGGCGACGGGCTGCGGCTGAACCAGATCATCTACAACCTCGTGGGCAACGCGTTCAAGTTCACGCCGTGCGGGGGAAGCGTCACGCTGCGCATCGAGGAGCTGCCCGCGCGACCGGACGACGACGCCGGGCGCGGCGACGACCCCGTCTGGCTGCGCTTCTCGGTGACGGACACGGGATGCGGCATCGAGCCGGAGAACCGCGAGCGGATCTTCTCGTCGTTCGAGCAGGGCGACGACGCCTCCCGCATGCGGGGCGGCACGGGCCTCGGCCTCGCCATCACGAAGCGGTTCGCCGAGATGATGGGCGGCTCCATCGCGCTCGCAAGCGAGGTGGGGAAGGGGTCGACGTTCACGGTGGACATCCCCTTCGGCCGCGCCGCCGCAGGCGAGGGGCCCGCGGGCCGCGACGGGGCGTTCGGCCTGAGCCGCCCGTTGCAGGCGGACGCGGACGACGCCTACGACTTCTCCGGCAAGCAGATCGTCATCGCCGAGGACAACGAGCTCAACCGCGAGATCGCCACCGAGGTGCTCGTCATGACCGGGGCCGAGGTGGTGGCGGTGTCCACGGGCGCCGAGGCCGTGCGCGTGTTCGAGCGGTCGCGCCCGGGATCCGTCGACCTCATCCTCATGGACATCCAGATGCCCGAGATGGACGGCTACGAGGCGACGCGCGTCATCCGCGCGCTCGACCGCGACGACGCGCGCACGGTGCCCATCATCGCCATGACGGCCAACGCGTTCGTCGAGGACGAGGAGCGCAGCCGCATGAGCGGAATGGATGGCCATCTGAGCAAACCCCTTGATATCCGCCTCGTATATGCCACAATAGACGGGTTTTTGAGGGAGCGGCCCCGGGGCGGGGGAGCGTAGGGCGAAAGGACGCGCGGTGAAGAAGCTCATTGCTCAGATCATGAAGTTCGGCGTGGTGGGCGTCATCGCATTCGTCATCGACTACGGCCTTCTGGCCCTGCTCACCGAGGCGTTCGGCGTGAACTACCTCGTGAGCGCCACCATCTCGTTCACGGCCTCGGTCGTGTTCAACTACGTGGCGTCCATGCGCTACGTGTTCACCCACAAGGAGGGCATGAGCCGCCGGCGCGAGTTCGTCATCTTCGTCGTGCTGTCGGTGATCGGCCTTCTGATCAACAACGGCTGCATGTGGGCGGGCGTCGAGCTGCTGGGCGCGCACTACCTGCTCGTGAAGATCGGCGCCACGTTCATCGTCGTGGTGTGGAACTTCGTCACCCGCAAGAGGTTCCTCGACGCGGGCGACCAGCCCGGCGAGATCCTCTCGGACATCGAATAGCCCGGGCGGCCGCGCGTCGCGGAGGCGTCCGGGGCGCGCGGGCGACAGCGCGTTAGCGCGCCGCCTCCGGATCGAGGAACACGCGCGAGCCCGTCGCGCCGCGCTGGCCCTGGTACTTGCCGTCGTACGGGTTCTTCGCCGCCTCGTCGAGCTGGGCGAACACGAGCTGGCCCACGCGCCGGCCCGTGCGCAGCTCGAGCGCGCAGCGGTTCGCGTTGAACAGCTCGAGCGTGATCTCGCCCTCGAAGCCGGGGTCCACCCAGCCGGCGTTCTGCACGAACAGCCCCATGCGCCCGAGCGAGCTGCGCCCTTCCACGAAGGCCGTCAAGTCGGCGCCGAGGCGCACGTACTCCATGGTGGTGGCCAGCACAAACTGGCCCGGCAGCAGGATGTAGCGGTCGGTGCGGATCGTCTTGTAGGCGATCTCGTCCTCGAGCCCGACGATGCCGCTCGGCGTGTCCTCGACGATGCTGAACGTGTCTCCCAGGCGGATGTCCACGCTGGCCGGCTGGATCTGCCCCGGCTCGAGCGGCTCGATGGCGAGGCCGCCCTCGGCGATGAGGCATTCGATGGTGGCGTCGGACAGGATCATGGGCGCTCCTTTCGTGCGCGCCGCTCGAGGCGCGCGAAAATGCTGACCACTTCGACATGGTAGGTTTGCGGGAACAGGTCGACGGGCTGCACGCTCTCCAGGCGGTAGCCGCAGGCTTCGAAGCGCGCGACGTCACGGGCCCAGGTGGCCGGGTCGCAGCTGACGTAGGCCACGCGCGTCGGCTCGGCGGCGGCGATGCTCTCCACCACGCCGTCGGCCAGCCCCGCGCGCGGCGGGTCCACCACGAGCGCGTCGAGGTCGCCCAGCTCGGGCAGCTCGCGCGCCGCGTCGCCGCCGATCACCTCGACGTCCACGCGGTTCAGATCGGCGTTGCGCCGCAGGTCGCGCACCGACGAGCCGGCGGCCTCCACGGCCAGCACCTCGGCGCCCGCCTGCGCGAGCGGCACCGAGAACGTGCCCCCGCCCGCGTACAGGTCGGCGATCAGCAGGTCGTCGAGGCCCTCGGGGCCGTCCTCGGCCATGCGCCCTCCCAGCCCCTCGATCACGCACGCGACCAGCTTCTCGGCCTGCGCGGTGTTCACCTGGAAGAATGACGGCGCGCTGGCCAGGTAGCGGGCGCTGCCCAGCTGCTCTTCCCAGCAGCCCTTGCCGTCGAGCGTCTCCACGCCCTTGATCTTGCGGGCCTTGCCGGGGTCGGCCATGACGCGCACGATGCTCGACGCCTTGACGGCGCTCTTGACGGTTTTCGCGATGTGGCCGCGCGGGAACGAGCCGGGGTTCGTCCACAGGGCCACCTCGAGGTCGCCCGTGCGCAGGCTGTGGCGCACCCCCACGCGGAAGATGCCGAGGTCGGCCGACCCCTGCGCGAACTTCAGCGCGCCGCGCAGCGCCTTGGGCGCCTTCGCGATGGCGTCGTGGGCCAGCGGGCAGATGCCGGGGGAGGCGATGTCGTGCGTGCCCTCGCGGTGGAACCCCAGTTGGAACGTGCCGCGCTCGTCGAACGCAGCGCCCAGCTCCAGCTTGTTGCGGTAGCCCCACTGCCGCTTGCTCGGCAGGCAGGCGCGCACGAGCTCCTCGGCGCGCTCGTGGTCGAGCTTCGCCGTGCGCTCGAGGGCCGCCACCACGTTGGCGCGCTTCGCGTCGAGCTGCGCGTCGTAGGCCAGGTGCTGCCAGGGGCAGCCGCCGCAGGTCGCACCCGCCTCGCAGCGCGGCTTCGCGCGCAGGGGCGACGCCTCCTCGAGCCGCGCGATGCGCGCGCGGGCGAACGTCGGCTTGTCCTCGACGATCTCGACGGCGGCCACGTCGCCGGGCGCACCGCCTTCCACGAACACGGTTTTGCCGTTGTCGAGGCGGCCGACGGCCTGCGCGCCGTAGCCCATCCGGTCTATCGTTATGATTTCTTCCATTGAATACGCCCAAATCTTGATTTTGTTTTTCCGTTTCGCCCATGATAGCGTATAATCTCCTCCACCGTGCCCTTGTAGCTCAGGGGATAGAGCGTCTGCCTCCGGAGCAGAAAGCCGCAGGTTCGAATCCTGTCAAGGGCACCATCTTTGTTTTGCCGGTTGACGGCCGGCGAACGTCCCGACGCGCGCAAAGCGCTCTCGCGTCGAATCATGCCGTGGATGTTCTACGATTTTTCAGGTTGGGTGGGCTTGACCTGCTAAACTTCACCCTTGTATGCGATACTTTCGCCCCGTTTCGCGCGGGCGCACGATAGCAAACAAACGAAAAGGAGCCGACCTATGGCGCAGTACACTCCGGAATACCAGCCCACCGGCGACGAGATCGCCGTCATCACCACGTCGAAGGGCACCATCCGCGTGCAGCTGGCGGGCAAGGACGCCCCCATCCACGTGGGCAACTTCGTCGAGCTGGCGCGCAAAGGCTTCTACAACGACCTGAAGTTCCATCGCCACGTCCCCGGCTTCGTGATCCAGGGCGGCTGCCCGAACACGCGCGACCTGTCCTCCGACGAGGTCGTGAAGAAGGCCGGCAACCCGTTCGCGGGCCTCGGCACGGGCGGCCCGGGCTACTCCATCAAGGAGGAGTTCTCCACGAACCCCAACAACAAGCACCTCGACGGCTCGCTGGCCATGGCGCGCTCGCAGGATCCCAACTCCGCCGGCTCGCAGTTCTACCTGTGCCTGGGCGCCCAGCCCATGCTCGATTCGGGCTACACGGTGTTCGGCCAGACCATCGACGGCATGGACGTCATCGGCGAGCTGCGCGTGGGCGATGTGATCGAGAGCGTCGAGATCGAGAACGCCGCCGAATAGCGGCTTTGCCGCCGAGGCGATTCCGCGAAGATACGAAGGAAGCAGATGAACAACGACTTATTCCAGCAAGCCCGTGCGGCGTACGCGCGCAAGGACTTCCAAGGCGCCCTTGCGGCGTACACGCAGTGCTTGCAGGATGCGGGCAGCTCCCTCGCCCCCGGCGAGGTGGGCCTGCTCTACCACCAGATCGGCAACTGCCTGGTCAAGCTCAAGAACCCGAACGAGGCCATCCACGCCTACACGCAGGCCACCGCCGACGCGGCCTACGACGCGTGCGGCGCGGTGAACTACAACCTCGGCATGGCCTACGCCTCGCTGCACGATTACGAGGACGCCGTCAAGCACTTCGAGATCGCCGTGTCCGACGCCAAGTACGACGCCTCGTACAAGGCCTACGCGGGCATGGGCAACGCGCTGCTGAAGCTGGGCAAGTCGGCCGAGGCCGGCGTGGCCTTCCGCGAGGCCGCGCTCGACGAGGCGAACCCCGATCCCACGAAGGCGCTGCTCAACCTCGGCGTGTGCTTCATGGCGCTCGACCGTCCGGCCGACGCCGTGGCCTCGTACGAGAGCGCGCTGCAGTTCGACATGCAGCCCGACACGCGCAACAAGCTGTACGCGAACCTCGGGCAGGCCTACGTGGCCAGCGGCCAGATGCAGAAGGCCGTCAACGCCTTCGACGAGTCCATCGCCGACAAGACGTACTTCCTCAGCGACTCGGCCAGCGTGGACTACCAGCGCGCCATCGCCGCCGTTTCCCAGGGAACGGCCGAGGTGACCCAGGTGATGGCCCCGGTCGCGCCGGTGGCCGACATGTCGGGCCTCGACGTGGCCGCCGACGGCACGGCCGTGTATGTCGACCAGGACCCCTACGCGGGCGGCCAGGACCCGTACTACTACGCCGACCCGTACTCCCAGGCGCAGACGAACCCCTACGGCGCCCCGGGCGCAGAGGACCATTTCTTCAACGCCAGCGACGAAGAGCTCGAGCAGTGGTCGAAGGGCCTCGCCAAGCAGGATCGCAAGCGCCGCAACGTGGGCCTCAAGATCCTCGTCACCATCGTCCTGCTCGTGCTCGTGGCCTTCGGCGCCGTCGTGTTCCTGTACACGCAGGGCTGGGGCTACCCGTCGCAGGACCAGGTGGTGGAGCAGCTGTTCACCGACCCGCAGTCCGCGTTCGCCAGCGAGGTGACCGAGGACAACGCCGCGTCCATAACCGAGATCCTCGATCTGGTGGACAGTCCCGTCATCGACGGCATGGACAAGTCCATGAGCGACTCCACCGTGTACGTGACGGCCAAGACGGCCGAAGGCGGCGACATACAGTTCAAGGTGTCCCTCGTCCGCAACATGATCGGGTGGAAGGTCTCGAACGCCGAGATCTACTCCCCGAGCCAGAACTAACTCGCGCGGCCCTGCCGCCCGTGCCGACGCGCGGGACGACGGGGCCGTTTTCTGCGTCACCCCAAGAGCGTTCGTACTCGAAAGAGAGAGAAAGGGCACTACAACATGGCAGAGCAGAAGACTTACACGATGATCAAGCCCGACGGCGTGCGCAACGGCCACGTCGGCGAGATCGTCAACCGCTTCGAGCGCGCGGGCCTCAAGATCGAGCGCATGGAGCTGGGCATGGTGACCGACGAGCAGGCGAAGGCCAACTACGCCGAGCACGAGGGCAAGCCGTTCTACGACGGCCTGATCTCCTACATCACCAGCGGCCCGGTCGTGAAGATGGTCGTGTCCGGCGACGGTGCGGTGGCGAAGTGCCGCTCGCTCATGGGCGCCACTAATCCGGCGGAAGCTGCCCCCGGCACGATTCGCGGCGATTTCGGCCTCATTATGGATGAGAATGTTATACACGGCTCTGATTCCCCGGAATCCGCTGAGCGCGAGATCGGCATCTTCTTCGCGTAAGCTGCATTTCGAACGCGCCGCCGCGTACGAGCCTTCCGCTCGAGCGACGGCGCGTTTTCTGTTTTTCGGAGCCGAACGCGCCGTGGGGCGGCGCGGGACACTAGACGAGAAAAGGATGTGAGCATGCTCTATCGTGTCATCGATGCATCCGAGTTGCCAGCGCTCGTATCGGCGTTCATGGAAACCTACGAGGTGGTGGCTCCGGTCAAGCGCGACCAGGGTTACGCGTTCGAGGCCGTCCAATCGCCCGACGACATCGAGCTCGGCTATCCCACCACCATGGCATCGCCCAAGAAGTACTTCCTGCCGCCCGAGGAGACGCTCATGTCCTTCGACGCGCGCACGAACAGCGTGACGGACTTCGCCTCCGAGATCACGCCGCGCGTCATCTTCGGCGCGCATGCCTGCGACATCAACGCGGTGAACCGCCTCGACCTCGTGTTCAAGGACGGGCGCTATCCCGATCCCTACTACGTCGCCCGCCGCAACGCCACGCTCATCGTGGGCTTGAGCTGCACGCCGACCGAGACGTGCTTCTGCCATCTGTGGGGCGCCGACGAGGCGCGCTTCGGCTACGACCTGTTCCTGCAGGATATCGGCGACAAGTACCTCGTCAGCATCTCGAGCGTCGAGGCGGCGAACATCCTCGAGGCCGCGTGCAACCCGCGCGTCGCCACCGACGAGGACCGCATCGAGTTCCGCCACGCCACGCGCCGGCGCCAGGAGGCCTTCAACGGCGACATCCCCGACATCCAAGACGTGGCCATGCTCATGGACGCGTTCCACAAGGACCCGTTCTGGGAGGAGCTGGGCGGCCGCTGCCTGTCGTGCACGGCATGCTCGGCGGTGTGCCCCACGTGCTTCTGCTTCGACATCCAGGACACGCTCGACCCCTCCGGCGACGCCGGGCGGCGCGAGCGCGTGTGGGACGCGTGCACCGCACCGCAGTTCGCGCAGGTGGCCGGCGGCCACAACTTCCGCGACGACGGGCGCAACCGCGTGCGACACCGCATGTACCACAAGCTCAACGGATTCCTCGCGAACCACGACCGCATGCTGTGCGTGGGCTGCGGGCGCTGCGTGAAAGCGTGCAAGGCGAACATCAACCCCATCGAGGTGCTCGAGTTCTTCGAGAGGAAGGGGGCCGACGATGCCCAGTAGCTGCGCGGCGTCCACCGTCCAGGTCAAGCCGTTCTTCGACGAGGCGGCGCCCCTGTCGGGCGCGGAGATGATGGCGGCGAACCCGTACCGGCCCTGGCCGGCGCGCATCACGTCCATCATCGACCTCACCGAGACGGAGAAGCTGTTCGAGTTCCGCCTCATCGACGAGCGCATCCGCGACGCGTTCTCCCACGAGCCGGGCCAGTTCGTCGAGGTGTCCATCTTCGGCGTGGGCGAGGCGCCCATCTCCATCTCCAGCTCGCCGTCCAAGCGCGGCTTCATCGAGCTGTGCGTGCGCCGCACCGGGCGCTTCACCGAGGTGCTGCACAAGATGCAGTGCGGCGACATCGTGGGCCTTCGCGGCCCCTTCGGCCGCGGATTCCCGTTCGAGGACATGAAGGGCCACGACATCCTGCTCGTGGCCGGCGGCCTCGGCATCGCGCCGCTGCGCTCGCTCATCAACAACATCCACGACGAGCGCTCCGAGTTCGGCAAGGTCACCATCATCTACGGGTCGAAGAACCCCTCCGAGGTGATGTTCCGCAGCCAGTTCGAGATGTGGCGCCACCGCAAGGACTTCGACCTGTACCTGACGGTCGACCATCCCGACGACACGTGGGACGGGGAAGTGGGCCTGGTCACCAAGCCGTTCGAGCATTTGGAGATCGACGCGTCCAACACGTTCGGGGCGCTGTGCGGGCCGCCGATCATGTACCGGTTCGCCATCGACGAGATGCGCAAGAAGGGCATCAGCTACGACCACATCTACGTGAGCTTCGAGCGCCACATGAAATGCGGCATGGGCAAGTGCGGCCATTGCCAGATCGGGCACCAGTACGTGTGCATCGACGGGCCCGTATTCAACTACTGGGAAGCCAAGAACATCCAGGGGTCGATGTAGGATGGAGCGGAGCGACATGAGCGGAAACTGCATAGCCTGCCAGGACGAGCCGACCACGCCCCGCGTGGTGGTCGTGGGCCTGGCCAGCTGCTTCGGCTGCCAGCTGCAGGTGACGAACGCCGAGGCGCACCTGTTGGACGTGCTCGGGCAGATCGACCTGCGCTATTGGCAGCTGGCCTCGAGCGATCCCATGCCCGAGGACTTCGACGTGGCCATCATCGAGGGCGCCGTCACCACCGAGGAAGCCGAGGCCACGGTGCGCAGCCTGCGCGCGAAGGCCGCGGCCATCATCGCCGTGGGCGCGTGCGCCACGACGGCGGGCATCCCCGGCATGGCCGCCGACGGGTTCCTCGAGCGCCCGGGCCAGGTGTACGAGCGCGTGCCCTCGGCCTGCGGCGACATGGTGGCGCCGCGCGCGGTGGGCGCCGTCATCGACGTGGACTACGAGGTGCGCGCGTGCCCCATCGACTCCTTCGACTTCATCGACGTGCTGCAGCGCGCGCTGTACGGCTCGAACAAGGCCTCCACCTCGCGCACGATGTGCGGCGACTGCAAGCGCAACGAGACGAGCTGCTTCTTCGGCAAGGGGCAGCTGTGCCTGGGCCTCGTGACCACGGCCGGATGCGGCGCGAAGTGCGTGAACCTGGGACGGCCGTGCAACGGCTGCCGCGGGCTGTCGCCCGACGCGAACCTCGACTCGGCCCGCGACGCGGTGGTGCGCTACGGCGTGTCGGTGGCCGACTTCGACCGGGCGCTCGAGATGTTCAACCAGACGAACCCCGCCCTTGCGGGCAGCGAGTGAGGACGGAACCCATGACGAAAACCGCTATACACGTCGACCATATCGCCCGCATCGAGGGCCACGGCAACGTGCACGTGGTCATCGAGGACGGGGCGGTGAAGACGGTCGAGATGAACGTCGTCGAGCCCGCGCGCCTGTTCGAGAGCATGGTGCGCGGCCGCCGCTTCGAGGAGGTGCCCTACATCGCCTCGCGCATCTGCGGCATCTGCTCGTCGAGCCACGTGGTGACCGACCTCAAGGCCATCGAGCGCGTCTTCGGCGTGGAGGTGACCGACCGCACGCGCGCCCTGCGCGAGCTTCTGGTGTACGGCTCCTACCTGCAGAACCACGCGTCGCACCTGTTCGTGTTCGCCGCCCCCGACTTCCTCGGCATGCCCAGCGTGTTCCCGCTGGCCCAGACCGACCCCGAGCTGTTCGAGCAGGCGCTCGGCCTCAAGGCGCTCGGCAACGAGCTGTGCACGAAGGTGGGCGGCCGCAGCATCCATCCCATCACCGCCGTGGTGGGCGGCTTCACGCACGAGATCGAGCCGGCGGAGTACCTCGAGCTGGCGGCTAAGATGGACGCCGCGATGGACTTCGCCCTGGAAGCGGTGGACCTGTTCCGCGGCTTCACGGTGCCGGCCATCGCCACGGTGGGCGACATGCTGGCCATGGTGGAGGACGACTACTACCCGGTGGAGTGCTCCGACACGGCGTTCTTCCTGAACGCGGGCATCGAGTTCGACGCGAACGAGGTGCAGGAGCGCGTCGAGGAGTACGCCGTGCCGCATTCGGCCGCGCTGCTCGCCCGCGTGCGCGAGACCGGCGACCCGTACTTCACGGGCGCGCTGGCCCGCATCAACGCCTCGTGGCAGAACCTCGGCCAGAACGCCAAGGTGGCCGCGGCGAAGGCGGGCCTGCGCCCGCCCGAGGCCAACCCGTTCATGAACAACGTGGCCCAGGCCGTGGAGATCGTGGACGCGCTCGACCGCTGCGCCAACCTCTGCCGCATGCTGGCCGAGCCCGGCGCCATCGCCAGCTCGAGCGAGCCCGTGCCCTTCGAGGTGAAAGCCGGCCGCGCCGTGGGCTTCACCGAGGCGCCGCGCGGCGCGCTGTTCCACGACCTCACGCTGGACGGCGAGGGCCGCGTGACGCACGCGTCCATCCTCACGCCCACGGCCCAGAACGTGGCGAACCTCGAGGCCGACATGCGCCTTCTGGCCGAGACGCTCGTCGCCGACGGGGCGGCGGAGGACGTCGTCCGCCTCGAGATCGAGAAGCTCGTCCGCGCCTACGACCCCTGCCTCAGCTGCAGCGTGCACTAAAGATAGCCCAAGTGAAGGCGCCGGTTTGGAACCGGCGCCTTTTTTGCGCGTTGGCGCTCGGTAACCATATGCTGTAAATTCGTAGTATATATGCTGTATACTACGAACTACATGATAGAGTGGTTCCGAAAGGAAGGAGTTGCCATGCCTATCGTCAAACCGCTTTCGGATTTCAACCGCAACCAGTCGTCGATCATCGACGAGCTCGAGCAGACGCAACGGCCCATATACCTCACGCGCAATGGAACCGCGTCGATCGTGGTCATGGACGCCGGGGCGTTCGACCGGGCCATGTCGTTTCGCGCGAGCGCCTATGCGAACGAGATGCGTGTGTACGACAGCCTGATGAAGGGGTACGACGACGTCCAGCAAGGACGCATCGTCGATGCCGACCAGGCGGAAGAGGAGATCAGGCGCGCGAAGGGCTGGTCGTAGGCTAATGGGGGAGGGTTGGACGACGGTCTACACCCGAAGCGCCATCGACTTCATCGTAGCCGAGGTATGGAGCGAACGTGTTGCGGAGAAGCTGTTCTCGTACCGTACGCTGCTGGAATCCGCTCCCGATCTCGGTCGTGCCTACGATCCCGATTATCCTGCTGCGCGCCCTCCGTTTCCGTGTCGCTGCATCGCCGTTCCCGATACGCCGTTTTCGCTGTACTATCTCAAGGACGATGACCTGCGCCGCATAGTCATCTTCTGCATCGAATACCAACGCGCCGAACCCAACGCGCGCTTCTCGTCTTTCGACTGGTCGGTCGTGGATTGGTAGCGAGCAGGCTCGCCCGCGGCTCCTCCGCGTTCCGTCTGCCGGGGCGGGTGTGCCCCTCGTGGATTTTCATCATCGGGTCAACGCCTGTGCTAAAATTCGGTTTCACCTGGAATCGAGATTCAAGGGGTTTCCTGTATGTCCTTCTTAGATATGTTTTCGGGTTTGACCGGCCAGATGTCCACGGACATGGCCATCGACCTCGGAACTGCTAATACATTGGTCGCCATCCCTGGCGAGGGTATCGTTGTGAACGAGCCCTCGGTCGTCGCCATCGAGAAGGCCACCCATCGCGTGCTCGCGGTGGGCCACGAAGCCAAGAACATGATCAACCACACGCCGGAGGCGTTCTCCGCCGAGCACCCGCTGCATGACGGCGTGGTCGCCGACTACGACGTGACGGAGGCCATGATCTCGGCGTTCATCGGCAAGGCCGCGCCGCGCAAGTACCCCTGGCAGGCCAAGCCCCGCATCGTCATCTGCATCCCGTGCGGCGCCACCTCGGTGGAGAAGCGCGCGGTGTTCGAGGCCGCCGTCCAGGCCGGCGCGCGCCAGGCCTACCTCATCGAGGAGCCCATGGCCGCGGCCATGGGTGCCGACCTGCCCGTCACCGAGCCCACGGGCTCCATGGTGGTGGACATCGGCGGCGGCACCACGGAAGTGGCCGTCATCTCGCTCGGCGGCATCGTCACCTCGTCGTCGCTGCGCCTGGCCGGCAACCGCATGGACGAGGCCATCGCCATGCACCTGCGCGACCTTCTGGGCATCAAGATCGGCGAGCGCACGGCCGAGATCATCAAGATCAAGATCGGCTCCATCCTGCCGTTCGAGGACGGTCGCGAGCGCGACATGATCATCTCGGGCCAGGACGTGATCACCGAGCAGCCGAAGGAAGTGACCATCCAATCCGAGGATGTGCGCGCCGCCTTGCAGGCCCCCTGCGAGGAGATGGTCGTGCACATCAAGGAGACGTTCAAGAAGACGAACCCCGACCTCGCCTCCGACATCATCCAGAACGGCATCCTGCTGACGGGCGGCGGCGGCCTGCTGTCCGGCCTCGACCGCTACCTCACCGACAAGCTGGAGATTCCCGTATGGACGAGCGAGACGGCGCTCACGAACGTGGTCATGGGCTGCCTCAAGGTGCTCGAGACGCCGACGGCGCTCAAGCAGACGCTCATGCGCTCGAAATAAGGCTGAACCGACTCGTCTATGGCGCTTAATTTCCAACAGAGAAGCTCGGTGTTCCTGCGCCGGGTTCTGCTCGTCGCATTCCTCGTCGCGTCGCTCGCGCTGGTCACGCTGTACTCGCGCGAGGGCCAGGACGGCCCGCTGCATGCGATCCAGAGCGGCGTGTCGGGAGCCGTCGCGCCCCTGAAGTTCGTCGGCGCGGCCGCGAACTCGGGCGTGAACAGCGCCGGCGAAAGCTTCGGCAACCTCACGGCCGACGAGAGCACGCTGTCGGGCCTGCGCGAGAGCAACGCCGAGCTGCGCGAGCTGCTGAGCCAGGCCGACGAGTACAAGCAGGAGGCCCAGCGCCTCCAGCAGCTGCTGGACCTCAAGGACCTGTACGAGATCGACGGCGTGGGCGCGCGCGTGGTGGGCAACCCCGACGAGGCGTGGAGCCAGACCGTCACCATCGACAAGGGAACCGCCGACGGGGTGGAGACCGGCTTGACGGTGATGGGCACTTCCGGCGTGATCGGCCAGGTGTACAGCGCGGCCGAGCACACCGCCAAGGTGCGCCTGCTCACCGACCCCGACTCCGGTGCCGCGGCGCGCGTGGAATCGAGCCGCGCGGAGGGCGTGGTGCGCGGGTCGCTCGAGGGGCTGCTGTACCTCGAGAACCTCGACGCCGACGCCGTGGTGAACCCCGGCGACGTGGTGGTCACGTCCGGGCTGGGCGGCAGCTACGCGCCCGGCCTCATCATCGGCACCGTGGTGAAGGTGGACACCCGCCAGGGCGAGTCCACGCGGCGCGTGGTCGTGTCGCCGAACGACACGACGGGCGCCCTCGAAGAGGTGCTCGTCGTGTTCGGCGTGGGCGCCGACGACGATACCGACGGCAACGACGGCAACGACGGCAACGAAGGAGGCGATGCATCGTGAACCTGACGCGTGAGAGCATCGTCATCGCCGTCGGCGCGGTGGTCGCGCTGCTGCTGCAGATCGTCGTGGCCCCCAACATCGCGCTGTTCTCGGCGCAGCCGAACATCCTGCTGGCGTACGTGCTCGTGGTGGCCATCGTGCGGCCGCTCGACGCCGGCCCGGTGCTGCCGTTCGTGCTGGGCCTCGTCTGCGACCTGCTGGGATCGGGGCCCGTGGGCGGCTACGCCTTCCTGTTCGTCATCGTGTCGTTCATCGCGTCGCGCGCGTTCTCGGTGCTCGACAACGACACGCTGTTCATGCCGCTGACCATCTTCGTCATCGCGACGTTCGCTACCGAGATGCTGTACGGCGCCCTGCTCATCGGCCTCGGGCTGTCGGTGAGCCCCGGGGACGCGTTCTTGTACCGCGCCCTGCCGTGCACGCTGTACGACTGCGTCATCGGCCTCGTGCTGTATCCGATCATCGCGCGCCTGCTTGCCGACGGCGCCCAGGACCGCGGACCGCGCACGCCTCGGCTGCGGTAGGGGGCGCTTGCCATGATCGCCGCCATCATCGCCGCCGTCGTCACGCTCGTCGTGGCAATCATCGTCATCGCCGTCGTGTTCGCCCTGCGCAACAACACGAAGTCGCCGAACGTCAGCGTGAAGAAGGACGTCCGCTCCATCAGCTCGGTGGGCGTGAAGTCGAGCCTCGGCAACGCGGGCGGCCACGTTGGCGGGTCGACGCAGGTGCGCACCGGCTCGGCGCAGCGTCCGACGTCCAACCCGGCCGACAACCTCAAATCGCGATTCGTGGCCATGGGCGTGCTGGCCGCCGGCATCTTCGGGACGCTGACGGCGAAGCTGTGGACCATGCAGGTGCTGTCGTCGGACGCCTACCGCAGCAAGGCCGACGACAACCAGTACGCCACCGTGTCCACGCCCGCGCCGCGCGGCTACATCTGCGACGCCAACGGGCTGCCGCTCGTGAAGAACCGCGTGTCGCTCACCGTGCTGGCCGACGTGGAGGCGGCCAGCGATCGCGACGTGGTGCAGCGCCTGTCCGCGGTGCTCGGTGTGCCGTACAACGTGGTGCGCCAGCGCATCCAGGACGCGACGGGCGGCGCCCAGAGCCAGCGCGTCGTGGCGAGCGACGTGCGGCTGCGCGACATCGCCTTCATCACCGAGCATTCCGACGCGTTCCCCGGCATCAAGACGGAGGAGCGCTACGTGCGCGATTACCCCTACGGCGCGCTCGCCGCGCACGTGGTGGGGTACACGGGCTCCGTCACCGAGGACGGGATGAAGTCCGTCGGCGAGGGCCGCGACGTGGAGTTGGGCGACGACATGGGCGCGTCGGGCATCGAGCTGCAGTACGACCGTCTGCTGGCGGGCGAGCACGGCAAGCGCAAAGTGGTCGCCAACGCCGATGGCGAGGTGGTGCGCGTGGTGAGCGAGACGCAGCCCACGAAGGGCTCCGACGTGTACCTGGCCCTCAAGGGGCCGGTGCAGTACGTAGCCGATCGTGAGCTGGCGGCGCTCATCGCGCCTGAGGACGGGACGATCGGCACGGGCAGCGGCGTGGCGGGCTCGGTGGTGGTCATGGACCTGCGCGACGGCGGGATCGTGGCCATGGCGAACTATCCCCTGTTCGATCCTGCCGAGTTCACGGGCAAGATTTCTGAAGACGTGTACGCTGTATACAATTCCGATGAAGCTCAGAAGCCGCTGTTTAACCGTGCGATCTCGGGCAGCTATCCCGCCGCGTCGACGTACAAGACGTTCACGGGCCTCGCGGCGCTGGCGAACGGCTTCGCCGACATGAAGCGCACGTGGACGTGCGGCGGTTCGTGGGACGGCTGGGGCACGGGCCAGGAGCAGATGTGCTGGAACCACTCGGGCCACGGCACGCTTGACCTGCGCGGCGGCATCGTGCAGTCGTGCGACGTCGTGTTCTATCAGATCGCCCATGACTTCTTTGAGGCGGCGCAGGACGGCAAGGTCAGCCATACCGCCCTCCAGGACTACCTCGCGAAGTTCCACTTCGACCAGTACACCGGCATCGACCTGGGCGGCGAATCGGTGGGCATCATCCCCACACCTGAGTGGAAGGCGGAGCGTTTCCGCGACACCCCCGAGGAAGCAGCGTGGAAGGGCGGTGACATGACGAACATGATCATCGGCCAGGGCTACGTCCTCGTCACGCCCCTGCAGGTGGCCGTGGCCTACGGCGCCATCGCCACCGGCAAGCTGTTGAAGCCGCACCTGCTCAAGGAGGTGCGCAACGCGAGCGGCGACGTGGCCGCCACCCATAAGATCGAGACGGCGGGGGAGTTGGATGTGCCCGAAGCGGATCTTGCCTTCATGCGCGATGCCCTCAACGGCGTGGCCACCGACAACGCCGACGTGTCGAAGCTGCTCAACGAGCAGGGCATCGACCCTGCAACCGTGGCGTGCAAGACGGGTACCGCCGAGTACACCGACATGGCCGACACCGCCTGGTTCGCCTGCTACGCGCCGGTGGACGATCCCCGGTACGTGGTGACCTGCGTGGTCGAGCACGGCGGTGGCGGTTCGTCCGTGGCCGCCCCGCTCGGCGCGAAGGTGCTGGCGGCGGCGCTCGCGAGCGATGCCGCTGCCGAGGAGGACCCGGCCGCCGGCATGGGCGTGATCGCCGGCTCCACCGGCAAGGTGCTTGAAGGCGCGGGCGCCGCGACGTCCGGCGGCCGTACCGACTAGACGAGACGAGGAAAGGAGGCGTTATGCCGCAGCTACCGCAGATCAACTCCGTGAAGGCGCCCGACAAGGTCGTGGCGCAGGCCACGCGCACGCGCCGGTTCCCCTGGCTCAACCTCCCGTTCATCCTCGTGATCGCGTTGCTGGTGTCGTACGGCCTCGTCATCCTGATGTCGGCGATAGCCAACGATCCCGACTACTCGTTCACGAACCAGCTGACGGGCGTCGCCCTCGGCGTCGTGTTCATGGTGCTGGTCTGGCGCTTCGACTACCGCCGGCTCTCGGACTTCACCACGATCTTCCTCGTCGTCAGCATCGTGCTCATCCTCTCGCCGCACATACCGGGGCTGGGAACCGATGCGGGCATGGGCGCGAAGAACTGGATCAAGTTGGGCATACAGGTTCAGCCCGGCGAGTTCGCCAAGATCACCGTCATCCTGTTGGACGCCAGCATCATGGCGCGTTACGGCGGCAGGCTCGACGACCCGCGCGAGTACGCCAAGGCGCTCGGCATGATGCTCGTGCCGTTCGCCTGCATCATGACGCAGCCCGACCTGGGCACGGGCCTCGTGTACCTGTTCATCGGGGCGGTCGCCTTGGTGGTGGGCGGCGCGCGGCCGAAGTACCTGCTGATCACGCTCGGGCTGTTCATCGTGGCCATCGTGGCCGTGTTCCTCATCGACCAGGTCATCTACAACTCAACCGGCGAGTACAAGCTGCTCAAGCAGTACCAGCGCAACCGCCTGCTCGTGTTCCTCGATCCCGACATCGACCCCACGGGAGAGAGCTACAACCTCAAGCAAGCCCAGATCGCCATCGGCTCGGGCGGCCTGTTCGGCAAGGGCCTGTTCCAGGGAACGCAGCATGCCCTGGGCATCCTGCCCGAGCCGGCCACCGATTTCATCTTCTGCGTGCTGGCCGAGGAACTGGGGTTTTTCGGTGTAATGGTGCTGCTGGCGCTGTACACGGCCCTCGTTTTGATATGCTTCCGTATCGCCGGCGCTTCGAGCGACCTGTTCGGCATGGTCATCGTCATGGGCGTCGTCGGCATGTGGTTGTTCCAGATTCTTGAAAACATCGGCATGGATTGCGGGCTCATGCCCATCACGGGCATCCCCCTGCCGTTCGTCAGCTACGGAGCGACGGGAATGGTGATGAACTTCATCATGCTCGGCATGATCGGCTCCGTGTGGACCCATAACATCCAGAAGCAGCGCTAAGCACGAGGAAAAGGGGCGGTTATGCAGCTACCCGTTGACATCAAAGCGGTTATCGACGAAGCCACCAACATCGACGAAGCGCGTCGCACGTCGCTGTCGGTGAGCGTGTATCTCGACGACAGCGCGCCGGGCGACGTGCAGGCGTACGTGCGCCAGGCGTTCGCCAGCGCGTCGCCGCATGCCCGCGTGTCGCTCATGTACCTCGACGGCCGCCCGTTCGCGCCCTTCTCGGGCGACGACATGGCGGTCATCGTGGCGGGCCTGAACGAGCAGGTGGGGGAGTACGCGGCGCAGGTGCGCGCGGCGGGCGTCCCCGTGATGGTGGTCACCACGCTGCCCTCGCTCGTGGCCGACATCGCGAAGGCGCAGGGCGCGCCCATCCCGCACGGCGACCTCATCGCCCCCAAGGCCCCCAAGGTCGAGCCGGCTCCGCTGCCGGCGCCCGACGCCGCCGTGAACGGGGCCGAAGCCGTCCAGGCCGTCGGGGCCGGCTCGCCGAACGAGCCGTACGCGCTCGACGCCGCCGCCGTCGGCTCGCTCAACGAGCGCATGGGCGGCTGGGTCATCGCGGCGTGCAACGACAAGCGCCTCGCGTTCGCGCTGGCGTTCCCCTTCGTGCGCAAGCCCCTGTCGCTCGAGGCCGTGAACTCCACGGCGCTGCAGAACGCGGGCGTGGGCCTGCTCGTCATCATCCCGGGCGCCGACATGCCCGTCATGACGCTCAACCAGGCGAAGATGCTGCTCATGATAGCCGCCTCGTACGGCGAAGAGCTCAACATGGAGCGCGTGAAGGAGCTTGCGGCCCTCGTGGGCGGCGCGTTCGCGTGCCGCGCGGTGGCGCGCCAGCTCGTGACGTTCGTGCCCGCGCTCGGCTGGGCCGTGAAGGCCGCCATCGGCTACACCGGCACCGTCGCCATGGGGCGCGCGGCCATCGAGTACTACGAGGACGGCCCCACGCTGGGCAAGCTCACCGACGCGGTCGCTGGCGCGCGCGACAAGGTGGTGCAGGCCGCCGCGAAGCGCGCGGCGCAGACGGCGCAGGCCACCGGCGCGAAGGCCGTGGGAGCCGTGCGCGACCGCGCCGGACGCGCGGCCCAGGCGGCCGGCGGCGTGCGCGATGCCGCCCTCAACCGCTTCGCCGCCGGCAAAGCGCGCTGAGCCCCTCGTACCATCAGGCAAACCGAAGAAGGGAAACGAATCCGATGACGGATCTCTGGCCGCGCCTCGAGCCGCTGCTCGCCGCCGCAGAGCGCCCTGCGCGCTACCTCAACCACGAGTTCGGCTGCGTCTACAAGCCCGAGGCGGACTTCCGCTTCTGCATGGTGTACCCCGACACCTACGAGCTGGGGCAGGCGAACCAGGCGCTGCGCATCCTCGTGAACGTGGTGAACGCGGCCGAGCACATGGCGGCCGAACGCGCGTTCCTCCCCGCGCCCGCGATGTGCGACACGCTGCGCGCCGAGGGCATCCCGCTGTTCAGCATCGAGAGCTGCGCGCCGCTTGCCGAGTTCGACGCCGTGGGCATCACGCTGCCGCACGAGCTGGCCGCCACGAACGTGCTGGAGACGCTCGATTTGGCGGGCATCCCGCTGCACGCCTCCGAGCGCGCCGAGGACGACCCGCTCGTGGTGGGCGGCGGCCCGTGCGCCTACAACCCCGAGCCCTACGCGCCGTTCTTCGACGCGTTCAACATCGGCGAGGGCGAGGAGGCCCTGCCGCGCGGCCTGTCCGTCATCCGCCGGCTGCGCGCCGAGGGTGCCGCGCGCGCCGACATCCTGCGCGCGCTGTCTGCGGAGCCGGGCTGGTACGTGCCGTCGCTGTACCGCTGGCGCGCCGAGGAGGAGGCCCAGGAAGCGGGCTCGTGGATCGAGCCGGTGGAGGAGGGGCTGCCCCTGCGCATCGAGAAGAGCCTGTTCGAGGGGTTCGCGGAGAGTCCCGGCTGGGAGCCGTGCATCGTGCCGTTCACCGAGGTGGTGCACGACCGCCTGAACGTCGAGATCCTGCGCGGGTGCGCCCGCGGCTGCCGCTTCTGCCAGGCCGGCATGATGTACCGCCCCGTGCGCGAGCGCTCGGCCGACAACGTGGTGGAGTCGGTGGTGCAGGGGCTGGCCGAGACGGGCTACGACGAGGTGAGCCTCACGTCGCTGTCGTCCACCGACCACTCGCAGATCGCCGAGATACTCACGCGCATCAACCGCGCTTGCGACGGCAAGGGCGTGCGCATATCGGTGCCCTCGCAGCGCCTCGACTCGTTCGGCGTGGACATGGCCGAGCTTGTGGCGGGCCGCAAGAAGGGCGGCCTCACGTTCGCGCCCGAGGCGGGCACGCAGCGCCTGCGCGACGTCATTAACAAGAACGTGACCGAGGACGACCTGTTCGGCGCGCTCGACGCCGCGTTCGCGGCCGGCTGGCGGCGCTGCAAGCTGTACTTCATGATCGGACTGCCCACCGAGACCGACGACGACATCAAGGGCATCGCGAGCCTCGCGCAGCGCGCCTACGATCGCATGAAGGCGGCCACGCCGCCCGAGCAGCGCGGGGGCCTCGCGCTCAGCATCTCGTGCGCGCTGTTCGTGCCGAAGGCCCAGACGCCGTTCCAGTGGGACGGGCAGATACCGCCGGAGGAGGCGCTGCGCCGCGTGCAGCTTTTGCGCAACTCCGTGAAGTACCGCGCCGTGGACGTGCACTGGCACGACCCGGCCACGAGCTTCGTCGAGGCCGTGATGAGCCGCGCCGGCCGCGAAGGGGCCGCGTGGGTCGAGGCCGCCTGGCGCCGCGGCGCGCGGTTCGACGCGTGGACCGAGTGCTTCAGCGAGTCGGCTTGGCGCGAAGCCGCCGACGAGCTGGGGCTCGACCCGGCCGCCATTGCCCAGACCGCCTATCCCACGACCCGCGTCATGCCGTGGGAGCATATATCCACCGGCGTGTCGGCGCGCTGGCTCGCACGCGAGCGCCGCTTGGCCGACGAGGGTCGCACGACGCCCGACTGCACGTTCGAGAAGTGCTCGGCATGCGGCGCGTGCCCGACGCTCGGGGTGGACAACGAGCTGGCTCAGCCCCGCGTGGCCTCGGGGTCGAACGCCATCGAGCCCCCCTGTTGTCATCCTGAGCGGAGCGCCGTAGGCGCGGAGTCGAAGGATCCCGCCGTGAATCCCGCAGACTCCCAGGAGGTTTCCCATGCCTGATCCGAACCTGTTCCGCCTGCGCGTGACGTTCTGCAAGCAGGGCCGCCTGGCGCTGCTGTCGCATCTCGAGGTGGCGCGCGCCCTCGAGCGCGCGGTGCGCCGCGCCGGCCTGCCGTTCGCGGTGAGCCAGGGCTTCTCGCCCCACATGAAGATCGCGTTCGGCGCGGCGCTGCCCGTCGGCGTGGGCGGCACGCACGAGCTGTTCGACCTGCAGATGACGCGCTACGTTCCGGCCGACGAGGCGCTCCGGGCGCTGCAGGACGCCAGCGTGCCCGATCTCATGGTGAAGGCCTGCGACTACATCGAGCCGCACGCGCCGGCCGCCTCGGCCGCGTACCCCATCGCCACCTACCGCGCGCTGCTGTCGCGCCCTCCCGCGAGCTTCCCGGTGCCCGACGAGGTGAGGGTGGTGCGCAAGAAGAAGGAGAAGGTGCTGCGCGTGGACGAGTTCCTCGTGGGGGAGCCGGAGGTGTCCGGGGCCGTGGTCACGTTCTCGCTGGAGTCGAAGCTGACGGGCTCGCTGCGCCCCGACGTGCTGCTGCGCGCGTGCTGCGACGCCGCCAACGCGGCCGCGCCCGAAGACGCGGCGCCGCTGCACGTGCTGTCGGTCATGCGCACGGAGCAGCGCGCGGCCCGCTGAGGGGAGGGCCGCGCATCCCGCGCGCATCGCGAGCGACAAAAAAGCCCGCCGATCGGCGGGCTTTCTGCATTCAGAATGGCGGGATGTACGAGACTCGAACTCGCGACCTCCGACGTGACAGGCCGGCGCTCTAACCAACTGAGCTAACACCCCGTGCTTTGCAGCGAAGGTTATTCTACCGGAAGAATCTTCGCTGCGCAATCATTATTATGACGAATTTCGCCGATACGAAAAGAACCCGCCGAAGCGGGTTCTTAGCATTCAGAATGGCGGGATGTACGAGACTCGAACTCGCGACCTCCGACGTGACAGGCCGGCGCTCTAACCAACTGAGCTAACACCCCGTGCTTTGCAGCGCGGAATATATTACCGGTAGTCAGCGCTCGACGCAAGCCCCCAATTTGAAAAAGTTCGGAAGGGCGCGCCCGTTTCTCCCGCGATCGGTTCATCGCGCGCTCGTGACGAGCTCGCTGTGCGGAAAAATCGGGTTTTTGGCAATCGGGAGCATCGCGTCATCCTGTGGGAAAACGCGCGACCTGGGGTTTCTTCGGTCGTTTCCGGCCTGCGACGATCTTTGGCGACCGGAAAGCGGGGGAGAGATTGCCAAAACCCCGATTTTTCCGCACATAGGCAAGGCGAAACCGTTATCCGCCCTCCGACGCGAGTGCGGCTCCTTCGGCCCTGCGTGCAGGTTCTGTGATGAAGGAAACATTTCGGTGTGAAATTTCACCGTAGTGATAAAGTTTAGCGACTAAATTGTATACGGCAGGAATCGAGAGCAAGGAAGGTGCGATGACAGACTCGTTCATTGAGACGAGACGCGAGCTGTACGAGCTCATGCAGCGCTCGCGACGCGAACGGTTCACGCCGCCCACGCCTGAGGGCGTGACGCCGTCCGAGGCGCGCACGATGATGGCTATCAGCGGGCTCGGGCGCACATGCGAGGATATCAGGCCGGGCCGCGTCGCCGAGATGACGCACACGACGCCCAGCGCGCTGTCCCAGACGTTCAAGACGCTCGAGGAGAAGGGCCTCATCGAGCGCCATCGCTCGAGCGACGACTACCGCGCCGTGTCGGTGAGCCTCACCGAGGAGGGCGAGCGGTTCGCCGCCGAGGGCAAGCGCCTGCGCGACGAGCACATGGACGCGGTCATGAAGTACGTGGGCGTCGAGGACATGCAGCACCTCGTCCGCATCATGCGCAAAGTGGTCGAGTTCCACGACCAGGACCCCGAAGATGCATGCAAGAGCCATGCCGAAGGAGATGACGCTCCGTGCGCATAATCCGCTACCTGAAGAACTGCAAGATCGCGGTGGTTCTCATACTGTGCCTGCTCGTCGTGCAGGCGTTCACCGACCTGGCGCTGCCGAACTACACGTCCGACATCGTCGACGTGGGCATCCAGCAGTCGGGCGTGGAGCACGCCTCCACCGACGAGATGACGGCGAAGACCCACGACGAGATCGCCATGATGCTGCCCGCCGACGACGAGCAGACGTTCCGCGACGCCTACACCGAGACGGACGACGGCACGTACAAGCTGAACGATCAGGGCAAGAAGGAGCAGGAGGAGCTCGACCGCATGGTGGCCATGCCGCTCGTGGCTATCCACTACTCCAGCCAGATCCCCGATCTCGACCTCGACCAGGTGATGCAGGCCTACCAGGCCGGCGCCATCGACAAGCAGAAGATCCTCGACATGCTCGACGAGGCCAAGCAGCACATGGGCGACATGGGCGATTCCATCGTCGACCAGCAGGCCATCGAGGCGGCGAAGGCCGAGTACGAGTCGCTCGGCTACAACCTGTCCGACCTGCAGATGGGCTACCTCCTGCGCGTCGGCTTCATGATGCTCGGCCTGGCCGCGCTCGGCATGGTGGCCGCGGTCCTCGTGGGCTTCATTGCCTCGCGCACGGCCGCGAAGGTGGGCGCCACGCTGCGCGCCAAGCTGTTCCGCCAGGTGGTGTCGTTCTCCGACGCCGAGGTGCAGAGCTTCTCGGCCGCCTCGCTCATCACGCGCGGCACGAACGACATCCAGCAGATACAGATGGTCACCGTCATGCTGCTGCGCATGGTGCTGTACGCGCCCATCCTCGCCATCGGCGGCATCATCATGGTGTCGCGCACGAACCTGTCCATGAGCTGGATCATCGTGGTCGCCGTGGTGGTCATCTTCATCCTGATCATGGTGCTCATGAAGGTGGCCATGCCCAAGTTCAAGATGATGCAGAAGCTCATCGACAGGGTGAACCTCGTGTCGCGCGAGATACTCACGGGCCTGCCTGTCATCCGCGCGTTCGACCGCCAGCCCTACGAGGAGAAGCGCTTCGACGCGGCCAGCACCGACCTCATGAAGACGCAGCTGTTCACGAACCGCGTCATGACGTTCATGATGCCGCTCATGATGCTCGTCATGAACGGCGTGAGCGTGCTCATCGTGTGGGTGGGCGGCTCCTACATCGACAACGGCACCATCCAGACCGGCGACATGATCGCGTTCATCACGTACTCCATGGTCATCATCATGGGCTTCCTCATGATCGGCATGATCTCCATCATGCTGCCGCGCGCCGACGTGGCCGCGCAGCGCGTGAACGAGGTGCTCGACACCAAGCCCACCATCTGCGACCCCGCCGAAGACGCCGCGCGCGACGCGGAGCTTCCTTCCGCAGGCGGCGCGACCATCGCGTTCAACGACGTGAGCTTCAAGTACGGCGATTCGAAGGAGTGCGTGCTGGAGGACCTGAACTTCACGTGCGAGCCGGGCATGACCACGGCGCTGATCGGGTCGACCGGTTCGGGCAAGTCCACCGTCATCAAGCTCATCGAGCGCTTCTACGACGTGACGTGCGGCTCCGTCACCATCGACGGCGTGGACGTCCGCGACGTGAGCCAGGAGGCGCTGCGCGCGCAGCTGGGCTACGTCCCGCAGAAGGCGTTTTTGTTCTCCGGCACCATCGAGTCGAACATCGCCTACTCCGACGAGGACATGCCCGCCGACCGCGTGCGGGCGGCGGCCGAGATCGCCCAGGCGTCCGAGTTCATCTCCTCGAAGGAGGAGGGCATGGAGTCCGCCGTGTCGCAGGGCGGCACGAACGTGTCCGGCGGCCAGCGCCAGCGCCTCGCCATCGCCCGCGCGCTCGCGACCGAGGCGCGCGCGTACCTGTTCGACGACAGCTTCTCGGCGCTCGACTACAAGACCGACGCCGCCCTGCGGCAGGACCTCCATACGCGCCTGTCCGACAAGACCGTGGTCATCGTGGCGCAGCGCATCTCCACCATCCTGCATGCCGACAAGATCGTCGTGCTCGACGAGGGCCGGATCGTCGGCCAGGGCACGCACGAGGAGCTCATGCAAACGTGCGAGGAATACCGGGAGATCGCGATGTCCCAGCTGTCGGCCGAGGAATTGAACGGAGGTGATGCGGCATGAGCGCGCAGAAGCAACCTGCGGCGGAGCGTTCTCCGCGGCGCGGCCCCATGGGGGGCCATGGCCCGGGCGGCGGCATGATGCCCGGCGAGAAGGCCAAGGACTTCAAGGGCACGCTCATGAAGCTCTTGAGCTTCATGGGACGCTTCAAGGTGTCCATCGTGATCGTGCTCGTGTTCGCCATCGGATCGACCGTGTTCACCACCGTCGGCCCCAAGGTGCTCTCGACGGCCACGACCGAGCTGTTCAACGGCATCGTGGCCAAGATCGGCGGCACGGGCGGCATAAACTTCGACCTCATCGCGCAGATCCTGCTGTTCACCATGGGGCTGTACCTGCTCTCCGCCGCCTGCTCGTTCGTGCAGGGCTGGATCATGAGCTCCATCTCCCAGCGCACGTGCTACGAGCTGCGCAAAAGCATCGCGGAGAAGATCGACCGCATGCCCATGGGCTACTTCGAGCGCACCTCCACGGGCGACGTGCTCTCGCGCATCACCAACGACGTGGACACGCTCGGCCAGAGCCTCAACCAGGGCATCACGCAGCTCATCACGTCCACGGTGACCATCATCGGCGTGCTCATCATGATGCTGTCCATCAACCCCGTCATGACGCTCATCACGGTGGTGATCCTGCCCCTCTCGCTCGTGCTCATCATGGTGGTGGTGAAGCACTCGCAGAAGTACTTCTTCGCCCAGCAGAAGACGCTCGGCGAGATCAACGGCCTCGTGGAGGAGACGTTCTCGGGGCATGCCATCGTGAAGGCGTTCAACCGCGAAGACGGCACGGTGGACAACTTCAACGCGACGAACGCCCGCCTGTACGGCTCCGCGTGGAAGTCGCAGTTCATCAGCGGCCTCATGCAGCCCATCATGAACTTCGTGGGCAACCTGGGCTACGTCGTGGTGGCCATCACGGGCAGCTTCATGGCCGTGCAGGGCATCATCACGGTCGGCGACATCCAGGCGTTCATCCAGTACGTGAAGAACTTCACGCAGCCCATCACGCAGCTCACCCAGGTGTCCAACGTGCTGCAGCAGATGGCCGCCGCGGCCGAGCGCATCTTCGAGTTCCTCGGCGAGCCCGAGGAGGAAGAGGATCACGTGTCCGCACGGTCCTCCGAGGTGGAATGCAACGTCCAGTTCGAGCACGTGCACTTCGGCTACGATCCCGAGAAGCCCGTCATCAGGGATTTCTCGGCCAGCGTGACCGAGGGTCAAACCGTGGCGCTCGTCGGCCCCACGGGCGCCGGCAAGACCACCATGGTGAAGCTGCTCATGCGCTTCTACGACGTGCAGTCGGGCTCCATCAAGATAGGCGGCCACGACATCCGCACGTTCGCGCGCGACGACTTGCGCAGCATGTTCGGCATGGTGCTGCAGGACACGTGGCTGTTCCACGGCACGATCCGCGACAACATCCGCTACGGCAAGCTCGACGCCACCGACGAGGAGGTGGAGGCGGCGGCGAAGGCGGCCTACGTCTACCACTTCATCCAGACGCTGCCGCAGGGCTTCGACACCGAGATCAATGAGGACGCCAGCAACATCAGCCAAGGCCAGCGCCAGCTGCTCACCATCGCGCGCGCCATCCTGGCCGACCGCCGCATGCTCATCCTCGACGAGGCCACGAGCTCGGTGGACACGCGCACCGAGGAGCGCATCCAGAAGGCCATGGACAACCTCATGGCCGGCCGGACGTCGTTCGTCATCGCGCACCGCCTGTCCACCATCAAGAACGCGGATCTCATCCTCGTCATCCGCGACGGCGACATCGTGGAGCAGGGAACGCACGAGGAACTGCTCGAACTTGGCGGTTTCTACGCGGAGTTGTATAATTCTCAATTCACCGAGACGATTGACGAGGTGGAGGACTAGCGCACACGGCGCGTTCCCCTTCCTCGCTCAGGGAATGGGAACAACGACGTATGCCCCGACCGGGAACTGAGAGCGCATCCGCGCATCCGCAAGGCGCGCCTGAGGGCAAGGCGCGCCTTGCCGTGTTCGACTTCGACGGCACGAGCATCGCGGGCAACTCGCCCGTGCTGCTGGTCAGCCACCTGCTTCGGCACAAGATGCTGTCGAAGCGGGTCGTCTTCCGCATCCTTTTGTGGGCGGCGGCCTACAAGCTGCGCCTGCCGCAGAACGAGGCGGCCGTGCGCGGCCTCGTGTTCACGGCGTTCGAGGGCAAGCCCGCCGCCGAGGTGGACGCCTTCCTGGCCGAGTTCTACGACGAGCGCATCGCGCCGCTGTTCCGGCCCGAGGCGGACGCGGCCATGCGCGCCCACGCCGAGGCGGGGGACGTGGTGGTGGTCATCTCGGCCACCTTCGAGCCCATCATCCTGCGCGCCATGGAGCACCATCCCTTCGAGAACCAGATATCCACCCGCATGTGCGTGGCGACGGACGGCACCTACACCCGCGCGGTGGAGGGCCTGCCGGTGGAAGGGGAGGAGAAGCTGGCCGCCGTGCGCCGGTTCGGGGACGGCCGTTTCGGCCCCGGGAACTGGGAGCTCGCCTACGCCTACGGCGACCACCATTCCGACCGCACCGTGCTGGCGGCCGCCGAGCACCCCTACGCCGTGTCCCCCGACCGCCCCTTGGCGCGCACGGCGCGCGAGAAGGGCTGGGACGTGCTGGACTGGTAGATCCTCTTGCGCCGGCAGGCGGTGTGCGCCGAGGGAAGGTGGCGCGCTGCGCGCGGCGAGCGGGTTGGCGCACGCAGCGTGTGAGGCGAGCGGGTCGCGTGCGCTTGTCTCCCGCCGAGGGAGTCGGCGCGCCCGCCGCCCGCCGGTCGGCCGGCCCGGGCCCGCACCCTTCGACTTCCTTACGTTTTGGGGTTTTTGCGGTGCGGCCTATGCGTCGGCCCCCAACTTCGGTAAAATGTGACCTGAACATATGCATTTCGACCGCTGATAAGCGGATTCTTTGAAAAGGAGGTTGGGTCCATGTTTGAGAACGATGCGAACAGCTCGCCCAGCCAGAACGACGAGCACAGCAATTCCTCGACCGAGTACCTGCGGCTCGCATCCCAGGCGTGCGCCTCGGGCGACGCGGTCCTCGGCATGCACCTCTACTTGGCGGCGTTCGAACGCGCCCAGCACGGCGGCGGCGCGGCGCCCGACGAGGCGGCCCTCGAGGGCCTCAAGCAGGCGTGGCAGCTGGCCTGCAAGCTCAAGGAACGCTCCATCGCCGAATACGCGTTCGAGCGCCTCGAGCCCTACCTGTCCTCGGACGAGGCCGCGGCCTGCGCCGAGCAGCTGCAGAGTCTCGCCCTCGACAAGCTGGAGGAGTACGGCCTCACGCGCGAGGATCTCGAAGACATGACCGACATGATCTCCCAGGACTTCCTGGGCTTGGACGCCGCGCGCCTCATGCGGGTGGAGCACGTCACCGAGCCGTCCTCGGCGCCCGCCGCCGAGTCGGCGGCCCGGGCCGCCGAGAGCGCCCCTGCGGAGGAGAACGCGGCCGACGAGCAGGAGACCCCCTCGATCGCCGAGGTGGAGAAGTCGCTCGCCGAGGCCATCCGGTCGTGCGGGGACGACCCCGACGCGCATGCGGTGGTGTCGTCGATCGAGAGCATCTCGTACCGCGAGCTCGTGGGCTACGACGAAACCGTGAAGCTCATGCGCGACTTCGGCGTGGGCATGCAGCACGACGACCGCTTCCAGGAGCTCGTCGAGCTGCTGAACGCGCGCCACGGCCTCGACCGCATGCCGGCGTCCGACGCGCTGCTGTTCCGCTCGCCGGCGCGCGAGGACGCGAACCGCTTCATGACCGCCACGCTCGGCGAGCTGGGGCTGCCGGCCATCCGCATGCGCATGGAGGAGAACCTCCAGGGCATGCCGGTGCTGTGCGTCATGGCGCAGGCCGACCGCCAGCCGAAGCTCAACGCGGCGCGCAACGCCTTCGAGGGTGCGGGCGTGCTCATGCTGGAGGACCTCGATCTGTGGATGTCCCCCATGGTGGAGTCGACCGGCGACGACCTGGGCGGCTTCCTCATGGCCAGCCTGTCGCGCGGCGCGCGCGAGGCCATCAGCCTCATCCGCTCGGCCGTGGAGAACCCCGACGTGTTCGTGCTGGCGTCGTCGTCCGAGGCGGGGGAGATCGACCCGTTCTTCTACGATCTCCTGGAGCCGCTGTCGGTGATCGACATCGACTTCCCCACGGTGTCCGAGCGCGACGACATCTGGATGGAGATCGCCCGCGAGCATCCGTCGCTGCGCGGCATCGACCGCGCGTCGCTCGTGCGCTTCTCGTCGCAGATGCCGCGCTACGACATGTACATGGCCGCCCGCGAGGCCATCGAGGAGGCCTACAAGGCCAGCCTCGTCGCGCGCCGCTACCTGCCGGTGACGGCGGACAACCTGTACGACAAGCTGGCGGCCTACCAGCCGCTCGACTCCGAGGAGTACCGCGCGCTCGAAGAGGCGGTCGTGAGCGACTTCAGGCGCGAGTTGGAACATCTGGAAGACCTGCTCACCGGGGAAGAGGGAAACTGATGGACGTCACGCGCCGTTGCGATTATGCCTGCAGGATACTGAGGGCCGCCTACAGAAGCGGCGAGTCCTACGTGTCGGTGTCCGACATCGCCGAGCAGGAGGATATCCCGTACGCCTTCGCGCGCAGCATCCAGCACGACCTCGTGAAGGGCGGGCTCATCAAGACGGTGCGCGGCGCCCGCGGCGGCCTCGCGCTCAATTGCGACCCGGCCTCCGTGACGCTGCTCGAGGTGCTCGAAGCGGTGCAGGGCCCGGTGAGCATCTCGCTGTGCGTGATGGACCCGGAGTACTGCGACAAGCAGAAGGATTGCGCCTACAACAAGCTGTGGCAGGGAGCCGACCAGCTGCTGAACGCCTACTTCGGCGCCATCACCCTGCAGGATCTCATCGAGCAGGGGGCGTCGCACCCGGTGGTGGAGGCGGCCATGACGAAGGCGAAGAACATCGAGGTCGTCCCGACGGCCGCCCGCTGCGCCGCCAAGTGCGCGGCGCCGACGCCGCGCATCGTCGCGGACGCGCCCGGCGCGGCGGGCGGCGTCGATGCCGATGCGGACGTGTGCGAGTCGTGCGCGTAGCGGGCACCGCTCCGGAGGCATGGCCGTCCGACGCGCTCGGTCGCGACGCGTTCGTGGAGCTCGTGCGGCGCGAGGGCGCGCGGCTTCACCGCGACTTGCCGTGGCGCTACATCGAGGACCCCTACGCCGTGCTGGTCAGCGAGGTCATGCTGCAGCAGACCCAGGTGGCGCGCGTCGAGAAGCACTGGACGCGCTTCCTCTCGCTGTTTCCCACGATCGACTCCCTGGCGGCGGCCGGCACGGCCGACGTGCTGGCGCAGTGGCAGGGCCTGGGGTACAACCGCCGGGCCCTCGCGCTCAAGCGGGCGGCCGAGACGTGCTCCGCCGAGCGGGGAGGGCGGCTGCCCGCCACCGCCGAGGAGCTCGAGGCGCTTCCCGGCATCGGGCCCGCCACGGCGGCGGGCGTCATGGCGTTCGCCTACAACCGGCCGTCGGTGTACATCGAGACGAACGTGCGCACGGTGTTCCTCCACGAGCTGTTCCCCGACCGCGACAAGGTGCCCGACCGCGAGCTGGCGCCGCTCGTGGCGTCCACCTGCCCCGACGACGACGCGCGGGCGTGGTACTACGCGCTGCTCGACTACGGCGCGCACCTCAAGACGCTCGTCGCGAACCCCTCGCGCCGCAGCGCCCACTACGCCCGCCAGTCGGCTTTCGAGGGCTCGCGTCGCCAGAAGCGCGCCGAGCTCGTGCGCACGGTTCTGGCCGAGCCAGGCCTCGGCGCCGATGAGCTGGCCGAGCGCCTCGACGCGTTCGAGCGCGCCGCCGGGCGCGACGGCGTGGACGCCGCCACGTTCGACTCCATCGTGTCCGACCTTGTGGCCGAAGGCTTCTTCCGCCGCGAAGGCGACGTGTTCTTCGCGTAGGGATCGTATGCGGCGTGTGCAGAATCGTCGCATCGGTGGAGCCGATCCCGGATCGGCGATCGCGCACCTTCGCTCACGGCTCTTTCCCGAGACCGAGGGCAGAACCCGCTTCTCGCAGCCATGTCCTTGAGTTATGCACCCTCGTGGCAATGAATTCGCTCGAAAATTGCCATGTCCCCGAGTTATGCACCCTCGAACCGGGATCAACAATGGCACGCTTACCAAGCACGCGCTATCTACCAGGCGTTTCTTCGATCGCTTTTGTTCGAACGTGCGCAGTGGCGGCGAAAAGGACTGCCGCGAGGGTGCATAACTCAGGAACCGGTTGGCACGGTGCGTCTCGCTGTCGAGAGCGAGGCCGACCCCTCCTCCTTCTCAAAGATTGAACTAATATCCTATGATATACTGACGAAAGGGTGCTCGCCGCGGTTCGGCGGGCGCGTGGAGGTGCGGCAGGGGGAGTACCGTGGTATTCGGCTGGTACATCGTAGCGTACCTGTTCCTGGCGGGAGCGGGCGCCGGCGCGTTCTGCGCGGCGGCCTGCGCGTGCGCGTGGGACGCCGTGCGCCGAAGCGACGCGAGCGAGCGGTTGGCGCGCACCTGCCAGGCGGGCTTCTACGCGGCGCCTTGCCTCGTGGTGCTCGCGGCGCTGTTCCTGCTGCTCGACCTCGGAAACGCCCAGCGCGCGTGGCTCGTGCTCGCGACGCCTTTGCAGTCGGTGATGTCGGTGGGCGCGTGGCTCGTCGCGCTGCTCGTGGCGGTGTCGGGCGCGGTGGCAGCGCTCGGCTTGACGGTCAGCGAGGTTCCGCGGTCGCTGCTGGGGGCGTGCTGCGCCGTCGGGGTGCCGTGCGCGCTCGGGGTGATGGGCTACACGGGGCTGCTGCTGTCGGACCTGGTGTCGATCGACTTCTGGCACACGCCGTGGCTCATCGCGCTGTTCGTCGCATCGTCGCTGTCGTGCGGCATCGCGGCCATCGTGGCGCTCGATGCGGCCCTCGCGCCGCCGTCGTACGCGGTGTCGCGAGGCCTGTGGCGGGCGGGCGCGGTGCTCGGCTGCGTCGAGGCGGCGGTGCTCGCGGTGTTCCTCGTGGTGCAGAGCGGCTTCACGGACACGGCGCGCGCGTCGTGCGAGCTGCTGCTGAGCGGCGCGCTCGCCCCGGCGTTCTGGGGCGGCGTGTGCGCGGTCGGCCTCGCCCTGCCGCTTGCCGCGCATGCGGCGGGGAGCCTGCTGCCGGAGCGCGCGGCCATGCTGGGGTCGTCGCTCGGCGTGCTGGTCGGTGGACTTCTTCTGAGGTATTGCATCGTGGCCGCAGCGTTCTTCACGCCGCTCGCGCTCGGTGCGATATGATGAGTCGGCAGGACAGGTACGAGTTGGACGACATGATTGCAGGATAGCGTGACGACTGAAAGCAAAACCATACAGATCACCATCGACGACGACAGCGGCATCCCCATCTGGCTGCAGCTGCGCAACCGCTTGATCTACCTGATCACCTCGGGGTACTACGCGTGCGGCGACAAGCTTCCCACCGTGCGCGAGATGGCCGTCGACCTGGGGATCAACTACAACACGGTGAGCAAGGTGTACCAGGACATCGAGCGGGACGGCTACATCGTGTCGAAGCGGGGCCGGGGGACCTTCGTGCACGACAAGTACCGAAGCGCCAGCGAGACGGCGGACAACGCCGTGGACTCGCTGGCGGACGTGTTCATCCAGCAGTGCCGCGAACTCGGCGTGCCGCGCGCGGATATCGTCGAGCTCGTGGAGAAGCGGCTCGAAGCGTTGGAAGGGTAGGGTATGAAGTTCAGCCTGAGAAGCGATAGGACCAAGACGTCGAAATCCAAGGACGACGAGCGCCGCTCGGTGGCGTCCACCGAGCTGGAGCCGAACGAGGCGACGCGCGCGGGGGTGTACCTGTTCTCGCTCGTCGTGTTCGCGGTCGGCTTCGGCATCGTGTTCGCGGCGACGCTGCCGTGGCTGTCGGTGGGCACGGTGGTCGCCGCAGTGGCGGCGGGCCTGCTGTGCGCCGGCTGCATCCGCGTCGCGCCGCAGTGGGAGCGGGTTGCGGTGCTGCGCCTCGGCCGTTTCAGCCGCGTGGCGGGGCCGGGGCTCTACGTGCTCGTCCCGTTCGTGGAATACACGGCCATCCACATCGACCATCGCGTGATGACCTCGTCGTTCTCGGCCGAGGCGGCGCTGACGGCCGACCTCGTGCCGGTTGACGTGGACGCCATCCTCTTCTGGATGGTGTGGGACGCCGAGAAGGCGTGCCTCGAGGTGGAGAACTACCCGAAGGCGGTGCTGTGGTCGGCGCAGACGGCCATGCGCGACGCCATCGGCCAGCTGAACCTGGCCGACCTGTCGCTGCGCCGCAAGCAGATCGACCGCGAGCTGCAGGAGATCATGGGCGCGAAGTGCGAGCAGTGGGGGATCACGGTCATGAGCGTGGAGATCCGCGACATCATGGTGCCGCGCGAGCTGCAGGACGCGCTGTCGAAGGAGGCCCAGGCCGAGCGCGAGCGCAACGCGCGCGCCATCCTGGCCGAGGTGGAGAAGGACATCTCCGAGATGTTCGTCGAGGCTGCCGAGGTGTACGACCGCAACCCCAAGGCCATGCAGCTGCGCGCGATGAACCTGGCCTACGAGGGCGCGAAGGATGGCAAGGGCGTGCTGCTCGCGCCCAGCAGCCTCGCGGACGGCTTCGACGTGAGCAAGCTGTTCAAAGGGGAATGAGGCAGCGGGACGGGGGCGAGGCCTCCTTCCTGCCGTGTAACGCACGAGGGCGCTCGCTTGTCGAGCGCCCTCGCCGTATCAGCTGCGGGCGCTCGCACCTGTATTATCCCTCAGATAGAACAATCAACTTAATTGCATTGAACTAGTACAATATGATAACATGACAACTCGAAGGATCTGGCCGATTCTGCGTAGGGAAGTGCAGGGATGTTCACCGTGCGTTCGCGCCAAAGGCGGCGGTTGCGCAGCCGAAGTCCACGGGGGAAGCAAGCGCGAACATCCTGACTGATCTTTGAGGAGGAGAGATGTCAGAAACGACGAGCCCGCGCGCCGGGCTCACCCGCAGAAGTTTTCTGAAAACCACCGGAGCCGTAGCAGGCGCCGCCGCCCTGACGGGCGCCGCCGCACCCACTTTGACGGCCCTGGCGGTGCAGTTCGAGGATGGCTCGACGGAAGCAAGCGAGGATGCGATCTCCACTACGGTTTGCCGCTCTAATTGCTCGCAAGCTTGCTTGTTCAATGTTCATGTTCGCGATAACCGAGTGGTGAAGCTAACACCCAAAGCCTACGAGACGGAGTTGTATTCGGGTTGTTGTCTGCGTGGTCTTTCGATGCAAGAGCGCACGTACAGCGACAAGCGCGTGAAATATCCGCTGCGTCGGGTCGGAGAACGGGGCGGCGACCAGTGGGAGCGCATCAGCTGGGATGAGGCGCTTGAGGAAGTAGGGCGCACGTTAAAAGATATCCAAAGCAAGTACGGCAACCAGGCTCTTGCTGTGTCGAGATTGAATGGAAACGGATGCGCGCTCAATGGGGCGGGGTCGTTTGTTGCACGTTTCGCAAATGCCACGCAGGCAACGTTGCAGGGTTTCAGCATCGATCAGGCGTTCGAGTATTCTGCATTCAGGGTTCTCGGTACGTTCTGCACGAACGAAACGGCGGATGCCGTCAATGCAAAAACTATTCTCGTGTGGGGGTTTAACCCGGTATGGGCAAGTCCTCAAACGTGGCGTTGCTTCTTGGCTGCGCGCGATGCGGGAGCGAAGATCGTGGTCGTCGATCCTGTGTTCTCCGCGACGGCGGCTCAGGCTGACAAGTACATACCAGTTAAAGCCGGCACAGATACTCTCATTGCCCTGGCCCTCCTCAACAAAGTGATCGAAAAAGCTGAATACGATCCGGAGTTCTGCAGATCTCGCAGCACTGCTCCGTGTTTGGTTCGCCGCGACACTAAAGAGCTGTTGAGGAAATCTGATTTCGATGCCGATCTCAAAGCAATGCTTTCGAGCAGCGAGGAAGGGACATCGGAATACGCCCAGCTCATCGCCGCTCGCGCAGCTGCCGGTGACGATGAGCGCATCGATGATTTCTATGTATGGGATGAAGAGACGAATGAGCCAAAACTCATGAGCGAATGTGAATCTCCTGCTCTGTTTGGGAGCTTCGAGGTTAATGGCGTTCAGGTGGATACGGTGTTCAGCTTGCTGAAAGATCGGGTCGGAGAATTCTCGTTCGAGCGCGCTGCCGACGAATGCGGTATAAGCATGGAGAATATGGACTACTTGTACGAATGCTATACATGCGGTGGCCCTCTCTGGCTTGCAGGCATGTACGGTATCGATCATTATTGGAATGGTCACCTATGGTCTTATGCGGCTGCGATGCTTTCCGCGATCACGGGAAATGTTGGCAAGCATGGTGCCACCTATGGAAGCCTTTGGAACAGCGGTTTGCACGTAAGCACTAATGGCGAATGGACTACGGTCGACGGGAAAAGTGTATCCAGCGATCTTGTTCCGAATGCAATGAGGGATGTCATCATCAGCGGGGAGTACCAAGGTAAAGCGTTCCCCATCAAAGCCATGATCATCACGAATGCGAATACTCTATCTAATGAGCCCGATCAGAATTCCTATCTCAACGAAGTGCTTCCGAATCTTGAGTACGTAGTGGCCATGGACATCGAGTTCACTGATAGTGCTCGGTATGCCGATATCGTATTGCCGGTAAGTTTTTGGCTTGAGCAGGAGGATATCCGAATCAATAACGGCAATCCCTATCTTGCCATTTCCGAAAAAGCCGTCGATTCTCTTTTCGAAAGCCGGACTGATTTCGAAATATTCACCGGTATCGCTCATGCGATGGGTTTGGAAAAGGAAGTTCCTCGAAAATCCGCTGCTGAATGGATTGAACTCATCATGGACTCGAAAGATCTCGCTCAAAACGGGATTACGTATGATCGTTTGAAAAAGGAGAAAGCCATACGATTGGTTGGTGAGAAGGGACGGCTTTTCGTGCAGAGCGAAAAATCATTTCCTACGGATTCCGGCCTGGTGGAGCTCTACTGCGAGCATCCCGCTCCTCGGTATGATTTCGGTCAGGACTGGGCCGATTACGAGGATAAAGAGCGACTGCCGTATTGGGAGCCAACGCTTGAGGTGGCCGATGAAGAGCTGGCGAAAACATACCCTCTTCAATTCTTGCAAGTTCACAGTCGTTGGATGACCCATACGCAATGGTTCGGCAACGAGAGTATGAACGAATTAATGCCTGAACCGCTCGTGTATCTCAGCGAAAACGAAGCTGCTGCCCGTAATATCGCCGAAGGTGAAATCGTATGTGTGTACAATGACCGAGGATCCGTCAAAGTCCGCTGCCGTATCCATGGGGGATTGCAGGACGGCATCGCTTGGATGCCTAAAGGTTGGCAGCGCAATCAGTTCATCAAGGGATGCTATCAAGAACTGAGTCACGTGAAAGTCAATCCGATGTCGGTCAATTATAACTTTTACGACATACGCGTCCAAGTGAAGAAGGAGGGGTAGCCATGCGTTTGGGGATGGCGATCGATACTTCGCGATGCATCGGGTGTCATACGTGCGCCGTAGCGTGCAAACATGAAAACAATCTACCAAGAGATCTGTGGTGGAATCGAATCTTGACCGACGGTGGGGGGCAGATGGATGTTCCCTCGGGAAAATGGCCGAACAACGCAATGAGCTATTTGCCGGTCAATTGCCAGCACTGCGAGAACCCAGCCTGCGTGAAGGTGTGTCCGGTCGGCGCCACCTTCAAGGATGCCGAGACCGGCATCGTGCGACAGGACTACGACAAGTGCATCGGCTGCCGCATGTGCATGGCGGCGTGCCCGTACACCGGCGTGCGCTCGTTCAACTGGGAAGAACCGCAATATGCCATCGATTTTCCTGTCGGTGGTACTGTGCCCGAGCATCAAAAACATACGGTGGAGAAGTGCACCCTGTGCAATCACAGGGTGAGCGAAGGGCTGGAGCCGGCCTGCATAGCCGCATGTCCGGCCCGTGCGCGCCACTTCGGCGATCTCGACGATCCCGATTCCGAGGTGTCGCGGCTTGTTCGGGAGCGCGAGCATATGCAGCTGCTTCCGGAGAAGGGCACGAACCCCTCCGTCTACTACCTCGTCTAGGGAGATAAGGAGAACGACATGTCTGAGAACGTATCGGCGGCGCAAGTCGCCAAGGCTCCTGCTGCCCGGTTCGGGGGCAGGGGGCTGAATATCGGCATCGCGGTGGCCGCCGTGGTCGCGGCCGCGGGCGTCGCGCTGTGGGGCGTCCAGCTCTCCGGCGGCCTCGTGCAGACCGGCATGCGCAACCTCGACTCGTGGGGGCTCTACATCACGATGTTCATGTTCCTCGTGGGTTTGTCCGCGGGCGGCCTGATCATCTCGTCGGTGCCGCGCGCCTTCGGGATGGCCGGCTTCGGCGGCATCAGCAAGGTGGCCGTGTGGACGTCGATCTGCTGCACGGTGCTCGCCGTCGGGTTCGTCGTGGTGGACCTCGGGCAGCCCGCCCGCCTGTGGGAGCTGTTCGCGTACTCCAACCTGGGCTCGCCGCTCATGTGGGACATCCTCGTGCTGGGCGCGTACCTGATCCTGTCCGTCGTCTACCTCTGGGCGACGCTTCGCGCCGAGGCGGGCAAGGTGTCGGCGGCCGCGCTGCGCGTCATCAGCGTGGTGGCCCTCGTGTGCGCCGTGCTGGTCCACTCGGTGACCGCCTGGATCTTCGGGCTGCAGCAGGCCCGCGAGCTCTGGCACACCGCGCTTCTGGCCCCGTGGTTCGTGTCCTCCGCGCTCGTGTGCGGCGTGGCGCTCGTGCTGGTCGTCGTCATCGCGCTTCGCAAGGCCGGCTACCTGGAGCTCGACCAGGCCAACGTCGTCAAGCTCGCCAAGATGCTGGGCGCCTTCGTGCTCGTCGACCTGTACTTCTTCGGCTGCGACCTGTTGACCTCCGCCTTCCCGGGCGGCTCGGGCGCCGAGGTGGTGGGCATGCTCACGGCCGGCCCGCTCGCCCCGTTCTTCTGGACCGAGGTCGTCGGCTGCGTCCTGTGCGCCGTCGTGTGCTTCGCGCCGAGGCTGCGCACGAGCCCGCTGATCGTCGTCGCGTCGCTCTTGGCCATCGCGGGCATCTTCTGCAAGCGCGTCCAGCTGCTCGTGGGCGGCTTCCAGATCCCGAACATCGACTACGCCGGCCCCATGACGCAGTACACCGTGACGGACGCCTCCGGCACCATGGCGAGCGCCTACCAGGGCATGGTGTACTTCCCGACGCCCATCGAGTTCGGCGTGGCGCTCGGCGTGATCGGCCTGGGCGCGCTGCTCCTGCTGCTGGGCCTCAAGTACCTGCCGCTGAAGCCGACGGAGGGGTCGCGTTAGGATAATGGGGTGTGCGCAAAGCGCTCCCCGGTGAGGGAGGGATGAATGACCATGGACGATGAGATCTGGCAGGTGCGCGCCGCAGCCTGGGAGCTCGCGGCGCTGAGCTTCCGCTACCCGGGCGAGGAGCTCGAGGGCGCCGTCGCCTCCGGCGAGTGGGCCGAGGCGGCCGAGGAGGTCGCCTCGGCGCTGGGCCTCGCGCTGCCGGGGGGCCGGGGCGCGCCCGCGCCCGGGGAGGGCCTGCGGCGCGAGGCCACGCGCCTGTTCGTGGGCGCGCCCGAGCCGGCGTGCCCGCCCTACGAGGGCGTGTGGGCCGCCGAGGCCGAGGGGGTTCAGGCGCTCCTGTTCGTCAACCCGCGCTCCATGGAGGTCGAGCGCTTCGTGCGCTCCTGCGGCCTCGGCCGCCCCGCAGGGACCAACGAGCCCCTCGACCACGTGGCGGCCGAGTGCGAGCTGCTGTCCTACCTGGCCTCCCTGGCCGCCGGGGCCACGGCGCCGGCGGGCGCGCCCGAGGCCGCCGCCCTTCCCGGCGGCTCCCCCGGGGCCGCCTACGGGCGCTTCCTCTCCGGGCACGCCCGCGCCTGGATGCCCGCCTTCGCCGAGCGCCTCGCCGCCGAGGCCCGCCACCCCTTCTACCGCGCGGCCGCCGCCTACCTGGGCGCGCTCGTCGCCTGAGGGCGCCCCGCCCGCCGCGGGAAGTGGCAGAGATCGCGCCGAATGCGCGGATTTTCGCTTCGGAGAGCTGTGCTCGGGGAGGAAAACCCCAGGTCGCGGTTTCCGTGCCGCTCGGAGACGGGCTGAAATCCATACACAAGGCGCGATCTCTGCCATTTTGAATCGCCGTCTTCCCAAAAAGATGGGCGCACGCGTCAGCCCTTATGCTAAAATATCCGAATCCCGTGGGGGAGTAGTCGATGCCGGAAGGCGTGGCTGCGTCAACATACTGCTTCCAAGCGAAGCTGGCGCAACCTTAAACGACAAGACTCGCGGTGTGGCGTACCCGTCGCACCGCTCATGCAGCCGACGCGTACGCGTCGGTATTTTTATGCCCGCGCACGGAGCGCGGGGGCGGCCAGGGGGGTCGCATCGGACGAGAGGAATACCCATGGGATTCGTAGAGCTGTTCTTGATAGCGGTAGGGTTGTCGATGGACGCGTTCGCCGTGTCGGTGTGCAAGGGCCTGTGCATGAAGCGGCTCAACCTGCGCCAAGCGGCGGTCATCGCGCTGTTCTTCGGCGGCTTCCAGGCGCTCATGCCGCTGATCGGCTGGGCGCTGGGCACGCAGTTCGAGAAGTACATCACGCCGGTCGACCATTGGATCGCCTTCGTGCTGCTGGCCATCATCGGCGGAAAGATGCTGTGGGACGCCTTCCACGAGGACGACGTCGAGGGCGCAGCCTGCCCGGCCGACGGCAAGCTCGACCTGCGCGAGCTCGTGATGATGGCCGTCGCCACGAGCATCGACGCCCTGGCCGTGGGCATCACGTTCGCGTTCTTGCGCGTGGACATCGTCACGTCTGTGGGCCTTATCGGCGCGACGACGTTCATCCTGTCCATCGTGGGCGTGGCGGTGGGCCATCGCTTCGGTGCCCGCTACGAGAAGCCGGCCACCATCGCCGGCGGCATCGTGCTCATCCTCATCGGCCTCAAGATTCTGCTCGAGCATTTGGGGATCATCGCCTTCTAGGTGGGGCGTCGCCCCTCCCCTCATGCCCGGAAGCGACGAAGGGGGACGCCTCGGCGTCCCCCTTCGCGATCGTGCACGCAACCGCTTACATAATAGGATAGCTTCCCAGCACCTTCACCTCGCGCAGCTTGAGGCGCAGGCAGTTGAGCGCCGTCTGCACGGCCAGGTCGTTCACGTTCTCCTTGAACTCGATGAAGAACATGTAGTCGCCGAGCGCCTGCTTCGTGGGGCGCGATTGGATCATGGACAGGTTGATGCCGGCGTAGGCGAACTCCGACAGGATCATGTTGAGCGTGCCGGCGCGGTCGACCTGCAAGAACAGCGCGAGCGACGTCTTGTAGCGCTCGCCGGTGAACACGGGCGGATGCCCCTGGCGCCCGATGAGCGCGAACGACGTCTGGTTGCCGAAGTGGTCCTCGATCTCGCGCTCTTCGACGCGCGCGCCGTACAGCTCGGCGGCGAACGCGTTGGCGATGCTCGCGATGTGCTTGTTCTCGCCGGCGAGGCGCGCGCTCTCGGCGGTGGACGACGTGGTGATGGTGGAGCGGCCCGGCAGGCGCTCGCTCAGGAAGCGGCGGCATTGCGCGAGCCCCTGGGCGTGCGAGGCCACCGTGGAGATGTCCTCGATCTTCGCGTCGGGGTGCATGATGAGGCAATGGTGGATGTCGACGACCTCTTCGCCGAGGATGGTGGCCGAGCTCTTGAACGAGAAGTTGTCGAGCGTGGCCGTGACGGACCCTTCGAGGGAGTTCTCCTTCGCCACCACGCCGAACTCGCATTTGCCGCGGTCGACGCAGTCGAACACCTCGTCGAACGAGGCGCATTCGAACAGGTTCGGGTCGTCGATGCCGAGCCGGGCCGCGAACGCGCGCGCGGCTTCGTCGGTGTAGGTGCCGGCAGGGCCGAGGTAGGCGAATACGGGTTCGGTTGAAGCCATGGGTCCAATCCTTCTATCGGGGTTCTCGATTATCGGTGCTTGTGCTATCATACCCGTCTTCACGACAAGATGAACGGCGGTGAACGAGAAACCAACGGGAGTTCTCACGGATGAGCGGTCTGCATACAGAGGGGCGAAAAAGGGGTCCTCTTGCATGAAAATGCATAAACCAGCTAATCAAGTGTATAACTCATGTTACGCAAATGTCAATCCGTAACATTTTTGCACCACTTGCGGGTCAAACGTTGCGCTCGCGCTCTCGCTGTGCGTTTTATTTCTGGAGTCGTGGAAAATACACAATCAGCAAGCATTGGAAGACGAGAGCACCTGAGGAGGTGTGCACATGGAAACAGAGGCCACAGTTTCAGAGTTTCAGAACATGCTTTCCGCGCGTGGCGTAAGCCGCCGCAGCTTCATGAAACTTTGCGGCGCCGTTGCGGTCGCGGCCGGATTGTCCGAGCTCGCTGCTCCGCGCGTGGCGCAGGCCCTCGAGAAATCCGTGATCGGCGCAACGAAGGGCAAGCTGTATCCGGTTATCTGGATCGAAGGCGCGTCGTGCACGGGCTGTACCGAGTCGTTTGCCCAGGTTGAGACGCCGGATGCGGCTTCGATCGTGCTGGACATGATCTCGCTCAACTACTCCGAAACCCTGTCGGCGGCCGCCGGCTGGTCGATGGAGGAAGCCAAGGAGCAGACGATCGAGGCCGGCAACTACATCCTCGTGTACGAGGGTGCCGTGCTGGAAGGCTGGGGCGGCCAGGCGCTGCGCGTGGCCGACAAGCCCGGTACGGAGCATCTGATCGAGGCTGCCGAGAAAGCCAACGCCGTGGTTGCGTTGGGTTCCTGCGCAGTGAACGGCGGATGGATGGGCGCCAACCCCAACCAGGCGGGCGCGCTCGGCGTGCAGGCGTTCCTCGAGAAAGCCGGCATCGAGACGCCGGTCGTGAACGTTCCCGGCTGCCCGGCCAACCCCGAGTGGCTCGTGGCCGTCCTGGCGGACGTCATCCTGCTCGAGCAGCTTCCCGCGCTCAACGGCGAGAACAAGCCTGCCGGCATCTTCGACCAGACGATCCATGACAACTGCGAGCGTCGCGGTCACTTCGAGAACGGCGAGTTCGTCTACCAGTTCGGTTCCGAGGAAGAGGCGAAGGGCTACTGCCTGTACCCGCTCGGCTGCCGCGGCCCGCAGACGAAGTCGAACTGCGGCGTGGTGCTGTGGAACAACCGTCGCAGCTGGTGCGTGCAGTCCGGCGCTCCCTGCATCGGTTGCTGCGAGGCCAACCCGAACGATCCCGGCCAGAACTGGGTCGAGGTCAACACCCCGTTCTACAAGCGTCATCGCGACCTGCGCATCGGCGACTGGATGGTCCAGCCCGGCACGATCGCGCTCGGCATCACCGGCCTCCTCGCCGCGGCCCTCGTGGTGCACGGCTTCGGCATGAAGATGACCGGCCGCATGGACGGCGGCGCCGACTTCGAGAAGGTGCGCGGTTGGGACGCGAAGCATCCCGACAAGTCCATCGGCAAGTACGACGAAGCCGACCTTAAAAACGACGACAAAAAAGAAGGGAGGTAAGCCCCTATGACCCGTTCAGTCATCGACCCGATCACCCGCATCGAAGGCCATCTCCGCGTCGAGATGGAAGTGACCAACGGCAAGGTCTCCGACGCCTGGGTGTCCGGCGGTTGCTTCCGCGGCATGGAAATGGTCGTCGAGAACCGCACGCCCGAGGACGCGGCGCAGATCGTGCAGCGTATCTGCGGCGTGTGCCCGGTGTCCCACGCCCACTCGTCCGCCATCGCGGCTGAGAAAGCCTACGGCATCCAGATCTCGAACAACGCGCGCATCATCCGCAACCTGCTCGAGGGCGCGCAGTTCCTGCACAGCCATATCCTGTGGTTCTACAACCTGGCTGCCCTCGACTACGTGAACCCGCTGAACGCCCTCAAGGCCGACCCGGCGGATGCCTACGACCTTGCTCAGGCTGCCGGCACCTCCATGAACAGCGACTTCGTCGCGCTCAAGGAGCGTCTGGCGAACTTCGCGGACAACGGCCAGCTGTCCATCTTCTCCGGCAACTGGTTCGACGCCGAGGAGGGCACGGCTTACCAGCTGCCGCCCGAGCTCGACCTCATCTGCACGGCGCACTACCTCGAGGCGCTCACCATGCAGGCCAAGGCCTCGCAGATCTCCGCCATCATCGGCGGCAAGATGCCCCACGTCATGACGCTGATCCCGGGCGGCACGGCCTTCGTGCCCACCGACCAGAAGCTCGACGACCTCAAGGGCCTCGTCGACGAGATCTACACCTGGGTCGAGTCGACCATGATCCCCGACACCCTCGCCATCGCGCCGTACTACATCGACGCGCTGAACTGGGGCAAGGGCTGCGGCCGCTACGTCGCCTGGGGCGTGTTCGAAGGCCAGGGCGACTACGCCAGCTACACCGAGCAGATGGCGAACCGCTACCTGCCCATGGGCGTCATCGACGACAAGCTCAACCTGTCCGACGTGCAGGAAGACCTCATCACCGAGTACATGGGCCGCTCCTGGTACAAGGGCGACGCCACGTACACGTCTCCGTACTTCGTCACGGAGCCCGAGTACACCGAGTACAACGTCGAGGACCGCTACACGTGGGTCAAGTGCCCCGCGTACGACGGCAAGCCCTACGAGGCCGGCGGACTCTCCCGCATCCTGGCCGCGTACAAGCGCAACGTGCCGTTCATCGTCGAGCAGGTCGACGGGCTCCTCGAGGCGCTCGGCGCTCCCGGCCAGATCGGCGTCGCGCAGTCGACGCTCGGCCGCACCGCCGTCCGCCAGATCGAGACGCTCTACATCGCCGGCCTCATGAAGGACTGGGTCGCCGAGCTCATCGAGGCGCTCAAGAGCGGCGACAGCGAGTACTTCCGCGAGCCTGCCACCATCACCGGTTCCGGCACGGGCTTCTGGGAGGCCCCGCGCGGCGCGCTCTACCACTCCGAAAGCGTCAAGGACGGCAAGATCGAGGGGTACCAGATCATCATCCCGACGACGTGGAACCTCGCTCCGATCAACGAGAGCGGCGAGCACGGCCCGATGGAGCAGGCGCTCATCGGCAACCCGGTGGGCGACATCGAGAAGCCGATCAACGCGCTGCGCACGGTGCACAGCTTCGACCCCTGCACGGCGTGCGCGGTGCACATCACCGAGCCGGCGACGGGCAAGAGCTTCGAGACCGTCACGAGCCCCTGGGGGGTGAAGTAACATGGCGCACTTGGCACACTACCGCGAAGCGCATCCGATGCCCTTCGTCATCACGCACTGGATCAACCTCGTTGCGATGCTGCTTTTGATCCTCACGGGCTTCTGCATCCATTTCCCCTTCTGGGCCGGATTCATGGGCATCGCCCGCGGCGTCCATGTGTTCATGGGCTTCGTGCTGTTCCTCAACTGCATCGTCCGCGTGATCATGGCCTTCTTCGTGAAGTCCGCTCCGGACGGCGGCACGCGCTACCAGGTCACGGACTACAAGACGTGGCTGCCGCAGGCTGACAACCGTCACCAGCTGGGCGCGTGGATCCGCTACTACCTGTTCTTCAAGAAGGATCACCCGCTGGGCGCCAAGCTCGGCGTGCCGCAGAAGATCAGCTACCTCGCCATCCCCATCCTCATCATCGTGATGTTCTACACGGGCCTCGCCCTGTGGGCTCCGACGATGAACTGGGCGTTCTTCGCGGCGGGCACCGATCTGGTGGGCGGCCTCATGTCGATGCGCATCATCCACTACTTCATGATGTACGTCTTCATCTGCTTCATGTTCATCCACGTGTACCTGGCGAACATCGAGGGCATTTCCCCGACGCTGCTCATGTTCTTCTGGAAAGAGCACGGCGGCCTGGTGTACGACCCCGAGAAGCACACCATCGTGGGCGAGGACGATCTCAAGCACGGCGAAAAGGCGTAAGCTTCGCACCTCAGCACCAACGAAAGGGCCCGGGAAACCGGGCCCTTTCTCTTCTTCGGGAAGCGGTCTCGTCGGACGGCGCCGCTCAGGCGATCTCCCGCTCCACGAACCTCACGAAGGCGTCCGCCTGCGCTTCGAGGTAGGGGGCCGAGGCGGCCAGCTCGAGGCGGCCCTGCTCGTCGGCCTGCGTGGCGATGTGGGGGATGGTGAGGCGCGGCTTGTTCATCACGTGCGCGTCGAGGAAGCTCAGCATGCTCACGAGCTGGTCCTGGGCGTGCGCGGCGCCGCTCATGCCGATGCTCGCGCCGGCGAGCGCGACGGGCTTCCCGCCCAGCACCTGCGCCTCGGTGGCGCTCACGGGGCGCGACAGCCAGTCCAGGAGGTTCTTCAGCGGCCCGGGGATGGCGTGGTTGTACTCGGGGCTGAACAGCCACAGGCCGTCGGCCTCGCGCACGGCGGCGCGGGCGCGCGTCACCGCCTCGGGGGCGGGGTGCTCGGCGTCCTGGTTCATGAACGGCACGTCGTCCCAGTCGAGGATCTCGAATTCCACGTCGGGGTGCTTCTCGCGCATCACGGTTCCGGCCGCTTCGGCCAGTTGCCGGTTGTAGCTGTTCTCGCGCAGCGATCCTGCGATTGCCAGCAGCTTCATGGTGTCTCCTTCCGCTCGGCTAAAGCCCCCTCGTGTACGGGGCTCACTCGTCTATAATGGCAGACAATCAACGAAGGTGCGAAAGGGATATCGAATTGTGACTGAATTGACCGACGAACAGATCGCCCGCGAAGAGCGCTTCCTCGAAGGGATACCCCGGCTCAACGTCGGCGCGCTGTTCCTGCCGCCCATCTGGGGGCCGGCGCACGGCATGTGGGCGACCATCCTGTTCTACCCCATCTGGCTGTTTGCCGACAACACGTTCTATACCGCGTTCACGGAGCGCACGCCGCTCGCCATCGCCGTCGCGCTCGTCGTGCTGCTCACGCTGACCGCGGGCACCGTGGCGTTCGCCATCCTCGGCCAGCCGTTCGCGGCGCATCGCGCGGCCAGCCTCGGGCAGGACAAGGAGACGTACCTCAAGCGCGAGCGCATCTGGACCGTGGCGTGCGTGGCGGCGGGTCTCGTGATGATCGCGGCGGCCACGTACTACAACCTGGTCATCCGCCCGACGGTGGGAGCGTAGGTGGAAGGCGCGCGCAGCATCGCGGTGTTCTGCGTGGGCAACAAGCTCATGCTGGACGACGGCGTGGGGCCGGCCGTGTACGAGGAGCTGCTCAAGCGCTACGAGATCCCCGACAACGTGGAGCTGTTCGACCTGGGATGCCTTACGCTCAACATGATCGAGCGCGTGCGCGAGTACGACGTCATCATCACGGTGGACGCGGTGGACGGCACCGACGCCGAGCCGGGCACCGTGTTCCGCTTCGAGCCCGACGCCATGGCGCGCCACTCGGGTGCGAACGCGTCGCTGCACGACCTGAAGCTGGTGGATCTGTTCGACGCCGCCACGCTCTTGGGCTACGAGGCCGAGGGCCTGTGCTTGGGCATGCAGGTGGAGAACCCGTCGCCCGCCGTGGTCACCGTGGGGCTCACGCCGAAGGTGGACGCGGCGCTGCCGCTGCTCGTGGAGACGGTGGCGGGCGAGCTCGCCCGGCTGGGATCGCCTTTGCGCGCGCGGGCGTAAGGGAAAATCCCGCGGCCCGATCGGGGTAACACCCGAACCCGGCCGGCGCACCATGAGCGGATCGGTCGGATATCGTACAATGGCCCCGGCGTTTTCTTGCGGGGCGCCGTCGTTCGAATGTCAGTCGATACAGGGGTGACTGGGCTGCCGTGTTGAATCAGAATGGCGAGTTGGACGTGCTGCGGGACATGCCCGTGGCGTTCTCGGTGTTTCGCGTGCTGCTCGACGAGGGCGGACGACCCTGCGACGCGGTGTGCGCCTACGTCAACGACGCGGCCGCGCGCATCGAGGGCCTCGCGTGCGGCCAGGGCCAGGGGACGCCGCTTTCCCAGATGTATTCCGACGTCGATCCGGGAATGCTCGCCGTCATGGGCGAGACGGCGCACCGCGGGGCCAAGCAGCATTTCACGCGCCGCATCGCCGACGCGCGCTACCTCTCCATCCAAACGTACCAGCCGCTTCCGGGCTATTGCGCGCTCGTCATGCACGACGTGAGCGACCTGGCGCATCAGGAGAACGCGCGCAAGGCGGAGCGCGAACAGCTCGAGCACCGGGCCGCGCGCGACCCGCTGACCGGCCTGTACAACGTGCGCGAAGGGCGCGCGTTGGCAAAGCGGGCGCTCGCATCGCCGCGCTGGGTCGGCGCGCGCGGCGCGCTGTTCATGTTCGATCTCGACGACTTCAAGCAGGTGAACGACGAATTCGGCCACGATCGGGGCGACGCGGTGCTCAAGGGGTTCGCGCGCGTGCTCGAGCGCTCGTTCAGATGCTCCGACATCGTGTACCGCGCCGGCGGCGACGAGTTCTCGGCGTTCGTGCCCGACATCCCCTGCGCCTGCGTGGCCGAGCGCATCTGCGCCGAGGTGGTGGCCAGCGTGGAGGCGACGGTCGCCTCGTCGGCGGGCGTGACCGTGAGCATCGGCGTGGCGGTGGGGCGGCCCACGCATGCGTTCGAGGCGTTCTACCGTGCGGCCGACCAGGCCCTGTACGGCATCAAGCGCACGGGGAAGAGCTCCTACCGCATCGCCGACATGGACGACGTCGGGGCGAGGGACGTGCAGGGGCCCGCCGCGCCGTGCGAGGCCGGGACCGACGGCGACGGGGAGGCCGCGGCTAGGACGCTGCCTGCTGCGTGAGGAAGCGCTCCTCGAAGCTGGGCGCCGGGATCGGCCGCGACACGAGGAACCCTTGGATGTTGTCGGCGCCGATGGCGCGCACGGCGTCGAGCTCGGTCGACTCCTCCACGCCTTCGACGGTGACCTCGATGCCCACGCTGTGGCACAGGTCGATGACCGCGTCGATGAACGCGCGGTTGAACGATTCCTCGTGGATGTTCCGGATGAACAGGCGGTCGATCTTCACGATGTCGGCCGGCGACTGCGACAGCAGGCCGAGCGAGGAGTATCCGGTGCCGAAATCGTCCATCGCGATGCGGATGCCGATGGCGCGCAGGCGGTCGAACGTGGTGCGCAGCGCGTCCATGTCGGTGACGAAGTAGCTTTCGGTCATCTCCAGCACGATGGACGCCGGGTCGACGCCGGTACGCTCGATGAGCCGCTCCACGAAGGGGACGAAGTCGGCGTCGAGCAGCTGCAGGTAGGAGATGTTTACATCCATGATGAAGCCCGGCTGCGCCTCGGTCCAGCGCTCGCACTGGGCGAACGACTGCTCGAGCACCCAGCGTCCCACCTGCCCGATGAGGCCGTAGGATTCCAGCACGGGGATGAACTCGACGGGGGAGAGCTGGCCGTGCTCCTCGGAGTTCCAGCGCAGCAGCGCCTCGGCGCCGGCGAGGCCCATGGTGGCCGCGTCGACGAGCGGCTGGTAGTACAGCTCGAAGCCCGCCATGTCGTCGAGGACCGACGTTTGCATGTAGCCGCTGATCTCGAGGCGCCTCAGCTTCGTCGCGGTCATTGTGGACGAGAAGAACGTCGCGGTGTTCTTGCCGCGCTGCTTGCTCTCCTCCAGCGCGTTCTCGGCGTTGCGCAGCAGGTCCTGCCCCGTGGTTGCGTCTTGGCCGATCATGGCGATGCCGGCCGACACCATGCAGAAGAACGTGGCGTCGTCGACGGCGTGCGGGCGGTTCGCCACCACGTGGATGGCGTGGTAGAGCTCCTTCATGGCGGCGCGGTCGGCGCCGTCCGCCACGATGGCGAACACGTCGCCGTCAAGGCGGAACATGGAGGCGCCGTCGGGGATGAGGCGCTGCGTGGACTGGGCGAACATCCTGAGCACGGTGTTGCCGAACGCGTGGCCGTTGAGCGAGTTGATGCGGGAGAAGTCGTCGAGGCCCAGCAGCATGACGCCGCCTTCCGACCCGCAGCCGATGAGCCGGTCGAGCAGGTTGACGCACTCGTCGTGCGTGAACAGCCCGGTGACCGGGTCGATCTTGCCCTTGCGCTCCAGGCAGGTGACTACGCCGGCGAACATGGTGGGCTCGCCGTTCTCGTCGCGCTTCAAGAGGCCGCGGCACACTACCCAGATGCTCTCGCCGAGGATGTTCGTCACCTGGTACTCGACGTCGTGCATGTCCGTCTTGCCGGACAGCATGTCGTCGATGGATTCGTCGAAGCGCACGCGGTCGCGCTCGACGATGAGGTCGCGCCAGAGCGGGATGAGGCCGGGTACGAGGCTGTCGGACAAGCCGAAGTCCTCGCGCATGTTGTCGGAGACGAGCGCCACGTCGCGTCGCATGTCGATGATGTAGAGGTAATCGTCCGTGCTGAACGTCACCGCATCGTAGAACAGCCGCGCGTCGAGCTCGAACGAGTTCAGCGCTTCTTTCGTATCCAAGAAATGCGCTCCGTTTCAATGAACGATTGAATAGGCCTTCTGTATTGTAAACGCAAATGGCACGTTTTTGCGCATAAATGGCCCAAGATGAGGGTAAAGACCCCCTGACAGGCGATAAATTCGCCTGATTGCGGCCCCGTGACGAAGGCTTCTCGATTCGTTCACAGAGCTCCCGCGCGGCTCGCTCCTGCGCGGGCACGCGGTATCGTTTCGGGGAAACGACCGTGAAGGAGCATTCGCTCATGCGCATTCATACCATCAGCGCCTACGAAACCTCGGCCGAGGAGTTCTTCAAGCGCCTCGACGATTGGAAGACCGACCTCGTGGTGGACACGAGGCTCAAGAACACGAATCAGCTGGCGGGCTTCACGAAGCGCGACGACCTCGCCTACTTCGTGGAGCAGCTCGCGCACGCGCGCTACGTGCACGACAAGCTGTTCGCTCCGGCGCCCACGATGATGGAGCGCTACATCCACGGCAACATCGGCTGGGACGCTTACGCCGACGCCTATCGCGAGGACATGCGCGAGCGCGAGGCCGTCCCGCAGTTCTTCGACCGCTACGGCGACTACGAGTCCGTGGCGCTCGTGGGCACCGCCACCCGATCCCGCCGCTCCCACGTGGAGATACTCGCCGAGATGCTCGAGGATTTCCTGAAGGCGTAAAAAAAAAGGGGGGGGGTTCGCCCCTCTCATGGCGCGGGTTGTTCTTCGGGATGAGCGCGTCCTCTGCCGCGCCGATCGCATGCCGCGCCCATCCCGAATCGGCGCGAGCTCGCTCGACGGGCCGCAAGCGTCGCTCCGCGCCATAACATGCGCACGCTCGCGCCGTTTCTCGATCACCCCTTGCAAAACTAGCAGTTGCCAGTTAATATACTAGCAACTGCTAGTTTTGAGGGGAGCGTGAGCATGGAGCAAGAATCAACCGATCGGCAGCCGAAGAGCGCGCGGGGGGCCGCCACGCGCGAGCGCATCGTGCGGGCGGCGTTCGCCCTGTTCGCTGAGCGCGGCTTCCACGCCGTGTCGGTGCGCGACATCGCGGCGGCCGTGGGCATCAAGGACGCGTCCTTGTACAATCATTTTCCCACGAAGCAGGCCATATTCGACGCGGTGCTGGCGGACCAGCTCGCGCGGACGCGCGCGGCGTTCGCCGAGGAGGGGGTCATGTTCGAGCCGTCGGAGGATCCGGCGGGCTACGCCGGCGCCTACGACGAGACGGAGCGGCGGGTCCTCGCTGGGTTCCGGTACTTTTTCGAGGACGAGCAGATGATACGGCTGCGATGCCTCCTCCTCATCAGCCAGTTCGACGACGCGCGCGCCCTTGCGGCGTTTCGGGAGATATTCCTGGATCGGCCGCGGGAGATACAGGCTGCCGTGTTCGCGCACCTCATGGAGAACGGGCGGTTCGGGGGGGACGATCCGCGTGCGCTCGCCTTGGCGTTCTACGGGCCGGTGTTTCTGCTGATGATGTCGTCGATGCCGTGGGCCGAAGCGGAGCCGCTCGTTCGCGACCATATGCGGCGCTTCTACGCGGAACATGCGATCGAAGGAGGGGAGCGGGTATGAGTACGGTGGTCGCGTATTCGTCGCAGACGGGGTTCACGAAGCGCTACGCGGAGTGGATCGCCGAGGAGCTGGGCTGCGATGCGGTGTCGCTCGACGACGAGGCGAGGTTCGACGCGGGCGCATTCGACACGGTGGTGTTCGGCGGCTGGTTCCATGCGGCGGCGCTCGTGGGCGGGAAGTGGTTGAAACGGCAGCGCGTGGCGCATCCGGAAACCAAGTTCGTCGCGTTCGCGGTGGGCGCGACGCCCGCCGCGTGGACCGACATGGTGGACGAGGCGATGGCGCGCGCGTTTCCGTCGCCCGAGTTCGAGGGCATGCCGCGGTTCTACCTGCGGGGCGGGTTCGCCTACGAGAGGCTGAGCAGGCCGAACAAGCTGGCCATGAAGATGTTCTTCAAGATGCAGGCGAAGGCGGCGGAAAGCGATCCGCGCGCCGCCGAGATGCTCGAAGGGATGCGCGGCGACGGCTTCGACGGCACCGACCGAGCCGCCATCGCCCCCGTGGTCGCCTGCGCGAGGGAGCTGGGGGCGGGCTTTCGTGGCGCGGGGCGCTTTGAGGGATAGGGGGGGCGTCTTTGGCCGCGCCGATCGCACGCCGCGCCCGTTCCGAATCGGCGCGGCGTTTGATCGCTGGACCGCAAGCGTCGCCCCGCGCCATGGGAAAAGGGGGCAAGCGTCGCCCCGCGCCATGAAAAGGGGGTAATCCCCGCCCCGCGCCATGGGAAAGGGGTAATCCCCGCCCCGCGCCATGGGAAAGGGGAAATCCCCGCCCCGTGCCGGGGGAGTGGGGCCATCCCCCTCCTCGCGCCGTGGAAGGCGTGGAGCCTATCTCGTGCGGCGAGAGAGGGGCTCGTGGAGCATGAGGCCGTGGGCGGTGCAGTACGTGTACAGCTTCGCGCCGCCGAGATGGGGGAGGCGCGCTTCGCCGCCCTGCTCGGGGTAGAGCTTCTCGAGCGCCATGCGGTCGTGGCCGACCACCGCGACGAACCCCAGGTGATGGCCTTTGGCCATGGGGTGGTCGAACGTGAGGTACAGGTCGCCCTCGACGGATTCCACCGTCACCCGATGCTCGTCGTCGGCCGGATGCGCTTCGAGCGCGGCCAGCTTCCTGCCGCAGCAGGACACCTCGGCGTCTCCCGTGGTGGTGACGACGTTGCCGCAGGCGGGGCAGACGCGGAATGCCGTGCGTTTCATGGTTCCTCCCGTTCTTGCGTCGACGGCAAGCGTTCCGTCGAGCAGCGTTTCCACGGGAGTCTCCAAGCATGCGGACAGGCCGCCCAAAAGCTCGATGTCGGGGCAGCCGCCGCCGCGCTCCCATTTCGACACGGCCTTGTCGGTGACGCCGAGCGCGTCGGCGAGCTGGCGCTGGGTGAGCCCGCGCTCCTCGCGCAGCGCGCGGATGAGCGTGCCGGTGTTTCTGGCGTCCATGATGATCCTCCCTGGTTTTTTCGACGGCGTCCACGATACGCGCCCGCGGCCGCCGGCGCAATGAACGCTCCGTAGAGTCGCGGGCTTAGGTGAGCGGCTGGCAGGCGGGGCAGTAGTACACGTTGCCGCCGAGGTAGGGCTGGCGCACGACGGCGCCGTGACAGACCGGGCAGCCGTCCTTCCACGTCTTCGCCGACAGCAGGCACCGGTAGCCGCCGGGCTCCCCGTAGAGGTCCTTCTCCACGTTGCGCCCGCCTTCGCGGGCCATGGCGGCCAGCGTGTCCTTCATGGCGCGGAACAGGCGCGCGACCTCGTCGTCGGCAAGCGACTTCGCCTTCCGCTTCGGGTTGAGGCGGGCGTTCAGCAGGATGTCCTGCAGCACGCCGTTGCCGACGCCGGGGATGCGCTGCTCGGTGGCCAGGAGCGCTTTCACGCTGGTGACGGGCGGTGCGGCGTCGACGAGCGCGCGGAAGGCGGCCTCGTCGAAGGCGTCGGAGAGCACGGGGACGGCGTCGCGGGCGGCGACGTAGTACTCGTCATCGTCGGCGCCGGTGTCGGCGATGAGGAACATGCCGTACATGGCGGCCGTGCACACGAGCTTCGAGCCGTCGTCGAACGCGAGCAGCAGCTGGTGCTTCGCGGGCGCCTTCGCGCCCGGCGCCAGGCGGCGCGCGTTCACCCCCTCGCGCAAGAGCAGTGTCATGCCGTCGTTCAGCACGAGCTCGACGTAGGGCCCGGTGGCCCTGACGTCGACGATCGCGCGGCCGGCGAGGCGCGCGTCGTAGGTTGAGGGGTCGCCCGTGTAGAACGCGAACTTGTGGGGCGCGCGGTTCGCCTCGGCTTCGACGATGACGCGTCCGAGATACGCGTCGCGCATCTGGCGGGCGAGCGAGAGGGCTTCGGGCAGTTCGATCATGGCGGGCCTCCTGGGTTCGAACGGGGCGCCGTCGCGGGGCCGCGGCGCTGCCGCCAGTATACCAGCCGTCAGCGCCGGCGCGCCTCCGCCTTCTTCACGCGCTCCACGAGGAAGCCTTTCACGTCGTCGCGGGGGATGTCGAGCGACACGGCCAGCTCGTCGCACAGCAGGTTCTCGGCGAGGTCGAAGTACTTCTTGTCGGTGGCGGTGATCTGGCGTCCCGAGTCGACGCGGCGGACGGTGCGCTCGTGCACGGACTTCATGATGGGGACGAGGTCCTCGGGCGCGAACGTCTTGAGGTGGCGGTCGTACTCCTCCTTGATGCGGCGCTCGAGCAGCGTGGGCGTGGGCGCGTCGGGCTTGAGCGCCTCCTCGTCGATGACCTCGGCGTCCGCGATGGAGTCGATGAGCGCGAGCGCCTCGCGTTTCGTCATGACGGGCCTGAGCGCGTCGGTCGCGGCCTCGTCCGCGGCGATGAACAGTTTGAGCGAGTTCTCGAACAGCGCGTGCAGCTCGAGGTAGTCCCTGCCTTCGAAGTACCGCTCGCGCAGCGCGGCGACTTCGCACACGTGATGACGGTAGACGACGGTATCTCCGCATGAGTACATGGCAACCTCCGATGAATGGGTGATGTGAGGAAGCGGTTCCGTCGCGTCGCAATGACGTCGCAGATCAGCGGTTCAATTGTACCATTTTTCGCACCGTCGCGGCGCCGCCCCAATCGGCGAGCGGCGCAGGTGGGGAATCGCCGCTTGCGACGTGCGCCATCTGCTGCGTGCGGGCCATGCGGGCCGCACGGGGGGCGGCTTACGCGAACAGCGCGGCGGCTTGGGCCATGCGCTCGGCGATGGGCACGCCGAAGGGGCAGCGCGGCTCGCAGGCGGCGCAGGCCGTGCAGTCGTCGGCCGCGGCGTCGAGCGCGCGGTAGTGCGCGCGCACCGAGGCGGGCACCTCGCCCTGCATGACGGCCAGGTCGTAGAACTTGTTGACGACGGCGATGTCGATGCCGGCCGTGCAGGGCGCGCAGTGGCCGCAGTACGTGCACTGGCCGTAGTAGGCGTGCTTCGGCGCGCTCGCGAGCACGCTCGCGTAGTCCTTTTCCGCGTCGGCGGCCGTTTCGTAGGCCACGGCGTCGTCGACGTGCGCCGGCTCGTCGAAGCCCGCCATGATGCTGGCCGCAGCGGGGCGGGTGAGCGCGTAGTGGATGCACTGCACGGGCGTCATCGCCGCGCCGAAGGGCGAGGCCTCGGCGCTGAACAGGCGCCCGCCGGCGTAGCCCTTCATCACCGTGAGCCCGACGTCCTCGCGCTCGAGCGTCGCGTACAGCTCGGCGCGGGCCGGTTCCATGCCCGCGAGCGCGTCGTCGTAGTCGAAGGTGAAGGCGTCGTCGAGGCTCGCGGCGGCGGGCAGCAGGTCGAAGGCGGGGTTCACGCTGAACATGATCGTCTCGATCTCGCCGGAGCGCGCGGCCAGCTTCGCCACCTCGGGCGCATGGGTGGACAGCCCGACGTGCTCGACGGTGCCGGCGGCTTTGAGCGCGCGCACGTAGTCGATGAACGGCCCGGCCATGATGCCCTCGTACTCGTCCACGTCGTCGACGTAGTGGATCATGCCGAGCTCCACGTGGTCGGTGCCGAGGCGCGCGAGCAGGTCCTCGAAGGCGGGGCGCACGAGGTCCATGTCGCGCGTGCGCACGTACTGGCCGTCCTGCCAGGTGGAGCCGATGTGGCCCTGGATGATCCAGCTATCGCGCGTGTTCGCCAGCGCGGCGCCCAGGTTGCTGCGCACGTCGGGGCCGGCCATCCAGCAATCGAGGATGTTGATGCCCGCCTCCTCGCAGCGCGCGGTCACGGCGCGCACCTCGGCGGCCGTCTTCTTCTCCATCCATTCGGCTCCGAAGCCGATCTCGCTCACCATGAGCCCGGTCTTGCCCAACCGACGGTACTTCATGAGGTTCTCCTTCTTGCTTAGAACGTGCCGCAGCTGGGACACAGGTCGCAGATGAAGCACTCGGCGCATTTCGGGCTGCGCGCGATGCACGTCTCGCGGCCGAACAGCACCCACTGGTGGTTGATGGGCCCCCACCAGGAGCGCGGGTACAGCTTGAGCAGCGCGTTCTCGGTCTTGGCGGGCGTGTCGGCGGAAGGGCCGGCGAACTTCAGCCGGTGCGCGATGCGGAACACGTGCGTGTCCACCGCGATGCCCTCCACGATGCCGAACGCCTCGTTGAGCACGACGTTCGCCGTCTTGCGGCCCACGCCGGGCAGCTTCTGCAGCTCGTCGATGTCGCGCGGTATCTCGCCGCCGTAGTCGGCCACCACCAGCTGGGCGCATTTGATGACGTTCGCGGCCTTCGTGTGGTAGAAGCCGATGGTGCGGATGATCTCCTCGACGTCGCGCACGTCGGCCGAGGCGAGGTCGGCGGGCGTGGGGTAGCGCTCCCACAGCGCGGGCGTCACCTTGTTCACGCCCTTGTCGGTGGTCTGCGCGCTCAGCAGCACGGCGATGGTCAGGCGGAACGGGTTGCCGCCGTAGACGAGCGCGCACTCGGCGGCGGGGTAGTGCTCGTTCATGCGCTCGGCCACCTCGAGGGCGCGCTCGCGCTTGGCGGTCATGGTTTCACGCGGCATAGGAACTCCTTCGGGGCGCGTCGTTGGTTCAGAACGGGTTTCAGTATAGCTCAGAAAACGCGCCGCTGACGAGCGTGTCCTGGTATGCTTACATGCGTCACGGTGCGTCAATGCAAAACGCGAAGGAGATGAGGACGCTGGCCCTGCAAGAGCCGTCTGCTGCATCGTACGGCGATGCCGACAACATCGATCTAGACGCGGTCGTTCGCTGGGCTCTCCCGGTCGCTCCTCTCGTCGCCGCCAGCCTATCCGTTCTCTCGTACACGCTCTCTCCTGTGGCGGAACTGCATGAAAGCAATCTTTACCTGGCTTTCTTCGCCTCCGCCCTCATCGGCTTCCTCTCGGCTCTGCTCGTGTGCCGGGCGGGACGGTTTGCCTCAAAGGCGTTGGGCGTCGTCGATGCCGTCGTGTTGGAATGCGCGTTCGCGTTCTTTATGCTGGGCTATCCGATGACGCAGCCTCTTTCAGGTTTCACGTGGGCTGCCGTAGCGATGACGGGCTATTCTGCGGCGTCTCTCTTGGTGCTTTGGCTCCCATATCAACCCGTCGGGACGGAGCGGACCGAGATGTTTGGATTCGCGGTTGCGTTTTTGTGCGGCTTTCTCATCCGCGTCGTTCAGATACTGCTCCCGCCGCTCATGCTCGGGTTTCTGTTCCCTCTTGCTACCGTGATACCCCTGCTCGTCGTCCAGCGCCGCAAGCCCCGGTCGTTCAAGCTTGATCGGTCGGGGATAGCTGTCGGCTCGCTGGGCAAAGCTGCGCCGCTCGCCATGCGCTTCGTGGTTATTGGCATGGGGATGGGGCTCATGGGAAACGGCGCTTACAACGCGGATTACAGTGCGGGCCTTCTGGCCGTACTTTTGATTGCGGCTTCACTCTACCGGCGCGCGCCCGCGCTGCGGACCGTCTCGCATGTCGCCCCCGCGCTTATGGTGATAGGCCTTTGCATGTGGCTGCTGCCCGAATCAGGCGCCCCCCTCGCCGTGTACCTTGCGGGATGCGGCTCTCTGACGGTGTGGCTGCTCTGCTCGGCGCGTGGGAGCATTCTGCTTACCGGCGTCCTTTTGAGCGCTGCGACCGTTCTTTGCCTCGTTGGGCTCGCTGTCCAGCAGGTTTTGGCGGGAGCGTTCTCGATGGACGGTGCTTCCATGGTGGTGGCGTTGATCATTGCGATGGTTGTGATCGACGTCGTTTGCGGGATGCTCGGCTTGAAAGACCGCGCGGAGCTCTTCGAAGGCTCTTTGGAGGTGCGGCAGGAGCCGCAGGACGAGCGTGCCTGTGCACGTGCGGTAGAGCAGGCGTTCCTGGCGTACCAGCTTTCAGCACGCGAGCTGGAGGTTGCCGCCTTTCTGCTCGAGAACAGGAGCGTTGGTTACATCTGCGCATCGCTCGGCCTCTCTCAAAGCACGGTGAAGACTCATATCCGCCACATTTACGGCAAGATGGACATTCATAGCAAAGACGAGCTGCAGCTGCTCGCCCGAGGGCGGGAAACCCGCTCGTCATCCTAAAAAATCGATAGCGACCAGCAGATTCATCCTGAAAAGCCGATACCGCGGACGATGGTGGGCATCCGGACGACGTGACAGGATGTAGGCTAACGCGCTTCGGTGCGACGCGCGCTCGGTTGAGCGACGTATCAGGGGCATCGAAGAGGCGGGAAGTCGGATTTCGATCAAGGAGGATGCTATGAAGCAGGAAGCGGGATTGTCGCGCAGGGGATTCGTGAAGGCTGCTGGTGCAGCAACCGTCGCATTGGCGGCTTCGTCGCTTGCGGCCGGGTGCGCGCCGAAGGATCCGAAGCAGAGCTCTCAAATTGTGGGAGAGGGAAGCTCGACCGAGTGGACGGACGAGGCCGATGTCGTCATCATGGGGCTGGGCGCCGCCGGCGTGGCGGCCGCGGTCGAAGCGGTGGCGGCCCAATCGAAGGTGATCGCCATCGAGAAAGCCGAGAAGGCTGGCGGCGCGACGGTGCTTTCGGGGGGACTCATCTACATGGGAGGCGGCACCAAGCTGCAAACGAACCTCGGGATCGAGGATACCCCCGAGAACTTCAAGAACTATCTTTCGAAGGCGCTTGGGAAAAGCTCCGATCCCGAGTTGTTCGCCACGTTTTGCGACCAGTCCGTCGATCTGTACGACTGGTGCGTTGAGCAGGGGATGAAATTCGAAGGGGGCGTCGACGAGACATCCCATGTTGTCGAGCCGCCGGAGGGCATCAGCCTCATCTACTCTGGCAACGAGCGGACGCGCGAGTATATGAGCGTTGCGGCGCCGGCGCCTCGAGGACATGCTCCCCAAGGAGGGGCGATAAACATTATCGAGCCCTTGCTGTCGAACGTGGAAGGGGACATGGACATCCGATACAAGACGACGGGCACCGAGCTGGTAGTGGACAGCGCCGGCGCGGTGATCGGCATCAAGGCGAAAGGCCCCGATAAGGGCGACCTCGCAATCAAAGCGAACAAGGGAGTGATCCTGACTTCGGGCGCCTTCACGTTCAACGAAGGCCTGGTGGCTGATGCTCGCGCCGAGGTTCTCTCCTGCAAGAAGCGCACAGGAGGCGAGAACGATCTCGGAGACGGTCTTCTGGCCGCCTTGAAGATCGGCGCGGCGACTCATAGCCTGTCGCGCATGACGATCGGCGAGCATGTGTACCTGTACGGAGCGCTCTCGTCCGGCGCGCTGCTCGACTATCGAGGACATCGCATCCTCTCGGAAGATTGGTACGGCAGTTTCATCGGGCGGAAGGTCTTGGAGAATTCCCCTGACAGCTGCTTCATCATCCTCGATCAGCCGTTGTATGACGAGGTTATGCAAAACCCCTCGGCGAAAGGGCTCCCCGAGCCGCTCAAAGCGGACACGCTCGAGGAGATAGCGAAGCAAACGGGGCTGCCGGAGGGCAACGTGGTCTTTTCGATCGAACGCTACAACGAGTTTTGCGACCAGGGGGCTGATGGCGACTTCGACAAGGGGGTCGAATACTTGCAGCCGCTCGTCACTCCGCCGTTTTACGCGGTGCCTGCGAATCTTGGGGCGCTGGCAAGCTACTTCACGCTCGGAGGGTTGAAGATCAACCCGTCTGCGCAGGTCGTTGACCTCGACGGTGCTGCGATCCCCGGCTTGTACGCGGCGGGGCGTTGCTCGTGCGGTATATTCGGGGAGTATGCCGGCTCGGGCTCTTCGATCGCCGATGGGCTGACGTTCGGGCGCATCGCGGGCAAGGCCGCTGCAACGTCGGCGTGATAATTCTGCTTCCTTCCGTCGCTCCTGCGATGGCATGAGACGGGGGCGCAGGGGGCGCACTGCGAACCAGTGCGCCCCCTAGCCGAACGTGCGTGGCCGTCCGAACCCTCGTAGGGATCCGATCTTCAGGGATCGGGGCGCTGACGGGTCGGCATCTTCGACGGTGCCTGTGGTTTCTCCTTCACGGGGCGGCTTCGGGCATCGTGCGGGGCGGGCTCGGGTGGTAGAATCGTCAGCGCTGCCCGCGCGTGCGCGGACGGCGAGCAGAAACCTTGCATGAGGCCGCGAATCGCGGCTTTTTGTGCTGTTCGCATACGGAATGCATACGGAAGAGGACGCGCCATGCTCATCGACTCATTGACGTTCACGCTGGAGAAATCGGGCTGCCTCGACGCGTTCTGGGGCAGGCTCGACGGGGGCGAGGACGGCACGCTCGGCGTGGCCTCGTCGGCGCGCCCGTTCCTCGTGGCGGCGCGCTTCGCGCACAAGCCCCAGCCGACGCTCGTCGTGGTGGCGGGCGAGGACGCCGCCGTCGCGTTCTCGCGCAGCCTGGCCGCCTACCTGGGCGAGGAGCGCGTCATGCGCTTCCCCGAGCGCAGCGACTACCCCTTCGTCGCGAAGCCCAGCGACCCCGCGCAGGTGGCGCGCCGCATGGAGGCCGTGCACGCGCTGGCCGGCGGGCGCGAGGCGGTGGTGGTGGCAAGCGCCCGCGCGCTCGTGCGCGCGCTGCCGCCGGCAGGCTCCGACGTGCACCTGCCGGTGGCGCTCGAGGCGGGCCGCGAGCTGGCCGCCATGCCCGGCGCCCAGGCGGCGAGCGTCACCGAGTTCGAGGACCTCGCCCACGCGCTCGAGGAGCGCGGCTACCGCAACACCGGCGAGTTGGACGGCCCCGGCACCTTCGCCGTGCGCGGCGGCACCGTGGACGTGTACCCCGGCAACCTCGTGTACCCGGTGCGGCTCGACTTCTTCGGCGACGAGCTGGAGGAGATCCGCCGCATCGTGCCCACCACGGGCCAGACCATCCAGGCGCTGCCGGGCGTGAGCATCTACCCGGTGGTGGAGTTCTCGTGCTCCAAACGCGGGCTCGCCCGCGCGCGCCAGAAGCTCGAGCGCCCCGCCGCGACGAACCCGGTGCTGCGCGACGTGCTGGAGAAGCTGGACGGCGGCCTGCGCTTCGACGGCTCCGACATGCTGCTGCCGTACCTGTACGCCACCACGTCCACGCTCGGCGACTACGTGCGCCCCGGCGCGCTCACCGCGCTGCTGGAGCCGCGCTCGCTGTTCGACGACATGACCCACGCCTACGACGACGTCGTGGGCCGCGCGAAAGGCTCGAGCATCCCGGTGGAGGGCCTGTACGCCGAGCCCGGGGCCGTGAGCTTCGGCGAGGGGCAGCGCGCCACGTACGTGTCCATCATGCGCGTGGGCGGACACGTGGACGACGAGCTGCCCGTGAAGCGCGTGGAGGTGGCCGGCCATCCCGACAAGCTGTTCGGGCGGCTGCGCAGCCTCGTGGACACCGACTACACGGTGGTGTTCAGCGCCCCGAACTTCCGCGCCCGCCAGGACATGAAGCTGGCGTTCGTGGACCACGGCCTGCCGATCCAGGAGACGCTGGACGTCTCGAAGGAGGACGGCTCCCCTTCGGGACGTCCCGCCGGTGAGGAGACCGATGGCGCGGCCAAGCGCCGCCTGCGGCGCGGCGTGGTGAACGTCGTGGACGTGGACGTGCCGCTCGGGATGATCATCCCGAAGGCGAAGCTGGCCATCGTGAGCCTGTCCGACACGCAGGGCTCGTCCTCGTCGAGGCCGTCGCGCCACGTGGACATCACCGAGATCACCTTCCCCTACCAGCCGGGCGACTACGTGGTGCACGCCGCGCACGGCGTGGCCTACTTCAAGGAGCTCGTGCGGCGCGACGTGGACGGCACGGCACGCGACTACCTGCTGTTGGAGTACTCCGAGGGCGACAAGCTGTACGTGCCGGTGGAGCAGCTCGACCGCGTGACGCGCTACGTGGGCCCGGAGGGCGCGAGCCCGCGCCTCACGCGCCTCAACACGGCCGACTGGTCGCGCGCGCTGGCCAAGGCGCGCAAGGCCACGAAGAAGCTCGCGTTCGACCTCGTGGACGTGTACGCGCGCCGCGCCTCCACGCAGGGCTACCGCTTCGGGCCCGACACCGCGGCCCAGCGCGAGATGGAGGAGGCGTTCCCCTACCAGGAGACGCCTGACCAGCTGGCGGCCATCGCCGACGTGAAGGCCGACATGCAGTCGGCGAAGCCCATGGACCGCCTCGTGTGCGGCGACGTGGGCTTCGGCAAGACCGAGGTGGCCCTGCGCGCCGCGTTCAAGGCCACGCAGGACGCCAAGCAGGTGATGGTGCTGTGCCCCACCACCATCCTCGCGCAGCAGCACTACACGAACTTCAAGGAGCGCTGCGAGCCCTTCGGCGTGCGCGTGGAGGTGCTCTCGCGCTTCCGCACGCCCGCGCAGCAGGCCGCGGCGCTCAAAGGCTTCCAGGACGGCGACGTCGACGTGCTCGTGGGCACGCACCGCCTGCTCAGCCGCGACGTGAACCCGCACGACCTGGGCCTGGTCATCATCGACGAGGAGCAGCGCTTCGGCGTGGGCCACAAGGAGCAGATGAAGAACCTGCGCGAGTCCATCGACGTGCTCACACTGTCGGCCACGCCCATCCCGCGCACCATGCAGATGTCGCTGTCGGGCGTGCGCGACATGAGCCTCATCCTCACGCCGCCCGACGAGCGCCGCCCCGTCGAGGTGCACGTGGGCGAGTGGGACCCCGACGTGGTGAGCGGCGCCATCCGGCGCGAGCTGGCGCGCGGCGGCCAGGTGTACTACGTGTCGAACCGCGTGCGCTCCATGGAGGAGGCGGTGCGGCGCGTCATCGCGGCCGCGGGCGAGGCGCGCGTGGGCGTGGCGCACGGGCAGATGTCGAAGGAGCAGCTCGAGCGCGTGATGGAGGACTTCAGCGCCGGCGAGCTGGACGTGCTGGTGGCCACCACCATCATCGAGAGCGGCATCGACAACCCGCACACGAACACGCTGATCATCGAGGACTCGCAGCGCTACGGATTGGCGCAGATGTACCAGTTGAAGGGCCGCGTGGGCCGCTCGTGCACGCAGGCGTACGCCTACTTCATGTTCCCCGAGCACATGGAGCTCACCGAGGAGGCCGCCGCGCGCCTGACCGCGCTGAACGAGCACACCGACCTCGGCAGCGGCATGCGCATCGCCATGCGCGACCTGGAGATCCGCGGCGCGGGCAGTCTGCTGGGCGCCGAGCAGAGCGGCAACATGTCCGCGGTGGGCTTCGACCTGTTCGCGCAGATGCTGTCCCAGGCGGTGAACGCCACGCGCGAGGGCGACCTCAAGGCGATGGAGACGCTGCCGCCCGCGCTTTCCGACATCACGGTGAACGTGCCGGGGCACACCTACCTGCCCGAGGAGTACGTGCCCGACGCCGACGAGCGCGTGCTGTGGTACCGCAAGATCGCCTCGGCCGCCACCGAGCAGGCCGTCGCTGACGTGGCTGCCGACCTGGCGGACAAGCGCCCCGACATGCCGCAGGCGGCGAAGAACCTGCTGGAGAAGGCGCGCATCAAGGCCTACGCGAACGAGCACCACATCAAGACCGTGTCGGTGACGGGCGGCAAGCTGGTGGTGGAGCCCATCGACGTCTCCCGCGACAAGATGACGGGGCTGCGCCGCGCGGGTGGGCGCTACCTGGCCGACAAGCGGAAGCTGTCGCTGCCCCTGCGCCACTTCAAGCTGGACGAGGGCGACAACCTGCTGGGCCCCGTCGCGCGGTTCCTCGAGGAGCTGGCATGAGGGAGGGGATAGCCGAGGGGGAGGCGCTGCTGCGCCGCCGCCATCTGCGGGGCGTGCTGTGCGCGCTCGTGGGCGCGGGGCTGTGGGGCTTCTCGGGCGCGTGCGCGCAGTACCTGCTGGCGAGCTACGATATCACGCCCTCGTTCATCACCGCCGTGCGCATGCTGGGAGCCGGCGCGCTGTTCCTGATCGTGCTGGCCATGCGCAACCGCGGGCTGCTGGCGGCGATGCTGCGCGACGGGCGCACGCTCGGCCAGCTGGCCGTGTTCGGCGGCGTCGGGCTGTTCCTATGCCAGATCACCTACACCATCGTGATCGGCTACACGAACGCGGGCACCGCCACCGTGCTGCAGACCACCGGCATCGCGTTCGTCATGCTGTTCACCTGCGCCGCCACGCGTCGGTTGCCGCGGGTGCGCGAGGCGGTGGGGCTGGTCGCCGCCATCGCAGCCACCTGGCTCATCGCCACGCAGGGCGATCCGAGCGCGCTGTACCTGCCGCTCGTGGGCCTGGCGTGGGGCATCGCGAACGGGCTGTCGGTGGCGTTCTACATCATGTACCCGAAGAGGCTGTTCGCCCGCTGGGGCAGCTTCGCGGTGACGGGCATCGGCATGCTGTTCGGCGGCGTGGTGGCCACGGCGGTGTACCTCGGCGGGGTGGCGCTCGGCGAGCCGCTCGCGCTGCCGTCGCTCGACGCGATGGGCGTAGCCGTGTTCGCCGCGTTCATCGTGGTGGGCACGTTCGCGGCGTTCGCGCTGTACCTGCACGGCGTGTCGGTGGTGGGCTCGGTCGAGGGCAGCCTGCTGGGCGCCATCGAGCCCGTCAGCGCCACCGTGTTCGCCACGCTGTGGCTGGGCACCGCGTTCACCGGCGCCGACCTCGCCGGCTGCGCCCTCATGATAGCCATGATCTTCCTCGTGACGGGGAAGAAGTAGTCTTTTCCTCTCCCTTCGCGCCCTCCTGACGGGAATCACTACTTCCCCAGCTCCTGACGGTAGACGATGTAGGAGCCGACGACGACAGTGGCGAACCCGACGAGCAGCACGAGCAACACGGTGGGCGTCACGAGGCGAGCGGGCAGTACGAGGCCGAGCGCTATCATCGCCATGCCCATCGCGATGCCCGCGTACCCGCCGAAACGCTGGCTGCGGCGCCACGTTTCGGGACTGGCCTCGCTCCACGGCGTGCGCAGGCCGAAGAAGGGGTTGCGATCTGCCTTCGGCATGAAGTTGCCCGCCACGACGCAGAGCGAGCCGCCGATGACGGCGGCCCAGCGACTCGCGTCCAGGTCGGGCTCGGGGAAGGGCGCGCCGTCGTAGAGGAGCGCCTTCGTGAGGAAGAACAGGATCCAGGCAAACACGAACAACTCGAAGGCCACGGCGCCCCACGCGTAGCGCTGCTCCTTGCCGATCGGCGCGTTTTTGGAACCCATCACGATGAACACGCCACAGAGCGGGAACAGGAGCGCCACCAGAAGCTCGTACTTGCTGCCAAGGCGGTCGGGCTCGTTCGCCGCGTTGAAGTGCACCGGCACCTGGTCGGGCATGAGATGGATGAGCACGGACGCCACGATGACGTTAAGCGCTATGAGGACGTACGTCGTTGCGTAGAGCTTCTTCATTGTCAGCCTCCTTCAGGTTGGCGATCCAAAGCAGCGTCTCTTCGAGCACGGACGCCTTCAGCTCGTAGAAGATGTGCTTGCCCTCGCGGTAGTCGCGCACGAGGCCGGCGCTCTTGAGCACCGAGAGGTGCCGCGACACGGCGGGGGCGGAGATGTCGAACAGGCCGGCGATGTCGCCCGCCGGCATGCGCCCCTGTTTCAGGTGCTCGAGGATATCCCTCCTCACGGGGTCGGACAGCGCTTTCAGCGTTTCCTGGATGCCCATCGGCCCTCTCCGCAAACAATTAACAATATGGTTAAATATAACGTGTTGCAGAGGAGGATGCAAGGGGGGGGGCTTGGAATGCGGATTGCAGAAGCGGAGGTGGGGCACCGCCTGCGAAGCGCGGCGGCAGGGAAGGTGCCGGGGCTTCTGCACACGATTTCGGCTCCAGCGCACAAAAATCTGCGACGTGCGAACCCGGAGGGCTTTCGGGGTGCGTTCCCATGAGCGATTCAGGTGGATGCAGCGTGCCTCCACGGAGGCTATCCTCTTTTGACCAGGGAATTCTTCAGACAAGGGGAAGGTGTGTCAGGAATTCACAAGGGGAGAGATTCGCACGTCGGCCGTTTTTGTGCAAAAACCGTCCGAGTCCGTGCATGATGCTGTCGACTGACTCCAGAAGATGGACTGGCCGTGGGGCCGGGTGCTCGTTCAAGCCGATCCTACACATCGTGGCAACGAAGTTTTCGGCGGCGCCCCGTTTTGTGCATGTTGTTCGCATCCGGGGTTCTGCTTCGCGTGCCCTGTTTGCTACGATAGCGAAGAGCGGTCGGACGGTCGGGAAGGTGCGGACGATGGGATATGAGGTGCGGGTCGAGCAGACTGCGAAGCGCGTGGTCTACGGGGTGGGCATGGCGTCGAACGACCGGATGCTCGCGCGCGACATCGACCGGCTGGCGAAGGTGCGTGCGGAAGCCGCGGACGCGTCTGCGGGCACTACGGTGCCGCTGTTCGTGATCTCGCATGCCTACGACTCGTCCACGGGCGACTGCGAGCTGTTCGTCGGCGGGGAGGCCGAGGCGGACGGGCTCGAGCGCTTTGCGATCCCGGCCGGCGCATATGCGCGCATCGAGCTGGCTCCCGCGCTGCGCGCCCTGTGGGGTGCCTCCGTCGGCAAGGCGAAGCGCTGGCTGTACACGACGTGGCTTCCGACGAGCGGCTACGTTGCGCTCAACCTCGAGTACGAGCACCACACCGAGAAGACGCTTGGCAGGCGCCCGCGGGTCGACCTGCTGTTCGCCATCGAGAAGACGCAAGCGGAAGGGACGTGCCGATGAGGGTGCTGCTGCTGTGCTGCAAGGGGTTCGAGACGATGGAGCTCAGCCCGTTCGTCGACGTGATGGGTTGGGCGCGCGACGACTTCGGCCATGACGTCGAGGTCGACCTGTGCGGGTTCGCGCCTGCCGTGGCCAGCACGTTCGGCGTGAGCGTTGCGATGGACGCGCTGGTCGACGGCGCGCGCCCCGAGGACTACGACGCGCTCGCCGTGCCGGGCGGCTTCGAGGAGTACGGCTTCTACGAGGAGGCGTACGACGAGCGCGCGCTCGGGCTGATCCGCGCGTTCGACGCGGCGCGCAAGCCCGTCGCGTCGATCTGCGTGGGCGCGCTGCCCCTCGGCAAGAGCGGCATCCTTGCGGGCCGTCGCGCGACGACGTACCACCTGGGCGACGGGTCGCGTCAGCGCCAGCTGGCATCGTTCGGCGCGCAGGTGGTGAACGAGCCCGTGGTGGTTGACGGCAACGTCGTCACGTCGTGGTGCCCGCAGACGGCGCCCTTCGTGGCCTTCGAGCTGCTGGCGATGCTGACCTCGCGCGAAGCGGCGCACGAGGTGATGCGGGCGATGGGGTTCTCCCATGATGGGTGAGCGCGCGGCCGCCGCCCTGCTCGAAGAGGCGGCGCGCCGGGGCATCGACGTGTGGCTCGACGGCGGCTGGGGCGTGGACGCGCTCGTGGGTGAGCAGACGCGCCCGCACGACGACCTCGACGTGTTCGTGAGGCGCCGCGACGAGGCCGCGTTCGTCGCGCTGCTGGAAGCGGACGGCTTCTCGGAAGCGCCCCGCGCGTTCACGATGGAAGACCATACCGCCTGGGAGGCGGGCGACGGGCGCGTGGTCGACCTGCACGTGTTCGAGTTCGCCGACGACGGCTCCCTCGTGTTCTTGGGGGAGCGCTACCCGGCGTCCGCGTTCTCCGGGCGGGGGACGGTCGGGGGCGTCGAGGTGCGCTGCATCCCGGCAGCCGAGCAGGTGGCGTTCAATTGCGGCTACGACTTCGACGCCGACGACGTGCACGACGTGCGCCTGCTGTGCGAGCGCTTCGGCGTCCCCGTGCCCGAAGAGTATCGCGACGCGATGAGGAAGGAAGCATGATGGGGCTGTTCATGACGCTGGACGAGCTGGCGGCCGAGGAGGCGGCGCGGCTTGAGGACGAGGGGCGGGCGGCATCGAACCGCCTGCGGGTGTTCGACCTGCACTGCGACACGCTCGACCGGCTGGCGTTCCACGGCGACGCGTCGGTGCCGGGCGGCTTCGCCGCGCACGACGCGCACATCCCCGCGCACCGCATGGCGACGTTGGCCGACAACGACGCGCACGTCTCGCTCGCGCGCACGGAAGGGTTCGCATGGTGCCAGTGCTTCGCGGCCTTCGTCCCCGACGAGGTGCACGGCGCGGAAGCCTGGGCGCTGTTCGAGCGCGTGCGCGCCGTGCTGGCGCGCGAGCTGGAGCGCTGCGGAGAGCGCCTCGCGCAGGCGCGCACCATGGCCGAGGTCGATGCCGCGCACGCTGCGGGCAGGACGGCGGCCGTGTTCACGGTGGAGGGCGCGTCGTTTCTGGAGGACGACGGCACGGCCGAAGGTCGCCTCGACGAGCTTGCGGACGCGGGCGTGCGCATGGTCACGCTCACGTGGAACGGCCCGAACGCGCTGGGCAGCGGCAACGACACGCGCCACGGCCTGACCGGGTTCGGGCGGACGTGCGTGGCCGAGCTCGAGCGTCGCGGCATCGTCGTGGACGTGTCGCACCTCAACGACGCCGGGTTCAAGGACGTGTGCGCCGTCGCGACCCGTCCCTTCGCCGCCTCGCACTCCAACGCGCGCGCCGTGTGCGGGCACCCGCGCAACCTCGCCGACTGGCAGCTGCGCGAGCTGGCCGACCGCGGCGGCATCGTCGGGCTCAATTTCTGCACGCAGTTCCTGACCGACCGCATCGCCGATCCGACGCGCGACGACGTGCTGCGCCACGTCGACCACGTCCTGGAGACGGCGGGCGAGCGCGTGCTGGCGCTCGGCAGCGACTACGACGGCTGCGACGTTCCCACCTGGCTCGATCCTTGCGACCGCGTCGGCGCGCTGCACGAGCTGCTGGCGGGCGAGTTCGGCCTCGCCGTGGCCGACCGGGTGTTCTTCCAGAACGCCCACGACTTCTTCGCGCAGTTCGACGCCGAGCGCTGAGGGCGCGCTGCCATACGCGTGATGGTTTCGTGAACCCTCTTTACGAGTCCGATTTCGTACCTATACTGTGCCGAGTACGAAATCGGACTCGATAGCGAGAGGTGCACCAATGGACACGCGGCAAGACCGTGCGAACCGGGAATACAACAATCTGTTCAGGCTCGAGACGGAGCTGTACCACGACGTCGCCACGAAGATGGGGCTGTCCGACAGCGCCTTCGACATCCTGTACTGCCTCGACGACCTGGGCGACGGCTGCCTGCAGCGCGACGTGTGCGCGGCCTCGGGCCTGACCAAGCAGACCATCAACTCGTCGGTGCACAAGCTGGAGCGCGCGGGCATCGTGGAATTGCGGATCGACCAGGGCCGCGGTACGCACCTGCACCTCACCGAGGCGGGGCGCGCGCTCGTGAAGGAGCGCATCCGCCCGGTGGTCGAAGCCGAGCGGGCCGCGTTCGCCGCGATGGAGCCGGGCGCGTGCGAGGAGCTGCTGCGGCTCGCACGCCTGCACCTTGCCGCCCTGCGCGAGCAGATGGACGCCCTGCCGTACCCGGACGGGCGGTGATCGCCATGGCCATCAAGCTTTCCGACCACTTCACCTACGGGCGGCTCGTGCGCTTCGCGCTGCCCTCCATCGCCATGATGATCTTCACGTCCATCTACAGCGTGGTGGACGGCCTGTTCGTGTCGAACTTCGCGGGCAAGGAGGCGCTCGCGGCCGTGAACCTCGTGTTCCCGCTGGTCATGGCGCTGGGATCGGTAGGGTTCATGTTCGGCACGGGCGGCGCGGCCCTCGTGGCGAAGACGATGGGCGAGGGCAAGGCCGAGCGCGCGAACCGCCTGTTCAGCCTCATCGTGCTGGCGGCCGCGATTTCGGGCGCGGCGTTGGCGGGCGTGGGCGCGCTGGCGCTCGAGTCGGTGCTCGGCCTCATGGGCGCGCAGGGCTCGCTCATGGAGCAGGGGCTCATGTACGGGCGCATACTGCTGGCGGCGCTGCCGCTGTTCATCGTGCAGAACGTGTTCCTCAGCTTCTTCATCGCGGCGGAGAAGCCGCAGATGGGCCTTTTGGTCACCGTGTGCGCGGGCGTGACGAACATCGTGCTGGACTACCTGTTCATCGCCGTGCTGGGCTGGGGCATCGCGGGCGCGGCGGTGGCCACGGCGGCGGGCCAGCTGCTGGCCGCGGCAGCGTCGACGGCGTTCTTCGCGCGCAGCGAGACCAGCCGCCTGCGCTTCGCGCGCCCCGTCCGCGACTTCCGCGCGCTCGGCGCGACGTGCGTCAACGGATCGTCGGAGCTCATGACCGAGGTGGCCGCATCGGTGGTGAGCATGCTGTACAACTACCAGCTCATGATGCTGGCGGGCGCCGACGGCGTGGCGGCGTACGGCGTGATCATGTACGTGAACTTCATCTTCACGGCCGTGTTCTTCGGCTTCTCCATGGGCACGGGGCCCGTCGTGAGCTACCACTACGGAGCGCGGAACCAAAGCGAGCTCAGGGGCCTCTTCAAGAAGAGCCTCATCCTCGTGGGGGCGACGGGCGCCACCATGTTCGCGGCCTCGCAGGCGCTGGCCGTGCCGCTCGTGAACGTGTTCGTGGGCTACGACCCGGAGCTCGCCGCCATGACGCTGCACGGGTTCCGCATCTACGCGACGGCGTTCCTCGTGTGCGGGTTCAACATCTACGGCTCGGCGTTCTTCACGGCGCTCAACAACGGCAAGGTGTCGGCGCTCATCAGCTTCATGCGCACGCTCGTGTTCGAGACGTCCACGGTCATGCTGCTGCCGCTGGCGTGGGGCATCGACGGGGTGTGGAGCGCCATCATCGTGGCGGAGGCGTGCGCGCTCGTGCTGACGACGTTCTTCCTCGTGTACCTGCGCAAACCCTACGGCTACGCGTAAGGTTTGCAACGCAGCCGGCGGCTAGCGGTAGCAGGTGGCGGTCATCCGGGCGATGGGCTTCCCGAGGTCGTCCTCGACCTCGACCGTGTAGAAGCCCAGATGGCGGCCTGGCTTGTCGCATACGGCCGTGGCGGTGAGCGTCGAGCCCTGCGTGGAGCGGAAGAAGCTGATCGAGGAGTCCACCGACACGGTGGGCTCCTCGCCGATGTTGCAGCAGACGGCCAGCGCGAAATCGGCCAGCGTGAAGATGGCGCCGCCCATGACGTTGCCCATCGCGTTTCGGTGCACGTCGGCCAGCTCCATCGCGCACACGGCACGGCCCCGCTCGCCCGACACGACGCGGCAGCCCGCCGCCTCGGTGGCGAACCGGTCGTTGGCGAACACGGCCTCGATCTCGTCGAGCGCGGGGTTGTCGGGAAGCATCGTGCGCCTTCCTATTCCGCCGGCGTCGCCGTGGCGGCGAACAACTCGAGCCACTCGCCGTCCTTCACCGTGACGGTTTGGGAGCCGCCCTTCAGGACGTACTTGGTGTCGATGATGGGATCGTCGTCGAAGTCGATGCTCTTCATGACGAACGCCGCGCTGTCCTGGTCGGCGACGGCCGCCGCCTCGTCCTGCGCGGTGACGGTGTAGGTGCCCGCCGGGATGTCGGTGCCCACGCGGTACAGGCCGCTGTCGTAGGGGGCTTCGGGCTTGAAGTCGGCCTTGTCGGCCAGGTACATGCGGTCGTCGCCCGCGCCCATGAACACGACGAGGTCGCCCTCCTCGAGGTCGGCGAAGTAGTTGCCGAAGTACGAGATGGCCGACTCGATGTCGTAGCCGCCCGAGGAGCCGGCGCTGTCGAAGATGGAGAAGTAGCCCTCCTCGTCCATGCTGCCCTCGAAGAAGTAACGGCCCGGCTCGATGTCCTGGCCGGCGCCCACGCGGTATACGCCCGACGAGCAGTTCCCATCCACGATCTCGTTCGGCAGGTCGCCCGCGGCCTCCTTGATGGCCTCGTAGGTGAGGTAGCCCGAGCCGTCGTAGCTGTCGGCGGAGTCGCCGTAGGGGTAGTTGTAGCCGTAATCGTCGGAGAAGGGGTCGTACGGCCCGTCGTATTCGTCGTCGTAATAGGGATCGAACGACCCGTTGTAGTTCGAGTCGATCATCATCGCGCACGACACGCAGCCCACGCACCCGCCGATGCCCAGCAGGAACACCAGCAGGCAGCCCGCAAGCACCCAGGGCCACGCCTTCTTCTTCGGCTGCGCGGGAGGCGCGGGGTACGGGGGCTGGACGGGGTAGCCGTAGGGAGGCTGCGGCGCGGCGCCGTACGGCTGCTGGCCGTAGGGCTGCTGCGGGGCCTGACCGTACGGCGGCTGCGGCGCGCCGTAGGAGGGCTGCTGGGGAGCGTAGGGCTGGCCGCCCGGGGGCGGGGGCGGCATGGGAGCTCCGCCCGTCGGGGTCGCGGGCGGGTACTGCTGGCCGTCGAAGCCTCCCTGCGCGTTCTGGTCGTCGCGCTCGGGAACGGGTTGCTCGGGTGCGGTCATGCGATGCTCCTTGCCTTGAGGGCTAGTCGGTCGGGGGTTCCGGGTTCTCGTCTTCGTCGCGTGCGAACGCGGCCGCGGTGGTCTCGACGAGCCCCACCGCCTGCTGCGGGCAGGCGTCCACGCACAGCCCGCAGCCGATGCAGTAGCGCGGATCGTAGGACAGCAGGCCGTCCTCGGGGCTGGGGAAGCGCGCGCCCGTGGGGCACGCTTCGGCGCACGCGAGCTCGTTCGTGCAGCGGCTGCAATCGGTCTCGGAGAGCACTGCCGGCACGCGCGCGGCGATCTCCGGGTTGCGGTCGATGGCCTCGAGCAGCAGCTGGCGCTTCGGCCACATGACGTGCTTCGTGCGGCCCTGCGGCACGAAGTCGTTGAACTGCACGCCGTCCACGAGGTTGAGGCGCGCCCGGGCGCGAGCGCGCTCCTTGCGCTCGTAGAACTGCTGCAGCACGTCGGAGTTGCGCAGGCGGCGCTTGCCCGACGCGATGTCGCCCACGTCGCTCACGAGGTTCGTGAACGCGCTGCGGCGGTCGACGCCTTCGGGGTTCGCCAGGTCGCGCACGAGGTTCTCCTTCTCGGGGATCTCGTCGAGGTAGCCCACCGTGGCGCCGCTCCATTCCTCGGCCGTCTCCACGGCGTGGGCGTACAGCATCTCGCCCATCTCGCCCGCGCGCTCGCAGTCGGCGCAGTAGGCGAGGTCCGCGGCGATGCGCACCGGGATGTTCTCGGTCAGCACGAGCGTCCAGAACTCGGGGGACAGGCACGCCAGGCACGGCAGCACCACCACGTTGGCGGCGGGCTCGAAGCCGGGGAAGATGTTCTCCTTGCAGGTGAGCACCACGTCCTCGCCGCGCAGCGCGATGCGGCGGATGCGCGCGTGCACGTCGATCATCGTGACGCGCGAGGACGAGAACGCGTCGCAGATCCCCAGGCAGATGCCGCAGCGCGTGCAGGCGTCCGCGTCGATGACGGGGCGCCCGTTCTCCGCGAACGCGATGGCGTCGTGCGGGCAGGCCAGCGCGCAGCGGTCGCACGCGGCGCCGCGCACGCGCGTGCAGTAATCGCGCAGCACGACGATCTGGTTGGGCCGGTTCTCCGCCTCGGCGGAGGGGTCGCCCGCGTTCCGGGGCATGTTCTCAGGGGCCTCAGCCACCGAACACCTCTTTCGTCACGTAGTCGATGCGGGCCAGCACGTCGGCGCGGGGCAACAGCTCGATGCTCTCGAACAGGGGCGGCGACACCATGTTGCCGCACACCGCCACGCGCAGCGGCTGGAACAGCAGCTTCGGCTTGAGTTCCAGCTCCTCGCCGCAGGCGCGGCACGCTTCCTGGAGCGCTTCGGCCTCCCAGGCGACGTCCTCGTCGGCCAGCACGCCGCGGCAGGCGGCCAGCGCCTCGTCGGCGCGTGCGCCCTCCTTCTTCAGCACCTTGTTGACGCTCTTCTCGTCGAGCTCGGGCACCTCGGGTCCCCAGAACATGAACGCCAGCTTGGCGGGGATCTCGTCCAGGCGCGCGAGGCGCTCGGCCACGAGCGGGTACAGCTTGGCGTACCACTCCGGGCGCGCGCCCACGTCGGCCGCTGCCGCGTCGCGCGCCTCGTCGGTCAGCTCGCCGTCGGCCGCGACGCCCGCATGCGCGCGGCAGAGCCACGGCAGCGACGCCCACACCCAAGCGCCCGCGTCCATGGCCTTGATGTACTGGCCGTTCATCCAGTCGAGCTTCGTCTCGTCGAACACGGCATCCTTCTTCGTCACGCGGTCGAGGCTGAAGCGCTCGCACAGGGTGGCGCGGTCGATGAGCGTCGTCTCGCCGTCGAGCGACCAGCCCAAGAGCGCCAGGAAGTTCACCATGGCGTCGGGCAGGTAGCCGCGCTCGCAGAACTCCTCCACGGAAGCCGCGCCGTGGCGCTTCGACAGCTTCTTGCCGTCCGCGCCCAGGATCATCGACAGGTGCGCGAACGTGGGCACGTCGAATCCGAGCGCCTCGTAGATGAGGATCTGGCGCGGCGTGTTGGACAGGTGGTCGTCGCCGCGGATGACGTGCGTGACGCCCATGTTCGCGTCGTCGCACACCACGGCGAAGTTGTAGGTGGGGGAGCCGTCCGTGCGCACGACGATCATGTCGTCCATCACCTCGGCCGGGAAGCTGACGTGGCCGTACACGGCATCGTCGAACTCGATGGCGGCGTGGTCCTCGGGCACGCGCAGGCGCCACACGTGCGGCTCTCCCGCGGCGATGCGGCGGGCCGCCTCGGCGGGGTTGAGGTCGCGGCAGGTGCGGTCGTAGCCCGCGTAGCCGCCCTCGTTCGCCTCGGCCGCGGCGCGCTTGGCGTCGAGCTCCTCCTTCGTGCAGAAGCAGGGGTACGCGCTGCCGCGCTCCTTCATGCGCTCGAGCGCCTCGGCGTACGTGTCCATGCGCTGGGTCTGGAAGTAGGGGCCGGACGCGCCGCCCACCTCGGGGCCCTCGTCCCAGTCGAGCCCCAGCCATTTCATGGCGTTGAGGATGACCTGCACGTTTTCCTCGGTCGAGCGCTCGGGGTCGGTGTCCTCGATGCGCAGGATGAAGTCGCCGCCCATGGCGCGCGCGAACGCCCAGTTGTAGATGGCCGTGCGGGCGCCGCCCACGTGGAGACGGCCGGTGGGGGAAGGTGCGAAGCGCACGCGTACTTTGTTATCGCTCATAGCTGGGATGATCCTCCGGATAGAATGGCTTGTCGTTCGGGTCGAAGCGGGACTTCGGCAACGGTTTCAGTATAGTCGACCCCGCCGTCGCCGCAAGTTGCTCGCTGCCCTTCCTCATCAAAAAGCTCGACCCTGGCTTGACCTCCGGGTGCCGCTGCCTTGTCGAGAGGGTTTCCGGTCGAGGATGCCGCACGCACTTCTGGGTTCGCGAGTTATGCACCCCCTTGTCCGGCCGAATCGTCTTCGATCGAAAGACTCGGCTGAAAAGGCTTGGAATAACCCCAGGTCGAAAATCGGCTCCGTCGTTCCTGCCGCACGTGCGGGATTCGGGAAGGGTGCATAACTCGCGAACCGGGCGTTTTCGGAGGGTTTTCGATGCCACGAGGGTGCATAACTCGAGGACTTGTAGGCCCGTCTCGCCACGCTCGGCGGCGCGGGCGCGCATCCCTTTACGCCGAACGCTTTTGGGCTCCTCTGCGACGCAAGAACACGCCGACGACGACGGCCGCGATCGACAGCAAGCCCGTGGTCGCGAGCCACACCGCTCCCATCCCCATCCAGAATTCGGGCGGGTACATGGTGATGAGCAGCGAATCGTAGGAGAAGGTCCAGGTGCCGTTCGCGAAGAACAGCGAGTGGAAGGCGGCGAAGAAGCCGTTGAAGTCCACGACCACCCAGGCGGCCAGCAGCGCGAACACCGCGACCACCGCGACGCCCGCCGCGGCCAGCACGCCGCCGAGGGCGCGCCGCCCGACGCGGATGGCCACGTGGGCGCAGGCGGCCACGGCCAAGAGCGCGACGACGACGAGCCCGATGCGCGCGCCTGCCACGACGCGGTACACGTCGTCGAGGTGCGACAGGGCGTCGGCGGGCAGCGTGTACTCCTCGGGGGCGGCGGCCAGCTCGTCGGGGCCGGCCTGCGCGTAGGGCGTGCCCGCGCTCTCGTTGATGGCGTGCAGCGCGGAGAAGACGGCGTCGCGGTCGTTCGACCCCACCGTGTAATCGCGCGTCGCCACGGCCGCCTGCACGAGCTCGTCGTGCGAGAACGGCGTGTCGGGATTGCCGTTGCCCGAGAACGCCCCCGCGAGCGCCTCGGTGGTCTGCGGAAACGCCGCGCATGCGGCGAACCCCGTCGCCACGAGCGTCACCGCCAGCGCCGCAGCGGCAACCACCGCGGCAAGCTTGTTGATCGCGTTGGACATGCGAATCGTCCTCTCTCCCATCCCCGTGGCGCGCCGTCGGGCGCGCAAAAAAGAGGGCGCGCCGAGAAACCGGCGCGCCCGGAAAACCTAGTCCACCCAGATCGTGGCGGCGGTCATGCCCTGCATGTCCTTGGAGATCGTGGGCAGCGGGCCCAGGCGGCTGAACACGCCGGTGAACACGCCGTCGTACAGGTACAGCCCGTTCAGGTTGTTGTACAGCGCAGGGGAGTCCGACACCTCGTCGTCGGCCAGCTCGTCGATTCGCGCGTCGGGCGGCAGCGTCTCGGTCTTGAACGGGCGGATGTAGCGCTGCACGATGAACGGGAAGCCGGCGCGGCCGTTCGCGAACTTGTCGACGAGGCCCTCCCATTCCTCTTGCGACACGGAGCAGCCGGCGTACACGTCGTCGGCGCCGTAGTGATCGGTGGGCTTGATGATCCACTCGTCCTTGTTCGCGCGGATCTGCCCCACGTTGATGTAGTCGTCGTCGAGGAACGCCGTCATGGGCACCGTCTCCTCGACGAACGAGATCTCGTCGCCGTCGAGGAACTCCACGGTGCGGTCGTCGAACAGCACCTTGAATATCTGCTTGTCGTGCACGATGTGGCCGGCGAAGCTGCCGATGAGCGCCACCTTCTCGGCGCGCACCGCGTTGAGAAGCTCCTGCGAGTCGTCCCAATGGTCGATCACGTCGTTCGTCACGCAGCGGCGCCAGATGGCGTCGATGCGCTGGCCGTCCTTGTCGTACAGCGCCTCGCCGTCGAAACGCAGGTCGCGCACGTCGGCCACCACGCACTCCGCGCCGCGCTGGCGGAACAGGTCGGCGTAGATGTGGAACTCGTCCACCACGCCGTTCTCCAGGTAGTCGCAGATGGCGATGCGCGGGTTCTCCACGCGGCGGGCGTAGGTGGCGTAGATGTCGAGGAAGGCCTGCACCCACGACTCGAACAGCTCGCAGCCCTCCACATGGTGGCGGTTCGCGAACTCCTCGAACGTGCTCGACTGCGCCACCGACGTGGTGATCTCGCGGTTCTCGTTCATGCCCGACGAGCCGTCGGCGTTGAACTCGCAGAACTTCACCCGGTAGTCGTCCTCGTTCAGGAACGTGTCCACGCGCGCGAACGGCAGCACCGAGTCGTAGCCGCGCGGCAACAGGATGAGCTCCTCGAGGCGCGGGTCGAAGTCGAAGGCGCGGCGGTACTCGGGGTCGGCCAGGTAATGCTCGATGACCTTGACGAGGATGCGGTGCGCCGTTTCCGCCGTCTCCTTCATCGTGTCGTAGGTCTTCTTGTTGAACAGGCGGGGGATGAAGGAGCACGCCACCACCTGGTGGTGCACGATGGCCGTGGAGTTCTGCATGTAGTCGAAGGCGGCGCGGCGTCCGGCGACGTCTCCGTCGAGCGAGTCCATGATCTCGAAGTACTCGCGCGTGTAGTCGGCGTTGGTTGGCATGGCGATCCTTTCGGGACACCGCTCCCGGGGCGGCGCGCGCATCGGGGCGGGGGATAGGTTTCAGCCGAAAAGTGTACCATGAGCTGCGCGGCGCGATCGAGGAAGTTGCCGTATCGCCACACGAACGGCGAGGACTCGGAATCTTTCCGGAGGCGGTTTCCCGGCGGTTCGCCGGCGTTTTCCCGTCCGCCTGCGCGGCGCTCGTGGGGGTTGCGCGCTTGCGACGTTTCCGGTCTTGCGCGGATGCTGCTTTCGGGGTACCATCGGCAAGGTTTCACGGGGATTCCGGCCATGTGCGCGGTTCTCTGTTTTATCAAGAGTCGGGGGAGAGAGTTGGCTCTGAGATCCCGACACCAACCTGGCGGATACGCCAAGGTGGTCCGGCCTACAGCGATGAAGGAGGAACTTATGGCCGAAGATCGTTCTACGTACCTGTTCACGTCCGAGTCCGTCACCGAGGGTCATCCCGACAAGGTGTGCGACCAGATCTCGGACGCCATCCTCGACGCGATCCTCGCGAAAGAGACCGAGCTGGCGAAGGCCGGCTACGTGGCCCCCGACGGGCACCCCGCCGACCCCGCGCAGGTGCGCGTGGCCTGCGAGACCATGGCCACCACCGGCATGGTCATCGTCACCGGCGAGATCCGCACGCAGGCCTACGTCGACGTGCCCGCCATCGTGCGCGAAGTGCTGCGCGACATCGGCTACGACCGCGCCAAGTACGGCTTCGACTGCGACACCTGCGGCGTGCTCAACGCCATCCACGACCAGAGCCCGGACATCGCGCAGGGCGTCGACGAGAGCTGGGAGGCCCAGCGCGGCCTCGCCGGCGACGACCCCTACGAGCGCGTCGGCGCGGGCGACCAGGGCATGATGTTCGGCTACGCCTGCGACGAGACGCCCACGCTCATGCCGATGCCGGTGTACCTGGCCCACCGCCTGGCCGAGCGCCTGACCGCGGTGCGCAAGGACGGCACGATGCCGAGCCTGCGCCCCGACGGCAAGACCCAGGTGTCCGTGCGTTACGCGGAGGGCCGCCCGGTGGGCGTGGAGAAGGTGGTCGTGTCCACGCAGCACGCCGAGGAGATCGCCCACGACGAGCTGCGCGCCCAGGTCATCGCCAACGTCGTGGAGCCGGTGCTGGCCGCCGAGGGCGTGGAGCTCTTGGAGGGCGCCGAGATCCACGTGAACCCCACGGGGCGCTTCGTGGTGGGCGGCCCCATGGGCGACGCGGGCCTCACGGGCCGCAAGATCATCGTCGACACCTACGGCGGCATGGGCCGCCACGGCGGCGGCGCGTTCTCCGGCAAGGACTGCACGAAGGTGGACCGCTCGGCGGCCTACGCGGCGCGCTGGGTGGCCAAGAACGTGGTGGCCGCGGGCCTCGCCGCGCGCTGCGAGGTGCAGGTGGCCTACGCCATCGGCATGGCGAAGCCGGTCAGCGTGATGATCGACACGTTCGGCACGAACGCGGTGCCGGAGGCCGACATCGTGGCCGCCGTGGACGCGGCGTTCGACCTGCGCCCGGGCGCCATCGTCGACGCCCTCGACCTGCGCCGCCCCATCTACCGCCTGACGGCCGCCTACGGCCACTTCGGCCGCGAGCTCCCCGAGTTCACCTGGGAGCGCACCGACAAGGCCGACGAGCTGCGGAAGGCATGCGGGCTGGCGTAAGCGCAACCTTCATATGCGCGGCGAGCCGCCCGGCGCGATTGCGTCGGGCGGCTCTGTTTCCGCCCCTTCCGGACGCGTCCACCCTTCGGATGCCCATAGATGGCGGCGATCTCCGCGCCGCCCGCGCGGGTCGGTTCCGAACTGCACGAACGCGCCGCATTGAAGGCGGCTGAAAAGGGCGAGTCGCTCAACCAGTTCGTTGCAGAAGCCATCGCGGCATCCGTGTAATGCGCGGGGTTGGGATATACTGGGGGCATGAAACTCGCATCGGTCATTCTCGACATACCCACGCAGGCGCTCGATACGCCCTACACCTACGCCGTCCCCGAGGAAGCGGGAGCGGGCGATCAGCCGGTCGAGGTCGGCTGCGCCGTGCTCGTGCCGTTCGGGCCGCGCCAGGCGGTCGGCTTCGTCGTCGCCATGGAGGAGCGCGCCGACGGCGATTGGCCCGAGGGGCTGAACCCCGCCAAGCTCAAAGGCGTCGTGCGCGCGGTGAGCCGCCCGTACTTCGACGAGGAGGGCGCGGCGTGCGCGCAATGGCTCTCGGAGCGCTACATCGCGCCGCTGTCGTCGTGCGTGCGCCTGTTCACGCCGCCGGGCGGCGTGCCGCGCATGGTGCGCGCGCAGGCGGGCTACTGGCGGCTCGAGGAGCCGACGGTGGGGGAGGTCGACGACCGCTGGGTGGTGCCGGGCCCGGCCCTCGCGGACTTCGAGCCGCGCAAGAACGCCGTGAAGCAGGCGTCCATCGTGGCGGCCCTGCGCGGCGGCGAGCTGCGCGTGGCGGAGCTGTCGGCCGAGTTCGGCGCGGTGTCGTCGCCCCTCAAGACGCTGGAGAAGCAGGGCGTCGTGCGCATCGAGCACCGCCGCCGCATGCGGGGGATGGCGGAGGACGCCGCGGGTTCGGCCCTCTCGGCCCCCTCGGCCGCCGCGCCGTCGTTCACCCCCTCCGCGAAGCCGCCGCTGACGCCGGGGCAGGCCGGCGCGCTCGCGGCCATCGACGCGGCGCGCTCGCGCGGCGCGGGCGAGGTGGTGCTCGTGGACGGCGTCACCGGCTCGGGCAAGACCGAGGTGTACCTGCAGGCCATCGAGGCGACGCTCGCGGCCGGCCGCACGGCGTGCGTGCTCGTGCCCGAGATCTCGCTGACGCCGCAGACCGTCGCGCGCTTCCGCGGCCGCTTCGGCGACCTCGTGGCCGTCATGCACTCGCGCATGAGCCAGGGCGAGCGCTACGACCAGTGGGACTTCATCCGCTCGGGCGCGGCGCGCGTGGTGGTGGGCGCCCGCAGCGCGCTGTTCACGCCGCTCGCGAACCTCGGCCTCATCGTCATCGACGAGGAGCACGAAGGTTCCTACAAGCAGGACAGCGCGCCGCGCTACCACGCGCGCGACGTGGCCGCGTGGATGGCGCGCCGCGCCGGCGCCGCCGTGGTGCTGGGCTCGGCCACGCCCTCCATCGAGGCGCTCCACGCCTGCGCGAAGGACCCCTCGTGGCATCACGTGGACCTGCCCGAGCGCGCGAACGGCAAGCCGTTGCCGGAGGTGCAGGTGGTGGACATGGCCAAGGAGTTCAGCGGCGGCTCGCGCGCGATGTTCGCGCTGCCGCTGGCCCGCGCGCTCGAAGAGGAACTCTCCGCCGGCCGCAAGGCGGTGCTGCTGCTCAATCAGCGCGGGTTCGCGAAGTTCCTCCTGTGCCGCGAGTGCGGCTTCGTGCCCGAGTGCCCGTCGTGCTCCACCTCGCTCACGTACCACGAGCGCGGCAACTTCCTCATCTGCCACCACTGCGGCTACCGGATTCCCACGCCGCCCACGTGCCCGGAATGCGGTAGCCCCTACCTCAAGAAGTTCGGTGCGGGCACGCAGCGCGTCGAGGCCGAGCTGCGCGTGCTGCTCGACGAGATGCCCGGCGTGGGCGCGGGCGTGCCCATCGTGCGCATGGACGCCGACACCACGAGCGGCAAGGGCGCGCACCAGCGCCTGCTCGAGGAGTTCGCGGCGGCGGACGCGGCCGTGCTGCTGGGCACCCAGATGATCGCGAAGGGGCTCGACTTCGAGGACGTCACGCTCGTGGGCGTCATCAACGCCGACACCATGCTGAAGCTGCCCGACTACCGCGCGGCCGAGCGCACGTTCGACCTCGTGGAGCAGGTGGCCGGGCGCGCGGGCCGCGCCGAGCTGCCGGGCCGCGTGCTCGTGCAGACCTACGAGGCCGACGCGCCCGCCATCCGCGCGGCCGCCACCTACGACCGCGCCCTGTTCCTGCGCGACGAGCTGCCGAAGCGCCGCCTTCTGGGCTACCCGCCCTACGTGCGCATGGCGAACGTGCTGGTGTGGAGCAAGGACGAGCCGGCGGTGCGCCGCGTGGCGGCCGAGCTGCAGGCGGGGCTCGAGGAGGTCGTGCGCGACTACGGCGGCGACGGGTGGAGCGTGCTGCCCGCCACGCCGTGCGTGCTGGCGAAGCTGCGCGGCACGTACCGCTGGCACATCGTGGTGAAGTGTCCGGTGGAGGCCGACCTGTCCACGGCGCTGCTGCCGTTTTTCCGCCGCCGCAAGCCGGACAAGGACGCGAACGTCGCCATCGACGTGGATCCCGACGACCTGCTCTAACCCGCCGCCTACGACACCTTGAGGGGCCCGGTCGCCACGAGCGTGCTCTCGGCGACGGCCGGCGCGCCGAACAGGCCGCCGAAGAAGCGCTGCGCGCTCACGCCCAAACCCTCCCACCAGGTGGGCGCGGCCACGTCCTCGGCCGCCACGAGGTCGCCCTCCCACAGCACCGCGCCGTCCTGCCGAAACGTCAGGCGGCCCACCACGTCGCCGCGCTCGATGTCGCCGCTGAGCGCGGCGAACGACGCCTCCTGCTCGATGCGCCCGCCCCCGACGGGCACCGTGACCGCGGCGTTCGCGTCGAGCACCGTGGCCTCCACGGTGCGGTCCGTCCAGTCGCCGTGGGCCACCTCGGCCACCACGGGGCGGGAGGCCGTCGTCCCGCCGATCTCCGCTGCCGTCGAACGCGGGGCGTTGACCAGCTGGTACGTGACCGTCTCGACGGCGGGCGGCTCCGGCTCGCCCGCGGCCTCGCCCTCTTCCTCGGCCAGCGCGCCGCGCTCGGCCAGCACCCAGTCGTACAGCGCCTCGGAGTCGGCGAACCGCTGCGGCTTCGAGGACGACCCCAGCACCACGGCGTAGTACTCGTGACCGTCGCCGCGGTTCACGGCCGTCGCCACACAGGGGCCCGCGGCCAGCGTGTAGCCGGTCTTGGCCGCGCACGTACCTTCGTAGCCGCCCAGCATGGTGTCGGTGTTCGTCAGCGTGAGCGTCGCGGGCGCGCCGCCGCGCTGCACCACGATGTCCACCTGCGAGAACCCGATGTTCGCGCGGACGAGGTCGTGCTGCATCGCCGCCCGCAGCATCGCCGCCACGTCGGCCGCGCAGCTGTACTGCCCCTGGGCGAACGCGTCGAAGTCCAGGCCGTGCGGGTTCGTGAAGTACGAGTTCGCCAGCCCCAGCTCGGCCGCTTTCGCGTTCATGGCCTCGACGAAGGCGGCCTCGCAGGCGTACGCGTCGCCGCCCGAAGCCTCCTGCGCCAGCATCCTCGCCCCGGCGGCCTGGGCGATGGCGGACGCCGCGTCGTTGCCCGATGCGGTGAGCAGCGCCTTCAAGGCGTCGTCGAACGTCATCGCGTCGCCCTCGACGAGCCCGGCGCTCGATTCGCCGACGCTCGCCGCCGCGGGCGTCACCTCGATCGTCGAGGACGCGTCGAGCCATTCCACCGCCACGAGCGCGGTCATGATCTTCGTGAGCGAGGCGATCTGCGCCGTTTCGCCGGCGTCGCGGCCGAACCACAGCGTGCCGTCCTCGTCCACGAGCGCGGCGTACGAGGCGTCGAGGTCGGGGCACTGCTCGGACGGCAGCGCGCGTTCGGCGACGCTGCGGCCCAGCACGAGGTCGCCTTCGTCCACGACGCCGTGCGCGAAGCCCTGCGGCAGGCAGGCGAGGCCGAGGCCCAGGGCCAGGCAGGCGGCTCGGAAGGGGAGGTGGCGGCGGGCGTTCATCGGTTGCTCCTCGGGTGCGCGCGGGCGCGGTCGCGGCGTTCGTCTCGCCACCAGTATACGCGTCGCGGCCGTTCCGCCCGTGGGGCGCCCGAAATTTCCGTCGCGTGTGTCAGATTGGCGGTTTTGTTCCATACCGTGGTATCCTAGCTGATCGTGGGACGTGTCGCAGGGGTCGAAGAAGGGATGAGCTGTGAAAACGAAGGCAGCGCGCTGCATCTGCTCGGCGATGGCCGCCGTGCTCATCGCGGCATCCGCCCTCGCTGCGCCCGCGTCGGCGCCCGCGTTCGCGGACGACGGCTCGGCCGACGCGTCCGTGCAGGGCCGAACGCTGCGCGTCGCGTTCCCCGAGGTCGAGGGCATCAGCGAGATCGGCGACGACGGCGTGCGCTCGGGCATCTTCTACGACTGGCTCACCGAGATATCCAAGTACACCGGATGGCGCTACGAGTTCGTCGACGGCGACGCCGAGGACCTCATGGAGCGGACGAAGGCCGGCGACATCGACCTGATCGGCGGCATGTACTACCGCGAGCAGATCGCCGACCAGTACGAGTACTCCGCCTTCGCCATCGGCTCGAACCACGCGCTGCTCATCAGCCTCGAGGAGAACGACGACGTCGTCACCTTCGACCCGCGCACCCTCAACGGCAAGACCATCGGCACCTACCGGAACGCGGCGGAGAAGATCCGCCGCTTCGAACACTACCTCGAGTTCAACGGCATCGAGTGCACCGTCCTGCAGCTCGATTACGACGCGTACGCGCAGTGCCTGGACGACGGCACCGCCGACGTGGTGCTGGGCGGCGACGTGGACCTCACCGAGGGGCGCCGGGTGGCGGCCGAGTTCGACGGCGAGCCGTACTACATCGCCGCACCTGCCGGAAGCGACGTGATAGCCGAGCTGGACGCGGCGATGACCTCGATATACGAAGCCGATGCCGATTTCGCGAAGGAGCTGGACGCCAAGCACCTGCCCTCGCGGCACCAGGCGTCCATCAAGTTCTCCGACGCCGATCGCGCCTACATCGAGCAGGCGGGCGTGCTCAGCGTGGCCGTGATGGCGGACCGCTACCCCTTGTTCTACGAGCGCGACGGGCAGAACCAGGGCATCGTGAAGGACGTGCTCGACCTCGTCACCGAGCGCACGGGGCTCACGTTCCGGATCGTGCACGCGAGCACCTACCAAGGGGCCATCGACCTCGTGAAATCGGGGGAGGCCGACATTATGGGCGGCTTCATGGACGACGAGTACGTCGCCGAAGCCCAGCAGCTCGTCGTCACGGAGGGCTTCGCCTCGCTCAACGAGGTGGTGTTCCGCAACAAGCTGACCTCCTCGGAGGGCACGGTGTGCGCGCAGATCTACGGCCGCGAGGGCGTTGAAGGCGTGGACGCGTCCGAGGTCGTGCACTACCGCACCTACGAAGACTGCCTCGAGGCGGTGAACTCCGGCCGTGCCGACATCACGAGCATGCCCGTCGCCTACGCCGAGAGCCTGTTCACCGACCGGTCGTTCAACAACATCACGCCGGCCACCTCCGAGCATCACGAGGCCAGCCTCTCGTTCGCCATCGCGCAGCCGGTGGACGCCGACCTGTACTCGGTGCTCAGCAAGGCCGTGAACAGCCTTTCGCAAGACGAGCTCGACACCGTCTTCTCGCGCAACACCATGCCCGCGTTCGGCAAGCAGCGCACCATCCAGGCGGTCGTGTCCGAGAACCCGCTGCTCGTCGTTGCGCTCGGCCTCGTGCTGTGCCTGTTCGTGGGGGCCATCGTGATCGTGGTGTCGGTGGCGAAGGTGCGCAACCGCATGATGGAGATGAAGCTGGAGAAAGTGGAGGAGATGGGCCGCGCGAAGACCGACTTCCTCTCGCGCATGTCCCACGAGATCCGCACGCCCATGAACGCCATCATCGGCCTGTCGAACGTGGCGTCGCTGTCGGGCGAGGCCACGCCGTCCATCCGCTCGAGCCTCGAGAAGATCAACACGTCGGCGCAGTTCCTGCTGTCGCTCGTGAACGACATCCTCGACATGTCGAAGATCGAGAACGACAAGATGCACATCGAGACGGCGCCCCTGTGCCTGCGCTCGCTGGCCGAGCGCCTCCAGAGCATGTTTTGCATCCAGGCCGAGGAGAAGGGCATCCTGCTCGAGGCGCGCTGCGATGCCGACGACGTCGTGGTGGGCGACGACGTGCGGCTGCAGCAGGTGCTGGCGAACCTGCTGTCCAACGCGCTCAAGTTCACCGACCCCGGCGACACCATCCGGCTGAGCATCGGCGTGCTCATGCGCGGCGAGGGCCGCGTGAGCGTGCGCTTCAGCGTGAAGGACACCGGCGCGGGCATCCGCGAGGAGGACCTCGAGCGCATCTTCGTGTCGTTCGAGCAGGCCTCCGAGAACCGCCGCAACGCCCAGGGGACCGGCCTCGGGCTGGCCATCAGCAGCAACCTCGTGCGGCTCATGGGCGGCAAGCTGGACGTGCAGAGCCGCTTCGGCGAGGGCTCGGAGTTCTTCTTCGTGCTGGAGCTGCCCGCGGCCGACGACGCGGCGCTGGGCGGCGGCGTGCCCGCCCCTTCCGACGTGGCCGAACGCTCGCTCGAAGGCACGCACGTGCTGCTGGCCGAGGACAACGACCTGAACGCCGAGATCGCGGTGGCGCTGCTCGACATGCAGGGGATCGAGACGCAGCGCGCGGCGAACGGGCGCGAGGCCGTGGACCTGTTCGCCGCCTCGGAGCCGGGGTCGTTCGACTTCGTGCTGATGGACGTCAAGATGCCGCTGCTCGACGGCCTCGAGGCGGCGGCCGAGATCCGCGCGCTCGAGCGCGACGACGCGCGCACGGTGCCCATCATCGCGCTCACGGCCAACACGTTCCAGGAGGATCGCGAGGACGCGGCGGCGGCCGGCATGAACGGCTTCATCCCCAAGCCCTTCGACGCCCAGCAGCTCTACGACACGCTGCGCAGCTACCTGCCTCCCGAGGAGTGAAAGGTTCTTCGCAAGCCGGATATTCGTCGTCTCAATGACGGAAGAGTGTGGTATATTATTTGGCTGTATCTTTGCGCCTGGTGCGTATGTATACTCATGCCCTGCGCGCAGTCCTGTCGGAAAGGAAGATCACGTGGCCCAAGCCTCAAGTAAGCAAACCGCTCAAGAGCAGAACACCGCTGCGGAAGCCTCGATCGAAGCCGAAGACATCCTGGAGGAAGACGCCCTCGACGACGAGCCCGATGTGGTCGACGCCGGCGACGGGCTTGACGACGATAAGCTCGAAAGCGGCCTGTCCGAGGACAGCGACGACGAAGACCTGCTCGAAGGCATTCCCGAAGAGGAGCTCAAGGCGACGGTCGACGTCCAGCTGCCCAAGGTGGCCGGCAAGAGCAAGGTGCGCTCCGTGCGCAAGCGCAACGCCGACGCGAGCGTGACCATGCTGACGGGCGACCCCGTCCGCATGTACTTGAAGGAGATCGGCAAGGTCCCGCTGCTCACCGCGGCGGAGGAGATCGACCTCGCCATGAAGATCGAAGCCGGCGTGGCGGCCACCGAAGAGCTTGAGAAGGCCGAGGACGAGGGCATCGAGCTCGAGCGTCGCGAGAAGCGCCGCCTCGGCCGCATCGAGCAGGTGGGCATTGACGCGAAGCAGCAGCTCATCGAGGCGAACCTGCGCCTCGTCGTGTCCATCGCCAAGCGCTACGTGGGCCGCGGCATGCTGTTCCTCGACCTCATCCAAGAGGGCAACCTCGGCCTCATCCGCGCGGTGGAGAAGTTCGACTACACGAAGGGCTTCAAGTTCTCGACGTACGCCACTTGGTGGATTCGCCAGGCCATCACGCGCGCCATCGCCGACCAGGCCCGCACCATCCGCATCCCCGTGCACATGGTGGAGACCATCAACAAGCTCGTGCGCATCCAGCGCCAGCTTTTGCAGGAGCTCGGCCGCGAGCCCAGCCCCGAGGAGATCGGCAAGGAGATGGGCCTTCCCGCCGAGCGCGTGCGCGAGATCCAGAAGATCTCGCAGGAGCCCGTGTCGCTGGAAACGCCCATCGGCGAAGAGGAGGACTCCCAGCTGGGAGACTTCATCGAGGACGACGCCGCCGTGGTGCCGCCCGACGCCGCCTCGTTCAGCATGCTGCAGGAGCAGCTGTCGAAGGTGCTCGACGGCCTGGCCGAGCGCGAGCGCAAGGTCATCTCGCTGCGCTTCGGCCTGGAGGACGGCCATCCGCGCACGCTCGAGGAGGTCGGACGCGAGTTCGGCGTCACGCGCGAGAGAATCCGCCAGATCGAGAGCAAGACGCTGGCGAAGCTGCGCCACCCGTCCCGCTCGAGCAAGCTGAAAGACTATTTGGAAGACTAGCTACGCTTTTCATGGCGCGGCGAAGGACGCGCGGGTTCGTGCGTTGCCAGCCGCGCCGATCGCACGCCGCCCCCGTTACGAATCGGCGCGGATGCGGATGATGAACCGCACATCTGCTCCCGCGCCATGGAAGAGGGGCCGCGCCCAAGGGTACGGTTCCTCTTCCCTTTATAAGGAGTTCCCGGCATGAGCCAACCCTGCAACGAAAACCTCGAACTGTTCGCGAGCTGCCTGTCCGGCTTGGAAGCGCCGCTCGCCGACGAGCTGAAGCGTCTCGGAATCAAGCGCGTGCGCCCCCTCGGTGGGGGCGTCGCCTTTTTCTGCGACGTGCGCCATGCGCTGTCCGCGTGCCTGTGGTCGCGGCTGGCCTCGCGTGTGCTCGTGGTGGTGGGGCGCGTGAACGCGGGCGACGCCAACCTGCTGTACGAGGGCGTGCGGCGCCTGCCCTGGGAGGACGTCATCGTCGAGGGCGCCAGCATGGCCGTGCAGGCGCACGGCATGAACGACGAGCTGCGCAACACGCGCTTCACGGCGCTCAAGGTGAAGGACGCGGTGTGCGACCGCCTGCGCGAGGTGCGCGGCGAGCGACCCGACGTGGACGCCGCTTGCGCGGACGCGACGGTGGACGTGCGCGTGCGCGAGGGGCGCGCCACCATCTCGCTCGACCTGTCGGGCGAGTCGCTGTACCACCGCTCCTACCTCACGCCCGACGACGGCCCCGACGCGCCGCTGTCGTGCGCGCTCGCGGCCGGCCTGTTGGCGCTGGCCGGTTGGCGCGCTCGCGGCAGCCGTGGCGAGGCGTGCGTGGACCCGGCGTGCGGCGACGGCTTCCTCGTGGTGGAGGCGGCGTCGGCCGCCTGCGACCTGGCGCCCGGTCTGACGCGCGAGCGCTGGGGCTTCTTCGGCTGGAACCAGTCCCAGCCCGAGCTGTGGAACGAGCTCATCGACGACGCCGACGAGCGGTTCGAGCGCGGGCTCGCGTCGGCGACGGCCCCGGGCGCGCTCGACGGCCCCGCGTCGGCACCGCCCGATCCGGCGTACGTGCGCTTCGCCGGCGCTTCCACGTCGTCGCCGGCCATCGCCCGGGCGCGCACCCACGCGAAGCGCGCGGGGCTGCGCCAGGCCGTGAGCATCGAGCCGGCCGATGCCCAGAACGTCGGCGAGCTGGTGGAGCGGGCATGCGCGGCGGCGGGTAGGGTGCGCGACCTCGAGGAGATGACGTGCACGGTGGCCAGCGTGCTGCCGACGGGCGAACGCTCCCAATCCGACGCGCGCGCCCAGGCCGAAGCGGCTGCGTTCGTGCGCGCCGCCTCGGCGGCCCCGGCTGATTCCACGTTCGCGGTCGCCGGCGGCGAGGGCGTGGAAGCGCGCTTCGGCAGCGCGCCGGTCGCGCACGCGACGCTCGGCCAGGATCGGGTGGCCACCGAGGCGTCCGTGTTCGACGAGCCGCCGGTCAAGGCGCACGAGGCGATCGTGCCCGATTCCGCCGGCGGGGCCGAGCACGTGGTGGAGGTGCTGGAGCCTTCGTCCGAGCAGTTCGCGGCGCGGTTGCACAAGACGGCCAAGGAGCGCCGCAAGTGGGCGCGCCGCGAGGGCGTGTCGTGCTATCGCGTGTACGACGCCGACCTGCCCGATTACGCGGTGGCCATCGACGTGTACCCGGGTGCGGGAGACGCCGAGGGCAACCTGTACCTCCACATCGCCGAGTACGCGGCGCCCTCGACCATCGACCCCGGCAAGGCGCAGCGTCGCTACGACGATGTGCTGGCGCTCGCGCCCGTGGTGCTGGGCGTGCGTCCCGACCACGTGTTCTCGAAGGTGCGCCGCCGCGACAAGGGCGGCAGCCAGTACCGCGAGGCCGGGCGGCGCTCCTACGTCACCCAGGTGCGCGAGGACGGCTACCTGCTCGAGGTCGACCTGGCGGGGTACCTGGACACGGGCCTGTTCCTCGACCATCGCCTGACGCGCGAGCTCGTGGGGTCGAAGGCGGAGGGGAAGCGCTTCCTCAACCTGTTCGCCTACACGGGTACGGCCAGCGTGCACGCGGCCGGGGGCGGCGCGAAGAGCACCGCGACGGTGGACCTGTCGCAGACGTACCTCGATTGGGCGCAGCGCAACATGGCGGCCAACGGGTTCGACGGCGACGAGCACACCTTCGAGCGCGGCGACGTGATGGCGTGGATCACCGAGGCGCGCCGTACGGGCCGTCGCTTCGACCTCGTGTTCGTCGACCCGCCCACGTTCTCGAACTCGAAGGCCATGGGCAAGCGCACTTGGGACGTGCAGCGCGACCACGTGGAGCTGCTCATCGGCGTGTCGCGCCTCCTGTCGGAGGAGGGCGAGGCCGTGTTCTCGTGCAACCTGCGCTCGTTCAAGCCCGACGAGGAGGAGCTGGCGAAATACGGCGTCGTGCTCGAGGACATCACGCCCCAGACGATCCCGCACGACTTCGAGCGCAATCCCCGCATCCACAAATGCTACCTGGTGAAAAGGGGGTAAGGGCCTCCTGTGATCAAGGGCGCGGCATCGGCTTACCGGTCCGCGCCGCTCCAACCGCGCCGATCGCACGCCGCGTCCTGGTCGAACAGGTGCGGCGTGCCCTGTTCAGTCCGCGCGGTTATACTTCGCGCCATGGGGGAGGGGGCTTTCGTCCTCGCGCTTTTTCGCCTCTCCCAAAGCGGGCCTCACCCCGCCCATCATCCTGATGAACGCGTTCACCAGGAACCCCGTGGCCGTCGCGGCCACGACGGTTCCCTCGCGCACGCCCGCGAGGCCGCCCATGAGCGCGAACGACGCCACCGCCGCCAAGGCGACGCAGCCGAGGTCAAAGCCCACCTTCGTGTGGCCGAAGTTCCAGCCCGTGGTGCTCGTGATGGCGCATACGAACGCTTCGCCGCAGTTCATGACCACGTTCGCCACCACGGTGCACGCCACGCCGAACGCGAGCACCGCCACGCCCAGGGCCAGCACGGCCAACGACGCAGGGTAGCTGTCGGGCACCACGAACCACAGCGCTTGGCTGAAGCCGTCGATGCCGAGGCTGAACAGCACCGACAAGGGGATCTGCAGCAGCGCGAACGCCTTGAAGCGCCGGCGCAGGATGGCGATCTGGCCGATGAGCAGCGCCGAGTTCCACGCGAACATGAACGTGCCGTACGACACGTCGGGAAACGCCAGGCTCAGCACGTAGCCGAGCGACGAGATGGGCGAGGTGCCCAGATTGCTTTTGGTGACGAGGACGATGCCGGCCGTCATGACGAGAACGCCCGCGACGAGCAGTCCGAAACGCGCTGCGATGGATTTCATGCCCTCGATTGTATCCCTGAGCCCCGTTCGCGGCAAGGGAGCAACCGCGCCGATATGGGGAGCGTTCGGTCACCTGATCTCTATTGCATAATATCCGCAGATCAGATATATTTAGTATTGCTAGGTATAGAGGAGAGGGACGCGGGATGCAGCTTCGGTTCGCACAGCAGATGAAGAAAGGCGCGCTCGACATGCTCGTCTTGAAGCTGTTGCAGCACGAAGAGAAGTACGGCTATCAGCTGATCAGCGAGCTGCGCGACCGCACCGAGGGCGCGCTTGCGCTCAAGGAAGGCACGCTGTACCCCCTTCTCTACCGGCTTGAAGACGGCGGCCTCGTGACGAGCCGCCTGAGTGCGCACACCGCGAAAGAGCCCGCGCGCAAGTACTACGCCATCACCGACGAGGGGCGCAGCGCCCTGCGCGAGATGTACGAGCTTTGGAGCGAATTCGACGGATACGTGCGGTCGATCATGGAGGAGGAGCGATGAACCAAACATCCTATGTGAAGGCGGTTGCGAAGCGCCTGGCGTGCTCGAAGGCCCGGCAGGCCGAATTCGTGCGCGACCTCGAGTCCGACATCGCCGCCGCGCTGTCCTCGGGAGAGACGTGGGAGCAGGTCGAGGCTCGCATGGGCGATCCGCGCCAGGTGGCGCAGGATTTCAACGAAGACCTCTCCGAAACCGAGCTCGCCGCCGGCAAGAAGCGCAAGCGCACCAAGGCGATCGTGATCGCGGCTGCCGTCGTGGTCGTCGTGGCGGCGATCATCGGCGGAGCAACCTGGTGGGCGTCGCCGAAAACCGCCCCCGCGGGGCAGAGCGTCGGGATGACCGAGCAGGAGATCATCGCCTACGCCCAAGAGGTTGCCGAAGTGATAGGGGAGAACGATTACGACAAGCTGCGTCCGTTGATCGCCGACGCAGCCGTCGAAAGTTTGAACGAGCAGACTATGGCCGACGCGCATGCGCTTTTCGGTGACGATTGGGGTGCTTTCAAGTCGTTCGGGAATGCCTATGCAACCGAGATCAGCCAAATGGGAATAACGGGGAATGCGGTCACCCTCGTGGCGCTGTACGAGAACGCGACGATTACGTATACGTTCTCGTTCGACGAGGATATGAAGATCATCGGATTGAATATGAGGTAGACCATCGTGGAAACGCTCATCGCACTCATCGTCATCGGGATCCTCGTGGCCGTGTACGGCGGGTTCGTGTTCGCGGGCAACCTGCGGTGCTTCAGCATCCTCGCCGGGGGAGGCGACTTCCTGGCGCTCAACCCGAGCGAGGCGCAGTACCGCCGGGAGGCTCGGCGGTCGGGCGCGGCCATCTTCCTGCTCGCGCTCGATTTCTGGTGCTTCGGGGCGTGGAACTACGCCCAGCAGAACGAGGCGGTGCGCACGGCGTGCCTGGTTGTCGGCATCGTAGCGGCCCTGGGCGTCGTCGTGCTCATCGCCCTTTCGCTGAAGACGCATGCCGACCTGTTGAAGGAGCATCATGGGTGAGCCGATGAGGTTCGCAGGGAAAGTGGACGGGTGGTACTACGCGTTGGCGGTGGGCGTCAACGTCATGCTGGCATGGCCTCTCGTGGCGTTCCTCGCCGATCCCGCGAAAGAGGGCGCGCTCATAGGCCTTTGCGTGAGCGCCCTCGCCCTCGTCCTCTGCGACCTCCTCATCATCCCCACGCTCCTGCGCAACTACGTCGAGTTCGACGGCGAAGGCAACCTCCTCATCGTGTTCGGCTTCCAGAAAGCGACGTACCCCGTCGCGAAGATCCGCCAGGCGCGCGAGACGCACAACCCGCTGGCCTCCCTGGCCGCGTCCTTCGACCGCATCGAGCTTCGCATCGGCTACGACGAGCTCATGATCGCCGTCAGGGACAAGGACCGCTTCTACGCCGAGCTCGCCCGCCGCTGCCCCGACGCCAAGCTCGACCGCCGGGCGCGCGATTCCGTTTCCGTTTGAGTCGCGCGCCCGGGTTGCATGGGGAATGCAAGCCATCAAGCGCATCGTCGAGATCCGCTGCGAGAGCGCAGGCGTGTGCGCGTCGGCGGCCCTCGGCAACCAGAGCTGATCGGAACCGGTGTCCGTTGTGATATGATAAGTCGAGGATTCAGCTTGCGCTGGCTCTTGGCATATGCTGAACGCATTTATATTCCGATCGCATGCGGAGAGTTGCCATGGACGCACCGAATGCCGAACGCGAGAACGTGCCGCTCGCGCAGCCTCAGACCATATCCCTTGACGAGGTGCTGTACAACTACGACGTGCTCGGCGAGCTCGTTTACATCTCCGACGTGGAAACCTACGACATGCTCTATGCCAACGAGGGCACAAAGCAGCTGATCGGCGGTCCGTACGAAGGTCGGAAATGCTACGAGGCCATCATGGGCAACGACGCCCCTTGCGACTTCTGCACGAACCGCTTCCTCACGCACGACTCCTATTACGCGTGGACGCGCTACAACGAGAACCTGAGCGGCTATTACGCCTTGAAGGACCGGCTCATCGACTGGAAGGGCCGCACGGCGCGCTTGGAGATCGCGTTCGACATGTCGGAGCACCGTCGCCAGCTGCTGGGCTTGGAATCGGAGCTGGGGCTCGAGCGCCTGCTCGTGCGGTGCGTGCGCGAGATGCGCGACATCGACGGATTCGCCGGCGATATGTCGTCGGTGCTGAGGATGATCGGCGAGACGATGGGCGCCGACCGGGCCTACATCTTCCAGGTGCACCGCACGCCGGAGGGTCGCGAGAAGTTCAGCAACTCGCATGAGTGGTGCGCGCCCGGCGTGGAGCCGCAGATCGGCGCGCTGCAGAACATCGACCTGGGCGTGGTCGGCGAGTGGGTGTCGCCGTTTTTGCGTCGGGAGACGATGGTCGTCGAGGACATCGAAGAGGTGAGGGAGCGATCTGAGAGCGAGTACGCCCTGCTCAAGCCTCAGGGCATCACGTCGCTCGTCAACGCTCCGCTGCTCGCCTCCGGCGAGCTCATCGGGTCGATCGGCGTGGACAACCCGTCCGCGGTGCAGATCGGGCGTACGCGCGAGTTCTTCGACAGCTTGGCGTACTTCCTCTCCATGGAGCTTGAAGGCTTCCGCGCGAAAGAGCGGCTGCGGGCCTTGGGCTTCGTCGATTCGCTCACGGGCCTCGCGAACCGCAACCGTTACATCTCGGATGTGGCCTTGCTCGACGAAGGCGGCGCGCGCAGCGGCTTCGGCGTGGCGTACGTCGACCTCAACGGCTTGAAGGAGATCAACGACGGGGAGGGGCACGCCCAGGGCGATCGGATGCTCTCGGTGGTCGCGGAGGTGCTGAGCGCCGTGTTCGAAGGCTCGACCGTGTACCGGCTGGGCGGCGACGAGTTCTTGGCCATCGTTCCCGATGTGGACGAGGCGGGTTTCCGCGACAAGACCGTGCGTGCTCAGGAGCTTTTCGAGGAGCGGGCCTGTTCGACGGCGCTCGGGTCGTTCTATGCGTCCGAGCCATGCCAAGTGGAATATGCCGTCGGCCGGGCCGATCGGAAGATGTACGAAGCGAAGCGGGCCTATTACGTCGAGCATCCGGAACTCGACCGCGACCGCACGACGCGGTAAGCGGGGAGGGAAACGCCATGTTCGAGTATTTGAACGATATCGCGGAGGCCGCCTACGTATCCGACCCTGAAACCTACGAGCTGGTCTACCTGAACGATCACGCGAAACGGCAACTGGGGGTGGACGGCACCGACGGGCGATTGTGCTACGAGCTGCTGCAGGGCGCCGACGCGCCGTGCCCGTTCTGCACGAACGACCGGCTCACCTGCGAACGGTGCGTCACGTGGGAGCACTACAACCCCGTCACGCAGCGCCGCTACCTGCTGAAGGACCGGCTGCTCGAGCGGGACCGTCCGCTGCGCATCGAGATCGCTCGCGAGGTGGGCGGCGACGGCGCGAGCGCGCGACGCGACGAGACGCTCCGCCGCGCGGCCGATGCGGCGGCGCTCGCCGGGGTGGCGAGGCGCTTCAAGGAGGAGACGCTGCTCCGGGAGTACAACATGCTCATGAGCACGCTGCATGTGGCGGTGAGCAAGCACCGGTTCACCGACGATCTGCAGATCATGTGGGCGAACGATTTCTTCTTCGAGATGATCGGCTACGGACGCGAGGAGTTCGTCGACGTCTTCGACGGTCGCTGCAGCAGGTACTTCGCCTCCGATCCTGAGGAGTATGCGAAGCTGACGGACGCCGTGGCCGAGGCGCATGCGGCGGGCGACGCGGGCTACGAATGCCTTCTGCGCATGCCGCGCAAAGACGGGCTCTCCACGTGGATTCGCGTTGTGGGACGGTTCACCGACGAGGTGGCCGACGACGGCGTGCCCGTGCTCTACGTCACGTTCACGAACGTGGACGAGGCGATGGAGCTCGAGCAGGTGCGCTCCGACGAGCTGCGCCGGCTCGCCTTCGTCGACCCGGTGACGGGCGGGCGCAACCGGGCCAGCTTCGAAAGGGATGCGGGTGCTGCGCTGCGCACGGCCGCCCCGGGCGCGTTCGCGCTGGCGACGCTCGACGTGGACGGGTTCAAGGTCATCAACGACCAGTTCGGGTTGGAGCGGGGCGATGCGGTGCTCGAAGCGCTCCATGCCAGCTTCCAAGAAGGCCTCGACGAAGGGGAGTTCGCGGCCCGCATCGCGGCCGACCAGTTCAGCCTCCTGCTCGAGGCCGACGGCGCGGCCCGCATCGCGGCGCGTCTCGAAGACATGGTGGCCGCCGCCAACCACCGTTTCGTGCTCGACGGTTCGCCGGGGTACGCGATCGCCATGACGGCGGGGGTGTATCTGGTGGACGATCCGACGCTTCCCATGGTCATGTTGCAGGATCGTGCGAACCTCGCCCGCAAGATGTCGGGCCGCGCGAGCGTGGGACGCCTGTGCGCCTGCCGGTTCTACAGCAACGACGACCGCGTGCGGCTTGCCAAGGAGAAGGACGTGGAGAACCGCATGGGCGCGGCCCTCGAGGCGGGCGAGTTCGTCGTCTACCTGCAGCCGAAGTACGATCTGCGCCGCGACGAGGTGGCGGGAGCCGAGGCGCTCGTGCGCTGGGACGATCCGGCGAGCGGCCTCGTGGCTCCCAACGACTTCATCCCGTTGTTCGAGCGCACGGGATTCGTCGTGAGCATGGACCTCTACGTGTTCGAGCAGGTGTGCAAGATGCTGCGGAAGTGGATCGACGCCGGCGTGCGCCCCGTGCCCGTCTCGGTGAACCTGTCGCGCGCCCACCTGTACGACGAGCAGTTCCTCGCGCGATTCGAGGTCATACGCGCGCGGTACGGCGTGCCTGCCTCGCTCGTGGAGTTCGAGTTGACCGAGACGCTCGTGTTCGAGGACCCTGAGCGGCTGGCGCAAGTCATCGACTCGATGCACGAAGCGGGCTACAAGTGCTCCATGGACGATTTCGGCAGCGGGTACTCCTCGCTCAACGTGTTGAAGGATTTGGCGGTGGACACGCTCAAGCTCGATCGCGTGTTCTTCGACGCTTCGGCGCTCGGCGATGCGCGCGGGGCCGACATCATCGACATCGTCGTCCAGCTGGCGCGTCGCTTGGGAATGCGCACCGTGGCCGAAGGCGTGGAAACCGAGGATCAGCGCGCGTTCCTCGTCGACGTGGGTTGCGACATGATCCAGGGCTACCTGTTCTCGCGGCCCGTCGACATCGCATCGTTCGAGCGGCTCGTGTACGGCGCGGAGGTCGACTGAGGGAACGAAAAAGCCTTCCCGAAGGAAGGCTTTTGAATTTATGGTGGTCGCTACAGGATTTGAACCTGTGACCCCCGCCGTGTGAAGGCGATGCTCTCCCGCTGAGCCAAGCGACCGTTTCGGTTGCGGCGTTCGCAACGTTTGGATATTTTACCGGTAGTTCCAGATACGCGCAAGGCCCTTTTTTCAATTTTCCCGAAATTGGTTTTCAGGCGGGTCTTCGTTACCCTCTTGGCATCCGCGCGCGTTTTGGGATAGAATAGCGGGACGCTGTACGGGCCTATAGCTCAATGGTGGAGCAGGGGACTCATAATCCCTTGGTTGCAGGTTCGAGCCCTGCTGGGCCCACCACGAAACCGCAAGCCGGCTGCGCGACGACCTCGTGCAGCCGGCTTTCTCATATCCTCACGCCTTCAGCGTGAACTTCCAGGCGCAGTTGCAGGTGTCGTCCACGATGTCGGGGTAGCAGCTGAGGCACGCGGTGGCGATGCGGTCGTCGATGGCGGACGCGAACACGCCGTACTCCACCACGCCCACGCTCTTGCAGGGGTGGAACCCCATGCCCTTGCGCTCGCGCGCGTTCTGCACGCGGCAGTCCACGATGCGGTACACGAGCTCGTTGCCGTCCACGACGATCTCGTCCACGTTCGCGGCCGACTGGCAGCGCAGCGCGAGCGCCCGCGCCAGCCCCTCGATGCCCGGGCGCTCGTCCAGCTTGAGGAACTTCTTGATGCGCCGCGCCTCCGACACGCTGAACCGCCGCCATGCCTCGACGTCGTGGTGCATGGCCGCGTCCATGCCGTCCTCGGCCTCGATGGATTGGAACCAGGTGCCGTCGAGCGCGATGAGGTTCTTCGCGTAGATCTCCAGCAGCTCGATAAGCTCGTCTTTGGACAGGTTCTGCACGGCTTCGTTCATGGGGCTTCTCCAACTTCTCCTCGCGGCGACCGGGCTCGTTTCGCATGCAAGGGATTATAGCGCGCGCGACGGGCCCCTCCGCGCCTCCGGCGTTCCTCAAATCGGCGCATTTAGGGGTTCATTCCCCGAACCGCAGCATCCAGAATGAACTCCGGAAGGGGAAACGTCGAGGAGCGAGGCTATGGGAGAACCCTGGGAGCGCCACTACGAGCAGAAGGTCATGAGCGCCGAAGACGCGGTGCGCGCCTTCGCGCCGAGCGGGTCGAAGGTGTTCATCGGCGGCCTCGACGTGGCGCGCCGCACCCTCGAAGCGCTGCTGCAGCGCGTGCTGGCGGGCGAGGTGGAGGGCATCGAGCTGCACGGCAACATGACGAACGGCGACCTGGGGCTCGACCGTCTCGCGGTGCCCGAGGGCCGTTTCCGCTACCGGTCGTTCTTCAACGGCGCGAACGAGCGCGCGGGCATGAGGGCCGGTTCGGCAACCTACGTGCCCCTGCATCTCAGCAACACCGAGCGCTACCTGGCCTCCGTGCGGCCCGACGTGGCCATCGTGCCGATGACGCCGCCCGACGAGCACGGCCGGTGCAACATCGGCCCCCTGGGCTTCACGCCGGCGGGGCTGCGCCACGCGCGCGCCATCGTCGCCCAGATCAACCCCTGCCTTCCGGCGGTGAACGGCACCGCCCACGACTACCACGTGTCCGAGCTGGCCGCCGTCGTCGAGCACGCCGAGCCGCTCGCGCCCGTCGCGCCGGCGGCCTGCGCGCCCGAGGAGCTGAAGATCGCCGAGCACATCGTCGATCGCGTGCGGGACGGCGCCTGCATCCAGCTGGGCATCGGCGGCCTGGCGAACGCGGTGGGGCAGGGGCTGCGCTCGAAGAGGCACCTCGGCGTGCACAGCGAGATGTTCCCGGACGTCATGGCCGAGCTGCAGCGCGAGGGCGTCATCGACAACAGCCGCAAGACGCACCTGCCCGGCGTGTCGGTGGCGGGCTTCGCCGTGGGCACGCCGCAGCTGCACGCGTTCATCGAGCGGAACCCCGCGGTGCTCTTCACGCCCTACGAGCGCGTGAACGACTTCGACGCGATCCGCGCGAACGACGACATGGTGTCGGTGAACTCGGCCATCGCGGTCGACCTCACGGGGCAGGTGTGCGCCGAGAGCTTCGGCAGCCGCCAGTACTCGGGCACGGGCGGGCAGGTGGACTACGTGCGCGGGGCGGCCGCCTCGAAGGGCGGCATGTCGTTCGTGGCGCTCACCAGCAGGGCGCGCACGAGCGCGGGCCCCGTGTCGAAGATCGTGCCCACGCTCGCGCCCGGCAGCGTCGTCACCACGCTGCGCACCGACGTGCACCTCGTCTGCACGGAATACGGCTGCGTCGACCTGCGCTTCTGCGACATCCCCACGCGCGCGAAGCGGCTCATCTCCATCGCGCACCCCGACGTCCGCGACGAGCTGGCCCGCGAGGCCCGCGCGCTCGGGTTGCTGTACTGAGCGGCGAAAACCGCTATACTGGGTCGGAGCAAACGCCAAACGAGGAACCGAGATCAACGGAGAACCGACACCATGAGCATCGATAGTTTTGAAGCGAGCCGCAAGCGCTCCGACGAGATCCGCGCCGACCTGCCCGTCCATCCCGAGAAGTACACCATGCTCACCGGCGACCGCCCGACGGGCCGGCTGCACCTGGGCCACTACTTCGGCACCATCCGCGAGCGCGTCGCGCTGCAGGATATGGGCATCGCCACGCGCATCATCATCGCCGACTACCAGGTGATCACCGACCGCGACACCACCGAGCATATCCAGGACAACGTGTACAACATGGTGGTGGACTACCTCGCCTGCGGCATCGACCCCGAGAAGACCATCATCTTCACGCACTCGGCGGTGCCGGCCCTCAACCAGCTCATGCTGCCGTTCCTGTCGCTGGTCACCGAGTCCGAGCTGCTGCGCAACCCCACGGTGAAGTCGGAGATGGACGCGTCGGGCCACGCGCTGACGGGCCTTCTGCTCACGTATCCCGTGCACCAGGCGTGCGACATCCTGTTCTGCAAGGGAAACATCGTGCCGGTGGGCAAGGACCAGCTGCCGCACATCGAGCAGACCCGCCAGGTGGCGCGCCGCTTCAACGAGCGCTACGGCCACGTGTTCCCCGAGCCCGAGGGCGTGCTGAACGACGCCGTGGAGATCCCCGGCCTCGACGGGCGCAAGATGTCGAAGAGCTACGGCAACGCCATCAGCCTGTCGCTCACCGCGGAGGAGACGGCCAAGCTCATCAAGAAGTCGAAGACCGACGCCGACCGCCTGATCACCTACGACAAGGAGAACCGTCCCGGCGTGTCGGCGCTCCTCACCACGGCCGCGCTGTGCACGGGCCGCACCGAGGTCGAGATCGCCGAGGAGATCGGCGAGGGCGGCTCGGGCGCGCTCAAGAAGTACGTCACCGAAAGCGTGAACGAGTTCCTCGCGCCCATCCGCGAGCGTCGCGTGCAGCTGGCCGGCGACAGGGGCTTCATCGAGGACGTGCTGCACGAGGGCAACCGCCGCGCCAACGAGATCGCGAACGCTACGCTCGACGAGGTGCGCGCGGCCATGAACATGGTGTACTAGGCCCTTTTATGCGCATGAGCTGGCCGGATCGACGATTATCGTGCATGTGCCCGATTTTCCGAAATTCGGTATTGCGAAAAGATGAGGTTCCGGTATAATCTTCACTTGCGCAATCAAGGGCGCACATTCCTCGGTAGCTCAACGGCAGAGCATCCGGCTGTTAACCGGAGGGTTGTAGGTTCGAATCCTACCCGGGGAGCCATGAACTTGCAGGAGGCCAGACATTCGTCTGGCCTCCTTTTTTCGCTGCAGGCCCGCATGTGGATCGTGTGTGCTCGCATCTATTACCCGTGCGCTCTCCGCATTCGCCGGGGCGGGGCGTATAGTGGGGTGCGCGACAAGATGTCGCCTGTCTACGGGAGCGCCGCTCAAGGATGTGCGCTGCCGGTATGTGCCCTTCGGGGTGGAAAGTTAGGTTTGTATGTCTCAAGGTACGGTTAAGTGGTTCAACGCTGACAAGGGCTACGGCTTCATCTCCCAGGAGAACGGCGAGGACCTGTTCGTCCATTTCAGCGAGATTCAGGGCGACGGCTACAAGAGCCTCGACGAAAACGCCAAGGTGGAGTTCGTGATCGCGTCCGGCTCCAACGGCAAGAGCCAGGCCACCCAGGTCTGCGTGCTCTAAGCGCTGATAGCACGAGCTGACGAAGCGGCCCCGAGGGGCCGCTTTTTTGTTGTCGCGAAGCCCGCGCCTGCGGCGTCCGCCGCGACCTCGTCAGCCGCGCAGCTTCTTCTCGGTCTTGCGGATGGTCTGCTCGTAGTTGTCGATCTTGTAGTTCAGGCGGTCGAGCCCGGCCTGCATCTCGGCGATGCGCGCCTGCACGAGGTCGCGCTGCTCCTCGAGCAGCGCTTTGCGCGCCTCGAGCGTCTCGTCGCCCTCTTCCAGCAGGGCCATGTACTCGATCAGCGCCTCGATGGACACGCTCGCCCCGCGCATGCACTTCACGAACTGCACGCGCATGCAGTCCTGCTCGCTGTAGTCGCGGATGCCGCTCGCCGTGCGGGTGACGTTCGGCAAAAGGCCGATGCGCTCGTAGTAGCGCAGCGTGTCGGCGGACAGGCCGTACTCTTTGCTCACTTCGGCAATCTTCATGGGATGCTCCTTACCTCGTACGTGCATTGAAGCACATGGAGCGCACTCCAAGTCAAGCGATCGGGCGAAAGCGGATTCGGTCCATATAACCTCTTGACTTGGAGTGAACTCGAAGGAATAGGATGGAACCCGTCAGACATCCAAGACGAGAGGACGAAGCATATGACGAAGCGCATTCTGGTGATCGCGGCGAGCCCGCGCAGGGGCGGCAACTCCGACCTGCTGTGCGAGCGGTTCATCGAAGGGGCCCTCAAGGCGGGCAACATCGTGGACGAGGTGTTCCTGCGCGAGCGGGAGATCGGCTTCTGCCGCGCCTGCGACTACTGCCGCAGCCACGACGGCGCGTGCGCCCTGCGCGACGACGCAGCGGCCGTGCTGGACAAGATGGCCGAGGCCGACGCGATCGTGCTGGCGACGCCCGTGTACTTCTACTCGATGGACGCCCAGCTCAAGGCGCTCATCGATCGCACGGTAGCCCGGTATACCGAGTTTTCGGGCAAGGAGTTCTACTTCATCGCCGTCATGGCGGACGGGAACAAGGCGCTCATGGAGCGCACGATGGAGGGCCTGCGCGGTTTCACCGACTGCCTGCCGGGCGCCGTCGAGCGCGGCGCGGTGTACGCCGTGGGCGCGTGGGAGAAGGGCGCCGTCGTCGGCAATCCGGCGATGGACGAGGCGTACGAGCTGGGGCTGGGCGCGTAGGCGCGCACCGGCTGCGATCGACGAGGAAAGGACGGAACCATGGACATGAACGAGAGCCTGGGCCCGGCGGCGGTGTTCCCGCTGGGGGAGCGAAACGACGCCTACGCGGCGTACTTCGCAGGGCAGAGCTACCTCGCGCCGCTCGCGGACGCGGATGCGGGCGTGGGCGTGAGCAACGTGACGTTCGAGCCGGGATGCCGCAACAACTGGCATGTGCATCACAAGGGCGGCCAGATCCTGCTGGTCACCGGCGGGCGCGGCTACTATCAGGAATGGGGCGCGCCGGCGCGCGAGCTGAGGCCGGGCGACACGGTGAGCATCCCGCCCGAGATGAAGCACTGGCACGGCGCGGCGCCCGACAGCTGGTTCTCGCACGTGGCCATCGCGGTGCCGGCCGAGGGCGCGTCGAACGAGTGGCTCGAGCCCGTGTCGGACGAGGAGTACGCCGCGCTCGCGTAGGCCTACCGGGCGGGGGCGCCGCGCGGCGAGGCCGCGCCGGCCCCGCCGCCCGGCCTCCGATGTAGTTGCTTTCTGGGAACGGGGAAGCTGCTTCGCCACAAGCGGCTTCTTCCGCTATCATAAACAGGCTGCGTCCATTCGGCGCGGCGCCGCAGCAACCCGCACAAGCAGAAAGCACGCACGCATCATGATCATGCAGCTCGAACATATTTCGAAGTCGTTCGGAGGGCGCCAGCTCTTCCACGACGTGACGTTCCGCCTCGAGGAGTACGAGCGCCTCGCGCTCGTGGGCCCGAACGGCGCCGGCAAAACCACTATGCTCAACATCATCTCGGGGGCCGAGGACGCCGACGAGGGCCGCGTGCTGTTCGCGAAGGGCGCGCGCGTGGGCTACCTCGAGCAGGAGGCCATCGAGATGTGCGACCAGCCCATCTTCGAGGAGGTCATGTCCTCGCAGGTGGAGGTGCTCGAGGCCGAGCGCCGCCTGCACAAGCTGGAGGCCGAGCTGGGCGAGAACCCCACGCCGCAGCAGCTGGCGGCCGCGGGCCGCGCCCGCGACGCCTACGAGGTGTTGGGCGGCTACACCATCGAGGCGAAGGTGCGCAGCGTCATGTTCGGCCTCGGCTTCAAGGAGGACGACCTCGCGCGCTCCACCACCGAGTTCTCGGGCGGCTGGCAGATGCGCATCGCGCTGGCGAAGCTGCTCATCCGCAACCCCGAGGTGCTGCTGCTCGACGAGCCCACCAACCACCTCGACCTGGAAAGCGTGAAGTGGCTCGAGGGATTCCTGCGCGGCTACGCCGGCACGGTCATCGTGGTCAGCCACGACCGCGCCTTCATGGACAACATGGTGGACCGCGTGGCCGAAGTGGACAACGGCCAGGTCAACCTCTACAAAGGCAACTATTCGGCCTATCTCAAGACGCGCGATGAGCGCCTCGAGCGCCTGCGCGCCGAAGCCGCGCGGCAGGCCGAGGAGATCGCCCACATGGAGGCCTTCATCGAGAAGTTCCGCTACAAGGCCACGAAGTCCAAGCAGGTGCAGGACCGCGTGAAGAAGCTCGAGAAGATCAAGCGCATCGAGCTTCCCGAGGAGAAGAAGACCGTCAAGTTCAACTTCAAGCAGCCGCCGCGCACGGGCGACGAGGTGGTGCGCGCCCGCAACCTCGTGAAGCGCTACGGCGACAAGGCGGTGTACGACGGCTTCGACTTCACCATGTACCGCGGCGACAAGATCGCGCTCGTGGGCCCCAACGGCGCGGGCAAGTCGACGCTGCTCAAGATGATCGCCGGCGCCATCGAGCCCGACGCGGGCACCATCGAGTACGGCGTGCACGTGTCGAAGACGTACTACGCGCAGCACCAGCTGGAAGAGCTACATCCCGGCAACACCGTGTTCGAGGAGCTCGACCACGCGGCCCCGGGTTGGAGCATCTCGCAGGTGCGCACGCTGCTGGGCGCGTTTTTGTTCACGGGCGACGCGGTGGACAAGAAGGTCAGCGTGCTGTCGGGCGGCGAGAAGAGCCGCCTCGCGCTGGCGAAGATGCTCGTGGCGCCGCGCCCGCTGCTGTGCCTCGACGAGCCGACGAACCACCTCGACATCGCGAGCGCCGACATCCTCGAGCAGGCGCTCAAGGTGTTCGAGGGCACCATCCTGTTCATCACGCACGACCGGCACCTCATTCGCGGGGTGGCGAACCGCATCGTGGAGATCGAGCCCGGCAAGGCGACGAACTACGACGGCGACTACGACTACTACCTGTTCAAGAGCGGGCAGCTGGACGGCGACGGGCCCAGCGGGCCGTCGCTCGTCGACGAGATGCTCGACGAGGACCGGCAGGCGAAGGCGACGGGGAAGGCCAAGGAGCCTAAAGCGAAGCCGATCGCGAAGGCGGAGGCCGCAGGCGCCTCCTCGGCGGAGCTGACCGCACCGCGCGCGAGCTCGCCCAAGACCAAGGAGCAGAAGCGCCGCGAGGCCGAGGCGCGCAACCGCGCCTACGCCGCGCTCAAGAACCACCGCAAGCGGATCGCCGATCTCGACCGCCAGATGGAGCGCGACAACGCGCGCATGGCCGAGCTGCTCGAGCAGATGGCCGACCCCGACTTCTACATCAACGAGGACGCCTCGTCCGACGCCGTGGCCGAGCATACCAAGCTCAAGCAGCGCCTGGCCGCCGCCGAGGAGGAGTGGTTCCTGCTCACCGAGGAGCTGGAAGAGGAGATGGCGAAGCAGGCGGAGCAGCTGTGACGCAGCCTTTGAACATCGTGCTGGTTGAGCCGGAGATCCCGCAGAACACCGGCAACATCGCGCGCACGTGCGCCTGCACGGGAGCGCGGCTCCACCTCGTGGAGCCGATGGGGTTCCGGCTGAGCCAGAAGAACCTGGCGCGCGCCGGATGCGACTACTGGGACGAGGTGGACATCGTGCGCTGGCCGTGCGCCGCGGCGTTCTTCGAGGCGTGCGACGGCGAGGAGCTGCACCTGTTCACCGGCCATGCAGCCCGCTCGTTCGCCGAAGTCTCCTACGGCGAGGGCGCCTACCTCGTGTTCGGCCGCGAGAGCCGCGGCCTCGACCGGGAGGTCATCGACGCCCGTGCCGAGCGCTGCGTGCGCATCCCCATGCGCGACGGCCTGCGCAGCCTCAACCTGAGCAACGCCGTGGCGGTGGCAGCCTACGAGGCCCTCCGCCAGCAAGGCTACCCCGCGCTAAGCTAGGAAGCGTCCCCGGAGGGCGTGCTTCTTCGAGCCCGTCGAACACGGCGCGTGCGCAGGCGGCGAAGTCGCGCGCAACGGCATCGAGCTCGGCGTCTCTCCAGGCGATCACGATCTGCATGCGCTCGACGTCCAGCTCGAGGGGGACGCAGGCGACGCGGTCCTCGTACGCCCGCCGGTACCATGTCGAGGCGGGGTAGAGCCCCAAACCCGCCTCCACCATCGACACGATGGCCTCCTCGTTGTCCACGGGGCTGGTCGCGGTGAAGGGCACCCCTCCGTCTTTGAGCACCTCGGCGGCGGCCGAGATGCCGTGCGGGTCGTATCCCGACGAAGCGCACAGCAGCTGCTCGTGCGCGAGGTCGTCGATGGTGGCGGTGCTTTTCCGGGCGAGCGCATGGTCTTTCGGCACGTACACGCACGGGCTCCCTTCCGCAACGGGCACGAACCTCATGTGCGGGAACTTGCGTGCGACGAACTGGTTGCCGAACGCGATGTCGGCGCGCCCGTCTTTGAGGCAGGTGGCCAGCTCGCTGATCGATTGCTTGCAGAACCGGATGGGCGCGTCGGGGTTGTCGCGTGCGAAAAGGGAGACGATGGGGGCTATCGAGGCGGCGACGAGCGTGGAATTGAAGCCGATGGTGATGGCGGGCGGCGGTTCCTCCGAAAGCGCTTGCGCGGAGGCGACCGCCTTGTCGTAGCGGGAGACGACGTCCTCGACGGCCTCGACGAACCGATCTCCCGCGACGGTGGTGGAAACGCCCCGGTTCGTGCGCGTGAACAGCGTCGCGCCCACTTCGGCCTCGACGGACGCGATGGTGCTCGACATGGTGGATTGCGCCATGTAGCATGCTTCGGCCGCTCGCGTGACGTTCTTCAGCTTCGCCAGGCTGACCACGCAACGGAGCTTGTGGATGTCCATCGTGCCCTCCCTTGTCTTGGCTTCGCCTCCAAGCTACCAGGTTCGAGGCGAAGCCGCAACGATGATGAAACCGCTGTTCGCAACCGCAGAACGCCGATGGAGGGGGCCGGGCGTCAGAGGGATGCGAGATGCTTCGCGGCGGTTCTGCCGCCGTGGGCGGTCCAGCCCTGTTGGGATCCGGCGGCAATGCCCACGTCGTACGACGAGCCGTACAGGCCGCCCGCGTCGCAGCCTGCCGCGTACAGCCCGCCGATGGGGCTGCCCTCGGTGCTTATCACCTGGTTGTTCGTGTTCACCTTGAGCCCGCCGACGGTGCAGTAATACGCTTTGGCCAGCTTGAACGTGTAGAACGGCGCCTCTTTCACGGGTTGCAGGTAGTCGGCTTTCTTCCCGTAATCGGCGTCGGCTCCCTCGGCGCACAGCTCGTTGTAGTGCTCCACGGTGGCGAGGAAGGACTCGCGTTCCATGCCCGTGAGATCGCAAAGCTCCTCGAGGGTGTCGGCTTTGAAGATGTAGGGGTTGCCGGCAGCTTGCTCTTTCTCGAATTCGCCGTGGAACTCGGTCATGGGCTCGCCGGTCCTGATGTACACCCCGCGCCCGTTGTAGCAGCCGACTTCGGTGATGTGCCGCATGGCGGCGGCGTCGATGACGTTGAACACTTCGCGCTGCAGGCCCATCGCGTTTCCCGTGAACGAGAAGTTCGTCACGATGCCCTCATTGGCGAACCGCTCGCCGTGCTCGTTCACCCAGAGCATCGGCTGGCGCCCCGCGCATACGTTGAGCTGCGACGATGCGCTCATGCCTTTGATGGCGCCGCCGCACATCATCATCGTGCCCAGCACGTGGGTATCGGCGCCCGCCTCGAGGGCCATCTGGATGCCGTCGCCCGTGCGCTCGGGCGTCCCCATGACGGTGAGGTCGTCGTAGTCGTGCATGGTGTACTCGTTGATCATGTCGGCGTTGTCCGCGTAACCGCCGCTCGTCAGGATGACGCCGCGCGCGTTGAATTGCACGAGATCCGATCCGGCCTTGGCGATGACGCCGCTCACGGAGCCGTCGTCGGCGATGACCAGCTGCTTCGCAGCGGTTTTGACGAGCACGTCCACTCCCTGGCTCCGGCAAGCCTCCGCCAAGCGCTTCGTGAAACCCGCGCCCATGCCTTCGTAGGTGTGCCAGGTTCGAAGCGAGGGCCCCAGGGTCTCGACGCCGGTGAACACGCCTCCCTTGCTCTCGAGCCAGGCGATGGTGTCGCCCGATGCGTCGAAGAACGCCTTCGTCAGCTCGGCGTCCGCCATCCAGTGATGGTATTCCATGACCTTCTGGAGCACCTCGGCCGTGGTGTAGTCGACGTCGGCTTCCTGCTGCCAGTGCGAATCGATGGCGAACATGCCTTCGGCGTACGAGCTCGTTCCGCCGGTCACGCTCTCTTTCTCGAGGAGCACCGTGTTCAATCCCTGTTCGACGGCTTGCAGCGCGGCGGCCATGCCGCCCACGCCGGCGCCGACCACGACGACGTCGACATCGCGCGTTTCGGTGGGCGTGAGTACCGCGTGTTCCTGCGTTGCCGCGGTGTCGTCCCCCTCGGTTTTCGGGTCGCCTTTCGCCGTGTTTTCCGTCGGCGCGCATCCTGGGGCGAACGTGCCCATGGCGAGCGCGGCTCCGGCCGCGATCGACCCTTGCAGGAAGCTCCGTCGAGAGAGGCCGGCGCTTTCCTCCGAACGCTTGGACGCGTCCTCTCCTCGTGCGTTTTCGGTGTCCATATCTCATCCTTCCCCGTATGGCCGCTCCTTGCCGTCGGCCCGTGACCCGATTGTACGGGCGGGTCGGGCGGTTTCGCCATCGGCCCTTTCGATGCCGCGATGGGAACATCCGATGGCGGTTGGCAGCCGCTTTGGCGGGGCGTTGGGCGTGTCGTCGGGTGCCGGCCCGAACGCCCGCTTCCGCGCGCGGCCTTCGTCGGCGCGGGAAATCCGGGATTCTAGGCAATTCTTTCGTTTTGCGTGCGATTTCGATGCGTCTCGTGCCGAAATGGGCGAAGCGGTTTCCAGCGACCTGGGCAAACGCTGGCCCCTGCCGCACGATCGCATCCGAAAAGCCTTCGAATCTGCCGGATTTTCACGCAAAACGAAAAAATTGCTTACCATTCGTCGATTCGCGTGTCGCCGAGTCTCTTCGGGCGGTTGCGCACACGCGCCCGGCGCCGTCCGCGCCGCATTCGCTGCTTTAGCGGGATAAAGCGTGCGCGGAGCGCGGGCTTGCGTGTATACTTGACCCCATTATCTGCGCACGTTTCAAGGAGGTCGTTCCTATGGCTCGAGTGTACAACTTCTCCGCCGGTCCCGCGGTGCTGCCCGAGGAGGTGCTGCGCGAGGCTGCCGACGAGATGCTCGATTACCGGGGCTCCGGCATGTCGGTCATGGAGATGAGCCACCGCTCCAAGCCGTTCGCCGCCATCATGGAGGCTGCCGAGCAGGACATCCGCGATCTCATGGGCATCCCCGACAACTACCGCGTGCTGTTCTTGCAGGGCGGCGCGTCCACGCAGTTCGCGATGATCCCGATGAACCTCATGAAGAACAAGGTGGCCGACTACGTCGTCAGCGGCTCGTGGTCGAAGAAGGCGTTCAAGGAGGCGAAGCTCTTCGGCGACGCGCGCTGCGCAGCCTCGTCCGAGGACGAGAACTTCAGCTACGTGCCCGACGTGCGCGCCCTCGAGCTGTCCGACGACGCCGACTACGTCTACATCTGCCAGAACGAGACCATCTACGGCACCGTGTACCACGAGCTGCCCGACACCAACGGCAAGCCGCTCGTGGCCGACGTGTCGTCGTGCTTCCTGTCCGAGCCGATGGACGTTGAGAAGTACGGCCTCATCTACGGCGGCGTGCAGAAGAACGTGGGCCCCGCCGGCGTGACCATCGTCATCATCCGCGACGACCTCGTGTCCGAGCCGCTTCCCGGCACTCCCACGATGCTGCGCTACGACACGCACGTCGACGCGAAGAGCCTGTACAACACGCCGCCCGCGTACGGCATCTATATGTGCGGCAAGGTGTTCCAGTGGCTCAAGGCCCAAGGCGGCCTCGAGGCCATGAAGCAGCGCAACGTGGAGAAGGCGCAGCTGCTGTACGACTTCCTCGATGCGAGCACACTGTTCAAGGGCACGGCGCGCACCGAGGACCGCTCCATCATGAACGTGCCGTTCGTCACCGGAAGCGACGAGCTGGACGCGAAGTTCGTCGCCGAGGCGAAGAAGGTCGGCATCGAGAGCATCAAGGGCCACCGCAGCGTCGGCGGCATGCGCGCCAGCATCTACAACGCCATGCCCCGCGAAGGCGTCGAGGCCCTCGTGAAGTTCATGGAAGAATTCGAAAGGGAGAACGGGTAGGGGACGATCCTGCCTTTGGGAAACGATCCCTCGGTCAACGAGAAGGCGCGCTTGCAAGCGCGCCTTCTCGCATCTTGGGTTCGAAGCTCGGTTTCGTCCTCTAGAGATCGCTTACGGCTTCACGGGCGGCAAGGCGCCCCGAATTCAAAGCAAAGCAGGTGTTCGATCCGCTGCCCAAATAAGTGCCGCGGTGGAAACTCGAGTTGGCGGTGTCTCCCGCTGCGTACAGGTTGGGGATGGGCTGGCCTTCTTCTGAGATAACGCGTGCACAGCCATCCACGACGAGGCCGCCGATGCAGCCGCCGACGAGAAGCGACACTTTTTCGGCATACAGCGGATCGCCGTCGATGCTCACGAGGTGCTCGGCGGGTTTTTGATAATCCTCGTCGATCCCCGTCGCCGAGTAAGCGTTGTATTTTTCGATGGTGTCGACGAACGTCGCCGTATCCGCGCCCATGAGAGCAGCCAGTTCCGTTGTCGTCTCTGCTTGAAGCATGTTTTCGTTTCCAGCGTACTGCTCCATGTCGTCGAGGCAGTTTTGCTGGCCCATGATGGAGAACATCTTCTCGGCCCCGCCCTTTTCGACTGCGGTTTCGTACATTCCCCGGTAGAGCCCCGCTTCGTTGCCGAAGCGCCGTCCGTCGCCGTTCACGAGCACGCCGTCTTCCCTCAACGTACCGCCCGACGCTTGGTACACGAAGCGACCGCGCACGTATGGTATCTCGAAATGGATCTCCGCTCCTATGTCCTTGCCCATCGTTATCGCATGTCCGGTGGCGCCCGTGTATCCTTGCGCGCTGTAAACTATGTTTTGGCCGAGCAAGTTGGGGAAATGCCCGTTGATGACGGGGTTGCCTTCGCCGCCGATGCCCGACTCGAAGCTGCCCGCGGCAAGGATCGTTTTTTTGGCCATGAACCTGCGGGCCTTCCCGTTGCTTTCCGCGACGACGCCCGCAACGGCACCGCCGTCGTCGACGATGAGGCTCTTCGCCGCCGTTTTCAGGTAGATGGTTCCTCCCAGTTGCTCGAACTTTTCGGCAAGCGCATTGGTCACGACGCCGCCTGAGGCCAACTCGGCGGTTTCGCTCGGGCTTTTGAACAGGATGGGGGCCGAAGCGTCGGGCCTGCTGTAGTTCGTCAGGGTGTGCATCTTCACGCCGAGTCCTTCGACCCATGCGAGCGTGTCGTTTATCGAGCCGGTCACATTCGCCATGAGCTCTTCGTCGGCGTTGTTTTTCGTCTCCTCCATCCAATAGTCGAACAGCGCTCGGGCGTCCATGTATTCGCCGGTACCGTCGTCAAGCGATACCGTCTCGCAGCCGCTCAGGGCGAACGTGCCTCCAGTGCTGTTGAGCTGCTCGATTACGGCAACCGTCTTGCCGGCTTCCGCGGCAGTCGTAGCTGCGGCAAGGCCCGATCCGCCGCCGCCTACCACCAGGACGTCCACCGATACGTCATCTTTCTCGGCGCCGCCGCCCTTGGATTCGGAAGCCGGCGCGCAACCTCCCATTTGTCCGATTGCGGCTCCCAAGCAGGTTACTCCCATCACCTGAACGAAGCCGCGTCGAGTTAAAGCTCGTGCGTTCGCGTTGTCTTGCATCACGCCTCCTCTGTTTCGTCGCGTTTCGGCCGCATATGTTGGGCCGTCCTTCGATGTGGATGCCCGTATCGCACGCATCGCGGCAGTCTGCCTCCTTCCGGTTCGGCGAGGCCGTTTCGATCGGGGATCGTCTTCGAGCATAGGACGACGAGGCGAACGGGCAATCTCCCTGCAAGGGGTATGTTCGGCCGATTCCGTCCCCTGCGAGGAAAAATACCCCTTCCGGGATGATGCGAATCCGCTATTCCTAGCTTGAGCCGACGAGAAGGTGGCTACACTTGTACGGTAGTCGTGCAGCTTTTCGTTCGTCAGAAAGGGATGCGATGGCGTTATCGAAGGCGCGAGGATACGCCTTGCCGTTGACGGCGGGCCTGCTCGGAGGCGTATCCTTGATAAAAATCGGTCTTTCTGCCAGCCTGCCAAACGCTGCGTTTCAGCTTGAAGGGACGGCCCAGTCCGTCATGGGCTTGTCCTACGTTGCGGCGTTTGTCTTGTTGGTTCCGTGCGTGCGTCGGGATCGAACGATCTTTTTCAAAACGCCGCTCATCGTCTTGCTCGGCCTGCTTTTGGCGATCGGTCCCGCGTTGCTGTTTTTCCCGGTCGGGTCGGGCGGGTCGGCATCCGTGCTGACGGTCGTCGGATTGGCTTCGCATGCGGCCGGCAACGCCTTTTTCCTGTGCGCGCTCATCGTCATGTATTCGGAATCCGATAGGGAAAACAGGATCAAATCCCTGCTTTTGGCGAGCGCGATATCGTGCCTCGTCTTCTCGTTTGGGACGCTTCTTCCCACGATGGCCTTGCAGTTCTTCTTCCTTGCGGTCATCGCGGCTTTCCTTCTTTCGTTCTCGATGACGAGCATTCTGGTCAAACGGGACGGTGAAAGGAAACCGGTCGACTGCACGCGCCCGCTGCCGTTCGCGCTATACGTTGTCTATGGGTTCAGCATGGGCACCATTCCGGGATTGGATCTGTCGGAAGCGCCGCGCTCGCCGCTCAGCGAGTTTTACGTCGTCGCTATCGTCTTGGTCACGCTTGCCGTTGCGCAGCTGTTTCTCCCCAAGGGCGCGAAGGCTTTGCGTATGATTCAGGCGGCTATCGTCGTGTTCGGAATACTCGCGCTGCTACCGCTCGGCATATCGATGACCTCTTCGATACAGGTGATGCTCATCTTCTCCTGGCTATTGTTTTGGGTCTATCTTTTTCTGGGCATTCCGCCGGTTCGCGGAAAGAAAGGCGTCGATCCCCTCGCGGCGATCGTCGGCAGTTTCGCGATCGGGTGGATCGTTTCGAGAGCCGCGCATTTCCGGCTTGCGGAAACCTATCCGGAACTGAGCATAGGGCTGAGCCTGGCGGGCGCCGTCATGACGATAGCGATACCTGCTTACTCCCTCGTCCTGAGCTTCAAGCGCTCCAGGCGAGAACCGCCTGGAGCGCCGGTTGACGGAGGCGATCGGCTTGCCCGGTCGTGTAGCGCCCTTGCGGGGGAATTCCAACTCACCAAGCGCGAGGAAGAGGTTCTTTCGCTGTTGGCCGCAGGGCGCGGCAGGCAGTACGTGTCCGAGGCTTTGGTGATTTCCGAGGGGACCGCCAAAACGCATATCAAACATATTTACGCAAAACTCGGCATCCATTCCAAAGAGGAGCTTTTGGATTTGGTTCATTCCCGGTAGGGAGCCCGGCAGCCGGTTTCCGGGAGCGGCTGCCGGGGCGGGGACGGTGCGTGGCATGCGCTAGGCCGCCCCTTGTCGACGATGCGCCGTGCTCGCGTTCTCCTAGTACGCGCTCCAGCCGCCGTCGATGGTGAGGGTTTCGCCGTTGATGAAGCCGGCCTGGTCGGAGGCCAGGAACAGGGCGGCGGCGGAGATCTCCTCGGGGGTGCCGGAGCGGGTGGCGCCGGCGTAGCCCGTCGTTGCCTTCGCCATGCCGCGCTCGCTGGGCTGGCGCATCCCGACGCCGATGTTCGTCTGCGTGTTGCCGGGGCAGATGGCGTTGCAGCGGATGCCGGTGTCGGCGTACATGAACGCCACGTTCTTCGTCAGGCCCACGACGGCGAACTTCGAGGCCGTGTAGGCGCAGCCGCCGCGCCCGGCGCACAGGCCCGACAGCGATGCGGTGTTGATGATGACGCCGCCCTGGCCGCGCTCGAGGAAGTAGCGCACGGCCTTGCGGGTGCCGTACATCACGCTGTTGAGGTTCACCTTCATCAGACGCTCCCACACGTCGTCGTCCATCTCGGCGATGGGCAGCAGGTTGTCCATGATGCCGGCGTTGTTCACGATGATGTCCATCTGGCCGAACGTCTGCACGGCGCGGTCGACCATGCCCTCCACGGCGTCGCGGTCCGACACGTCGACCTTGACGACGTCCAGGCGCTCGCCGTACTCGGCCAGCTCCTGCTTGAGCGCGGCGAGGGCCTCCTCGTTGAGGTCGGCGGCCAGGCAGTTCGCGCCCGCCTCCAGGAAGCGCTGGACGATGCTCTTGCCGATGCCGGACGCGCCTCCGGTGATGACGGCGGTCTGGCCTGCGAGAACGGGGTTGTGACGTGACTCGGGCATGGCGGCTGCTCCTTCTTGAAATCGGGAAATCGTGCTTGAAGCGTATCATGCGCGCCGGGGCACGTTGAAGCGGTCCGGCGGCGAAAGGCCCCTCCCATGCCAAGCGCGGAAGCCGCGCGACACGAGCGGCGCGAAACCGCTCTCCAACGGCGACGCCCGCCGAGCATCTTCGCCCCAAACGCACGCTCCGGGAGATCGAGGCGTGCGTTTGAGGCGAAGATGCGTCCTTGTCGGCCGTGCCCCCCCCCCGGGGGCGGCGTTCGCTCCTTGTGAAGTTTCCCTCCCGGCGCATGCCGCCCCCTGCGGTTGCGGTAAACTGGTCGGCACTATGATTTCGATACCCTACCTTATATGCTCCATCCTGAGCTTCGTCCCCGCCATCGTGTGCCACGAGGCGTGCCATGGCTTCGCCGCCTACAAGCTGGGCGACCCCACGGCCAAGCGCGCGGGCCGGCTGTCGTTCAACCCGCTCAAGCACATCGACCCCTTCGGCACGGTGATCATGCCGCTTCTGCTCATGGCCATGAACATGCCCGTGTTCGGCTACGCGAAGCCGGTGCCGTACAACCCCGCCTACTTCAAGGACCCGCGCAAGGGCGACCTCATCGTGGGGCTGGCGGGCCCGGCGGCCAACCTCGTGCTGGCCATCCTGGGAGCGGCGGTGTACACGGCGATCATGCTCGTGCTGCCGGTGAACCAGCTGGCGCAGAACGAGATCTTCTACTACTTCCTCACCTTGTTCCTGCCCATGTTCTCGCTCATCAACCTGTACCTCATGTTCTTCAACCTGCTGCCCATCCCGCCGCTCGACGGCTCGTCCATCTTCGCCTTCTTCCTGCCGGCGAAGTACCTGCCGCAGTACTACAAGGTGCAGCGCTACGCGATGCCGGTGTTCCTCGTCGTGGTGCTCCTCGTGCCGTACGTGCTGCACTTCAACCCCATCGGCATCTACCTCGACGCGACGGCTGGCAACGTGTTCGACCTGCTGTTCTCCTTCGGCGGGTAGAAGAGGCGCGGTCGTGTCGTACAAGGTTCGCATAGACAGCTTCGAGGGGCCGTTCGACCTCTTGCTGTACCTGGTCAGCCGCCAGAAGGTGGACATCGGGGCCATCTCCATCACGCAGATCGCCGACCAGTACCTGGCCGAGGTGTCGCGCATGGACAACCTCGACCTCGACGTGGCCAGCGACTTCCTGCTGGTGGCGTCCACGCTGCTGGAGATCAAGGCCGAGAGCCTGCTGCCGCGCGAGCGCGACGCGGTGGAGGACGAGTTCGACGAGCTCGCGCCGAGCGAGGCGCGCGACATCCTCGTGGAGCGCCTGCTGGCGTACAAGCAGTACAAGAACGCCGCCAGCGCGCTGCACATGCGCTTCGTGTCGGAGGGCCGCATGCATCCGCGCCCGTTCGGCCCCGACGCGCGCTTCCTCAACCTCATGCCCGACTACCTGAAGGACGTCACGCTCGACGGCCTGGCGCTGCTGGCCGCGCGCGCCTTCGCGCGGCGCGACGTGTTCCTGCTGGAGTCGGAGCACATCGCCGCGAAGCCCATCCCGGTGGAAGTGCACGTGCGCGCCATCCACCAGCGCATCCAGAACAAGAAGCGCCTGAGCTTCTCGGAGCTCGTGGACGAGCGCACGCCCGTGCCGGTGGTGGTGGTGACGTTTCTCGCCGTGCTCGAGCTGTACAAGCGCGCCATGGTGAAGATCGAGCAGGACGAGCTGTTCGGCGACATCGACATACGCTACATCGAAGGGTCGGGCGAGCTCGTGCTCACGGGCGACGACGCGCTCACCTCGGTAGGGGAGGATTAGGCCCATGTTCCAAGGCTTGCAGGAAAACCAGCTCAAAGGGGCCATCGAGGCCATGCTGTTCGTCACGGACGAGCCGGTGGGCACCATCGCGCTCGCCGACATGCTGGAGGTGGAGCCGGGAGACGTGGAGCGCGCGCTCGTGGAGCTGCGCGGCCAGCTGGAAGGCGAGAACCGCGGCATCCAGCTGCGCGAGGTGGCCGGTGGCTGGCGGCTGTACACGCACCCCGCCTACCACGAGCTCATCGAGCGCTACGTGCTGTCGTGGGACACGCGCAAGCTGTCGCAGGCGGCCATGGAGACGCTCGCCATCGTGGCGTACCTGCAGCCGGTGACGCGCTCGGGCGTGGCGTCGGTGCGCGGCGTGAACTCGGACAGCTCCATCAACTCGCTCGTGGAGAAGGGCTTCGTGCGCGAGGCGGGCGTGGCCGACGCGCCCGGCAACCCCACGCTCTACGCCACCACGCGCGCCTTCCTCGAGAAGTTCGGCCTGCGCTCGACGGCCGACCTGCCCGACCTCGACCAGTTCGCGCCCGACGACGACACGCGCTCGTTCATCCGCGAGCGCCTGAGCGCCACGCGCGACGAGGTGTACATCGCCGAGGACGCGCGGCTCGATGCCGAGCCGGCCGACGCGCTCGACGGCGTGCAGTTCGAGCTGGACGACGAGGCGTCGGTGATCGCCGCCGAAAGCCCGCGCGAGGAAGCCGCCTCCGACGCGGCCCAGCAGATGCTCGCCGAGGCCATGGCGAGCGGCTTCGGCCTCGTGGAGAAAATCGACTTCGACAAGCTGACCTTCGAGACGGACGATGAGTAGGGAAGAGGGGCTCTCGCGCGCCGTCGGCGCGCCGTGCCACGGGGATGCGATCGTCCCCATGCGGCTGCAGAAGTTCCTCGCTCGAGCGGGGGCGGCCAGCCGGCGGGGTTCGGAGAACCTCATGACGGCGGGGCGCGTGACGGTGAACGGCGAGGTGGTCACCGAGCTGGGCAGCAAGGTGGACCCGCTCGTGGACGAGGTGGCCGTGGACGGCGCGGTCGTGCGCCTGGCGGACGGCCCCGTCACCATCGTGCTGCACAAGCCCGCCGGCTTCGTCACCACCATGGCCGACCCGCAGGGGCGCCCCACCGTGGCCGAGCTCGTCCCCACCGAGCGCTACCCGGGGCTGTTCCCCATCGGGCGGCTCGACTTCGACACCACCGGCCTGTTGCTGTTCTCCACCGACGGCGAGCTGGGCAACGGCCTGCTCCATCCCAAGCACCACGTGACGAAGCGCTACCTGGCCTGCGTCGAGGGCGTGCCGACCGAGCGCGAGCTTGCGCGGCTGCGCCGCGGCATCGAGCTGGACGACGGCCCGGCCCAGCCCGCCGACGTGCGCCTGGTGGGAGGGGGCGCCGCGCGCGCTGCGGAGCGCCTGCTGGAGATCCCCGCCGCCGTGCCGCCGCGCTCCTCGAGGGAGTACGCCGCCGTGTGCGAAGGCCGCGCGGCGCAGCGCTCCATCGTGCGCGTGGGCATCCGCGAGGGCCGCAAGCGCCAGGTGAAGCGCATGCTGGCCGCCATCGGCCACCCGGTGCTGGCCCTGCATCGCGACTCCTTCGGCCCGCTCGAGCTGGGGGACCTGCCGCGCGGCGCGTGGCGCGCCCTCGACGCCGACGAGGTCGCGGCGCTCCATACCGCTATCGGACGCGCCGAATAATGCTAGAATGAGATCCGCAGGGGCCCGCGCGGCGGGCGTCTGCGGACGATGGAATGAACCCCCTCGCAAGAAAGGTGCTCCCGTTTCATGGCACACCAGCAAGAAACGCAACCTGATCAGGCGTTCCACCGCATAGCGGTCGTCGGCTTCGGCCTCGTGGGCGCCTCGTTCGCCGCCGCCGTGCGCGCCGCCTGCCCCGACACGCAGGTGCTGGCCGTCGACGTCGACGAGCGCACGCTGTCCGAGGCGCTCGAGCGCGGCTGGGCCACCGCCGCCGCGCTGCCCGACGACCCCGCGTTCGAGCGCTTCGTCGGCGACGGCTGCGACCTCGTGGTGCTCGCCACGCCCGTGGGCGCGGTCGCGCAGTACTTCGAGGACCTCGCCCGGTGGGACTACCGCGGCATCGTCACCGACACCGCCTCGACGAAGGCGCGCATCACGGCGCTCGCCGCCTCGCTTCTGCCGCATCCCGAGAACTTCGTGCCCGGGCATCCCATGGCCGGCTCGGAGAAGAACGGCCTCGAAGGCGCGCGCCCCGACCTGTTCCAGGGCGCCCACTGGATCCTCTGCCCCGACGCCGACACGCCCGCCGAGCACTTCCCGCGCCTGCACGAGCTGGTCACGTCCATCGGCGCGCGCGTCATCGCGCTGCCGCGCGAGGACCACGACGAGGCGGTGGCCGTGGTCAGCCACGTGCCGCACATCATGGCCTCCTCGCTCGTGCAGCTGGCCAGCCGCCACGCCGACGACCAGCAGGCCCTCATGCGCCTCGCCGCCGGCGGCTTCAAAGACTCCACGCGCATCGCGGCCGGCTCGCCCGAGCTGTGGTGCGGCATCGCCTTCGACAACAAGGACGCGCTGGCCGACGGGCTGGACGAGATCCGCGACATCATCGGCTCGTTCGCCGACGCGCTGGCCGCGGGCGACCGGGCGGCGCTCACCGCGTTGCTGTCCGAGGCGGCCGCCGCGCGCCGCGCGCTGCCAGCTGCCTGGGTCCCCTCGACGGAGCGCCTGCTGGAAGTGCGCATCCCCATGGAGGATCGGCCGGGCGTGGTGGCCGAGGTGACCACCGTCACCAGCTCGGTGGGCTGCAACATCCAGTCCATCGAGATCGACCACGTCACCGAGGACAGCGCCGTGCTCAGCCTCGTCCTGACGGACGAGGGCGACATCGGCCAGCTGTCGGCCCAGCTCATCAACGCGGGATTCTCAGTATCGTTCAGCCCCCTGACGGCAAAGGAGCACACCCATGTCGCATGAAGCAAACGCCACCGTCGTCAACCCCCTGCCGGCGCCCCTGCGCGGGTCGGCGTCGGTTCCGGGCGACAAGTCCATCTCGCACCGCGCCGTGCTGTTCGCGGCCATGGCCGAGGGCACCTCGCGCATCGCGGGCGTGCTCGATTCCGAGGACGTGCGCTCGTCCATCAAGGCCGTCAGCCAGCTGGGCGCGCAGGTGTCGCTCGAGAAACAGCCCGACGGCAGCCTCGCCGGCGGCATCACGGGGTGGGGGGCGGCCGGCCCCTCGCAGCCCGACGGCCCGATCGACTGCGGCAACTCCGGCACCACGGTGCGCCTGCTCATGGGCGTGCTGGCTCCGTGGAACGTGCGGGTGGAGCTCACGGGGGACGAGTCGCTGCAGCGCCGCCCCATGCGCCGCATCACCGCGCCGCTCATGAAGATGGGCGCGCGCTTCGAGCCCGAGGGGCGCGAGACGCTGCCGCTCGCCGTGTGCGGCTCCACGGGCCTGCGCGCCATCACCTACGACGCCCCGATGGCGTCGGCCCAGCTCAAAACCGCGGTGCTGCTGGCGGGCGTGTACGCCCACGGCACCACCACCCTGAACGAGCCCTCCCCCTCGCGCAACCACACGGAGCTCATGCTGCCCGAGTTCGGCGTGACCACCACGGCCGCCGACCGCACGGCCAGCGTGACGGGCCCCGCGAAGCTCGAGGCCTGCGAGGTGCAGGTGCCGGGCGATCCGTCCTCGGCGGCCTTCCTCGTGTGCGCGGCCGTGCTCAAGCCCGGCAGCTCCATCCAGGTGGAGAACGTCAGCCTGAACACCGCGCGCATCGGGTTCACGCGCACGCTCGAGCGCATGGGCGCCGACATCAGCGTGCGCCACACGGGCGCGGCGGGCAAGGAGCCCTACGGCATCGTCTCGGCGTGCTACACGCCCGCGCTCCACGGCTGCGAGGTGCCGGCCGACAAGATCGCCACCCTCGTCGACGAGGTTCCCGTGCTGGCGCTCGTGGCGGCCCATGCGCGTGGCGTGACCGTGTTCCGCGAGGTCAGCGAGCTGCGCGTCAAGGAAACCGACCGCTTGGCAGCCATCGTGGAAGGGCTTGAGACCCTCGGCGTGGACGCGTGGATCGACGGCAACGACCTGTTCGTGGAGGGCCAGCCGGGCCTGCAGGTGCCCGCCGGCGCCGCGTTCGACTCGAAGAACGACCACCGCCTCGCCATGACGTGGGCGCTCGCCGGCCTGTGCGGCAACGCGCCCGTCGAAGTGGACAACTTCGACTCCGTGAAAATCAGCTACCCGCAGTTCCTCTCCGATATCGAAAGGTTGGCACGATGATCATTGCCATCGACGGCCCCAGCGGGGCCGGCAAGTCGACGGTTGCGAAGGCCGTCGCCCGCGAACTGGACTTCTCCTGCCTCGATACCGGCGCGATGTACCGCGCCATCGCCTGGCAGGCGCTGCAGGACGGCGTCCCCTTCGACGACGACGAGGCGCTCGGCCGCCTGGCGCGCTCCCACGAGATCGCCTTCGCCCATGAGGCGGGCGACCCCGTCCCGCGCCGCGTGTCCATCGGCGGCTCCGACGTGACCGACGCCATCCGCACGGCCGAGATCGACCGCGCCGTGAGCCCCGTGTCGGCCGCTCCCTCCGTGCGCGCCGCGCTCGTGGAGCAGCAGCAGCGCATCGGGCGCGCGGGCGACTACGTGGTGGAGGGCCGCGACATCGGCACCACCGTGTTCCCCGAGGCGCCGGTGAAGGTGTTCCTCACCGCGTCGGCCGAGGAGCGCGCGCATCGCCGCGTGCGCCAGAACGTCGATCGCGGCGTGGGCTCCGTCGACTACGACGAGGTGCTCACCGACATCCGCCGCCGCGACGACCAGGACTCGTCGCGCGCCACCTCGCCGCTGCGCCCGGCCGACGACGCCGTGCGCCTCGACTCCACCGGCCGCTACATCGAAGAGGTCATCGAGGACATCTGCGCGCTCGCCCGCGAGAAAGGCGCGCGATGAGCCTGCTGCTTCCCTACGAGAAGATGTGGGACATGCCGCTGGGCGGCACGTCCGACGAGAAGCAGGTGCCGCACTGGGCCGGAAACCTCATCTGGGGCTTCTTGGCCTTCGTCTTCAAGATCTGCTTCCGCTATCGCGTCGACAACCGCGAGAGCATCCGCGGGTTCTGGCACAAGAGCGGCGTCGTGGTCGTGGCGAACCACACGTCGTTTCTGGACGTGGCGTTCATGTACATCGTCACGCGTCCGAAGCAGTGGCTGCGCTTCATGGGCCGCGAGAGCCTGTTCGACAACGCTCACGGCCTCGTGGGCCAGATCCTCTCGCGCGTGGGGGCGTTCCCCGTCAAGCGCGACGCGGCCGACCGCACGTCCATCAAGCGCGCCGCGCGCATGCTGAAGAACGACGAGATCGTGGGCATCCTGCCCGAGGGCACGCGCCGCGGCAAGGGGACGAAGACGCCCGAGATCCACTCGGGGGCCGCGTTCGTCGCGAAGATGGGGCACGCGCCCATCCTGCCGATGACCGTGCGCAACGCCGAGAACGTGAAGCGCAAGGGCGAGCGCTTCCGCTTCCCGAAGATCACCATCGAGTACGGCGACCCCGTCCTCGTGGGGGATTTCGACTTCCTGCCGAAGGAGGACCGCCTCGACGGCTGCACGTGGTACGCCATGCGCGAGTGCTTCGCGCTGTCGCTGAACGTGCCGCGCGACGAGGTCGACATGGTCGCGCTGTTCCCCGGCGGCAAGGACTTCACGGCCGTGTTCGCCGAGCATCCCGTGCCGCGCCACACGACGGCCGAGGTGGTGGCCGACATCGAGGCCAAGGCGGCCGCGAAGGCCGCGAAAGCGGCGAAGGGGGCGGAGCCCTCCGCCGAGCACGAGGCGAAGCCTGCGGACGAGGTGCGCGCATGAGGGTGGTGAAGGCGCGCTACGCCGGCGCCTGCTACGGCGTGCAGCGCGCGCTCGACCTGGCCGTCGAGGCGAGCGCGAGCGGCGAGGGCGCGTCCACGCTCGGCCCGCTCATCCACAACCCGCAGGTGGTGGCCGATCTCGCCGCGCGCGGCATCCGCGCCGTCGACGGCCCCGAGAACGTGGAGCGCGGCTCGGTCATCATCCGCAGCCACGGCGTGACGCCGGCGGTGCGCCGCGCGGTGGAGGAGCGCGAGCTGCCGCTCATCGACGCCACCTGCCCGCACGTGGCCCGCGCGCAGAAGGCCGCCGCCGAGCTCGCGCGCCGCTGCGGCCTCGTCGTGGTGGTGGGGGAGGCCGGGCATCCCGAGGTGGAGGGCCTCGTGGCCCACGCCCGCGAGGCGGGGGGCCGGGTCGTGGTCGTCGCCGAGCCCGAGGACCTTCCCGCCGCGCTCGAGGCCCCGGTGGGCATCGTCGTGCAGACGACGCAGACCCGCGAGGCGCTCGACGCCGTGGTGGCCGTCCTCGCCGCGCGCGGCATCGAGGCGCAGGTGAAGAACACCATCTGCTTCGCCACGCGCCAGCGCCAGGAATCGGCCGCGGCGCTCGCCGGCGAAGTGGACGCCATCGTGGTCATCGGCGGCCGCAACTCGTCGAACACGACGCGCCTCGCCGACATCTGCGCCGCCGTCTGCCCGCGCACGCACCACGTCGAAGCGCCCGGCGAGCTCGATCCCGCCTGGTTCGCCGGCTGCGAGAGCGTGGGCGTCACCGCCGGCGCCTCCACCCCCGAGGACCAGATCGCCGCCATCGTGGAGCGCCTGGAGGCCCTATGAGCGCGAACGCCGCCGCGCTCCGCTCCAGACGCGTTTCGGGAGGACCCGGGAACCGTGTCGTCCCCGGGTCCTCCCGCATGGAGGTGGGGGCTATTCCCAGCTGTCCAGCTTCGCGGCATCGATGGCGGCGATGTAGCTGAACACCATGCCGGGGGCCACGGTGCCGCCCGCGCCGTTGTAGTACTTGCCCGGCGTGCCGCATCCGGCGTTGTTGCCGCAGGCGTACAGGCGGGGCACCGTGTCGCCGTTCACGTGGAGCACCTGCCCGAACTCGTTGGTGCGCGGGCCGCCCTTCGTGCCCTGCAGGAAGGGGACGATCTGTGCGGCGAAGTAGGGCGGGACGTTCATCGGCTCGAGGCAGTCGGCGGGTCGTCCGGGCCCGCCTTGGTCGAAGGTCGATTCGCCTCGATGGAATTCGGGGTCGGTTCCTTCTGCCGCGTAGCGGTTGAAGCGCTCGACCTGGGCGAGGAAGTTCTCCGTCCCCAGTTCGTCAAGCCCCATCTTCTGCGCGAGTTCTTCGAGCGTATCGGCTTGCAGCACCCAGGCAGGCGGTTCTGCCGAGGCTTCCACGCCCCAGAGGTTGCCGCCGGAGTCGGGCGTGGCCACGCCGTCGCCGCCTGCGTTTCGATTGCGGTTTCCCTGGTCGCATACGTACCAGGCGGGAATGTTCGTGTACAGCATCTCGCCCGTCGTGTCGCGTCCGTTGCCGAAGCCGTACCAGAACGAATCGTACGATGCCGCCTCGTCGCAGAAGCGGCGGCCGTAGCGGTTGATCCACATCGACGACGTATCGCTTTGGTAGCACAGAGGCGCGATATTGGCATCGACCACCTTGTTGGCGTACGCTTCTTCGCCGATGACCTTGTACGCAGCATTTCCCCATCCGTAGCACATCATGGCCAGGTCTGCGCCCACGCCCTGCGCCATGCGGATGCCCTTGCCGTCGCAGGTCTCCACCATGAAGGTGCAGGGAGAGGGAATGTCGAGGTACTGCGCCTTCATGTCGTCGTTGTAGTCGAACCCGCCGGCGCCCAACAGCACGGCTTTCGACGCCTTGATGGCGAGCGAGGCACCCTTCGCATCTGTGGCGATGACGCCGAGCACTTCCTGGCGTCCGTCGTCGAGCGTGCGGGCGATCAGCGTTTCGGCGGTGGTGTTGAAGAGGATCGTGCCGCCCAGCTCGGTGAACTTCTCGGCCTGCGGTTGCGTGTACCCGCCGCCGTTCGTCGACTTGCCCGTCTCGGGATCGATGGGCTTGACGGTGCGGGTTGCCGTCGTGGCGCCTTCCCACTGCTCGTGATAATCGGTGCGATCGGCGATCTCCCAAGCGACGCCCGTCTGCTCCGTAATGAAGTTGATCATGGGCGAGGCGTTGTTCAAGTAGGCGTCGATGATCGCTTCGGTGGACAGTCCGTCGGCCACTTTGGTCATATACGTTTTCGCGGCGGCCCGGTCGTCCTTCGCGTAGTCGTTGCAGGGTATCCACACGGAGCCTCCGGAAAGCGCGGTCGTGCCGCCTGCGATGGCGCGGGCTTCGATCACGATAGCCGTCATGCCCTGCTCGACCGCCTTGAGCGCGCCTGTCAGCGCGGTACCGGCTCCCACCACAACGAAATCGGCCTCGTGATCCCAGGATTCCGGTACGCCTGCCGAAGCCAGGGGCGTCGCATCGCCGCCCGAGTTCGGCGCGCAGCCCGCCAGGCTCATGGCTCCGAGCGCCGCCGCGCCCGCCGCCATTCCCAAGAACGACCTTCTGTTCAAAACTTCACCCATTGCATCCTCCTTTGGTAGGCCTTGCCTTGCAAGGCTCTGCTTCGCCCCTGATGGGACCCCCGAGCAAGAGGCTCAACGTTTTCCCTTGCCGAAACGAATGCTATAATCTGGGCGGTTCTCCTCCGTCCTATCTGAGGATGGATTTTCTCGAAAACGAACGATATCCTACCGGAGGTATGAGGCGCATGGCTGCAGCTAGCTCGCATCGAGGCGCGGTTGTCCGTGCGGTTCGCGCGCGGTTGCGCGATGTGCTGCTCGTTGCGCTGCTCCTCGCATGGTTCTTCGACGTTCGCTTCGCCAACCAGCTGTTCCGGTTCACCGACTCCGTGCTGGCGAGCTCCGCGTTCTCCTGCGCTGCGATCGCTTCTGCTTTCGCCGTGGCTCTCGCGTTGGCCGTGCGGTCCGGCATGCTCGGTTCGGCATCGTGGAGAAAAGGGATCGCCGCCTCCTTGTGCACGCTCGCGTTGGCGGCGGGCGTTTGCTCGGTGTTTCTCGCACCCGAGGACCCCGATGGTCTGATTGCGTATTCTGTAGCTGAGGGAGCGATGGTGGGAGCCTGCATGCCGTGCGCGCTCGCCCTGACGACGCATCGGCTTCGCGGGTGCGGGATGCCCGCTGTCGTGGGCATGACGACCGCGGCCTTCGTTGCCGCGTTCGCGCTCGTGGTTGCGGCGGTTGTCGTGCCGTTCGGGTTCTCCGTCCTCATCCTGCTGTGCCCGTGCGCGCTGGCTGCGTGCCTGTTCGGGAAGCGCGATTACCTGGAGGAGCGCGAGTCTTCCTGCGGGTTCCGATTCGAGCCCTCGAAAGGAGGCGCGGCGCCGCGGGTGAGGCTGCTCTTGTTCGTCTCCTCGTTTTTGGCGGTGTACCTGCCCGCGATGTTTCCGAAGACGACCCAGTTGGCTCCCGCTTACTTCGAAACGAGCGTTGCGGGCGTGAGCTTCACGTCCTTGGCGGCGTTCGTTCTGTGCGGCCTGCTGTTCGCTGCGCTCTCGTTGCTGGTGGCGCGTCGCAAGGTCAACGCCGCATACGTGGCTATCGCGTCGATGATCCTCATCGCGGGCGTCTTCTTCAGCCTCCCGTTCATGAACTCGAGCTCGGTGCCTTTCTCGCTCATGATGTCCTGCGCCGTCGTGTTCGTCTTCTTCAGCTATGCGCTCGCCCTGTCGGCGATGGGGAGCCCGCAGACGCGCGAAGGCCGCACTTACCTGCTGACATGCGTCTGCGCGAGCGGGTCGGGCGGCTTGCTCGCCGCCGTGTTCGCGTTCGTGTTCCTGGGGCCGTTGTACGGAAACTCGTTCCAGGACGGCCTGTTCGTCGCGATCCCTGCCGTGCTCATCATTCTGTTCCTCGCCTTGTTCATGGCGAAGGGGAAGGACTATCTGTCGTTGCTTGGCTTGGGCCAGCGCTTCGCGAGCGAACTCGACACTTCCTTGCTCGAGGATCGGTGCGAGGCGGTGGCACGACGCTGCGCCCTCACGAAGCGCGAGCAGGAAGTGCTCGTTTTGCTAGGCGAAGGGCGCAACGAGCCCTACGTCGAGCGTGCTTTGTCCGTTTCGAGGGCGACGGTCAAAACTCACATCTCCCACATCTACCAGAAGACGGGCGTGACTTCGCGGCAGGAGCTCATCGATCTTCTGAGGGCTTGACCGTTTCGCGATGCGGAAAGCGGAAGCTCCTGATATGATGGGGCGAAACGGTACGTACATCGCCCGCTTCGGGCGCGATGGGTAGGAACCTGATCTGCTGGCATGAACGCGCTCTCCTCTCAAGATATCGATAGCGAAGCCGACGACGGCATGGGCTCCGCGCGCCCGACGCCGCCGGTGTACCCGCCGGCCGACGTCGATCGCGAGGCGGCGGCGAAGCAGTGCGGGGGATGCGCCGCGCGCGGCGAGGCGCCGCGGGCGCTCGTGCGCGCCGTCGCGCCCGACAGCCCGGCCGACGACGCGGGCTTCGAGCCCGGCTGCTACGTGACCACGGTGGACGGGAGCCCGGTGCGCGACCTCATCGACTGGCGCTGGCTGACGGCCGACGACGTCGTAGAGCTGGGCTATATCGACCTCGACGGCGACGAGGGCGTCGTGGAGCTCGAGCGCGAGGAGGGCGAGGACTGGGGCTTCGACTTCGAGGGCGTCGTGTTCGACGGCGTGAGGCAGTGCCGCAACGCCTGCACGTTCTGCTTCATGCGCCAGCTGCCCGACGACATGCGCTCGTCGCTCACGCTGCGCGACGACGACTACCGCCTGAGCTTCCTCGCGGGCACGTTCGTCACCTTCACCAACCTGAAGCCCGAAGACGAGCAGCGCATCGTCGAGCAGCGCATCTCGCCCTTGCGCCTGTCGCTGCACGTGGCCGACGCGCAGGTGCGCCGCCGCATGATCGGCCGGCACGCGCAGCACGGCATCGAGGTGCTGGAACGGCTGCTGGCGGCCGGCATCGAGTTCCACGCGCAGATCGTGCTCGTGCCCGACCAGAACGACGGCGCCGTGCTCGAGGACACGCTGGCCTGGGCGTACGCGCGTCCCGGCATCAAAGACGTCTGCATCGTGCCGCTCGGCTTCACGAAGCACCAGAGCGTGTTCGACCGCAGCTTCAACGACCCGGCGTCCTCGCGCGCCGTCATGGACCTCGTCATCCCGTTCCAGCGGCGCGCGCTGGCGGAGCGCGGGAGCATGTGGGCCTTCCCGGCCGACGAGTTCTACCACAACGCCTACGGGCCCGCGCTGCTCGAGAACCTGCCGCCGTCGGCGCACTACGGCGACTTCGGCATGTTCGAGGACGGCGTGGGCATCATCCGCTCGTTCGTCGACGACTGGGAGCAGGCCGAGCGCGCGGGCATCGTGGAGCGCTGCGCCGAGGCCCTGCGCGCCGCCGACGCGCGCGTCCACTACGTGGCCGGCTGCGCCACGCGCCACTTCCTCGGCCCGCTCGTCGCGGCCAGCCCGCTGGCGGGACGGCTCGTGCCGCTGTTCGTGAAGAACGACTTCTTCGGCGGCAACGTGGACGTGACGGGGCTTTTGTGCGGCTGCGACATGGCCGACGCCGTGCGCGCCGAGCGCGAGCGCGGCCTGCGGCTGGCCCTCATCCCGCGCGTCGTGTTCAACGACAACGCGGTAACGCTCGATGACATGAGTTTGGAGGATATGGAAAAGCGGGCGGGCGCGCCGCTGGCCGTGGTATCCTGTAACGCGTCGGATTATCTCCTCGAGATCATCGACCTGGTCGGACGAAACGCTCCGACCCCCTGACCGCACCAACCGAAGCAATCTGTGAGGTACCGCATGCCTTTACCCATCGTCGCGGTGGTCGGACGGCCGAACGTCGGCAAGTCCACCTTCGTCAACCGCATAGCCCAGGCCGACGAGGCCATCGTCCACGAGATGCGCGGCGTCACGCGCGATCGCTCCTACCATGAGGCCGACTGGAACGGCGTCGATTTCAAGCTCATCGACACCGGCGGCATCGAGATGGGGGACGACGACGCCTTCCAAGGCTCCATCCGCAACCAGGCGCTGGCCGGCGCGAACGAGGCCGACGTCATCCTGTTCATCGTGGACGGCAAGACCGGCGTCAACGCCGACGACGAGGCCGTGGCGCGCATCCTGCGCAAGACGTCCAAGCCCGTCTTCCTCGTGGTGAACAAGCTGGACACGCCGAACCGGGAAGACGAGATCTGGGAGTTCTACCAGCTGGGGCTCGGCGACCCGTGGCCCGTCTCGGCCATGCACGGCCACGGCACGGGCGACCTGCTCGACGCGGTGGTGGAGGAGCTCGAGAAGGTGGAGCTGCCCGCCGACGCCGACGAGGACGACGGCATCAACGTGGCCATCATCGGCCGCCCGAACGCGGGCAAGTCGTCGCTCACGAACAAGCTCACCGCGAACGACCGCTCCATCGTCTCCGACGTGGCGGGCACGACGCGCGACGCCATCGACACGCACATCGTCCACGACGGCCAGCGCTACACCATCGTGGACACCGCGGGCCTGCGCCGCAAGAGCCAGATCGACGCGGACGTGGAGTACTACGGCTTCGTGCGCGCCATGCGCGCCATCGACCGCGCCAACGTGGCGCTGCTCGTCATCGACTCCACGCTGGGCCTCACCGACCAGGACCAGCGCGTCGCCGGCTTCGCGGCCGAGCGCGGCTGCGCCATGGTCATCGTGCTGAACAAATGGGACCTCATCGAAGGCCCCGAGGCGAAGGCGGAGATCCGCGAGCGCATCGCCGACCGCCTCACGTTCGTGGGCTACGCGCCGGTCATCGCCATCTCGGCGCTCACCGGCAAGAAGGTCGACCGCATCTGGGACGCCGTCAACACGGCCTACGAGAACTACAGCCAGACCATCCCCACGAACCGCCTGAACACGTGGCTCGCGGGCATCCGCGAGTTCGGCCACACGGTGAGCAAGGGCAAGGCGGTGCTGCGCATGAAGTACGTGACGCAGACGGCCACGTGCCCGCCGCAGTTCACGTTCTTCGCGAACCGCCCCGACCTCGTGGACGACAACTTCGAGCGCTACCTCGAGAACCGCCTGCGCGAGGGCTTCGACCTCGTGGGCACGCCGGTCAGAATCAAGTTCAAGAAGAAGGATTAAGGAATCATGGGGGATTTGCTGGTTGCGGCCGGGCTGTTCGCGGCCGCGTTCCTGTTGGGGTCCATCCCCTTCGGGCTGATCATCTCGAAGGTGTTCTACCATACCGACCTGCGCGAGCACGGCAGCGGCAACATCGGCACCACGAACGCCATCCGCACGATGGGCAAGGTGGGCGGCTACTCCGTGTTCGTGCTCGACTTCGGCAAGGGCCTGCTGTCGGGCGTGCTGGCCTGGGCGTTCAGCACGTGGTTCCTGCCGGGCGGCGGGTTCGAGCCCGGGGCGCTCGTCACGTACGACACCATGCTGGCCGTGGCGTTCCTCGGTTGCGTCTGGGGCCACATCTTCTGCCCGTGGCTGGGCTTCAAAGGCGGCAAGGGCATCGCGGTGGCGGTGGGCTGCCTGTTCGTGACGTTCGGCTGGGTCGGCGCCTGCCTCGAGCTGCTCATCTTCATCGTGCTCGTCGTGGCGACGAAGCGCGTGTCCATCGGCTCCATTGCGGCCGCGGCCGCGTGCCCGTTCTTCGCGCTGTACTTCTTCTGGGGCGATTGGCTGGCCTGGCTGTTCTGCACCGTGGCGGGCCTGACGGTGGTCTGGGCGCACCGCGAGAACATCAAGCGCCTGATCGCCGGCACCGAAAGCAAGATCGGCGACAAGAAGAAAGCGTAGGCGACCATGAAGATAGCCGTTATCGGGGCGGGGTCGTGGGGGACGGCGCTCGCGCAGCTGCTGGCGGGCAACGGCCACGAGGTGGGGCTGTGGGCCCGCAAGCCCGAGGTGGTGTGCTCCATCAACGAGAGCCACGCGAACCCGCGCTACCTGAGCGACGTCGCCCTGTCCGAGAGCATCGTGGCCTCGACCTCGTACGAGGACGCGCTGGCGGGTGCGGCGGCCGCTGTCATCGTGACGCCGTCGAACCTCATGCGCGACGTGGCCTGCACGCTCGCCGACGCGGTGGACGCCGACTTCCCGGTGATCATCTGCTCGAAGGGCGTCGAGGAGGGCAGCGGCCTCTTGCCCGTGGAGGTGTTCGAGGCCGAGATGGGCAACGCGAGTCGCCTGGCCGTGCTGTCGGGCCCGAACTTCGCCGCGGAGGTCATCCGGGGCATCCCGTCGGGCACCGTCATCGCCAGCTCGGACGAGGGCACGGCGACGTTCTTCCAGGAGCTGTTCGCCTCCGAGACGTTCCGCACCTACGTGAGCGACGACGTGTGCGGCGTGGAGCTGTGCGCGGCGTTCAAGAACGTGATCGCCATCGCCGTGGGCGTGTCCTACGGCCTCGGCTACGGCGACAACACGGCCGCCATGCTCATGACGCGCGGCCTGGCCGAGATGAGCCGCCTCGTCGTGCGCTGCGGCGGGCAGGCCATCACGTGCATGGGGCTGGCCGGCACGGGCGATCTCGTGGCCACGTGCACCTCGGAGCACTCGCGCAACCGCCGCTTCGGTAAGCTGCTGGCCGAGGGCGGCACGCTCGACGAGTTCACCGCGCAGACGCACATGGTGGCCGAGGGGGCGCTGGCGTGCAGGACGCTCGAGACGCTGGCCGACCACTACGACGTGGAGCTTCCCATCACCGACGTCGTGCGCAGCATCGCCTGGGAGGGCGCCGACCCGCACGACGTGGCGCAGACCCTCACGAGCCGCCCCCTCACTACCGAGTTCTACGGGCTGTAGGGGCGCGCGTCACGCCGGGCGCTTGCGGGCGACGAAGCGCAGGCGCCGGTAGTCGGCCGTCCAGCGGCGCTCCGCGGCGTCCCAGAGCTCGTCGCGGCAGGCCGCTTCGTACTCGTCGAGGACGGCGGCGCGCTCGACGGCGTCGAGGCCCTCGAGGCTGCCCGCGTAGAACTGCTCGGCGAACAGGCGCAGCCCCGCCGCTCCGCCCGCGAGCGGGGTGGGGCGGTCGAACGAGCGCAGCGACACGACGTCGAACCCCGCCGCGGCGAGCCGCTCTCCCTGCTCCTCGTCGCGCGGGAAGCAGAACGGCTCCGCGAAGGCGCGCCCGCGCTTCTCGAGCGCGGCGGCGATGCCCGCGCGCATGCGGGCGTTGTTCCCCGCGCCGCCCATCTCGGCCACGAGCACGCCTCCGTCGGCGAGCGCGCGGGCCACGCTGGTCAGCAGCGCGTCCTGGTCGGGTATCCAGTGGAACACCGCGTTCGAGAACGCCACGTCGAACGCGCCCTCGAACGGCAGCGCGCACGCGTCGGCGACGCGCACGTCGGCGCGCGGGCGACCATGGCGGGGGAGGCGTCGACGCCCACCGCGTCGCCGATCTCCCCGAGGGCGTCGAGGTGGGCGCCCGTGCCGCAGCCGACGTCGAGGATGCGCAGCGCCCGCTCGCCGCCGTCCTCGCGTTCGCGCGCGATGGCGCGCACGAGGTCCACGAGGTCGTTGCCGTAGGCGCCGACGAAGCCGTGCTGCCGGTCGTAGAGCTCCGCATCCCAATCCATGGTCCCGCCCTTCTTCCTGAGGAAAACCGTCGTATTCTTTCGCACGGGCAACAAGGCGTTGACCGGGGTTTTACCGAACGCGCGAACGTATTGTGGCATCGCGGGAGTGCGGGTACTCTAGTCCTTGCCAGCACAATGCGGCAATTGACAACCTATCCGAGTGCCCGTCGTCTCGTCTCTCGTGTGAACCCCCCCTCTCTCTCACTCTCTCAAACCTCCGACGGGCCGTCAGCATACGCACCTTCCCCTTCTCCTCTGTGCGTACTGCATAGCCTCCCTTGGGTCCCCCCAACCCAAGGGAGGCTTTTTATTGCCCGCATACCCTGCGGCGGCAACGCGGCAACGCGACGCCCGGCTGCCTACCGGTCGAGCAGGGCGTCGGCTTCCCGGTACCTCGCCACGTCCACGTCCAGCTTCGCCAGCTTCACGATGCCGGTCCAGGGCGCGGTGGCGGACGCGACGAGGCCCGGCTTGAAGGCGAGCATCGTCACCGTCATGTCGGCCGCGAACGCGGGGCGCGCCACGGCGCCGGTCTGGGCCGCAAGGCCGCTCGGCACGTCGACGGCCACGGCGAAGGGCGCGTCCTTGACCTTCGCCGGCAGCGAGCGCCGCGCCCGCACGTGGTCGCCGCGCTCGTGCGTGCGCTTGCGATGCCGCCCGCGCCCCTTGCCGCGCGATCCCTCGAAGCGACGGCGGTTGGCGGCGCGAATCCAGCTGGCGTACGGCTCGCGCACCTCGTCGCCGGAGAAGCCGGTGCCCAGCAGCGCGTCCACCACGGCTTCGGCCCGGTCGATAGCGTCGGCCAGCACGTCGGCGTCGGGCGCGATGAGCACCGAGAGCGGCAGGCCGTCCTCGGCCGCCTGCGCGAACGCGTCGAGGGCCGTGGTGCGCGCAGGCTCAGCGTGCAGGCGCTCGGCCAGGTCGGAGGCCACGAGGGTCACGGGGTAGCCGGCTTCGGCCAGCGTGCGCGCCACCACCCAGCCGTCGCCGCCGTTGTTGCCGGAGCCCGCCAGCACCACGACGGGCGCGGGGTCGGGCACCCAGGCGCGCACCTCCTCGGCCACGGCGCGCCCCGCGCGGTCCATGAGCTCGATGAGCGGCGTGCCGTCCTCGGCGATGGCGCGCTCGAGCGCGGCCACCTCGTCCACGTCGAGCACGGCGCGCCGCTCGCGGGCCAGCTCCACGCCGGCCTGGGTCATGACGCGCGTGTTCGACAGCACGCCGTTCAGCATGACGAAGGGCTGCTTCAGGCGCCACGAGCGCACGGCGCGCACCGCGAGCGAAACGCCCCAGGCGACCATGAGCACGACCCAAGCCAGCATGAGGGCCGTCTGGTGCTGCGCCGCGAACCCGACGAGCGAGCCCATCTCGCTCGTCGTCGCGGGATCGAGCTCCGCCACCCCGTTCAGGACAGCGAACGGCGCCCAGATCATGAGGTACAGCAGGCCGTAGCGCGCGAGGTACTGGTACCAGTGCGCGCGCGACGCGTCCGAGCGCACGATGCGCAGCCGCAACAGCTTCTGCCCGAGCGTCTGCCCGCGCGTCAGGACGGGCACGATGACGAAGAACGTCCCGAGGACGAGCAGGTCGAGCCCGTACGCGGCGGCGTTCCAGACGCCCTCCTGCGCGATCAGCCGGTCGGCCACGCCCGATCCCGCCACGCCGAACAGGAGCACGAGCGAGACGGCGAACACGATGAGGGCGTCGATGAGGAAGGACAGGGCGCGCTTCGTCACGCTGGCGCGCATGCCCGCCTCGCGCGCCTCCTCGTTCACGAGGCGGATGTCGGGCAGCACGCGCATCGCCGGGCCCACCATCCAGAAGCCCGTCATGGCGCCTAGCGTGTTCATGATGAGGTCGTCCACGTCGAAGAGGCGGTACGGGTGCTCGTAGAGGCCCCACAAGCCCGTGAGCTGCGTCGTCTCGAACGACAGCGTCACCAGGAAGCCGATGATGAGCGTCTGCCACCACGTGCGGCGGAAGTAGTAGCGCAGGTACATGCCCAGCGGCACGAGCAGCAGCACGTTGAAGAACGCCTCGTAGATGTACGGGTCGCGCAGCGTGGCCAGCCAGGTGGAGGGGTCGCCGATCGAGAAAGAGGTCTCGGCCAGGAACTCGTGCACGAAGTTGAACGGCACGAGCTGGGGCGTCTGCGCGTAGGGCACGATGGCCGAGCGGTCCTCGGGCAGCGGCAGCAGCACGAGGAAGTAGGCGCACAGAAGGTAGAACACGAACGAGTACACCACGAGCGTGCGCAGCCAGGGGATGGACCCGAACTTGCGGTACTGGTAGACCATGTAGGGCAGCGTGATGAGGAAGGCGATCAGGGGGAACGAGAGCGCGGCCGTGAAGATGTTGGAAACGTAGACGTTCATGCGGGAGGGTGCCTTTCGGGGTTCGGGACGGTTGCGGGCGGGCGGCGGGTCGGGGGCCGGCGTGCCGGAGGGCGGCAGGCGGGCGGGTCAGCGGCTGTCGTGCGCGCCGGCGCGCTCGAGGGCCAGCAGCGCGCCGCGCAGCCGGGCGTTCGGGCCGATGGGCGCGCCGCCCGCGCCCACGATGCGGTGGTCGGGCACGAGCACCGCCAGCGGGTTCTTGTGCACGGCGCTGCCCACCGCCCGGTAGGACGTGGGCTTGTCGAGCAGCGCGGCCACGTCGGCCGTGGTGAGCGTCTGCCCGTACGGGATGCGCTCGATGGCGCTCCATACGGCCAGCTGGAAGGGGGTTCCGTCGGGGGCGAGGGGCACGTCGAAGGCGCGCCTCTTGCCGGCGAAGTACTCGAGCAGCTCGGTGGCCGTGCGGTTCGCCAGCTCGCTCGGACGGCGTTCGCCGGGCAGGGGCGCGTCGCCGAACACGACGCGGGTCACGCCGCGCTCGTTCGCGGCGATGGTGACCGGGCCGTGCGGCGTCCGATATGCGTAGTGCGTGCCAGCGCGTGCAGCCATGGAGCCTTCTTCCAGAGGGGGCTTTCATTATAATGCAGCGCGCGCCTGAGCGGGGAAGCGGTTGATCCCCGCCGTCATCGTGTTGTTTTCCTCCATCGCCCGCGGCACCGCTGCGGCGGGCGGGGCCCTTGCGCTAGAATGGGCGCAACAACGATGAGGAAGGACTTGAGCATGTTCGAACCGGTGAAGATCGCACCATCCATCCTGTCGGCCGACTTCATGCACCTGGGGCGCGACATCGAGCTCATCGAGCGCGCGGGCGCGGGGTACGTGCACGTCGACGTGATGGACGGCCATTTCGTGCCCAACCTCACGATGGGCGTGCCCGTCGTGAAGCAGCTGAAGAAGGCCACGGATCTGCCGCTCGACGTGCACCTCATGATCTCGAACCCGCTGGAGCAGCTTCCCTGGTTCCTCGACGCGGGGGCCGACTCCGTCACCGTGCACGCCGAGGCGCTCGACGCCGACGGGCTGGCGCGCGCCATCGCCGCCATCCACGCCGCGGGCGCGTCGGCTGCCGTCTCGCTCAAGCCGCGCACGGCGGCGGGCGCGCTCGCGCCCGTGATCGCCGACGTGGACATGGTGCTCGTCATGAGCGTGGAGCCGGGCTTCTCGGGCCAGAGCTATATCGAGGGCAGCGACGCCAAGGTGGCGCGCATCGCCGAGATGGCGCGCGCCGTGGGGGCCGCGCCGCTCATCCAGGTGGACGGCGGCATGGGCGTGAAGACGGCGCCCCTCGTGGCCGCCGCCGGCGCCGACGTGCTCGTGTGCGGCAACGCCGTGTTCGCGGCCGAGGACCCGGCCGCCGCGCTGGCCGCCGTGCAGGCCGCGGCCGACGAGGCGCGCGCCGCCGCGCTGGACAGCGCGAAGGAGGCGTAGGCGCGATGGCCTCGATGCCCGAAGACTACGTGTACCTCGACTACGCCGCCACGGCGCCGCTTGGCGAGGAGGCCGCCGCTGCCATGGCGCCCTACTTCGTGCCCGGGCGCGCGAACCTCGCGGCAGGCGGCAACGCCAACTCGCTCCACGCCTCCGGGCGCGCCGCGTTCGCCGCGCTCGAGGACGCCCGCAAGTCCATCGCCCGCGACCTGGGCGCGCGCCGTCCCGACGAGATCGTGTTCACGGGCGGCGCCACCGAGGCCGACGACGCGGCGTTGTTGGGCATCGCCCAGGCGGCCGCCGACGAGCGCCGCCGGCGCGGCGCGGGCGCGTTCGCGCCGCACGTCGTCGTCACCGCGGTCGAGCACGACGCCGTGCTCGCGCCCGCGAAGCGCCTCGAGGCGCAGGGCTTCCGCGTCACGCGCCTCGTGCCCGACCGCGAGGGCTTCGTCGAGGTGCGCGCGCTGGAGGCGGCGCTCGACGACGACGTGGTGCTCGTGTCGGTGCAGGCCGCCAACAGCGAGGTGGGCAGCATCCAGCCCATCGCCGAGCTGGCCCGCGTCGCGCACGCGGCCGGCGCGCTGTTCCACACCGACGCCGTGCAGGCGCTGGGGAAGGTCCCCGTGAACCTCCAGGAGCTCGACGTGGACGCCGCGTCGTTCTCGGCCCACAAGGTGGGAGGCCCCAAGGGCGTCGGCGCGCTGTACCTGCGCGCCCGCACGCCGTTCCAGGCGTACGCCATCGGCGGCGGCCAGGAGAGCGGGCGGCGCAGCGGCACGCAGAACGTGGCCGGCATCGTCGGCTTCGCGGCGGCCGTGCGCGCGGCGTGCGCGATGCAGGAGGACGAGGCCGCGCGCCTGCGCGCCCTGCGCGACAAGCTGTACGCGCAGCTGGGCGCGTTCGACGCGGTGGAGGCCACCGTGGACGTGGAGCCGGGCAGCCGCGACTTCCTGCCGAACATCGTGCACGTGCTGGTGGACGGCCTGGAGAGCGAGACGCTCATCCTGCGCTTCGACATGCAGGGCTTCGGCGTGTCGGGCGGGTCGGCCTGCTCGTCGCACTCGCTCGAGCCGAGCCACGTGCTGCGGGCGCTCGGCATCGACGCCGACCGCGCGCACGGCGCCCTGCGCATCTCCCTGGGGCGCTACACCACCGAGGCCGACGTCGACGCCTTCGTCGCCGCCACGGCGAAGACCCTTGCTTGGAACTGAGAACCGATAGCCGACTACCGATACCCGAGACACGTCGAGGAGCGCAGCGCCCATGGAACTGGTCACCACCCACACCCACACCTGCTTCACCAACCACGGCGAGGGGACGGTGGAGGAGCTCGTGTCCGCCGCCGTCGCGGCGGGCGTGTCCACCATCGCCGTCACCGAGCACTACCCGATGACCGCGGCGCTCGACCCCGACCGCTACCTGTCGATGCCCGCCGAGCGCATGGGGGACTACCTCGCCGCCATCGAGGCCGCGCGCGCGGCCCATCCCGAGATCGAGGTGATCGCCGGCTGCGAGATGGACTGGCTGGGCGACGACGAGGACCGCGTCATCACCGCGGAGGACCTCGCCCCGTTCCAGCTCATCCTGGGCTCCGTGCACTTCGTCGACCGCTGGCCGTTCGACGACCCCGCTCAGCGCGGGCGCTGGGACGAGGTGGGCGCCGACGATATCTGGCGGCGCTACTTCGAAGTGTGGTGCGAAGCCGTCTCCTCCGACGCGCCCTTCCACGTGATGGCGCACCCCGACCTCGCCAAGAAGTTCAACTTCTACCCCAGCTTCGACCCGCAGCCCCTCTACGACCGGGCGGCCGAGGCGTGCGCCGCGGCGGGGCGCATGGTGGAGGTGAACACGTCGGGGTCCTACTACGCCTGCAAGGAGATGTTCCCCGCGCCGGCGCTCTTGGCCGCGTTCTGCCGCGCCGGCGTGCCCTGCACGGTGGGCACCGACGCGCACGTGCCGTCGAACGTCGCGCGCGACATCGAGAAAGCCTACCGCCTCATGTACGAGGCGGGTTATAGAACGGTAACGGTCCCGACAGCCGACGGCGACCGCCGAACCATCGCAATCGAGTAACGTGGGTTCGAACGACCTGTTCGAACACGAGCGAAGGAGCCGCGCCATGGTTGCAGCGAAGAAGAACCAGAAGGATGTCAAGGGTCGGGAAGGGCTGGCGCGCCGCGCGTCGGGGCCGCTGTCCAAGCCCATCACGGCCGTCACCACCGGCGCGCTCGAGCGGGCGCTGCTGGCCGAGTTCCCGGCGGCCGACGCCGAGCCGTGGGACCGCACCGGCATGTCGGTGGGCGATCCGGCTCGCCTCGTCACGGGCGTGGCCGTCGCGCTCGACCCGACGGTGGAGGCCATCGAGACGGCCGCGAACATAGGCGCGAACGTGCTGGTCACGCATCATCCCGCGTTCCTCGCGCCCCCCGACTCGTTCATGCCGGCGTCCTCGGTGGCGGCCAACCCGGGCGCGGGCGTGTGGCGCGCCGTCGAGCGCGGCGTGTCGATCCTGTCGTACCACACGGCGCTCGACGTGAGCGTGCGCGCGCAGCGCGTGCTGCCCGGCATGCTGGGCCTCGACTTCCAGCAGGTGCTCGTGCCCCTTCCCGGGTCGCGGGACAAGGGCTACGGGCAGCTGTGCACCCTCGGCGAGGACGACGGCCTCACGCTCGGCCAGCTGGCCGCGCGCTGCACCTCGGTGTTCGCCCGCGCGCCGCGCGTGTGGGGCGACTTCCCCCGCGAGCTCGACCGCGTGGTCACCTGCACGGGGTCGCTCGACGACGACCTCGGCCGCGCCTGCCTGCGCGCGCAGGTCGATTGCCTCGTGTGCGGCGAGATCAAGTACCACAAAGCCCTCGAGCTCTCCCAGGCTGGCCTCGCCATCGTCGACCTCGGCCACGACACGAGCGAGCTGCCGCTTGCGGCCGTGCTGGCCGCCGCCGTGGAAACCGTGGGCATTCCCGGTGATCTGGTCACGGTGCTCGATCAGGGAGATAACTGGTCGTACCCTGAAACGGTACGGGTATAATACAGGGAGCGCCGCAGCGGCGGCGCTCCGTTCGAACAAAGGATGCGCATGCACGTAGACACCGACGACCTCGCCACGTTGCTCAAGATGCAGCACCTCGACCTCGAGGCGATGCAGTCCAAGAAGAAGCTCGAGGCGCTCCCGCAGCGGGCGGTCATCCTCGAGGCGCGCTCGAAGAAGAAGGCCATCGAGCAGAAGCGCGCCCAGCTCGACGCGCTCCACGCGAAGGCCGACGCCCAGCTCGCGCGCATCGGCGACGAGGACGCGTCGCTGGCCGAGAAGCAGCGTCAGGTGCAGGGCGAGATCGATGCGGTGCGCGGCGACTACCGCGGCGTCGAGGCGCGCACGAAGGAGCTCAACGGCTTCGCGAAGCGCCGCAACACGCTGGAGGCCGAGCTGACCGCCATCGGCGACGAGCTGGCGAAGATCGAGGGCGTGCAGGCGCAGGTGGCGGCGGCGCTGGCGGGCTTGGAGCGCCAGGAGGCCGAGGCCACCGCGACGTTCGTGAAGGAAGGCGGCGCGCTCAAGGACGCGGTGGCGCGCATCGACGCCGAGCGCGCCATGCTGGCGTCCTCGCTGCCGTCGGAGCTGCTCGACGCCTACGAGAAGACGGCCGCCCGCACGGGCGGCGTGGCGGTGGGCCGCCTGCAGGGGTCGAACTGCGGCGTGTGCCGCATGGCCATCGAGGGCGGGCGCCTCATCGACATGAAGGGCCAGGGCAACGTGGCGCCGTGCCCCCAGTGCGGCCGCCTGCTCATCCTGGAATAGGGAAGTCGCGCCGCATCCGCTTCTCCCAAACGGCAAAAAGCCCGCGCAAGCGGGCTTTTTCAATGTCGGCTTGTACGCCTCGGTCGGGGCGTAGCGGGCGTGTTACGCGCGCTCGACCTTGCCGGCCTTCATGCACTTCGTGCAGACGTTGGCCTTGCGGACGTGGCCTTCTTTGTCCTTGATCGTCACGCGCTGAATGTTCGGACGGAACCAACGGTTCGTCACGCGGTGCGAGTGGCTGACGTTGCGTCCCGCGCTCGGCGCTTTACCGCAAACTTCACAAATCTTCGACATCGTTCATCACTCCATGTACGTTGGGTACTCATCGGCAAAAACCGTTGATGACAAAAAAGCCCTCATACTATAGCACATAAACTTGAACCGTTACAAGAATTTTTCGTGTAGTATACTTTCGGCTGCGATCAGGCGCATCGCACAGCACCGAGCCCATGCGCTATACTGCGTTAGCAGGTTTTTTGTCGTGCGCGGGATCCCCGCGCCGTGAAAGGAATGCCATGAACGATACGATAGCAGGCAACCTCCACGTTGCCAATGACGTACTGGCCGACATGGTCGGCAATGCAGCGCTCGAGTGCTACGGCGTCGTGGGCATGGCCGCCCCGACCGCCGTCGACGGCATCGCGAAGATCCTCCCGACGTCCCGTCTGCGCCGCGGCGTGGTGGTCACCACGACCGACGCCGGCGTGCACGTGGAGCTGTACGTCGTCATCGAGTACGGCACGAACATCAACACGGTGTCCCAGAACCTCATCGACCAGGTCACGTTCGCGCTGACCGAATACGCCCGCGTCCCGCTCGACGGTGTCGAGGTGCACGTGCAGGGCGTGAAGGTGCGCAAGTAGCGCTCGCCCTGCCATGATGAGCCGCTGCCCGCCCGAGAGGGGCGCGGCGCTCCGCGGCATTACGTTTAAGGAGAATCGATCAGCATGCCAGAACCCTATACCGCGAACGATCTGCTCAATGCCATCGCCGTTGCGAGCAAGACCCTGAGCGAGCGCAAGGACGAGATCAACCGTCTGAACGTGTTCCCGGTGCCCGACGGGGACACGGGCACGAACATGTCGCTCACGTTGGAAACCGTCGTCGAGAACCTGGCCAACCTGCCCATCGGGGCGGGCGGCGCGGAAATTCGCAAGGCGATCACGACCGGCGCGCTCATGGGCGCACGCGGCAACTCCGGTGTCATTACCTCGCAAATTTTGCGCGGCCTGTGCGAGGGCAGCGTCGGTCACGACGAGCTGAACGCCGACAGCATCGACGCGGCGTTCGCGAAGTCGCAGGAGGTGGCGTTCCAGGCCGTCCGCAAGCCGGTGGAGGGCACCATCCTCACCGTGCTGCGCGACAGCGCGTCGGCCGCGAAGCGCGCCCGCAAGAAGAAGCTCTCGGCCGACGAGGCGCTCGCCTACGTGGTGGAGGAGGCCTACGCCTCCGTGCAGCGCACGCCCGACCTGCTGCCCGTGCTCAAGGAGAACGGCGTGGTGGACGCGGGCGGTTTCGGCCTGGCCATCTTCTTCGACGCGTTCGCCTCGGCGCTCACGGGCAAAGAGGGCCCCATGGTGGACGAGCTGGCGTTCGCGCGCGGCGCGACGCCGAAGGTGGAGATCGAGCAGATCAACGACTGGGAGGGCTCGGCGTACCGCTACTGCACGGAGTTCCTCGTGCATTCCGACACGGTGGACGTGGATGCCGCCAAGGACTTCCTGCCCACGATGGGCGACTGCGACCTCATGGTGGGCATGCACCCCAACTTCAAGGTGCACGTGCACTCGAACCGTCCCGACGAGGTGCTCGGCTGGTTCCTCACGCATGACGCGCAGATCTCCGAGGTGCACATCCACAACATGCAGCAGCAGAGCGCGGCGCGCACCGACGCGCTGGCCGCCGAGCAGGAGGCGACGCCCAAGCCGCTCGGCTTCGTGGCCGTGGCCGCGGGCGAGGGCAACGCGAAGATCCTCAAGAGCCTCGGCGTGGACGTGGTGGTGTCCGGCGGGCAGACCATGAACCCCTCCACGAAGGACCTGCTCGACGCCGCCGGCCGGGTGAACGCCGACGCCGTCATCATCCTGCCGAACAACAAGAACATCATCATGGCCGCCCAGAGCGCCTGCGAGCTGTCCGAGACGCCGTGCGCCGTCGTGCCCACGCGCAGCGTGCCCGAGGCGTTCGCCGCGCTGTTCGGCTTCGACGAGGGCGCGAGCCTCGAGGAGAACGTCGAGTCGATGACCGAGGCGTACGCCGAGGTGAAGACCGGCGAGGTGACCACGGCCATCAAGGACTCCAAGGACGCGCACGACAACCCCATCAAGGAAGGCGACGTCATCGGCATCGCCGACGGGTCCATCGAGGCCGTGGGCTCCACGACCGAGGACGTGGTCATGGCGCTGCTCGACACGATGGAGGCCGCCGACGCCGACACCCTCACCATCCTCGCCGGCGAGGACCTGGGCGAGGACGCCTTCGCCGCGCTGCTCGAGCGCATCGAGGGCGCCTACGACGACCTCGAGATCGACGCCCACCGCGGCGACCAGCCCTTGTACCCCGTCGTGATGTCCGTTGAGTAAAACCGCTGCGCCGTTCTCCGAACGGCGCACCTGCTCGATGCTGCGGGGCGCGCTCGTGCCGAATCTCGGCCCTTGTGCGCTGCGCGGCGCGTACCGAAGTACGCTTGGCAGCGCGGCGGGCCGATCTCCGGCACGAGCGCGCCCCTCGCTGACCTTACGAACGACCTGGAGAAGTGCATGGACGCGCCTGACCGTTTAGCAGCGACGCTCGCGCTCGACGAATCGGTCGGGCGCGTTCGTTTGGTGAGCCCGACGCGCGCCCGCGCGCTCGACGGGCTCGGCATCCGCACGGTGCGCGACCTGGCCACGCACTTCCCGCGGCGCTACATCGACCTCTCGCGCAAGGCCGAGGTGGCCACCGCGCGCATCGGCGAGTCGTGCACCGTCGAGGGCGCGGTGCACGAGATCAAGCTGAAGAAGCCGAAGCCGCGCCTCTCCCTCGTGGAGCTGTCGCTCGTGGACGCGACGGGCGTGCTCATGGTGACGTGCTTCCGCCAGCCGTGGCTCATGGACCAGGTGAAGCCCGGCATGCGCATCGCGGTGGCGGGCAAGCTCGAGTTCAACTACGGCTTCAAGCGCATGACGAACCCCTACCTGGAAGTGCTCGAGGGCGAGCGGATGGCCGAGGGCATGATCATCCCCGTGCACCCCGCCTGCGAGAAGATATCGGCCGCGTGGATGCGCCGGCTCGTGGGCAACGCGCTGGCGGCGGCCAGCGGGCTGTACGACCCGCTGCCGCTCGAGCTGCGCGCCAAGTACCGGCTGATGAGCCGCGGTGCGGCGCTGTCGTGCATCCACTTCCCCCACACGATGGACGAGGTGGCCGAGGCGCGCCGCCGCCTCGTGTACGAGGAGCTGCTGCTGCTCGAGCTCATGCTCATGCGCGAGTCGCGCGAGCGCAGCGACGGGTGCGAGCCCGCCGTGCACGTGGTGGACGGGCCTCACCTGGCCGCGCTCGAGGACGCGGTGCCCTTCGAGCTCACCGACGAGCAGGCGCAGGCCAAGCGCGACATCCTCGCCGCGCTCGCCGCGCCGCAGACCGCGAACCACCTGCTGCTGGGCGACGTGGGCACCGGCAAGACCGTCGTCGCGGCCTTCGCGCTGGCGGCGGCGGCCGACACGGGCACGCAAGCCCTGCTCATGGCCCCCACCGAGGTGCTCGCGCGCCAGCACGGCAAGAGCCTGGGGCCGCTGTTCGACGCGGCCGGCGTCACCTGGGAGGTGCTGACGGGCTCCACCTCGCCGGCCGACCGCGAGGCCATCCTCGCGCGCGTGGCGGGCGGCACGACGGACGTGCTCATCGGCACCCACGCGCTGCTGGAAGACGACGTGGCGCCCCGGCGCCTCAGCCTCGTGGTCATCGACGAGCAGCAGCGCTTCGGCGTGGAGCAGCGCGCGAAGCTGCTGGCGAAGGGCGAGGCGCCCGACGCGCTGTACCTCACGGCCACGCCCATCCCGCGCTCGCTGGCGCTGGCGCTGTTCGGCAACCTGACGCTGTCCTACCTCAAGCACCGGCCGCACGACGCGGCGCGCCGCACCACGTTCGTGCACCAGAAGGCCGACCGCGGACACGCCTACGACGCCGCCCGCGCGGCGCTGGCGCGCGGCGAGCAGGTGTACGTGGTGTGCCCGCTCATCGGCCAGGACGGGGGAGAGCGCGACGCGAAGGCAGCGGACGGCGGCAGCGGCGGGCGCCGCCGCGAGGCCGACGAGGAAGCCTACGAGTACGCGGCCATCAGCATCGAGACCGACGACGACCTGGCGGGCGACGACGTGGCGGCCGCCGCGAAGGAGGCGTCCTACCTGCAGACCACCCTGTTCGCCGACTACCGGGTGGAGCTGCTGCACGGGCGCATGCCCAGCGCGGAGAAGCAGGCCGTCATGCAGCGCTTCCGCGACAACGACACGCAGGTGCTCGTGGCCACCACGGTCATCGAGGTGGGCGTCGACGTGCCGAACGCCACGGTCATGATCGTGGAGGACGCCGACCGCTTCGGCCTCTCGCAGCTCCACCAGCTGCGCGGGCGCGTCGGCCGCGGGAGCAAGTCCGCCGAGGTGCACCTCGTGTCGGCATCGAAATCGGACGCCGCCCTCACGCGCCTCGCGGCCATGGTGAGCACCGACGACGGCTTCGAGCTGGCCAGCTACGACCTGTCGCTGCGCCGCGAGGGCGACATCCTCGGCAACCGGCAGCACGGCGCGTCGGGCCTCAAGCTGGTGAACGTCGTGCGCGACGGCGCGGTGATCGAGGCCGCGCACGCCGACGCGGCGGCCATCATGGCCGAGGACCCCGAGTTGGAGCTGCCCGCGCACCGCGCGCTCGCGCGCGAGGTGCGCATCATGTACGCCCACGACCACGTGGCGCAGGGAGGCTGATACGTATGAGGATCATCGCAGGCGAGTTCCGCGGGCGCACGCTCAAGGCGCCGAAGGGGGAGGGCACCCGCCCCACCACCGACCGGGTGCGCGAGGCCATGATGAGCACGGTGCACAGCGCGCGCGGCGGGTTCGACGGCGCCGTGGTGCTCGACGCGTTCGCCGGGTCGGGCGCGCTCGGGCTCGAGGCGCTCAGCCGCGGCGCCCGCAGCGCGCAGTTCTGCGAGCGCGCGGGCGAGGCGCTCAAGGCGCTCAACGCGAACGTGGGCCTGCTCGGTCTCGACGCGCGCCGCGCCCGCGTGCGCAAAGGCGACGTGCTGAAGGACGTGCCCTACGCCCGTCCGCCGTTCGACCTCGTGTTCCTCGACCCTCCGTACGCGTGCGACGCCGACGAGGTGCTCGGGTTCGTGGCCGCGCTGCGCACGCGTGCGGCGCTCGCCGACGACGCGATCGTGGTGTACGAGCACGCCGCGAGCGCGAACGGCGCGGTGGACGAGGCGGCAAAAGCGCGCGATTTGTCTATTGCGCAGCGCAAGAAGTACGGGGATACTGTCGTGGACGTGCTGCGCTCGTCGGCGCCGCGCGACGCGATCGACTGAGAACCCAAGAAGGAACGGAACCTTACATGAAACGTGCACTGACGCCCGGAACGTTCGATCCCATCACGAGCGGGCATCTCGATGTCATCACCCGCGCGGCGCAGCTGGTGGACGAAGTGGTCGTCGCCGTGGCCGCCTCGCCGAAGAAGAAGCCGCTGTTCGCGCTCGAGGAGCGCGCCGAGCTGGTGCGCCAGGCCACGAGCCACCTACCCAACGTCCGCGTCGAGCCGTTCGACGAGCTGCTCGTCGACCTCGCGGCGCGCCTCGACGCCACCGTGGTCATCAAGGGCCTGCGCGCCATCACCGACTTCGAGTACGAGTTCCAGATGACGGCCCTCAACTACCAGTTGAACCAGGAGCTCGAGACGCTGTTCATCATGTCGCCGCCGCAGTACATGTACCTGTCGTCCTCCATCGTGCGCGAGATCGCCAGCCTCCACGGCGACGTGGAGCAGTTCGTGCCCGCGTGCGTGAACGAGGCGCTGCTGAAGAAGTTCGCCGACGCGTAGCGCATCCTGCGCGCCCGCAGGTCACCGTTCGGTGTCGGCACGGGTCCGACCGGGTAAAATGTGCACGCTTTGTGCATTGGAGGTTGGTTTTCCCAGCATACATGCTAGAATATTGCGACGCATGCACGCGAGGATACCCGTGCGCGCCAACGCAGATGAAACGCAGCACGCCTGGGTGGAAGGACAATCATGGACGAAACAGGAGTCTTGGGGCTGTTGGAAGAGCTCTCGATTCTGCTTGAGGACTCTAAGCCGGTTTTCGGCAAGGGCAACATGCGCCAGGTCGACATCGCCGCGGCGTTCGAGATCATGGACGAGATCCGCGACACGTTCCCCAGCGAGTTCGCCCAGGCCCGTCAGATCGTCCGCGAGCGCCAGAGCTTGCTCGACGACGCCGAGGCCGAAGCCAACCGCATGATCGAGGACGCGCGCAGCCAGGCTATGACCATCGCCAGCGAGCAGGAGATCGTCCGCATCTCCCAGCAGCAGGCCGACCAGGTGCTCTCCGACGCCCGCGAGCTGGAGCGCCAGACCCGCGCCGGCGCCGAGGACTACGCCGACGAGGTGTTCGGCCACGTCGAGCAGAGCCTCGACACGCTGCTCAACAACGTGCGCCGCTGCCGCGACCGCCTGAACGCCAACTCCCTCGCATCGGGGCGCTAAATGGAATCGTTGCGCATCCATATACCCTCTGAGCTCTTCGCGCCGGCGGAGAGCTCTCATTTTGAGGGAACCGTCGCCATCCCCGTCATGAAGGCGGGCCCGGACCTGTACGATTTCGCGGGGCCGCTGGCCTGGCAGGCCGACATCACGAACACGGGCGACGCGCTGCTGGTCACCGGCACGGTGGAGGGCGAGGCCAAGACGGCCTGCGCGCGCTGCCTCGACGAGTTCTCCTTCCCGGTCACCGGCGATCTCGAGGGCTACTTCCTGCTCGACGAGACGAAGGCCGCGCCCGAGGACATGGACGACGACGAGTTCGAGGTGCTGTCCTCCGACAACGTCATCGACCTGGAGCCCATCATCACGGCGGCCCTGCTGCTGGAGTTCCCGCTCATCCCGCTGTGCGACGAGGACTGCAAGGGCCTGTGCCCGCAGTGCGGCGCCGACCTCAACGAGGGCCCGTGCGGCTGCGCGCCGACGGCGGACGACGATGACGACACGCCGCCGAACCCCTTCGCGGCGCTCAAGGACTTCCCGTTCGACGAGCCCCGGAACTAGCACCGCGCATCGCTTCCCCGTAGCGCCCGCCCTCGACGGCGGGCGCTTTTTTCGTCGTGTGCTTTCCGAAGAGCGCAAGATCGATAGAGACGCGGCCGCGCGTTTCTGGTTACATGGATGGTTCGTCGGACGCGAGCGAAGGAGGACGACCATGAGCCGGGAACAGGAGCGCGCGATCGCCCGGACGATCGATTGCATCGAGAGCCGCCTTGGCGAGCGGATCGACCTCGACCGCCTGGCCGAGGAGGCGGGCTACTCGAAGTACCACCTGCATCGCCTGTTCACCTCCACGGTGGGCTTCCCCGTGTACGACTACGTCAAGCGCCGCCGGCTCACCGAGGCGGCGCGCGCCCTCGTGTCGACGGACGCGCCGCTGGCGGAGGTGGCGCTCGGGGCGGGCTACGACAGCCAGCAGGCGTTCTCGCTCGCGTTCTCGGCGCTGTACAAGACGACGCCCGCGCGGTTCCGCGCCGCCGGGGCGTTCTACGCGCTGCAGCTTCCGTTCGAGCTGCGCGACGGGGTGCCGGACGACGGGGGCGCCTGGACGGTCGGGTACGCGGCGCCTGCCGACCTGCCCGCGTGGATGGACCTCATGCGCTCGTCGATCGACGGGTTCCCGTGCTTCGACGAGTGCGACCACGAGGCGTGGGCCGCCGCATGCATCGAGCGGCGGCACGCGCTGGCGGCGTGGGACGGGGAGGCGCTGGCCGGAGCGCTCGCGTTCGATGCGGATGCGGCGCGCATCGACGTGCTGGCGGTGCATCCGCAGTACCGCCGCCTCGACGTGGCGCGGGCGCTGCTCGACGCGCTGCGCGCGGTGGAGCTGCCGGAACGGGACGTGTCGCTGACCACGTTCCGCGCGGGCGACCGGGCCGACACGGGGCATCGGCGCGATCTGCTGGCCCTCGGCTTCGAGGGGGCCGAGCTGCTCGAGGAGTTCGGCTACCCCACGCAGCGGTTCGTGCTGCGCGCGGAGGGCGGGCTCGCGGGCGGGGGCGGCGAAGCTGCTGCGGACGCCGTGCTGCGCGAGGAGCGCGCGCACCTCGACGACGTGCTCGCGCTGCTGCGCGCCGCGCGCGACCGGGCGGCGGGGCTGCTCGAGCGCGTGGACGGCGGGTACGATGAGACGAAGCGCTACATGGCGGCCTACCGCGGCGAGATCGACCCGAGCGAGCAGTACCAGAACGAGCTGTTCCTGAAGGAGGTCGACCGCCAGGCGGCCGAGGCGCGCGAGGCCGCCGCGCGGCTGGAGAAGCTGCTCGACGCGCCGTACTTCGCGCGCGTGGATTTCCAGGCGGCGGGCGAGGACGCGCCGACGCCGTTCTACCTGGGGCGCTTCTCGTTCAGCTCCGACGAGGCGGCGGTGGTGTCCGACTGGCGTTCGCCGGTGGCGGGGCTGTTCTACGAGTGCGACGAGCCGGGCCCCGCCGGCTACGATGCGCCTGCGGGCCGCGTGGAGGGCCTGCTCGCGCGCAAGCGGCAGCTGGGCGTGGAGCGGGGGAGGCTCGGGTACGCGGCGGACAGCGCCTCGACCGTGCGCGACGAGGTGCTGGCGCGCGAGCTGGGACGCTCGTCCGACAAGAAGATGCGCACCATCGTCGCGTCCATCCAGGCCGAGCAGAACCGCATCATCCGCGACGAGGAGTCGGGGACGCTCGTCATCCAGGGCGTGGCGGGCTCGGGGAAGACGTCCATCGCGCTGCACCGCGTGGCGTACCTGCTGTACCGCCGCAGGGGCGCGCTGTCCTCGCGCGCGGTGGCCATCCTGTCGCCGAACCGCGTGTTCGCCGACTACGTTTCCGGCGTCCTGCCCGAACTGGGCGAGGAGCCCATCGCGGCCCTCGACCTGCGCGCCGTCGTCGAGCGGGCGCTCGGCGGCGCGGCGACGGTCGCGCCAGCGCGCTCGAGCGTGGACGAGGCGGACGGCGCGTGGCGCGAGCGCGCCCGCCTGAAGGGCACGGCGGCGTTCGCCTCCGCGGTGCTCGCGTTCCTCGAGCGGGCGCCCGACGCCGCGTTCGCGGCCGAGGACATGGCGTTCGGCCGGCGCGTCGTCGAGGCCGCGCGGATCGACGCGCGGTTCCGCGCGCACGGGGGGCTCGCGCTGGAGGAGCGGCTCGACCTCGTGGCCGCGAGCGTGGTCTACGAGCTGGAATCGACGAGCGTCGGGAGGGACCGCCACGCCGTGCCGACGAAGCGCGAGGTGTGCCGCCGGCTGGCGGGCATGCTGCGCGCGAAGGACGCGCTGGCGCTCTACCGGCTGTTCCTGCGCGAGCGCGGCTGGGACGACGCGCTCGCGCTGGGGCCGAAGCGCACGGTGGAATGGGAGGACGCCGCGCCGCTGGCGCTGCTGCAGGGCGCGTTTTCCGGCTTCGAGGCGTACGGCGACGTCCTGCACCTCGTGGTGGACGAGATGCAGGACCTGACGCCCGTGCAGCACGCGCTGGTGGCGCGCCTGTTCCGCTGCGACAAGACCGTGCTGGGTGACTGCCATCAGGTGGTCGACCGGGGCAACGCCACCGCGCTCGACGACGTGGCGGCGGCGTACGCGGCCGCGCGCGTCGTGCGGCTCACGCGCAGCTACCGCTCGACGAGCGAGATCGTGGCGCTCGCGAACCGCGTGAAGCCCTCGGCCGAGCTCGAGGCGGTGGAGCGGCACGGCGAGGCGCCGCGCATCGTCGGCTGCGCGAACACGGCGGAGGTGCTCGCGCGGACGCTCGAGGCCGTCGAGGCCTTCCGCGCGAGCGGCCGCAAGACGCTCGGCATCCTGCACGCCTCCGACGAGCTGGCCGCGCGCTACGCCGAGCTGCTGGGCCGCGATGCCGACGTGCACCTGCTGACCGAGCGCACGGCCGCGTTCGAGGACGGCGTGTCGGTGGCGTCGGTGAAGATGGCGAAGGGCCTCGAGTTCGACGAGGTGGTGGTGCTCGACGCCGACGAGCGCTTCTTCTCCACCGAGTTCGACCGCACCCTCCTCTACGTCGCCGTCACCCGCGCCATGCACCGCCTCACCATCCTCCACCGGGGAACCCCCTCCCGCTTCCTGGAAGGAGAGGGGAACGGATGTTTCACGTGAAACATTCTGTCGTGAGCGTTGCGCGCAGCCGCAATCGCCCAATCTCCCAATCGCCCTTGCATTCCCTCCCCGCCGTGGTACTATGTTGAACATAAATTCAATGAAAGGGAGTTCAACGAATGGTGACGAGACAGGAGCAGCGGGAGCGGCGTCGCGAGGAGATCCTCCGGGCGGCGCTGCGGCTGTTCGTGCGCAAGGGGTACGCGGCCACGAAGGTGAGCGACATCGCCGAGGCCGTGGGCATGAGCACCGGGCTCATGTTCCACTACTTCGAATCGAAGGAGGCGCTCTACGAGGCGCTCGTCGAGGTGGGCGTGGACGGCCCCATGGCGATGGTGGGCGACAGCGAGGGCGACGCGCTCGCGTTCTTCGAGGGCGCGGCGGCCGGCATCATGGCCTACCTGCAAAGCGACCCCACCTTGGCCGACATGTTCGTGCTCATGAGCCATGCGCTGGTGAACGACGACGCGCCCGAGCGCGTGAAGGCCAAGCTCGCGGGGTTCGACGTGCACACGCCCACCGCCGAGATCGTCCGTCGCGGGCAGCGGGAGGGCACCGTCCGCGAGGGAGACCCGGTGGCGCTCTCCGTGGCGTTCTGGGCCGCCGTCCAGGGCATCGCCGAGGAGTTGTCGCTGCATCCGGGCACGCCGTGCCCGGAAAGCGCGTGGATCGTCGACATCGTGAGGAAGAGGTAGCATGGACATGCAGCGAACGGATGTTTCACGTGAAACAACGGAAGCGGCGCGGGGAGCGGGCGCCTCGCCGACGCGCGTCGCCATCGTGGGCGCGGGCATCGCAGGTTTGACGGCGGGCGTGTACGCGCGCCAGAGCGGCTTCGACGTCACCGTGTACGAGGCGCACACCATCCCCGGCGGCGCGTCCACGAGCTGGAGCCGGCGCGGGTACCTGTTCGAGGGCGGCATGCACTGGCTGACGGGCTCGTCGCCGCGCACGGCGCTCAACGCGGTGTGGAACGAGATCGGCGCGCTCAACCCGGACGTGCCCGTCTACGTGCGCGACCCCTTCCTCGTGTACGAGTTCGAGGGGCGGACGGTCTGCCTCTACCGCGACATCGATCGGCTCGAGGCGCACCTGCTGGATGTCGCGCCCGAGGACGAGCGGGAGATTCGGAGCCTGATCAAGGACGTGCGGAAGTTCACGAAGGTGAGCATGCCCATCGTCGACGTCAAGGGCGTGAAGGTCGCCGTCAAGCGCACGCCGGGCCTGCGCGCCATGCTGGCCATGATGCCGTCGATGGCGCGCATGCCGTTCTACGCGGGCCAGACGACCCGCACGTTCGCCGAGCGGTTCTCCAGCCCCTTGCTGCGCACCCTGTTCTCCAGCATGGTCGGCGAGGAGATGAGCGCGATGGGGCTCGCATTCACCCTCGCGACGCTCGTCTCGGGCGACGGCGGGTACCCGCTCGGCGGCTCGCTCGCCATGGCCGCGCGCATCGCCGAAACCTTCGAGAAGCTGGGAGGCGCGATCGAGTACCGCCGCCTCGTCGAGCGGGTGGAGACGAAGGGCGGCCGGGCGGTCGGCGTGGTCGTGGACGGCGAGCTTCGCCCCTTCGACGCCGTGATCGTGACGCAGGACACCCGCGTCGCCATCGACGCGCTGTTCGACCCGCCGATACGCGAGGAGTGGGCGGAGAGGCTGCGGGCGAACGTCCATCCGATCCTCGACACGTTCGTGAGCCTCGGCATCCGCGCCGACCTCTCGGACGTGCCGGAATGCGTCGGGTTCCCCCTCGACGAACCCGTTTTCTGCGGCGATCAGCGGCACGACGCCCTCGCCTTCAACAACTACGCCGCCTACGAGGGCTACGCGCCCGAGGGCTGCACGGCCATGACGCTGTTCATGAACGGCGACACGTACGACTGGTGGGCCGCGCGCAGGGCCGACGGCACCTACGCGCAGGAGAAGCGGAAGCTGGCCGAAGCGGTGATCGCGGCGCTGTCGAAGAAGTACCCGCAGATCGAGGGCAAGGTGGAGGTGTGGGACGTGGCCACGCCGCTCACCTACGAGCGCTACCTCCGCTCGTACAAGGGGTCGTGGATGTCGAACATGCTTCCCGGCGAGAAGCAGACGAGCTACCCCGCGAAGCCCGCGGGCATCGAGGGCGTCTACTTCGCGGGGCAGCGCCTCGTCGCACCCGGCGGCCTGCCCACGGCGGCGGAGACCGCGCGCGCCGCCGTCCAGCACCTCTGCAAGGACGAGGGCGTCGTGTTCCAGGGCGCGACGGCGACGGCGAGGGGCGCCTCCGCGTAGGCCTTCGCCGCGCTGTTTCACGTGAAACATACGTTCGCACGCAGTTCGCACCGCACGGCGGCCGCCGGGATCGATCCCGGCGGCCGCCTTCTTGCGCCTTGACAACCCGCCTGGCGCGCTCTAGAATGCTAGTTAGTTACTCAAGTAACAAACTAGCAGAGAGGAGGCGCGCCCTATGAACATCGACCCGGGAAGAGACGTGCCCCTGTTCATCCAGATCGCCGAGGGCATCGAGGAGGACGTCTTCACCGGCGTGTACGCCGAGCAGGACCGCGTCCCGTCGACCAACGAGCTGTCAGCCCTGCTCGGCATCAACCCGCACACCGTCCTCAAGGGCATGAACATCCTCGTGGACGAGGGCATCATCTACAAGAGGAGGGGCATGGGCATGTACGTCCAAACGGGCGCCGCCGACAAGGTGCGCGCGAAGCGCAGGAGCGCGTTCGACGAGCGGTTCGTCGCCGCGCTCGTCGCCGAGGCGAAGAAGCTCGGCCTGACGAAAGAGCAGGTCGTCGCTATGATCGAGAAAGGATACGGCCATGCGTGAGATACGCGCCGACCAGGTATCGAAGTCGTTCGGAACGAGCACGGCCCTCGACGACGTGTCGCTGTCCTTCGAGCACGGCAAGATCCACGCGTTGCTCGGACGCAACGGGGCGGGGAAGTCGACGCTGCTCGGCCTCGTGGCGAACCGCCTGATCCCCACGGCCGGGCGCATCCTCGTGGACGGCGATCCCGTCACCGACAACGCCGCCGCCCTCGCCAAGGTGTACTGCACCTCCGACAAGAAGATGTTCCCGGAGAACTTCCGCCTCGACAAGCTGTTCAAGGAGATGGGCCGCTTCTACGAGGGGTTCGACGAGGGCGCGGCCGCGCGCCATGCCGAGGCGTTCGGCCTCGACGTGCGCAAGAAGGTGGGCGCGTTGTCGACCGGCTACCGCTCCATCTACCAGCTGGTCATCGGGCTGTCGCTCGACGTGGACTACCTGCTGCTCGACGAGCCGGTGCTGGGCCTCGACGCGAACCATCGCGAGCTGTTCTACAAGCTGCTGCTCGAAGACTACGTGGAGAAGCAGCGCACCGTCGTCGTGGCCACCCACCTCATCGAGGAGGTGGCGAACCTCGTGGAGCAGGTGACCATCATCGACCGCGGACGCGTGCTGCTGGCCTCGTCGGCCGAGGAGCTGCGCTCGAGCGGCCACCGCGTGTCGGGCCGCGCGGCCGACGTGGAGGCGTACTGCGCGGGCCGCGACGTGCTCGCCGTCGAGGAGCTGGGCGGCCTGGAGGTGGCGTACCTGCTCGGCGCGCCCGACGGGACGCGCTTGCACGAGCGGCTCGAGACGGCGCCGCTCAGCCTGCAGAAGCTGTTCGTGAAGCTGACCGAGAAGGAGGATGCGCGATGAGGAAGTTCAAAGCGATCGCCCGCTACCAGATGGCCGACGTCCTGTTCTCGATGGGCGTGTTCTTCATCGTGTTCGCGGCCTGCTTCTCGCTCGGATGGGCGATCATCTCGTTCGCCGGGGAAGGGGGCGCGCCGTTCCAAGGCATGTACCTGTGGATGTGCGTGTTCCTGGTGCTGTGCGGAACCATGTCGTACTCGATCGACTTCAAGTTCGCGTTGCAGTGCGGGGTGACGCGCGCGCAGGCGTTTCTCAGCACGTCGCTGTCGTTCGCGGCGGTGGCCGCCGCGTTCGCCCTGGTCGACCAGCTGCTGTTGGCGGTGCTGCCGCTGTGGCGGCTCCAGTCGCTCGTCGCGCAGTACGGCGACGGATACGGCCTCGGCCCCGTCGGGTTTCTGTGGACGCTGCTGCTCAACCTCGCCATCGCGTTCCTTTCCTATGCGATCATCGTGCTGCAGGGAAGGGTGGGGAAGCGGCCGTTCCTGGCCGGGCTGCTCGCGGTCGGCCTTTTGGCGTTCGTACTCGTCCCCACGCTGTTCGCGGTCGTGCCGGGCGCGGCCGACGCGGTGGGCGGCATCGTGCTCGCGGCGCTCGGGTTCACCTCGGCGGGCGTGAATCTCGCGTATCCCATCGCCCTGTTCGCCGCCGTGGCCGCTCTGGGCGCGCTGGCGGCCTACCTGCTCGCGCGCCGCGCCGAGGTGCGCTAGGCGCCGGCCGGCCCCTGTCCGTGCGCGGTGCGCCCGCGGCGGGCGCGCCGTCAACGCGCCGGTCTACGGGCCGCGACGGTACGGCAACCGCCTCCTGCCGCGGCCTCCCTCCCGCACGTCCGCTCCGTACCATGGAGCGGATGTGTCGGTATTCGGAGCAGGTCGGGAGGCGAGGCGCGCGTGGGCGCACAGGACGGCGAGCAGGCGGAATCTTTGCAGGACGGTCGCTTCGACCTCGGGCAGCTCGTGCGCCATACGGCGTTCGCGCTCGTCGTAGGCGCCGCGGGCGCCGCGGCCTCCATCGTGCTCACCCTGTCCGTCGACTTCGCGGGAACGCTTTCGCAGCGCCATCCCTGGCTGCTGTTCGCCCTGCCCGCGCTCGGCCTCGCGTCCATCGGGCTGTACAAGCTGCTGCGCCTGCCCGTCAACCTCGCCACCGACGGCGTCATCGAGCGCTTCCGCGCCAACGAGCGCATCCCGGGCGGCGTGGCCCCCGGCATCCTCGGCGGCACCTTCCTCACCGTGCTGGGCGGCGGCTCGGTGGGCATGGAGTCGGGCGCGCTGCAGATGGGCGCGTCGATCGGCTCGGTGCTCGGCCGCCCCTTCAAGCTGGCTCCCGTGTGGCGCCGCGGCCGCACCATCCCGAACGGCTACCCCGCCGCGCTCGGCATGGCGGCGGCGTTCAGCGCGCTGTTCTTCGCCCCCTTGGGCTCCTGCATGTTCGTGCTCGAGCTCGCGCGCTTCGACCGCGCGGTGGCGCGCCATGTGCCCACGATGCTCCTCGCCACGTTCGTCGCCTACGCCATCGCGCGGGCGGTGGGCATCGGCGACCATATCCCGGCGGTCGCGCTGCCCGCGCTGTCGTGGGGCTCCGTCGCCCACTGCCTGCTCGTGGGCCTGTGCTGCGCCGTGGGCGGCGTGCTGTTCGCGAGCGGCCTGCGCGCGCTGCGCCACGTGGTGCGGCATCGGGTGGGCCGCCCGCTCGTCGCCGTCGCGGCGGGCGGCCTGCTGTTCGCGGCGCTCGTGTTGGCCTTCGGCTGGCAGACCTTCGAGGGCACGGGCATGGGGCTTCTGCGCGGGGCGCTCGCCGGCGAGGCGGCCCCGGCCGACTTCGCCGTCAAGGCCGCGCTCACCGTGCTCGTGCTGGGCTTCGGCTTCAAAGGCGGCGAGATCATGCCCATGTTCACCGTCGGCGCGCTGCTGGGCTGCACGCTGGGCCTCGCGGCCGGCCAGCCCGCAGGGTTCTCGGCCGCGCTCGGCATGGCGGCGTTCTTCGCGGCGGCCAGCCGCTGCCCGCTGGCGGCGGTGCTCATGGGCGCCGAGATATTCGGCTGGGCGGCGCTGCCGTTCCTGCTGATCGCCGTCGCGGCGGCGTACGCCGGCAGCTACGACGTGGGCGTGTTCGGGCGCGGCGCGGCAAGCGAGCTCGCGCGCGTGCGCCGCGAGGCGCGCCGTGGCGAATCTATTCTCGAGGAGGCCCGATGAGGCAACGTGAAACTGCATCCCGTCCGCGGCGCCGCGCGCACGCGAAGCCTACGAAACGCCGCGCGCCGCGCCGATTCGAGGTGCTCGGCGCTCAGAGTAGCGCTACAATGTGGGGCATGGATACCATCAAGAACCTCACCCAGAAGGCGGCGTCGCGCGCGAGCGAGCCGACCGCCGACGCGGCGCCCGCGCCCGAGAGCGCGCCCGCGCCCGCGACGGACGCGCCCGTCGTGACCGCGCGCCAGGTGTTCGCGAAGTTCGCGAGCTACTACAAGCCCTACACGTTCCTGTTCGTGTTCGACCTCGTGTGCGCGACGGTGCTCGCCTGCGTCGACTTGGCGTTCCCCCAGTTCCTGAGCTTCTTCACGAAGGACTTCTTCCAGAGCTCCCCCGAGGCCATCATCGGCTCGCTCGGGTGGATCACGCTGTTGTTCGTCGTGCTGTACGGCGTGCGTACGGCCTGCCAGTACTTCATCACCAGCTGGGGCCACATCATGGGCGCGCGCATGGAAGCCGACATGCGCATGGACCTGTTCAAGCAGTACCAGCGCCTGAGCTTCTCCTACTACGACCGCAACAACACCGGCGAGATGATGAGCAAGCTGGTCACCGACCTGTTCGACATCTCGGAGCTCGCGCACCACGGGCCTGAGAACCTGTTCATCTGCATCCTCAAGATCGTGGGCTCGTTCGCGCTGCTGTTCTTCATCAACGTGCCGCTGACCGCCATCATGCTGGCCGCGACGCTGCTTTTGGCGGCGTACTCGTTCTGGCGCAACTACCAGAAGCGCGTCATCTTCACCGAGAACCGCAAGAAGATGGCCGACATCAACGCGCGCCTGCAGGACTCGCTCGGCGGCATCCGCGTGGTGAAGTCGTTCGGCAACGAGCCGGTGGAGATCAAGAAGTTCGACCGCACGAACGCCCGCTTCGTGGAGACGAAGGAGAGCTCGTATAGGTTCATGGGGTCGTTCCATGCAGTGAACTCGCTGTTCATCGGCGTGCTGTACACGGTGACCATCGTGGGCGGCGGCTACTTCGTGGCCACGGGCGGCCTGCAGGTCACCGACCTGGCCATCTACGCCCTGTACATCGGCATCTTCATCTCGCCCATCGAGCAGCTCATCAACTTCGTGGAGACGTTCCAGAAGGGCTACGCCGGCTTCCGGCGCTTCATGGAGGTGCTCAGCGTGCGCCCCGACATCGCCGACGCGCCCGACGCGATGGACCTCAACGCGGCCGAGCGCGCCCGCTGCGGCGGCCCGGACGGGCACGTGGCCGGCGAGGTGCGCTACCGCGACGTGCATTTCAGCTACGACGGCGTCCACGAGGTACTGCGCGGTCTCGACCTGGCCATACCGGCGGGGACGACGGTGGCGCTCGTGGGTCCCTCGGGCGGTGGCAAGACCACCACGTGCTCGCTTCTGCCCCGCTTCTACGACCCGGCGAGCGGGTCGGTGGAGATCGACGGCATCGACGTCCGCTCCGTCACCGTGGAGTCGCTGCGCGACGCCATCGGCATCGTGCAGCAGGACGTGTACCTGTTCGGCGGCACCATCCGCGACAACATCGCCTACGGGCGGCCCGACGCCACGACGGCCGAGATCGTCGAGGCGGCCGAGCGGGCGAACATCCACGCGTTCGTGATGGGGCTGCCCGACGGCTACGACACCTACGTGGGGGAGCGCGGCGCGCGCCTGTCCGGCGGGCAGAAGCAGCGCATCGCCATCGCGCGCGTGTTCCTGAAGGATCCGCGCATCCTCATCCTCGACGAGGCCACGAGCGCGCTCGACAACGAGAGCGAGCGGGCCATCCAGAAGTCGCTCGAGGAGCTGTCGGCCGGGCGCACGACGCTCGTCATCGCGCACCGCCTGTCCACCATCCGCAACGCCGACCTCATCGCGGTGGTGGAGGACGGCAAGGTGGCCGAGCGCGGCACGCACGACCAGCTGCTCGCCCTCGGCGGCACCTACGCCCACTACTACGAGATGCAGTTCGGCCCGGCGGAGTAGGGGGGCGACGGTGTGGGCTCGATGGCGGGTGCGTATTGCGGGAGGCAAGGAGTTCGGTGTAGAATAGGACGAGCCGCAGGGAGGGGTTAGACTCCCAACGGCTCTCGGATCGCTTCGGCGGTTTGGGTTTAGTCTTGGCGCTCCTTTCCCCTACGGGTTAGGAGCGCGCTCCTTATCATGAGAACAAGCTCGATGACGCGGGACGCAAACTCCAAGAGCAGTGCTGCCAATTCGACAAACCCAAAAACGGTCATGGTCTTCACCTCCATCCATCTAGAATAATGAGAGGGAGAGGCACCAAGCCGCCTGGCGTATCCGTACCTATGAGTATAACGAGCCGGTCTCACGTTTCCATGGCGTGCGTCACCATGGAAAGCCGCCTGGATCCAGCGCCGATCCCACGCCGTTCCAACGCGCTTTCCACGTTTCTTGCCAGCCGATCCGACGCGCTTCGAATGCGGAACGCATCCCGATCTCGCTCTGATCCAACGTCGCGCGTTCCGGCTCGATAGAGACGGCGATGCTTTTGGCCCGAAAGGCATTCCGCTCTGCGTTTTCCACCGCGCCTGTCTGGCTGGATGCGCATCCGTTTCAATTATGAAACCTGGATGCGGATTGGATTTTGCGGGTGGTCGGGGCTTGCGGCGCGGCTCCGCGTTTGATACTATACCGTTTCGCGTGTTTACTTAAGCGAGAACGAGCGATCGTGATCGCTCGGCTTAAAGAAGGAGATAGAGAATCATGGCAGTACCTAAGCGCAAAATGGGCCGTGCCCGCACCCACGCCCGTCGCAGCAGCAACGATAAGATCGCGGCGCCCTCGCGTTCCGTGTGCCCGCAGTGCGGCGAGGTCAAGCTTCCGCATCGCGTGTGCCCGAACTGCGGCTTCTACAAGAACCGCGAAGTCATCGAGACGGACTAGCGCAGCGCCCATGCGCGTGCGTTCTGCTGACGCGCATTGACAAGCCTCCCCGCACATCGCGCTTCGCGTGTGATGCGCCGGGAGGCTTTTTGCATGTTCGTAACCCGCGCTGCGCGCATGCGCCTGCTCGCACCGGCGGCCAGACGCATGCGTCCACGCGATCCGAAGAGGAATGCGAGGACATCATGCCCGATAAGGTCACCATCACCGTCGACGCCATGGGAGGCGACAACGCTCCCGGCGTGGTGCTCGACGGCGTCGCCCAGGCGCTCGCCGCCGACGCTGCCCTCGAGGTCATCCTGTGCGGCCCGGCCGACGTGGTCGAGCCGTTCGCGGCCGAGCACGACCGCTGCACGCCGCAGGCGGCTGCCGAGGTCATCGCCATGGCGGAGCATCCCGCCAACGCCGTGCGCAAGAAGAAGGACTCGTCCATCGTGGTGGGCTGCCGTCTCGTGAAGGAAGGGGCCGCGCAAGGCTTCTTCTCGGCCGGCTCCACCGGCGCCTGCCTGGCGGCGGGCACGCTGGTCATGGGCCGCATCAAGGGCGTCGCCCGGCCCGCGCTGGCCACGGTCATCCCGTCGCCCGCGCGCCCCGTCGTCATGTGCGACATCGGCGCGAACGCCGATTGCAAGCCCGAGTACCTCGTGCAGTTCGGCCAGATGGCGTCCATCTACGCCGAGAAGGTCATCGGCATCGAGCGCCCGCGCGCCGCGCTGCTCAACATCGGCGAGGAGGACACGAAGGGCTCGCAGTTCGCCCAAGAGGCGCACAACCTGTTGAGGGATCAGCTGCCGAACTTCGCGGGCAACGCGGAGGGCTCGGACATCCTGCCCGCGAAGTTCGACGTCATCATCACCGACGGCTTCACGGGCAACGTGTGCCTGAAGACCATCGAGGGCACCTCGAAGACCCTGTTCAAGACGCTCAAGAGCATCATGATGTCCACGCCGCTCACGAAGCTGGGCGCGCTGGCCATCAAGGGCGGCCTCAAGCAGCTCATGGCGCAGGTGAGCCCCGACACGTACGGCGGCGCCCCGCTTCTGGGCGTGAAGGGCGCGCTCTTGGTAGGGCACGGGTCGTCCAACGCGCTGGCGGTGCGCAACGGCGTGCTGACCACCGCGAGCATCGTGCGCACGGGCGTTTCTGATATAATCGCTCAAACCGTGACCGCGCCGCGCGCCGCCCGAACGACGGAGGGCGAGTGACGCCATGCCCGGTCAATCATGGAATCCCGCCCACGCCGCTCATCCGCAGCCTGAACGAAAGCCCGAGCACGCCATGACCTTCACCGACGAACAGCAGAGAAAACTGGCGCGCGCCCAGGAGATCCTGGGCTACCGCTTCGCGGACGAGCAGCTGCTGCTGTCCGCCATCACGCATCCCTCGGCCACCGAGGGCAAGTCGGTCAAGTACTCCTACGAACGCCTCGAGTTCCTCGGCGACAGCATCCTCGGCGCCATCGTGGCCACCATCGCGTTCGATCGTTTCCACGACCTGGACGAAGGCGGCCTCACGCGCATCAAGGTGGCGCTCGTGTCGGGCGCGAGCCTGTCCGACGTCGCCGAGCGCCTGGGCTTCACCGACATCATCGTGTTCGGCTCCTCCGAGACGGGCACGGGACGGCGCGGGCTGCACTCCGCGCTGGAGAACGTGTACGAGGCCGTGGTGGCCGCGCTGTTCCTCGACGGCGGCATCGACGCCGCGGTGTCGTTCGTGCGCTCCACGCTCATCCCGCGCATGTCGGTGGACATGGCCCGCGAGCCCGAGAACCCCAAGAGCGCCCTGCAGGAGAAGCTGCAGGAAGACGGCATCACGCCCACGTACAAGCTGGTGGAGACGCAGGGGCCGCCGCACGACCGCACGTTCGTCGCGCAGGTGTTCGCCGGCAGCCAGGGGCTTGCGCGCGGCACCGGCCGCACGAAGAAGGAGGCCGAGAGCCAGGCCGCCAAGAGCACGCTCGCGCGCCTCGGCGAGTTCTTCGGCCTGGGCGTGGATGGCGAGGCGCGCGCCGAGAAGGCCGAGGCCGCGAAGCTGGCGAAGGCCGAGAAGGCTGCCGCGCGCGCCGAGGAGAAGGCCCGCAAGAAGTCCGAACGCGAGCGCGCCAAGCAGCGCAAGCAGGGGTAGCCGCGCATGTACCTGAAATCACTGGTCCTCAAAGGCTTCAAGTCGTTCGCCGACCGCAGCGTGCTGGCGCTCGAGCCGGGCATCACCGCCGTGGTGGGGCCGAACGGCTCGGGCAAGTCGAACATATCCGACGCCGTGCTGTGGGTGCTCGGCGAGCGCAACGCGAAGAACCTGCGCGGCCAGGCGATGGAGGACGTCATCTTCGCGGGGTCGTCCGCGCGCAAGAGCGTGGGCATCGCGGAGGTCGACCTCGTGCTGGACAACTCCGACTCCACGCTGCCGGTGGACTTCGACGAGGTGGCCATCACGCGCCGCATGTACCGCTCGGGAGAGAGCGAGTACCTGATCAACGGCGTGGTGGCGCGCCGCATGGACGTGCTCGACATCCTGCACGACTCGGGCTTGGGCACGGGCACGCACTCCATCATCTCGCAGGGCAGCCTCGACTCCATCCTGCAGTCGAAGCCGGAGGACCGCCGCGCCCTCATCGAGGAGGCCGCCGGCGTGCTGAAGCACAAGCAGCGCAAGGCGAAGAGCGAGCGCAAGCTGGCCGCCATGGACGCGCACCTGGCCCGCGTGAAGGACGTGGCCGCCGAGGTGGAGCGCCAGCTGGGGCCGCTCGAGCGCAAGGCGAAGCGCGCCCGCACCTACCAGGGGCTGGCCGACGAGCTGGCCGATCTGAGCCTGGCTCTCGCCGTGGACGACCTGCGCACGCTGCGCCGCGGCTGGGACGAGGCCGCCCAGCGCGAGCAGGTGCTGGAAGCCGAGCTCGAGGAGAAGCGCGCCGCCATCGGGCAGGCCGAGGCGGCGGCCGAGGAGCTGCAGGAGAAGATCCGCCGCGAGAGCGTGGACGCGGGCGAGCTGGCGCGCCGGCACCGCCGGGCCTCGTCGGCCGTGGAGCGCTTCGACGGCGCCACGCTGCTGCTGCACGAGAAGCGCCGCGCGGCCCAGAGCTACGAGGCCGAGCTGCGCGTGACGCTGGAGGCCAACAAGGCGAAGCGGGCGCAGGCCGAGGCCGACCGCGCGCAGGCCGCCGCGCAGCTGGCCGAGGTGCAGCGCGACCGCGAGCAGGCCGACGCCGCCGTGGCGCGCCTGGCGGGCGAGCAGTCCGAGAACGCCCAGCAGCGCCGCGCCCTCGAACGCGAGGTGGAGGAGCTGGAGCGCGCGAAGCGCGACGGCGAGCGCGTGCAGGAGCAGGCGCGCCGCGAGCTGGCCAGCACCCAGGAGGCGCTGACGAGCGGCCTGGCGCACGTGAAGCTCATCGAGGGCCACGGCAAGGAGCTGGAGCTGCAGCTGGAACGCGCCCAGGCCGAGGCCGTGGCGCTCGCGGAGGCCGCGACGCAGGCCGGGCAGGCGCTCGCGGCGCTCGTGGAGGCCGAAGGCGCGGCGCGCGCCCGCGTGGGCGAGGCGCTAGGGGCGCGCGAGGCGGCCCGCGGGGCGCTCGACGAGGCGCGCGACGCGGCCTCGCTCGTGGCGTCCGAGATCAAGGGCCTCGAAGAGGTGGAGCGCGCGAGCGCCGCAGCGGGCCCGGCCCGCGCGTGGGTGCTCGACAACGCCGCCGACCTCGACGTGCGCCTCGCGCCCATCGCGCACGCCGTGCGCGCCTCGGAGGGCTTCGAGGCGCTCGTGGAGCACCTGCTGGGCGCGGACGTGTCGGCGCTGCTCGTGGACGACGCGTCCCGCGCGAACGCCGTGGCCGCTGCCCTGGCGGCGCGCGACGAGCGGGGCGAGGTGGTGCTTGTGCCGCGTTCGGGCGAGGCGCGCCGCGCATGCCCCGCGCGCGACGCGGCCGCTGCCGGCCTGGGGCGCGCGCTCGTGGACGAGCTGGCGTACGCGGAGGCCGACGCCGCCGCGGTGGAGGCGCTGCTGGGCGACGTCGTCGTGTGCGACGACGTCGACGCGGCGTTCGCCGCGCATGCGCGCGGGGCGCACGAGGTGCGCTTCGTGACGCGCGGCGGCTGCATCGTGTGGCCGAACGGCAAGGTGACCGTGGGCGCCGCGGCGGCCGACAGCGAGGAAGGCGTGCTCGCGCGCGCCCGCCGCCTGGAGGAGCTGCGCGCGCAGCTGCGCGCCGCGGAGAGCGAGCGTGCGGGCGCGGAGGAGCGTGCGGCGGCAGCGGAGGAGGCCCTGCGCGCCGCGCAGGGCGAGAGCCTGCGCCTGTCGCAGGAGCTGGCCGAGCTGCGCGGCAAGACGGACTCGGCCCGCGCCGAGGCGCGCCGCGCCGAGGAGAAGCTGGCCGCCGTCCGCCGCGAGTTCGAGGACATCGAGCGCCAGCGCGGCGAGGCCGAGCGCACCGTGGCCGAGGCGCGCCCGTCGGTGGAGGCGCTCGAGCAGCAGCTCGCCACGCTCAAGCAGCAGCTCGAGGCGGGCGCCGCGCGTCTCGAGGAGGCGCAGGACGCGGTGGTGCCGCTGCGCAAGGAGGCGGCGCGCCTGCGCGACGCGCTGTCGGAGGCCAAGCTCAAGGCGGCCACGCTCGCCGAGCGCCAGACGTACGAGAGCCGCGTGGTGGACGCGCGCACGCGCGACCTCGACGCCGTGGCGGCGAGCGATGCCGACGCGCGCGAGGCCCTCGTGAAGAAGCGGGTGGCGCAGGAGCGCATCGAGCCCTTGCTCGCGCTGTTCGAGGAGCTCGTGGCCAGCGCGCGGCGCTGGACGCGCGACCTCGAGGAGGCTGCCACGGCCGCGCAGGATTCCTCCGCGGGGCTGCACAACGCCGTCAACGAGGCCCGCGCCCGTGCGCGCGCCGCCCACGACGCGTTCGACGACGCCAACGCCCGCCTGTCCACGGCGCGCGTGGACAAGGGCCGCCTCGAGGTGCAGGTGGACGCCGCGGTGAACGCCATCGTACACGACTGCAAGGTGCCGCTCGAGCGCGCCCTCGAGCTTCCCGAGCTGGAGGATCGCGGCGCGACGGAGGACGCGGCCTTCAAGCTGCGCCGCCGCATCGCCAACATGGGCACCATCAACCCCGACGCCGCCGAGGAGTACGAGCAGCTGAAGACGCGCTACGACTACCTGGCGGCGCAGCTGGCCGACCTCGACGGCGCGCGCCGCTCGCTCACGAAGATCGTCCGCGTCATCGACGCGCGCATGAAGGACGACTTCATCCGCACGTACGAGGCGGTGAACAAGAACTTCAGCGAGATATTCGCCGTGCTGTTCCCGGGCGGCTCGGCCGAGCTCACGCTCGTGGACCCCGACGACCTGGAGGGGACGGGCGTGGAGGTGACGGCGCAGCCGCGCGGCAAGCGCATCACGAAGATGATGCTCATGTCCGGCGGCGAGAAGTCGCTCACGGCGCTCGCGCTGCTGTTCGCGGTGTACCGCATCCGCACGACGCCGTTCTACATCCTCGACGAGGTGGAGGCCGCGCTCGACGACTCGAACCTGCGCCGCCTCACGTCGTACCTGGAATCGCTGCGCGACACCACGCAGCTCATCATGATCACGCACCAGCGGCGCACGATGGAGATGGCCGACGTGCTGTTCGGCGTGTCCATGCAGGCCGACGGCGTGACGAAGGTGGTCAGCCAGAAGCTGGAGAACGCGCTGCGCCACGCGGAGTGAGCCCAGGTCGGCGCAGCGCGCGGCTGTGCGCTACTTCACGAGCAGGTAGACGATGTTGGCGAGCGCCCAGACGAAGAACAGCACGCAGTTGGCCTTCGCCAGCACGTTGAGCACCTTGTTCGACAGCTTCTCGCCCTTGATCAGCACGTCGGCGTTCAGCATCGAGAAGAAGAGTATCATGAGCGAGTAGCTGTTCATGTTGCCCTCGTTGCCCGTGAGCAGCGAGTAGATGAAACCCGCCCACACGAACGGCAGCAAGACCAGCGTGATCGTCTGGAACAGGTTCGCATCCTGCCGCTTCCTCAGCTCAGGGTCTTTCCTCTGCTCGAACCAGCTTGCCGCCTGCCCGCTTGCAGGTGCTTCCAAATGCTCTTCAACCATGATGAAACGCTCCATTTCCAGATAGAGTATAGTGGGAAACCAAAGGTTGTTCGCTTGCAAGCAGGCCCATTGTAGCATAGTATCCATCATGGATATATGAGAGGAACGAAATGGCGAAGAAGAGCCCGTACGAGACGGGGGAGCTGTCCGACAGCATCTTCCTGATCCTGCTGGCTACGCTCGAGCCGGCGCACGGCTACCGCATCATGCAGGGCATCGAGGAGTCCACGCAGGGCGCGGTGAAGGTCGGGCCCGCCACCATGTACACGACGCTCAAGAAGCTCAAGGCGGCGGGCTGGATCGCCGAGATCGCGGAGACGGCGGAGGGCGAGAGCCGCATCCTGTACGCGGCCACCGACGAGGGCCGCGCGGTGCTGCAGCGCGATTTCGTTCGACGCAAGCGGCTGGTCGCCTTCGCGGAGGCCCGGCTGGGCGAGACGGGTGAGGAGAACCATGGCTAGGTACCGGTTGTGCGGCGGGTTGGCGATCATGCCCGATCACGACACGGCGATGCTCGCCGACATGAGCGCGCGGGGGTGGCACCTGAGCGGGTTCTCATGCGGGATCCTGTACCGCTTCGAGGAGGGCGAGCCGCATGCGTACGACTACGCGGTGGACTTCCAGCGCGACTTCTCGGCGGAGGCCGAGGAGCTGTACCGCATCGGGGGCTGGCAGCCCGTGGCGCTGGGCTCCTCGTGGCAGATCGTGCGCGCCGAGGCCGGCACCGTCCCGCTGTACACCGACGACGACGCCGAGGAGGAGACGCTCGGCGCGAGCCGGACGGGCTTGGGCTGGACGGCGCTCGTCTGCGCGCTTGCGTCTGCGGCGCTCTTCGCGCTTCAAGCCCGGCTCTCCGCGCAGGGCAACGAGCCGGGATCGTGGGCGTGCCTCGCGCTGTGCGCGGCGTTCGCCGCCGGGTTCGTCTTCTCGTTCTTCCCCTTCGTCGGCTACACGCGCTCCTTGCGCGCGATCCGCGCCGAGCGCGAGGAGGATCCTCGCCGCTGACGTGCGGCCCCATTTGGGATACACTGTTCAGGCGACCAAGAAAGGAGTCCGCCATGGGATTCTTCGACCGAATAAGCGAGGGGCTCTCCCGCTCGCGCGACAAGTTCAAAGAGCAGATGAACGTGCTGCTCGACCGCGGCCCCGACCTCGACGAGGAGTTTTGGGACGGCCTCGAGGAGACGCTCATCCTGGCCGACGTCGGCGGGGCTGCGGCCACCGAGATCGTGGAGGGCCTGCGCGACCAGGCCACGCGCAAGGCGCTTCCCGACGCGTACGCGGTGCTCGACCTGCTGAACGACCAGATCGCCTCCACGTTCACGCCGGGCGGCGAGGTTGTGCTGGGCGGCGGGCCCGCGCTCGTGCTGTTCGTGGGCATCAACGGCACCGGCAAGACCACCACGGTGGGCAAGCTGGCCAAGGAGGCGAACGACGCGGGCCGCACGGTGATCCTCGGCAGCGCCGACACGTTCCGCGCCGCGGCCATCGAGCAGCTCGAGGTGTGGGCGAAGCGCGCCGACGTCGAGGTGGTCACGCGCGAGCGCGGCAGCGACCCGGCCAGCGTGTGCTACGACACCATCGAGCGCGCCGAGAGCCGCGGGGCCGACCTCGTGCTCGTCGACACGGCGGGCCGCCTCCACACGTCGGCCGACCTCATGCGCGAGCTCGAGAAGGTGGTGAGCGTCGTGCGCAAGCGCTCGCAGCTGCCCGTGTACACCGTGCTCGTCACCGACGCGACCACCGGCCAGAACGGCCTGTCGCAGGCGCGCGAGTTCGACCGCGCGCTCGATCTGGACGGCGTGATCATCACGAAGCTCGACGGCACCGCCAAGGGCGGCATCGCGCTGGCCGTGTCGCACGAGCTGGGGCTTCCCGTGCTCAAGATCGGCGTGGGCGAGGGGCTCGACGACCTCAAGGACTTCGACGCGCACGAGTTCGCCCACGCGCTCGTCGGCGAGTTCGACGAGCGGGGGTAGCATGGCGTTCGTCCAGGTCCACGGCGATCCCGACGTGTTCGAGGTGCGCGTGCCGTTCGAGAACATCTCCACGAGCGACACGAACTGCTTCATCGTGCAGGACGGCGACGACGCGCTGGTCATCGACACGGGCGCGCCGTCCGACGAGGGCTGCGCCATCCTCGATGCGGCCCTCGACGAGCTCGGCGTCGACCGCGCGCGGCTGCGCTTCTTCCTCACGCACCTGCACCTCGACCATGCGGGGCTCGTGGACCGCGTCGCCCTGCCGGGCGCGAAGCTCTACGTGAGCCCCGTGGACTTCGAGGCGGTGCGCGCCTCGCGCGCGGCCTCGTCCTACGACGCCGCGCGCCGCGCGTTCGTGGCCGAGGGCGTGTCGCCGTCCGACGCGTCCGGCTACGCCCGCTACGCCGTGGAGCCGCGCCTGTTCGACGCCTCGCGCCTCACGCTCGTGCCCTCGTGCGAGGGCGACGTCGTCGAGGTGGGGCGCTGGCGCTTGCGCGTGGTGGAGACGCCCGGCCACACGCCGGGGCACCTCGCGCTCTACGAGCCCGAATCGCGCATCCTGTTCGGCGGCGACCACGTGCTGTTCGTCATCTCGCCGAGCATCGCGCTGTTCCCGGGCGCCGACGACGGGTTGCAAGCCTACCTCGACAGCCTCGCGAAGGTGCGCAGGCTCGGCGTCAAGCGGCTGTTCGTCTCGCACGGCGACGAACGCGACGATTTCGACGCGCGCATCGACTGGCTGGCCGCCCACCACCTCGAGCGGCTCGAGGAGACGCGGGGCATCGTGAGCGCGCAGCCGGGCCTGACAGGCGAGGAGGTCATCCGCGCTATCAAGTGGAACGTCCCGTTCGACACGTGGGGGGAGATATCCTTCGTGCAGCGCTGGTGCATCGTCACCGAGGGCGTCGTGATCCTCAACCATCTCGTCGACCGCGGCCTCGTCCGCCGCGAACCCGACGAAGCGGGCGTCAACCGGTACTTCTAGGCGGGAATCCCGCCTTCCCGCATGCAGTTGAAACGGTGAAGTTCGCTGCGCGGTGCACCGCTGCGGTATAATTCCCTCAAACAAGCTCATTCGCAACGTGATGGGAGCAACACACCATGCTCGAGAACCTTTCGACGCGCCTTCAGGGCATATTCAGCGGGCTGCGCGGCAAGGGCCGCCTGACTGAGGACGATATCAACGACGCCATGCGCGAGATCCGCATGGCGCTGCTCGAGGCGGACGTCAACTTCAAGGTGGTGAAGACGTTCGTCGCGCGCACGAAGGAGCGCTGCCTCGACGCCGAGGTGCTCGACTCGCTCACGCCGGCGCAGAACGTCATCAAGATCGTGCTCGACGAGCTCACCGAGCTTCTGGGCCGCACGGATTCCAAGCTCGTCCTGAGCAGCCGCATCCCCAACGTCGTCATGCTCGTGGGCCTGCAGGGCTCCGGCAAGACGACGGCCGCCGCGAAGCTGGCCTACCGCCTGAAGCAGGAGAACCACTCCCCGCTGCTCGTGGCCTGCGACGTGTACCGTCCCGCCGCAGCCGACCAGCTGGAGACGCTCGGCGCCGAGATCGGCGTGCGCGTGTACCGCGGCGACGGCCAGGACCCGGTGAAGATCGCGCAGGAGGGCATCCAGGACGCCATCGACAACCTGCGCGACGTGGTGATCGTCGACACGGCGGGCCGCCTGCACGTGGACGACGAGATGATGGACGAGGCCGAGAACATCAAGCGCGCCGTGAAGCCCGACCAGATCCTCATGGTGGTGGACGCGATGACCGGCCAGGACGTGGTGAACGTGGCCAGCGCGTTCTCCGAGCGCGTCGACTTCGACGGCGTCATCATGTCGAAGATGGACGGCGACGCCCGCGGCGGCGGCGCGCTGTCCATCAAGCAGGTCACCGGCAAGCCCATCAAGTTCATCAGCTCGGGCGAGAAGCCCGACTCGCTCGAGGAATTCCATCCCGACCGCATGGCGAAGCGCATCCTCGGCATGGGCGACGTGGTCAGCCTCATCGAAAGCGCCGTCAAGGTGCAGCAGGAGGAGATCGAGCAGGAGCAGACCGAGCGCATGATGCGCGCGAACCTCACGCTCAACGACTTCATCGACATGAACCGCCAGATCCGCAAGATGGGCGGCGTGTCGAAGCTGCTGTCCGCGCTGCCGGGCGGCGACAAGGCCATGGCGGCCGGCCAGGTGGACGAGGGCGCGTTCGACCACATGGAGGTCATCATCAACTCCATGACGAAGGCCGAGCGCGAGAAGCCCGACCTGCTGAACGGCTCGCGCCGCGCGCGCATCGCCGCGGGCGCGGGCGTGACCGTCTCGGACGTGAACCAGCTGATGAAGAAGTTCAACGAGACGAAGAAGATGATGAAGAAGATGATGCCCGCCGTGGAGGAGATGCAGGGTGGCAAAAAAGGCAAGAAGGGCAAGAAGGGCCGCCGCCGTCGCATGGGACTGCCCGGCGGCATGGGCGGCATGAGCATGGCCGACATCAAACGGCTCCAGGACATGATGGGCGAATAGACATGATGCGGCGGCTTCGGGCCGCCGCTTTCGTCCAAGAGGGCTTTCGATGCGGGGGTACGAGAGCAAGGAAGCGCTGATCGCCGAGATCCGGAGGACGGCCGCGCTGTTCGTCGCGGAGTTCGACGACGTGGCCGAGGCCGACGCCGACTAGCTGGCCGGTGTGGAAGTGGGTCCACACGAACACCGTCGCGCCGTACAAATCGTTCCGCAGCAAGATCCGCACGTGGAAGAGGGCGCGCGCTTCCCGCCAATAGTGCTAAACTTCATCTGAACGCTTGCATTTCGAGCGCGATGAGAGGACGATCCGGCAGGCGAGACGCGCGCGGGTTTGCGCGAAAGGGCGTGGTTGGTCAGATGACGGGACTGTCCTTCGTGAACATATACCTCTTCCCCACGGTGCTCCTCGCTATCATCTGGGCGGATTCGCGTTCGAAGGACGCCGAGCGCTTCACGGCCGTGATGTTCCGCGCGGGCGTGCTCCTCACGTTGGCGGCGACGCTGCTCACCATGGTCACGCGCCTGTTCGATGCAGCGCGCACCCCGTTCCTCGTCCTGCAGGCGGTCAACACCGTGTACCTGTTCTGCAGCCTGATCGCGCCGCTTTTCTGGATAGCGTACGTGTACGCGCGGCTGCACGATGGGCGCAACCTGTTTCGCAGCTGGAAGGTGCGCGTAGCGTTCGGCATCCCGTTCTCGCTGATCGCGGCCGTCCTGATCGTCAATTTCTGGACCGGCATCGTGTTCTCCATCGACGTGGACGGTTCGTACAAGCGCGGGCCGTGGTACCTCGTCTCGTTCCTGCCCATGTTCGGCGGGCTCGTGGGGTGCGCCGTGATCTCCCTGATCCAGTTCACGCGCGAGATCGTCGCGGAGCGCCGCCGCGACTGCCTGACGCTCGCGGCCTTCGCGGTCATACCGATCGTCGGCGGCGTCGTGCAATCCTTGTTCTACGGGTGGTGGGTGCTGTGGCCCCTCAGCGCGGTGGCCATCCTCTTCGTGTACCTGGGGGCGAGCAACCGCCAGATATCCTTCGATGCGATGACGGGCCTGTACAACCGTCGGTTCTTCGACGAGTTCCTGAACCGCCGCCTGGGCAGGCCGGCGTCGCAAGGGGGCTGGTGCCTCATCATGGCGGACCTCGACGGATTCAAGGGCGTGAACGACGCCTACGGGCACGCGGCGGGGGACGAGGTGCTGCGCGGCGCGGCCGAGGCCCTCCGCACCGCGTTCTCGCGAAAGCGCGCGTTCCTCGCGCGTTACGGCGGCGACGAGTTCGCCGTGATCGCGGACTGCGCGGACGAGGCCGAAGCCGCCCGCATGACCGAGATCCTGGAGTCCGAAAGCGTGCGCGTCCCCGGCTCGCAGGGCCCGGGGGGCCGCGTGTCGTTCAGCGCGGGCTACGCTCTGCGCGACTTCGCCGTCGAGCAGGATGCCGAGGGCATCGTCGGCGCGGCCGATACCGTCCTGTACCGCGCCAAGAACGCCCGCAAGGCGATCGGCACCGAGGGGGCAGGGGCGTGAACGCGATCACCTACGTGCTCGTCGACGTGCCGCCCTTCATCGTGATGGGCATACTCTACGTCAACTCTCTCGTGCGGCTGCCGTACCTGCGCGAGAACTCGCTGCTGCGCACCGTCATTCTTTCGACCATGGGCGCGCTCGTCGCAGGGATGCTCTCCTGGGTGCTGGACGGCCGGTTGCCCGCGGAGGCTCTCTACGCGGTGAACGTCCTGCACTTCCTGTTCATGGGCGGCATCGCCTTCTCATGGTTCCTCTACGTCCGCTACCTCGTCCACGGGGAGAGCCTGCTGTGCAAGCCCCTCGCCCTCGCGATCGCGTGCGCGCCCTACGCGGCGTTCGCCGTCGCCGTGCTGTGCGCGCCGTGGACGCACGGGGTGTTCTACGTCGACGAAGGGCTCGCCTACCGGCGCGGACCCTTGTCCTTCGTCCCGTTCGCGGCAGGCGCCCTCTACGTTCTGGCGGCCACCGCGCTCGCGCTCTTTTATCGCTCGAAGGAGGAAGGGCCCGCTCGCCGGCGCCGCCTGCTGTACCTGGCGGCGTTCGCCGTCGGCCCGCTCGTCGGCGGCGCGCTGCAAGCGGCGCTTCCGGGCATGGACACCGTGCTTCCCGGCATCGCCCTCTCCGTCGTGCTCGCCTACGTGTCGGTCCAGCGCGACGAGCTGGCGCTCGACGGGCTGACGGGCCTCAACAATCGGGGAAGCTTGGACGACCATCTTGCCGCCCGGTGCCGGGCGACGCGGTCGAGCCGCCCATGGTGCCTGATCGTGCTGGACGTCAACGACTTCAAGTCCGTGAACGACCGCTACGGGCACGCTGCGGGCGACGACGCCCTCCGGCAGCTCGCGGCCGCCTTGAAACGCGCTTTCGCGAAGACGAGCGCGTTTCTGGCCCGCATGGGCGGCGACGAGTTCGCCGTCGTGCTCGATGCGCGCGGCGAGGAGGGCGTGCGCCGCGCTTTGGACGACGTGCGCGCCGCGCTCGAGACGACGGGGCAGACGCGCCGCGCCCCCTACGCCCTGTCAGTCAGCGCCGGGTGGGCGTGGCACGGCGCTGACCTCGAACGGCCCGAGCAGCTGCTCGAGGCCGCCGACAAGGCGATGTACGCGGACAAGCAGCTGAGCAAGGAGCGCGCCCTCCCGCAGCGCTGACGCCGGGGGAGGGCTCGTCGGCGACGGGAGGGAAGCGCCGTCAGCGGACGTACACGCCTTTGAGGGCCTGGTCGAGGGTCACGGTCTGGCGCGCGCCGAACACGCGGTTGAGGTCGGCGCTGCGCACGAAGGCCTCGACGTCCTCGGCGCGCCCGTCGTCGGGCGTCCCGGCGTCCCGGGCGTCCTCGTCCCAGAACGCGTCCTCGTCGGCTTCAGGCTCGGCCGGCGCGTCGCCGTCGCCGTCGCCGGGCGCGATCGCCGCGCGGCGGTCGAGGCCGCGGTACAGCGTCCCGGCCGCGAAGGCGAGGAAGGCGAACGCCGCGTACGACGCGCAGCCCGACAGGACGGCGTTCGCGATGGCCAGCTCGTTGCCCTGCACGGGCACGCCCTGCGCCAGCTGCGCCGATACGTTCGCCCAGGTGGCGACAGCGGCGAGAACGAAGCAGGCGGTCAGGATGCCTCCGGCCGCGTACGAGGCGACGGCGAACGCGGGAACGGCGGGGCGCTTGCGGGCTTTCATGGGCGGCTCCTTCTGCTCGAGGGGTTTCGGCGGGAGGCCGACCCGCCGGCGGGGACGACGTCCTCCTGGCTGACGACGCCCTTCTTCAACCGCAGCACGCAGTCGGCCTTGCGGGCCAGCTCGCGCGAGTGGGTGACCACCACCACGCACTTCTCCATCTGGTGGGCACAGCTGCGCAGGATGCCGGTGATCTCGGCGGCGGTGTCCTCGTCGAGGTTGCCCGTGGGCTCGTCGGCCAGGATGACGGGCGCCTCCGAGGCCAGCGCGCGGGCGATGGCCACGCGCTGCTGCTGGCCGCCCGACAGCTTCAGCACGTTGCGGCGCGCCTCCTCGTCGGTCAGCCCCAGCTCCTCCAGCAGCGGGTAGGGCGACGAGCGCGTGATGAGCGCCACGTTCTCGGCCGGGGTGAGGTAGTCGATGAGGTTGAAGCTTTGGAAGACGAACGCCACGTGATGCTTGCGATGCTCGGCGAGCCCCGTGCCGGCGATGTCCTCGCCGCCGAAGCGGACGGTGCCGCCGTCGGGCTCGTCGAGCCCGCCCATGAGGGACAGCAGCGTGGTCTTGCCGCAGCCGGACGGGCCGAGTATCGCGTAGAGCTTGCCCGGCTCGAGCGCCAGCGACACGTCGCGCAGCACGGGCTGTGCGGAGCCGTAGGAGTAGCGTACGTTCTCGAGTTCCATGAGGTGCATGACTGGTCCTTTCTAGCTCATCTTCGTGAGTATCTCTTTGGGCTTGAGGCGCAGCACCGGCAGCGCGGCCGCGGCCACCGAGCCGACGATGAGCACGCCGCCTGCCAGGTAGACGCCCGCGAGCGCCGCGGGCTCGATGACGACCTCGATCCTCGTCATGTCGCGGTTCTGCTCGAACCTCGGCGCCATCGAGGAGGAGTCGGCCACGCTCGTGCCGTCGAGGTTCTTGGGGCCCGCAGATCCCGATCCGCCCACGTCGCCCGCCTGCTCGGTGGCGTAGTCGAGCAGCTGCGCGGCCGCCGTCTGGGCCACGAGCCCGCTCGTGAAGTACGAGGCGCCGAACGCGAGCACGGCCACGAGGGCGATCTCCACGAGGTACTGCGCCACGATGGCCCGCTTGGTCACGCCGAGCGACAGCAGCACGCCGCTTTCGTGGATGCGCTCGCGCACCCGGCCGGCCAGCACGAGGTAGAGGATGATGGCGCCGATGACCACCATGACCGCGATGAGCCCGGTCATGAGGCTGTCCATGTTCTCGAGCGGCTCGATGACGGAATCGACGCTGCCCGTGTCCACGTCCACGGCGAAGTCGGTGGGATCGAGGCCGTCGAGGTTCTTCACCTCCTCGACGATGCGGTTCACCTCGGCGGGGTCGTCCACGTGGAAGTCCACGCGCTCGTAGCTTTCGCCGCCCGTCTCGGGGCGCACGTGCTGGATGACCTCGAGCGAGGTGAACACCGCGTTGTCGATGGACCAGTTGCTCATGACGGCGCTCGCCTTGGCGGTGGCCTCGTAGAGCCCCACGATCTCGACGTCGATTTTCGTGTCCTCGGGATCCACGCCGTTCATCTGCGCCTTCGTCTCGCTCTGCTGCAGGGTGATCGTGTCGCCCACCGCGAGGCCGTTCTTCTCGGCCAGTTCCTTGCTGATGAGCGCCTTGCCGGTCTCGCCGTGCTCGAGGTGCCGTCCGTCCACGAGCTTGAGGAAGCCCTGGGCGAAGTAGGCGTCGAACGCGGTGTCGGTGGCACCGAAGGCGGTGGAGGTCTTGTTCATGTCGCCCGACGAGGCCAGCATCGCGCCCAGCCCGCCGCCGTCCTCCGTGTCCGATTCGACGAGGTCGAGGTAGGCCCCTTGCTTCTTCATGAGCACGGTGGACTGGTAGGAGGCGTTGTAGCCCTTGATGCCGTCCACGCTGCCCATGATGCGGTCGGCCAGCTCCTTCGTGATGGGCTCGCCGCGATAGAACCCCTTCGAGCCGTTCGATCCCTGCTGGACCGACTCCCATTTGCTCGCGTCGCTCGTGTTCTGCTTGAGGGCGAACGAACCGCCCAGCGCCTCGCGCACGTTGAGCTGCGCGGTTTGCGCCGCCTGCTTGATGGCCAGCCCCGACAACGCCATCGTGGCGATGACGAGCAGCAGCAGGAACAGGATGAGCGTCTTGCCCCGCTTGCGCGTCAGGTACAGCAGGGCGCGTTTGCCAAGTCCCATGGCAGACTCCTTTCTGATCGGTGGAATTCCACTATCGACCAGGAAGGCTCGGCTCCGATTGAGCGTCGGTATAGATTCGGTTTAGATGCCGCGGCCCTTGGGGAAGCGCGCCCGGAACGTGACGCGGTCGTCCGCGCTGTCGAGCGCGAAGCGGATGCCGTAGCGGTCGAACGCCGCCTTCGCGATGTAGAGCCCGAGGCCGCTGCCGCCCGTCGCCCGGCTGCGCGACGTCTCGGCGCGGTAGAACGGCTCGAAGGCGCGGGCCAGCTCGCCGTCGGAGAGCTCGACGCCCGTGTTCTCCACGACGAGCGTCCCGTCGGCGAGGCGGACGGACACCTGCGCGCCGGGCGGCGAGTACGTCACGGCGTTGCCGACGACGTTCGCCAGCGCCCTGGCCACGAGCGTGCGGTTCGCCCGCACGATGGCGTCGCCCTGCACGTCGGCGTCGAACGCGAGCCCCCGCTCGGCCGCCTGCGGCGCCCACGCGTCGACGGCCTCCTGCACGAGCGCGGCCGCCGAGACGTCCTCACAGGCGCGGTCGATGTCGTCGGCCTCCATGCCGGCGACGAGCACGATCTCGCCGACGAGCCCTTCGAGGCGCTCGGCGGTCTCGAGCGCCTCCGGCAGGTGCTTGTCGCGGTCGGCGAAGTCGCCGATGCCGTACAGCATGCACTCGATCTGGGCCTTGAGGGCGCACAGGGGCGTCTTCAGCTCGTGGGACACGGCGGCGAAGAAGTCGCGGCGCTGCCGCTCGGCGCGCTTGGCATCGGCCACGTCGGCGACGAGCCGGTTGATGATGCGGCTCACGCCCCAGGCCACGAGCACGGCCGCGGCGAGGATGGCCGCGACGACGGCGGGCAGCATGCTCCAGAACGCCGAGGGCAGCTCGCCGGCGGCGGACAGGTTGGCCACGATGGTGAGGTAGCCGCTGTCCTGGTCGGCGAACCGCACGTTGGTCGACAGGGCGACGGCCGATTCGCTTGCCGCGTCCGGCTCGGTGCCGAAACGGGACGTGTCGTTGCCCACCACGAGCACGGCGGTGGCGCTGTTCTCGATGCAGAAGTCGTAGATGGGTTGGGCCGCATCGGCGTAGGGCGTTTCGGCGAGCTGCGCGCCGAGCGCGTCGAGGCGCTCGTGCACGCGCGATGTGGCCACGCTCTCGTAGCTGGCGGGCAGCGCCACGGCCACGAGCGCGTAGATGAGCGCGCTCGTCAGCGCGAGGGCGGCGGCCACGGCCAGGAACACCCTGAGGCCGAGCCGGTGCCGGCGGGCCTTGTCGTCGAGGCGCCCCCTACGCCGTTCCAAGCTTGTACCCGATCCCCCGGACGGTGGCCACGAGGCCGGCGCCGAGCTTCTTGCGGATGTTCATGACGTGGATGTTGACGATCTTCGGATCGCTGGCGAACTCGTAGTGCCACACGAGGGCCAGCAGCTCGTCGCGGGTGTACGCGCGGCCGGGGTGGGCGAGCAGCAGCTCGAGCACGTCGAACTCGGTGCGGGTGAGCTCCACGGGCCTCCCGCCGCGGCTCACCGTGCGCCCGGCGGGGTCGAGCGCCACGTCGCCGCAGCGCAGCAGGCCGTCGGCGCCGTCGGCCGGGGCGTGCGCCGCCCGGCGCAGCAGGGCCTCGGCGCGCCGCAGCACCACCTTCACGGAGAACGGCTTCGTCACGTAGTCGTCGGCCAGAAGCTCGAAGCCGCGCAGCTCGTCGGCCTCGGCGCCGAGCGCCGTGAGCATCATGATGGGGACGTCGGATTCCTGGCGGATGAGCTCGCACACGGCGAAGCCGTCGATCTTCGGCAGCATGAGGTCGAGCACGACGAGGTCGCAGGGCTGGGCGCGGAACGCCGCGACGCCCTCCATCCCGTCGGCGGCGAGCGTCGCGTCGTGGCCCGCGCTCTTGAACACCTCCGCGAGCACGGTGCGGATGGCGGGTTCGTCTTCGATGATCAGCATGTGGGCCATGGGGCACCTCCTGCGCGCATGGTAGCACAGCCTCTCGAGGCGGCGCCCGAACGACACAGGTTCTGCGAACGGCGCCGCGGTTCGCGCGGGCGGGCGGCGCGGTCCTTGCTACAATGGAGCCGTCCCCGGCCGATGCGGGCGGGGCCGACGCGAGAAGGGGAGCGCGATGCCGAGCATACTCATAGTCGACGACGATGCGGACCTGTCCGCCATCGTGGCGCGCTACCTCGAAAGCGAGGGGTTCGCCGTCGTGCGCGCCGCGAGCGCCGAGGAGGCCTACGACGTGCTGGGCGCGCGCCCCTTCGACCTCGTGCTGCTCGACATCAACCTGCCGGGCGACGACGGGTTCGCGGCGTGCGCGGCGCTCAGGCGCGCGAGCGACGTGCCCATCGTGTTCGCGTCGGCGCGCACGAGCGAGACGGACCGCATCGTCGGGCTCGACACGGGCGGCGACGACTACCTGCCGAAGCCCTACTCGCTGCGCGAGCTGCTCGCCCACGTGAACGCGCTGCTCAGGCGCTCGCAGGGGCGCGCGGGATGCGCGGGGAGGCCGCGCGTCGCGGGGCCGTTCGCCCTCGACGAGGACGCCGGGACGCTCGCGAAGGACGGCGAGGCCGTGGCCCTGTCGCCCAAGGAGTTCGCGCTCGCCCGCTTCCTGATCGCGCACGAGGGCGAGACCGTGTCGAAGGAGCGCCTGCTGGCCGAGGTGTGGGGCGCGTTCTCGGAGGTGGAGCCGCAGACGGTGTCGGTGCACATGAGCTGGCTGCGCGCGAAGGTGGAGGACGACCCCTCCCGCCCGGTTCACTTCAAGACCGTGCGGGGGCGGGGCTACCGCTTCGACGCGGCGGGCGGCGCGTCGTGACGCGCCCGGCTGCGCGCGAGGCGCGCGCCATCCGGCGGCGCCTGCTGGCCTGCGCGCTGGCCGCCTCGCTTGCGCTCGTCGTCGTCGCGCTCGTCGCGACGGCGGCGCTCGCGCAGGACGACGCGGCGGCGCAGGTGCGCGAAAGCGTCGTGGCGCTCAACGAGGCGCGCGCCGCGCTGGCCGCCGAGGCGGAGCCTGCGGTCGCCGACCGGGCGCTGGCCGAGGCGCAGGAGACGCTGCGCCGGGCGGCCGACGCGAAGAGCTCCCTCCCGCTCGCGCTCGCGTGGGCCGTGTGCGCGGCGGGCGTCGCCCTCGTCTGGAGCGTGACGGCGTACCTGTACCTGAGCGTCGTGCGGCCGTTCTCGCGGCTCGAGGCGTTCGCCGACGAGGTGGCCCGCGGCAACCTCGACCTGCCGCTCGCCTACGAGCGCAGCAACCCGTTCGGACGTTTCACCTGGGCGTTCGACAACATGCGCAAGGAGATCAAGCGCGCCCGCGCCGCGGAGGCCGAGGCGCTCGAGCAGAGCAAGACCACGGTGGCCGCGCTGTCGCACGACATCAAGACGCCCATCGCGTCCATCCGCGCCTACTCCGAGGCGCTCGAGCTGGGCCTCGCGCGCGACGAGACGGAGCGCGCCGGCTACGCGCGCACCATCGCGCGCAAGTGCGACGAGGTGACGGCGCTCACCGACGACCTGTTCCTGCACGCCCTCGCCGAGCTCGACCGCATCGCGGTGTCGTGCGAGGACGCGCCCATCGACCGCGCCGTCGCCCGGGCGGCCGCCGACTTCGGCGTCGACGGCACCGTGGTGCTGGGGCGCCTCGATCGCGCGGTCGTCGCGCACGATCCCAAGCGCCTCGTCGAGGCGCTCGAGAACCTCGTGGCGAACGCGCGCAAGTACGCGCCCGGGTCGACCGTCGAGGTGAACGGTCGCGAGGAGGGCGGCGCCTACCGCATCGAGGTGCGCGACTTCGGGGACGGCGTCGCGCCCGAGGACCTGCCGTTCGCGTTCGACCGCTTCTACCGCGGCGCCAACGCGCAGGGCACGCCGGGCGCGGGCCTCGGCCTGTTCATCGTCCGCTACCTCGTCGAGCAGATGGGCGGCTCCGTGCGCCTCGAGAACGCCGAGCCGGGATTGCGCGTCGGGATCGAATTCCCCCTCGAGCCTTAAGGACTCCTTAATGTCGGCGCGGCTACGATGGCTTCCAGAGACGAACCGATCCGAGAGGCTGTCATGAAACCATCCATCATCGAGGCCGAGAAGCTCTCGAAGAGCTACGCGGCCGACGGCGTGCAGGCGCACGTGCTGAGCGCCATCGACCTGGCGCTGTACGAAGGCGACTTCACCGCCGTCATGGGGCCGTCGGGCTCCGGCAAGTCGACGCTGCTCTACTGCCTGTCGGGCATGGACGCCCCCACGGCGGGCGACGTGCGCTATCGCGGCGGCAGCATCGCGAAGCTGCGCGAGCGCGACATGGCCGAGCTGCGCGCCCAGCGCTTCGGGTTCGTGTTCCAGCAGGCGCACCTCGTGTCGAACCTCACGCTGTTCGAGAACGTGGCCGTGCCCGGCTACCTCAAGGAGGGCCGCTCGACGGCCGACACGCGCGCGGCGGCGGGGGCGCTCATCGAGCGCATGGGCCTCGCGCCCGACGCGCACCACCTGCCGAGCCAGACCTCGGGCGGCCAGCAGCAGCGCTGCGCCGTGGCGCGCAGCGTGGTGAACGATCCCGACATCGTGTTCGCCGACGAGCCCACCGGCGCCCTCAACCGCGCGAACACCCTCGAGGTGCTCGCGCTCCTGTGCGAGCTGAACGCGAACGGCCAGTCCATCTGCATGGTCACCCACGACGTGCAGTGCGCCGTGCGCGCGAACCGCATCCTCTACCTGGAGGACGGCGCCGTGTGCGGCGAGCTCGACCTGCCCCGTTGGCGGGCGGACGGCGACGCCGCCTACCTCAGAGCGCGCGAGGCCCAGGTGAACGCCTGGCTGTCGTCGCTTTCCTGGTAAGGGGGCTGGCATGGCACTCATGCGCACGCTGGTCGCGGCCGGTCTCAGGCGCGGGAAGGGCTCGTTCCTGGGCCTGCTGTTCCTCATGGCCCTCACCGCCGCCGCGCTCACGTTCACCGTCTGCATGTACGTCGACTTGAACGCCCGCGAGGCCGAGGCGCTCGTCGAGGCGGGCGCCGGCGACGTGTACGCCTACGACCTGGCGTCGAACCTCACCGACGAGACGCTGGCGGACATCGAGGCGCTCGACGAGGTGGGGGAGGTGCGCGCGAACGGCGCGCTCAGCATCCCCACGAAGTTCTACGACGAGAACGGGGAGAGCGTCGACAAGAACCCGTCCTCGACGGTGCTCTACAAGGCGTGGGGCGAGGGCGTGTCCTGCAAGCTGCTCACGCCCGACGGCACCGGGTTCGCGGAGGACCCGCAGCCTCCGGCGGCCGACGAGGTGTACGTCCCGCTCCCGTTGAGGGTGTCGCCCGGCATGGACGTCGGCGACACGGTGGAGCTCGACCTGGGCGCGGGGTCCAGGACGCTCACCATCGCCGGATTCATCGAGGACCCCCAGATGGGCACGTCGTTCATGGAGCTCAAGCGCTACCAGGTGGCGCCGGGCACCTACGAGGAGCTCGCGCGCGACGTGGACGAGGCCGCCTCCGCGCAGGGCGAGCCGATCGACATCTACTCCACCGGGTCGTTCACGTACCGCCTGGTGGAGATCAACGCGTTCCTGTCGGACGAGGAGCGCTCGCGCGGGGCCCAGCCGTCCGATTTGACGCGGGCGCTCTCCGAGAACACGGCGTGGGGCGCCACGACGCCGGGCATGTTCAGCTCGACGACGCTGGCGGGCTACGCCATGATGGTGGTGATCATCGGGGCCGCGGTCATGGGCGTGTTCGCCTGCCTGCTGTTCGTGGTGGCGCTCGTCATCTGCACGCACACCATCTCGTCGTCCATCGAGGAGCACTACGCCGACTACGGCACGCTCAAGGCCGTCGGCATCGACCGGCGCACGCTGGCGCGGGTGCTCGTCGTCGAGTACGCCGGCGTGAGCCTTGCGGGCTTCGTGCTGGGATTCGCCGCGGCCATGGCGGCGGTGCCGCTCGCCCTGCCGTTCTTCGCCCAGCTCACCGGCGTTCTCGCGAGCAACGACGCCGTGCCCGCGGCGGCCCTCGCGGTCCTGGGCGCCCTCCTCGCGTTCGTGGCGGCGGTCGTGTTCTGGCGCGCCCGCAAGCTCGGGGGCATCTCGCCGCTCGTGGCCCTGCGCGGCGGCGCGGCGGACGTCAGCTTCGCCAGCCGCGCGTCACGGCCCATCACCGGCGCGCGGCTCAACCTGCAGCTCGCGCTGCGCGCCGTCGTCTCGGCGAAGCGGCACTACGTGGGCCTGGCGGCCTGCGCCTTCCTGCTCAGCGCGTTCGTGGTGCTCGTGTTCGGCATCTGCGGCACGCTCAACAAGCCGGACGCCGCCTACGAGACGTTCGGCATGTGGAGGAGCGACGCGACCGCCGCCGCGCTCTCGCCCGACGTCGATTTCGACGAGGTGGAGCGCGTGATCGAGGGCGTGAGCCCCATCGAGCGGTCGTGGAGGGAATCGTTCACGATGGTCAACCTCGACGGCGAGAGCCGTTCGTTCGTGGGCCTCTCGGACACCTCGCTCGTGACGAACGTCTCGGAGGGCCGCGCGCCGCTGCACGACAACGAGGTCCTCGTGGGGTCGAACCTGGCCGCGCTCATGGGCATCGAGGTGGGCGACGAGTTCGCCGTGGACGGCAACGACGGCCGCGAGCGCGTCTACCTCGTGTGCGGGAAGCTGTCGAGCATGCTGAACGCGGGGTACGGCTGCGTGCTGACGTTCGACGGCGTGCGCGACCTGGCGGGAAGCGATCCCTCCTCCGCCGACGACGCGCCGCGCCAGTACGAGCTCGCCGACCCGGGCAAGGCCGACGAGGTGCGCGCCGCGCTCGAGGAGCGCTTCGGCGACGGCATCGACGCGCGGCCGAGCGGGCTGTTCGCCGACACGGGCGACATGGTGGTGCTCATCCAGGGCCTGTTCGTCACCTTGGCCTACGGCATGGCGCTCGTCGCGGGGGCGCTCGTGTTCCTGGCCGTGTCGCTGATCATCGGCCGCCTGTTCTCGGCCGAGCGCCGCGACCTGGGAACGTACCGCGCGCTCGGGTTCACCTGCCATGCGCTGCGCGTGCAGTTCGCGCTGCGGTTCTTCTGCGTGGCGCTCGCGGGGTGCGCGCTGGGCGCCGTGGCGTCCATGCTCGGCGGCGGGTGGCTGATCAGCCGGCTGTTCGGCCTGTTCGGGCTGACGCGGTTCGCCCTCGACGCGAGCCCGCTCGCGGTGGCGGCCCTCGCCGTGGGCCTCGCGCTCGTGTTCCTCGTGGCCGCGTACGTCTCGGCCCGCAAGGTGAAGCGCGTGGACGTGCGCGAGCTGGTGGAGGAGTAGGGCCCGGCGCCTCGGGATGCTATACTGCGCACGACGATCGCAACGGAAGGGGGCGCGCATGGCGCTGGAGATACGGCCGTACCGCGAGGAGGACCTCGCGGGCATGTGCAAGGTGTGGAACGAAGTGGTGGAGGCGGGCAATGCGTTTCCCCAAGTCATGCCTTTGTCGCTTGAGGAGGCTCGCGCGTTCTTCGCCGAGCAGACGCTGACGACGGTGGCGGTGGTGGACGCCAAGCTGTTCGGCCTGTACATCCTGCATCCGAACAACGTGGGGCGCTGCGCGCACGTGGCGAACGCCAGTTACGCCGTGGTGTCGAGCGCTCGCGGCCTGGGCCTCGGCCGCGAGCTCGTGAAGGACTCGCTCGAGCAGGCCGCGCGCAAGGGCTTTCGCGGCCTGCAGTTCAACGCGGTGGTCGCCTCGAACGAGGGCGCCATCCACCTGTACGAGGACCTCGGCTTCACGCACGTGGGCACCGTGCCCCGCGGCTTCTGCGACAACATGGGCGCCTACGAGGATATGCACATCTACTACAAGGACTGCGTGGGGTAGCCCGCCCGGGTTCCTCGCCTCGCCCGCTATTCCGCGATGACCGTCTCGGGGTGCGCGCGGTCCACGACGGTGCGCGCGACCACCTCGGCGCCCAGGTAGCGTTCCATGAGCTGCGCGAACTCGTCGAGCGCGGATTCCAGATCATCGCGGCGCGCCGGATCGAGGCTTTCGACGACGAGGATAGCGTTGCCGGAATCGTCCGTGAGCGCCGTGCGCTGGCCGTCGCGCCAGTTGAAGCAGCGGCAGACGGCCCCGGCGTCGTCGCGGTAGCACAGCTCGCCGGGGAGGGTGGGGTCGTCCTCCTCCTCGCCGATGGGCAAAAACGCGTCGCCGCCCGCGGTCAGCCCCAGGCGGAAGTCCCCGACGAAGGCGTCGAGGTCCTCGCCGCCCACCGGCAGCGCGTATTTCAGCGAGATGGCGTTGTAGATGTCCACCGAGGGCGTGATGGAGCCCACGGGATTGCCCTTCAGCACGCGCTTGAGCAGGTTCTCGATGGAGCAGCGCGCGCCCTTCTTCGTCTTGAACTTCTGATAGGCCGCGCGCCAGACCTTCACGGGCTCGTTCTCCGAGATGACGTTGCTCGTGAGGTAGGCGTTCGCGCGCTCGTTGGCGTCGCGCAGGAGCACCGCGATCTCGGCGACGTCGGCCTCGGGCACGTCGCGGGCGCCCTTCATGCCGCGCACGACGATGATGCCGATGGCGGCCTCGGGGAACAGCTCCCAAAACGATTCTTCTGCGACGAACTTCTGCATGTCCTTCTCCTTCATCGTGTCGTTGCTATCCTTCGTGCGTCGTGAGGTTGAGGCCGATGATGCCCGCGGCGATCAGCGCGATGCAGATGATCTTGGGCGCGCTCGCTGGCTCCTTCAGCACGACCATGCCGAGGATGGCCGTGCCGACGATGCCGATGCCCGTCCACACCGCGTACCCGACGCTGAGCGGCAGCGTCTTGAGCGCGTGCGACAAAAGCCCGAAGCTGACGATCATGCCGCCGACGGTGAGCAGGCTGGGGACGAGCTTCGTGAAGCCCTCCGAAAGCTTGAGCTCGTACGCCCAGAACGTCTCGAACAAACCGGCGATGACCAAGATAACCCAATTCATGGTTCCTCCCAACAAAAAAGCATGCCGCCTCCTCCATCTTCTCAGGCCTACTGATGGAAGTGCGCATGCTCGCGTCTTGATCTACCCGGCGGCAGATATCCTATTCGGTTGGTTCGGCAGGGTACTACATCGCAGGTTGAACGTCAAGCTTGCGTTCGCTGCGGCACGGTGCGCGGGAGGCTCGCCTTCCGCCGCCAAACGTGGGATTTTCGAGGATGCGGGAGGTCGGGGATGCGCTCGGGGGCTCCTCGGGCTACAATTCTGCTTGGTAATCGCTTGTCAAACGATCGATTACGCCGTATCATAAGCAATTGCTGTTTTCGCTGCACCGCATACGCGCTGCACGCATCGAATCGAAGGTAAGAAGCAAAAGGAGTTCATCTTCATGGCAGTTAAAATTCGCCTGGCCCGCCACGGTGCCAAGAAGCGCCCGTACTACCGCATCGTCGTTGCCGATTCCCGCTGCCCGCGCGACGGCAAGTTCATCGAGGAAGTCGGCCGCTACAACCCCTGCACCGAGCCTGCCATGGTGCAGTTCGATCTGGAGAAGGTCGACCAGTGGATCAAGAACGGCGCGCAGCCGACCGACACGGTCGCCAGCCTGCTGAAGCGCGCTCGCGAGAACGCGTAAGCAGCATGGCCGAGCAGACGGAAGACATCGTCGGTCTCGTCGAGTCCGTCGTGCGCCCGCTCGTCGAGTTTCCCGACGAGCTGGAGATCACGTCGAGCGACGCCGAGGACGGTTCTATTCTCGTCGAAGTTCGCGTGAACGAAGAAGATGCCGGCAAGGTCATCGGTCGCCAGGGGCGGGTCATCAAGGCCATCCGCACGCTGGCCCGCGCCGCTGCATCGCGTACGAACACCCATGTCGAAGTGGAGCTTCTCGACTAGATGCGCACGTGGGCGAACGTAGCCGAGCTATCTAAAACGAAGACCTTGACAGGAGGGCTCGTCGCGCGCTGCGCGCCGGGTCTTCCTTTTTTGCTGGAGGAGGGCATGGAGGTCGCCTTCGTGCCGCCCCAGCACGACGCGCCGCGCCGCGCGCGCGTGCAGTCGGTGCAGGACGCGGGGAAGGGCGCCTACCTCGTGGCGTTCGACGGGGTCGACTCCATCGGCGTCGCCGAGCTGCTGGTGGGCTGCAGCTGCCTCGCGCGCCGCGCCGACCTGCCCGAGGACGCGCTGGCCGCCGAGGCCGACACGCTCGTGGGCTTCGAGGTGCACGATGCGCGTGCGGGCCTCGTGGGCGCCGTCGAGTCGGTGGTGGAGAACCCGGGGCAGTTCCTGCTCAGCGTCGCGCGCGCGGACGGGGGCCAGCCCGTGCTCGTGCCGCTCGTGGACGCGCTCGTCGTCGATCTCGACGAGGATGCGCGCCGCATCGACGTCGACCTGCCGGACGGTCTGCTGGAGCTGTAGCGGGCCGCGCCGCCGCCGTGCAAGCACCCGAAAGGACCCGCCCGTGATCATCGAAACGCTGTCGACCTTCCCCGACATGTACGCATCCGTCATGGGCTCCTCCATGATGCGCATCGCCCAGGAGAAGGGCATCTTGACGTTCAAGGCGCACGACCTGCGCGATTGGACCCACGACCGCCATCGCACCACCGACGACGACCCCTACGGCGGCGGCGACGGCCTCGTCATGAAGTGCGAACCCATCTTCGAGGCACACGACGCCATCGCGAGCGAGGGCCCGCGCCCGACCACCGTGTTCCTCTCGCCGTGCGGCGAGCCCTTCACCGACGCCGTGGCGTGCGAGCTGTCGCGCGAGGAGCGCCTGCTGTTCGTGTGCGGCCACTACGAGGGCATCGACGAGCGCGCCTACGCGCTGGCCGACCGCGTGATCTCGCTGGGCGACTACGTGCTGACCAGCGGCGAGCTGGCCTCCATGGTGGTCATCGACGCCGCCGTGCGCAAGCTGCCCGGCGTGCTGGGCGCCGAGACGGGCGCCCTCGGCGAGAGCTTCGCCGACGGCCTGCTGGAGTACCCCCAGTACACGCGCCCGGCGACGTTCCGCGGCATGGACGTGCCGCCGGTGCTGCTGTCGGGCAACCACGCGGCCGTGGCCGCCTGGCGCCGGGCCATGAGCCTCGAGCGCACCGCCCGTTTGCGCCCCGACCTGCTCGACGCCGTCGAGCTGAGCGCCGCCGACCGCGCCCGCCTCGAGGAGCTGGGCCTGTGAACTCCGGAGAGCACGCCGCCGTCCAGGAGCCCGGCCTGCTGCGCCGCTTCCTCAACCTGCTCGTGTGGCTGGGCTTCGTCGCGCTGATGTCGTACCTGACGTTCGCCTACGTGGGGCACGCCTACGCGGTTCCCTCCGGCTCCATGGAGGAGACCATCATGACGGGCGACCACGTGCTGGCCGAGAAGGTGAGCTACCGGTTCCGCGACCCCGAGCCGGGCGACATCGTGATGTTCCAGGACCCGGAGGTTCCCGGCCGGCTCCTCCTCAAGCGCTGCATCGCCGTGGGCGGGCAGACGGTGGACGTCAACGACGAGGACGGCCTCGTGTACGTGGACGGCGTGGCGCTGTCCGAGCCCTACACGAACGGCCTCCCCACGTATTCGCTGGCCAACGGCGTCTCCTATCCCTACGCGGTGCCCGAGGGCATGATGTGGATGATGGGCGACAACCGCACGAACTCCCAGGATTCGCGCTTCTTCGGCGCCGTGCCCGCCTCGTCGGCCGAGGCCCGCAGCGTGGCCGTCCTCTGGCCCTTGAATGACCTCGGCTTCCTGGAGTAGCGTCGGGGGCCATGCTAGAATGATCCTGCCGAACGGCCCAGGGGGATCGGCGCGTTCATGGCGACGGGATACGGTCAAGGGGGGAGTGGCGGGACATGCGTAACCACTCGAGCGAAGCGCCATACATCACCAGCTGGTCGGCTGCGAAATACCTGTCCTACGCCTTTTGGCGCGCATGGTTCCTGGTCATGTACTCTTCGCCGCTTTGGCTGACGTTCGTGCTGCCGGACGGCGCCAACCCGGGGCTGAGCATGTACTACGTCTCCACCGTGTGCTTCATTGCGGCTTCCGTCGCGCTCTCGGTGTTCCACGTCAGATCCGTCAAGATCCTCTCCCTGAAGGGGATGATGGTGGCGTTCGGCGCGGCGGCCAGCGTCGGGGTGCTGATGGAATTCGCCTCCCTCGTGCTGTGGGGCGATCCGGGAAGCTGGCTCTTCTTCCTGGGCGGTGCGCTGACGGGGATCGGAACCGCTCCCATCGCCATCAGGGCCGGTCAGATATACTCGGCCGTACGGGTCAACACCGCCGTGATCGGCACGCTGCTCAGCGACGTGGCGGCCGGCCTCGTGTTCTTCTTCTGCATCGGCACCTGGCCCATCGTGTGCCTGCTCGTCGCCGTGATCCTGCCGTTGCTGTCGGCGCTCATGATCGTCATGACCGCGCCTTCGGGCGACGACGTGGCCGTGAGCGCGGCGACCGTCGAATCGGGGAAGCTGCCCCTGCGCTCGTTCACGCGCTTCCTCGTGGCGGTTTTCCTGATCGCGGCCGTCGCCTTCCTGCAGAACGGGCTGGGCAACTCCTGGTTCCCGCAGGAGAGCCTCAACAGCGGCCTGACCTTGGGCGTGAGCCTGCTCGTGATGGTGTCGTTCGTGCTGGCCCTCTTCTTCGGGTTCGTCCAGCGGGTGCAGTTCGAGCGGCTGTACCGCCCGATCACCTTCTGCCTGATCGCGTTCGTGGTGGCGGCCTACCTGTTCGACTTCGGCAACCCGATCGCCATCGGCGGGACGTTCTTGGTGTACTGCCTGTTCTCGTCGTACGTCTGGGTGTTCATGTCCTACCTCGGGCACAGCCGCTACTTCTCCCCGATCCAGGTGTTCGGGTACGGGCGCAGCGCGTACTCCGCCGGATCGCTGCTCGGCTGCCTGATCGGGGTGTACGTGCTGCCCGACGTGGACCTGGCCCAAACCCTGCCGGCCATCGTGATCGTCATGGTGGCGATCCTGCTGCTGTGCGCGGTGGCCATCCGCCAAGTCGACATCTCCTCCATCCTCGTGCAGGGCGACGCTCCTCGCGAAGACGGCGATGCGGGCGCCGCGAGCGACCGCGCGCCCGCGGAGGACGAGGGCTTCGGCGACGTGCATCTGTCGCCGAGGGAGCTGGAAGTGTTCGCCCTGATGAAGGCGGGCCGCGATTCCGAGTACATCGCGGGCAGCTTGTGCATGTCGCGCAACACCGCCAAGACCCACATCAGGAACATCTACGCGAAGTTCGGCGTGCACAAGCGCCAGGAGTTCATCGACGTCATTCAGGGCCCGTAAAGCGGCCGCATCGGGCCCGCCGCCCGCCTTCTCTCGACTCCGAGCCCATCACCTGCGCGGATGAGGCTCGAACGCCCCGCATCACCCAGCGGGTGAGGCCCCCTCGCCTTCGAAACATCATCCTTCGGGATCATTGTTCCGATCTTCGGCAGTGGCAATAATGCCGCTCGTAGCGTTATGCCATCTGCCAAAGAAAGGAAGTTCTATGACGAGTGAGGGATTGACCAGACGCTCCTTCATCAAGGCGGCATCCCTGACGGGCGCCGCTGCGGCACTGGGCACGCAGTACGGGGGGAAGCTTCAGAAAACCGACAAGGCGTGGGCCGCCGACGCCGCGGCCGCCGGCCAGCGCAAGACGTACGTCTCGACGTGCCGCGGCTGCATCCAGGCCTGCCCCTGCCGCGTGTACGTGGAGAACGGGATCGTGGTGAAGATCGAGGGCCATCCCTACGCGCCCACGTCGCTGGGGGCCTTCTGCATGAAGGGCATGAACCAGATCAACAACTGCTACAGCCCGCGCCGCGTGCTGTACCCGCTCAAGCGCTCGGGCCCGCGCGGCGCCGAGGAGATGGCGTGGGAGCGCATCTCGTGGGACGAGGCCATCGACCTCGCGGCCTCCAAGATCGCCGAATCCATCGAGAAGTACGGCACGTACTCGTTCTTCACCTCGGTGGGCGGCGGCGGATCCTACGCGATGCGCCAGGCCATCACCATGAGCCATTCGCTGGGCTCTCCCACGGTGTTCGAGCCGGGCTGCGCGCAGTGCTACCTGCCGCGCTATTCCGTGGCGCTCTTCATGTACGGCGGCGCCGACCAGTCCATCGCCGACGCGGCGGCCCAGGAGCCGTTCAAGGGCATCGCGAAGCGCTGGTACGAGAAGATGGGCGTGTGGGACCAGATCGACGACGAGAACAAGAAGGGCTACGCCGACGAGATCGACACGAAGATGCTCGTGCTGTGGGGCGCGCAGCCCTCGGTGTCGCAGACGGCCCAGTCGGGACGCGGCATGGCCGAGCTGCGCGACGCCGGCTGCAAGACGGTGGTGGTGGACCCGAACATGAGCCCCGACGCCGTGAAGGCGGACGTGTGGCTGCGCGTGCGGCCCGGCGCCGACGGCGCGCTCGCGCTGTCGTGGTGGAACTACATCATCGAGCACGAGCTGTTCGACGAGGAGTTCACCAAGCAGTGGACGAACCTGCCCTTCATCATCGACGAGGACACGAAGCTGCCGTACCGCGCCACCGACGTCTGGCCCGACTACGTGCAGAGCACGCCCGCCGATACCCCGGCCTACGTGTGCTTCGACGCCAAGAGCGGCGCGCTCGTTCCCTTCGAGTACCAGGACGAGAGCGTGGATCCCGAGATCTTCTGGAGCGGCACCATCGACGAGCTGGGTGTGAAGGCCCGCAGCGCCGGGCAGATCTACAAAGAGGCCGCCGCGGTATGGACGCTCGAGCAGACCGAGAAGGTCGCCTGGGTGCCGGCTGACGTCAACGAGAAGGCCATCCTGCTGTACGCCGAGCCCCTCAAGGAGGGGAAGTGCGGCGGCATCTGCCACGGCGTGTCCTCCGACATGGAGCAGATCGCCCACCAGCTGCCCGTGGGCCTGTGCGGCCTCGACGCCATCATGGGCTACGTGAACAAGCCGGGCTGCACGCTCACGCAGAACGCGCCGGCGAAAACGAACGACGCGGGCGAGGTGCTGCGCCCGACCACCATCTTCCAGTACCGCAACGTGGACATCGTGCACGACTGCGGCGTGGGCTACATCGTGGGCAACTCGCCCGAGGAGAACGCCGCGCGCCTCGAAGCGTTCGCGCCCGACCCCGACGGATTCCCCACGCCGCATTCCGCGGAGCTGCTGTACGTCACGAACCAGCTGCGCCTCGACCGCTTGGGCATGAAGAACCACAAGGGCCTGTACCACTGGGAGCACAGCCATATCCCCTCGGTGCTCGAGGCCATCAAGACCGGCGAGCCCTACAAGCCGCGCGTGTGGTTCGACATGTCGGGCAACAAGCTGGCCATGCTGGGCAACGCGAAGTCGTGGTACGACGTGTTCCCCGAGATCGACTTCTGCATCTGCCAGCATCCGATGATCACCTCGTTCCAGGCCGAGGTGGCCGACCTCATCTTCCCCATCGAGGAGTGGCTCGAGGTCACGAGCCACGACGGGCGCGACATCACCACCGAGGGCGAGATCAAGGACCCCTCGCCCGACACGACGGACACGGGCCAGCTCAACTTCAAGTTCGGCATGTTCCCCATCCTGCACCTGGGCGAGACGGTGTCGAACTTCGTGGCGCCCAAGAAGGTGACGGGCAAGGTGGCCGAGCTGTTGAACGCCAAGCTGGAAGCCGGCGAGGACATCGTGCTGGGCGCGGTGGGGCAGGCCACCAACAAGACGTACCAGGACAACCCGACGGTTGCCGTCGACGGCTTCCTGACCACGTCGAAGGGCGCCTCGTACCTGCACGAGATCGACCGCAGCAAGTTCAACCTGCGCTTCCCCCTGCCTCCTGGCATCATGTTCGGCGAGGAGTCGGACGAGCGCATCCAGCAGTCGTTCGCCGAGCGCTTCGGCGCGCCGGACATGGAGGCCCTGCATGCCGACCCCGAGCGGTACCAGACGCCGGTGGCGGGCGAGGGCGGCGGCAAGCTGCAGGCGGACGGGACGCATCGCTGGTGGAGCTCGCCGGACGATTTCTGGACGTACGGGCAGCACGAGAAGGTGGCCGTCGACGGCCTGAAGGCCGGCTTCGGCACCGAGAGCCGCAAGTTCGAGGTGTACGCGCAGATGCTCGTGCAGCTGGCGAAGACGGGCTTCCCCTGCTGCTATCCGCGCGCGCAGGTGGACGTCGACCCGTCCATCGGGCAGGGCGACTACGAGGGCACCTACGCGCCCATCTGCCAGCACATCGAGCCGGCCGAAAGCCCGCTCGAGGGCACGGAGGGCTACGACGCCGAGTACCCCCTCACGCTGACGAGCGGCCGCGTGTACTACACGCACCACGGCACGCAGCGCCAGGCGCCCTACATGCGCGAGATCTGGCCCGCGCCCGACCTGCGCATGAACAGCAAGACGGCCGAGCGGTACGGGCTCGCGCACATGGACTGGGTGAAGGTCACCTCGCGCCGCGGCTCGACGCACGCGCGCGTGTACATCACCGACGGCATGCACGAGAACGTGGTGTGGATGGAGCGCTTCTGGAATCCCGAGTGCTTCGACTCGTCGCAGGAGACGAAGAGCGGCGGCTGGCAGGAGTGCAACGTGAACATCCTGACCAAGAACACCGCGCCGTTCAACGAGTGCTACGGCTCCTACACCAACCGCGGCTTCTGCGTGAAGGTGGAGAAGGCCGAGAAGCCGGCGCGCGTGTGGGTGGAGCCGGAGGAGTTCCAGCCGCTCATGTACACGAACAAGAACCAGTACGTCGACGCGCATCCGTTCGCAGAGACGATGAGCGACCCCGCGGCCAGCTGGACGCCGGTGGTCACGTTCGACGAAGCGCACACGTTTACCAACGAGACTTTCAAGAACTAGGGGGCGCACCATGGCAAGACGAACTTTGGTGATCGATCTGAACCGCTGCTCGGGCTGCGATTCGTGCACGGTGGCGTGCAAGTACGAGAACAACATCAAGCTCGGATCGTTCTGGAACCGCGTGATGGCCATCGGGCCCACGGGCGCGTACCCCGACATCGAGATGTACTGGATGCCCATGCAATGCCAGCAGTGCGAGAGCTCGCCCTGCGTGAGCGTGTGCCCCACGGGCGCATCGTACCGCGATCCGAACAACAACGTGGTGATGATCAACAAGGAGCTGTGCATCGGGTGCCAGTACTGCATGTACGCCTGCCCGTTCGGCGTGCGCCAGTTCAACGAGGACGAGGGCGTCGTGGAGAAGTGCACGCTGTGCAACCACCTCACGGCCGCGTCCGACGGCGTGGAGAACATCAACGACAGCTTCGACGAGGAGCACGCCGTGCCGCCCTGCGTGCACAACTGCTGCTGCGGGGCTCGCTACTACGGTGACTTGGACGACCCGGATTCCGCGGCGTCGAAGGCGCTCGCGGCGGCCGGCGGCGAGGGCTCGGAGAACGTCCACGCCCTATCGGACCCGTCGGGCGCGCATCCCACGTGCCGCTACATCCTGTCCCCGTCCGTCGCGCAATGGAAGGAGCTGTAGACCATCATGGAAATCGGAATCCAATGGCCCTTGGTGCTGTTCACGTTGATCGCCGGCGCGGGATTCGGCCTGCTGGCCACCGCCGGCCTCGCGCAGCTGGCCGCAGAGCCGGGTAAGAAGACCAAGCAGATCGCCCTGATCGGCGCGATCGCGCTGCTGGGCGTGGGCGGCCTGATGAGCGTCTTCCACCTCGCGCACCCCGAGCGCTTCATGGGCGCCATCGCGAACCTGCTCTCGTTCTCGGGCATCGCCCTGGAGCTTCTGGGCCTGGCGTTCGGCGGCGTGGCCGCCCTCGTGTTCTTGCTGGTCGCGTCGATGGAGAACAAGGCGGCCGAGAAGGTGCTGGCGGCGTGCTCCGTCCTCATCGGCGTCGTGGCCTCGTTCTTGCAGGGCTACGCGTACTTCGAGGTGGCCGCGCAGCCGGGCTGGCATCAGATCGCGCTCGCGTTCTGCTACCTGTTCACCTCGCTCGCCCTCGGCGCGCTCGCCTACGCGGCGATCGCCTCGGGCAAGGCCGAGAACGAGGCGGGCTTGCGCCTGGTCGGCAAGGCGGCGTGCGGCCTGGCCGTGCTGGCCGTCGTGGCGGACGCCGTCTACGCGGCCGGCCTGGGCGGCGCGGGGCTGCTCGAGGGCGACGCCGTGCTGTTCGCCGTGCTGTCGCTGGCGTTCGCGCTGGCCACGGCAGGCGCGGCCGCATGGTTCGCCTTCAAGGCGCCCACCCTGCCGCTCGCCGTCGCCGGCGTGCTCGCGGGGGTCGGCGGCGCGCTGTGCGTGCGCCTGCTCATGTGGGCGGTTGCCGCCTACCAGCTCAACTTCATCTGGGAAGCGACGGTCAACCGCGGCCTGTACCTGTTCTGATTCGAGAAAGGCAATCCCATGTCGGACAAGACCCACGCGGACGAACCCGCGAACAAAGACATCGCCGAGAAGAAGGCCGAGCCGGACTTGACCTTCGAGGAGAAGGTGGAGCGGCTGGTGAGGTTCATGCAGTTCGAACCGCTCATCCGCGAGCTTGACTACCAGATCCTCGTCAGCTGCGCCGAGCGCGTGGGCTTGTCCGAGCTGGAGGAGCGCATCGCCTCGTGGCCGGCGTTCAAGGCGGCTACGCGCGATCAGTTCGCGCTGATCACCGAGCTGGCGAACCATCACGGCCTCGAGCTCTTCGAGCTCGACGAGGCCGGCAACCCCGTGCTCGAAGCGGACAAGGCGGGCCTCACCGAGAACGAGGTGGACGATCTGGTGGCGGGCTTCGCCTATCGGATCACCGCGGTGGGCAAGGAGGCCGCCGAGCGGCTCGACCCCGAGCGGCGCTTCCGCGCGCTGCTCGACGACGCGCCCGCGCGTCGCGACGCCTACCTTTCCATCGTGGGCTTTTTGCGGGACAAGCACTCGTTCGCGGACGTCGATGCGTTCTTGCGCGGGCAGGCCGTGGTCGGGCTCAGCCGCGAGGCGGGCGACGGGGGCGTGCAGCCCTCGGTGTTCGTGGACAAGCTGGAGCGCGCCGGGGCGCTGTTCTACGACGGCGGCTGGCAGGCGACCGAAGCCGGCCTCAAGGTGGCAGCCGACGCGACGAGCGCGGCTCGGGCATAGGAAGGACGATGCGGTATGCAAGCTGAGAAAACGCTCGAAAGCGAGCTGCTCGAAGAGATGTGCGACGTGCTGGAAAGCCGATCCGGGTTCTACCTGATGCTGGCGGGCTTGTACTTCAAGCCGCTCGCGCAGGAGCAGATCGACCGCATGGCCGAGGAGGACTACGGCCGCTACGCGGTGGGGGAGACCCTGCTCGACGAGGGGTTCGACGACATCCGCCGCGTCCTGCGCAAACGGCACACGGGCACGCGGCGCATCCTGGCCACCGAATGGACGTCCACGTTCGGCGGCGCCGAAGCCTACAAGGGGCGCTACTGCGTGCCGAACGCCTCGGTGTTCCTGGACGATGCGGGGCTCACCTACGGCGCGCCGCGCAACGAGGTGAGCCGCGTTTACGGGGAGCAGTGCCTGCGCCTCGCCGACAACAGCGGCATGCCGGAGAGCCATCTGTCCTTCGAGCTGGAGTTTCTGGCGGTGCTCTCCGAGGAGGCGGCGCGCCATCTGCGGGCGGGCGAGCCCGACGAGGCCCTGCGGAAGCTCGACCGTTCCCGGCGCTTCATCGAGGAGCACATCCTGACGTGGTTCCCGCAGTTCATGGAGCTGGCCCTGGCCATGCTGCAGACGAGGTTCTACCGCGGGGTGCTGAAGATCACGCAGGGCTACCTCGAGCTCGACCTGCGCACGTTGCAGGACCTCGAGGCCGAGGTGCGGTGAGCATGAACGGCCCGGTGATCTCGCGCCGCTCGCTCATCGCGGGCGGCGTGGCCGCGGCGGCGCTGCTGGGGCTGGGCGGCGCGGGGCGCTACGCGTGGGCCACCGAGCGGCGGTTCCTGCGGCCTCCCGGCGGGCAGGACGAAGACCGCCTGCTGAGCGCCTGCATCCGCTGCGACCGCTGCCGGCAGGCCTGTCCGATGCGCGCCATCGAGAGCACGGGCGTGGAGGACGGGCTGCTGAACGTGCGCACGCCCCGGCTCAACTTCCGCAACCACGCCCTCGAGCGCACGCTGGGAACGACGGAGTACCACGAGGCGGACGTCGGGTACTGCAACTTCTGCGACCCGGAGCACGTGGGCGGGCAGACCAAGCGGTGCATCGCGAACTGCCCGACCGGCGCGCTGCAGGCCTTCGACGAGAGCCGGGAGCGCATCGGCGAGGCGGTGATCGACCCGGTGTACTGCATCAACTTCCCGCAGCTGGGACAGACGCCCACAGGATGCCGCCTGTGCGTGGACGCCTGCCCCTACGAGGCCGTCGTCATGAACGACGAGCAGCGTCCCGAGGTGCTGGCCGAGAAGTGCAACGGCTGCGGCAAGTGCGAGGCCGTGTGCCCGAGCGCGTCGTACCGCCAGCTCGTGGGCGTGGCCACGCTGCAGGAGCGGGCCGAGGCGGGCGAGGCGTCCTATGCGAGCTCGCTGGCCTACTACCGGCAGACCGGCGCACTTCCGCGCGGCATCAATATCGTACGACGCGCGGCGGACGCAGAGGCGTGACGCCGCGAGGAAGGGGGTCGATCATGGTCGATGCGAACGGCATCGCGGCCGATCCGGAAGAGGCGGCGTTCGGCTTGGAGCAGGCGCCGGATGCCGCTGCGCCGGCCGCGGCGCCCGAGGCCGCGCCGGCGGACGACGCGCTGCACGAGCGCCCGGTGAAGAAGCCCCTCGCGCGCCGCGTGGCGGTGGGGGCCGTCTTCCTGGCCGCCTGCGCGGCCATCGTGCTCAACGTGGGCGGCACGGGCGCGCTCTCGTCGTTCGGCTGGGAGTCCATCGCCTCGATCTGCCCGCTCGGGGCGTTGGAGTCGATGGTGGCGGCGAAGCTGCTCATCCCGCAGGCGCTCGCGTTCCTGCTCATCGTCGTCGTGGCGGCGATCGTGCTGGGCAAGTTCTTCTGCTCGTGGGTGTGCCCGGTGCCGAGCATCCGCTCCTGCTTCGACGCCGTCGTGCGCAACGTCCCGCGCATCGCGTCGACGAAGACGAGGCGGGAGGACGGCAGCGAGGCGGTGGGGCTCGGGGTGGTGCGGCCCGCCCCGCGCCGCGCCCGGAGCTGCGGCGCGTGCGCGAGCTGCTCGAAGGAGCCCCGCGCCGCGCTCGACTCGCGCCATATCGTGCTGGGCGGCACGCTGCTGAGCGCCGCCGTGTTCGGGTTCCCGGTGTTCTGCCTCGTGTGCCCCATCGGCCTGACGTTCGCCAGCATCATCGCGCTCGTGCAGCTGTTCGGCATCCAAACGCTGTCGTGGGGCGTCGTGGCGTTCCCCTTGCTCCTCGTCCTCGAGTTGACCGTGCTGCGGAAGTGGTGCTCCCGGTTCTGCCCCTTGGGGGCCTTGGTCTCGCTGCTCAGCAGGCCCAACCGCCTGTTCCGCCCGAAGGTGGACGGGGGGAAGTGCCTGCGCGGCAAGGGCGTCGACTGCACGGTCTGCGCCGATCTGTGCCCTGAGGGCCTGGACCCCCATTTCGAGGAGGGCCTGCACGATTGCTCGAAGTGCCGCGACTGCGCGGTCAACTGCCCGGCCCGCGCGATCAGCTTCCCCGCGCGACGCTGAGCGGGCGAGCGCCGCGCGGCGCCGCTCGAGCCCTCCCGAGCCGATGCTGGAAACCGCCGACGCCTGCGATGCGCCGGCGGTTTTCGTCTTTCGCCCGATGATCGGGAATTTCTGCAAACTTTGTCGAACGCGCCGAACGCGTTGTGCAGACGCGCTATCATATACGCTCGTGATCTCATTCGGGCGCCACGCGCCCGCTTCGAAAGGATAGACAGACTTCATGGATTCCGGACAGCACGCCGACCGCCAGAGCCCGGGCATACTCAGAACCTTCGTCAGCCTGCTGGTCATGGTGGCCTTCGTATTCGGGCTGTCGTGGGTGCTGCGCACGTACGTGTTCCAGGCCTACGAGATACCCTCGGGCTCCATGGAGGAGACCATCATGGTGGGGGACATGGTGTTCTCCGAGAAGGTGAGCTACTACTTCCGCGACCCCGAGCCGGGCGACATCGTCACGTTCCAGGACCCCGAGATCCCCGGCCGCGTGCTCATCAAGCGCTGCATCGCCGTGGGCGGGCAGACGGTGGACATCAACGACGAGGACGGCCTCGTGTACGTGGACGGCGTGGCGCTGTCCGAGCCCTACACCGACGGGAAGCCCAGCTACACGCTGGCCAGCGACGTCACCTACCCCTACACGGTGCCCGAGGGGTACCTGTGGATGATGGGCGACAACCGCACGAACTCCCAAGACTCTCGATTCTTCGGCGCCATACCCGTCTCCTCGGTGACGGGCAGGGGGGCGCTCGTGTACTGGCCGCTCAACGATTTCAGCCTGCTCGACTAGCTCATTCGGTCGAGGGGTACGGGTTTGATCGAGACAAGGAGAACCATGTCAACCGAACATGCATCCGCCGCCGCGGAGCAGGGGGCCGCAAGCCAGCTCCCGCCGACGTTCCAGGACGTCATCATGAACCTCCAGCGCTACTGGGGGGACCAGGGGTGCGTCGTGCTGCAGCCCTACGACAACGAGGTGGGCGCCGGCACGAACGCCCCGGCTACCACGCTGCGCTCGCTGGGCCCCGACACGTGGCGCACCTGCTACGTGCAGGGCAGCCGCCGCCCGACGGACGGCCGCTACGGCGAGAACCCGAACCGCACCCAGCACTACTTCCAGTTCCAGGTGCTCATGAAGCCCTCGCCCGACAACATCCAAGAGCTGTACCTGGGATCCCTGCGCGCCATCGGCATCGACGTGGACGCGCACGACGTGCGCTTCGTCGAGGACGACTGGGAGAGCCCGACGCTCGGCGCGTGGGGCCTCGGCTGGGAGGTGTGGATCGACGGCATGGAGGTGACGCAGTTCACCTACTTCCAGCAGGTGGGCGGCTTCGAGTGCAACCCCGTGCCCGTGGAGATCGCCTACGGCCTCGAGCGCCTGACGATGTACATCCAGGGCGTCGACAGCATGTTCGACATCGTGTGGAGCCGCGGCGCCGACGGCGTGAACTTCACCTACGGCGACGTGTACCTCGAGAACGAGCGCCAGTACTCGCGCTACAACTTCGAGGTGGCCGACACCGACTTCCTGTTCCAGGAGTTCAACGACCGCGAGGCCGAGTGCCTGCGCACGCTGGAGGCCAACCTGCCGCTGCCGGCCTACGACAGCGTGCTCAAGTGCTGCCACGCCTTCAACCTGCTCGACGCGCGCGGCGTGATCTCCGCCACCGAGCGCATGGCCTACATCCTGCGCGTGCGCACCATCGCCAAGGCGGTGTGCGCCTCGTACATGGAGCACGTGGTGGGCATCAAGCCCGCCGAGGAGAACGCCGCGGCGGAGGACGGCGCGCAAGCGCCGAAGTCCGAAGCGGGGAAGGAGGCCGGCCGTGAGTAGCCTGCATACGCTCGCGTTCGAGATCGGCACCGAGGAGATCCCGGCGTTCGACCTGCACCGCGCAACCCAGCAGCTGGAGAAGCTCGTGTGCGAGGCGCTCGACCAGGTGCGCATCCCGCACGGCGCCGTGGAGGTCTACACCACGCCGCGGCGCCTCATCGCGCTCGTGGCCGACGTGGCCGACGAGACCGCGGCCCTCGAAGAGGTGTTCCGCGGCCCCTCCGCCAAGATCGCGTTCGACGCGGACGGCAACCCGACGAAGGCCGCCCTCGGCTTCGCGCGCGGCAAGGGCGTCGAGGTCGACGCGCTCGAGCGCCGCGAGGAAGGCGGCGTGGAGTACGTGTTCGCCACCCGCAGCATCGCCGCGCGCGACGTGGCCGAGCTGCTGCCCGGCGTGCTGGAAGGCGTGATCACCGGCATCTCGTGGCCGAAGTCGTGCCGCTGGGGCACCACGAGCGAGTACTTCTCGCGCCCGGTGCGCTGGCTCGTGGCGCTGCTGGACGAGCGCGTGATCCCCGTGCGGTTCGCGGGCCTCGAGGCCGGCAACCTCACGCGCGGCCACCGCTTCCTGGCCCCCGGCCCCCACGAGGTGCCTACGGCCGCCGATCTGCTGGGCGTCGTGGAGGCCGCGCACGTGGTGACGAGCGAGCGGGCCCGCGAGGCCGTCATCCGCGCCGGCGTGGCCGAGGCCGAGCGGCGGACGGGCGCGCGCGCCGAGCTGCCCGAGAAGACGCTGCTGGAGGTCACGAACCTCTGCGAGCAGCCCACCGTGCTCGTGGGCGCCTTCGACGAGGAGTTCCTGCGCGTCCCCGAGGAGATCATCGTCGACGCCATGCTCATGCACCAGCGCTACTTCCCGCTGTACGACGAGGCGGGCGCGCTCACCAACAACTTCATCGTCGTGACCAACGGCGACCCGGCGCACGCCGACACCATCATCGACGGCAACGAGCGCGTGGTGCGCGCCCGCCTGTCCGACGCGAAGTTCTTCTACGAGGAGGACCTCAAGCACCCGCTGGAGACGTACGTCGAGCGCTTGGACGAGGTGGTGTTCCAGGAGGCCCTCGGCACGATGAAGGAGAAGGCCGACCGCATCGTGGCGCTGGCGAAGCACCTGGCCGCCGACGCGCGGCTGGACGCCGCCGACGCCGCCGACGCCGAGCGCGCCGCGTACCTGGCGAAGGCCGACCTCGTGACGAACGCCGTCGTGGAGTTCACGAGCGTCCAGGGCGTGATGGGCTCGTACTACGCTGCCGCCTGCGGCGAGAACGACCAGGTGGCGCGCGCTATCGCCGACCACTACCGCCCGCGCTTCTCCGGCGACGAGCCGCCCGCGTCCGACGTGGGCCGGATCGTGGCCATGGCCGACAAGCTGGACACCATCTGCGGCCTGTTCGCCGCGGGCCAGGGCCCCACCGGTTCGTCCGACCCGTTCGCCCTGCGCCGCAGCGCCATCGGCATCGTGGCCATGCTGGAAGCGGGCCTGCCCGTGTCGCTGGCCGCGGCGATCGACGCGGCGCTCGGCACCTACGAGAACGCCGGCATCGATTACGACCGCGACGCGATCCGCGCCGAGGTGGCCGACTTCTTCGTGACGCGCACGAAGGTCATGCTGCGCGACGGCGGCTGCGCCCCCGACGCCGTGGAGGCCGTGCTGGCCACGGGCGTGGAGGAGCCGGCGCAGATCATCGCCCGCACCCGCGCCCTCGAGGCCGCCCGCGTGGACGACCCCGACACGTTCGCCGACCTGGCCACGGCCTACGCCCGCGCGAACAACCTGCGCGACGCCGCCCTGGGCGTCGAGGTGGACGAGGCGCTGGCGGCCGACGCCGAGCGCGCGCTGCTCGCCGCCACCGACGAGGCGGCGGCGCGCGTGGAGGGCGCCCTCGCCTCCGACGACTACGCGGCCGCCCTCGCGGCGCTCGCCGCCCTGCGCGCGCCCATCGACGCGTTCTTCGAGGACGTGCTCATCATGGACGAGGACCGCGCCCTGCGCGAGAACCGCCTGCGCCTGCTCAACCGTTTCGTCGCCGTGTTCGCCCACGTGGCGGACTTCGGCAAGATGGCCAAGGGCGCCAAGTAGCCATGGACGAATTCATCGCCTACGGAAGCTCCACCGAGTTGCCCACGATCCACGTGATCAGCGACTCGGTGGGCCTGACGGCCCAGGCGGTGGCCCGCGCGGCCGCCGCCCAGTTCGGCGTCACGAACCCCGTCATCGAGGTGCTGCCGAAGGTGCGCACCTTCGAGGAGATCAAAGAGTTCATCGACGAGCACAGCGCCGTGCACAAGCGCAACACCGGCGACGGGCGCATGCTCGTGTTCTACACGCTCGTGGACCGCGCCCTGTCGCAGCAGTTCGCCGACTACGCCGCCGGCCGCGCCGACATCGTGGCCGTCGACCTCGTCACCGACGCCATCGGCGCCATCGCGCGCATGACGGGCCGCGAGCCCTCCACGAAGCCGGGCGGCCTCCACGTGGCCGACCAGTACTACTTCCGCCGCATCGAGGCCATCGAGTTCACCATCGCCCACGACGACGGCCGCAACCCGCAGGAGCTGCACCAGGCCGACATCGTGCTGCTGGGCGTGTCGCGCTCGTCGAAGACGCCCACGTCCATCTACCTGTCGCAGCAGGGCTACAAGGTGGCGAACATCCCGCTCGATCCCACCACCGAACCGCCCGCCGAGCTCGCCCAGATCGACCGCACGCGGCTGTTCGGGTTGATGACGACGCCCGAGGTGCTCATCGGCATCCGCCAGCGCCGCCTGGGGCGGGCGAGCGCCGTCGCGTCGCGCTACGCCGACCCCGAGTACGTGTACCAGGATCTCGAGGACGCCCGTGCGCTCATGCGCAAACTGGGCTGTATTGTCATTCACACCGAAAATCGTGCCGTTGAGGAAACGGCGCAGGAAATTTTGCGCTACTATGAGCGGGCTCATCCTCCATCAGCTGATATGATAGGCTCAGCCTGAGACCAAGGTTCCCAAGTTTTGTAAAGTCGGTACGTCGGGTTAAGGAGAAAAAGGTGACTGAAGAAGTCAAGCGAGTGTATGCGTTCGGCAAAGACGCGCAGGGCAACAACGTAACTGAGGGCAACACGAACATGAAGGCGATCCTCGGCGGCAAGGGCGCGAACCTCGCCGAGATGGCCAACATCGGGCTGCCGGTGCCTCCCGGATTCACCATCACGTGCCAGACCTGCATGGAGTACGCCAATGCGGACAACACGTGGCCCGAGGGCGCGCTCGACACCATCCAGGAGTACCGCGACGATCTCGAGGCCCGCATCGGCAAGAAGATCGGCGACGCGGAGGACCCGCTGCTCGTGTCCGTCCGCTCCGGCGCCCCCATGTCCATGCCGGGCATGATGGACACCGTGCTGAACCTCGGCCTCAACGACCAGTCCATCAACGGCCTCATCAAGCAGACCGAGAACCCGCGCTTCGCCTGGGACTCCTACCGCCGCTTCATCCAGATGTTCTCCAACGTGGTGATGAACCTCGACGGCGACCTGTTCGAGAACGCCATCACGGCCATGAAGCACGCCCGCGGCGTCGCGTCCGACACCGACCTCACCGCCGAGGACCTGCAGGAGCTCGTGAGCGAGTTCAAGCAGATCTTCGCCGAGAACGTCGACGCCGAGGCGTACCCGAGCCTCGTGGTGGACGGCACCGTGCAGTTCCCGCAGGATCCGAGCGTGCAGCTGCAGCTGGCCATCGAGGCCGTGTTCGGCAGCTGGAACAACCCGCGCGCCACGCTGTACCGCAAGCAGAACAAGATCGCCGACGACCTGGGCACCGCCGTCAACGTGCAGTCCATGGTGTTCGGCAACAAGGGCAACACGTCGGCCACCGGCGTCGCGTTCACGCGCAACCCCGCCAACGGCGAGAAGGAGTTCTACGGCGACTACCTGGTGAACGCCCAGGGCGAGGACGTCGTGGCCGGCATCCGCAACACGAGCCCCATCGCCGACCTCAAGAACGTCGAGGGCCTCGAGGAGGCCGGTCGCGAGCTCGAAGAGGTGTTCGTCACCCTCGAGAACCACTTCCGCGACATGTGCGACATCGAGTTCACCATCGAGCAGGGCAAGCTGTGGATGCTGCAGACCCGCGTGGGCAAGCGCACCGCGGCCGCCGCGCTGCACATCGCCATCGAGATGGAGAAGGAGGGCCTCATCTCGAAGGAGGAGGCCGTCATGCGCGTCGACCCCGAGCAGCTCGACCAGCTGCTGCACCCGCAGTTCGACAAGAACGCCTCCTACGACGTGGTGGCCAAGGGCCTGAACGCGTCCCCCGGCGCCGCCGTGGGCGAGGCCGTGTTCTCCGCCGCCGACGCCGTCGATGTGGCCGAAGCGGGCCGCAAGTGCGTGCTCGTGCGCTGGGAGACGAACCCCGACGACCTCGCCGGCATGATCGCCGCCGAGGGCATCCTCACCTCGCACGGCGGCAAGACGTCGCACGCGGCCGTCATCGCCCGCGGCATGGGCGCCCCGTGCGTCTGCGGCGTCGAGGCGCTGCGCATCGACGCCGAGAAGAAGCAGGCCAGCGTCGTGGGCACCGACATCGTCATCAAGGAAGGCGACATGATCTCCATCGACGGCACCACCGGCTCCGTGGTGCTGGGCGCGGTCGAGCTCGTGCTGCCCGAGATGACGGGCGACCTCGACACCATCCTCGAGTGGGCCGACGAGTTCCGCAAGCTGGGCGTGCGCGCCAACGCCGACAACCCCGAGGACGCCGAGCTGTCCCGCGGCTTCGGCGCCGAGGGCATCGGCCTGTGCCGCACCGAGCACATGTTCCTGGGCGACCGCAAGCAGATCATCCAGACCTTCATCCTCAACGAGGACCCGGCCGTGCGCGAGAAGGCCGTGAACGAGCTGCTGGAGGCCCAGACGGGCGACTTCCTCGGCATGTTCCGCGCCATGGACGGCCTGCCGGTCATCGTGCGCCTGCTCGACCCGCCGCTGCACGAGTTCCTCGAGAGCCCCCGCGCCCTCGACGTGGAGATCGCCAAGCTGGAGGCCACGGGCGGCGACAAGGCCCTCATCGCCGAGAAGCGCATGCTCATGGAGCAGATCGACGGCATGAGCGAGTCGAACCCGATGCTGGGCCTGCGCGGCTGCCGCCTCGGCATCGTGTACCCCATCCTGCCGGTGATGCAGGTGCGCGCCATCGCGACGGCCTGCGCCGAGCTCAAGAAGGAGGGCCTCGATCCGAAGCCCGAGGTCATGATCCCGCTCGTGTCCGTGGTGGCCGAGCTCGAGAAGCTGCGCAAGGTTGCCGAGGACACCATCGCCGAGGTCGCCGCCGAGCAGGGCGTCGAGCTCGACATCCCCGTGGGCACGATGATCGAGCTGCCGCGCGCGGCCGTCACGGCCGACGAGATCGGCTCGGTGGCCGACTTCTTCAGCTTCGGCACGAACGACCTGACCCAGACGACGTTCGGCTTCAGCCGCGACGACGTGGAGGCCGAGTTCGTCCCGCAGTACCTGGCCGAGCGCCTGCTGCCCTACAACCCCTTCGCCACCATCGATCCCGGCGTGGCGAAGCTCGTGGAGATGGGCGTCGAGCTGGGCCACAAGGGCAACCCCGACCTCGTCTGCGGCGTCTGCGGCGAGCACGGCGGCGACCCCGACTCCGTGAAGATGTTCCACACGATCGGCCTCGATTACGTCAGCTGCTCCCCGTACCGCGTGCCGCTGGCCCGTCTGGCCGCCGGCCAGGCCGCCCTGGCCGAGAAGATGGACGCCGGCCGCGACAAGTAGCCGACCGCTTCTCACGTGCATGATCGATGGGCCCGCAGCACGCGCTGCGGGCCCTTCTGCGTGCAGGGGGGGGGCGTCTTGAGGGAGCGCCGTTCGAGGGCGCATCGTTCGAAGAAGCGCCGTCCGAGGCGTCCCGCGCTCCGGCGGGCCTCGTCGCGGCGCCGGTTTCGACGCGCAGGCGCCCGGTTCCGCGAAACGGGAGACGGGGAAAGGCCGCTTCGCTACACTGGGCTGAATCGAATATCCCCGCCACCGAAACGAAGCATCTGCACGAGGGGCCGTCGGGCCTGCGCAGGTGCTTTCCTTTTCGGGCGGGGGTGGGGGTCCGGACGAGACGAGGAGCGAACGCGTATGGTGACGGTCGGAACGGTGGAGGGGCGCCGCGCGCGCCGGTTGGCGCTGGCGGCGGCCATGGCGGCTGCGCTGGCCCTGGCGGGCGCGCAGGCGGCGTGGGCGGATGCGGAAGACGGCGCGCTCGCTGCGGAGCGGGTGGCGCCGGGGGCCGCGTCTCGGGAGGCCGCGGCCGATTACGGCATCGCTACCTTGTCCGATGAGCCGGCGGCGAGAGCTGATTTCGGCAACGGAACGTCTGTCGTCGGCACGCTCGACTACTGCCTGCGGGAGGCGGAGACATGGCAGGAGGACGCGTGCACGATCACCTTGCTCGAAGACACGCGTTTCAAAGGCATGGATCGTTTCGGTAGCAACGTCGGCGCATTCATATTCGACGAGGCCGCATCGGTCACGTTGGACTTGAACGGGCATACGGCCACGGCGGAGCGGCCGGTCACCTTCATATTGAGCGATACGGCTCGTATGACCGTGAAGGATTCCGGTTCCGGGGGCGCGCTGGTGAACGGGCCGGGAAAGGGGTACGCGCTCTTCATGCTGGGGTATACGCCCGACGGCAGCGATGCGGCTGCGCTGTCGATCGAGGGCGGCGCGATAGACTCGGGCGCAAGCTGGGCGGTGCAGGTGGATTACTCGTGTTCGTTGACGATGACGGGCGGCTCCGTTACGTCGTCGGGTGATTTGGCGATTGGTGCATGGGACGGCACGGTGAGCATGTCCGGCGGCTCCGTTACGGCGTCGGCCGGGTCGGCCGGTGCATTGTACCTCGATGGGCGACAAGGCAACCTGCGTGCGTCGATCAGCGGCGGCACGCTGACTGCTCAGGTGGCGCAAGCCGTGCGTGTCGAGTCGGGGGCGCGTCTCAACCTCTCAGGTTCTCCGACGCTTTCCGGAAAGCTTGCGGATGGAAGCGGTTCGTGCGGGCTGCTCTGCGCTTCGGGCGCCTCGGTGACGGCCAACGACGGCGCGTCGGCCCCTGCGCCTTATCGCGGCGAGCCGATCGCGACGCAGACGTCTGAGTCGATGGCCGTCGGCGAGGCCTTCGTCTCGGGGCTCGACGCCTCCAACGCGAACCTCTTTCCGCTCGTCGGGCGCGAGGACGCCGCAGGGGCCGTGTTCGACGGCTCCGCCCTCAAGCTGGCGGCGGCCGACGACCCGGCGGTCGCGCTGCTGGCCGACCTGCGCGCGGCGCTGGGCGCAGCGCCGCAGGACGCCGTCGACCTGCGCGCCGCCGACGAGCTGCGCGCCCGCCTCGCGGCCGACCCCCGGCTGGCGAACCAGCTGCACCTGCTGAGCGAGGGGGAGCGGGCGACGCTCGAGGAGCGGACCGCCGCCCTGGCCGCCATCGACGCGTTCGAGGCCGCCGTGGCCGCGTTGCCGAAGCCGACCGATGCGGGCGCCCGCACGGCGCTCGATGCGGCGCAGGCGCTCTACGCGGCCGTGCCGGACGCGTATCGCAGCGATGCGTTCGTGTCGCCGGTCAGCGTCGCCGCGCTCGCGGACTTCGAAAAGGCCGTCGCGGAAGCCGAGAAGCCCGCGCCGCTGCCGCAGCCCGATCCCGAGCCGCAGCAGCCCGCGCCGCTGCCCGCGAAGCCCGCGGCCCCTGCCGCGCTCGCCGCCACCGGCGACGGGGTTCCCGCGGCGCCGGCGGCCCTGCTCGGCCTCGCCGCGGGAGCGGCGGCCCTCGCGGCGGCGAGGCGCCGCAACGCGTAAGCGCCGCCTCGCGGCGAGGGGCTTACGCGGCGATCGGGGCGCGCGTCGCGCCCGCCCCGATCGCCCGCGGCGCTACTCCAGCTCGGCGAGCTTCTTGGCGGCGATGTAGCCGGTGACCAGCGAGCTGCCCACGCCGCCGTACATGGTGCCGTTCCAGAATCCGCCGGCGGTGCCGTCGCCGATGAAGCCGCCCGCCGTGGAGTACCCGGCGTACAGCCCCGGGATGGCCGCGCCCTTCTCGTCGATCACCTGGAAGTCGCCGTTGACGCGCAGGCCGCAGAGCGTCTTGCCGATCTGCCCGCCGATGATGGCGGCGTAGTACGGCGGCGTGTCGAGGGGGCTCAGCCACGACGGGTCGTAAGGGAACGCCAGCTCGTCGTCCTCGCCCTTCGCGCACAGCTCGTTGTAGCGTTCCACGGCGCCCTTGACGACGTCGGGGTCGAGCAGCAGCATCTCGGCGAGCTCGTCGAGGGTGTCGGCCTTCTTCACGGCGCCGCGCGCGACGGCGTCGTCCACCTCGGAGAGCCAGTCGGCCGAGACGAGGCCGGCGTTGTCCACGAGCACGCTCGGGTCGGTGAGGGGGATGCGGCACTTGTCGTGCGTCGCCTCCGGCGTGGTGTTCTTCTTGAAGATCTCCTCGGGGAACTTCGAATCGCAGATGTTGTACACGTGGTGCCCCACGGCGGACATCCACCGGGTGGAGTTGGTGAGGTCGCCCATGCCGCCGCCGGGGTTGAGCGGCGCGTACTCCTCGCGGGTGAGCGCGTAGTAGGGCTGGCGCGTGCCGGTTCGGTCGATGATGAGCCACGGGTTGTGGAACAGCTGGCGCTCGCCGTGCCAGAAGTAGTGCCAGAACTGGCCGTCGCCGCCCGCGATGCTCTCGTCGATGCCCGACTCCCAGCAGCACCAGGAGTCGTAGCCGGAGAAGTCGGCGCCCGCGCCGAGGCCCATGCGGAACGTCTCGCCGGTGTGGTAGGGCATGGGGCCGCCCTGCACCGCGCCCTCGGCGGCGCTCGGCAGGTACGCCTTGATGAGGTCCTTGTTCATGCCGATGCCGCCGGCCAGGAAGATCACGCCCTTCGAGGCCTTCAGGTGCTTCGTGCCCTCCTGGCCCGACACGCGCAGCCCCACGACGCGGCCGTCGTCGAGCACGAGCGTCTCGGCGGCGGTGTTCAGCTCGATGGCGGCTCCCGCGGCCCGCGCGTTCTTCTCCAGCGTGTCGATGGGGTTGGTGAAGCCGAGGACGCGGTTCTGCTTGCCCTCGACGACGTCCTTGTCGTGCCAGCGGTTCCCCAGGCACACGAGGTTCATGCCCGGCTGCTCCACCACCCAGTCGCACGCCTCCCCGCCGTAATCGAACATCGTGCTCATGAGGGAGTCGTCCACCGAGTAGCCGCAATCGGACTGGTAGCGGCGCATCCCGGCCTTCTTGTCCCCCTTGCAGATGCCCTCGAACCCGGCTTCCAGCTGCGATTTCGCGCCGCCGAACGGGTTGACGAACGAGCAGGCGTGGCGGCACGACCCGCCCACGGACGACTGCTTCTCGATGCCGATGACCGTGAGCCCCTGCTCGGCGAGGTATCCGGCCGTCACGAGCCCGCCGCCGCTCATGCCCACGACGATGACGTCGGCCTCCTCGTCCCACGTCTCGGGCGGCTCGACCGGCGCGATGGGGGCCGCGTCGGGCAGCGACGCCCCGGCCACGCCGCGCTCGAGCAGGCGCTGGGTCGCGGCGTCCGTCGGGGCGGCCGCCTTCTCCGCGTCCGCCTTGGACGACGGGCTGGCGGCGCATCCGGGCAGCGCGGCGCTCGCCGCGCCGGCGGCCCCGACGATGCCCAGCCCCTTCAGGAAGCTGCGCCTCGACAGGGCGCGGCCGGTTGGCGTGCGGTCTTCTCGGTTCGTCGTGCTCATGTTTTCCCTCCTTGCGTTGGCGAATGTCGACGGCTCCATGGTAGGGTGGGCGGCGGGGGCCCGCCAAGGAACGGGGACGCGGAGGAGGGGTCGCCGCGGAAACAGATCGGGCCGTTTGTTCCCTTGACGCCTTGACACGGGGCCGCCCCGTTCTGCAAAATGGGCGGCGAAGGCCGAGGGGTGCGGCCGAGATCGGGGAGGGGACGCCCATGCAGATACCGTTGGCCGACGTGCCGGCCGATTTCCAGGACAAGATCGCGGTTTTGCACGCGGTTGACCGGCCGCTCGACAGCATGACGGTGAGCGCCGTCTGCGCGGCGTGCGGCATCTCCCGCAAGAAGTTCTACACGCTGTTCGACTCGAAGTACGACATCATGTACTGGTACCTCGACTTCTGCTTCTCGGTGTCTCTGTACCGGATCGGGCGGGACCTCGGCTGGCGGGAGGGCGTCAAGGCCTGCCTCGAGCTGGTGGAGCAGGAGCGCGCGTTCTTCCTGGTCGACTACGAGGACCTCGTGCAGAAGCGGGGAAGCTACTACTGGCCGCTGAACGCGCGCAGGGTCGCGGCGATCGAGGAGACGCTCGAGCGGCGCGACGGGAGGGGGCTCACGCCGGCGCTGCGCCTCGAGGCCGTCGTGTACTCCAACCTCGTTCCCGAGCTCATCCGCTACTGGATCAAGCCCAACGACTTCGGCGGCGTGGACGAGTACGTCGCCTTCTGGCTCGACTGCGTCCCGCGCGGGCTCTACGGGGCGCTCGACCTTCCGGGCCGCTAAGGGTCGGGCGCCCCGCCGTGCGGCCCGGTTGCGAGACGCGCGTCGTCGTTGCCGAGGATGAGGCGCGGGAAATCGTCGTTCCCAAGCAATTTTGTCGTTTTGCGAACGTTTGGAGTGGGAAAACGTGCCCGATCGACCTGCATGTTCGGACGGCGATCGTCCGACCTGCGGTTTTGCAGCTACCTGTTCGGGCGTTCCCGCATTTTGCGCCGTGAACGTTCGCAAAACGACAAAATTGCTTGGAACTCGGCGATTCGCGTGCCCTCGCAGGATCGCGTCCCGGTCGAGCGATGGGGCTCCGCGGCCGGGGCTCGGGAATCGCTCGGCCTGCACCCCGCCGCGCGGCCCGGTTGCGGGCGCGCGTTCCGGTTGCGGGGGAAACGCAACCCCTGGCTTCTGGCGCAACCGCCCCGGCATCGGTATCCTGCGGGGAAACGATGCGAGGAAGGCGGCGGCTATGCGGATGGAAGCGGGAACGGGAGCGAGGGCGCGCGGGGCGTCGGAGTGCGCGTGCGACAAGGGGACGTACCGCGTCCTCGTGGCCATCTGCGCCGTGGGCGCGGCGTGCGCGCTCGCGGCCAGCGTGCTCATGCTGCTCGGGCCCACGGACGGGATGTCCTGGTCGAGGCTGGCTCCGATGCTGGCGAACGGCGTTGCGAGCGCGGCGGCGGCAGCGCTCGCGTGCTTGGGCCGCCCGCCCCGCGCAGTGGCGGCTGCCGGATTCGTCGCCGGGGCGTTCCTCGTCGTATGGTGCGCGGCCGAGCTGCTGCTCTTCCGCAACGCCCTGGCGGCGGGCTACCTCGTCATCGGCCTGCTGCAAACGGCCTTCGCCGTCCAGTTGCGCCGATAACGCCCGCCTGGCGGAGCGCCCGCCTCACGCCGTGAGCGCGGTGCGGGAGGGCTCGGCGCGCTCGGCGCCCAGGTCGAGGGCGACGAGGGCGAGGCGGCGGCGCACGGGCAGGTAGTACGGGAAGCGCTCGTCGCCCGTCTCGTCGAGCAGTCGGGCGAGGTCGGCGGGCGCGGGGCCGGCGGGGAAGTCGCGCGTGCGGAAGAGGGCGCAGTAGGCGGCCGCGTCCTCGAGCGAGCGGAAGGGCTGGCCGAACTCGAGGTCGAGCGCTTCGCCGGCGCAGGGGACGCCGAGCGCGCGCAAGCCGCGCAGGCTGCGCTCGAGGCCGTGCACGCGCGGGCGCCGCGCGTCGGGGTCGGGCGGCGCGCCGTGCATCTTGTTGATGACGACGAGCGTGCCGCGGCAGCGGCCGCGCGCGGCCGCCCAGGCGTCCTCGAGCGAGGCGGACAGGCTGAACACCATGAGGTCGTAGGGCTCGGCGGGGCACAGCGAGGCGACGTCCGCCCTCTGCGGGCGCACGGTGCGCAGCCCCCGCGCCTCCGCCTGCGCCCGCACGTAGGCGATCGCGCGGGGCGAGCGGTCGACGGCGTCGACGCGGCCCGCGTGCGGGGCCAGCGCGAACGCGAGCTGCCCCATGCCGCACCCGGCGTCGCAGACGCGCGCGGTCGACCCGGCATGGCGCAGCACGGCGGCGGCGATCTCGTCGAAGTACGGGGTGTGGGAGGATGCGTCCTCCATGAACCGGATGACGTCCGGCGTCCAGCTGCTCATGCGCATGCGCGGCCTCTCTCTCGACGATCCCGGGTTCTCGGCAACCCCTTCCGCGGTCGCTCCCGGCGACGCCTGCAACGCTACTCCCCGCGGGCGCGCCCGACCATACCCCCTTGGGGGAGGGGGAAGGGGAAGCGTCGCGCGCGCCGCGGAATACCCCGTTCGGGGAATGCGCCCGCCCGCCTCCTCGCGCTAGAGTGGAGGCGAGACGAAGGAGGGCGTATGAAGCGGATGGAGCGGGTTCCGAACGCGTGCACGGCCGTGCTGGCCGCGGGCGCGTCGACGCGCATGGGGACGTGCAAGCTGACGCGGCCGTTCGCGGGGTCGACGCTGCTCGAGCGGGCGCTGCGGGCCGCGCGCGGGTGCGCCGCGGCGGAGACGGTCGTGGTGACGGGCGCCCATCGCGACGCCGTCGCGCGCTCGGCGCAGGAGCTGGGCGCGCGCGAGGCGTTCAACCCCTCGTGGGAGCGCGGGCAGTCGACCTCGGTGCGCACGGCGGCGCGCTTCGCCGCGGCCCGCGGCTACGACCTGCTGCTGGTCATGGTGGCCGACCAGCCCTACGTGGAGGCGGCGCACCTCGACGCGCTGCTGCGCGCGTACGCGACGGGCGGCGCCCATGCCTGCGTCACGCAGGGCGCGCAGCGCCGCGGCAACCCGTGCCTGTTCGATCGGACGTGCTTCCCCTTGCTCGAGGAGCTGGAGGGCGACGAGGGCGCGCGCTCGATGCTGCGCGCGCATCCGGAGCTTGCCGTGCGCGCCGTGCCGGCGGCGGACGCGCGCGTGCTCGACGACGTGGACACGCCCGACGAGCTCGCCCGCATCGAGGAGGCGATCCTCCGTGGACGCTAGGCGCCCGGCGGGCGCGCCGCCGCTCGACCGCGCGCAGTTCCCCGTGCTCGAGCGCCGCATCGGGCGCGACGGCGCGCGCCCGCTCGCGTACCTCGACAGCGCGGCCACCTCCCTCGTGCCGCTGCGCGTGACCGACGCCGTGACGCGCTTTTTGCACACGAGCTGCGCCAACATCCACCGCGGCGCGCACACGCTGGCCGAGGAGGCCACCGACGCCTACGAGTGCGCGCGCGAACGCCTCGCGGCCCACCTGGGCGTGGACGATGCGGCGCGCGTCGTGTTCACGCACGGGGCCACCGAGTCGCTCAACCTGGCGGCGCTGTGCTGGGCGGAGCATGCGCTCGGGCCGGGCGACGTCGTGGCCGTGGCCGAGGACAACCACCACGCCAACATCGTGTGCTGGCAGATGCTGGCCGAGCGCCGCGGCGTGGAAGTGGCCTGGATACCCGTCGGGACGGACGGCAGGCTCGACCGCGCCGCGTGGGAGCGCATCGCCGAGCGCGGCCCCAAGCTGGTGGCGCTGGCGCAGCAGTCGAACGTCGTCGGCTGGGAGCAGCCCGACCTGCCCCGCATCCTGGACGACGCGCGCCTGGCGGGGGCCTTCACGGCGCTCGACGGCGCGCAGGCCGTCGGCCACGAGGCGGTGGACCTCGCCGCCCTGCCCGTCGACTTCTACGCGCTGTCGGCGCACAAGATGCTGGGGCTCACCGGCATCGGCGCGCTCGCGTGCTCGCCGCGCGCCCTCGAAGGCATGCGGCCCGCGCTCGGGGGCGGCGGCATGGTGGCGCAGGTGGACGCCCGCGGCTACGCGGTCGCGCCGGGCCCGCAGGGCTTCGAGGCGGGCACGCCCGCCATCGCCGCCGCCGTCGCCTGGGACGAGGCGCTGCGCATGCTGGAGGAAGCGGGCATGGAGGCGGTCCGGCGCCACGTGGCCGCGCTGGCCTCCCGCGCGCAGCGCGGGCTCGCGGCGCTGCCGGGCGTGCGCGTGCTGGGCGGGACGTCGCCCGCCAGCGCCTCGCTCGTGAGCTTCACGGTGGACGGCGTGCACCCCCACGACGCGAGCGCGGCCCTCGACGCCGAGGGCGTGCTCGTGCGCGCCGGCCATCACTGCGCCAAGCCGCTCCATGCGGCCCTCGGCGCGCGGGCCAGCGTGCGCGCCAGCTTCGCGGGCTACTCGAGCGACGAGGACGTGGACGCGCTGCTGCGCGCCGCGGCGCGCCTCGTCGAGCGGGGGGCGTGAGGGCCGTGCGCATCGACGACGAGCGCATCGTGGAACGGTACCGCCGCCCGCGCTGCAAGGGGTTCGAGGGCGCCTACGACGGCGCGGCGTCGGGCGACAACCCGTTCTGCGGCGACGCCCTCGAGGTGCGCGTGGCCCTCGAGCGCCGCGACGGCGGCATGGCGGTCGCCCGCGCGGCGTTCGACGGCTACGCGTGCTCGCTGTGCACGGCGAGCGCCGACGTGCTCATGGAGCGCGCGGCGGGCATGTCGGCGGACGAGGCCGCCGCCTTGACGGGCGACGACGTGCTGCGCTGGTGGGGCGGCCTCGAGGTGGGCCGCACGCGCAGGGGCTGCGTCGACCTGCCGGTCTCGGTGTTCAAGCGGGCGCTCGAGACCGCGCTCGAACGCCCGCGGGCGAGTTTGCTACAATAGGCTGCCAGGGGATGCACGGCGCCGCCGGCAGGCGGCGGGGCAAAAGGGGGAGAACATGGGCGAGAGCGAGCCGGCCGACGGCATGCGCGACATCGTACTGCTGCCGTCGAAGATCATCGTCCCGTCGCGGGCCGCGCACGTGGTGGAGCGCCCGGCGGTCACCGAGAAGCTCGCGGCGGCGATCTCGTGCCCGCTGACCGCGGTGGTGTCGCCCGCGGGGTTCGGCAAGACCACGGCGGTGGTGTCGTGGCTGCGCACGCTGGACGGCGTGCCGTGCGCCTGGTACCTGCTCGACGCCGAGGATGCCGCGCTCGACCGCTTCTGGCTCTACCTCGTCACCGCGCTGCGCCGCGCCGACGAGCGCATCTGCCAGTCGTTCGACGACGTGCGCCTGCCCGACGAGTTCTCGAAGCTGCGCCCCGCGCTGGACGCGCTCATCATCCAGATGGCCGAGTACGGGCGTGACTTCGTGTGCGTGCTCGAGGACTTCCACGAGGTGCACGGGGACGCAGGAGTCCACGAGAGCGTGCACTACCTGCTGAAGCACCTGCCGCCGAACGCGCACTTCGTGGTGACCTCGCGCCAGGCGCTCAGGTTCCCCACCGCCAAGATGCGCGTGGAGGGCGCGCTCAACGAGGTGGGCGAGGCCGACCTGCGCCTGTCCGCCGACGAGACGGGCGCGCTGCTCGCGGGCATGGGCATGCGCCTGGGGGCCGAGCAGGCGAGCGCCGTGCACGAGGCGACGGCCGGCTGGGCAACGGGCATCCGGCTCGTGGCGCTGCTGTGCGGCGACGGGTCGCGGACGCAGGTGGACGAGGCCCTGGCCTGCGCCCGCGTCAGTATCAACGACTACCTGTTCGAGGAGGTGTTCAGCGTGCTGCCCGCCGAGCGGCGGCGGTTCCTCGCGGCCACGTCGGTGGTGGGGTCGTTCTGCCTGCCCCTGGCCGAGCGCATCACGGGCCTGTCGCGCGAGGAGGCGGCCGGGCAGGTGGACTACCTCGTGCGCAACGGCCTGTTCATCGAGCGGTTCGAGCGCAAGGAAGGCGAGGACTGGTACCGCTACCACCCGCTGCTGGCCGACCTGCTCCATCAGCGCCTCGACCGCATGGACGACCTCGACGCCGGGGCGCTGGGAGCCGCCGCGTGCGCGTGGCTCGAGGAGCACGGCTACTTCGACTCGGCGGTGGAGGTGGCGGCCGATCGGGGCGATCACGCGCGCGTGCGCCAGATCATCGTGGACAACTGGAAGCGGCTGTACATGAGCGACAGCCACTACACCGTGCTGCGCTGGGCGTCGTTCCTCCCCGAGGCCGAGATCATGGCGAGCCCGCTCCTGTGCGCGGTGCTGGCCATGCCGTTCGCGCTGAAGGGCGAGTCCGAGCGCGCCAACGCCTACCTAGAGAACGCCATCGCGCGCCTGCACGACGACGAGGACTTCCTGTTCGCGCTGTGCCTCGTGCAGAAGGCGTTCATGGCGTCGTTCAAGAACGATTGGGGCCGCATGCGCCAGTTCGCGACGCAGGCGCTGAAGTACCTGCCGCAGGAGGAGTTCTACCTGCGCAGCATGATGCTGCAGGTGGAGGCGTCGTCCAGCGCGGCGTTCGACCTGCTGGGCGCGAAGGCGGCGTTCGCGAAATCGCTGGCCATGCAGCTGGACTACGGCAACAAGTGCCTGTCGAGCTCGGCCTTCTGCAACCTGTCGCGCATCTGCGCGAACCTCGGCCACGTGCAGGAGTCGCGCCATTACGCCGAGCGCGCGTTCGCGCTGTACCCCGAGCAGGAGCGCCGCTTCAAGCCCATGCTGGGCTACGCCTACCTGTCCATCATGCTGTGCTCCTACGAGGAAGGCGACCTCGAGCGGGCCCTGCGCGAGCACGAGACCTACCTGGTGGTGTCGTCGGAGGGCGTCGTGCCGGGCAGCGCCGCCGAGGAGGCGCTGCTGCTGGCGAAGATCCGCTACCGCACGGGCGCGCCGGGCGCGCGCGAGGAGTTCTTCGCGGCGATGGCGATGGACGAGGAGGGCGCGGTTCTGGCGGGTCCCTCGTATCCCATGGCGCTCGACTGGTGCCGGGCGTTCCGCACGCGCGCCCTCGAGGAGGCGGCGCTGCCGTTCGAGAACCGCACCACGGGCGTGTTCCGCGGCATGCTGGCGTACTGCCTCGACATGGTGGCCCGCTACGAGGATGCGTGCGCCTTCGCCGATGCGGCGGACGAGGAAGACCGCTCGGTGTACGTGCGCGCCTCGGCCGTGGCCTGCGCGTTCTCCGAGAAGGTGGCGCGCCTCGGTCGCGCGGACGCCTACTTCGAGCGCGCCGCGCGCCACGCCCGAGCCTCGCGGCTCGACAGCGCGCTGGCCGAGAACCTCGCGTTCCTGCGCCCCGCCGCGCAGCGCTTCCTCGCGCGCGCCGAGGATCCGGCGCTGGCGGGCTACGTGCGCGGCCTGCTGGATTCCGACGTCGACGCGGGCGAGGCCTCGCGCCTCACCGAGCGCGAGGCGGACGTGATGCGCTGCATCGCCGCGGGGCTGACCATCGCCCAGGCGGCCGACAAGCTGTTCGTCTCGCGTGAGACGGTGAAAAAGCACCTGGCGAACATCTACGGCAAGCTGGGCGTGCACTCCAAGATGCAGGCGGTCGCCCTCCTGCGCGACGCCGGCGTCGTCTAGCCCACCCCGCCGCCGCGCGCCGCCGGGGCGCCTGCCCGCCCCCTCGGCTCGGCGGCGCCTCCCGCGCCCCCTCGGCCTCGACTTCCCCCGATATACCCCCGCTCCTTACCCCTTCGCGTAATGGCGCCTCCCCCTGCCGCCCGGTAGCCTTGTCATCGTTGGAAGGCCAGGCGCGCAGGAGGGGGGTATGCGCTCGTGCGCCCGGTTGCAAGGGACGTATGAAACGACAGAAGGAGGAGAGGCTCATGGGCAACGACGTGTCGCGCCGTGACTTTCTCAAGGTCGGCGGGTTCGCCGGCTTCGCGGCGGGGGCGGCGGGACTCGGGATCGGCTCGATCCTGGGGGCTCCGGCCGAGGCTCATGCCGAGGCGATCACCGTCACCGATTTCGTGTACACCTGCCCGCTGTGCGGGCAGAAGACCACCGACTACGACGCCCTCGTGAAGCATTTCGAGGAGACCCACCCGCAGGCGGCCGTGCCGACGTGCGCGGCGCTGTCCATCAACGGGACGGACGTCAAGGTGCAGGTGGAGCCCCATTGGACGCTGCGCGAGACGCTGCTGAAGGCCGTGGGCCTGACCGGCAACGCCAAGCAGATGTGCGACCGCGGGGCCTGCGGGTCGTGCACGGTGCTCGTCGACGGCGTGCCCGCGCTGTCCTGCACGACGCTCGCGGTGGAGTGCGAGGGCAAGCGCATCGAGACGTCGGAGGGCATCGCCGCCGACGCGAAGTGGCGCCCGCTCGTGGAGGCGTACGCGAAGCACGATGCCGCGCAGTGCGGCTACTGCACGCCCGGCCAGTTCACCGTGGCGAAGTACATCATCGAGAAGTACGGCGCGCCCACCGACGAGCAGATCCGCGCCGAGCTGGCGGGCAACATCTGCCGCTGCGGCACGTACTCGCGCCACGTGCAGGCGATCCAGGAAGCGGCCGCCGCGATCGAAGGAGGCAACTGATGGGCGAGACGAGCGTGTGGGAGCCCGAGGGCACCAACCAGGACCGCACCGACTTCAAGGTGGTGGGCACCTGGGACCATCCGGGACGCCAGTCGTGGGACATGGTGTCGGGCGCGGCGAAGTACCCCACCGACCTGTGGATGGAGGGCACGCTGACCGCGATGGCATTGCGCTGCCCCTACGGCCATGCCAAGGTGAAGAGCCTCGACATCGCCGACGCCGAGAAGATCGAGGGCGTCAAGCTCGTGTTGACCTACGAGGACGAGGAACTGGCGAGCATGCCGAAATACCGTCCGGCGTACTTCGAGTTCGGCGGCAGCCCGCTTCTGGGCGACGAGGCCGAGTTCGAGGGCGACGAGGTGGGCGCCGTCGTGGTGGCCGTGAACGAGGAGGTGTGCAAGCAGGCGCTTGACGCCATCAAGGTGGAGTGGGAGGTGCTGCCGTTCATCCTCGACGCGCGCGAGGCGGCCAAGCCCGGCGCGCCCATCCTGCGCCCCGAGATGAACCCCGACTCCAACATGACCGGCAACACGTTCGGCGCCGCCGTGGAGTGGGAACAGGGCTGCGTGGAAGACGGCTTCAAGGAGGCCGACCACATCGAGGTCGTCGACTACGGCCGCCCCATGTGGAGCCAGTTCCGCCCCATGCCGCCGGCGTACTTCTCCTACTGGGCGGACGACCCGTGGGGCAACCCCGACGGCGAGAAGATGTGCTACGTGACGAACCACGCGCACTTCCCCTCGAACGGCCCCATCGTGTCGGCGTTCATGGGCGCCGGCTCGCACGCCGACAAGTACCGCGCCCTGTCGCCCTACATGGCGGCCCGCTACTGCGACTTCGTGGAGAAGCGCGGCGCGCAGTTCGCGCCGGTGCTGTCCAAGCGCCTGGGCGGCACGCCCGTGCGCTACGTGCAGTCGCGGCGCGAGTCGTTCGACGCGGCGGTGCCCCAGACCTACCTCACCGTGCGCATCGGCTTCAAGGACGACGGCACGCTCGTGGCGGTGCAGTCGGAGAACGTGCACCAGACGGGCGCGCGCGGCGGCTACGGCGACAAGACGCACGGGCACCTCGTGCTGCCGCCGAACGCGCAGGGCTTCAAGCAGACGGTCAGCCCCAACGTGTACTCGGAGATGGCCTACTACGTGACGAACGGCGCCTGCACCACGGCCGACCCCGGCCAGCCGCAGTACGAGCCGGTGAACCTGGCGTTCGCCAAGATGGCCGACGTGCTGGGCATGGACGTGAGCGACGTCATCATGAAGAACGTGCGCGTGACCGACCCGTCGCTCACCGCCTGCATGGACGCGGCGCGCGAGGCCTTCGACTGGGCCGGCAAGTGGCATCTCGCCGGCGAGCGCACGCTTGAGGACGGTCGTCTGCACGGCGTGTCGTGCCGCTACGCCGCCTCGCAGACCTGGGGCATGATCTCGTACAACATCAACCTGCGCATGGGCGTGGACGGCAAGATCTACATGCCCTACGCGGAAGCCCTCATCGGCACGTACTGGCCCGACGCGGTGCAGCTGGTCATCGCCGAGGAGCTGGGATGCAAGCTGGAAGACGTCATCGTCTACTATTCCCCGAACTACAACAACTGGCAGGAGGGCGACGCGGCCGATCGCGGCTCCACGTGCACGTGGGCGGCGAAGGAGGCGGCCGTGCTGCTGAAGCAGCAGATCCTGGCCACGGGCGCGGCGGCCATGGGCGTGACGGCCGACGAGGTGGACCTCGTCGACTCGCTCATCACCCTCAAAGCCGACCCGACCAAGCAGATGCCCATCGTGGGCATGGGCCAGCTGGCCGTGGGGTACTGCGGCAAGCCCAAGGTGCCGTTCCAGAACGACGTCATCCGCACGATGAACGTGGACATGTGCGAGGTGGCCGTCGATCCCGAGACGGGCCTCGTGGAGATCCTCGACTACGTGGTGGCGCACGACTTCGGCAAGGTCATCCGGCCCTCGTCGGCGCTCGGCCAGATCGAGAACGCCATCACCATGAACTCGGGCCGCGCGCTGCGCGAGGAGCTGATCTGGGACGAGGCCACCGGCGTGCTGCTGAACGGCAATATGTACGACTACAAGGTGCCCACCATCCTCGACCAGCCCAAGATCGAGCCCGTGCCCGTGGAAACCCGCTGCGGCGGCGGCGCGTACGGCTCCACCGGCGTGGCGCACGCGCACGCGAACCCGGGCCTCGTGGGCCAGGCCATCCAGAACGCCACCGGCGGAGACTTCATCGACATGGTTCCCTACACGCCCGACAAGGTGCTGGCCGTGCTCGGGAAGATCGAGCAGTAGAGGAGGAGCACCTATGAAACACTACAAGCATCAGCAGGCCGCCTCGGCCAAGGAGGCGGCGTCGAGCGCCGCGTCGGGCACGGCCGCGCTCATCGCGGGCGGCACCGACCTCTTGGGCACGCTCAAGGACGAGATCCTGCCGACGTACCCCGACACGGTGATCGACCTCAAGACGATCCCCGACATGGACGGCATCGCCGAGGACGGCGACGCGGTGCGCATCGGCGCGCTGGCGAAGCTGGCCGACGTGGCCGACAGCGACGCGGTGAAGAACGGCTGCGCGGCGCTGGCCGAGGCCTGCGCCCGCGCCGCGTCGCCCACCATCCGCCACATGGGCACCATCGGCGGCAACGCGTGCCAGATGCACCGCTGCTGGTACTTCCGCACGCCCGACGACCGCTTCCACTGCAAGCGCAAGGGCGGCGACTGGTGCCCGGCGCGCGTGGGCGACAACCGCTACCACTCCATCTTCGGCGACCAGGACGGCTGCTACGCGGCCAGCTCGCACGACACGGCGCCGGCGCTCGTGGCGCTGGGGGCCACCGTGGTCACCACGAAGCGCGAGGTGCCTGCCGAGAAGTTCTTCAAGGCCAACGGCACGCGCTCGAACGTGCTGGAGGATGGCGAGGTGGTAACCGAGTTCAAGGTGCCGAAGGCGGCCAAGAGCGCGTTCCAGAAGTTCGCGCTGCGCAAGTCCATCGACTTCCCCGTGGTGAACTGCGCGGTGGCGCAGGGCGGCGACGGCGCGGTGCGCGTGGTGCTGGGCGGCGTGTACCCGGCTCCCGTGCGCTCGGCCGAGGCCGAGGCCGCGGTGGCCGGCGGCGTGAGCGAGCAGGCGGCCGCGCAGGCGGGCGACGCCGCGGTGGCGGCGTGCAAGCCGCTCGGCAAGAACGCCTACAAGGTGGAGATCGCGCGCACGCTGGTGAAGCGCACGCTCATGGACATCGCCTAAGCGGCGCACGACGGGAGGTGCGACATGGACGAAGGCAACGGCGGCGCCCGCGCGTCGGAGCGCGGGTGGCGCGACGCCTACGGGCGGCTGCGGGACTACGCGGCGGCGCACGAGGGCATCCGGCTGGCTCCGAGGAGCCTGACGGTGCCCCCCGAGGCGCGCCCCGGGTTCTACGAGCTGGTGGAGCAGGTGCAGGGCGGCTTGGCGGAGGCGGTGCTGGGGCCGGAGGCCGAGCGCGTGCGCGAGGCCGCGCGGCGCTGCGCCGCGATGCGCGGGCGGGTGCTCGACCGAAGCGGCCTCGCCGCGTTCCACCTCGCGCCCACGTTGGAGAGCCTCATGAGCGATGCGGACAAGACCCTCGCCAAGCCGGCGTTCGCGCTCGTGCTGGACGCGGTAGGGCAGGGGTCGTCGCCCGAGGAGCTGGAGGCGGCCGCGCGTCGCGCGCTGCCGCCGTTCTGCTCGTCGCTGTTCCGCAACGCCTACGAGGCGTGGGCCTATCTCGGCGTGGTGGCGGCGCTCGAGCCGACGAGGTTCTACGCGACGCTGTCGTCGGACACCGAGGAGGTGCGCGCCGTGCGCACGGACGAGGTGCGGGCCGCCTCCCAGGTGACGTCGCCGGAGCGGCGGATCCCCGAGGCGGTGTTCGAGACGGCCGACGGCCGCGTGTTCGCCATGAAGAGCGAGGCGGCGCGCGAGCTGGACTACTACGGCGTGCGCATCGAGCGGCGCCGCGACAGCTCGGCCGGGGGCAACACCGCCGGCCTCATGGGCCACCGCGTGCTGCTGCTGTACCGTCTGGGCAGCGTGGACGACGTGGCGGTGACGGTCGACAGGCAGAAGCGCGTGCAGACGCCCATCGACCTCATGTGCGAGGTGCTCGAGCCGCACGACATGAGCTATCCCGCGTACGTGAGCGCGTTCGTCGAGCGCATCAACGCCGCGCGCTCGCGGCGGCCCGTGCAGGTGATCACGTTCGACGCGTCCGGGGAGTTCGCGCCCGGGCTGCTGGACGACGAAGCCGTGGCGCCCATCGAGCGGCGGACGGTGGGGTTCGACGAGGAGAAGCTCGCGGACATCGCGAAGACATTGGACGATCGGGACATCGATGAGAACCCGCTAGAAACGGAGGAACCATGAAAGCAACGAGAGAGTACCGGGCCGCGCGCCTCGGGGCGCTTGCCTGCGCGCTCGTGTTGGCGCTCGCGGCGGCCGGCTGCGCCCCGCAGGGCGCGGGCGAGGACGCTGCGAACGGCGCGCCGGCCACGAACGACACGGCGGTGGAGGGTGCGTACCAGGCGTTCGACCCCGCGGTGGAGGCCGAGCACACGAACGGCAAGGCCATCGAGGGCTCGGAGGAGGAAGAGCTGCAGCAGGAGCGCATCGCCGGCGGCAGCGTGGGCGCGGTGACCTCGCAGAACCTCGAGCCGCTCGAGGGCATCGTGGATGCGAGCGACGGCGACTACGTGCCGAACTTCGGCATGGTGGGCGAGCCGCCCGCCATGGGCCACGGCAACAACGGGTCGGACTGCCTGAGCTGCCACGACGGCTCGAGCTCCGCGGCGCAGCAGCCGTCGAGCCATGCAGGCCAGAACCTGGCGAACGAGGAATGCGCCGCCTGCCACGCCGAGCGGTAGGGCGGTCGGCTTCGCGCCGCCGCGAGGGGCGATGCCTCTCGCGGCGGCGTCGGACGAGAAGAAAGGAGTCGCCATGCGCGAGATACGCTCCGACGTGGCACGGTGGTTCGAGGTGGGGTGCGACGTGGCCCTGGCCCAGGTGACGAAGACTTGGGGGTCCTCGCCGCGCGCGCCGGGATCGGTGATGGCGGTGAGCGCGGCCGGCGGCATCGCGGGGTCGGTGTCGGGCGGCTGCATCGAGGGCAGCGTCGTCCAGGCGGCGCTCGACTGCCTCGAGGGCGCGCAGGACGCCGGCCTCGAGCGCTTCCACGCCTCCACGGCGCGCGCCCAGGAAGCGGGGCTGTCGTGCGGCGGCAACATCGAGGTGCTCGTGTCGCGCTTGGACCGGGCGCTGTTCGAGGCCGAATGCGCCGAACTCGACGCGGAGCGCCCGTACGTGCGCGTGAGCCTCGTCGAGCCGGCGGACGAGGACGGCGCGGGCGCAGGCGGCCCCGCCTCGCGGGGCGCGGGCGCGAGCTTCCTGCTCGTGTCGCCCGACGCGGCCGCGGCCGAAGGGCGCGTGGGCCTGCGCGCCTTCGCGGCGCCGGGCTGCGAGGGGTGGCGCGTGGTCGCGCCGCGCGAGGCGGAGGAGCGCCTCGGGCGCGACGCGCTCGCGGAGGCGGCCCGGGGCGCGTGCGCCTGCGCGCCGACGGAGGGCGCGGGGCTCGTGCGGACGGGCGCCGGCACGTTCTTCTTCGCGCGCGCGAACCCGCAGCCCCAGCTCGTGTGCGTGGGCAGCGTGCACATCTCCATCCACCTGACGCGCATGGCCAAGATGCTGGGCTACCGCACGGTGGTGGTGGACCCGCGCGGCGCGTTCGCCACCGAGGAGCGGTTCCCCTTCGTCGACGAGCTCGTGCACGCCTGGCCGCAGGAGGCGTTCAAAACGCTGCGCCTCACCGCGTCGACGGCGCTGTGCGCGCTCACGCACGACCCGAAGATCGACGTGCCCGCGCTGGCGGCCGCGCTCGACTCGCCGGCGTTCTACATCGGCTCGCTCGGGCGCTACACCACGCAGCTCGCGCGCTACCGCCAGCTCGTGTGCGAGGGCTACGACGACGAGGCCGTCGGCCGCGTGTACGGGCCCATCGGGCTCGACCTCAAGGGCCGCGAGCCGGCCGAGATCGCGCTGTCGGTGATGGCCGAGATCACGGCCGTGCGCCGCGGCGCGACGTTCCCGATGTCCACGATGCTCGCGTCCGCGCGCCGCGCCGAGGCGGAGCGCGCCGGTGCGTAGCCGGGCGGCGGCCGCGTCGTGCGCGGCGGCGCTCGCGCTGACGGGAGCGCTCGCGCTGGCCGGCTGCGCCGCGGATGCGGGCGAGGGCGAGGCGGCGCCGGCCGTGCAGGCCGTCACGGCGGCCGAGGCGCACGACCTCATGACGTCGGACCGCGTGGTCGTCCTCGACGTGCGCACGCAGCAGGAGTACGACGCGTCGCACATCGTGAACGCGCGCCTGCTGCCCCACGACGCCATCGATGCCGAGTCGGCCGCCGCTGCGGCTCCCGACAAGGACGCGCTCGTGCTCGTGTACTGCCGCACCGGCGTGCGCTCGGCCGAGGCGAGCGCGAAGCTGGCCGCGCTCGGCTACGCCCAGGTGCGCGACTTCGGCGGCATCGAGTCGTGGCCGTACGCCACCGTCGACGCCGAGGGCGGCGACGGCGCGGGCACCGTGGACAACGACGGGCTCCCCGTGGGCGTGAAGGTGGTGTGCGGCAAGACGAAGCCGGTGCCGGACACCTGAGCGCCGTTTTGCGCCCGCGTCGCTCAGGACGCCGAGGCGACGGCCTCTTCGGCGACGGCTTCCGACGCCGGGCGCGCGAGCTCGGCGGCCTTCGCGGCCTGCGTCGGCTCCGCCAGGGCGCGCGCGGCCGCCGTCTCGCCCACGAGCCAGATGCGGTCGTCGGGGAACAGGCGCGTGTTGCGGCTCGGCTTCATCTTGAGCAGCTTCTCGTGCTCGTGCGCCACCACGAGGCAGCCGAACGCGTCCTTGAAGTCCACGGCGGCGATGGTCTTGCCGGCGAAGGGCGAGCCGGCCTCCACGTCGAGCGACACGCACGCGAGGTCGAGCTTGCCGGGGTGCGCGGCGGCGTACTCCTCGAACGGGGCGCTCACGGCGTCGTCCTCGTCGATGGAGTCCTCCTTGAGCAGCGTCTGCAGGTAGGCGTCCACCTCGTCCTCGGTGCCGAGGAAGGTGAGCACGTCGCCCTCGCGGATGCCCAGCGGGTCGGCCGGGTCGTTGATGCGCCGCGTCAGCTCCTCCTTGGTGAGCCGCGCGAGGGCCTGCGCGCCGATGCGCGCGCCGTCGCGCTCGATGGCCATGAGGTCCAGGTTGTGCGCGATGCCGAACAGGAAGTCGCTCGAGCGCTCGGCTCCCAGGCGGCGCAGCGTGCGCGACGCCTCCACCTCCACCACGTACAGGCGCTCCTCCACCCAATGGGCGCGCTCCTCGTCGTCGACGTTCGCCAGGCGCTCGGCCAGGATGGACTCGTTGAGGTTGCCCACGAAGCTCGTCTCCAGCTTGAGGAACCACGAGTGCAGCGTGCGCGAGCGCGCCAGCAAGAGCGAGCACATCGCCGCCAGCGCGAACATCCACACCGACTGGCGCGCGCCGGCCGCATGCACGATGTAGGCCACCACGCCGCAGGAGGCCGCCGCGCCCGCCAGCATGAGCGCGGCCAGCGGCGCGTGGTTGCGCCGGCTCTTCATCCACAGCACGCCGAACTCGTTCTTGCGCCCCGTGTAGAAGAGGTTCGACAGGAACAGCCCCGTCGCGAAGATGCCCGCGGCGGCCAGCAGCGGGTTCAGCACGGCCGCGGGCACGAAGCCCGACAGCAGCGGCAGGGCCACCTTCATGAGCACCTCCACCGAGGCGACGCCGGCCAGCACCACGAGCCCCAGCTTGAGCGCCCACCGTTTGAGGTAGTCCACCCACAGGTTCGGCTCGCCCTCGTCCTCCTGCGCGCGTCCCAGATGCTTGCGGCGCAGCGCGAACAGCCGGTCGGGCAGGATGCGGACCAGCAGGAGGTAGACGCGCTCGGAGTTCTTCACGAGGAAGGGGGAGGCCAGCGTCGTCACCACCGACACGGTGACGATGACGGGGTAGAGGAAGCTCGGCGTCACGCCCATCGCCGACCCCAGCGAGGCGATGATGAACGAGAACTCGCCGATCTGCGCCAGGCTGAGGCCGCTCATGACCGAGGTCTTCAGCGTGGCGCCCGACAGCAGGGCGCCCAGCCCGCAGAACAGCGAGCGCCCGACGAGGGCCACCGCCGAGATGGCCGCGATGGCGCCGAGGTTGCCCACGACGGCCGACGGGGTGACCAGCATGCCCACCGACACGAAGAACACGGCGCCGAACAGGTCCTTGATGGGCTTGAACAGCGCCTCGACGCGCTTGGCCTGCACGGTGCCGGCCAGGATCGACCCGGCCAGGAACGCGCCGAGCGCCGAGGAGAACCCGATGGCGTCGGCCAGCACCACCATGCCGAGGCACAGCGCGATGGACGCGATGAGCAGGATCTCGTCGTTGAGCTCGGAGCGCAGGCGCTTGAGGGCGCTCGGCACGAGGATGACGCTGAGCGCGAACCACACCACGAGGTACAGCGCCATGCGCCCGATGTGCACCGCCACCGCGCCGCCGTCCACCGCCGCGCTCACCGCCACCGTGGACAGCACGACGAGCAGGAACACGCCCGCGATGTCCTCGATGACGAGCACGCCGAACACCAGCTGGGCGAAGGCCTTGGTGCGCAGCCCCAGCTCGCCGAACGTCTTCACGATGATGCTCGACGACGAGATGGCCAGCATGCCGCCGAGGAACAGGCTCGTGGACGCCGACCAGCCCAGCAGCGTGCCGCAGGCGAACCCCGCGACGATCATGAGCGACATCTCCACGGCCGCCGTGATGAGCGCCGAGCGCCCCACGGTGGTCAGCTTCACCACGCTGAACTGCAGCCCCAGGCCGAACATGAGGAAGATCACGCCGATCTGCGACCAGGTGGACACGTCGGCCGTCTCCACGATGTTGGGGATCCAGCCGATGGCGGGGCTCACGAGGAACCCGGCCACCACGTAGCCCAGCACGAGCGGCTGCTTGAAGCGCCTGCAGACGATGGTGGCGACGGCTGCCACGGCGAGCAGCAGGGCGAGGTCGGTGACGAGCTGGGGTATGGACTGCATGGCTTCCTTCTCGCGAAACGGCGTACGGTTGCACGACGTTCCATTGTAGCAGGAGCCCCTCCCCTTGGCACGGCGGATCGCGGGTCGCAGAGGCGGCGGCGATTTCGTGCCGGAGCCGAAAACGGCCCGCCGAGGCGGGCCGTTCGAGGATGCGCGGTGCGTGCGGGTTGCGGACGAGCCCCTAGCTCTCGGCCAGCTCCGCGGGGGTGGCGCGGCGCGCCATGGCCTTGTCGTAGTCCTTCGTCCCCACGAACACCTCGTTCATGTACGGGTTCACCTTGAGCTTCCTGGCGCGGTACATGATGTAGGCGAACGCGGCGATGTTGGCCAGCAGCGCGATGACCGACACGGCCAGGTTCACGTTCGGGTTGTTCACCGACTGCACGCTGAACACGCTGTAGTCCTGGAACGCGGGGAACACCTGCGCGAACATGCACCAGAAGGCCAGCGTGAACGCGCGGTTCTGGATCCAGCCGCCCTTGTTCCAGAAGAACGCCGCCACGGTGGGGGCCAGCAGCAGGGCCAGGCCGCAGTACCAGGCGTGGGTGGGCAGGCAGTTGTACGTGTAGCAGAAGTTCCACAGGTCGTAGGCGATGATGAACACCCACGTCATGTCGGGCCACAGCATGTCCTGGCGCTTCTTGGAGATGTAGATGCCGAACCAGCCGGTCATGCACGCGATGTTGATGATGCCGGCCAGGCCGTTGAACACGTTGTGCCAGCCGCCGTACAGCGTGATGCCCTCGGTGGACACCCAGGTGGTGCCCCAGGCGCGGATGGCGCTCTCGAAGTCGCTGACCACGGCGATGAGGATGTTGATGGCCACGATGACGAACGGGAAGCACTTGAACCAGTGCGCCTTGCCGATCTTCCCCCACGAGTACTTGATGGCCATGAATCCGATGCAGCCGATGGTGGCCGCGTAGAGCTTCGCGTAATGGAACCAGCTGTTCATGTGCACGTGCGTGGGGTTGTTGAGCGCCCACTCCTGGCCGACGCCGGCGCCGATGGAAATGGCCACGAAGTAGACGGTCAGCACGATGGGCAGCACGATGAAGCAGAACACGCCGCCTGCCTTCGTGCGGCGCGCGATCTCGTTCACCAGGATCAACCCGATGAAGACGATGGCCCATCCGAGCCACTGGTACAGGGCGTTCTCCCCGTAGACTTGGAACAACATGGAAACCCTCCTTATGTAGAGTATGCTTCGCACAGGCCGCCTTCCGGCCTGCTCTTTCCGCAGATGAGATGGTTGGTGCCGCCGTGCGCGGATCGCTTCCGCGCGGGTTCTAGCCGCCTTCGGCCGCGCCCCTCCGGCCCGCGCCGCGGTCCATGTGCAGCGTCTGGGCGATGATGTCCTTGAGAACCTCGTCGTCGGCGTCCGGGTGCATGCGCAGGTATCCCACGATCCCCAGGATGAGCACGTAGAACGTCTCGTAGACGTGCTCGATGCGGATCTCGTGCAGCGCGCCGTAGTCGCGCACGGTGGTTTCCACGATGTAGGTGGCGATGCGGTCGGCCACGCGGTTCACGAAGTCGATGTAGAGCGCCGCGTTCTCGCGCGAGGCGAGCGAGCGCCGGAACGCGTCGTGCTCGAACACGCCGAGGCGCATGAGCTTCACGACGCTCGTGAGGGCGCTCTCGATGTCGCCCGGATGGCGCTGCGCGTTCCAGTAATGCGTGGCCTCGAGGAAGTCGGCCACGTAGTCGTCGAGCACGGCCGAGGTGACGGCGTCCTTGTCGGGGAAGTAGTGGTAGAACAGCGAGCGCGTCACGCCCACGCGGTTGGTGATGTCCTGCACGGAGGTCTTCGAGAGCCCCTGCTCCTCGTACAGCTCGCGGGCGGCGGCCACGATGTCGGCGCGCCGTTCGGCCGACGCCGCGTTGCGCGCTCGGTCGCTTGCGGTTTCCATGCTGCCCTCCTTGCCGCTTGCCTTCGATCCCCTGATGAGCGCAGCATACGCCCCTCGTTGACAGAGCGTCAATAGACACTTTCGACAATCCGTCAACAGGGAGAACGCGTCGGCGCCGCGCTCGGCCGCCGCGGAGGAGGGCGTTCCTTACGCGGCGTCTTTCGAACGGTGTCTGTCGAGCGCGGCTTCTTGCGCATCGTTCCCGGTTGACGACAAGTTCCCGAGTTATGCACCCTGCTGACAGCGAAACGGCCCTAATTTCGCCTTGTTCGAGAGTTATGCACCCTTTTTCATCAGGGTTGCGAGCATTGCTGAAGATTGGCGCATGCTCGACCTGCGAGTTTGGCCAGCGTTGCAGCTCATGCAGCGTTTCGGGGAGATTTTACGCTTGCCGCAAGGGTGCATAACTCGGGAACCGAGGTGCGTGGAGCGGCTGCAAGCGCCACGCACGGCGCATCGGATGCGGATCCAGCGCGGATCTGACGATTTCCTCGCGCGGCTCCGACGTCGATCCAGCGCGTTTTCGACGTCGATCCAGCGCGGATCCAGCGCGTGATATGGTAGAAAAATGACGTATGAACAGGTAAAATGCCACGAATGAAAACATCTCGCGGAAGGATGGCGCCGTGACCCTTTACCTTGCCGGAGCGTCTGCTTTGGAATACTGGAGAACCTGTCCTCCCACCCGTGCGCGCCGTGCGCGGGCGGTTTTGCCCTTCGGCTCGCCGGACGTTGGGGACGCCGGGTTTCGCGTCGCCGATCTCGCCGCGCTCGCGGATGCGGGGTTGGGTTGGCTTTCGCTGCCCGTCCACCTTCTCGTGCCTCGTGCGCTGTCGAGGAGGCGGTGTCCTCGGGCGGCCTTCCACGTGTGTTCGCGCGCACTGCCGGAAGGGTCGTTCGTGCGCGCGTCGCGCGACGTCATGGTATCCTCGCCCGAGCTCGCTTGCGTCCAAGCGGCTAGCTCGACCAGCTTTCCCTTGTTCGTCGAGCTCTTGTACGAACTGTGCGGCCACTACCGGCTGCCCCGGGGGCGAGCCGGCGAAACGGTGGCGATGCCGCCTGCCGCGAGCGTCGCGTCCCTCGCTTCGTTCGCGGATCGGGCTCAAGGGCTGCGCGGTGCGGCCGCCTTGAAGCGCGCCGTGCGCTACGTGTGCGACGATTCCCTGTCCCCGATGGAAACCGACGCGGCCGAGACGATGGTCCTCGATCCGCGCATGGGAGGCTTCGGGCTTGCGAGGCCCCAGTTGAACCGTCGGTTCGAGGTCGCGCGAAAGGACCGGCGAGCATTGCCGCAATCGGCGTATCTTCCTGATCTGTATTGGCCGCAGGCGAATATCTCCGTCGAGTATGAAAGCGACAAGCATCACCGAGGCGAGCGGAAGATGGCGGAAGACGCCGTCCGCCGCAACGGGATAGAGCATCTGGGAACACGCGTCGTGAGCCTGACGTGGGGACAGGCGAGGAATTATTACGAATTCGAACGCGTGGCCCTGTTGGTGGCGGACGCCCTTGGCAAGAAGTTCGGTTCGGAATGGGATAGATGGGCCGAGCGACGCATAGCGCTGCATCGCCTGCTTGTGCGCCGTTGAGCGCCCTCCTTTCCGGGTTCTCGAGTTTTGCACCCTCGTGGCAGGCGAAGAAGCTGCTCGTTGAACCGATGAAGGTGCTGGACATGCAAATCCCCTGGTGGGAATCCGACGAAATGCGTCGTTGGCTCTGCGGACGCTTCCGAAAGGGTGCATAACTCGGGAACCGAGGGTTTAATGGGGGTTTCTGCTTCCGAAAGGGTGCATAACTCAAGGACTTGGCAGAGGACGCCCCCCGGCGAGGGGATAGGCAGGCGGGCTTTCGTTGACGGAACGTCAGCCGGTGTCAACGGCGGGTTTCGCCCTTCGGCGAAAGATGCTAGCATGCACAAGAAGTTCAACAATGAAATAAAAAAGAAACACAAGTGAAGTAAAAGACGCGGAACGGAGGAGGGACGCATGGAGGAGAAGACGGGAACGGAGGCGCACGGGGCCGACGCGAACGCAGAGCGCGCCGCCGGGGAGCCGAAGCGGAGCGGGAAGCGGAGGCGCTGGCCGATCGTCGTCGGCGTCGCGGCCGTGGTGGTGCTGGCGGCGGGCGTCGGGTTCTGGACGTGGCACGAGCAGCCGAGCTTCTGCAGCGCCATCTGCCACGACCCGATGGACGCCTACGTGGACGGCTATTTCGACGACGCGACGCTCATGGCGAACGCGCACGAGCGCGCCGACGTCACGTGCCTGGAGTGCCACGAGGCGAAGGTCGAGGAGCAGGTGGCCGAGGGGCTGGCCTGGGTGCGCGGCGACTTCGCCACCGACGAGACAGGGCGCTTGACCGTGCAGGGCGTGACGGCCGACAAGACGATGTGCGCCACGGCCGGCTGCCACGAGTGGGAGGACGTGAAGGCGGCCACCGAGGACTGGGGCGGCGAGGCGGGCGTGAACCCGCACGCATCGCACCAGGGCGAGGCCATCGATTGCAGCAACTGCCACGGGGCGCACGGGTCGTCGTATATGTACTGCAACGCCTGCCACGACTACGCGGTGCCCGACGGCTGGGAAAGCCCCCGGTAGGGCGCGAGAAGGAGGAACGATGATGAAGAAGACGGCAGCGGCCGTATGCGGGGCCGCCGTGCTCGCGGCGGGCATGTCGGGCTGCGGCGCGGGGTTCGAGGGATCGGGCTCGAAGGATGCGGCGAGCGCCGAGCAGCTGGCCATGCGCCTGGACGACCCGTGGGCGCAGGAGGTGCAGGCGGACCCGGCCGCGAAGGCCGAGGGCACCCTCGCCGACGGCGTGTACACGGGCACGGGCAAGGGGATGGAAGGCTCCATCACCGTCACGCTGCTCGTGCAGGACAACCGCATCGCCTGCCTGGAAACCACCCAGGAGGGCGAGAGCCAGAGCCGCGGCGGCTACGAGGCCGTCCGCGACGGCAGGTTCGCGGCCATGATCGAGGCCGCGCAGGGCGCCGACATCGACGCGGTGAGCGGCGCCACCATCACGACGGCGGGCGTCAGGCAGGCGGTGGAGGACGCGCTTTCGCAGGCGGAAGCCGCGGGCGCAACGCAGGATGAGGAGGGGTCCCGATGACGGAGCAGGCACCTGAGCGGGGACGCGCGCACGCGGCGCTGTCCCGGCGCGACTTCTTGACGAAGGCGGGCGCGGCGATGGGCGCCGCAGCGGCTGCGGCGGCGATGCCGAGCGCCGCGTACGCCGTGCAGGAGGGCGCGATCGGCGATTGGGCGGCCGACGGCTCGAAGGACGTGGCCGTGCCCGACAGCGCCGCCACGAACGCCTCGTGGTCGGACGGCACGTACCGCGAGCACAACGGCGCGGCCTTCCCAGCCGACGACGCGAGCCCCATACCTCCGCGGGCCGTGCCCGCGGCCTGGGACTACGAGTGCGACATCTGCGTGGTGGGCGCGGGCGGCGGCGGGCTGAACGCGGCGGCGCGCGCGGCCGAGCAGGGCGCGCGGACCATCTGCGTCGAGGCCATGGGCCTGCACGGCGGCAACGCCCAGGAGGCCGGCATGTGCGCCATCCTCGGCGGCTCGAAGCTGCAGGAGTCCAAGCGCTTCGCGTTCCCGTCCTACCCGTTCGACGCGCGCAAGCTGGCCGACTGGGCCATCGACGAGTACCACTACGCGGCCGACCCGCACCTCATCTACCGCATCGCCGAGGCGGGCGGCACGTGCATCGACTGGATGGGCGACTGCGGCGTGCGCTGGCGCTTGGGCGAGGTGCCGGTGTACGTGGCGCCGAAGAACTCGACGCTCGACCACCACGTGCTGAAGATGAAGGACGCCACCGACGCCATGTTCAGCTTCGGCCAGAAGCACGGCGTGCAGTACCTCTTCCAAAGCCCGGCCGAGGCGCTCGTGCAGGACGGCGACGGGCGGATCGTGGGCGTGGCAGTGCGCGAGGGCTACGGCGAGGAGAAGTACATCCACGCCGAGCGCGCCGTCATCCTCACGGCGGGCGGGTTCTGCAACAACAAGGCGCTCTTGCAGCGCTACATCCCCACGGCGGCCATGGGCTGCGCCAGCAGCTACCTCACGGCGGGCGAGACGGGCGAGTGCTTCCGCATGGGCCTGGGCGTGAACGCCGACGTGTCGGGCTTCAACAGCTCGGCGAGCTTCGACGGCGGCGTGGACTGGGAGGCCGAGGGCGGCCAGTGGGCGCGCTTTCTGTACGACGGCATGACGCAGCTGTCGCGCCAGCCGTGGTTCACCGTCGACCGCTGCGGCAACCGCCTACGCTACATGGACAGCCGCGTGGGCGAGGACGGCGCGAACGCCATCTACGCGCTGGGCGACCTGGCCACCATCCAGATGACCCCGCCGGGGCACCGCTCCTACATCATCTTCGACGCGCACTACGAGGACCACCTGGCGGGCTTCGCGCAGGAGCATTGCCGCAAGCTCATCACGCCCGACCTCGAGCAGATCGACAAGGTGCCCGAGCACTACCGCGACTGGCACCACGGCGTGCAGGACGCCATCGACGCCGACGTGCTTAAGAAGCGCGACACGCTGGAGGAGCTGGAGCGCGACCTGGGGTTCGCCCCCGGCGTGCTGGTCGAGGCCGTGGGGAGGTGGAACGAGGCGTGCGAGCGCGGCGAGGACGACTACCTGTACCCCATGCCGCCCGAGTGGCTGCACGCCATCAAGGCCCCGCCGTTCTACGGCTGCCGCATCGGCGGCAACCTGTACGGCACGAAGGCGGGCCTCCTGATCAACGACGAGATGCAGGTGGTATCCACGAAGGGCACCGTGATCCCCGGCCTGTACGCCGGGTGGCACACGGCCGGCGGCGCGTGCGGCGAGAACAGCTATATCGGCGACCCCATCCTGGGATCGCTGCTGGGCGACGTGAGCCTGGCGTTCTGCGGCGGGTACCTGTGCGGCACGTACGCGGTCGCCAACGAGATGAAGGGAGGGGAGTAGCATGATGCAGCGTTTGAAGGGCATGGCCCGCCCCTATGCGATGCTGTTCCTGATCGCGCTCGCGGTGACGGTCGTGGGGCGCATCGGGCTGGCCGTGATGGATCTGACCGGCACGCTTTCCTACGACTACATCTCGGCGGCCGACGTGCCCATCCTGGACGTCGTGTGCTCCATCCTCACCGGGTCGGCGCTCGTGGCGTTCATGTACGCGGCGTCGCTGGCGATGGTCGTGTCCACGGCGGGCGTCGCGCTGTACGGCCTGCTGTTCGCGCGCCGAAGCGACGGCGCCGGCAGGCCCGCGACGGCGTTTCTGTGGGGCTGGGCGACGGCGCTCGTGGCCATCGTGTGCCTGCTGGTCACCGTGAGCGGGATCCTGTCGGCCGTGCAGGTGGGCTCCATGAGCTCGAAGCTGCCGTCCGCGCCGGTGCTCGTGCTTGCGCTCGTGGGGTTCGCGGCGTTCCTCGGCACGCTTTTGGGCGCGGCGTCCATGACGGTGTGCGCGTGCCTCGCGCGGGCGCGCGACGAGAAGCGCGCGGGCTGGAACCTCGTGCTGGCGGCCCTCGTGTGCGGCCTCGTGGTCATGGTGCTCACCGTGGGCACGTTCTCGGCGATCAACGCGGCGTCGATCAGCCTGGCGGCCGTGGGCGGCTGGTTCGCCGCCGACGTCGTCGCGAACCTGGCCATCATGTTCGGGATGGCCGCGCTGGCGAAGAAGGCCTGATCGGGAATCGTCCTTTGCGGGGCGGGTGCTTCTCGCTCCTGCTTCTCTTAAAGGATCTCCCAGCGTCCGGCGCGCGGGCTACCGACGCGCCGGACGCGTCCGCTTTCTTTGAGCGAGGCGATCGTGCGTTCCGTCGTGCGTCTCGCCATCCCTGCGGCTTCGGCGATTTCGGCGACGGTGGCCGAGGGATGAGCGGCTATGAGGCTCAAGATGCTGCGTTCTAGCGCCTCCTCCCTGCTTTCCTGCGTGCAGAAAGGTTTCATCGCATCATGGATAACCGAGAGCATGAAGGTGACGAAAGCCGTCGAAGATCCGGTTGCGTTCGATTCGTTCAATGCGGCGTAGTACTCGCTTTGACGTTCGCGGATCATGCTTTCGACCGGTAGCCAGGCGAGTACGGTGCGCCAGCGTGCTAGCAATAGCGTGTGCCAAAGCCTTCCGACGCGACCGTTTCCGTCGGAGAACGGGTGGATGAATTCGAATTCGTAATGAAACACGCATGAGGCCAAAAGCGGATGGAGCTCCGTCGAGCCTATCCATCCGAACAGGTCGGCCATGACTTCGGGCACGTAGGATGCGGGGGTTCCTGCATGGATCAGACGATCTCCGTCGTACACGCCTGCGTTTTTCATCCGGAGCGTTCCTGCGTCCTTGCGCAGGCCTTCCATCATGATGCCGTGGGCCTCGAGGAGGTCGTCCATGCTGCGCGGATCCCAGGCAGGAAGCAGATCATACGCTCGCTTGGCATTCTGAACCTCCCGGATTTCGTCGGGCGAACCGAGGACGCGCTGGCCGTCGATGATATCGGTCACCTGATCCATCGTGAGCGTGTTCTGCTCGATTGCCAGGGAGGAATGAATGGTTTGGATACGCAGCTTGCGGTGCAGGACGGGCGAAGACGATAGGGCGGAATCGGGAGCGAGCCGCCCCACCATCTCGGCGATATCCAAGGCGATTGCGGTGATCTCATCGGTGGACTCGAAGGGCGGTTCGTACGGCATGGGATTCCTCCTTTAGTTTTACCGCCAATATTTTACCGCCATTGGCGGTAAAAATGAAGGAGGAGGCGAGAGGGGCGGGCCTGCCGAGCCGCGTGCCTCTCCCCGCGCCGCGGGCCGTGCCGTGCCGGGCCCGCTTCCTTACTCAATAGGGTGCAGCTGACCGAGGGCGGCTTTGCGGTCGGCCTCCTTGCGGGCTTGGACGTCGGCGATGACGACGCGCCAGGTGCGCGCGAGCGCGCGGCGCTGCTCGCCGTCCAGGCGGCTCCACAGCTGGGTGCGGGCGAGCAGGTCGACGGTGCGCGCGACGACCCTCTGCTGCCGCTCGCCCTGGGGGGTGGCGGCCGCGAACACGGCCTTGCGGTCGCGCGGGCTGGCCAACCGCACCGCCCAGCCCTGCTCCACGAGGCGGTCCACCGCGCGCGCCACGGTGACGGCCGTCATCTGCAGCTGGGTGGCGAGGTCGCCGATGCGCAGCGGCTCGTCCACCTCGCCGAGGCGCTGGAGCACGCGGCACTCGTTGAGCGACGCGCCGCACGTGGCGCGCAGGGCGTCCTCCATCCCGCGCTTCACCAGCTCGAGCGACACGAGCGCGCGCGAGGCGGCGTAGCGCGACGACGCGTCGCCGGACAGCGGCGGGTCGATGCTGGCGCCGGCGGCGATGGACGCTTCGAGGATGCCGCGGTAGACCGCGTCCTCGGTGGGGAACAGCGCGTACAGGCGCTCGACGATGGAGGCGTTCGCCTCGGCCACGTGGCCCACGCCCGCCTCGGTGATGCGCGCGGTGCGCACGCGCCCGTCCGCGCCGTCGCCGCTGCGCGTGGCGAACCCGGCGGCGACCAGCGCGTTCATCGCCTGCGTCACCACGTTGGGCTTGAGGTCGAGCAGCTTGCCGAGGCTCGACTGCGCCACCCCGTCAGGGCGCGCGGCCAGCAGCTTCACGAGCATGCGGTACTGGGTCACGTTGAGGTCGCTCGCCTGGGCCAGCCCGCTCTTGAGCGCGCGATGGGTGAGGTCGAAGGCGACGAAGAACGTCGAGTCGAGCCTCAGATCCCCTTCGTCGTGCGCATCGTGCATGCCTGCGGCGGCGTCCATGCTCCTCCTCGTCCGTCCCTCGGAAAACGTTTCAGCGATGAAACGATAGTAGCCCTTCCGGGGACGGACGGGGCCGGCGCGCTTTGCAGCCGCGCAAACTCTCCACGCCGCGCCGGGCCCGTCCGCCGGCGCGGCGCGACCCGCGCGCCTAGCGCCGCGCGCGGAAGCGCCCGATGGCCTTCGCCGCCTCGGTCTGCACGACGGACAGCAGGGCGAACCCGAGCACGAGCGCCCACTGCCACAGGTTCATCACCGTGCCGCCGAACGCGTCCACGAAGGGAGGCACCAGCAGCACGATCAGCATGAGCGCGAAGCTGGCAGCCACGGCGAGCCCCAGCTGCGGGTTGCGCGCGCCCTCGCGGTCCCAGATGGGGTCGGTGGTGGAGCGCTGGTTGAGCGAGCGCAGCACCTGGGAGAATCCCAGCACGCCGAACGCCATCGTGCAGCCCAGCGCGTAGCTTCCGGCGTTCTGGCCAACCACGAAGGCGACGAGCGCGAGCGCCGCGATGAACACGCCCTGAAAGATCACGCGCCGGGCGAGCCGGCCGTCCAGCAGGTTGTTCACGCGCATGGGCGCATGCTCCATGATGTGGCGGCTGGCGGGCTCCACGCCCAGCGCCAGCGCGGGCAGCGACGCGGTGGCGAGGTTCACCCACAGGATCATGACGGCGGTGAGCGGCGCGTTCCAGTTCAGCAGCACGGCGGTGAGCAGCACCACGATCTGCGCCACGTTGTCGGCCACGAGGAAGGCCACCACCTTCTGGATGTTGCGGAACACGCGGCGGCCCTCGCGCACGGCGTAGACGATGGTGGTGAAGCGGTCGTCCATGAGGATCATGTCGGAGGCGTCCTTCGCCACGTCGGTGCCCGTGATGCCCATGGCCACGCCGATGTCGGCGGCCTTGAGCGCGGGCGCGTCGTTCACGCCGTCGCCCGTCATGGCCGTCACCTCGCCGGCGTGCTGCAGCGCGCGGACGATGCGCAGCTTGTGCAGCGGCGACACGCGCGCGAACACCGAGGTGGTGCGGGCCGCGTCGTCGAGCGCCGCGTCGTCCATCTCGTCGAGCTCCTCGCCGGTGACCACGAGGTCGCCGGGGCGGTAGATGTCCAGCTCGCGGCCGATGGCCCGCGCGGTGGACGCGTGGTCGCCCGTGATCATGACGGTGCGGATGCCGGCGGTGCGGCAGGTTTCCACGGCCTGGCGCACGTCGGGGCGCGGCGGGTCCATCATGCCCACGAGGCCGATGAGCACGAGGTCGCGCTCGATGTCGACGCCCTCGTCCGGCACGCCGGGCAGGGCGCGGGTGGCGAAGGCGAGCACGCGCAACGCCTCGTCGGAGAGCTGCTGGGCCACGGCCAGCGCGCGGGCGCGGTCCTCGTCGGTCATCGGCCGCGCGCCGCTGCCGTCCATGATGAAGGCGCAGCGAGGCAGCAGGGAGTCGAGCGCGCCCTTCACGGCGACCACGGTCTCGCCGTCGCGCTCGTGCACGGTGGACATGCGCTTGCGGTCGGAGTCGAAGGGACGCTCGGCCAGGCGCGGGTAGGAGGCGCGCAGCGCGAGGGGGTCGATGCCGTTGTCGCGCGCCAGCACGAGCAGCGCGCCCTCGGTGGGGTCGCCGATGAAGGCGGGCGCGCCCGGCGCGTCGGCGTCGTCGGCGGCGAACGCGGCGTCGTTGCAGAGCACGGCGGTGAACGCGAGGTACCCGAACAGGTCGGGGTGCTCCTCGAGGGCGGCTGCGGGCTCGAGCGCCTCGTCGCGGTCGAGGTCGGGGCCCAGCGCCACGCGCACGACGCTCATGCGGTTCTCGGTGAGGGTGCCCGTCTTGTCCGTGCAGATGACGGTGGCGCCTCCCAGCGTCTCGACGGCCGGCAGGCGGCGCACGAGCGCCTCGTGGCGCGCCATGCGCTGCACGCCCAGCGCCATGGTGATGGTGGCCGTGGCCGGCAGGCTCTCGGGGATCACCGAGATGGCCAGCGACACGGCCAGCAGCAGCAAGGGGGCGAACGGGCGGCCGTAGGCGAGGCCGATGGCCAGCACGGCCAGCGCCGCCGCCACGCCCACGATGGTGAGGATCTTGCCGAACAAGGCCAGCTTGCGCTTGATGGGCGTGTCCAGCTCGTCGTCGCCTTCCAGCATGCCGGCGATGTGCCCGACCTCGGTGCCCATGCCCGTGGCCACCACGATGCCCGCGCCGCGGCCCGCCGTGACGATGGCCGTGGCGAACGCCATGTTCGTCCGGTCGCCCAGCGGCGCGCCGGGCAGCACGACGGCGGAGGCGTCCTTCTCGACGGGGACCGACTCGCCCGTGAGCGCGGCCTCCTGCATGCGCAGCCCGGCCGCCTCGACGAGGCGCAGGTCGGCGGGCGCCATGCTGCCGTCGCCGAGCTGCACGAGGTCGCCCGGCACGAGGTCGCGCGCGGGCACCACCATCTCCACGCCGTCGCGCACGACGCGCGCCTCGGGCGCGCTCATCGATTTCAGCGCCTCGAGCGAGGACTGCGCCTTGCGCTCCTGCACGATGCCGATCACCGCGTTCACCACCACGATGGCGAAGATGATGCCGGCTTCCGCCCACTCCTGCAACAGCGCCGACAGCACGGCCGCCACGAGGAGGATGAGGATCATGGGGTCGGTCAGCTGCTCGCGCGTCATCTGCGCCAGCGTGCGCGGCGGCTTCGCGTTCAGCTCGTTCGGGCCGTGCGCGGCGAGGCGGCGCGCGGCCTCGAGGCCGCTCAGCCCTTCGAGCGACGAGTCGAGCTCGATGAGGACTTCGGGAAGGGGCTCCGCGTGCCAGGGTCGGGGCGCGGGCTGGTTGCTGGGTGTTTGAGGGTTCGGCATGAAACGTCCTTTGCGCGATTGCTGCAGCGTTGTCTGCGCCCACGATACGCGCTTGCGGCCCGCTCGGAGCGAACCGTCACGAGCCGGTAACCGATCGGACGCTCGGGCGGCGCGTTTCCCGCAGACGGGGCCGCGCGCGGCGACGAAGGCCGGCCCTTGACCGACCGGCTTCGCTTTCTCGCCGCCGGCGTGCGCGGTTTTCCGGCCCATCATGTTGCGGAATCGGGTTTTTGGCAGGTTTCGCGCGCATCTTCGGAGGATTCTCGATCAAAACCCCAGGTCGCGATTTCCCGCAACCTCGAAGCTGGCGCTCCGGGCGGTTGAAGATTGCCAAAAAGCCGATTTCTCATCACAAGAGGTCGCTGCCGCGCAGCCGGCGAGACGCAGGCGCCATCGGGCGGATGCAAGCCGCGGCGCGCGGCGGCGCGCTCCCGCAGGCGGGCGCTTTCCGGTAGAATAGGCGCACCGAAGGAAAGGAAGCCCCGTGACCGAGAACCTCCAGCTCGACCGCCTCCCGCGCACCGTGGAACTCGCGCGCGACGCCGACGGCGGCGCGACGCTCTCCTACGTCGACCAGCGCCTGCTGCCCGCCGAGCTCTCGTTCGCGCGGACGCGCGACTGGCGGGCCGTGGTGGACGCGATCAAGGCGCTCGCGGTGCGCGGGGCGCCCGCCATCGGCGTGGCGGGGGCGGCGGCCGTGGCGCTGTGGGCGCAGGAGGCCGCGGCGGGCGCAGCGGGCGCGGGGGAGGGCGCCGCGTACCGGGACGCCCTCGGGCGGGCGGCCGAGACGGTGGCGAGCGCGCGCCCGACCGCCGTCAACCTGCGCTGGGCCGCGGAGCGCGCACGCGACGGGGCGCTTCGCGCGCTCGACGGGGGCGCGGCGCCCAGCGAGGTCGCCGAGGCGCTGTTCGACCAGGTGAAACGTATGGAGGCCGAGGACGAGGCCGCGAACCGCGCCATCGGCGCCCACGGCGCCGCGCTCTTGCGCCCGGGCAGCCGCGTGCTCACGCACTGCAACGCCGGCAGCCTGGCCACGGCGTTCTTCGGCACGGCGCTCGGCGTGGTGTACGCGGCGGCCGCGCAGGGCAAGATCGAGCGCGTGTACGCCGACGAGACGCGCCCGGTGGGGCAGGGCGCGCGGCTCACGGCGTGGGAGCTGGCGCGCGCGGGCGTTCCCTGCACCCTCGTCTGCGACAACATGGCCGCCAGCCTCATGGCCCGGGGCGAGGTCGACGCCGTGGTGGTGGGCGCCGACCGCATCGCGGCCAACGGCGACGTCGCGAACAAGATCGGCACGTACGGCGTGGCCGTGCTCGCGCGCCACCACGGCGTCCCGTTCTACGTGGCCGCGCCCACGTCCACGATCGACGCGTCCGTCGCCGACGGCGCGGGCATCCCCATCGAGGAGCGCGACCCCGCCGAGGTGCTGCCGCGGCCCCTCGCGGGCGTCGAGGTGTGGAACCCGGCGTTCGACGTGACGCCCGCCGCGCTCGTCACGCGCATCGTCACGGAGCGCGGCGCGTTCGAGCCGGGGAGCCTGGTATACTGATATACTGATCCTGCGGGTCGCCGACAGCGGGCGACGGACAAGGAGGGCCTTATGCGCATCATCCATCGCGAGGACCAAGAGCAGCGCGAGCACGTGGAGCTGGCGCACGACGCGGCGTTCGCCGACGAGAGCGACGGCCGCGACCGCTCCACCGAGCCCGACATCCTGCGCACCGACTTCCAGCGCGACCGCGACAAGATCCTCCACACGAAGTCGTTCCGCCGCCTGTCGCACAAGACGCAGGTGTTCCTCGCCGCCGAAGGCGACCACTTCCGCACGCGCCTCACGCACACGCTGGAGGTGGCGCAGATCGCGCGCACCATCGCCCGCGCGCTCGGGCTGAACGAAGACCTCGCCGAGGCCATCTCGCTCGGCCACGACCTGGGGCACACGCCCTTCGGCCACACCGGCGAGGAGGCGCTCGCGCGCTGCCTGGCGCGCCACAAGGGCATCGATCCGGCGTCTCCCGAGGCCGAGGCGCTCTACCGCCACAACGAGCAGAGCCTGCGCGTGGTCGAGCGCATCGAGAACGGCGGCAAGGGCCTCAACCTCACGCCCGAGGTGCGCGACGGCATCGTCAACCACACGGGCGACCTGCGCGCCGAGACGCTCGAGGGGCGCATCGTGGGCACGGCCGACCGCATCGCGTACGTGAACCACGACATCGACGACGCCATCCGCGCGGGCATCCTGCGCGAGGCGGACCTGCCGGCGTCGACGCACGCCATGCTGGGCCCCGACCACTCGTCGCGCATCGAGACGCTCGTGCTCGACATGGTGGAGACGTCGGCGGCGGTCGACGACATCCGCATGAGCGACGCGGTGTGGAACGCCATGATGGAGCTGCGGGCGTTCCTGTTCGAGCGCGTGTACAACGCGCCCGCCGTCGTCGACGAGGTGGCGAAGGCGACGCATCTCGTGGACGACCTGTTCGACCACTACGTGACGCACACGGACGAGGTGCCCGAGGAGTACCGCGCCATCGCCGAGGGCGACGACCTGCGCGCCGTCACCGACTTCATCGCCGGCATGACCGACCGCTACGCGAAGAACCTCTACCAGCGCCTCTTCATCCCCAACGCGCTGCATTATTAGGGACGGCGCCTTTAGGTGCGGCGCCTTGCGCGGCGCGGGCGGGCCCTCGCGGTTCTGCCCGCGCCGGCTTTTCCGTCCTTGCGCACGTGCACAATGATTGTATAATCGTTTGACTATGCTTACCGGGGATCACATCAGGCAATCGTTTTCGGCGGCGCTGCCCATCATGCTGGGCTACGTCGCCATCGGCATACCCTGCGGCATCCTGAGCGCCTCGATCGGCATGAACGAGCTGCAGGTGTTCCTCCTGTCCGCCGTGTTCTACTCGGGCGCGGGGCAGTTCATGATCCCGAACATGTGGCTGGCCGGCTCGCCGCTCGCGTCCATCATCGCCAGCGTGTCGCTCGTGAACACGCGCCAGATGCTGTACTCGGCGTCGTTCGCGCCGCGCTGCGAGCGCGTGCGGAAGCGCCTCGCGTTCCTGTTCGCGGCCACGGTGACCGACGAGAGCTACGGCGTGAACACGGCGAAGTTCGAAGAAGGCGGCTGGTCGGTGGGTCGCGCGACGCTCGTGAACCTGCTGTCGCAGAGCTCGTGGGCGCTGTCGAACGTGGTGGGCGTGCTCGTGGGCAACGCCATCGGCATCCCGCTGGCCATCGCGTCGTTCGCCATGACGTCCATCTTCATCTGCCTGCTGGTCACGCAGAAGGTGACGCCCGCCAACGTGATCGCCGCGGCGTTCGCCGTCGTCGGCGTGTACACGTGCAAGACCATCGGGCTCGCGGGCCCCGCCATCCTCGTGGGCGCGCTCGTGGGCGTCATGGCGGCGCTGCTGTTCACCTGGGCGAAGGAGCGCAGCTGATGGCGACGATGGGCTGGGGCGATTACTTCGTCGTGCTGGGGTGCTGCGCGGTCACCATGCTGATCTGCCGCGTGGTGCCGCTGTTCGTGCTGAAGGGCAAGCAGCTGCCGCAGGGCGTCGAGCAGGCGCTCGGCTTCATCCCGCCGGCCGCCTTCGCCGCGCTCGTGGCGAACGACCTCTTGACGCCCGGGATGTTCGACGCGGGGCTGTGGCCGGCCGCCGCGCCGCTGGCCGCGGCGCTCGTGGTGGCGCTCGTCGCGTGGAGGACGAAGTCGCTTCTGTGGTGCGCCGTGTCGGGCGTGGCCGCGTACGCGCTGCTCACGCTGGTGTAAAACGGGCCCGGGATTCCGTAGTATGCGTGAAGGGCCCAAGTTTTTGCGGAAGTACCCAGGTTTTTCCTTGCAGTACCATTCCGTTGACGGTATACTATCCAATCGTGTCTTTACTAGACGACATGCAATTAGGTTTCATTGAACATATAAGAAGGAACGGGTCATGGATATCATTCGCGCCATTGAGCAGCAGCAGATCAAGCAGGACGTCCCCGAGTTCAACGTCGGTGACAACGTGAAGGTTCACTACCGCATCACCGAGGGCAACCGCGAGCGTATCCAGGTGTTCCAGGGCGACGTCATCCGTCGTCAGGGCGCCTCGAACCGTGAGACGTTCACCGTTCGCAAGATCAGCTTCTCCATCGGCGTGGAGCGTACCTTCCCCGTGCACTCCCCGAAGATCGACCGTATCGAGGTCATGCGCCAGGGCGACGTGCGCCGCGCCAAGCTGTACTACCTCCGCAAGAAGGTGGGCAAGGCCGCGAAGATCAAGGAGAAGGCCTACCGCTAGGCCTGCAATCCGATTCGGATCTGCAAGAACCCCTCGTTGTCCTCGGATGGCGAGGGGTTCTTTTTGTCGCGGCGCGCCCGGGCGCGCGCGGCCTTCTGGTATCATAGGCGCTCGAAGACGAGCATGTCGAAGGGGATTCATGGGACCGACCGTCGCCGATATCAAGCAACGCCTGCACGAGGCCGACGAGCGCGAGTTCGCGGTGCTCGAGCGCTCGCTCGTGGCCGACACGCGCAAGGGCGTGCGCGACGCCGTCGAGCGCGCGCGGCAGCGCCTGGCGGCCGACGCGGCCGAGCAGCAGCGCCTGGCCTCCCTGTACGCGTTCGAGCGCGCGCTGGCCGAAGGGCGCGGCGACGGCGTGATCGTGGGCCTCGACGAGGTGGGGCGCGGCCCGTTGGCCGGGCCCTTGGCGGTGGGTGCGGTGGTGCTGCCCGCCGAGCCGTTCATCGAGGGGCTCAACGACTCCAAGCAGGTGAAGCCCGAGGCGCGCGAGCGCATCGCCGTGCAGGTGAAGGCCGTGGCCGTGGCCTGGACGGTCGAGTACGTGGAGCCGGCCGACATCGACGCCTGCGGCATGACGGCGTCGCTCGTGCTGGCGTTCCGGCGCGCGGTCAGGCACATCGAGGAGGCCGGCGTGCGCCCCGACGTGGTGCTGCTCGACGGCAACCCGATGCGCCTCGACGAGCGCGAGGTGAACGTGGTGAAGGGCGACGGGAAGTGCGCCTCCATCGCCGCGGCCTCCATCGTGGCGAAGGTGGAGCGCGACGCGCTCATGTGCCGCTACGCCGAGGAGTACCCCGAATACGGCTTCGACGCCTGCAAAGGGTACGCGAGCGCCGCCCACATCGAGGCCATCAAGCGCTACGGGCTGACGCCCATCCACCGCGCGTCGTTCTGCACCGCCTTCACGCAGCCTGCGCTGTTCTAGCGTTTTTGCGCGCACGGCGCGTTTCCACCGCGCCCTCCCATCGTCTCTCCACGCCGCTCGGCGCGCCTTCGGGCGGCGCCGGGCGGCTTTTTCATCTGCGGGTACGGCGCGGCGTCGGATGCGCGCGAGAACGGCGCGGGCTGCGCGTTCGAACGGCGTTGGAAACGGTGGCGCGCCGCGTGCGTTTCGCGTGGGAGCCGCGTGGCTTTTCGGAAGGATTCCGCGGCGCGTTCCGCTGGAAACGCGCCATCGCCGCGTAATACGGCGTCCTTATCATGGAACCAGAGACGAAAGGGGCGTGGTGCCATGGATCGGGAAACGGCGGCGGCGACGATGGAGCAGGAGGCCTGCGCGGGCGAGGAGCCGAAGCGCGGCAGCGGGGCGGCGCGGAGCGAACGGGCCGGGGCGGACGAGCGCCGCGGGGTGGGCTCCGGCGCGAAGCGGCGGTCGAAGGAGGGCGCGAAGCGGCGAGCGCGCGAGAAGACGGCGGGGGAGCACAACGCCGAGCTGGGCCGTCGGGGCGAGGACGCCGCCGCGCGCTTCCTCGACCGGCGCGGCTACGAGATCGTCGAGCGCAACTGGACGTGCGCGGCCGGCGAAGCCGACATCATCGCGCGCGACGAGGAGACGGTGGTGTTCGTCGAGGTGAAGACCCGGTCGAACTGCGAGCGCGGCCTGCCGGCCGAGGCGGTGGACGAGGCCAAGCGCGACCGCTACGAGCGCATCGCCGCGCTGTTTCTGCAGGACTACGACGTGGTGGACGTGCCGGTGCGCTTCGACATCGTGTCCATCGTGACGATCGCGTCCGACCGCGCGATGATCCGCCATCACATCAACGCGTTCGGCGCGTAATGAACGTGCAGGGCCAGTGCGTCGTGCAGGCGGCGACGCTGCGCGGGGTCGACGCCGTCCCCGTGGACGTGGAGGTGGTCGTGGCGAACGGAATACCGGGGTTCTCCATCGTGGGCATGGCCGACGCGTCGGTGCAGGAGTCGCGCGAGCGCGTGAAAGCCGCGCTGCGCTCGTGCGGCTTCACCATGCCGGCCAGCAAGGTGGTGGTGAACCTCGCGCCGGGCGCGCTGCGCAAGACGGGGTCGGGCTACGACCTGCCCATCGCGGCGGGCATCCTGTGCGCCTCGGGGCAGCTCGACCCGCGCTCGGTGCGCGGCCAGCTGTTCGTGGGCGAGCTGTCGCTGGAGGGCGCCGTGCGCCCGGTGGCGGGCCTGCTCGCCTACGCGCTGTGCGCGCGCCGGCTGGGGGTCGACCTCGTGTGCGCCCCCGTGGAGCGGGGGTTCGTCAAGCTCGAGGGCCTCGTGCGCCGCGCGGCGAAGTCGCTTGCGGGGTTCCGGTCGGGGCCGTTCCCGGAGGCCTCCGCCGACGCGTCCCCCGGCGTCGCCCCGGCGTTGGACTTCCGCGACATCGCCGGGCACGACATGGCGAAGCGCGCGCTGCAGATCGCGGCGGCGGGCGGCCACGGGGTGCTCATGACGGGGCCGCCCGGCTCGGGCAAGACGATGCTCGCGTCGAGGCTGCCGTCCATCCTGCCGCCGCTCGCCGAGGTCGAGGCCATCGAGACGGCGGTCGTGCACTCGGTGGCCGGCGAGGAGGCGGAGCCCATCCTCGGCGGCGTGAGGCCGTTTCGCAAGCCCCATCATTCGGCGAGCCTGGCGGGCCTCGTCGGGGGCGGCACGCCGCTGCGCCCCGGCGAGATCTCGCTCGCGAACAACGGCGTGCTGTTCCTGGACGAGCTCGCCGAGTTCAGCCCCTCGGTGCTGCAGGGCATCCGCCAGCCGCTCGAGTCGGGGCGGGTCACCATCACGCGGGCCGACGGCAACGTCGACTTCCCGGCGCGGTTCATGCTGGTGGCGGCCACCAACCCGTGCCCATGCGGCTACTACGGCGACGAGGAGGAGCCCTGCACGTGCACGCATCGCCAGATGCAGCTGTACCGCAACCGCATCGGCGGCCCCATCATGGACCGCATCGACGTGCACATCGCCGTGCGCCGCATCCCGCCCGGCGAGGTGCTGGCCACCGGGCACGGCACGAGCTCGGAGGAGCTGCGCCACGACGTGCTGCGCGCGCGGGAGTACGCCTCGTGGCGGCGGGCGCGCTCGGGCGAGGAGGAGGGTTCCCGCACGTCCGAGGCGCTCGTGCGGGCGTGCGCGCTCACGGCGCAGGACGAGGGGTTCCTCGAGGGCGCCGCGCGCGCGAGCCGCCTGAGCGGGCGCGCCATCATGCGCACGCTCGCGCTGGCGCGCACGATCGCCGACATGGAGGAATGCGCGCGCGTGGAGCGCGGCCACCTGTGCGAGGCCATCGGGTTCCGGCTGCGGGAGGGGGAGTCGTGAGCGCGCTTGCGGGCGAGCGGACGGTGCTCGAGCGCGGGGGCGCGGGGTACCCGTCGGCGCTCGCGCGCGTGGCGCAGCCGCCCGAGCTGCTCTACGTGGTGGGCGACCCCGCCGCGCTCGAGGAGGGCATCGCCATCGTGGGCGCGCGCAAGGCGACGCCGTACGGGCGGGGGTGCGCGCAGCGCTTCGCGGCCTTGGCCGCGCGACGGGGCGTCGCGGTGGTGTCGGGCGGCGCGCGGGGCTGCGACGCGGCGGCGCATGCAGCCGCGCTCGACGCCGGCGGGCGCACGGTGGCGTTTTTGGGCGGCGGGTGCGACCGGCTGTACCCCGCCGAGCACGCGGGGCTGTTCCAGCGCATCGTGGACGGGGGCGGGGCGGTGGCGTCCGAGCACGCGTGGGGCGAGGACCCCAAGCCCTACCGCTTCCGCCTGCGCAACCGCCTCATCGCGGGGCTCGCGCGCGCGACGCTCATCGTGGAGGCGGGGCTGCCCTCGGGCACCTTCTCCACGGCCGACGAGGCGCTCGCGGCGAACCGCGACGTGCTCGTGGTGCCCGGCGCCATCACGGCCGCCTCCTCGCGCGGCGCGAACCGCCTGCTGTACCAGGGGGCGACGCCCGTCGTGGACGACGAGACGTTCGAGGACGCGCTGTTCTCGCTGTTCGGCTGCCTGAAGCAGGAGGACGCTCCCGGCGCCGGGCGTGCGCGCGGGGCCGAGGGCGCGCCTTCGAACCCGGTGGTGGACGCCCTGCGCGCCGAGCCGCTGGGCATGGAGCGGCTCTACGCGATCGCGGCCGCGTCGTGCGGCGGGGCCGACGCGCGCTCGTGGCTCATGGAGCGCCTCGTGGAAGCCGAGCTCGCCGGCGCCATAGCCCGCCACCCCGACGGCCGCTGGGGCCCGGCGGCGCGGTGAGGAAGGCTCAGGCGGTTGTGGTTTGCTTATTTTTGTCATACAATAATGGGAGAAAGCTGGGGAACGTGAACCGCGTATTCGTGCATCCGCGGGTGGCGGAGCGGCATCCCGACCTGTCCGAAGCCGATGTCCTCGAGGCGCGGGCGGGCTGCGAGCGCTGGGCTCCGCGGCTCGCGTCGAACGACGGCGTCGCGGTGGGCTTCGACGCCCGTAGGCGGTTCGTCGAGATGGTGGCTACGCGTTCGCCGGACGGGGACTGGCTCATCTACCACGCCATGACGCCGCCGTCGAAGAAGGTGCTCGCAGAGGTCAGATTGAGAGGACGGTAGGCATGGATCGCGAAGAGCTCAACAAGAGGTTCGGCGTGACCGAGGAGCAGCTGGACGCGTGGGCCGAGGAGTATGAGAACGGCACCTGGGACGCCTCTGCGCTCGGCGAGGTGAGAAGGGGCCGTCCTTCGCTTGCGGATGAAGAGGTGAAGCCCGTGACGTTCCGCATCCCCGAATCGTGGATCGTCGCGATGGACAAGCGCGCTGAGGAAAAGGGGATCACGCGCTCCGAGTTTTTGCGCGACGCTGTCGAGTTCGCGCTTGCCGACCGCGACTGATCGGCTCCAATAAGAAACGCGCGTAGTTTTCGGGGGTTTCCGGACGCAATGGGGCCGGGGTTTGCTATCCTTGACGGCATGTCTCAATCCGTAACCATACTGGGTGCCGGCCTCGCGGGGAGCGAGGCGGCGTTGCAGCTCGCCGACCGCGGCGTGCGGGTGCGTCTGGTCGAAATGCGCCCGGCGGTGCCCACGCCCGTGCACGTCACGGGATGCTGCGCCGAGCTCGTGTGCTCGAACTCCCTCAAAAGCGAGAAGCCCGACAGCGCCGCCGGCATGCTCAAACGCGAGCTCGCCGAGCTGGGATCGCGTCTGTACGCCCAGGCGAAGGCCCATGCCGTGCCCGCAGGCGGCGCGCTGGCCGTCGACCGCGCGGCGTTCGCCGCCGCGGTGACCGCGCTCGTGGAGGCCCATCCGCTCATCCAGCTCGTGCACGAGGAGGCCGTCGACCTCGCGCAGGCCGCCGAAGGCGCCGACGCGCTCGTGGTGGCCTCGGGCCCGCTCACGTCCGATGCGCTGGCCGCGTCGCTCGCCCGTTTCGCGGGCGAGGAGTCCCTCGCGTTCTACGACGCCGCGGCGCCCATCGTCATGGCCGACTCGCTCGACTACGGCAAGCTGTTCCGCCAGAGCCGCTACGAGGAGGCCGGCGCCGACGTCGGCGACTACCTCAACGCGCCGTTCTCGCGCGAGGAGTACGACGCCTTCATCGACGAGCTGGTGAGCGCCGAGCGCGTCATCCGCCGCGACTTCGAGACCCGCGACCTGTTCCAGGCCTGCCAGCCCATCGAGGAGATCGCCCGCAAGGGCCACGACGCGCCGCGCTTCGGCACGCTCAAGCCGGTGGGGCTCACCGACCCGCGCACGGGCCGCCGGCCCTGGGCCGCGCTGCAGCTGCGCGCCGAGGACGCCCACGGCTCCAGCTACAACCTCGTCGGGTTCCAGACGAACCTCACGTTCCCCGAGCAGCGCCGCGTGTTCCGCCTCATCCCGGGGCTCGAGCACGCCGAGTTCGCGCGCTTGGGCGTCATGCACCGCAACACGTTCGTCGACGCGCCGCGCCTGCTGGACGCGAACCTGCGCCTGCGCACGCCCGAAGCCGAGCGGCTCGGCGTGCCGGTGCACCTCGCGGGCCAGATCGCCGGCACCGAGGGGTACTGCGAGGCCATCCGCTCGGGGCTCCACGTCGCCATCGCCGTGGCCGCGGAGCTCGCCGGCGCGCAGGCGCCCGCGCTGCCGCGCGAGACGGCGTTCGGCGCGCTCATGGCCTACGCCACCGATCCGGCCACGGCCGACTACCAGCCCATGCACGTGAACTTCGGCATCCTGCCCCCGTTCGAGCAGCGCATCCGCAACAAGCGCGACCGCTACGCCGCCTACGCCGCGCGCGGTGCCGAAGCGCTCGCGGCGTATCGCGAGGCGCTGGCCGCGCGCGGCCTCGCGCCCGACGCGGACGGCCAGCCGGAGGCGGCCTCATGACCGTAGGCGACGGCTCGTCGTCCTTGCGCGTCGACCCCCTCGACTGCGATCCGCGCATGGTCGAGCTGATCGACGCGTTCTGCCACGCCATGCGCGTGGAACGCAACGCCTCGGTGCACACGCTGCGCGCCTACCGCATCGACCTCATGGACTTCGCGCGCTGGGCCTTCCGCGAGCGCATCGACCTCCTCGCGGCCACGCACCGCCAACTGCGCCGCTACCTGGGCGAGCTCGACCGCGCGCAGTACTCGCGCACCACGGTGAACCGCCGCCTGTCGGCGCTGCGCAGCTTCTTCCGCTGGCTCAACGTCACCGGCATCACCGACGAGGACCCCGCGGGCATCCTGCAAGGGCCCAAGCAGCCGAAGAGCCTGCCGCACGTCATCCGCGCGTCGGACATGGTGAAGCTGCTGACGGTGTACGGCAAGCGCGACATCGCCGGGCGCGAGCGCGAGCAGTCGTCGGTCGATGCGCGCAACCAGGCCCTGCTCGAGTTCCTGTACGCGTGCGGCGCCCGCGTGTCCGAGGCGTCGGGCCTGCTGGCCGCCAACGTGGATTTCGGCAGCGGGCAGGTGAAGGTGTTCGGCAAGGGGTCGAAGGAGCGCATCGTGCCGCTGCACGACATGGCCGTGTCGTCCATGCGCGCCTACGCCACGTGGGCCCGACCGCTCATCCTGCGCGACCGCACGTGCGACTACTTCTTCGTGTCCACGCGCGGCAACCGCATGGGCACCGACGCCATCCGCAAGATGTTCAAGGAGGCGCTGCGCCAGGCGGGCCTCGACGAGACGCTCTCGCCGCACGATATGCGCCACACCTTCGCCACCGACCTGCTGGACGGCGGCGCCGACCTGCGCAGCGTCCAGGAGATGCTCGGGCACGCCAGCCTGTCCACCACGCAGATCTACACCCATCTCTCCCCGGGCCGCCTCAAGCAGGTGCACGCCCGCACCCACCCCCGCGGGTAGCGGGGCGCGAAGGGCTTGCGCCCTCCCATGGCGCGGGGCAGGGCTTGCGGGCGATTGCGCGCGTGCCGCGCCGATTCGCGACGGGCGCGGCAAAGGACGCTCCTGCTCTCGACGGCACCCCGCACCATGGGAGAGCGCAGGCCCTTCGCGGGCATGCGCTCCGGTTCCCACCTGGTTGCGGATGCGTGACCGCTGCCTGACGGTTGGCGCGCGCCGCGATTCCCGTCCGCTCGATCCTCCACAATCGGGGGCGTTCGAAGTAAACGCTCACGACGTGCGCGTCGCGCACCGACCCATAAGGAGGCTTCATGAGCAAGAAGAAGATGCGGGCGTTCGCCGGCGCGATGGCCGTCGTGCTCGCTTTCATCCCGTTCTTGAGCGGCTGCACCACCAACGCGGCCGAGGACAACCCGCAGGCTCAGCAAGAGCTGAACGCCGACGAGCAATCGCGCAACGAAGCCGAGGGCTCCATCGGCGAGAACGTCCAGTACGGCCAGGTCATGGCATTGAACGGCAACGAGGTGACCGTCGTGGTGGGCACCCTCGCCAACGCCAACGACGCCAGCGGCTCCCAGGCGTTCAACGCGGGCCAGGACGAGATCACGTTCGACGCGGACAGCGTGTCCATCGTCGACGAGTCGGGCGCGGCGATCGAGGGACGCACCCTCTCCGCCGACGACGTCATCGTCATGCGCGGCACGGGCACGGGCTCCGGCTTCACGCCCACGACCATCGAGATCCTCGACGTGGCGGGCGCGGGCACGAACGCCGACGACGCGCGCGTTCCCCAGGACGTCCTGTAGCGAACCCGGCGCGGGCCGGCGCCTCCCTGTGGAGAACGCCGGCCCGCGCCTTGTCACAGCGGGCTTCCGGCCTATAATGATCAGATGCCCGCGCGCGGCCGCCGCGACGCGGGCATCTGAGTACCGGGCGCATCGAAGGAGCATGGCATGCAGCTGCTGAAGGTTTCGACCGACAAGCTTCTGCTCGTCGCCGGCATCGTGTGGTTCGTCGCCGGGGCGAACATCGTGAACATCGGTCTGACGGCCTTCCTGGACGAGACCGGGTGGCTGTTGTGGGTTCTGATCATCGGGACCCTCGTCATTTTCGTGCTGTTCCACATCTTCGTGTTCACGAAGATGGTGGGCAAGCACGCGAGCCGCATCAGGGGGTACGAGGAGGACAAGACCCACGTGTTCAAGTTCTTCGACAAGAAGGGCTACATCATGATGGCCGTCATGATGGGCGGCGGCATCGCGCTGCGCGCGTCGGGCATCGCCCCCGAGTGGTTCATCGCGTTCTTCTACACGGGCCTCGGAGCCGCGTTGGCGGTGGCGGGCGTCAGCTTCGTGCTGCGCTACTTCAAAAGCAGCAAGGCCGCCTGCCCGGCGATGCCGAGCACGTACTCCAAACATCATAAGGGTTAGGTTCGGGGCGGCAACGAAACGGTTACGCCTCGCTGCCGGAAACGTCCCGCTGCCGTACCATGAAGACGGTATCGAAGTCGAGGGAGCCGTCCGGGGACGGACGGCCGTGAGGAGGGCCCCGTGGCACGTATCTTCGTCGTGGAGGACGACGCATCGCTGCGCGACGAGCTCATGCGCCTGCTGGAACTGCAAGGCCATACGCCGCTGACCAGCACCGCGTTCGATCGGGTGGCCGACGACGTCCTGGCCGAGGCGCCCGACTGCGTGATCCTCGACCTCAAGCTGCCCGGCACGGGCGGCCACACCGTCTGCCGCGACCTGCGGCGCGCGAGCCAGGTGCCCATCATCATGCTCACCTCGTCCGACAGCGAGTTCGACGAGGTCATGAGCATGAACCTGGGCGCGGACGACTACGTCACCAAGCCCTACAACCCCGCCGTGCTGCTCGCGCGCATCCAATCGGTGCTGCGCCGCTCGCAGAGCGCGGAGCCGCCGGCGCGCATCGCGCATCGCGGCGTGGTGCTCGACGTGGCGCGCGGGCGGGTGGAGCACGACGGGCGCACCGTCGACCTCACGCGCAACGAGCTCAAGATCCTCCACATGCTCATGGCGAACCACGACGCCATCATCTCGCGCCAGGAGCTCATGGTCGAGCTGTGGCAGTCCGACGCGTTCATCGACGACAACACGCTGACCGTGAACATCAACCGCCTGCGCAAGAGCCTGGGCAGCATCGGCGTGCCGGACGACTTCCTCATCACGCGCCGCGGGCAGGGATACGTGGTGTGATGCGCGCGGCGCAACGCCTGCGGGAGGGCCGTGCTCGATGACCCTGTCCGCCTACCTCAAGGACCGCGCGGCCTCCATCGCCATCGCCGTCGCATGCGCGCTCGCGCTGGGCTGCATGGTGGCCGTGCTGGGCGCCGGCGCCGACGCGTCGGTGCTGGCGGCGTGCATCGTGCTGGCGTGCGCCGCGCTCGCGCTCGCCGTGGGCTTCGTGCGGCGCCGCGCGTTCTACCGCGACCTCGAGCAGGTGGTGGGCGACCTCGACCGCACCTACTACGTCACGTCGCTCATCGAGCCGCCCGACTTCCTCGAAGGGCGGCTGGCCTACGAGGCCCTGCAGGCGGCGGGGAAGGCCGCCGCCGACGACGTGGCCGCGCACAAGCAGCAGGCCGAGGCCTACCGCGACTACATCGAGCTGTGGATCCACGAGATCAAGACGCCCATCGCCGCCGCGACCCTCATGGCCTCCGACCTGCACGGGCCGCAGGCCTCGCGGCTCAAGGGCGAGCTCGACCGCATCGAAGGCTACGTGGAGCAGGCGCTGTACTACGCGCGCTCCACCTCGCTCGCGCAGGACTACGCCATCCGCGAGACGGGCCTCGCCGAGGCCGTGCGCGAGGCGGTGAGGAAGCACGCGCGCTATCTCATCGATCGCGGCGTGTCGCCGGTGGTGGACGTGCCGGAGGACGCCCGCGTGTTCGCCGACGCGAAGTGGCTGGCGTTCGTCATCGGGCAGCTCGTGGCGAACGCGGCGAAGTACGGCGCGACGACGCTGCGCTTCTCCGTGCGGGAGGAGGGCGCGGGCACGAGCGACGAGCGCACGGTGCTCGAGGTGGCCGACGACGGCTGGGGCGTGCCGGCCGGCGACGTGCCGCGCGTGTTCGAGCGCGCCTTCACCGGCGAGAACGGGCGGCGCGGCGGATCGTCGACGGGCATGGGGCTGTACCTCGTGGCCGAGCTGTGCGCGAAGATGGGGCTGGCCGTGGCGCTGGCCTCGGAGGAGGGTTCGGGCACGCGCGTGCTGCTGGCGTTCCCGCACGACCGCCGCAGGCTCGACCTGCACCGATGACGAGCCTTGCATTTTCGTAAGGTACGCGTCACCCACTTCGATGGCGCCCGGGCGCGCCGGGCCGTAGCATGGTCGCAGACCAACAAGCGAGGAAGGACACGACCATGACCGAAGTCTACGCGACTCCGCAAACCGACCCGGCGGCGCGCTCGGGCGCCGCGGCCCCGTCTCTGGGGAACCGCCCCATCCTGTCGGTGCGCCAGATCGAGAAGGTGTACGGCAACCGCGACTCCGTCACCCACGCCATCAACGACATCAGCTTCGACGTGGCGCCCGGCGAGTTCGTGGGCATCATGGGGCCGTCGGGCTCCGGCAAGACGACGCTGCTCAACTGCGTGGCCACCATCGACACCGTGACGAGCGGCCACATCCTCGTCGACGGCCGCGACATCACGGGCCTGCGCTCCCGCGCGCTCGCGAAGTTCCGCCGCGACGACCTGGGCTTCATCTTCCAGGACTCCAACCTGCTGGACACCCTCACCGGCTTCGAGAACATCGCGCTCGCGCTGACGGTGAAGGGCGAGCCCACCGCCACCATCAAGCCGCGCGTGCAGGCCATCGCGCGCACGCTGGGCGTGGAGGAGGTGCTGGGCAAGTACCCCTACCAGATGTCAGGCGGGCAGCGGCAGCGCATCGCCGCCTCGCGCGCCATGGTGGCCGACCCGAAGCTCGTGCTGGCCGACGAGCCCACCGGCGCGCTCGATTCGCGCAGCGCGACGGTGATGCTCGAGACCCTGTCCATGATGAACGCCGACCTGCACGCCACCATCATGATGGTCACGCACGACTCGTTCGCGGCCTCGTTCGCCAGCCGCATCCTGTTCATCAAGGACGGCATGGTGTTCAACGAGATCCGCCGCGGCGCCACGAGCCGCACGGACTTCTTCAACCGCATCATGGAAGTGGTGACGTTCTTGGGCGGTGACGTGCGCGATGCTGGCTAAACTCGCCTTCCGCAACATCCGCCGCTCCGTCAAGGACTACGGCGTGTACTTCGTCACGCTCGTGTTCGGCGTCGCGGTGTTCTACGCGTTCAACTCGGTGACGAGCCAGTCCATCCTGTTCGACCTCGAGGACACCGCCACGGCCAGCGTGTTCGACATGACCGGGCAGATGCTGGGGATGTTCAGCGTGGTCATCGCCTGCGTGCTGGGATTCCTCGTGCTGTACGCGAACGGGTTCCTCATCAGGCGGCGCAAGCAGGAGTTCGGCACGTACCTCATGCTGGGCATGAACCCCCGCAGCGTGTCGGCCATCGTGCTCATGGAGACGGTGGCGGTGGGCCTCGTGTCGCTCGTCGTGGGGCTGCTGCTGGGCTTCGCGCTGTCGCAGGGGCTGTCATTCGTGACGGCGGGGCTGTTCAACATCCAGATGACGCAGTACCGCTTCGTCTTCTCCACGGACGCCTTCCTGCTGACGCTCGGCTGCTTCGTGCTCATCTTCGCCGTGACGGGGCTGTTCAACACGCTGTCCATCCGGCGCTACAAGCTCATCGACCTGCTGTCGGCCCGCTCGAGGAACGCGCGCTTCCGCGTGCGCAACCCGTGGATCAGCCTCGTCGCGTTCGTCGCGGCCGTGGGCGTGGTCGCGTGGGCGTACCTCACGCTTATCGACAACGGCCTCCTGCAGTTCGACGAGGGGTTCTGGAGGGCCACGGCGCTCATGGTGGCAGGCACGTTCCTGTTCTTCTGGTCGCTCGCGGGATTCGCGCTCGCGGTGATCGAGCGCACGCGCGGCGTCTACTTCAAGGGCCTGGCCATGTTCACGATGCGCCAGATCGCCAGCAAGGTGAACACCGCGTTCGTGTCGCTGTCGGTGGTGTGCATCATGCTGTTCTTCTCGCTCACCGTGTTCTCCACCGGTATGGGCCTGGCGCGCGCCTTCAGCGGCAACGTCGAGGACGGCACGCTCTACGACGCCACGCTCACGGCGAACGTGTACCTCAACGCGGGCGGCGTCCACGACGAGGAGGCGCTCGCGAGCATGAGCGAGGAGGATCGCGAGTACCAGCAGGTCGCCGACGAGAAGGCGGCCGCCGTGACCGCCGACGCCGAGGCCTACGGCTGGGACATCGCCGCCAAGCTGGCGGACTCCTCGCCGACGTGGGACCAGCTGGTCGAGCGTTCCGTCCAGATCGACGCCTTCGTGAGCGCCGACGCGTCGTACGGCGAGCTCATGGACCGCTACGGGCACGACACGGGCAACGAGAAGCAGAACGAGGCGCTGCACGGCCAGGGCGTCACGCTGATCGCCGAGTCGCAGTTCAACGCGCTGGCCGAGCTGACGGGGCGGCCCACGGTGGACCTGGGCGAGGACGGCTTCGCCGTGAACAACACGCTCGACGCCATGAAGGCGCTGTCGGAGGCCGTCTCGCGCGAGGGCGAGACGCTCGAGGCGGGCGGGCGTACCCTGACGGCCACGGGCGAGCTGCGCAGCCAGCCGCTCGAGGACGCCGCGTTCTCCGCGAGCGGGGCCGAGTTCATCGTGCCCGATTCGGTGATCGCCGACCTGCGCGCCCAGGGCGCCGTGCCCGACCAGAGCCTGCTCAACCTCATGTACAAGACGAGCCGCACCGAGGGCGACAAGCTGCTTCAGCAGATGCTCGGCGAGGCGTCGCCCGCCAACCCCGAGGTCGCCGCGTCCGGATGGGCGTTCTCGCCGAAGCCCTGGCCCGTGACGCTGTCGTTCACGGCCGAGGAGGTGATCGTCCAGTCGAGCGGCATGAACCTGATGATCTCGTACCTGGCGCTGTACATCGGCTTCGTGTTCCTCATCGCCACGGCGGCCATCCTGGCCATCCAGCAGCTGTCCGAGACGAGCGACTCGCTCGGGCGCTACCAGGTGCTCGCCGAGATCGGCTGCGACCGCCGCATGATCTTCCGGTCGCTGCGGACGCAGGTGCTCGTGTACTTCCTCGTGCCGCTCGCGCTGGCCTTGTGCCACACCGTGTGCGCCGTCGGCATCATCAGCGACGCGGTGCTCGTGCAGCTGGGCGTGTCGGTGCTCGAGCCCGCGCTGATGACCGGCGTGCTGGTGGGCGTCGTGTACGGCGCGTACCTCCTGGTCACGTACTACGCCAGCCGAGGCATCATCCGCGCCTCGCTCGGCAAGAAGCTGCTGGGCTAGGGGAGGGAGGCCCGCGGCCCGAGCGAGGGCCGCGGGCGCGAGAGGGGAGGAGCCATGGTGTCGAACGCGTTGCTGGCGGTGTCGGTTGCGGCGTTGGGCGTCGCGCTGCTCTCCGGGGCGCACGCCGTCCTCGAGCACGGCGTGCGCGGGCTGCGGAGGGTGGGCCCCGGGACGTACGCGGCCCTCGGCGTGTACGCGCTGAGCTTCGGGGGCTTCCTGCTGACGCAAGGAGGCTGAGGGAGGCGGAGCGCCCCTGGGCGCGGGGTCTCGCTTGCGGTTCGGCGGGCGCGCTCCGCGCCGATCCGCGCATAGCGCGGCGTGCGATGGGCGCGGCGGGAGAAGCGCCGGTCCCGCCGCGCGCCCGCCGGACCGTGAGGAGCGGGAGCTTTCTCGCGCGTCGCGGGACCCTCCTTGCACGAACGGCCCCGTCGGCTTCGGCCGGCGGGGCCGTTTCGCGTACGCCATGCCGCGGAACGGCGCTCGGCTAGAACGAGAACAGGTCGCGGACCTGCACGTCGAGCGCGTCGGCGATGCGGCCGAGGTCGTCGAGGCCCACGCTCACGCGCCCGGATTCGATGCGCCAGATGTGCGATTTGCTGCTGCCGATCATGAGGGCGAGCTTCTGCTGCGACAGGCTCTGGCCTTCCCGTCGCTCGCGTATCGCGCTTCCCAAGAGCGCTCTTTTCTTGTCAGCATCCATTCGTTCAGATTATTCGGTATAATCCTCCATACGGCTTCATATATGAAGCCGTATGGAGGATGTGGAGTGAAGTTTGTCGGGACGTAAGAGGCGGCGCGCCGCCCGGCGCGCGGCCCGCGCTTCCGACCGCGCGACCCGGAGAATCGATGATGAAGATGTTCAAGAAAAAGCTGAAGTCCCCGCGGGAAGGCGCGACGCGCCCGGAGCAGCGCAACGCGATGAGCACGCTGTACGCGAACCTGGGGTTCATGAGCGTCGATAGGCCGCTGCGCACGATCGTGGTGACGAGCTCGGTGCCGAACGAGGGCAAGACGACGGTGGCCGTGGGGCTGGCGCAGGTGATGGCCGCCTCGGGGAAGCGGACGCTGCTCGTGGAGTGCGACCTGCGCCGCCGTTCGCTGGCGGGCAGGCTCGAGGCGCATGCGCCCGTCGGGCTCTGCGCCGTCGTGATGGGCGAGGCGGAGCCGCGGCAGGCCATCGTGGGCACCCGCCAGCCCCGCCTGCACTTCCTCGACGCCGAGGCGGGCGTGGCCAGCCCCGTCGACATCCTCGACTCCGAGCGCTTCAGGCGGCTGCTCGGCTGCCTGGCCGCGCGCTACGACCACGTGGTGATCGACACGCCGCCGGTGGGCACGTTCGTGGATGCGGCCGTCATCGCCCAGGCGGCCGACGCGACGCTGCTCGTGGTGCGCGAGGGGTTCACCGAGCGCGCGAGCGTCGAGAGCGCCTCCGACCAGCTGCGCAAGGCGGGCGCGAACGTGGTGGGAACGGTCATGAACTGCTGCGACGCCGCCGTGTCGTCCTACTACGCCGCCTACGAGGACCGCGAGGGGTAGAGGTCGGCGAGGGTGCGCGGCGGTTATTTTCCCAGCAGGTGGCGGATGGCGGCCACGGGGTGCTTCTTGAGCATGCGGGGGCCGGCGTAGCGCATGACGGCGCGGATGCGCTCGCGCTCCTCGGGCTTGTAGCAGTGATTCTCGCACTCGTCGCACGAGGTCTTCACGTCCATCTTGCGGCAGCGCTCGGTGCGCAGCACGGCGTAGGCGTCGATGCGCGCGCAGTCGGGGCACACGGCCTCGCCGCAGTGGGCGGTTTCCGTGCGGGCGGCCGCATCGTGGTTGTCGGCGCAGTACAGCGCCACCATCTGCGAGATGGTGCGCTTCTCGCGAACGCGGCGCTGGGCGGTCTTCGGGCTGTCCTGCTGGGTCATATGCTTCCTCCGTGGTCTCAGCGCGAGGATACCAGAACCCGCGGGCGCGTGCACGCGTGATTTTCCCGCGAATCGGCCGCCGCGGCCGCGAACGCGCGCGGCGCGCCGTTTTTTGGGAAATCGTTGCTTGTCCTCGCGTGCCTTGCACCGTAGAATTACGAAAGCGCATTCGGAAGGGCGGCGCCTGCAAACGCGCAGGATCGAAGGGGGTCGAGGTGAACGCAGTGCTCGCGTGGTTCGCGCGCGTCGAGGACGTCATGGCGTTCAAGGCGATCCGCCAAGGCCTCATCCTCACGATCCCCGTCGTGCTCATCGGGTCGTTCAGCCTCATCTTCCTCAACCTGCCAGTGCCGGGCTACCAGGACTTCCTCGCCGCCACGCCCCTGTTCCGCAACCTCTTCGACGTGTCGTACGCGGCCACGCTCGGCATCTTCTCGCTGTACGTGTCGGTGGCCATCGCGCTGCGCTACGCGCACGCCTACGCCGGCCGCTACGGCGACTTCTTCACGCAGGGCGCGCCGTTCGCCGCGCTCGCGTCGTACCTCATGTTCGTGGGCTTCGGCTCCGACGGGTTCGACAAGGTGGTGCTCAGCACCCGCTCGCTGTTCATCGCCATCGTGTGCGGCCTCGTCTCGTCGGTGATCTACTGCCGCCTCGTGCGCATGCGCCGCAAGCGCCGCTACGGCGACAGCATCGACGGCGTGTTCAACCAGGCCCTCACCGCGCTCGTGCCCATCGGCGTCATCGTGGCGCTGTTCGCCTTCGCCAACGTCGCCGTGTCCATGCTGTTCGACGTCGACAGCGTGGAGGAGCTGTTCTTCGCCGGCGTGAGCGCGCTGTTCCCCCTGGCGTCGGCGACGCTGGGCAGCGGGCTTCTGTACCTGCTCATGAACAACGTCATGTGGTTCTTCGGCATCCACGGCGGCAACATGCTGGACGGCGTGGCCCAAAGCATCTTCGTGCCCGGCACTGCGGCCAACGCGGCGGCGCTCGCGGCGGGCGGCGAGCCGGTGCAGATCGTCACGAAGACGTTCCTCGACGTGTTCGCCTCCATCGGCGGGGCCGGCGCGCTGCTGTCGCTGCTCGTGGCCATCCTGCTGTTCAGCCGGCGGCGCAACGTGCGGCGGCTGTCGGCGTTCGCGGCGCTGCCCATGGCGTTCAACGTGAGCGAGATCATGCTGTTCGGCCTGCCCGTGGTGTGGAACCCCATGCTGTTCGTGCCGTTCATCGCGGTGCCGCTCGTGAACATGGTGGTCGCCTACGCGGCCATGGCGGCGGGGATCGTGCCGCCCACGATCGTGGACGTGTCGTGGACCACGCCGCCCGTGGTGGGCGGCTACCTGGCCACGGGATCGATGGCGGGCGGCGTGCTGCAGCTGGCGTGCATCGTGCTGGGCGCGGCGATCTACCTGCCGTTCCTGCGGCGCTACGAGCGCGTGGCCGACGAGCGCGAGCGCGAGGAGTACCGCGCGCTGCTGGACGCGCTCATGGACGCGGAGCGCGCGGGGGTCGGCATCGAGCTGACGGAGCTGCCGGGTGCCGTGGGCGCCTTCGCGACGTCGCTCGCCGAGGACGTGCGCACGGCCGTCGAGCGGCGGGCGTTCGCGCTGCGCTACCAGCCCCAGTTCGACACGGCGGGCCGCGCCGTGGGCGCCGAGGCGCTCCTGCGCTTCGAGCATCCCGCGTACGGCATGGTGTACCCGCCGCTCGTCATCGAGCTGGCGCAGGAGATGGGCGTGCTCGACGACCTCGAGCGGGCCGTGTTCGCGCGCGGGCTCGACGACGCGGCGCGCATCGAGCAGCTCGCCCATGCGGGCGCCGTGCACGAACGGTTCAGCGTCAGCATCAACGCCACGGCGCGCCTGCTGCAAAGCGACGGCGGCGTGCGGTTCATCATCGACGGCGTGCGCGCGCACGGCCTCGACGGCGGGCGCGTGGTGGTGGAGGCCACCGAGCGCGAGGCCCTGCGCTGGGACGACGGCGCCTCGGCGCTGCTCGAGCAGCTCGTCGACGCGGGCATCCCGCTGGCCATCGACGACTTCTCCATGGGGCGCACGTCGTTCCAGTACCTCGAGACGAGCGTGTTCAGCGTGGTGAAGCTGGACGGCACCATCGCGAAGGGCGTGCTGGAGAACGAGCGCTACGCCGACATCGTGGCGTCCATCACGCGCCTGTCGAGCCAGCTGGGCTTCACCGTGCTGGCCGAGTACGTGGAAACCGCCGAGCAGCGCGACCTGCTGGAGCGGCTGGGATGCTCGTTCTTCCAGGGCTACCTGTACGCGCCCGCGCTGCCGTTCGACGAGATGGTCGAACGCGTGCGGCTCGCGCCGGAGGGGGAGCGCGCGGACCGCGGGCTGGCCCGTTCCGCGCGCTGAATCGAACAGTTTGTGCTCAGAATTTGAACGATTCAGACGAACGGATGTTTTTGCCGTTTCCGTGGTCGGACTGCGCTAAAATGAGCGATTGCACGGAAATGATAGTTCCCCGGTAGCCATATTCACCTCCGGCGTCGCGCCGGGTTGCAAACGATAGAAAGAGCGATAAGCCACATGGGACAGAACGCCATCGTCATCAAGGGTGCCCGCGAGCACAACCTCAAGGACATCGACCTCACCATCCCGCGCGACGAGCTCGTCGTCATCACGGGTCTGTCGGGCAGCGGCAAGTCGTCGCTGGCGTTCGACACGATGTACGCCGAGGGCCAGCGCCGCTACGTGGAGAGCCTGTCGAGCTACGCGCGCATGTTCCTCGGGCAGATGTCCAAGCCCGACCTCGACAGCATCGACGGCCTGTCGCCGGCGGTGTCCATCGACCAGAAGACCACGAGCAAGAACCCGCGCTCCACGGTGGGCACCACCACCGAGATCTACGACTACCTGCGCCTGCTGTTCGCGCGCGTGGGCGTGCCGCACTGCCCCGAGTGCGGCCGCGTCATCAAGAAGCAGACCACCGACCAGGTGACCGACGAGATCCTCGCGCTCGCGCCCGACGCGAAGGCCATCATCATGGCGCCCGTGGTGACGGGCCGCAAGGGCGAGTTCACGAAGCTGTTCGCCGACCTGCAGAAGGAGGGCTTCTCGCGCGTGCGCATCGACGGCGAGATCGTGAAGCTCGACGGCGAGCCGCGCACGCTCAACAAGAAGATCAAGCACTTCATCGACGTGGTGGTGGACCGCGTGCAGCTGAAAGCGAGCGCGACGAGCCGCATCGCCGAGGCGGTGGAGCTCGCCACGAAGCTGGCCGACGGGCGCGTGCTCGTGCAGGTGCTCGGCGATGACGGCCAGCCGCTCGGCGAGGCCGGCGGCCAGTCGAGCGGCGCGAAGGGCGGCCTGGGCGAGGGCGAGCACATCTTCTCGCTCGCGCTGGCGTGCCCCGAGCACGGCCACTCCATGGACGAGCTGCAGCCGCGCGACTTCTCCTTCAACGCGCCCTACGGCGCCTGCCCCGACTGCCTCGGCATCGGCAGCCGCGAGGAGGTGGACGCCTCGCTCGTGGTGCCCGACCCGTCGCTGTCGCTCAACGAGGGCGCCATCGCGCCGTTCAAGACCGGCAACTACTACCCGCAGGTGCTGCGCGCCGTGGCCGCGCACCTCGGCACCGACGCCGACACCCCGTGGGAGGACATGCCGGCGAAGGCGCAGCGGGGCCTGCTGGAGGGCCTGGGCAAGGACAAGGTGCGCGTCGACTACGTCACGGTGGACGGGCGCGAGACGTACTGGTACATCGAGTGGGAGGGCGCGCTGGCCGCGGTGCAGCGCCGCTACCAGGAGGCGCAGTCGGACGCGCAGCGCGAGAAGCTGGCCAGCTACTTCGCCGTCGTGCCGTGCCAGACCTGCGGCGGCAAGCGCCTGAAGCCCGAGATCCTCGCCGTCACGGTGAACGAGCGCTCCATCCACGACGTCACCGAGATGAGCGCGGCCGACTCGCTGTCATTCTTCGACGGCCTGTCGTTCCACGGCGCGGAGGAGCACATCGCCGGACCCATCGTGAAGGAGATCAAGGCGCGCCTCAAGTTCCTCGTGGACGTGGGCCTCGACTACCTCACGCTCGAGCGCGCCACGGCGACGCTGTCGGGCGGTGAGGCGCAGCGCATCCGCCTGGCCACGCAGATCGGCGCGGGCCTCATGGGCGTGCTCTACATCCTCGACGAGCCCTCCATCGGCCTGCACCAGCGCGACAACGAGCGGCTCATCGCCACGCTCGAGCGCCTGCGCGACCTCGGCAACACCGTCATCGTGGTCGAGCACGACGAGGACACCATCCGCAGCGCCGACTTCGTGGTGGACATGGGCCCGGGCGCGGGCGAGCACGGCGGCGAGATCGTGGCCATCGGCACGCCCGACGAGATCATGAAGGCCCCGGGCTCGCTGACGGCCGACTACCTGTCGGGCCGCCGCCGCATCGAGGTGCCCGAGAAGCGCCGCAAGCCGCGCCGCGGGTCGCTCAAGCTGACGGGCGCCACCGAGAACAACCTGCACAACGTCACGCTCGAGGTGCCCTTCGGCACGCTCACCGTGGTGACGGGCGTGTCCGGCTCGGGCAAGAGCTCGCTGGTCACCGACACGCTGGCCCCGGCGCTGGCGAACCGCGTGAACCATGCGCACCGCCGCACGGGCGCGTACAAGAAGATCACCGGCCTCGACAAGATCGACAAGGTCATCAACATCGACCAGAGCCCCATCGGCCGTACGCCGCGCTCGAACCCGGCCACCTACATCGGGCTGTGGGACGACATCCGCGCGCTGTTCGCCTCCACGCAGGAGTCGAAGGCCCGCGGCTACTCGCCGGGCCGCTTCTCGTTCAACGTGAACGGCGGCCGCTGCGAGGCGTGCAAGGGCGACGGCCAGATCAAGATCGAGATGCACTTCCTGCCCGACATCTACGTGCCGTGCGAGGTGTGCGGCGGCGCGCGCTACAACCGCGAGACGCTGCAGGTGACGTACCGCGGCAAGAACATCGCCGAGGTGCTCGACATGACCGTGGAGGACGCGCTCGCGTTCTTCGAGAACATCCCCGGCATCAAGCGCAAGCTGCAGACGCTGTTCGACGTGGGCCTGGGCTACATCCGCCTCGGGCAGCCGGCCACGACGCTGTCGGGTGGCGAGGCGCAGCGCGTGAAGCTGTCGAGCGAGCTGCAGCGCCGCCAGACGGGCAAGACGTTCTACATCCTCGACGAGCCCACCACGGGCCTGCACTTCGAGGACGTGCGCCAGCTGCTCATCGTGCTGCAGCGCCTCGTTGACGCGGGCAACACGGTGCTGGTCATCGAGCACAACCTCGACGTCATCAAGTGCGCCGACCGCATCATCGACCTCGGCCCCGAGGGCGGCGAGCGCGGCGGCACCGTGGTGGCCCAGGGCACCCCGGAGGAAGTCGCCGAGGTGGAGGGCAGCTACACCGGCGCCTTCGTGAAGAAGATGCTGGAGGACGGCCGGCTGTAGAGGTTGCGGCGTCCCGGGTCCCGGGCGCTCCAGCCGTGCCACGGGCGCGGCGGGCTGGGAACCGCTGGCTCGCAGGCGCGGCCCCTCCTCCCGGATGTTTCACGTGAAACATCTGCTCTGGTCCTCTGTTTGGCGCGTAACGTCTGCTTCGGGCTCCCCTGCGTGCGGAAAAATCCGACTTTTGGCAATCGGCCCCCCCCGGTTTCTCCGCAAGCGGAAAACTCCGACCTGGGGCTTCGCCGCCCGAAATCGCGACGGCGGCGTCCTGCGACGGCGAAACGAGGAGGAGGATTGCCAAAAGTCGGATTTTTCCGCACATGGGGAGGCGAGAGCGCGACGGCGAAAGGCGACCTGGGGAAACGTTCGCAATCGGGAAGGCATGGGCCCGGATCCGCAACAGGTAGGCGAGAACTGCGCACGGGAGGCGCGCCCCGCGGCCCCGCGGCGCCGCGCGTTCGCCGGGCCGCCCGCTGGTCTTTGCCCGAATCTTACCTGAAACCCCTTTACCGCGCGCTCGGGACGTGCGACAATGCCCCGGCTTTGTTGATATCGGGTGGGCGATCGCGTGCGGGAAGTGGGTTCGATCAAGGTGGCGGAAATGGCAGCGGCGGCGGGGAACCGCCATGTTGCGCGCGGTGTCGTGTGCGCTCTCGCGGGCGGCATCTGCTGGGGCTTCTCGGGCACGTGCGCCCAGCTGCTCATGAACGACTACGGTGCTCCCGCCACGTGGATCACCTGCGTGCGCATGGTGATCGCCGCTGTGTTCTTCCTGTTCCTCACCGCGGTGCGCAACTGGCGCGACCTCGTGGCGGTGTTCCGCGACTGGCGCTCGCTCGTGCAGATCGCGGCCTTCGCCATCTTCGGCGTGCTGCTCACCCAGCTCAGCTACTTGAACGCCATCTCGTACACGAGCGCGGGCGTGGGCACCACCATCGAGCAGGTGGGCCTCGTGCTCATCATGCTGTACGTGTGCGTGCGCGCCAAGCGCCTGCCGCGCCTGCGCGAGGCGGCCGGCCTCGTGCTCGCGCTGGGCGGCATGCTGATCATCGCCACGCAGGGCGAGATCGACCAGCTTGCCATCCCCGCCGAGGGCCTGGCCTGGGGCCTCGTGTCGGCCGTCGCGCTGACCTTCTACACCCTCATGCCGGTGCGCGTGCTGAAGAAGTGGGGCTCCATGCTGGTGACGGGCCTCGCCATGCTGTTCGGCGGCTCGGCCGCCTCGGTGGTGGTGCAGCCGTGGACCATGCCGGTGAACCTGCCGCTCGGCGGCATCGCCGCGCTCGTGGCCATCGTCATCGTGGGCACGCTGGGCGCCTACATGCTGTACCTGCAGGGCGTGAACGACGCCGGTCCCGTCAAGGCGAGCCTCCTGTGCTGCGTCGAGCCCGTCTCGGCCATGATCCTCGCGCTCGCGTGGCTCCACACGCCGGTGAGCGCCTGGGACCTCGCGGGATGCGCGCTCATCGTGGTCATGATCCTCCTCGTCACCGAGCGCGAGCCGAAGGCGGAGCCGGCCGCGGCGGGCGAGACCGCGCTCGCGGGCGCCTACGACGACGATCCGCCGCTGTTCGCCGGCCGCGCGTCGGTGCTGGGCTACTACACGAGCCGCCCCGCCGAGCGCGAGGACTTCGAGCGCGCTGCCGCGCTCTTGGACGTGGGGCACCAAACGTTCGCGGAGCTCGGCATCGACGAGGGCCGCAGCAAGAAGTACCCGTCGGCGCGCCGCCTCATGCACAGCATCAAGAACTCCACGACGCACGTCATCGAGGACGCCCACGGCCACATGATCGCCCTGTTCGCCGTGTCGTTCTCGCCCGACAAGAACTACGAGCGCCCCATCGACGGCGCATGGCTCACCGACACGTCCGCGCAGCCGCAGCCCTACGCCGAGCTGCACTGGGTGGCCGTGGACTACCCGGCGCGCCGCCGCGGCGTGGGCATGTTCATCCTCGACAAGGCCGACCAGATCGCCCGCGCCGGCGGCCGGGCGAGCATCCGCGCCGACGTGTACGAGCTGAACGAGCCCATGCAGAACCTCCTCGAGAAGCACGGCTACGAGCGCTGCGGCACCATCGTGATCAAGGACGTGTTCGGCCGCGAGAAACGCCGCGTGGGCTACGAGCGATTGCTGCGCTGAGAAGGGGAGTATTCACCTCTTGACGTGGCGTTTTGATCGCCTGCCCAAATCGTGGGCAAAACTCTTGCAAAACATCTTTACCGCGCCGCCCAGACATGCGACAATGCGCTGATGCAACGTGGCGGGCAGCTCGCGAGCGGGCCGCCGGGCGCCCCGCTGCGCAGGGTCGACGGGAGGAGGAAGCGTGGGTCAGACGGTCGCATCTACCCCCAAGCAGGACGGCGGCGCCGTCGCGCAGGGAAACCACGTGGTTCGCGGTATCGTCTTCGCGGCGCTCGGCGGCATATGCTGGGGCTTCTCGGGCACCTGCGCCCAGCTCATGACGAGCGGCTTCGGCATCCCCGTCGCCTGGATCACCTGCGTGCGCCTGCTGCTGGCCGCGCTCATCTTCCTCGTGGTGTGCGCCGTGCGCGAGCCGCGGAACCTGCTGGCCGCCCTGCGCGATGCGCGCTCGCTCGGGCGCATCGCGGCGTTCTCGCTGCTGGGCGTGCTGCTGACCCAGGTGAGCTACCTGTCGGCCATCTCCTACACGAACGCCGGCACCGGCACCGTGCTCGAGCGCCTCGGCCTCATCGTCATCATGGCCTACGTGTGCCTGCGCATGAAGCGCCTGCCGCGCGCCCGCGAGGCCGTCGGGCTCGTGCTCGCCATCGGCGGCACCGTGCTCATCGCCACGAAGGGCAACCTCGGGTCGCTCGCCATCCCGGCCGAGGGCCTGTTCTGGGGCATCGTCTCGGCCTTCGCGCTCGCGTTCTACACGCTGCTTCCCGGCAAGGTGCTGGAGAAGTGGGGCAGCTTCATCGTGACGGGCCTCGCCATGCTCATCGGCGGCTGCGTGGCCACCGTGGCGGTGCAGCCCTGGACCATCCCCGTCGACGTGTCGCCCGCGCTCGCCGGGGTCATGTTCGCCATGGTCATCGTGGGCACGTTCGCCGCCTACCTGTTCTACCTGCAGGGCATCACCGATGCGGGCCCCGTGCGCGCGGGCCTCGTCGGCTGCGTCGAGCCCGTGTCGGCCACGGTGATCTCGGCCGTGTGGCTGGGCACGCCGGTGGGCGTCGTCGACGTCGTCGGCTGCGCCATGATCATCGGCATGGTGTTCCTCGTCACCGAGCGCGAGGAGGGCTCGGGCGGCGCGGCGGCCTACGAGGGCGCCGCCTACGACCTGCCCCCGTTCCAGGGACGCGCCACCGAGCTGGGCTACTACAAGGCTCGCCGCGCCACGCGCGACGACTTCGAGCGCGCGAAGGCGCTGCTGGAGGACGGCCATCGGGCGATGGCGAAGCTCGGCATCAAGGAGGGCCTCAAGAAGTACCCCTCCGCGCGCCGCCTCATGCGCTCGATCGACGAGGGGAAGACCTACGTCGTGGTGGCCTCGTCGAGCGACGCCGAGGGCGCGGGCGCCCCGGCCGACGAGGGCCTCATCATCGGCATGTTCGCGCTCAACCCGCAGGGCGATCCCGCCTACGCGCACATGACGGGCGCGAAGTGGGCCACGGAGCCCTCCTCGCCCGACGATCCCGCGTACGCGGCGCTCCATTGGGTGACCGTGGCGGCCGACGCGCGAAGACGCGGCGTGGGCGGCTACATCCTGGGGACCGCGGAGCGCATCGCCAAGGACGCGGGGAAGGTCAGCATCTGCTGCGACATCTACGAGGACAACCTCCCCATGCACGAGCTGCTCCTCTCGTACGGCTACGAGTTCTGCGGCAACGTCGAGATCCATTCCCGCCTCGGCCGCGTCAAACGCCGCGCCGTGTTCGAGCGCGTGTGGTAGCCCCTCGGGCCTTCCGCGCGCCGCGCACCCCTCCGCACCGAACGATCTGAGAAGAAAACTGAGAAGAAAGAGAACCTCCTGTGCAATTTCGCAGAACCTGCGCATGCGATATCGATCGCATCATGACCATCCTCGCCGACGGGCGCGCCTCGCTGGCCGCGCTCGGCATCGACCAGTGGCAGGGCGGCTACCCGCACCGCGCCGTCATCGAGGCCGACGTGGCGCGCGGCGAGTCCTACGTGGTGGAGGACGGCGGGCGCATCATCGCCACCGCCATGGTCGGCTTCGCGGGCGAGCGCGACTACGATCGCATCGACGAGGGGGCCTGGCTCACCTCGTGCTCGTCCGACCGTCCGACCTACGGCGTGGTGCACCGCGTGGCCGTGGCGTCGGACGGCAAGAACCGGGGCGCGGCGACCTTCCTGCTGGCCCGGGCCGAGGACCTCGCGCGCGCGAACGGGAGCGCGAGCGTGCGCATCGACACGCATCCCGGCAACGCGCCCATGCGCGGGTTGCTGGAGAAGGCCGGGTACGCGCAGTGCGGCGTCATCTACATCGCCCACGCCGAGGAGGGAACGCCCGAGCGCATCGCGTACGAGCGGCTCGTGTAGCCGATCGCCCGGGCGTTCCCTCCCCGCTTCCTGTCGAAATTCTGTCGCTCGCGCAGCGTGGGCGACGTATCCGCGACGAGGGGTATAATACAGGTCACTATGTCGGTCCAATCACGCGAGAAAATAGCATTGGCGGTGTTCGCCGCCCTTATCGTGCTGAGCCTTTTCGGCTTGGGATGGTACCTGATTGCCGGGCATTCCTGGAACGTGGCCGCGTCGAACATCGACGACACCTTCGGAAGCATGGACGGCTACACGGCCATCGTGTACGAGGGCACCGCCGTGCCGAAGGCGGTCGACGAGAAGGGCGCGAGTGGCGCGGGCGCGGATGCGGGCGCAAGCTCGGGCGCGAAGGCCGCCGACGCGGCCGACGCCGCCTCCCCCGAGGCCGGCGAGTCGAAGGATCCCGAGCGCAACGAGCACGAGGCGGAGGAGTCCGCGTCGAAGGAGCGCAGCGCCGCCGACGCCGAGGAGGGGCTTCCCGAACGGGACGCCGCCGACGGCTCCGATGCCGACGCCACCGATGCCGACACCGGCGCGGGCGCGGGCGCAAGCTCGAGCGCGGGCACGGGCACGCTTGCGAACGGGACGTCCGCGAAGGCCAAGCCGGGCGTGACCGTGGCCGAGGCCCAGAGGAGCTACGAGGACAAGAAGGCCACCGTGTTCTCCCTCGACACCGTCGACCTCGATCAGTACGGCGAGGGCACCATCCTCAAGAAGGGCGACCACCGCTTCGGCGTGTTCAGCGTGACCGAGCCCACCACGGTGCGCGCCCTCGAGAAGCAGGTGGCGTACTTCGCCGCGCACAAGGTGGACTTCATCGTGGCCATCACGCCCGACAAGGCCTACGTCGAGGGCGCCTCGGGCATCGACATCGTCGTATCCACCCAGGACGAGGACCTGTTCGTGATGGGCGAGACCATCGACGGCACGTTCTACGTGGACGCCCCCGAGGTGGGCAAGGTGGGCACCATCCTCATCTCTCCCAGCAACGTCGTGTCGGCGAAGGTCATCGAAGAGCTGTGATCGTCAGCGCGTCGAGGCGGACCGACATCCCGCGGTTCCATTTCGATTGGCTGCTCAGGCGCTTCGAGGAGGGCTTCGCGCTCGTGCGCAACCCGATGGTGCGCACGCAGGTGAGCCGCGTGAGCCTGGCTCCCGACGCGGTGGACTGCATCGCGTTCTGGACGAAGAACCCCGCCGTCTTGCTCGCGCGCAAGGACGAGCTGGACCGCGCGGCGCCGGCGCCCTACTTCGTGCAGTTCACGCTCAACGCCTACGGATCCGACGTGGAGGCGGGCCTGCCGCGCAAGGCGCAGCTGCTCGACACGTTCCGCGCGCTCGCGGACGCGCTCGGCCCGGAGCGCGTCGTGTGGCGCTACAGCCCCATCCTCGTGGGCGGGCCCTACGACATCGCGCACCACCTGCATTGGTTCGACGCGTTCGCCAAGCGCCTTGAGGGCAGCACGCGGGCCTGTCGCATCGGATTCCTCGACACGTACCCGAAGATCGCCGGGCGCATGGCGGCGCTCGGGTTCGCAGGCGTGCCGGACGGGGAGAAGGCCGCGCTGGCGCTGCGGCTGGCCGAGCTGGGAGCCGCGCACGGCATCGACGTGGGCGGATGCGGGGACGGGGCGCTCGACGACGCGGGGCTGGCGCGGGCGGGCTGCATCGACGCGGCGCTCGTGGAGCGCATCGCGGGCGTGCGGGCGGGGCGCGCTCCGGGCGCCGGGCGGCGGGGAGCCTGCCGCTGCGCGCCGAGCGTGGAAATCGGCACGTACGACACGTGCGCGAACGGGTGCGTGTACTGCTACGCAAATCCCGGCACGGCGGCCGCGGCGCACGGGGCGGCCGATCCTTGGCGCTTGCGGCGCTACGACCCGGCGTCGCCGATGCTCTGCGACGAGCCGGGGCCCGACGACACGGTGGTGGAGCGCGCCGCGGCCAAGCTGCCCGACGCGCCGCCGCGGCTGTTCTGAGCTGGGGCGGCGCGGCTAGCGCAGGTCGCTCACGTGCTCGCAGGCGTCGCCGTAGGGCACGTAGCGGTAGGACGCCGTGACCTCCTGGCCGTTCGACGGGTCGAGCGCGAGGAAGTTGTCGAGCGTGAGGGCGTCGGGATCCTCGACGTCCTGGTAGCCCATGAGGCAGATCCAATGCTCGCCGTAGGGGCCCGCCACGTGGATCACCGTGGGGCGGCCGGCGGCGATCTCGTCGTAGGCCTCGCGCAGCAGCGCCTCGTCGGAGCCGAGCGAGCGGAACGACGAGTTGCCGCCGCCCCAGCCGGGCCACGTGCAGCAGCCGCAGCCGTACGCGCCGTGGCCGTTCGCCTGGCCGGTGAGGATCGCGTCGCCGTAGGCGCACGCGTAGGCGGGGCAGCAGATGGTGTGGCCGCCGGCCGACTGGTTGCCGATGGCGGCGATGAGGGCGGAGTCGTAGTCGAGGCGCTTGTCGCGCTGCTCGGCCGCCTGCTCCGCCGCGCGCTCCGCGTCGCGCGCGGCCGCGAGGGCGCGCACCTGCTCGAGGTTCGCGACGGCCTCGTCGGCGGCGGTCGCTCGGTCGGAGAGCGCCGGGGCGACGATGGCAGGAGGGTCGAGGGGGAGCGCGAGGGCGCTCTCGCTCGCGAAGGCGGCCTGCGCGGGAGCGCCGCATGCGATGCCGAGGGAGATCGCCGCGCCGAGCACGAGCGCGCGGGAGGGGAAGCGCGATGCCATGGGAGCATCCTTCCTGCGTCCGCGTCGGGTTCGTTTACGGGGTGAGTGCGGCCGCGAAGCGGTATGGTAACAAAACGGCAACGTCGCAGATCGCCCTTGCACCAATGCCCTGCGAACCGCCATAGCAGGTTCAAGAAACCTCCATCTTCCATTCCCGCGGCCCGCGCCGCGCGCGACGCGGGCGAGATGAGCTCGGGAGCTCGCAGCCGCTTTCGAGAGGAGTTCTTGAGTTATGCACCCCCGTGACATCGAAAGACCCCGAAAAACGCTCGGTTCCCGAGTTATGCACCCTCGCAAAGCCCCGTGCGCGCCATCTTGCTCGCGCTGGCCGTCTCCGACCTGGGTCGTTCTGCGCTTCGCGCGCAAGGCGCTCGACGGGGGAGCGTTCGGTCCTGCCACGAGGGTGCATAACTCGGGAACCGGGCAGGAGCGGAGGCGGCGGCGCAACGCGCCCGATCGAAAGGAGAGCGCATGCGCATCTGCGTTTGCGCGAAGGCGGCTCGCCTGCGGGCGCCGTCTCGCCAAGAGGGGTACAATGGGCGGGACGCTGCATGCGGCGCCGCGAGGAGGCGGCGCGGGGAGAGGAGCTTGAACATGCGAACCATCGACGCCGACGTGGTCATCGTAGGGGCGGGGCCGGCCGGCATCTTCTGCGCGCTCGCGCTGCTCGAGCGCGGCTTCGCGGGGCGCATCGTCATGGTGGACAAGGGCCTCGCCGTGGAGGACCGCGTCTGCCCGAAGCAGGCGGGCGCGCCGTGCGCGAACTGCGAGCCCTGCCGCATCACGACGGGCTTCTCGGGCGCGGGGGCGTTCTCGGACGGGAAGCTGTCGCTGTCGCCCGACGTGGGCGGCGACCTGCCCGACCTCGTCGGGCGCGACGCGGCGCAGGCCGCCATCGGCGAGGTGGACGCCGTGTACCTGGGCTTCGGCGCCGACGGGCGCGTGGAGGGCGCCGAGCGCAAGCCGGAGGTGGACGAGATCCGCCGGTGCGCCATCAAGGCGGGCCTCAAGCTGGTCGACTGCCCGCTGCGCCACCTCGGAACGGAGCGCGCGCACGACCTGTACGCGCGCATCGAGCGCCACCTGCGCGACGCGGGCGTGGACCTGGTCTTCCGCACCGAATGCACCCAGGTGCTCATCGAGGGCGAGGAGTGCCGCGGCGTGCGCGTCGCCGGCCCCGACGGCCCGGGCGAGATCCGCGCGCGGCGCACCGTGGTGGCCACGGGGCGGCGCGGCGCCGACTGGCTCGAGCGCATGTGCCGCGAGCATCGGATAGCGCACGCGCCCGGTCCCGTCGACATCGGCGTGCGCGTGGAGGTGCGCAACGAGATCATGGAGACGGTGAACGACGTGCTGTACGAGAGCAAGCTCATCGGCTACCCCCAGCCCTTCAAGAACAAGGTGCGCACGTTCTGCCAGAACCCCGGCGGCTTCGTGAGCCAAGAGAACTACGACGGCGGCCTCGCCGTGGTGAACGGCCATTCCTACAAGGAACGCAAGTCGCCGAACACGAACCTGGCCATCCTGTGCTCGCAGAACTTCTCGCACCCCTTCGACCAGCCCATCGCCTACGCCCAGAAGGTGGGCGAGCTGACGAACATGCTGGGCGACGGCCGCATCCTCGTGCAGCGCTTCGGCGACATCCTCGACGGCAAGCGCACGTGGGAGAAGGAGCTCGCGCGCTCGAACGTGGTTCCCACGCTGGCCGACGCGGTGGCGGGCGACATCACGGCCGCCATGCCGTACCGCGCCATGACGAACATCCTCAACTTCATGCTGGCCGTGGACGAGGTGGTGCCGGGGTTCGCCGCGCCCGAGACGCTGCTGTACTCGCCCGAGCTCAAGTTCTACAGCAACCGCGTGAAGATGGACGAGCGGCTCCTCACGAGCGTGCGCAACCTGCGCTGCCTCGGCGATTCCAGCGGATGGACGCGCGGGCTCATGATGGCGAGCGTCATGGGGCACCTTGCGGGCGGCGCGTTGGCCGAGGAGCTGTGACCAGGAACGACGCATATCGTACCCCGTTTGCATGACACGGGCGGATGCGGCGATGCGTACAAAATCATGCGTCTGCACGATAGGCGCGCCGCCGGTTTTGGGGCATGCTGGGCCTCGTTGAAACCGGCGGCGACTCCCCAGCGAGGCGCGCGCCACCGACACGCTGTAGGAGGCGCACATGAAAATCTTAGGCATGGGGGTTCCCGAGCTCCTCATCATCCTCGCCGTCATTCTGCTCATCTTCGGCCCCAAGAACCTTCCGAAGCTCGGCGCGTCGGTGGGCAAGACCGTGAAGAGCCTGCGCGAGGGCCTCGGCGGCGGCGAGAAGCTCGTCGAAGCCGACGACGAGGAAGAGCTCGTCGAAGAAGTCGTGGAGGAGGCAGCTCCCGCCGCCGCTCCCAAGAAGACCGTCAAAGTGGCCAAGAAGGCCGAGAAGGTCGCATAACCTACCTACCCTTCCCTTATACGGGCGCGAACCCTCCCTCCCCGCGCCCGCAACCGCCCGCGGCATCCGTGCCGCGGGCGGTTGCGCATTTTGAGGAGGGTGCGGCGAAAGGCGGGAAGCGGGCGCGCAACTCCGCTATGATGGGGGCATCAATCACAACGCGAAGGGGGAGCACGTGCGATTCGGCTTGCGCGCCGACAGGAAGGGCGATTCGCGGTCCCTTTGGGTGATCGGCGGCTTCGTCTGCAACGAGGGGTTCGTGTTCTCGCTGTTCTACATGGGCGAGAACCGCGCCTTCGGCGACGGGCCGTTCGCCTTCGAGCGCGCCGACCTCCTCGGCACGCTGCTGTGCATGCTGCTCGCGTTCGCCCTGTTGCGCCTCGCCTCGCCGCGGGCGCGCGACGCGCTGCTGTCGCGGCCGCTCGTGTGGTGCTACGCCGGGCTGCTCGTGCTGGGCTCGCTCATGCCGGTCATCGCGGGCGACGGCAATCACGGCATCGTGCTGGAAAGCCTGCTCGTGGGCGTGCCGGCGGGCCTCATGCTGGCCGCGTGGGGCCGCGCGCTCGGCCGCCGGCCGGTGGGCGACTCGGTGCCCGAGGTGTTCGTCGCCGCGGCCGTGGCGGCGGGCGTCTGCCTGGTCATGGCCGCGATCCCCGTCCCCCAAGCGCTGTTCGCGCTCAAGCTGCTGCCCCTCGGCAGCGCGCTGGCCCTGCGCGGCCTGCTGCCCGCGCGCGCCGCCTCGAGCGACGCCGGCTCCGAGGGCGGGTCGCTGTCGTTCGGCGACCTGCTGGCCACGAAGGAGCAGCGCGACGAGACGGCGCGGCTCTCGAAGAAGATCATCGCCGGCACCGCGCTGTTCGGCCTGGGCGCCGGCTTCATGGAGACGTTCGGCTCCGACCCCGGCATGGCCTCGACGCCCACGGTGATCGCCAGCCTGCTGCTGCTCATCCTGTTCTGCGTCGCGGCGCTGCAGCTGCTGGCGGCCGGAGGGCTGGGCAAGGGGGGCGCGGCGCCCGGGGGCGAGCGCAAGGCGGGCGCCGCCGTGGACGGCCCGCTCGACGGCGTGTACCGGCTGGCCGTGCTCGTGATGATGGCCGGCTTCCTGTTCGTGCCCGTCCTGGGGTCGTTCGGCGTGCCGGGCGAGGCCATCGTGCTGGCGGGCTACCTGGGGCTCACCTTCGTGCTCGTGTCGCTGTTCCTCGTCATGGCGAAGATCACGGGGCAGGACGCCGCCGTGTCGTTCGCGCGCGGGTTCGCCGCGCTGTACGCGGGCGAGATGGCGGGCATCGCCTGCGGCAACGGCATCGAGCTCTTGGAGCCGGCCGGGCAGGTGCCCTACGCCGTGGCCGCGTTCGCCGGCCTCGCCGCGCTGTACGCGTACCTGTTCCTGTTCACCGAGCGCGACTTCCGCGCCCTGTCGGTCATCGTGCGCGACGCCGACCGCTTCGACGACGCGTGCCGCCTCATCGCCTCCACCTACGGCCTGTCGAAGCGCGAGGCCGAGATCCTGCCGCTCGCGCTCAAGGGACGCACGGGCGAGCGCATCGCCGCCGAGTTCTTCATCTCGAAGAGCACGGTGGACACGCACCTGCGGCGCATCTACGTGAAGACCGGCATGCACGGCCGCCAGGAGCTCATCGACCTGGGCGAGCGCACGGCGCGCGATCTGTCGCAGCGCGGCTGAGGAGGGTGCCGACATGGAGGGAAAACGTGCGAAGCGCGGGTTGAACAGGGTGGACGTCCAGGTGTGCATCATCGTCGCGGTGGTGGTGGCGCTGTCGTTCCTGTGCGTGTACGCGTTCAATTACAGCGTGACCTACCACGAGATGATCGACACCCTGAAAGAGCGCTCCGACAGCATCGAGCACTACGTGGAGGACGCGCTCGACAAGGCCACGTTCTCGGGCATCGACTCGGCCGAGGACATGGACGACGAGTCGTACCGCTCGATGAAGAAGGCGCTCGAGGCCGTGAAGGAGGCCACCGGGGTGCGCTACCTGTACACGGCCAAGCGCACCGACGACGGCTCCTTCGTGTACGTGGTGGACGGCCTGTCGTCGAAAAGCGACGACTTCCGCGAGCCGGGCGACCCGATCGAGGAGGAGATCGTCCCCGACATGGAGCGCGCCCTCGGCGACGAGGTGGTGTACCCCGCCGACATCAAGGACACCGGCTGGGGATACGTCTTCGTGGCGTACTACCCCATCCACGAGGGCGACGAGGTGATCGGCGTCCTCGGCATCGAGTTCGACGCCCAGCGCCAGTACGAGACCTTCCGCATCGTGCGCCTCGGCACGCCGGCGATCGCCGTGGCGTTCTGCATGCTGGCCATCGTGATCGCGTTCTTCGCCTTCAGGCGCGTGTCGAACCCGTGGTACCGCGACATGGCGAACACCGACTACCTCACCGGGCTCAAGAACCGCAACGCCTTCGAGGTGGACGTCGCGAACTGGGAGCGCAGCGAGGGGCGCGCGTGCGCCGGCATCGTCTCGGCCGACCTCGACGGCCTGAAGGGCATGAACGACACGCGCGGCCACGCCGCGGGCGACGAGCTCATCAAGCGCGCGGCGGCCGTCCTGGCCGAGGCGTGCGCGGACGCGGGGGCGGTGTACCGCGTGGGCGGCGACGAGTTCGCGGCCTGCTACTTCGACCTCGACGAGGAGCGCGCGGCAGCCGTCGCCGAGCGCATCCGCGCAGCCTGCGCGCGGCACCGTGCGCAGGGGTTGCCGCTGTCGATGTCCGTCGGGTGGGCGCTGCGGCTGCCGGGGGAGCGCGTTGAGGACCTGCTGCTGCGCGCCGATCGGCGCATGTACGAGGAGAAGCAGCGCGCGAGGGCCGGGCGCTAGCGGGCGCTCCTGCGGGCGGCCCGCAGCGCGCGGAACTCCTGCGGGGTGGCGCCGAAGCGCTCCTTGAAGGCCTCCGAGAAGCTGCCCTGGCGCGCGAAGCCCAGCCGGGCGGCGATCTCGGCCATGCTGAGGTCGGTGTCGCCCAGGAGCTCGCAGGCGCGCTCCATGCGCAGGGTGCGCGCGTACTCCTGCGGCGTCATGCCCTCGGCCTGCTTGAACAGCCTCGTCAGCTTGCTCGCGCTCATGCAGGCGATGCGGCACAGCTCGCTTGAGGGCACGGCGCGGTCCAGGTGCTCGCGGATGTGGGCCCGCGTCAGGTTGAGCGCGCTGCGGTCGGCCGCGCGGATGGCGCTCGCCGCCCCGCGCGCGTTGGCCAGCGACCAGTCCAGCAGCATCGCCGCGGCCTCGGTGACCTTCGCCTCGTAGTAGGCCGGCGCGGTGATGGACGAGGGCCGCGCCCGCTTCATCTCGTCGAACACCATGTTGAGGCCGGGCACGTCCTGCATGCCGTCGAGCGAGGCGATGGCGCGGGAGAGCACGAGCGGGTCGCAGTGGCACGCCAGGCTCAGGCGCTGCAGGCCCTTCGGCAGCATGCAGATGCTCGTCACGTCGAGGCGCTCGTCGGCCTTCGTCACCTGCCCGTAGGGCTGCGACTTCCACGCGTAGCCCAGCAGCGTCCGGTCGGCGGGGTCGTCGGTGATGCCGAAGTAGGGCACCATGTTGCGGCCGTACGACCCGAAGCAGAACAGGTCGGGCGTCTGGCAGGTGAAGCCCACCTCCCGGTTGAACTGCAGGTCGAAGATCGCCACGGACAGGTCGTCGCCCAGCGGGTAGTACCAGTAGGTTCCCTGGCCGTAGCGCTCGTCGATCTCCCAGAGCATGCCCACGCGCCCGCGCTCGGCGGCCTCCACGCGCACGCCGTGCATGGAGGCGATCTGCGTCTCGTAGATGTCGTGGACGGTGAACGGGCCGTTCGACCCCAAGCCGTCCGCCAGCGAGGTGCGTTGCGCCAGGTAGGCCGCCCGCGAGCGCGCCGCGGGGTCGCCCCCGACGCCGATCAGGTTCGACTCGACGAGGGCGCGCGAGCCCGATCCCGCCGCCGCGCACCTCATTTCGGCGTCATCGTCTAGAATTTCGGCTGAATCATCGCGATCGCTCATTGCACGCCGCTCCTTTTCGTTGCATCGCTAGATTATTAGTCATGGCTAACTTCAAGGATATACCAGACTTCGCGCCCTCCGCAACCCTTTGGTCCGCCGAGGGAGCCGCTGCGGGCGCCCCGGCCGCCCCGGCAGCCCCGGCCTGCGCGGCGGCGAGCGCGCGGCGGGCGGGCGCTCGCCGCCGGCTCGACCCGCGCACGTCGCTCGCCGTCCTGCTCATGCTGAACCTCATCGCGTTCGCGCCGACGAAGCCGTGGACCGAGGTGGCGGCCGTGGCGCTGTGCGCCGCGACGATGATCTGGTGCGGCCGCGCGTCGGCGGCGCTGCGCTGGCTGGCAGCCTACGCGGCCGTCTTCGGGGCCAGTATGGCCGTCGCCGCCTTCCCGAACGAGGTGACCGCGTCGTTCGCGGCGATGATCGTCGTGTTCCGCCGCGTGTTCTGCGTGGGGATGTTCGCGTCGAACATGATCGCCACCACGCGCGTGGGCGAGATGGCCTCGGCGCTGCAGCGCGCGCACGTGCCGCGCGGCGGCGTGGTGGCGCTGTGCGTGGCGCTCAGGTTCTTCCCCACGATGGGCAAGGAGTTCTCGTCGGTGGCCGAGGCCATGAAGGTGCGCGGCATGGCGCTGTCGCCCGCGACGGTGCTGCGGCATCCGGCGCTGACGGCGGAGAACCTCATGGTGCCCGTGATGAGCCGGCTGGCCATCGTGGCCGACGAGCTGTCGAACGCGGCCATCGTGCGCGGCATCGACTCCGCGGCGGCGCGCACGTCCTACTACGAGCTGCGCTTCGGGCCGGCGGACGCCCTGTTCGCCGCCCTGTTCGGCGCCGTGGTCGCGTGCGTGGCGCTCATCAAGCTGGGGGTGATCGCGTGAGCGCGCAGGCCGACGCGGCGCTTTCGTTCGACCGGGCGGGCTTCACCTACGCCGGCGCCCGCGAGCCCGCCCTCGCCGACGTGTCCCTGAGCGTGCCCGCAGGGCAGTGCGTGGTGCTCACCGGCGGCTCCGGCTGCGGCAAGACCACGCTCACGCGCCTGGCGAACGGGCTGATCCCCGTCTCCTACGACGGGGAGCTGACCGGGTCGGTGCGCATCGCCGGCAAGGACGCGGGGTCGTGGGAGATGGACGCGCTGTGCCGGCGCGTGGGTTCGGTGTTCCAGAATCCCCGCAGCCAGTTCTTCAACCTGGACACCACCTCGGAGGTGGCGTTCGGCTGCGAGAACCTCGGGCTCTCGCGCGCCGAGATGCACCGGCGCGTGGACGGTGCCTTCGCCCTGCTGGGCATCGAGCACCTGCGCGACCGCGACATCCGCGCGCTCTCGGGCGGCCAGCGCCAGATGGTGGCCATCGCCTCGGTGTGCGCGATGGGCCCCGACGTCTTCGTGCTGGACGAGCCCACGGCGTCGCTCGACGTGGGCGCCATACTCCAGCTGGCCGAGGCGGTCGCGCGGCTCAAGGCCGCGGGCAAGACCGTGCTCGTGGCCGAGCACCGGCTGTGGTGGCTCGCGGGCATCGCCGACCGGGTGGTGGTGATGCGGGGCGGGCGCGTCGTGCGCGACGCGGACGCCGCCGCCTTCGCGCGGATCGGCGAGGACGAGCGCGCGCGGCTGGGCCTGCGCGCCTGGGACCTGGCGCGCGTGTCGCCGGCGCGCCGCGGCGACGGCTCCGCCGCGTCGGGCGCGCGCGCCGCCGACGAGGCCCCCGCGCTCGACGCGGCCGGCCTCGAGGCGGGCTACGGCCGCGACGCGCCCGTGCTGCGCGGGGCGGGCCTGCGGCTGGACGCCGGGACGGTGACGGCGCTCGTGGGCAGGAACGGCGCGGGCAAGACCACGCTGTCGCGCTGCCTGGTGGGGCTGCACCGGGAGCGCGCGGGCAGCGTCCGCTTCTGCGGCGAGGAGCCGCGCCGCCGCGACCGGCCCGAGCACGCCTACCTCGTGATGCAGGAGACCGGCTACCAGCTGTTCAGCGACACCGTGCGCGGCGAGCTGCTGGGCGCGCTCACGCACGGCGGGCTGCGGCCCGCGCCCGACGGGGCGGACGGGCAGGCGGACCGTGCGCTCGCGCGCTTCGGCCTCGAGGACATCGCCGAGCGCCACCCGCTCTCGCTCTCGGGAGGGCAGCGCCAGCGGCTGGTCATCGCCGTCGGCATCCTGCAGGGCGCCCGCGTGCTCGTGCTCGACGAGCCCACGAGCGGGCTCGACTTCGGCACCATGGGGCGCGTGGCCGACGAGGTGCGCCGGGCGCGCGACGCGGGAGCGTGCATCGTCGTGGTCACCCACGACTACGAGTTCGTCTGCGCCGCCTGCGACCAGGTGGCCGTGCTCGAGGACGGCGTCGTGTCCGACGTGCTGCCCGTGCGCGGCGAGGCCCTCGGGCGCATCCGGCGCGCGATCGGCATCGACGGGCGGGCGCGCCCGCTCTGACCGAAGGCATCGACCATTTCAAGAGAAGGAGATACGCATATGGCAACGACGACGGTTGCCGCCTCTTCGGGCGGCGCGAACGCGAAGGGCAAGCTGGTGGGGAAGGACTACATCACGCTGGCCATCTTCGGGGTGCTCCTGTTCCTCGTGTTCATGGTGTTCGCGATGGTGCTGGGCATGAACGCGAACCTGTTCTGGTTCACGCACGCGTGCGGCTCGCTCATCGGCGGCATCGTGTGGATGTACGTGGCCGCGAAGGTGCCCAAGCGCGGCGCGTTCGCCATCATGTCCGCGATCGTCGCGGTGGTGGCGCTGCTGCTGGGCATGCTGTGGACCGGCCCGGTGGGCATCGTGGCGGGCGGCCTGCTGGCCGAGCTCGTGGCGGGGGCCGGCAGCAAGCGCACCACGCTTCGCTGCCTGGCGGCGTTCGCGGTGTGGACGCTGTGCTTCTGGGTGGGCCAGGAGTCGATGATCTTCCTAGCGGGCGACGCCTACGTGCAGATCGTGGTCGATTCCGGCATGAGCGCCGAGTACGGCCAGGGGCTCGTCGACTTCATCCACGGCCCGCTCGCACTGGTGGCGCTGGCCGCGACCGCGGTGTGCCCCTTCGTGGGCGGCTGGATCGGCTCGAAGCTGTTCAAGAAGCACTTCGCCAAGATCTCGGCCTGAGCGCCGCACCTTTCGGCCGACGAGGCGCCGAACGAACGGCTCCCTTTCGGGGGAGCCGTTCTCTTTTTCGGCGGCATCGTCCAATCGGCATCGACGTGCAGCGGATTTCGGCGGGATCGCTATTATGTTCTCTTAGGCTAACAATAAGCACGTTACGGCAAGGAAAGGAACGAATCGTGTCAAGACCGCAGAATCCCATCGTGCGGCTGCTGGAGTTCGCCGGGCCCCACAAGCGCTTGACCATCGCGGGCTGCGCGCTCTCGGCGCTCAACGCCGTGCTGGCCATCGCGATGCTCGTGTGCGTGTGGTTCGTCGTGCGCGACCTCGTGGCCGTCGCCCCGGCGTGGGGCGAGGCGCGGCAGGCCCCGGTGTACGGCGCCTGGGCGCTGGCCTTCGCGCTCGCGGGCCTCGTCGTGTACTTCGCCGCGCTCATGTGCACGCACCTCGCCGCGTTCCGCACGGCGACGAACATGCGCAAGGCGGCGCTCGAGCACCTCGCGAAGGTGCCGCTCGGCTACTTCTCCGTCCGCTCCACCGGCGAGCTGCGCCGCGTCATCGAAGGGTCCACCGGGCTCACCGAGGGCGTGCTGGCGCACCGCATCCCCGATTTCGTGGGCGCGCTGGTCACGCCCGTGGCCTACCTCGTCGTCATGTTCGTGTTCGACTGGGTCATGGGCCTCGTGTGCCTCATCCCCGTGCTCGCCTCCGCCTTCTGCATGTTCCTCATGATGGGCGGCGGTTTGGGCGGCAAGGACGGCGAGGGCAACTCCAACGCCATGCAGTTCATGATGAACTACCAGAACGCGCTCGACAAGATGAACAAGGCCGCCGTGGAGTACGTGCGCGGCATCCCCGTGGTGAAGGTGTTCCAGCAGACCGTCCACTCGTTCAGGGCGTTCCGGGAGTCCATCGTGGCCTACTGCGACTTCGCCACCGCCTACGTGAAGCTGTGCGAGGGCCCGCAGGTGGCGCAGCTCGTCGCCATCAACGCGACGTTCTTCGTGCTCGTGCCGGCGGGCATCCTGCTGGCGGGCGCGGCGGGCGACTTCGGCGCGTTCCTCACGAACTTCCTGTTCTACGTCATCTTCTCGGCGCTCACCACCATGATGATGAGCAAGATCATGTACTCGTCGCAGGCGGTGACCGAGGCGCAGGACGCGGTGAGCCGCATCGACGGCATCCTGTCGGCGCCGCTCATGGCCGAGGTGGACCCGGCCCGGGCCGAGGCGCCCGCCGACGACGCCATCGACTTCGACCACGTCACGTTCTCCTATCCGGGCGCCGACGCGCCCGCGCTCGAGGACGTCGTGCTGCACGTGCCCTCGGGCGCCACGGTGGCGCTCGTGGGGCCGTCGGGCGGCGGCAAGACCACCGCGGCCTCGCTCGTGCCGCGCTTCTGGGACGCGAGCGCGGGGCGGGTGCTCGTGGGCGGCGTCGACGTGCGGTCCATCCCGCAGGCCGAGCTCATGGAGCGCGTGGCCTTCGTGTTCCAGAACGACAAGCTGTTCAAGCAGAGCCTGCTGGACAACATCCGCGCCGCGCGGCCGGAGGCGACGCGCGAGGAGGTGGAGGCGGCCGCGCACGCGGCGCAGTGCGACGACATCGTGGCGAAGCTGCCGCAGGGGCTCGACACCGTGGTGGGCGCCCGCGGCGTGTACCTCTCGGGCGGCGAGTGCCAGCGCATCGCGCTTGCGCGCGCCATCCTGAAGGACGCGCCCATCGTGGTGCTCGATGAGGCCACGGCCTTCGCCGACCCCGAGAACGAGGCGCTCATCCAGCGCGCGCTGGGGGTGCTGTGCGCGGGCAAGACCGTGCTCATGATCGCGCACCGGCTGTCCACCGTGGCCGGCGCCGACGCCATCTACGTGCTGGACGGCGGCCGCCTCGTGGAGCAGGGGACCCACGCCGAGCTGGTGGAGGCGGGCGGCTTGTACGCGCGCATGTGGGCCGACTATCGAACCTCGGCGCAATGGCGCATCGGAAAGGAGGGCGGCTATGCTGCGTGATTCCCTGGGCCTCACCGACGTGGGCGCGAAGAACTTCAGGCGCGGCGTGTTCTTCTGCACGCTGGCGAACCTCGTGCTCATGGCCCCGATCGGCATCCTGTTCCTGCTGGTGAGCGACTTCATGGACCACCTCGTGGCGGGGGCCCCGCTGCCCGCGCTGGCGCCGTACCTCGCGGGGTGCGTCGGCATCCTCGCGCTCATGGTCCTCACCCAGTGGGCCGAGTACGCGAACACGTACCACAAGGTGTACGAGGAGAGCGCCCGCAAGCGCACCGACCTGGCCGAGCACCTGCGCCGGCTGCCGCTGTCGTTCTTCGGGCGGCGCGACCTGTCCGACCTCACGAACGCCATCATGAAGGACTGCTCCGACCAGGAGCGCATGTTCATGCACGTCATGCCGCAGCTGTTCGGCACGGGCCTGTCCACGGCCATCGTCATCGTCGGCATCTTCTTCTACGACTGGCGTCTGGCGCTCGCGGCGTTCTGGGTGGTGCCCGCGGCGCTGCTCGTGATGGCGCTCACCGGGAAGCGCCAGCAGCGCAAGGCGCAGGCGATGGAGGACGCGCGCCTCGAGGTGGCCGACGGCGTGCAGGAGTTCCTGGAGTGCGCGCAGGAGATCCGCGCCACGAACCGCTCGGCGGCGCATCTGGACGCGCTCGCGGCCAAGCTCGACGCGTTCGAGCGCAGGCAGGTGGCGTCCGAGCTGACCACCGGCGTGTTCGTCACCTCGGCGCAGGCGTTCCTCAAGCTGGGCATCGGCACCACCGTCTTCGTGGGCGCGACGCTGCTCGTGTCCGGGCAGACGGACTTCATGACCTACTTCGCCTTCCTGCTCGTGGTCACGCGCGTGTACGATCCGGTGAACCTCATCCTGCAGTCCATCGGCGAGCTGCTGAGCATGCGGCTGTCCATCAGGCGCACGCAGGAGCTGGCCGCCGAGAAGCCCATGGAGGGCTCCACCGACTTCGCGCCGCGAGGCCACGACGTGGTGTTCGAGGACGTGTCGTTCTCGTACGGCGACGGCGAGCAGGTGCTGAGGGACGTGTCGTTCACCGCCCGCGAGGGCGAGGTGACGGCGCTCGTGGGCCCGTCCGGGTCGGGCAAGTCCACGGTGGCGAAGCTGGCGGCGCGCTTCTGGGACGCCGACGCGGGGTCGGTGCGCGTGGGCGGCGTGAACGTGGCCGACGTGGACCCCGAGACGCTGCTGGCCGACTACGCCGAGGTGTTCCAGGACGTGGTGCTGTTCGACGACACGGTGATGGGCAACATCCGCCTGGGGCGGGTCGGCGCAACCGACGAGGAGGTGCTGGCGGCGGCGCGGGCGGCGATGTGCGACGAGTTCGTGAGCCGCATGCCGCAGGGCTACGACACGATGATCGGCGAGAACGGCGGGCGGCTGTCGGGAGGGGAGCGGCAGCGCATCTCCATCGCGCGCGCCATCCTGAAGGACGCGCCGGTGGTGCTGCTCGACGAGGCCACGGCCTCGCTCGACGTGGAGAACGAGACGCAGGTGCAGCAGGCGCTGTCCAGGCTGCTGGCCGGCAAGACCGTGCTGGTCATCGCGCACCGCATGCGCACCGTGGCGAACGCCGACAAGGTGGTGGTGCTCAAGGAGGGGCGCGTCGCCGAGCAGGGCGCGCCCGCCGAGCTCATGGCGCGCGAGGGAGGGCTGTACCGGCGCATGGTGGAGCTGCAGACCGCGTCGGCAGGCTGGTCGATCGCTTCCTGACGGCGCCTCGCGCACGTCCGCCCGAGCGCGTTCGGGCAGGTTCGGGCAGGTTCGGCGGCCCCGGCGGGATTCCTGCCGGGGCCGTTTCCCTGGGGGGAGTTGTGGAGAAACAAACGGTACCTGTTGAAAACCCCTTGAAATCTAACAGGTACCGGTTTATCCTCGTGTCCGGAAAGAATGACCGGTACCTGTTGTACATGGCAGGGAACGGGCCGGCCGCTGGGAAAGGACTATGCTCCGATGGAATTGCTCGAGATCATCCTGCTGTTGCTGGGCGCGGTGCTCGCGTCGTCCGTGCTCGACCAGATGATGCCCCGCGTGTCGCTGCCCCTCGTGCAGATCGCGCTCGGCGCGGCCATCGCAGCGCTGTGGGCGGGCCCTTTGGAGGTGCATATCGACCCCGAGCTGTTCCTCGTGCTGTTCATAGCGCCGTTGCTGTTCGACGAGTCGCGGCGGGCGAGCAAGCGGGATCTGTGGGCGAGCAAGGGCGGCATCGTGTCCCTGGCCGTGGGGCTGGTGCTGGCCACCGTGCTGGCGGTGGGCTTCGCGCTGCACTGGCTCGTGCCCTCGGTGCCGCTGGCCGCCGCGTTCGCGCTGGGCGCCGCGCTCGGGCCGACCGACGCCGTCGCGGTGTCGGCGCTGTCGCGCGACATCCGCCTGAGCAGCCGCCAGGAGGCGCTGCTGTCCGGCGAGGCGCTGCTGAACGACGCCTCGGGCGTGGTGTCGTTCCAGTTCGCCATCGCCGCGGCCGTCACCGGGGCGTTCTCGCTGAGCGAGGCGACGTCGACGTTCGCCGTGTCGTTCGCGGGCGGCCTCGCGCTGGGCGTGGTGCTGGGCCTGGCGGCGCGGTTCCTCGTCCAGACCATCCGCAGCCGCGGGCTGGAGAGCACGACGGTGCACGTGGTGTTCGAGGTGCTCACCCCGTTCGTCGTGTACCTCGCCGCCGAGGCCGTCGGCGTGAGCGGCATCCTCGCGGTGGTGGCCGCCGGGCTGCTGACCACGCTGTTCCCGCCGAAGACGTCGCCGTCGGCGGCGCGGTTGGACATCGCCTCGTCCAACGTGTGGGACGTGCTGGCCTTCGTGCTGAACGGCGTGGTGTTCGTGCTTTTGGGCATGCAGCTGCTCCCGTCCGTGCTGCCCACGTGGAACGGCGGCTCGCTGGGCCTTCCGCAGCTCGTGGGCTGCGTGCTGGCGCTCACCGTGCTGGTGGAGGGCGTGCGCTTCGCGTGGCTCCTGGCCATGGAGGCGCTCGCGCGCCGCTCGTCCGGGGGCGGCCTCCGCGTCGGGAAGGAGGGCGTGCGCGACGCGCTCGTCACCACGCTCGCCGGCCCGAAGGGCGCGGTGACGCTCTCCATCGCCTTCACCATCCCCCTCGCCGTCGCGGACGGCCCGTTCCCCGAGCGCGACCTGCTCATCTTCCTGGCCTCGGGTGTCATCCTGTGCACGCTGCTGCTGGCGAACTTCGTCGTGCCCCTGCTGGCGCCGGCGCGCGACGACGCCGAGCAGGAGGCGCAGCGCGCGGCCTCGGTGGCCGTCCTGCAGAACGTGGCGGCCGAGCTCGAGGGGCGCAAGGACGAGTACGGCGCGGCGGCGACGCGCATCGTGACGGCGCAGTACGCGGAGCGCATCGCCCGCCTGCGCGACGGCGACGCGAAGCTCGACCGCGTTTCCGGCCTGCGCGTCGAGGTGCTGGAGCGGCAGCGGGCGCGCGTAGCGTGGATGATCGAGGACGGCCAGGTCGACCGCCTGGTCGGCGACGAGACGCTCGACCGGCTCGAGCGGTCCCAGCGCCTGCTGGAGCGGCGGGGCGCGGGGAAGGGGCCCGGCAGGACGCGCCGCCGGCATCGCCTGGCGGGGCTGCTCGGGCACCGCGCGCTCGGGCGGCCCCCGGCGGGCGGCGCTCCCAGCGCCGACGCGCTGCTCGTCTCCCGCAACCTCGACGAGTGCGCGACGGAGTACCTGCGCTCGCGCATGGCCGACGGCGATCCCGACGCCAAGCTGGCGGAGCTTCTGCTGGGCGAGCACGAGCTTCGCCGCGCGGCCGCCGGCCCCGCGACCGCCCCGGTCGAGCGCGAGGACCGCGAGGAGGTCCTGCGGCGCGTGCCCGAAGTGGAGGCCGAGGGGCTGCGCCTGGAGCTCGAGCAGATCCAGGCGATGCGCGAGCGCGGCTCGATCAGTCGCGAGGTGGCGCGCGACCTCCGCGAAGAGGTGTATCTGATGCAATTGGATTGCAACGCCGCTTGAGCGCCGTGCTCGATCGCCCGATATGCGCTACCATGGTGCGATGCGCGAAACGCGGCCTTGGGCCGCTCGACGGGGAAGGACGGACGCTGTGGATCGGGAAACGCTGAGGGACGCGCTGGCGGGCCTGTTCGAGGACGGGTGCGCGCGGTTCGACGCGCCGATGGCCGAGCGCACCACGTTTCGCATCGGCGGCCCGGCCGACTGCGTCGTGGAGCCCCGGACCGTCGACGAGGTGCGCGCGGCGCTGGCCGCGTGCCGCCGCGCGGGCGCGCCGGTGCGCGTGATGGGCCTCGGCTCGGACGTGCTGGTGGCCGACGAGGGGCTGCGCTGCGCCGTGGTGCGCATCGCGGAGAACCTGTCGCGGATCGAGGTCGACGGCGCGCGGATGCGCGTGGAGGCGGGCGCGTCGAACGAGGACGTGGCGCGGCGCGCGTGCGCCGAGGGGCTCGCGGGCTATGAGTTCGCCTGCGGCATCCCGGGTACCGTGGGCGGCGCGGCCATCATGAACGCGGGCGCCTACGGCGGCGAGTTCAAGGACGTGGCCGAGGAGGTGCGCTGCCTCACGCCCGAGGGCGAGCTGGTGGACGTGGACGCCGAGCGCGCCCAGTGGTCGTACCGCCACTCGATGATGGACGCCGCCGGCTACGTGGTGCTGGGCGCCACGCTGCGCCTGACCCCCGACGACCCGCGCGCCATCCGGGAGCGCATGGACGACCTCGCGCGGCGCCGCGCCGACAAGCAGCCGCTCGAGCTGCCGAGCGCCGGCAGCACCTTCAAGCGCCCCGAGGGGTTCTTCGTCGGGCAGCTCGTCCAGGAGGCGGGCCTGCGCGGCTACCGGGTGGGCGGCGCGCAGGTGTCGGAGAAGCACACGGGCTTCGTGGTGAACGCGGGCGGCGCCACGGCCGCCGACGTGCGCCGGCTCATCGCCGACGTGCAGGAGTGCGTGCACGCGAGCGCCGGCGTGCGCCTCGAGCCCGAAGTGCGCATGTGGGGCTTCGAGGAGTAGGCCGCCGGCCGACGGCCGCGACGGCGTCTGTCGCAATGTCTCGCGATAAGCGAACAAGTGTTTCACATGAAACACTTGTTCGCTGGTAGTTCGGCGCGGAGTTGGGTGCGGGGGTGCGGGCGCCGCGGCTCGCGGGTGCAGGCGCGGCGGCTTTGCGGGCGCGGGCGCTCTGGGGCGCCGGGGTGCGGCGGCTCGCGGGTGCGCCGGGGCGCGGGCGCTCTGGGGCGCGGAGGCTTGCGGGTGCGGGCGCGCCGGGGCGCCGGGAGCGGGGCGGGGTCGGTCTCGCGGGTGCGGGGTGCCGTGCTGCCGCGCGTCGGCGCTGTGTGCGGGATGGGGTTCGGCCGCCGTCTTGGCGGGCGGCGTTGCTTGCGGACGGGCCGGCGCGCGGCGCGCCGATCCGCGGCGGGCACGCCGTGCGATCGGCGTTGCGGGAGGCGCGCTGGTTCCGACCGGCTCGGCAGGAGGCGCGCTGGTGCCGGACGGAGCGCCGGGCCGCGGGGGCGCCGCGCGGGAATACCCGCTTGCGCGACGCCCTCCTGAAATGTTACTATTGGTATAACATTTAGTGACGAGGGGGCTTCTGCATGATCGATCGGGCGTTGTTCGCGCTGGAGGGCATCCGCGGGGCGCTTGCGGCGCTGGTGGCGCTCGCGACGGCTCGCGCGCTGCTCGCGGTCGGGCAGGCGTGGGCGCTGGCCAGCGCCGTCGTGCATCTGTGGGAGGGCGCGCCGCTCGCCGACCAAGGGCTGCTCGTCGCCCTGTTCTTCGCCTGCTTCGTGGGCGGCCAAGGCGTGCGCTACGTCCAGGACGCCTACCTCGACCGCTACGCCTACGCGCGCATCGACGACCTGCGCCGCAAGCTATTGCAGGCGGTGTTCGGCCAGGGCGCGCGCATCGTGCAGGAGACGGGCACCGGCAGCGTCACCGCGCTCGTGCTCGAAGGCGTCGACCAGGTGGAGACGTACCTGCGCCTCATCCTGCCGAAGATCGTGTGCGTGGTGGTCGTGCCGTTCGTCGTGCTCGCGTGCGTGTTCCCGGTCGACTGGGTGTCGGGCCTCATCATGCTCGTGATGTACCCGGTCATCGTGTTCTACATGGGGCTCGTCGGCGCCACGGCGAAGGCGGCCGCGTCGCTGCAGCACGAGGAGTACCAGCGCCTGTCCAACCACTTCATCGACTCGATGCGCGGCATCGACACGCTCAAGCTGCTCGGCCGGGGCAAGAGCCACGGCGCGCGCATCTTCGAGGTGAGCGAGCGCTTCCGAGAGGCCACGGTGAAGACGCTGCGCATCGCCACGCTGTCCGGCTCGGTGCTCGACCTCATCTCCACGCTGTCGCTGGCGGCCGTGGCCATCATGCTGGGGTTCCGCCTGGTGGACGGCTCGATCGCCTTCTTCCCGGCGCTGTTCGTGCTCGTGCTGGTGCCCGAGTACTTCAAGCCCATCCGCGAGTTCGCGAGCGACTACCACGCCTCGCTCGACGGCAAGAACGCGCTGGCCTCCATCCAGGCGATCATCGCGTCGGCGGCGGTCGGGGAGGGCGAGCGGGCGGCGGGCGACGTCCCCGCGTGGAGCGAGGAGGCCGTCCTCGAGCTCGACGGCGTGGGCTTCTCGTACCCCGAGCACGAGGCGCTCGCGGGCGTCACCTTCGCGGCGCGCGGCTTCGCGCGCATCGGCGTGATCGGCGCGAGCGGCTCGGGGAAGAGCACGCTCGTGAACCTGCTGGGCGGCTTCTCCGCGCCGAGCGCGGGCACGGTGCGCGCGTCGGGGCGGACGCTGGCCGACCTGCGCGATCCCTCGTGGCAGCGCCAGGTGCTCTACATCCCGCAGGATCCCTACCTGTTCCACGCCACGCTGCGCGAGAACATCGCGTTCTACCGTCCCGACGCCGGCGACGAGGACGTCGAGCGGGCCGTGCGCGTCGTGGGGCTGGAGGATCTCGTGGCCGAGCTGCCCGAGGGCCTGGAAACGCTCGTGGGCGAAGGCGCCCGCGCGCTGTCGGGCGGCCAGGCGCAGCGCATCGCGCTCGCCCGCGCGCTGCTCGACCGCTCGCGGCGCATCCTGCTGTTCGACGAGCCCACGGCCCATCTCGACATCGAGACGGAGTTGGAGCTGAAAGAGCGCATGCTGCCGCTCATGGAGGGCCGCCTCGTGTTCTTCGCCACGCACCGGCTGCACTGGGTGCACGACATGGACGCGGTGCTGGTCATGGAGGACGGGCGCGCGGTCGAGTTCGGCGCGCCCTCTGAGCTCGCCGCCCGCGGCGGCGCCTACGCGCGCCTGGCGGCGCAGGCGGAAGGGGGCCCGCGATGAGCCGCGAGGAGAGCCTGGCGGGCGCGCTGCGCCGCGACGCCTGGGTGAAGCCGTTCTTCTTCCGCTACCGCAAGGCGCTTGCGCTGGCGCTGCTGCTGGGCGTGCTGACGTTCGGGTTCGCCTCGGCGCTGATGGTGACCTCGGGCTACCTCGTGAGCGCGTCGGCCGTGGCCGAGACCATCCTGTTTCTGCACCTGCCGCTCATCTTCGTGCGCATCTTCGGCGTGGGCAAGCCCATCCTGCAATACCTCGAGCGCCTGACCAGCCACGACTGGGTGCTTCGCATGACGAGCGGCCTCAGGCTCAAGCTGTACGGAGCCCTCGAGCGCGACGCGGTATTCTTCCGCGCCACGCACCGCACGGGCGACGTGCTGGGCCTGCTGGCCGAGGACATCGGGCACATCCAGAACCTGTACCTGCGCACCGTGTTCCCCACGGTGGTGGCGTGGCTGCTCTACGTCGTCCTCATCGCGTGCCTGGGCTGGTTCTCGCTCTGGCTCGCGCTGGCCATGCTGCTGGTGCTGGGCGTAGCGGTGTTCCTCGTGCCGCTCGTGTCGGTGCTGGCCAACGCGGCGCGCCAGGCCCGCCACAAGCAGATGAAGAACGAGCTGTACGCCGAGCTGGCCGACAACGTGCTGGGCGTGTCGGACTGGGTGTTCGCCGGTCGGGGCGACGAGTACCTCACGCGCCACAAGGAGCGCGAACGACGGATGCGCGCCGTCCAGGAGCGCATGGAGCGCTTCGGGCGCCGCCGCGACCTCGTGCTGCAGGCCCTGTTCGGCCTGTGCGCCGTGCTGCTGCTGGTGTGGGCGGGCGGCCGCTTCGGGCCGGAGGGCGGCGACGCCGCCAACTGGATCGCCGCGTTCGTGCTGGGCTTCTTCCCGCTCATCGACGCGTTCGCGCCGCTGTCGTCGGCGGCCGTGGAGGCCGGCGCCTACCGTGACTCCATCGCGCGCCTGAACGACCTGCCCGAGCCCCGCGAGGACGCCGCGCCCGCGCGCGAGCCGCGCGCGCCCTTCGACGTGCGCGTCGAGCATGCGGCGTACCGCTATCCCGGCGCCGAGCGCGATGTGTTGAGCGACGTGAGCCTGACGGTGCCGCAGGGCCAGCGCGTCGCCGTGCTGGGCCGCAGCGGCGCGGGCAAGTCCACGCTGGCCTCGCTCGTGCGCGGCGACGTGCGGCCGAGCGCGGGCAGCGTGACGCTGGGCGGCGCGCCGACGGCCGAGCTCGGCGACGAGGCGGCGCGGTGGATCGGCGTGATCCAGCAGCGCACGTACCTGTTCAACATGACGCTCGCTGACAACCTGCGCCTCGGGCGCGAGGACGCCACCGACGAGGAGATGTGGGACGCGCTCGACAAGGTGGGGCTGCGCCCGCTGGTCGAGCGGCTTGACCGGGGCCTCGACACGATGGTGGACGAGGCGGGCCTGCGCTTCTCGGGCGGCGAGCGCCACCGCATCGCGCTCGCGCGCGTGCTGCTGCAGGACGTCCCCGTGGTCGTCCTCGACGAGCCCACGGTGGGCCTCGACCCCCTCACCGAGCGCGCGCTGCTGGACACCCTGTTCGAGGCGCTGGCGGGCAAGACGGTGATCATGATCACCCACCACCTGGCCGGCGTGGGCGCCCTGGATCGCGTCGTGTTCGTGGAGGACGGCCGCATCGCGCTCGACGGCTCCCCGGACGAGCTCGCGCGCACGAGCGCGCGCTACCGCCGCCTGCTCGCCTTCGACCGCGGCGAGGCGGCGCGGTAGCGGCACGCGGGCCGCTCGGCGAGCGCGCAGCAGGGCGGTCGCGTCCTCGGGCGCGAGCGCGCACGGTCGAGCGCTTCGTCGAAGAACTCGCACGACGTGCGATGGTCGGGGCGCCTCCTGTTCCTGCGTGAATCCCTCCCCGTTTCCGCGCAGTTCTCATCCAAATGGTGCGGTTTTGCGCTCCGGGGCGCGACGCAGGGCAGCGCGGTTGAAGGCGACCTGGGGAAACGCTTCCGATCGGGAAGGCGTGGGGCTGCAAGGGCCCGCAGCCCCGTTCGGAGGAGGCGACCCGTCGGGGATCGTTCGCCGAACGGGATGCAGAACAAATGTTTCACGTGAAACATTTGTCGCAGGGCGATGCGACCAGGTGCCGCGGGGTTTTCCCGCGTGTCGGCGCCGCTCGGCGCGCTGTTGTATTTACAACGGATGTCGTCGCGCCTGTGCGGTATGGTTCCCCTGACACGAAAAGGCGGGGAACGAGGAAACGGGGCATCCATGAGGAAAACGGTGAGGCTTGGGCGCGTCCTTGCGAGCTGCGCCGTCCTCGCGTTCGCGTGCGCGCTCGGCCTGGCGGCCTGCGCCGCCGCGCCGAGCGACGGCGCGCCCGCCGCGGCGGGCGCGACCGCGAGCGCCGCGCGCCAGGCCGGCGACGAGGCGCTTCCGGAGCTCGACGGCGCGTTCGCCTACACGCTCGTGGAAGTGGTGTCGAAGGACGCCGCCGCGGGCAGCCTGGAGGTCCGCGCGCTGCCCTGGGACCTCGACGGCGCGTTCGCGAAGAGCGGCCTCGCGGCGGGGGAGACCGGCACCGTGTCGTGCGCGCAGCTCGTGCTGTTCCCGGCCGGCATCCCCGACGGCCACGCCGTGGTGGTGGCCAGCCCGGCCGCCGACGCCGGCTCGTTCCTCCTCGTGGCGTGCTCCATCGAGAAGCCTGCCTGGTTCGAGGCCCGGCTCGCGCGCCTCGACAACGCCTGACCCCGAGAGAAGAGGCCCCTCATGCTTCCGTTCGTCCCCGCGTTCGTCCCCAACCTGCTGCAGGCCGCTCCGTTTGCGCTGGCCTTCGCCCTGCTGTGCGCGAAGCCGCTGCGGCTCCATCCCGGGCCGTTCTACCTGGCGTGGGCGGTCGCGTGCGCGCTGGTCGCCTGGTTCGACCCCGTCTTCGCGTCGCCCGTGCTCGACGCGGCCGTGCAGCTGGTCACGTCGGCCTACACGGGCGTCTGCCTCTACTTCATCGTGATGTTCGCGGGCGCGCTCGACCGCACGCCGTGGGTCAAGCGCCTGCTGTCCGTCCGCTCGGAGCTGTCCGTCATCGGCGGCATCGTCATCGCGGCGCACCTCGTGCGCGTCGTCGGGTTCCTCGCGCTGTCGCTGACGCCGATGTGGGAGCGCGTGTGGGGCCAGCCGGCGGCCTCCGTCATGTTCGCGGCGGCGGTGATCGTGGGCGTGCCGCTGACGCTGACGTTCCTCGTGCCGTGGATCACCTCGTTCAAGGTTGTGCGCAAGCGCCTGTCGGCGAAGGCGTGGAAGCGCACGCAGCTGCTGGCGTACCCGTTCGTCATCCTTATGGCGGCGCAGGGGTTCCTGCTGGCGGTGGGGCACGCGCTGTACGGCTACCCCTACGACGGGCTCGCTCTGACGGCGGCGTTCGCGACCGACCCCGCGGGCTGGCTCGCGTCCTTCGCCGGGCAGGTGGCCACCGCGTGGCTGTACCTGGCGCTCGGCGTGGGCTACGTCGTGCTGCGCCTGCGCAAGCGCGCGCGGGACAGGGCGCGCCGAGCGGCCGCGCTCGTCGGGTAGGCGCCGCGGCCTTCGCATCTGATGATTCTTCGATCTTCGCGCCGCTCGGGCCGAGCTTCCGCTATCCTGAACGTTCGCGATAATTCCGGACAAGCAGAGCGATAAAGAGGCTTCATGAAGATCAACCATGCGATCCTGCACGTTTTCGACTTCGTGTCGTGCGTCAACGTGTATTCCCAGGAGGAGCTCGACCTTTCGAGCAAGAACGCCAAGCGCTACGTGACGAGCCACGCGAAGAAGGCGCTCGGCAACATGGACAGCAAGCGCGGCGAGTTCGCCGAGAACAGCATGTTCGCCGAGGAGCTGCGCAGCTACTTCCGCGGCCAGCGGGAATTCATCGACCTGTCCGTCCAGGTGGCCGAGTACATCGTCGGCGAGCTGGGGCGCATGGAGAAGACCGAGTCCGCCGACCTGCTGGTGCTCGACTTCGAGGACGACCCCGACAACACGGTGCGGGAGATGACCGACGAGGAGGCCGAGGCCGCCTACGAGGCGCGCGGCAAGCGCTACTTCGCGTTCATGCTGCTGGAGGCCAAGCAGGCCTACATGCACGAGGTGGGCTACGGCGAGAGCGGCGCGCAGAGAAACGACATCGCGCGCCACCACGCCATCCTGCCGAACCCCTCGCAGAAGGTGCCGTCGTTCGCGGTCATCGAGTCGAAGACGCTGTCGGTGTCGTTTTGCGACAAGGAGCGCACCATCGCCGGCGAGAACCGCTGGCTCATCCCGGACGGCCTGCTGCAGTGCTCGATGGAGGCGTCGAGCAAGGAGGTGTTCGACACGGTGACGCGCCTCGTTGAGGAGGTGGCCGAGGAGTACGGCGCCAACACGGCCGTGGCGGTGTCGAAGGCGAAGAGCTACGTGGCCGAGAACGCCGCGGAGTCCGACGAGCTGGCCCCGTGGGACCTCGGCGAAGAGGTGTTCGACGACGAGCCGCTGCAGAGGCGCTTCGAGGAGGCGCTGGCCGAGGAGGCGCTGCCCGAGCGCGTGGTGGTGGAGAAGAACGTGGCCAAGCGCGTGGCGAAGAACCACAAGATCCGCACCGACACGGGCATCGACATCACGTTCCCGGCCGAGTACGGCGAGAACCCCGAGTTCATCGAGTTCGTGAGCGGCCCGAACGGCCTCATCAACATCGAGCTCAAGAACATCGGCCGCATCGAGAACCGTTAGCGCAGCGAGCGCGACGAGAACAGGAGCATACCCATGGCAGAATTCATCTACCAGATGTACCAGGCGCGCAAGGCGCACGGCGACAAGGTCATCCTCGACGACGTGTCGCTGTCGTTCTACCCCGGCGCGAAGATCGGCGTGGTGGGCCCGAACGGCATGGGCAAGTCGACGCTGCTCAAGATCATGGCGGGCATCGAAGAGGTGTCGAACGGCGACGCGCGCCTCTCGCCCGGCTACACGGTGGGCATCCTGCAGCAGGAGCCGCCGCTCGACGACGACTTGACGGTCATCGAGAACATCGAGCAGGCGTTCGGCGAGGTCAAGGCCAAGATCGACCGCTTCAACAAGATCGGCGAGGAAATGGCCGAGCCCGACGCCGACTTCGACGCGCTCATGGCTGAGATGGGCGAGCTGCAAGACGCCATCGATGCCGCGAACGGGTGGGACCTCGACAGCCAGCTGTCGCAGGCCATGGACGCGCTGCAGTGCCCCGACCCCGACATGCAGGTGAGCGTGCTGTCCGGCGGCGAGCGGCGCCGCGTGGCGCTGTGCAAGCTGCTGCTGCAGGCCCCCGACCTGCTGCTGCTCGACGAGCCCACCAACCACCTCGACGCCGAGTCGGTGCTGTGGCTCGAGCAGTTCCTGCGCACGTACCCCGGCGCGGTGCTGGCCGTCACGCACGACCGCTACTTCCTCGACAACGTGGCCGAGTGGATCTGCGAGGTGGACCGCGGCCAGCTCTTCCCCTACAAGGGCAACTACTCCACGTACCTCGAGACGAAGGCCGCCCGCCTGGAGGGCCAGGGCCAGCGCGAGGACAAGCTGGCGAAGCGCCTGCGCTCCGAGCTGGAGTGGGTGCGCTCGAGCCCCAAGGCGCGCCAGGCCAAGAGCAAGGCCCGCATCGAGCGCTACGAGCAGATGGCGGCCGAGGCGCGCTCGTTCGAGAAGACGAGCGTGTCCGACATCACCATTCCCGTGCCGCCGCGTTTGGGCGCGAAGGTGATCGAGGCGAAGCACCTGCACAAGGCGTTCGGCGACCGCGTGCTCATCGACGACCTGTCCTTCACGCTGCCGCAGGGCGGCATCGTGGGCGTGATCGGCCCGAACGGCGTGGGCAAGACCACGCTGTTCAAAACCATCGTGGGGCTCGAGCCCCTCTCGGGCGGCGAACTGGAGATCGGCGAGTCCGTGAGCATCTCCTACGTCGACCAGAACCGCGAGGGCATCGACCCGAACAAGAAGCTGTGGGAGGTCGTGTCCGACGGCCTCGACTTCATGAAGGTGGGCGACCAGGAGATCCCCAGCCGCGCCTACGTGGCCAGCTTCGGCTTCAAGGGCCCCGACCAGCAGAAGCCGGCCGGCGTGCTGTCGGGCGGCGAGCGCAACCGCCTGAACCTGGCGCTCACGCTCAAGCAGGGCGGCAACCTCCTGCTGCTCGACGAGCCCACGAACGACCTCGACGTGGAGACGCTCGAGAGCCTGGAGGAGGCGCTGCTGGCGTTCTCGGGCTGCGCCGTGGTGGTCAGCCACGACCGCTGGTTCCTCGACCGCATCGCCACGCACATCCTGGCGTGGGAGGGCACCGACGAGAACCCGGGCACCTGGCACTGGTTCGAGGGCAACTTCGAGTCCTACCAGAAGAACCGCATCGAGCGCCTCGGCGAGGAGGCCGCCAAGCCCCACCGCGTCCACCGCAAGCTCACCCGCAACTAGCGCATCGCGCAGCGAGGCCCCGGGATCCCGGGGCCTCGCTGCGTTTCGGGGCGGGCGCGCTACCAGCGCTTGAGCGTGGGCAGCAGCGCGCCCATGAACGACACGGCCTCGTCGCGCGTGATGTGGCACGTCTCGGCCATGCCCGGGGCGCAGCGCTCGATGAGCTCCTCGAGCGTCTCGTCCCGGATGAACGAGCCGTCCGCGTAGCACCACGAGCAGAACTCGCCCGACGGCGAGCCGTCCGCTTCGGTGCCGTGGTCCTTCTCCTGGAAGAACGGCATGCCGCAGCTTTGGCAGAAGTCGCCGTCGGGCATCTCCAGCAGCAGGGTGACGGGCACGTCGCAGGTGGCGGCGATGAGCTTGCACATGTCGATGCCGGGCGAGGTCTCGCCGTTCTCCCAGCGCGAGACGGCCTGGCGGGTGACGAAGAGCTTGCGCGCAAGCTCCTCTTGGGTGAGGTTCCGCTCCTTGCGGATGCGGATGAGGGCGTCTCCGATGGCCACGGGGGCTCCTTTCGTCGGGCTGATGCGGTGCGACCATTGAACCATGCGAGCGCGCCTGCCGTAAAGAAACAAAGCGTTGCGTCGCCCGCTCGCGGGCGTTTGCAGGTATGATGTCACGACGAGACGGTGGAGCCTGTCGGACGGCCGCGCGGCCGAGAAGGAGATGAGAGATGTACGTAGTCTGCCTGGATTTGGAAGGCGTGCTGGTGCCGGAGATCTGGATCGCGTTCGCGGAGGAGGCCGGCATCCCCGAGCTCAAGCGCACGACGCGCGACGAGCCCGATTACGGCAAGCTCATGAACTACCGCCTGGACATCCTCAGGCAGCATGGCCTGGGCCTCGAGGAGATCCAGCAGACCATCGCGCGCATCGACCCGCTGCCGGGCGCGAAGGAGTTTCTCGACGAGCTGCGCGCCACGACGCAGGCCATCATCATCAGCGACACGTTCACCCAGTTCGCCCAGCCCCTCATGGAGAAGCTGGGCTGGCCGACCATCTTCTGCAACGAGCTGGAGGTGGCCGACGACGGGTCCATCAGCGGGTTCCGCATGCGCTGCCCGGAGTCGAAGCTCACCACGGTGCGCGCGCTGCAGTCGTGCGGCTTCGACACCGTGGCGGCGGGCGACAGCCACAACGACCTGGGGATGATCCGCGCCAGCAAGGCGGGCTTCCTGTTCAAGAGCCCCGACTCCATCAAGCAGGACAACCCCGACCTGCCGGCCTACGAGGAGTACGACGAGCTCATGGCCGCCATCGCAGGGGCCCTGGCGTAGCGAACGGGCCGACGATCTTCGGCCGAGGGAATCTATGGGCCCCAGGTGGGGCCCTGGAATGATGTCGGCTACAGGCTAGCGCTCCGGTTGCCGGGGGAGCGCCGTGCCGTGCGGGCGCTCGCGGGCGGCCGAGCGCAACGCGGCGACGACGCTCGCCGCGACGGTTTCCGCTATGCCGGAGGCGAGGAGGGTCTGGACGAGATTGGCGTTGTCGGGAAGGTAACCGTCGTCGCCCATGAGTTCCAGCATGCCGCCCAAGGCGAAGCGGACCGTCGCCATCGTCTCGGCGCTCAAGTCCGATGCCTCGATGTCGAACAGATCGAACCAGGCGTCCAGGATCAGGTGCTTGAGGACGACCGTGAGCTTTCGCGAGCCGTGCTTTCCGGCTACGAGCCCGATTCGGTACGTTCGTTTCGAAAAGTCCGGCCTGCTTGCCAGGGCGGCCAGCTGGGCGCTGCTCGGCCCGTTCTCCATCTCGCCGCTCAGCAGGAGCATGCGGGCCATCTCGCGCAGGAGCGTGTGGTCGATGGCCTGGGCCGCCAGAGCGTGCAATCCCTCGAAGTGGTAGTAGAACGCGTTCTTGTTGACCTGCGCGCGCTTCGCGATGTCCCCAACGGTGATCTGATCGTACGGTTTTTCGGCGAGGGCGTCCCAAAACGCCTCTTCCATGCGCTCGACGGCGCTGGGCCCCTCCTGGTCTTTGCGCGGACGCGGCATTCCTTCACCTCAAAACTAGCCAATGAGTACAATATCAACCATTTTTATTAGACACAGCAACCAATAAAATAGCATCCTGAGGATAAGCGATGCTGCGGGTCCGGTCAAGCGTCCGCAGCGCATTCGAAAGGAGGCTTCCGATGCTCGAGAAGCTCGGGAACAAGAAGTACGCGGTGCCGTTGGCGATCGGCATCGTGGTGTCGTGCGTCATGTCGATCATGTTCTTTCCCATGGCAAACATGGAGATGAAGGAGCTGCCGTTCGCCGTGCTCTCGCTCGACGAGGGCGTGGAGACGCCGCAGGGCACGGTGAGCGCCGGCGACGCGATCGTCGAGAGCATCGTGTCCGCGACGGCGGCGGGTGACGGGGAGGATTCGCCCATCGCCTGGACGCGGGTGGGAAGCCAGGAGGAGCTGGACGAGGCGCTCGAGAACGGGGAGTTCTACGGCGCGCTCGTCGTGCCGGCCGATTTCAGCGCCCGCCAGGCCGCGGCGAAGCAGGCCGAGACGCAGGAGCTGATGGCCCAGGCCCAGGCGCTCATGGCCGCGCAGGCGCAGGGAAGGGGCGCCGCCGTCCCGGGCGAGGCCGCGGCGTCGGCCGCGTCCCCGGCCGCCGCCCAGGGTGCCGCCGCCGAGGCCGAAGGGGTCGAGGCCCCCGCGCTCAAGGTGATCCTCGACAAGGCGAAGAGCCCGCTCGTGGCAGGTCAGATGGGGACGAGCATCTCCTCGATGTTCCAACAGCTGGGCGTCGAGGTTGAAACCGAGACGATTCATACGGGAGCCACGGCTTCCGCAGGCGACGGTGCCGCCGCGGCCAACCCCATGGCCGGCATGATGTCGCTCCAGCTTTCCATCATGCCCCTGTTCATGGTCTCGGTGCTGACGGCCCTCGTCTTGAGCCGCGTGTTCAAGAAGCGGCCCGGCGCGCCGCGCTCCGAGCGGTGGAAGTCCGTCGGGCTGCAGGCGGCCTACGCTGTCGCGGCATCGCTCGTCGCGAGCCTGTGCGTGTACTGCATCCTGCTGTGGATCGAGGGAATCGAGGCTCCCATGATGGACTTCGTGCTGTTCCTGTGGCTCGCCAGCTTCTGCGTGATGCTGCTGTTCATCGGAGCGTTCAACGTCTCCACGGCGCTCGGCGGGCTGGTGGTGATCGCGGGATTCGCCTTCGGCATGATGACGGGGACGCTGCCCTTCGAGGTCCTGCCGGCGTTCTGGCAGGACTGGGTGTACCCGTGGGCCCCGCAGCGCTTCATAGGCGAGGGCGTGCGCGCCGTCCTGTTCCTCGAGGAGGGGGCTTGGAATGCGGGCAGCCTGCCGCTGCTGGTCATAGGCGCGGTGGGTGCCGTGTTGGCCTGCATCGCCGCCCTCGTGCCGGGCGGGAAGGCCGCGAAGGGGGGAGCCGCCGCCTAGGCGCGCGCTTCGGGGGCCGCGAGGAAGGGGGCGGGCTTCGGCGCGCCCCCTTCCTCGTGTGTGTCGATTCGGCGAACGACCGGCGGGGCGGAATGCTTCAAAACGGTGACCGCCCGGCTCCTCGTGGTAGTATGTTCCGGTTCAAGCGAACCAACACACGATCGAGGAGACAGACGTGCCATACAAGGTGAACGAGCCGGTGGGAGAGCCGAGGCGGGTCATCGACGACGAGCGGCTGAAGCGGATGATGGCGAACAACCAGCCGAGCTTCTTCGAGCGCAACCGCTACCGCCTCGTCACGCTCGCGCTCATCGCGATCAACGTGCTGGTGTTCGCGGTCGAGGTGCTGCTGTCGGGCATGCGCGTCGACGTATCCACGCGCACCCTCGTCGACATGGGCGCGATGTACGCGCCGCTCGTCCAATCGCCCGTCGACCTGTACCGCTTCGTCACGCCCATGTTCCTGCACATGGACCTCATGCACCTCGGCTTCAACATGGTGGCGCTGTTCAGCGTCGGCGAGGTGCTCGAGCGCGTGCTGGGCAAGGGGAACTACCTCGCGCTGTACTTCATCGCCGGCATCACGGGCAACGCGGTGTCCTACGCCGCCGACGTGCTGCTGGGCGGCGGGCCCACCGTGAGCGCCGGCGCTTCGACCAGCGTGTTCGGCCTGTTCGTGGCTGTGGCGCTGCTGGGGTTGCTGCACAGGGGGAACCGCTCGTTCTTCGCGCAGTACAGCAAGAGCATGCTCGCCGTGATCGGCGTCAACGTGGCCTACACGCTGCTCGTGCCCAGCATCTCCGTGAGCGGGCACCTCGGCGGCGCGCTGGGCGGCCTCATCGCCATGTTCATGATCCCCGCGAAGAACCTGCGCGTGCCGACGCCCGTGCGCATCGTCGTGGCCGTGCTGTGGGTGGCGGCGCTCGTCTACCTGCTCGTCTCGCAGGGAGTGCTCGGTGTCTAGCGAGCGCCGCGCCGCCGGCCTGCGGCCGGCTCAGCTGCTGGCGGTGGGCGGCATGCTGTTCTCGATGTTCTTCGGCGCGGGCAACCTCATCCTGCCGCCGCTGCTGGGCCTGCAGGCGGGCGACGCGGCGATCCCCGCGATGGCGGGCTTCCTCGCGGCGGGCATCGGGCTGCCGGTGCTCGGCATCGTGGCGGTGGCCGTGTGCGGCGGCGTGCGCGAGCTGGCCGGGCGCGTGAGCCCGCTGTTCGCCTCGGTGTTCATCGGGCTCATGTATCTCACCATCGGGCCGTTCCTCGCCATCCCGCGCACTTCCTCGACCGCCTTCGAGATGCTGAAGCCCCTGCTGCCCGCAACGGACGCGGCCGGCCTCGGCGTCGCGGCGGCCGTGTTCTCCGTGGCGTTCTTCGGCGTGGCGTTCGCGCTGGCGCTGCGGCCCGGTTTGCTGTCGCGCGTGCTCGGGCGCTTCTCCGCGCCGGCCCTCATCGCGCTCATCGTGCTCGTGGTGGGCGCCTCGCTGCTGGGCGGCTCGGGCTCCCCGACGCAGCCGCACGCCCCCTACGACGCGAGCCCCGTGTCGCACGGCTTCCTCACGGGGTACCAGACCATGGACCTGCTGGCGGCGCTGTGCTTCGGCATCGTGGTGGCCGCGAACGTGCGCGAGCTGGGCGTGAGCGACCCGAAGCGCGTGGCGGGCTCCGTCTCGGGCGCGGGCCTCATCGCCGGCGCGCTCATGATGGCGATCTACTGCGGGCTGGCGTTCGTGGGCGCGGCGATGGCGTCCTCGATGTCCGACGCGGCCAACGGCGCGTCCATCCTCACGGCGTCGGCGAGCGCGCACTTCGGCGCCGCGGGCACCGTCATCGTGGCGGCCATCTTCCTGCTCGCGTGCCTCAACGTGTGCACGGGGCTCATCTCGTGCTGCTCCGAGTACTTCTCCGAGGCCTTCCCGCGCATCCCGCTCGCGGCGTGGGCGGCGGCGTTCGCCGCGTTCAGCTGCGCGGTGTCGCTCGTGGGCCTCGACGCCATCCTCGCGTTCTCGGCGCCGCTGCTCGGCGCGCTGTACCCGCCGGCCATCGTGCTCGTGGCGATGGGCCTCGCGCACAAGCGCTGCGATAGGCTGCCGCGCATGTGGCCCTGGGCCGTGCTGGTCACTGCCGCCTGCAGCGTTGCCGTGGCGCTGCGCGACGCGTTCGCCCCGGGGCTCTGGCTGCCCCTCGACGCGCTCCCGCTCGCCGACGCCGGCCTCGGCTGGCTGCTGCCCGCGCTCGCTGGCGCCGCGATCGGCGCGGCGCAGTCGATGCGGGCCCGGCGAAACGCCGGGCCCGCACGGGGAGGGGATGCGGGGTAGCGTCTACGCCGTGGCGCTTTGGATGTACTGGGCCGCGCTCTTGCCGCCGATGCGTCCCCAGGTGAAGCAGTTCGACAGCGTGAAGCCCATGTAGGCGGAGTTGCCGCCGGCCTCGCCGCCTACGAAAAGGCCGGGGATGGGCGTGCCGTCCGCTTTCACGACCTCGCCCGCCTCGTTTCGCGCGATGCCGCCGTACGTGATGATCTCGCAGGGCACGACGGGCAGGGCCGCGTAGGGCGGGTTGATCTTCGCCGTGGGGAAGCACCCGAACTCCTGGTCGACGCCTGAATCGACCGCCGCGTTGTAGGCGTCGAGGGTTGCTTGCAGGCCGACCTCATCCACTCCGAGGCTCCGCGCGAATTCGGAAACGTCGGCTCCCGTCGCGTAGGCGAGGTTTTCGCCGCGCGCGGTCTTGCCGTCGGTCGCGTCGATGGTCGCCTGGTCGGACACCATCCAGACGAAGCCCTTCCCGTCGCGGTGCATCTGGTCGAATACGGGGCCGTTGAGGTTCTGCGACATGTAGCCCTTGTCGTCCTCGTTGCAGAAGCGCGTGCCCGCCGCGCCGACGAGGATCATGTTGGCGAGGTTGGTGAAGCCCTTGACGTTCGCCGAGGCGGAGGTGCCGTCGTGCTCGCTCATGATGGTGTGGTCCTTCAGCACGCACATCATGTCGTTGGTGTGCGTGAGCCCCGCCCCGGCATTCGAAGCCGCTATCAGCCCGTCGCCTTCGCAGCCCAGGTAGCCTATTCCGAAGGTTCCCGCCTTCTCCGGATCGAGCCGGGCGGTGAGCTCGGGGTTCTGCGCATAGCCGCCGGTGGCGATCATGACGGCCTTCGCCTTGATGCGCAGCGTCTTCGACCCGCTTTCGGCGACGACGCCCTCGACCTTTCCCTCGCCGTCCAGGAGAACGTCCGTCAGCTTCGTGTCCTTCTTGATCTCGACCTCCAGCTCGTCGAGGCGCGCCGTGAAAGCATCGGCGAAGCCGGCTCCTCCGCCGTCGACCGTGTGCATCATCTGCAGCGGCCCGTAGTAGACGGCCACGTCGTCGATGAACGGGACGTGCACGCGCTCGGCGAGCCAGTCGATGGTCTTGCCGCAGTTCTCCACCGTGATCTTCGTCAGGGCGGGATCGAGGCGGTACGAGGCGTTGTTCATGAGGTTGGCGTACATCTCGTCGTAGGTGAGCTCGATGCCCTGCTTCTTCTGGATGGCGGTGTCGAACCCGGCGATCATGCCTTGCGACGTGGTGGTGGTTCCGCCTACGTTCGAACGCTTTTCGATGATCATGACGTTCTCGATGCCGCTGTCCTTCGCTTCGATGGCGCACGCCATGCCGGAGCCGCCGCACCCGCAAACGAGCAGATCGACCTCCTCGTCCCATGTCCCTGCCGCCGTCGAGGTGGCCGCCTCCTGCCCTGATTGGGGCGAGCAGCCGGCGATCCCCGCGAGCGCGAGGGCCCCTCCTCCCAAAGCGAGGCCTCCCAAGAAAGTGCGTCGTGATAGCTCGTGCATGTTCCCTCCCTTTCCTTGCGTGCGGCGCCGCCTCGCCGGCGTGCCGCTTCGTCCCCTTCGGCCGGTCGGGCTGCCGGTGCTCGCGCACCCGCCCCCGGTCGTCGTCGACCAGCATAGAGGCGCCGATTCGCGGCGTCTTCTTCCAAAATGGGTTGAATGCGGCGCGACCCAAAATGGGTTGTTTGGGTTTCGGGGCAAAATGAGGATTGCTTTCGGCCTTCCCTTAGGAGAAAGTGGAAAGGTGAGGGAGAGGGGGCCTATGAAAGCGCAACGCGCGCACGGATCTGCGTGCTCCACCGGGTCGTGGGTCTTTTTGGCGTGCGTCGTGGCGGGGTTCGCCTCGTTCAAGTCCGCGCAATCCGTGGCGTACGCGACGGCCATGTCTCCGGGCGGAACCCCGTTCATCATGCTGTCGAACCTTTCATTCGCCGTCGTGACCTCGTTTCCCATCGTGGTCGCCTACTGCGTCGCGGTCGTCCTCGCCTACAAGGGGTGGATGCCGTCGTTCAAGCTGCCGGTCGTCGTGCCGGCCCTCCTCCTGGCGTCGGGAGGCGTGCTGTCGCTGTTCGGCGTCTTCGATGCGCTCGAGCCGTTCGTCCACCTCGTCGTCGTGTGCGTGATGTACGGCGTGGGCACCGCCTTGCTCACCTTGGCTTGGGTGGAGGTGTTCGCGTCGGTGGACGTGGTGAGGAGCATGCAGATGCTCGCTTCGGCCACGCTGCTCTCCGCTCTGCTCTCCAACGCCGTCATGCGCTTGCCGCCGTCGGCCGTCATGGTGTGCGTCGCCGCGCTGTCCCTGGCGGGCGTCGCGCTGTACCTGAAAGCGAAGCGGATCGTGCTCGCGAGCGAGGGACGGCCTTCGTTTTCGCCGGTGGCGGCGGGGCGCTACGCGAAAGGGCTCGCGTCCATCAGCAACGGCCTGGCGGTGCTGCTCGCGCTCGGGTGCGTGGTGGGCATCCTGAACAGCTTCATGCTGATCGACGGGTACGCGTTCGAGGGCTCGGACAGGGCGGGCGGCCTCGGCGTCGTTCTGGGCTACTGCGCGTTCTTCGTGGTGGCCTATGCGATGCCGAGGCGGCTGGGCATGGAGCGCGCGTACCGCATCCTGTTCCCCGTGCTGGCTACGCTTCTGCTCGCGTGGCCCTTTTTGGGATTCCGGTTCGGCTATCTGTTCAGCGTGCTGTTCATCATGGGCTACCAGTTCGCGTCGGTGGGGGTCATGTACCTGATCGTGCGCGAGTCGCACGACCGCTCGCTGAACCCGTACGTGTTCATGGGCGCTTCGGCGGTGATGATCAGGCTGTCGGTGCTGGCGGGCGTGCTGATAGGCGGAGACGTGGCATCGCGCTCCTACGACTGGATCTCGAAGGCCATGCTGATCGTCGCCATAGCCATGTACGCGCTGGCGTTCGTGCTGCTGTACCTGTCGCGGGGCAGGAAGGCGGAGCGTGACGGGCGGAAGGGCCGGCGTTCCCGGCCGGAGCCGACCGACGACGAGGCGTTCCGCCGAAAAGCCGCCGAGCTGGGGAAGCGGTACGGTCTGACCGAGCGCGAGCAGGGAATCCTCTCGCATCTCGCACGCGGGCGCACGTCCACCTACATCGGGGAGCAGCTCTGGCTGTCCCCGAACACCGTGCGCGGCCATATCAAGAAGATATACGTGAAGCTGGACATCCACAGCAAGCAGGAGCTCATCGACCTGTTCCTCGATTAGGAGCGCCCGCCCCGCGGGCGCGGCGGCCGGGGCGGCGCGTTCTCGTTTACAATAGAGGGCGATGGGAGGATCGACGGGAGAGGAGACCATGCGGATTTCTTGGCGCGATTTCGGGTTCGGCCTGCAGTGGGCGTGGATATGCCTGTCGCTGCACAGCTCGGTGCTGTATGCGAACGCCTCCGACCCCTTGCAGGACGTGGGCCTCGCCTCGTTCGCGCAGCCGTGCGTCTCCGTCGTCAGCTTGCTGGCGCTCGCCCTGCTGTTCAGACGCGGGCGCATCGGCGAGAGCAGGGTCGCCTGCGGCATCGCGGCGGCTGGCGGCGCGCTGGGGACGGTCGCGGTGTTCGCGGGATCGACCGTCGGCTCGGCTGCGGGGCTCGCCCTGTTCCTGGCGGGGGTCGCCCTTTCGACGGTGGCGAACTCCATCGTCTTCATCATGTGGAGCGAGCGCTACAGCGAGTACCCCACCCAGGAGGCGATGCGCTACGTGTCGCTGTCCATCGCGCTGGGCGTGGGCCTCGCGATGGCGCTCGGCGCGCTCCCTCTTCCCCACGTCGCCGCCCTGGCCGTCGCCGCGGCGCTGCCGTGCCTGTCGCTGGCCGCGCTCCCGAGAAAGCGCGCGGAAGGGGAGGGCCCCGAAGCGGGCGCGCCGACGACGGCCGGCTCCCCGGCGGACGCGCCGCCGACCATCGGCAAGCGCGGCTGCCCGCTCCCCCTGACGTTCATGGCGGGCCTCGTCATCTACGGCGCCGTGTTCGGCCTGATGTCCGGACTCTTCTTCTCCGACGCCGACGGGTTCTTGGACACGAGCGGGGTGGGGCTCGCGTTCACCGGCGCCACGGCGCTCGCCTTCGCGCTCGGCAGCTTCGCCTTCCCCAAGCGCCTCCGCTTCGAAACGCTTGCCAAGATGGTCCTGCCCCTGCTGGCGGCCGGTTTCATCCTGCTGCCCGTGGGAAACGACTCGCTCGCGTACGGGCTCATGAAGGCGGGTGAGACGATGTTCGACATGGTCCTCTGGATCGTGATGCTCGACATCGCCGCCGCGTCGACGCGCTACTCGGCCGCCGCCGTGTTCAGCTGGGGGCGCCTGATCGTCCAGGCCGGCAGGGCGGTCGGGTTCGTGCTCGTGTCCACCATCGCGGCCGCGTTCTCCGTCGACGGCATGTTCCTCGCGGCCGTCGCGCTCGTCGTGGTGTACGTGCTGATCCTGGCCAGTAGCTTCGCGTTCGACGGCTCGTTCTTCCGCGTGCGCAAAGGCGGCCTTTCCCGGGGCGCGCTCAAAGCCGACGCCCGTGCGCGCTGCGCGTCCATGCGGCAGCGCTACGGCCTGTCCCCGCGCGAGATGGACGTGCTCGAGCTCATCGCGCAGGGGCGCAGCGGCCCCGTAATCGCCAAGCAGCTCGTCATCGCCGAGAGCACGGTGAAGACCCACACCCACAACATCTACCGCAAGGTGGGCGTGGCAACGCGGCAGGAATTGCTCGACGTCGTGGACGGCGCGGATGTTTCGGACGAGAATCCGAACGCGTAACGCCTGGTAGAACGCGCTCCATCCAATCGGGGGATGGCGGAATCCACCGGTTCCATCCAAAACTGGGATAGGCGGCCGCACGGGCGTCGCCTACGCTGCGCCTTGTCGTTCGCATGGAGGCGAACGGCGCCCGCGGATCGTCGCGGGCAGGAGTCAGCGCTACCCAGGAGGGAATTGCCATGAACGAAACGAAGGGATTGACGCGTCGAGGGTTCTGCACGGGAGCCCTCGCGGCGGGCGCCGCCACGGCGTTCGCGGGGCTGATGGCGGGCTGCTCGTCCACGGGCGGCCGGAAGGCCGACGGGGCCGACGCCGCCGACGGGGCGGGCTACGCCGACCAGGTTGCCGAAACCATCGATGCCGACGTGGCCGTCATCGGCGGCGGCATCTCGGGTCTCGCGGCCACGGTGCAGGCGGCCGAGTACGGCGCGTCCACGGTTCTGGTGGAGGTCGGCGGCGACGTGGGCGGCAACGGCACGGGAACGGAAGGCATGTTCGGCGTGAACAGCGACATGCAGAAAGAGCAGGGCATCGAGATCACGCTCGCGGAGATCGTGGCCCACGAGATAGACTTCTTCAACTACCGGATCAACGCGACGTTCTGGAGCGATCAGGTGGAGCGCTCGGGCGACAACCTCAACTGGCTCGTCGAGAAGGGCGTGGAGTTCTCCGGCGTCGTCGACGACTACGGCGGGGTAGGCCAGGTGCCCACGTTCCACTGGTACAAGGGCCTGGCGTCCGAGAGCTACATCCCGCCGATGAAGGCGAAAGCCGAGGAGTACGGCGCACAGATCCGCACGCAGACGCGCGCCCGCCAGCTCATCGTGGACGGCGACGGGGCGGTCACCGGTTTCTACGCCGAGCAGGGCGACGGGTCGATCCTGCAGGTGAACGCCCGGGCTGTCATCCTGGCATCGGGCGGATTCGGCAGCAACCGCGACCTGGTGGAGAAGCAGGGCATCGTGCTGGACACGGTGTCGCTGACCGGCAACCCCACCAACATCGGCGACGGTTTGGAGATGGCCCTCGAGGCGGGCGCCTTCGACAACCGCAACCATACCGCCTACCTCAGCAACGCGTGCCTGAACGGCATCCCGACGATGAGCGCGTTCCAAGTGGCCATCGACGGGTCGGGCCTGTGGGTGAATTCCGAGGGCATGCGCTACACGAACGAGAACTGCGGCGCGAAGGCCATGATCTGCGCGTCGAACACGGTGCTGACCCAGACGGGATCGTACATGGTGTACGACCAGGCGGGCATCGACCGGCTGGCCGAGAAGTTCGAGAGCATGTTCGATCTGAAGGCCGAGCTCGAGGAATCGCTGGCCCAGGGGGCCGACGGGCTGTACTCGGCGGACACCGTCGAGGGGCTTGCCGGCGCGATGGGCATCGACAAGGCCGCGTTCGCCGCGACGGTCGAGCAGTACAACGGCTACTGCGAGCTGGGCGAGGACCGGTCGTTCGGCAAGGAGCCGGAGCTGCTCGCGGCCATCGAGACCGGGCCGTTCTACGCGCTCAAGCACGTCATCATGCTGGGAACCACGATGGGCGGCATCCTGGTCAACCGCGATTACCAGGCCGTGACCGCGGCGCGCGAAGCCATACCCGGGCTCTACGCCGTCGGCACCGACAGCTGCATGCTCTACGACGGCACGTACACCATCGAGGTGCCCGCCTCCATCGGCGGCCACAACCTCAACTCCGCGCGCACCGCGGTGAGGCACGCGCTGGGCAAGAGCTGATCGGCTCCCGATCCTCCGGGCGCATCCGCGCCTGCGAGGGCCCCTCCCGGACGCGGGCCGGCGCCGACTCCCTCGGGCGTCGGCCCGCCCCGCGGGCGCGGCGGCCGCTAGCTCTGCGGCTTCAGGGGGCCGTAGAAGTACGAGGCGGTGGCGCCGCCGTCTATGAGGACGTCCGTCCCGGTGATGAAGGCGCCCTGCGGGCGCATGAGCAGCTCGGCCACGTTCGCCACCTCGTCGGCCGTGCCGGCGCGGCCTGCGGGGCACTGGGCGAACATGGTGCGGTAGAAGTCGCCGCGCGGCCCGGCCAGCTCGTCGAGGGCGAGCGGGGTGACGATGATGCCCGGCGAGATGGAGTTGAGCCGCGCGCCGCGCATGCCCCACTTCACCGCCTCGGCCATCACGCGCTTCTCGTTGCAGCGCTTCGCCAGCTGGTAGGCGTGCAGCGTGTCGACGATGTTCTCCGGTTGGAGGATGTCCAGGTCCAGCAGCTCGTCGGCGGGCGTGGTGGCCAGCAGCTCGTCGACCTCGGCGCCGAGCGCGGGCATGCGGTGTCCCGACTGGCTCGAGATGGTGACGCCGGCGCCGCCCCGCTTGACGACCTTGCCCACCTCTTCCAGCAGCATGGCGGTGCCGTAGAGGTCGACCGCGAGGATGGCCTCGACGGGCGCCTGGCTGGGCGAGACGCCCGCCGCGTTCACGAACATGGCCACCTCGCCGCGCTCGCGCGCCTCGCCGACGAGGTCCCGCACGGAATCGCGCGAGGAGATGTCCGTTTCGAACGCTTCGGCGGCGAACCCCGCCTCGTTCAGGGTGCGGGCCGCCGCCTGGGCGTTCTCCAGCCGCTTGTCGCCGACCACGATGGTCGCGCCGTACCCCATGCGCCGCGCGATGGCCAAGCCGATCTGGCCCGCGCCGGTGAGTATCATCACGTCGTTCATGCCGTGCTCCTTAGGTTTCGTCCTTCGATGTCGCCGAGGAGCATACGGCTTGGAGCCGACTCCAAGTCAAGAGGCGTTTTAGGAGCCCGCGCGCATGCGAGCGCGCGGGCGCGCGGGCTCCTGCGCCCCGCTACAGCCCCAGGCCCTTCGCCACGTTGGCGATGAAGTCCTGGACGTTCGTCACGATGCCGCGGGAGGCCAGCGAGCCGCGGTCGATGAGCTTGTTCACGGCGAACTCGGCGATGTCGACGCAGTAGAAGTACACCTGGCGCACGGTGCCGTCCTCCAGCACGCGGTACGACGGCGTCATGTTGCCCGTGGCGATGGTGTGCAGCATGGTGGCCATGCACACGACGGTGGTGGCTTTGCGCAGGTGGGCGCGCATGGCGTCCTGCGCCTCGTAGGCGTTGCCCAGCACGCACGGCAGCGGGCCGTCGTCGCGGATGGAGCCCGCCAGCACGTAGGGCACGCCCTTCTTCTCGAGCGCGTGCATGATGCCGCTCGTCACCTGCTCCTCCTCGATGAACCGGCCGATGGAGCCGTACAGCCGCACGCGGTTGATGGTGTCGAGGTGGTTGTAGTGGCCGAGCGGGCGGTTCTCCTGCGTCTCGATGTCCTGGCCGAGCGCCGTGTGGAAGTAGGAGCCCTCCAAATCGTGCGTGGCCAGCGCGTTGCCGGCGAACACCGCGTCGGCGTAGCCGGCCTCGACGATCTTCGAGAACGCCGTGCGCGAGAAGCCGTTGAACGAGAACGCCGGCCCCATGACCCACACGATGTAGCCGTGCTCGCGCTCGTGCTTCAGCAGCTCGTACAGCTCGTCGTACTCGCGGGAGAACGCGGTCTCGCGCGAGCGTCCCAGGCGGAAGGCGAAGTTGTCGGCATGCCTGCCGGCGTCGGCCAGCTCGCCCTCGTCGTCCGGCGCGGCGTCGAACCCGTTCGTGTGGACGTAGATGCCCTGCGCGCCCGACTCGGTGCGCCCGCACACGATGGCGTCGCCCGCGCGGATGTGGCGGAACTCGCGCACGAAGATGCGCCCGCCCTCGAAGACGGGCACGCAGTCCATGCGGCTGTCCTCCGCGAACAGCCACGTGCCGTCGATCTTGAAGTACTCGGGGTAGATGCTCATGGCGTGGTAGCCCTCGGGCGCCACGCCGTCCTTCGGCGCGGGGAGCAGCACGGCGTCGGGCGCGCCGGCCAGCGGCTCGCGGTCGAAGTCGGGCGCGGTGTAGGGGTTCAGTGCGAAGCTCATGGGCGGCCTTCTTTCGGGGTACGTCTCTCTCGGAGGGCGATTATAGCAGGAGACGGGGCGCTCGCGCCGCGCAGACGCTCGCGCGGCGGGTCGCGCCCCTCCGGATGCGAGCCGCGTTCTTATCCCTGGAGAAGCGGCGTTTTGCGGTCATACCGTTTTGCGCCCTGTCTCGCATAGTCCCCGAGAAATGCACCCTCGTGGCACGGAATACGCCTCGAAAAGGCAAGGTTCCCGAGAAATGCACCCTCGAAAGACGGGTTCGCTTCGAAATGCATGGCTCGAAACAATCGCCATCAGGCGCGATGCGTGGGACGGTTCCGATTTTTCTGGTCGTATGCTTTCAGAGGCGTGCCAAAGGGGTGCAAAACTCACGGACTTTGCTCGTCCGGACCTCGCAAGGCGGCGCATGCGGGTAGAATACGCATTCGAACATCGATCGAGATCCCCGGAGGCCTTCCCCCATGGTTGAACGCGCGCAGGATGCAACGACAGAGCCCGACGACGAGGCGTACCTTCCCGGTTCGCTGGGCCGGCTCGCGCCGACGTGGTGGGAGCCGGCCGAGGGCGAGCCGGCGCTGGAGCCGTGGCTTTCGCCCGATGCGGCGCTCGACCGCTTCCTCGACTGGACGACCGCGCGCGGCATCGAGCTGTGGTCCCACCAGGAGGAGGCGCTCATGGACCTCATGGTGGGCGACCACGTGATCCTCGGCACGCCCACGGGCTCGGGCAAGTCGCTCGTGGCGCTGGGGATGCAGTTCATGGCGCTGGCCACGGGGAAGCGCTCGTACTACACGGCGCCCATCAAGGCGCTGGTCAGCGAGAAGTTCTTCAGCCTCGTGGAGGTGCTCGGCCGCGAGAACGTGGGCATGATCACGGGCGACGCGCACATCAACGCCGAGGCGCCCGTCATCTGCTGCACGGCCGAGATCCTGGCCAACCAGGCGCTGCGCGAGGGCGAGGCCGCCGACGTGGGCTGCGTGGCCATGGACGAGTTCCACTTCTACGGCGACGCCGATCGCGGCTGGGCGTGGCAGGTGCCGCTGCTCACGCTGCCGAAGACGCAGTTCCTCCTCATGAGCGCCACGCTGGGCGACGTCAGCGCCATCGCGGCGTCGCTCAAGGAGCGCACGGGCACGGACGTGGACGTCGTCGCCGACGCGCCGCGCCCGGTGCCGCTGTCGTACGAGTACGTGGAGATGCCGCTCGAGGGCACGGTGGAGCTGGCCCTGCGCAAGGGCGAGGCACCGCTGTATCTCGTGCACTTCTCGCAGGACGCGGCGCTGGCCACAGCGCAGGCGCTGTCGAGCTACGGCGTGGCCTCCAAGGAGCAGCGCGAGCTCGTCAAGGACGCCGTGAAGGGCACGCGCTTCACCACGGCGTTCGGCAAGACGCTCAAGCGCCTGCTGGCGAGCGGCGTGGGCGTGCACCACGCGGGCATGCTGCCGCGCTACCGGCTGCTCGTGGAGAAGCTGGCCCAGCAGGGCCTCCTGCCCGTCATCTGCGGCACCGACACGCTGGGCGTGGGCATCAACGTGCCCATCCACACTGTGGTGCTCACGCAGCTCACGAAGTTCGACGGCTACAAGATGCGCCGCCTGCGCGCCCGCGAGTTTCATCAGATCGTGGGCCGCGCGGGGCGCTCGGGCTTCGACACCGAGGGCATGGTGATCGCCGAGGCCCCCGAGCACGACATCGAGAACGCGAAGCTCATGGCGAAGGCGGGCGACGACCCGAAGAAGATCCGCAAGGTCAAGAAGAAGCAGCCGCCCGAGGGCTTCGTCACCTGGAACAAGCAGACCTTCGAGCGCCTCATCGCGGCGGTGCCCGAGACGTTGAAGCCGCGCATGAAGATCACCCATTCCATGGTGCTGTCCGAGGTGGTGCAGGGCGGCGACGCGTACAGCCGCGTGCGCCGGCTCATCGAGGACTCGGCGCAGACCGCCGAGGAGAAGGCCGCGCTCGTCGTGCGCGCCGACGAGATATTCGAGACGCTCGTGAACGCCGACGTCATCGAGAGCGTCGAGGGCGAGGACGGGGGCACCGCGTACGTGACCACGGTCGACCTGCCCGAGGACTTCGCGCTCGACCAGCCGCTGTCGCCGTTTTTGCTGGCGGCGCTCGAGCTGCTCGACCCGGAAAGCGACACGTACGCGCTCGACGTCATCTCCATGGCCGAGGCCACGCTGGAGAACCCGCGCCAGGTGCTGCGCGCCCAGGAGCGCGCCGCGCGCGACCGCGCCATGCAGGACATGAAGGCCGACGGCGTCGAGTACGAGGAGCGCCTCGAGCGCCTCGCCGAGATCACGTACCCGCGCCCGCTCGAGGAGCTGCTGGACGCCGCGTTCGAGCGCTACTGCGCCGACGTGCCCTGGGCGCGCGACTTCCAGCTGGAGCCGAAGTCGGTGCTGCGCGACATGCTGGAGGGCGCGTCCGACTTCAAGGGCTACGTGCAGCGCTACGGCATCGCGCGCTCGGAGGGCACGCTCTTGCGCTACCTGTCCGACGCCTACCGCGTGCTCGACCGCACGGTGCCCGCGGACAAGCGCGACGAGCGGCTCGTGGACGTCATCGCATGGCTCGGCTTCGTCGTGCGCTCGGTGGACTCGAGCCTCGTGGACGAATGGGAGAGCGCGGGCTCCGCGGCCGACGCCGCGCCGCCGTCGGCGGGCGACGTCGTGGTGGCCGACCGCCGCGGCCTCACCGTGCTCGTGCGCAACGCGCTGTTCCAGCGCGTGCGGCTGGCCTCGCAGGGGCGCGCGGCCGAGCTGGGCAAGCTCGACCAGGAATGGGGCTGCGGCGAGCCGCGCTGGCAGCGCGCGCTCGACGCCTACTTCGAGGTGCACGAGGCCGTCCAGATCGACGCCGACGCCCGCTCGACGGCCTACCTCGCCATCGACGAGGCGGACGAGGCGACCGACCGCGTGTGGCACGTGCGCCAGATATTCAGCGACCCCGAAGGCGACCACGATTTCGCCCTCGTCGCCGACGTCGACCTCGACGCCAGCCAGGAGGAGGGGGAGGCCGTGTTCAAGAACCTCCGCGTGGGCTTCGTGGAGGACCTGGGGGAGGAGCGGCTCGCCTGACGCGCGGCTCCGCCTCGCCTCGTGCGCGCCCCGGGCGTCTTCCGGTGCGCGCGTCTCCCCGGGCGCATGCGCCCCTTCCTCCCCGTCCTCAACTATATTTTGAACCGATTGATCAGGTCTTTGCTCCGTTGACTTTTTGCCATACTTAACACTTCGGTGTCTCTTCGCCTCGGGGCGAGGCGACCGGAGGTTTTTTGTGCGATAGGAGGAGACGGATGAGGAAGATCAGAGGGGGAGCGCGCGCCACGTTGCTGCTCGCTGTCCTGCTGCTTTCGTGCGCGTTGGCGGGCCTTGCGGGGTGCGCGAGCGCGAGCGACGATAAGGGGACCGCGTCGAACGGCGAGACGCTGCGCGTGGGCGTGCGAAGCGACGTGGTGGGCTTCGGCTACCTCAACGACGACACGGGCAAGTACTACGGCCTCGAGATCGACATCGCCAACGAGATGGCCGAGCGCATGGGCTACGGCGCGGTGGAGTTCGTGAGCGTGCTGCCCGAGAACCGCAAGGACATGCTGCAGAACGGCGAGGTCGACTGCCTCGTGGCGTGCTACTCCATCGCCGAATCGCGGCAGAAGAACTTCGACTTCTCGCCGGCGTACTATTCCGACGACTCCATCGTCATGGTCGAGAACAGCGCGCTCATCGACGGCGTCGACGCGCTCGAGGGCAAGACCCTCGGCACCATGTCGGGCTCGAACACCGCCCCGCAGCTCGTGATCAAGCTGACGGAGGCGGGCTTCACGTCCGGCGAGGCCCTGTCGGCCAACGAGGACAACTCCGACGTCGTGTTCGACACGTTCCATCTCGTGCAGATGGCGTCGTACCAGGAGCTCAGCAAGGCGCTCGAAGAGGGCGCGATCGACGCCGCCTGCATGGACGGCAGCATCGCCAAGACCTACCTGGACGCCGACCGCAGCATCCTCGACTTCACGATCGACACGCAGGAGTACGGCGTCGCCACGCAGAAGGACTCCGCGCTCAGCCAGCCGGTTTCCGCCGCTATCCAGGGCATGCTCGACGATGGCACCATCGCCCAGCTGACGGATAAATGGGACTAGGGGAGGCCGCATGTCTACGAAACTCAAGGTGAAGATCGTCGTCCTCATCGCGGTGGCGGCCGTCAGCATGGCCGTCATGGGCGTGGTGCTGTCCACGATGCAGAACGACCTGTCGCTCGACGGCTACACGAGCGAGATGAAGCTCGAGGCCGACGCGCTTCCCGAGCTGCTGGAATCGGCGCAGGAGAGCGTCGACCAGAACACGGTCACCTACGACGAGATATTCCAGTCGAAGGCCGAGAGCGTCGCCTTCATGGCGAACAACAACGCGGGCTTCGAGGCCACCGATGCGAAGATGGCCGAGTACAAGGACCTCCTCGGCGTGGACAACGTCATGGTGGTCGGCCGCGACGGCAGCCTCATCGCGAAGGCGCAGGACACCCTCGCCAACTTCGCGTACCCGCGCTTCAACCAGCTGCGCACGGTGTTCGACGACGGCAAGCCCTCCCAGGCGGTGGAGGTCGAGCTGCCCGAGCAGAACTGGCTGCAGCGCTACTACGCCGCCGCCATCGACGCCGACACCATGGTGGTCGTCGAGCAGAACCCGGCCGAGCTGCGCGACCTCGTGGAGGTGACGGGCTCGACGAAGAGCGTGCTCGAGAACGTCGCCATCGGCCAGCACGGCTACATGTTCGCGGTGTCCGCCCAGGACTACCTCGTGGAGTACCACCCGAACTCGAACCTCGTCGGCACCGACGCCATCGACGGCGGCATCGACGTGACCGAGCTGGAGGACGGCAACGTCGGTTGGATGGAGCTGAACGGCGAGTCGCTGTACTGCAACGTGAGCAAGATCGGCGACCTGTACTACATCGCCGCCGTGCCCGAGAGCGACATGGCCGCCACCCGCAACATCACGGTGGGCGTCATCCTCTTCATCTTCTTCGCGGTGATGACCGTGGTCATCATGTACGGCATCTTCGTCATGCGCGAGGACGAGCGGCAGGGCTACGACGAGGGGCATTTCCGCACGGTGGGGCCGCTGCTGTACAACAAGGCCATCGGCCGGAAGGCGGCCGTGCTGTCGTTCGTGGGCTTCCTCGCCATCCTGCTGGTGACGTTCTACATGCAGACGCTGTTCGCGCTGTCGTCGGAATCGGTGGCCAACAACGAGCGCGTCGACGAGGTGGTTGAGACCATCCAGCGCTCCACCGACCGCATGGAGGACCTCAACGACCAGTACAGCGAGCGCTACCTCGGCAAGGCGCGCGTGGCCGGCTACATCATCGACCAGAACCCCGCGCTCGAGAACAGGGCCGACCTGCAGAAGCTGGCCGACGTGCTGCAGATCCAGTACGTGTTCACCTACGACGAGACCGGCACCATGGTGGCCACGAACTCCTCGTACGCGAACTTCGTGCTGAGCGAGAACCCGGACGACCAGTCCTCCGAGTTCAGGAAGCTGCTCCAGGGCGCCGACTCGGTGGTGCAGGACCCGCAGGCCGACGAGATCTCCGGCCAGCTGCGCCAGTACATCGGCGTGGCGCTGCACGATGCGGACGGCACCGCCAACGGCCTCGTGCAGCTCGGCATCCGTGCCACCCGTCTGGAGAACCTGCTGTCCAGCGTGCAGATCGACAGCGTGCTCGACGGCATGAAGTCGGGCGCCGACGGGTTCGCCTTCGCGGTGAACAAGGGCGACGGCACGTTCGCGTACTTCCCCGACCAGCGCCTCGTGGGCAAGCCCGCGCTCGAGCACGGCATGGCGGAGAACCAGCTGAAGGGCGGCTACTGCGACTACGTCACCATCGAGGGCGTCACGTACTACGCCTCGTCCGCCGAGACCGACGACTACTACCTCTACATCGCGGGCACCGAAGGCGAGCTCATGGCCGAGCGGGTGCCGTTGACGCTGACGACGGGCGGCATCGCGCTCGTGTGCCTCGCGGTGATCTTCCTGCTGCTGGCCTTCGAGCCGAAGCGGGGCTTCTCCGTGCCGAAGCGGCCCGAGGAGGAGGCCGAGTCGCGCATGTTCGACGTGACCATGCCGAGCGGCCGCAAGATCAAGACCGAATCCGCCGCCAGCCGCTGGCTCGACCGGTCGTTCAAGTGGAGCGAGCGCACGGCGGAGCAGAAGACGGCCGCCGTGGTCAAATGGCTCCTGGGCGCCTCGGTGATCGTGGTCTGCGTGGCCGTGGTGTTCCAGGACCGCTTCTTCGGCAGCGCGTCCATCTTCTCCTACATCCTGGGCGGCGAGTGGGAGCGCGGCCTGAACATCTTCGCGCTCACGGCGTGCATCATGTTCATCTGCGTGGCGATGACCGTGGTCACCGTGGTGCAGAAGCTGCTGAACCTGCTGTCCACGGTGCTGGGAGCGCGCGGCGAGACGGTGTGCCGCCTGCTGAGCAGCTTCATCAAGTACGCCACCATCATCGGCATGCTGTACTACAGCCTCATGCTCGTCGGCGTCGACACCACCACGCTGCTGGCCTCCGCCGGCATCCTGTCGATCGCCATCAGCTTCGGCGCGAAGGAGCTCGTCTCCGATATCCTGAGCGGCCTGTTCATCATCTTCGAAGGCGAGTTCCGCGTGGGCGACATCATCAAGGTGGGCGACTGGCGCGGCACTGTGGTGGAGATCGGCGTGCGCACCACGAAGGTGGAGGACGGCTCCCGCAACATCAAGGTCATCCGCAACAGCGACATCAGCAACGTCGTGAACATGACCAAGGAAGTGTCCTACGCCTCGTGCGACGTCGGCATCGAGTACGGCGAATCGCTCGAGCGCGTGGAGAACATCCTGTCCAAGGAGCTGCCGGCCATCCGCAAGCGCCTGCCGAAGGCCATCGACGGTCCCTTCTACAAGGGCGTGGTGGAGCTGGGCGACAACAGCGTGAACATCCGCATCGTGGTGCAATGCGACGAGTCGGACCGCGCGCAGCTCGAGCGCGACCTGAACCGCGAGATGAAGATGCTGTTCGACAAGTACGACATCAGCATCCCGTACCCGCAGGTGGTCATCAACCAGGCGAGCGAGTACAAGAAGGCGACGGCGGCCGAGCGCTTCCGCGCCGACCGCTTCAACGAGGAGCAGAAGGAAGTGGCGAAGGATCTCGGCAACGACGACGAGAACGCGTCGCGCTAAGCTCGCTCGAACGCACGGAATCGGGGCCCGGAACGATCGTTCCGGGCCCTTTTCGTTGCGGCGGCGGCCGCAGGCCTGCGGCTTGCGGTACGCTGGTCTCGACGCCCCCGCTGCGGCGAAACAGGGCGGTTCGCGCGAAACCATCGATTTCGGCGAACCTCGGCCCTCGCCGGCGCTACTAAGGGGTTGAACGGGACGACGGGAACGAGAGGCGGTGGCATGGGAGAGCGCGAAGCGGACGAGGAGCGGGCGCGCGCCGCCATCGCGCGCATGGCGCGCGGCGACGAAGGCGCGCTCGAGGAGCTGTACCGGCGCTACGCGCCGGCCGTGCTCGCGTTCGCCGCGGCGCGCCTGCCCGATCGCCAGCTCGCCGAGGAGGTGGCGGCCGACGTGTGGCTGGGCTGCTGGCGCGCCGCCCCCGCGTTCCGCGGCGACAGCCGCGTGCTCACGTGGCTGCTGGGCATCGCGAAGCGCCAGGTGTACGTGCGCATGCGTCGCGTCCGGCCCGTCGAGTGCGCGCTCGACGAGGTGGAGGGGCAGCTGGCCGACGAGGCGGGCGACCCCGCGGGCGCGCTCCTGGCCGAGGCGGGCGCGGACGAGATCGTGGCCGCGCTGGACGCGCTCGAGCCCGCGTTGGCCGAGACGGTGCGGCTCGCCTGGCTCCACGAGCTTCCTTACGCGGAGATCGCCCAGGTGACCGACGTGCCCGTGGGCACGGTGAAGTCGCGCGTGTCCCGCGCGCGAACCCTGTTGCAGAAGACCTTGGGGAGGCGGATATGAGCACGAACGGAACCGAGCCGCGCGCGGCGTTGCGCGCGGCGATGGAACGGCAGGAGCGGGCGTGCGCGGCCGACGTGCCCCCGTTCGCGCGCATCGCGGCGCGCATCGAGGAGGAGCCGTCGGTCTTCGAGGCGCCCGCCTGGCCGGCGCGCAAGAGCGCGCGGCTCGCGGCGAGCCTGGCGGCCGCGCAGGTGCGCGCGATGCCGCGGGCGGTGCTGCCGGCGGCGCTCGTCACGGCCGCGCTCGCGGCGGGCGCGGCGTGCTTCGTCGCCGCGGGCGGGGGAGCGTCCGATGCCGCCTGGTGGTTCTCGGCGCTCCTGCTGCTGGGCGCGGCGCTCACCGTGACGGCGGCGCTCTCCGCCGACGCGGCCGACGCGCTGGCGCTGGCCATGCCGCTGGGGCCGCAGACGGTGCTGCTCGCGCGCCTGGCGGTGGTGCTGGGCGTCGACGCGCTCGCGGGCCTCGCCGCCTCGGCGGCCTTCGCCTGGTGGGGCGCGCCGCTGGAGCTGGGCGCGCTCGTGTCGTCGTGGCTCGTCCCCCTCGCAGCCGTCGCGGGCGCCTCGGCGTTCGTGGCCGTGTGGTCGAACGCGTCGTGGACGGGCGCGGCGGCCGGGGCGCTCCTCGTCCCGCTCGTGGTGCCGGCCGGGCAGGCGGCTGCGGACGGCGGCGCGTTCGCGGCGATCGCCCTGCTGCAGGGCGCCGTCGCGCCCGAGGCAGTGGCGGCGGCGGGATGCCTCCTGCTCGCGGCTGCGGTGGTCACGGCGCGCCGGGCGCTGGTCGCGCATATGCAGGCAGCTTGAACCTGAGGAGGTTTCGCATGATTGCAGGATATGGCAGCGGCTCCGGCCGCTTGACGGGGTCGGCGGTGCGCGCGCTCGTCGCCGCGCAGGCGCGGCGGGTGCGCGCCGTGGGCGTCGTCGTGCCGGTGGCCGCCGGCGCGTGCATCGCGGCCGCCGGCGTGTGCTGGGCGCATGCGGCGGGAGCGTCGTCTGCGACGATGGCGATGCTCGCGCTCACGCAGGTCTACCCCCTGACGGTTGGCGTCTGCACCGTCGCGGTGCTCGCGGGCGACCCGCTCGTGGAGGTGCAGGCGGCCTCGCCGGTGGAGTTCCGCGCGGTGCAGACGCTGCGCGCGGTTATTTTGCTGGCGGCGGGTGCCGTAGGCGCCCTTGTTATGTTCGTTCCACTGCAAGCGTTGGGCATTGTGTACCGCGATGTCGGGTGGATGGGCCTCGTCACGCCGGTGGGCGGCGCGGCGCTCATGGTGCTGACGGCGTACGTCGCCGCGGCGCTCGCGGGCTCTTCCCGGAACGCCTCGCTCGCGGTCGTGGCGGTTTGGCTGTTCTTCGCGCTCGTATGGGACCCGAACGTGCCGCTGCTCGCGTTGCAGCGCGGGCTGCCGCTGCTGGCGCTGCTCGCGGCGGCCGCGTGCGTCTGGCGCGCGCTGGGCGCGCCCGAGTACGCGTGGAGGAAGTTGGGAGGCGCGCGATGAGGTTCTTGTCGCTGGCACGCGCCCATTTCCGCATGGCGGCGCGGCAGCGGGCGCTGTGGGTCGTGTCGCTCGCGCTCGCGCTGCTCTCGTTGGGGGTCACCGTGAACGACGGGCTTCCCTTCGAGACGGGCGACGTCGCCGACCTCGTGTTCCTGGCGCAGGTGCTGGCCATGCTGCCGCCCGTCGTGTACGCCGCGGCCTTCACCGACCTCGCCGCCGAGCCCGAGCGGCTCGGCGTCTCGGAAGTCGAGGCCTCGGCGCCCGTGCGCCCCGTCGTGCTGAGCGCCGCGCGCGTGGCGGGCGCGCTGTCCGTGATGGCGCTGCCCTCGGCCGCCGTGCTGTTGGTGTGCGCGGGCGGCCAGATGCTGCACGGCAACGCGTGGGCGCTGCCCCAGGCGATCGTGCTGCTCGCGGGCGTGGTGCTGCCGGCGGCCGCCCTCGCCGCGGCGCTGTCGGCGCTGGCGGGCGCGCTGCTGCCGCGGGCGCTGGCGCGCATCGCGGCGGTGGTCGCGTGGTTCGCGGCGCTGTTCGCGTTCTCGTTCCGCGGGGTGCCGGTGGACGGGGGCGTCAACGGCGTCCAGTTCCACGTCGTCGCCGACCCGATCTGCCAGGCGTTCTTCGGATCGAGCCCGTTCCTCGACTACCAGGGCCCGGCCGTCGCCGCCACGCCCGTCGAGGCCGTCGCGCTGCTCGCGCTCAAGCTCGCCGTCGCCGTCGCGCTGCTGGCCGTGGCCGGCGCCATCGCCCGCAGGCGCACCTACCGGCGCCGCTGAGCGCATCGCCGGCGGACGCATAGAAAGGATATCTCCATGTTCATCTCCCTCGACCACCTGGGCAAGGACTTCCCGAAGAAGCCGCGCGCCCTCGACGACCTCACGCTCGATCTGCCTTCCGGCATGATCGGGCTCATCGGCCCCAACGGCGCCGGCAAGACCACGCTCATGCGCATCCTCTGCGGCATCGTGGGGCCCACGACGGGGCGCGTGCTCGTGGACGGGCGCGACCTGTCCGAGCCGCGCAACCGCCGCGCGCTCAAGAAGTCCCTCGGCTACCTGCCGCAGGACATCGAGCCCTATCCCAACCTCACGCCGCCCGAGTTCCTCGACTACGTGGGCGTCCTCAAGGGCATGGACGACCGGCGCGCGCGGCGCCGCCAAGCCGACGAGCTCATCGAGCGCGTGGGGCTCGGCGACGTGCGCCGGCGGCGCATCGGCGGCTTCTCGGGCGGCATGCGGCGGCGCGTGGGCATCGCCCAGGCGCTCATGGGCGACCCGCGCCTGCTCGTGGTGGACGAGCCCACGGCCGGCCTCGACCCCGAGGAGCGCATGCGCTTCCGCACGCTGCTGGCCACGCTCGGCGGCGAGCGCACGGTGGTGCTGTCCACGCACATCCTCGACGACGTGGCGCAGACCTGTCCCTACGTATGCGTGCTGCGCGCGGGGCGGCTGCGCTACGACGGCGCCACCGCGGGCCTCATCGACGGCGCGCACGGCCGCACGTGGCTCACGCCGCCGCTCATGGCGCCCCCGGAGGGGGCGGTCGTGGTGAACGCCGCCACCACGGCGCAGGGGACGCGCTACCGCATCGTGTCCGCCGCGCCGCCGGCAGGGTCGGAGCCCGTCGAACCCACCCTCGAAGACGGTTACATGGCCCTGAGCACCCGATGAGGTTTCGGGCGCCTCGCCGGGACTGCGGTTCGTGGCAGGTTTTGGGAGAAATTCGCCGCGTTTTCGCGTTTCGGGCCGACGGGCGTGCGAATGCACGTTGCCGACCAGGCCGTATGCCGTCGGCCTGAAGCCGGATTCCCGATTTCGCGCTCGCAAAGGAGCTCCGACGACGAATTTCTCCGAATTTCCGCCACGAAGGACGCGTCCGGCGCGCACCATTCGCGTTCGCGATGCGCTACCATGGGGGCGTGAGCGCTGTCGGGAAGGGAGCTGCCATGCGCGTGCTCGTGTTGGGCGGGACGCAGTTCGTCGGGAGGGCGGTGACCGAGGAGCTCGTCGCGCGCGGTTGGGACGTGTCCATCCTCACGCGCGGCATCCGTCCTTCGGCGCCTGCGGGCATCAACCGCTGGTACCGCGCCGATCGGCGCGACGCGTCGGGTTGGGGCGCGCTCGCGGGCGAGCGCTTCGACGCGGTCGTCGACGTGTCCGCCTACGCGGCGGCGGACGTGGAGCCGGTGCTCGACGCGCTGCGCTTCGACGACGGCGCGCGCTACGTGCTCGTCAGCTCGGGAGCGGTGTACCGGCCGAGCGATCGACCGCTCGCCGAGAACGCGCCGACGGGCGAGAACGAGCGCTGGGGCCCATACGGGCTGGGGAAGCTCGAAGCGGAGCGCCTGCTCGTCGATCGCCAGCCGCGCTGCGGCTACGCGCTCTCCATCGTGCGGCCTGCGTATCTGTACGGGCCCGGCAACAACCTGTTCCGCGAGGCCTACCTGTTCGACCGGCTCGAAAGGGGGTTGCCCGTGCCGGTGCCGAGCGGCGGCACGCGAACGCAGTTCGCGCTCATCGACGACGCGGCGCGCATGCTGGCTGCGCTTGCCGAGCCCGTCCGCTGGAGCGCCGAGGCGTTCAACTGCGCGCATCCCGAGGCGATCGGTTGGGACGCCCTCGTTCGCGCGGCCGCCCGCGCGGCGGGCGTCGAGCCGCGCATTGCGCACGTCGGCTGCTCCGACGCGCTCGAGGCGCGTTCGTTCTTCCCGTTTCGCGACTGCACGTATCTGCTCGACGTGCGCAAGGCCGCGCGATTCGGGCTGCCGTCTCCCCAGACCGCCCTCGAGGAGGGTATGGGGCGGACGTACGCCTGGTATCGCGAGCGTCGCCCGGCCCTTTCCGACCCCAAGATGGCCCGCATCGAGGAAGCCCTGCGCCTTTCGGAGCGGTGAGGGGCTTCCTCCCAAGCGTCCCTGCGCGCCGCGTCGTTGCCGCGCTTGCGCCCGCTGCGTTTCCCGAGGCGTGTTTTCGGGGCGAAATCGGCGGGTTGCGCGGCATCCGCGCCACGGCAACGGTATCATATCCCCGTACGAGAAAACGGGGGAGCGTGAGGCTCTTTGGACACGGAAAGGTTGACTATGGCGAAACTAGCGATGACCACGCCGCTCGTGGAGATGGACGGCGACGAGATGACGCGCATCATCTGGCAGATGATCAAGGACGAGCTGCTGCTCCCGCACATCGATCTGAAGACCGAGTACTACGACCTGGGCCTCGAGCACCGCAACGCCACCGACGACCAGGTGACCGTGGACTCCGCCGAGGCCACCAAGCGCCTGGGCGTGGCCGTGAAGTGCGCCACCATCACGCCGAACGCTGCGCGCATGGACGAGTACGACCTCAAGAGCATGTGGAAGAGCCCCAACGGCACCATCCGCGCCATGCTCGACGGCACCGTGTTCCGCACGCCCATCACGGTGAAGGGCATCGAGCCCTGCGTGCGCAACTGGGTGAAGCCCATCACCATCGCGCGCCACGCCTACGGCGACGTGTACAAGAACGCCGAGCTGGTCGTGCCCGGCCCCGGCACGGTGGAGCTCGTGTACACCGCGGCCGACGGCGCCGAGACGCGCGAGCTCGTGCAGAAGTTCGACGGCCCCGGCATCGCCCAGGGCATGCACAACCTCGACGCGTCCATCGAGAGCTTCGCGCGCAGCTGCTTCGAGTACGCCCTCGACATCAAGCAGGACATCTGGTTCGCCACGAAGGACACCATCTCGAAGAAGTACGACCACCGCTTCAAGGACATCTTCCAGGAGATCTACGACGCCGAGTACGCCGCGCGCTTCGAGGAAGCCGGCATCGAGTACTTCTACACGCTCATCGACGACGCCGTGGCGCGCGTGATGAAGGCCGACGGCGGCTTCATCTGGGCCTGCAAGAACTACGACGGCGACGTGATGAGCGACATGGTGTCCAGCGCGTTCGGATCGCTGGCCATGATGACGTCGGTGCTCGTGTCGCCGCAGGGCTATTACGAGTACGAGGCCGCGCACGGCACCGTGCAGCGCCACTACTACAAGCACCTCAAGGGCGAGGAGACGTCCACGAACTCGGTGGCCACCATCTTCGCGTGGTCGGGCGCCCTGCGCAAGCGCGGCGAGCTGGACGGCCTCGACGACCTCGTGGCGTTCGCCGACAAGATGGAGCGCGCCACGCTCGACACCATCGAGGCCGGCGAGATGACGGGCGACCTCGCGCTCATCACCACGCTGCCGAACCCGACGAAGCTCAGCACCCGCGACTTCATCCTCGCCATCGCCAAGCGCCTGGCGGCGTAGCGCGCGCCTGCGGGCAAACAAAATACGGTACGCTAGCTGGGGAAGCGCGGAGGCGCTTCCCCAGCGGCGTTTTCGCGGCGCACCGGCGAAGCCCGACCGCGCCCGCCCCTCGCTGCGCGCGTTCGATTGACGAAACCTGCGCGAGCGTCAATCGAGGCTGACGGAGCGTCAACGGAGGGGGTATCATTGCTCGGGTTGTTTCGGGCGAGCGATGAGAGGAGCCGGCGGGCATGGGAAACGTACTGCGCGTGTTCAAGCGCGATGTGCTGCGGCTGCTCAAGGTGCCGCCGGCGCTCGTGGTGGTGGTCGCGCTGCTCGTGCTGCCGTCGGTGTACACCTGGTACAACGTCGTCGGATTCTGGAATCCCTACGACAACACGGGCAACCTGCGCGTGTGCGTGGTGAACGAGGACGCGGGCGGGTCGAGCGAGCTGACCGGCGAGCTGCGCGTGGGCGACATGATCGTGGAGGAGCTGCACGGGAACACCCAGCTCGACTGGGCGTTCGTCGACCGCGCCGCCGCCATGGACGAGCTCGACGCGGGCACGAGCTACGCCGCGTTCGTCATCCCCGAGGACTTCACCGAGCGGCTGCTGTCGCTGACCACCGGAAGCTTCGAGCAGCCCGAGCTCTCCTACTACGTGAACGAGAAGACGGGGCCCGTGGCCCCGAAGATCACCGACACGGGCGCGAGCACGCTCGACGAGACCATCAACTCCACGTTCGTCTCCACGGTGAGCGACGTCGCCGCCGATGCCGTCGACCAGGCGATCGGCGCGTCGGGCGACGCCGTGGAGGCGTCGAGGAGCAGGGCCGCGGCGAAGGTGGCGGGCGCCGTGCAGGTGGTGTCCGACGCGCGCGCCTCGCTCGGGTGCATCGTCGCGGCCACCGACGAGGCCCAGGCCAAGGTGGGCGGCTCGAAGGAGGCGCTCGGCCGCGCGCGCACCGAGATCGCCGCCGCGAGCGACGCCCTCGGCTCCATCGCGAGCATCGCCGCCCAGCTGCAAAGCGACGCGGCGGAGCTCTCGTCGGCGGCGATGCCCGCCGTGAACCGGACCGTCCGCGCGGTGTCGGAGGCGTCGGCGAAGGCGAACGGCGCCGTCGGCAGCATGGCCGCGGCGGTGGGCGAGACCCAGGCGGGCATCGGCGCGACCATCGTGCAGGGGCAGGCCGCTGTGGACGAGAGCAGGGCGCTGGCCGCCCAGGTGCGCCAGATGGCGCAAGCGCTGTCCGACGGCGACCCGGCCAAGGAGCCGCTCGTCGCCGTCGCCGACGCGCTCGAGCAGCGCGCGGACGACGCGCAGGCGACGCTCGACGGCCTCGCCGAGGCGAACGCCCAGGCGGGCGACCTCGCGCAGGAGGTTTCGCGGGCGGGAGCATCCTTCGACGCCGCGACGCAGGGGGCGGCCGGCGCCGCAGGCGCGTACGCGGACGGCCTGTTCTCCACGACGGTGCCCACGGTCAACGGCAGCCTCGCGCAGCTGAGCGCCGCGTCGGCGTCGCTGTCGGCCGCCGTGTCGAACCAGCGCCTGCTGGTCGACCAGACCGGGCTCGTGCTCGATCAGCTGGCCTCCACGCTGACCACCGCCCGCGAGGCGCTCGGCCAGACGGACGCCGTCCTGGCCGACCTCGAGCAGGGCCTCGGCACCGTGCAGACCGACGTGCTGGCGCTCGGCGAATCGGGCGCGCTCGCGCAGGCGTTCGGCGGGGGCGGCCTCGACGCGGCCAAGATCGCCGACTTCATGGGGTCGCCCACCGAGCTGGTCACCGAGCAGCTCTACGAGCTGAACGCGTACGGCTCGGCCATGGCCCCGCTGTTCATGAACCTGACGTTCTGGATCGGGGCGTTCATGCTGCTGGTCATCATGAAGCAGGAGGTGGACGGCGAGGGCGTGCGCCACCTCACCGTGACGCAGCGCTACCTCGGGCGCTTCCTGCTGCTGGCCGTGATGGCCGTGCTGCAGGCGGCGATCTGCTGCGCCGGCGTGCTGGCCATCGGGGTGCAGGCCGCCGACGCGCCCGCCCTGTTCTTCGCGGCCGCCGTGGCCTCGCTTTCCTACCTCAGCATCATCTACGCGCTGTCGGTGACGCTGCAGCACATCGGCAAGGGCATCTGCATCGTGCTCGTGTTCGCGCAGATCCCCGGCGCCACGGGGCTGTACCCTATCGAGATGACCTCGGGCTTCTTCCAGGCCGTCTACCCGTTCTTCCCCTTCACCTACGGCATTTCCGCCCTGCGCGAGGCCATCTTCGGCTTCTACGGCTCGCAGTACGCGGACGCGCTGGGCATGCTGGCGCTGTTCTTCGCGCTGTCCATGGCCTTCGGCATCCTCGTGCGGCCGCTCATGGCGAACGTCAACCGGATGGTGGCCTGCCAGGTGCGGGAGAGCGGCCTCTTCAACGGCGAGGACGTGGAGATACCCGCGCGCCCGTACCGGGCGTCGCAGCTGTTCAGGGCGCTGTCGGACAAGGAGGAGTACCGCGAGGAGCTGCGGGCGCGCACGATGCGCTTCGCGCGCTGGTACCCGCGCCTCATCCGCGGGGCGGTTGCCCTCGGGCTCGCGGTGCCCGTCGCGCTCACGGTGGTGTTCGCCCTCACGCCCGCCGAGAAGGTGTGGCTGCTCACGGCGTGGCTCGGGTGGCTCGTGGCGGTGTTCGTGTTCCTCGTGGTGGTGGAGAGCCTGCGCGCGGGCCTCGCGCGCCAGATGAGGCTCGACGGCATGAGCGACGCGGGGCTGCTGCAGCTGGGCAGCGCGCGCAACCGGATGGCGCGCTCGTCCGACGACGGCGCCGACGGCGGAGCGCCGGATGCGCCCGGCGCGCCCGACGTCCGGGACGCGGAAGGGGGCGTGGCGCATGGGTAACGCGGCGCGCATCGTGCGCAGCGACTTCAAGAGCCTGTTCGCGAACGTCATGAGCACGATCATCGTCGTCGGCCTCGTGGTGATGCCGTCGATCTTCGCGTGGTACAACGTCATTGCGTGCTGGAACGTGTTCGACAACACGGGCAACCTCACCGTGGCGGTGGCGAACGTGGACGACGGCTACGAGAGCGAGCTCGTGCCCCTGCGCGTGAACGTCGGCGAGCGCGTGGTGTCGGCGCTGCGCGCCAACGACGAGATCGACTGGACGTTCACCACCGAGGAGGACGCGGTGGACGGCGCGCGCTCGGGCCGGTACTACGCGGCCGTGGTCATCCCGGAGGGCTTCAGCAAGGACATGCTGACGTTCTACTCCGACGACGTCCAACACGCGAAGATCGTCTACTACGCCAACGAGAAGAAGAGCGCCATCGCGCCGAAGATCACCGACAAGGGTGCCGACTCGGTGTCGTACCAGGTGAACGAAGTGTTCGCCCAAACGCTGTCCGAGGTGGCGCTCGGCATCGCCGAGTCGGTGTCGAGCTTTGCCGACGAGGCCGACGCGGACGGCCGCATCGCCGCCGTGTCCGGGCAGGTGCGCGACATGGGCGCGCAGGCGGACCGCATGGCGTCGGTGCTGGAGCTGTACTCGTCGCTGGCCGGGGCGTCGCAGGCGCTCGTGAGCGACTCGGGGAAGCTCATCGCGTCCGCGCGGGGCGCGGCCGACGACGCCGGGGCCGCGGCGTCGCAGGGAACGTCGTCCGCCTCCGCCATGGTGGCGGCCGTGAAGGGGTCGGTCGACGACCTGTCGGCGGCGCTCGGCGCGAGCGACGAGGCGTTCGCGGAGGTGTCTGCGGCGTCCGGCGCACTGTTCGACGCCGCCTCGGCGGGCGCCGAGCAGGGCGCGGCGGGGCTGCGCGGGCAGGCCGAGGCGCTCGACGCGCAGATCGCGCGGTACCGCGACCTCGCCGCCCAGCTCGAGGAGCTGCGCGGTTCGCTGCCGTCCGAAAGCCAGCCGGCGCTCGACGCCGTCGTCGCGCGGCTGAACGCCGTCGCCGGGCTCATGGAGGGCATGCGCGACAACCTGGCGGCCGCCGCCGGCAAGCTGGAGGCGGGCAACGCCGACGTGCAGGCCGAGCGCGCGGAGGTCGAGCGCCTGGCGGACGAGGCGCGGCAGGGCTCGGAGGCGCTCGCAACCTCGTTCGACAGCGGGCTGAAGCCGAGCTTGCAGCAGCTCGCGGACAGCGCGGGCGTCCTCGCGGCCGCCCTGGGCGACGGCCTGGACAGCCTGCGCGCGGCAGGGGCCGACCTGTCCGCGTCGGCCGGCTCGGCCGCCGACGTGCTGGGCGGCGCGAGGACCGAGGTGGACGCGGCGGCGCAGAAGCTGCGCGAGACGGCGCGCGAGCTGGACGCGCTGGGCTCCGCGGTGGACGAGGCTCTGGCGGCCGGCGACGCGGGCGCGCTGCGCGCGGTGCTCGGCGCCGACGCGCAGCTGCTGTCGCGGGCGCTCGCGGCGCCGGTGGGCATCGAGCGCGAGGCCGTGTTCCCGGCCGAGAACTTCGGCTCGGCCATGGCCCCGCTCTACACGACGCTCGCCCTGTTCATCGGGTCGCTCTTGATCCTCGTGGTGGTGAAGCCCACGGTGTCCGAGCGCACGCGCGAGCAGCTGGACGACCCGCAGCCCCGCCAGCTGTTCATGGGGCGCTTCGGCGTGCTGGCCTTCCTGTCGCTCGCGCAGACGACGGTGATGGGCCTCGGGAACCTGCTGTTCCTGCAGGTGCAGGTGGCCGAGCCGCTGCTGTTCATGCTGTGCTTCTGGATCGCCGGGCTCGTGTTCACGTTCCTGATCTACGCGCTGGTGGCGGCGTTCGCGAACCTCGGCAAGGCCGTGGCGGTGCTGCTGCTCATCATCCAGGTGACGGGGTGCGGCGGCTCGTTCCCGCTGCAGCTGCTGCCGCCGTTCGTGCAAGCCCTGAGCCCCTGGCTGCCCGCGACGCACGTGGTGAACGCCATGCGCGCGGCTATGTTCGGCACGTACGGGGGCGACTTCTGGACGGAGATCGGGCTGCTCCTGCTGTTCCTGATCCCCGCCGCGCTCGTCGGCCTCGTGCTGCGGGGGCCGCTTGCCAAGTTCATGACGTGGTACGTCGAGCAGGTGGAGTCCTCCAAACTTGTGGGATAATCGTGCGGAAGAGATGAGAGAGGAATTCCGCATGGCACGAACCGGCGTACCGTCGACGACGCGTCGCACGCTCCACTACTTCTGGTTGGTCACCCGAAAGCACCTCGGGCTGTTCGCCGCGCTCATGACCGCGACGTTTCTGTTCGTCGCGCTGCTGTCGTACGGCAACCCCTACGTCATGAGCCTCGTGGTGGACCGCGTGAGCGCGGGCTCGGTGGCTCCCGACGAGGTGTTCGCCGTGTTCGGGCCGTACATCGCGGCGCTCGTCCTCATCAACGTGGCCGGCCAGGCGGCCAGCAAGGTGCAGGACTACACGATGTACCGGCTGGAGATCGCCGCCTCCTACGACCTGGCCACCATGTCGTTCGACGCGCTGTCCAACCAGTCGATGTCGTTCCATTCCAACCGCTTCGGCGGCACGCTGGTCAGCCAGACCACCAAGTTCATGAGCGCCTACCAGCTGCTGCTGGAAACCCTCACGTTCCCGTTTCTGCCGGTCGTCTGCTCGGTGGTGTTCACCTGCGCCATCCTGGCGCCGCGGGTGCCGGTGTACGTGGCCATCCTCATGGTGCTGCTGGCGGTGTACGCGGGCGTGTCCTACTTCATGTACAAGCGCATCCTGCACCTCAACGAGCAGGCGGCCAGCGCGCAGAACCAGCTGTCGGGCGAGCTGTCCGACTCGGTGGCCAACATCCTGGCGGTGAAGACCTACGGGCGCGAGGACTACGAGCGCGGGCTGTTCGACCAGGCGAACCGCGAAGTGGTGGCGCGCGACTCGAAGCGCATGTGGGCGTCGCTCACGCGCGGCATCGTGACGGCGTGCATCACCATCGCCATCATGAGCGTGGTGGCCGTGTTCATCGCGGGCGGCAACGCGTGGTACGGCATCACGCCGGGCACGCTCGTGGTGATGTTCACGTACACCTACACGGTGACGAACCAGTTCAACTTCATCAACAACGGCCTGCAGCGCTTCAACCGCGCCTTCGGGGACGCCAGCGGCATGACCGTCATCCTCGACGAGCCGCGGCTCGTGGCCGACAGGCCGGGCGCGCCCGAGCTCGAGGTGCGCGAGGGCGCCATCGACTTCGAGGACATCGGCTTCTGGTACACCGACGGCGACACTCGCACGCAGGTGTTCGACGACCTCGACCTGCACATCCCCGCCGGCCAGCGCGTGGGCCTCGTGGGATCGAGCGGGGCGGGGAAGACCACCCTGACGAAGCTGCTGCTGCGCCTGTCCGACATCCAGGAGGGGCGCATCCTCGTGGACGGCCAGAACATCGCCGACACCACCCAGCAATCGCTGCGCCGCCAGATCGCCTACGTGCCGCAGGAGGCGCTGCTGTTCCACCGCTCCATCGCGGAGAACATCGCCTACGGGCGGCCCGACGCCACGATGGAGCAGATCCGCGAGGCGGCGCGCCAGGCGAACGCCTTGGAGTTCATCGAGCGGCTGCCGCAGGGCTTCGACACCGTCACGGGCGAGCGCGGCGTGAAGCTGTCGGGCGGGCAGCGCCAGCGCATCGCCATCGCGCGGGCGCTTCTGGCCGACTGCCCGGTGCTCGTGCTGGACGAGGCCACGAGCGCGCTCGACTCCGAGAGCGAGCAGCTTGTGCAGGACGCGCTGGCCACGCTCATGCGCGGGCGCACGGCCATCGTGGTGGCGCACCGCCTGTCGACGGTGGCCAGCCTCGACCGCATCGTGGTGCTCGACGGCGGCCGCGTGGTGGAGGACGGCCCGCACGCCGAGCTCATCGAGGCCGGCGGGGCCTACGCGAACCTGTGGAGCCGCCAGACGGGCGCGTACCTGGAGTAGGGGCCGCCCGGTGCGCGCTTGGGCACCGGGGGGCGTCGCGCCCGCCCGTCCTGCGCGCCCCCGCGCCTCGGCCGCCTCGGGTCCCCGGTCGCCCTCCGCCTCGCGCCCTCCGCCGCGCTCCGGGCGCGCCTCCTATGCAAATTCTTACAAGTTTCTGCATAAAAGGGGTTACATATCCGGTTCGAACCGCATATACTGCGAGCAGTCCTTTAAAAGCGGTACAGAGAGACCGACAAGGTAACACCCCAAGCGTTCAGCTGAACAAGAACGCGAACGAGTCGAAGCCTTTGTCTGTCGCGGAGGCTTTTTTCATGCCCTCGCGCGGACGCCGCCAACTCGGGGGCGACGCGGACGCCCGGCCTTGCCGGAGCGGGCGCGGAACCCGGCGGTACGCAGGTCCGTCTGTACGCACTCGAACAGAAAGGGTGTGTATGAACGACGCAGCAACAGTCAAGACCGTCTGCATGGACGCGGACGAGATCGAGCGGTCGTTGACGCGCATTGCGCATCAGATCCTCGAGGCGAACAAGGGCGCGGACAACATCGCGCTCGTCGGCATCGTGACGCGCGGCGACCTGCTCGCCAAGCGCCTGGCCGAGAAGATCGAGCAGATCGAGGGCACGAAGGTGCCGCTCGGCAAGCTCGACATCAGCTTCTACCGCGACGACTTCGCGACGCATCTCGCTCCCGAGGTGCACTCCACCGACATCTTCTTCGATCTCGACGGCAAGGACATCGTCCTCGTGGACGACGTGCTGTACACGGGCCGCACCATCCGCGCCGCGCTCGACGCGCTCATGGACATCGGCCGCCCGGCCACGGTGCAGCTGGCCGTGCTGGTGGACCGCGGGCACCGTCAGCTGCCCATCCGCGCCGACTTCGTGGGCAAGAACGTGCCGTCCTCGGCGGACGAGAACGTGCGCCTCTTCCTGGAGGAGACGGACGGCAAGTCCGAGGTCGAGATTCTGGAAATCGCACCGGGCTCCCGCGCGGGTTCGGCACCGCTGGGAGGTGAATAGGGCATGGCCTTCAATCACAAGCATCTGATCGATATCACGGAGTACTCCGCCGAGGATATCATGACCGTCCTCGAGACGGCCACGCGCTTCAAGGAAGTCAACGAGCGCCGCATCAAGCAGGTCCCCACGCTCAAGGGCGTCACGGTCGTGAACATGTTCAACGAGCCGTCCACCCGCACGCGCTCCTCGTTCGAGATCGCCGAGAAGCGCCTGAGCGCCAACAGCCTGAACTTCGGCGGCAGCTCCACCTCCACGGTGAAGGGCGAGAGCCTCGTGGACACGGTGGAGACGCTGTGCGCCTACAAGATCGACATGATCATCGTCCGCGACAAGCACGCGGGCGTGCCCCGCAAGATCGCCGACGTCTCCGGCGCGCACGTCATCGACGCGGGCGACGGCAAGCACCAGCACCCGACGCAGGCGCTGTTGGATCTGTACTCCATCTGGGAGGTCAAGGGCGACCTGGCCGGCCTCAAGGTGGGCGTCGTGGGCGACATCGGCCACTCCCGCGTGTGCGGCTCGCTCATCCCCGCGCTCAAGATCATGGGTTGCGAGGTGACGGTGGTTGCCCCGCCGACGCTGCTGCCGGCGCGTCCCGACATCCTCGGCGCCGACCACGTCACCACGAAGCTCGACGAGGTGCTGCCCGACCTCGACGTGGTGTACATGCTGCGCATCCAGCGCGAGCGCCTCGAAGGCGCGCCGTACCCGTCGCTGCGCGAGTACAACATGCTGTACGGCCTCACGAAGGAGCGCGAGCCCCTCATGAAGCCCGACGCCCTTATCTGCCATCCCGGCCCCATCAACCGCGGCGTCGAGCTGGACAGCTACATGGCCGACCATCCGAAGCGCTCGGTCATTCTCGATCAAGTCTACGCCGGCATCCTCACGCGCATGGCGGAAATGTATCTTCTTCTGGGAGGGAGCGAAGATGGCCTTACTGCTTAAGAACGCCCATGTGATCGACCCGCAGGTCGGTCTGAACGAAACGGCCGACATCCTCGTGCGCGACGGCAAGATCGTCGAGATCGGCCAGAACCTCGCGATGGAGAAGGGCGTCGAGCGCGACCTGGGCGGCAAGATCGTCGTCCCCGGCCTCGTGGACATCCACGTGCACCTGCGCGAGCCCGGCTACGAGACGAAGGAAGACATCGCCTCCGGCACGCGCGCCGCGGCCCACGGCGGCTTCACGGCGGTGTGCTGCATGCCGAACACGAAGCCCGTCATCGACAACGCGGTGGGCGTCGAGTACGTCAAGGCCCGCGCCGCGGCCGTCGGCAAGTGCCGCGTGCACGTGGCCGGCTCCTGCTCGCAGGGCCTCGCGGGCGACACGCTGTCCGAGATGGGCGACATGGTGGCCCACGGCGCCGTCGCCTTCACCGACGACGGCCGCGGCGTGCAGGGCGCGGGCACGATGCGCCGCGTCATGGACTACGCCGCGCAGTTCGACCGCGTGGTGATGAGCCATTGCCAGGACGAGGACCTCGTCGGCGCCGGCCAGGTGAACGAAGGCGTCGTGTCCACGCGCCTCGGGATGCTGGGCTGGCCGGCGGAGGGCGAGGAGATCCAGATCGCCCGCGACATCGCTATCTGCCGCCTCACGGGCTGCCCGCTGCACGTGCAGCACCTCACCACCGCCCGCGGGCTCGAGCTCGTGCGCGCCGCGAAGGCCGAGGGCCTAGCAGTCACCTGCGAGGTCACGCCGCACCACCTGTTCCTCACCGAGGACGCCATCGGCGACGACTACAACACCTTCCTCAAGGTGAACCCGCCGCTGCGCACGGCCGACGACGCCGCCGCGCTCGTCGAGGGCGTGAAGGACGGCACGGTGGACGCCATCGTCACCGACCACGCGCCGCACAACGACTTCGAGAAGAACGCCGAGTTCGAGCTGGCGCCCTTCGGCATGATCGGCCTGGAGACGTCGCTCGCGCTCGTCATCACGAACCTGGTCGCGCCCGGCATCATCAGCTGGGAGCGCGCCATCGAGCTCATGGCCGCGAAGCCCCGCGAGATCCTGCGCGTCGAGCGCGTGGCCCTCGAGCCGGGCGCGACGGCCGACCTCACGGTCATCGACCCGGACGCCGCCTGGACGGTGGACGCGGCCGACTTCCTCTCGAAGGCCGTGAACTCGGGCTTCATCGGCGCCGAGCTCACGGGCCGCGCCACCGACGTCTACGTGGGCGGCTACGCCACCCTCGAGGACGGCGTGATCGTCGAATAACGCGAAGAGCGCCTCATCGCAGATACGACAGCCTGCGCCGGAACCGTCCGGCGCAGGCTGTTACGCTGTTGCGGCGTCGCTTTCCTTCTGCATCTTCTCCACGATGAGGGCGGCATCCTTCACCTTCTCGGCGCATTTGAACGGCACGGGGCGCTCGCCCTTGAGCACGTCGAAGCACGTGACGCCGTGGTACTTCTGCTCGAACTCCCCCAAAGCCGCGCGCACCTTGCCGAACACCACCGCGCGACCCTCCAGGTCGCCGGGCACGCCGGTGCTGTACCGGTGGCTGACGATGGCGGTGGCGGAAACCATCGCCCCGCACATTTCCTGGGTGGCGGCGAACCCGCCGCCGTACCCCTCGGCCAGCTTCAAGGCCGCATCCTCGTCCAGGCCGAGCTCGTCGGCGAAGGGCACCAGCACCGATTGGGCGCACGTGCATCCTTTCGCATACAGCCTGACCGCTTCCTTCGCCTTGTCTCCCACGGGAACACCTCGCTTGGCTCGTTGCCGTCTGTGCCTCCCATGATAGGAATCGCGGCGGAAAACCGCAACAGAAACCTGGCAGAAGGATCAGCTGCGCGTACCGTGCGCACCGTGGAAGGGCCCGGTTGCCGGGCCCTTCCACGCGCCGGGAGCGCGGGGCGGCGCGCTGGCTAGTCCGCGCCGTCCCTCCGGCGCCTTGCGGCCGCCGCCCCGAGCGCGCTCGCGGCGAGCGCCGCGGCGGCGACGGCGAGCGGGACGGCCGGAAGCGTCCCGTCGCCCGTCTTCGCGAGCGCGCTGCTGCCGGTTCGGCCGTCCGTCGCGCCGCCTGCGCCGGGCGCGACGGACGGCTCGTCGGCGGCGAGGGCGGTTGCGCGGAAGTAGCGGCCGTTCGGCTCGACGAACGAGGAGGCCAGCACGAACAGCTTGCCGTCGCAGGCCGCCGCCGTGGGCGAGAGGGCCTTCCCGTCAGATGAGCGCTTGGCGTACGGCTCGAACGAGGACCGGCCGTCGAGCAGCAAGTACGTGTCGGCCTTGCCGTCGGCGGAAAGCGGTCCCACCATGGCGACGCCCCCGTCGACCGCGGCGAACGAGCGGGCGTCGTCGGCGCCCTCGCTGAAGGCGGGGAACGCGTTCTCGAGCACGGTCCCCGCGCCGTCGCGCACCGCTTCGAGCGAGCCGTTCTCCGCGTCGTAGACGTACACGGTGGAGCCGCTGGCCACCACCTGCGGGTTCGTGCGCGCGACGGCGAGCGTGCCCGCGGGGGAGAGCGCGCCGCGTTCCGCATCGTAGGACAGGATGGCCGAAGCGGAGGCCGCGCCGCCGTCGCCGCCCACGAGCAGCAGCGCGCCGTCGGCGTTCGCGAGCGTCGAGCCGCGCGGCACGCCTGCGGCAGGAAGCTCGTCCCAGCGGCCGGCGTCCGGGTCGTAGGCGTACAGGCGCGTCTCGGCCTTGTCGGCGTCGGCCGGATCGACCGCTCCCCAGGAGCGGGGCACCCCGTCGCCCACGAGCTCCATGGACGTGCCCTTCACCAGGAGCTTCCCGCCCCAAAGCGCCGCCGAGGCGTCCTGGAGGGGCTCGGGCAGCGCGGCCAGCTCCTGCCAGGCGTCGGCGGCGACGTCGTAGCGCCACATGCGCTGCACGAAGGCCGACCCTTCGATGAGCGCCGTCTGGGGCAGGGCGAGCAGGCCGCCCTGCAACGGCTGGAGGATGCCCGAGGTCTCGTAGTCGACGAAGTCGTCGACCGCGTAGTCGTCGCCCGCGGAGGCGGGCAGCGAGCACGCGAGCTCGTACACCGTGCGGCCCTGGCTCACGAAGAACGACCGATGCGAGGTCTTCCCCGCCGCGGTGGTCACGCGCACGTCCACGATGCCCGACAGCGGCTCCTCCGCCGTGAGCAGGACGGACGAGTCGTCCCAGGCGTCGATCGCCGCCGGGAGGCTTTCGCCGTCGTCGCCGAGCCCGGCCTGCCTCACCTCGACCGCGCCCGCCCTCGCGCCGAACGCGGTGCCCGCGACGGACAGCGTCGCGCCCTCGGCCGCGAACGAGTCGATGACCGGGTTCAGCGCGGTCTCGGGCGCGGAGGGGTCGCCGACGACGGACAGGTCGAGCGCGCCGCCCGTCGTGGTGCGGCCCGCCAGCGAGCCGTTGGGCCGCACGGTGCCCATGAGGCGCGCGGCCAGCTGGGCGGCCGTGTCGTCGGGGTGCTGCGCGGCCAGGACGGCGCAGGCGCCGGCGACGGCCGGCGTCGCCATGGACGTGCCGCTCAGGTAATCGTAGGGCACCTTCTGGGTGCCCACGCCCACGGAGTCGAACCAGATGTGCGTACCGAGGGGCGCGACGAACGTGACGCGCAGGCGGAAGTCGGAGAAATCGGTGCCTGCGGGCAGGTCGAGGTCGAGCGCGTCCCAGGTCTGGCCGAGACATTTTGCCGACCCGTGCTCGGAGTCGTCGATGGAAGCCCAGGTGCCGTCGGCGAGCTTCACCTGGGCGGCGTAGGGGGCTGCCAGCGCTTCGGTGTACATCGACAGGCCGAAGGACGCGCCGGCTCCCTCCGCGGGTGCCGCGACGTCGGTCGCGGCGAACTCCACGACGTGCATGCCGTTGGCTCCGTGGACTTCGACCGGTTGGTCGAGCGTCGCGGAGAAGCTGCCCGAGCCCGTGGCGAACGCGGTCGCGTCGCCGTAGTCGGCGTCGGACAGCGGGGCCGTACCGCCCTCCGCCGTCACGGCGGCCAACGTCACGGCGCTCGACGCGCCGTCTCCGTCGAACCCTTCGTAGAGCAGGTTCGCGCCGTCGTCCACGACGTCGGGCAGGTAGCGGGAGCACGAGAGCGGCACGGTGGAGAGGATGCCGCCGCCCGGGGCGCCGAGGTCCACGGTGGTCGCGCCGTAATGGCTTCGATCCCACAGCTCGTCGGCCGTATTCGTCGCGGCGACCACCACGGCGTAGGGGTTGTCCTTGAGCGTCGACGCGGAGTAGAGGTTCTCGTCGTTGTCCTGGGCCCAGTTGCCCGCCCCGAACACCGAGACGATGCCGCAGCTCTCGCCGAGATCGCGCACGGCGGCGTCGAGCGCGCGGCTGGCCTGCGCGACCACCCAGGAGTTGCTCGTCACCCGCACGTCGATGCCCTGCTCCAGCACGGCCTTCTTGACGAAGGCGTAGGCGTTCAGCTGGTCGACGAGCGACGTGGTGGCGTCGCCGTTCTTGATGACCATGAGCTTGGCGTTCGAGGCGATGCCGCTCGTGCCGGCCCCGTCCCATTCCGCGGCGATGATGCCGGCGCAGTGGGTGCCGTGGTTGTCGTTGTCGGTCACGTCGGTCGCGTCGAGCGCCGGGTTGGCCGCCGCCTCGGCGTTGTAGCCGTACTCGCCGCAGCCGAGCGCGCGCTGCTGGTCGGCCGAGAAGCGGTAGATGGACCCGTCCAGGTCGGGGTGGCTCGCGTCGATGCCGCCGTCGAGGATGGCCACGACCGCCTCGTCGCCGCCCATGTTGCCGCCCGGCTCGTTCCAGCTCGGCGGGTTCGCGCTCGCCGCGTCCGAGGCGCCGGGGGTCTGCAGCGTGGAGCCGTCGTTGCCGAAGCCCCACTGGTAGGCGGTCATGTCCTTGGACGCGGCCGTCGCGGCAGCGCCGCCTCCGGAGGCGAGGCTCGCCGCGACGGCGGCCGTGGCCGACCCGTCCCCGTCGGCCGGCTGGGCGCCCGTGTAGTTGGGCTCGGCGAATAGCACCGACGGGTCGTCCGCGAGCTCGTTCAGCAGCTCCTCGGTGCTCAGGGAGTCGCTGCGCACGACCGTCAGGCTGTCCGCCGCCCCCGCGCCGATCGCTTCGGCGTCGAGGTCCATGACGGCTTCGGCGCCGGCCTCGTCGGACAGGGTCGCGACGGCCGCGCCGTCCAGGCAGGCCACGGCCTCGCCTTCGGCGTAGGGGCCGGACGCGAGCATCGCCGGGATGTCGTCGGCCCAGCCGGCGTCGGGTTGCGCGGCCGATGCCGGCACCGCAGGCGCGAGGCTCAGCGCCAGGGCGAGCGCCAAGGCGAGGCGCGCGAAGCCGCCGAGCGCCCCTGCTGGGAAGTTGCCCGCCTTTGCCAAACCCGGAAGCTCTCGCATGGTGCGTCCTTTCTCGCGATCGATGAGTACGCGATCACTGTAAGCGCAAGGGCGCAACAAAAGTGCAACAGGGAGCCGTCCGCGCCGCCCGTCGACGGCGCTACCGCAAGCGGGAGCGGAGCGCGCCCGCGGAGAACTCCGCCCAGGAATACGAGGGGAGGTAGGTGCCGCGATAGGAGTTGACGGCCGCCGGGTCGCCGTCGAGGAACCGGTAGCTGTCGCAGTCGACGGCGCCCGGGTCGATGGCCAGGCTGTTCCAGCCCTTCACGATGACGTCGCCGGCGCGGGCGGCGGCGAGCGTGGAGCGCAGGTCGGCCACGAGCGACTGGTAGTAGCTGCGCTGCGACGCGGTGCAGGGCTTGTCCTCCCAGAGCGCCGCGCAGGCCTCGCGCGCGGTGAGGGTCGCGCCGCGCCGATCCACCAGCAGCGCCAGCAGCTCCTTCGTCTTCGAGCGCTTGAACGCGAGGGGCTTCCCGTCGACGAACGCCTCGAAGCCCCCGAACGTCTGGATGCGCACGCGGGCGTGCCGGTCGAGCGTGCGATGCTCGTACACGAAGGTCAGCTCGCGCTCGAGGGCGTCGGCCTGCACCGGCTTGAGCAGGTAGCCGGTGGCGTGCAGCGCGAAGGCGTCCACCGCGTACTGCTCGTAGCTCGTCACGAACACGACGTGCAGGTCGGGCTGCAGGTCCTTGAGGCGCTTCGCCAGGGCGAGCCCGCCCATGCCCGGCATCTCGATGTCGAGGAACGCCACGTCCACCCGATCGGCCTCCGCGTGCTCGAGGGCCTCGCGGGAGGTGGCGAACTCGAGCGGCTCGCAGCCGGGCTGCAGGCGTCGCAGGGTGCGGACCAGGTCCTTGAGCGCGAGGGGCTCGTCGTCTACGGCGATGATGTTCACCGGGGGCCTCCTTCCTCGCCGCCGCGATCGCCGTCGGCGCGCGGGATGCGGATCGTCGCCGTCGTGCCCGCGCCGGGTTCGCTGCGCACCTCGAGCGTTCCCCGGCACCCGTCCGCCAGCCGCGCGCGCACGTTCTGGATGCCCACATGCACGCGCCCGTCGCCCGCGGCGGCCCGCGCGGCGTCGAAGCCCGCGCCGTCGTCGCTCACCGTCACCACGCTGACGCCCCCGTCCTCGCAGGTGGCGATGCGCACGCACCCGCCCTCTTCCCGCGCGGACACGCCGTGGCGCACCGCGTTCTCGGCCAGCGCCTGCACGGTGAGCGGCGGCAGCCTGAAGGCGCGATGGGCGATGTCGAACTCCACCTGCAGCCTCGTGCCGAAGCGGCGCTGCTCGAGGCTGAGGTACGTCATCGTGTGGCGCAGCTCGCGCTCGAAGGGGATGGGCTCCTTGCTGGTGAGCGAGGCCATGTTCTCGCGCAGGAACAGCGAGAAATCGTTCACCGCCCGCGCCGCCTCGGCGGGGTCGCTCGAGCACAGCTCGCGGATGCCGGTCAGCGTGTTGTACAGGAAGTGCGGCTGGATCTGGCTCAGCATGATGTCGGAGCGCGCCTCGGCCAGCTCCTGCTCGCGCCGGGCGAGCAGCGCCTTGCGCTCGGACTGGATGCTCAGGAACACGAGCAGGATGGCGAAGGCCACGGCGGTGTTCATGAGCGCGATGCCGAACCACGCCACCTGGATCGCCTCCGCCGCGATGGGCAGCGCGATGTAGCCGGCGAAGCCCAGCAACTCCTTGCGCTCGAGGCAGGAGCGGTAGCGCACCACGATGGCGGCGTTGCGCAGGTGCAGGATGACGGGCACCGTCTGCGCCAGCCAGAACAGCGGTCCGCGCGCGTAGCCGGTCGCGGGGTCGACCGAGTAGAACATCCCGTTGAACAGCGAGGCGACGCACCCCGCCATGTAGAGCGAGAACAGGACGACGGACAGCCGGAGGTAGTTGTGCGGCAGCGCGGTGCGCTTCGAGAGGAAGGCGACGATGTAGCCGGTGAAGCACAGGAAGAGGGGCGCCGGAGCCGCGTAGAACAGGAACGTCCCCGCGAGCATGACGGCGTGCTCGGTCCCGTTCAGCGGCGCGGCGAACGCCCAGGACGTCAGGTCGCCGAGCGCCATGACGGCGTTGCACGCGCAGATCCCGACGAAGCACCGGTTCGCTTGATCGCGGCGATCGCCGCCGATCAGCACGTATGATCCCAGCACTGCGCAGAGCAGGGCGCTGTACCCGTCGAGCGCTACGTTGAGCTGGTGCAAGACGCCCTCCTTACAGGCGATCGCCGACCTTTCCCTCGGCGATCGCCGCTCAGCATCGCGGTCTCCGCTTGCGGGCGAACGCGAAGGCCGCGGCGGCGGAGCATGCCGCGATCGCGCCGACGACGGCCAGCGCGACGGCGCTCGGCGATCCCTCGTCGCCGGTGGAGGCGAGGCGCTTCGCGACGGGCGCGGCGGCGCCCTGCTCGTCGCCGCCGCCCGCGGGCCCGCCAGGGGCGGCAGCGGGGTCTTTCCCGAGCGACAGGAAGTAGGTGACGAGGTAGCCCTTGTCCGCTTCCGCGCCCGCCGCCGTGTCCTGGCGCGCGACGCGCCCGGCCTCCACGGCGTCGGAATGCTCGGCGGCGCCCGCCTCTCCTCGCAGCCCGACGCGCTCGAGCGCGGCCAACGCTTCGGCTTCGGTCAGCCCGACCAGGTCGGGGACGGCGACGGCCTCGTGGATGGGCGGCTCGGCGATGGGGTCGGCGTAGGCTTTGAGGGCGAAGTTGTCGTAGTCGAAGGTGCTGGTCCCCGTCTCTTCGACGGCCTTCGCCTTGATGGCGGCGACGTCGTCGGCCCAGTCGGTCCAAACGCCGTCCTCGAGAAGGCAGCTCTCGCCGGGGTTCACCACGCCGACGGAGTAGACGATGCCCTTATCCTCCTCGGGGAGGTTCTCGTTGACCTTCTCCAGCCCCTCCTCGTTGAGCGCCCGGTCGGTTAGCACCGCGTATTGGCCGTCGGCTTGCCGAAGCGTCACCACGACCGAGAAGCGCTGCCCCTTCTCGAGGGGGAAACCGCCTTCGTCCAGCTGGATGCGGTGGTAGCCTCCGTACTCGTACGTCCTGCTCTCCGCGGTCAGGAGCTCGCCGTCCGTCGGGTTCTCGAACCCGTCGTTCAAACGGTACAGCTCGTAGGTGGCCGTCGTGTTCGGGCTCGCGGTCTCGCAGGACAGCGAGCGCACGAGCTGGTTCTCCTCGGCCTCGAACACGTTGGCCATCGCCACCTCCTCGTCTTTCTGGATGGCCGCCACGCCGTCGGAGGGCATGTAGTCGTACTGGTTGACGAAGTAGTAGCCGGCCTCGGCGTCGGGCTCGAAACCCTCGGTGTAGAAGTCGAACGATTCGGGGACTGATATGCTCCGGTCGTAATAGGAAAGGTAGAAGTACCCCTCCCCGTCGACGCCCCACCCGTTGATCGGGGTGCCCTCGAAGCCGTTCGGGAACGATTCGGAGCTCGATCCCCAGCTGTTCTTGACGATCCAGGCGCCGTCGCCCGGGGGCTGGTGGCCTTCGAGGAAGTTGTCTGCGCCGTACGCGTCGTCCCAGCCGACGATGGCGACCGCGTGGGTCGCCTCGGCATCGGCGTCGTAGGTGTAGTGCGCCCAGGCGTTGTCGTTCGCGTTGATGTACTTCGCGGGATCGGCCTGGTTCGGCTTCGATTGGTCGGCGGCGAAGGCTATCTCGACGGCGCGCCCCTCCTTGAGCTCGCCTTTGATGGCGTCGGTGCCGGCGGGGTCGTACCGGTACGCGCCGTCGGCGTCCTTGCTGGCGGGCGAGGGGAGCACGCAGCTCTCCTCCAGTTCCATGACCTGCGCGAAGCGTTGGTCTTCGGGAACCGACCAGTCGCCTTCGGCGGAGTAGCAGTAGGGGAACCTCGCCCCGTCGGTCGGCCTTTCGACGTACTCGACGTCGCCCGCCTTGTTCCGGTAGGGGGCGTCCGATTCCAGCACGGGGCCGATGCCGGAAGACAGCACCGAGGTGACCGTGTACAGCATGCCGCCCTCGTTGAGGATGGCGTTGGGGTCGCTCGACGTGGAATGGCGCCCTTCGCCTGCCTGCGATCCCGCGTCGTCCGCCAGCGGCGTGTAGGCGAACCAGGCCGTATGCAGCTCGGAAAGATCCAGCACCTGGCCGGCGTCGGCGTTCCAGCCCAGCTCGGACATGATGCTCGTCTCGCACGCCGCGATGGCGCCGAAGCTCCAGCACGTGCCCCACGGGTTCTGGAGTTTCACGGGCGTGACCAAGCCCTCGTCGCGCAGGTCGTACGTTGGGGGAAGCGCCTCGCTCGAGCGCGCCGCGACGACGGCGTCCGCGTTGGCGTAGGCGGTGACGTCGCGCAGGTCGTCGATGTTGCCCGTGAGGGCGTAGCGGTTCAAGGCCTGCTCGCTTTTGGCGGCGAACCGGTCGACGACGTCGCTTTCGCGAGGCGCCTCCTCGGCATGGGCGAGGGCGGGGGCGAGCCCTGCCGCCAGCGCGCATGCCAAGACGATGCGGGCCAGCCGCGGGAAGGGCGTTCTTGCGGTCACGTGAACCTCCGATTGCGATTGTTTTCGATGCGACCAGCGCACCATATCGTCCGCCGAACAACAAAAGTACAACAAACGGGGAGCGTCGCCGGCGGGGAAGGAGAGGCCGGCGGCGTTCGGGTTGGAAGCGGAGGCCGCGCGGAGCCCCCCCCCTCGTGCGCGGCGGCGGCGCTTGGGCGGCGCGGGCGGCGTCGTTGCCGGCGCGGATGGCCCCTTACGCGCGCCGGTCGCCCTCGCTCGCCGCTGGCGAGCCGTTGCGGGCGAGGAGCATGAGCTCCTGCTGCGAGTGCACGCTGCATTTCGAGAAGATGCTGCGCACGTGCGTGCTCACCGTGTTGATGGACACCACGAGCTCGTCGCGGATGAAGGGCCGGCTGCGACCGGCCAGCAGGAGGGCGGCCACGTCGGTTTCGCGGCTCGTGAGGCCGTAGGCCGTCTGAAGGGCCTGCGCTTCCTGCCGGTGCAGCAGGGCGATGCCGCCCTCGCCGCCGCCGTCGGCCGCGTCGGCGCGCATTCCGTCGCGGTCGCCGTCGCGCGCGGCGCTCGGCCGGTCGAACAGCCAGGCGGGGTTGAACCCGGTGACCATGGCGGCGAAGATCACGGCCGCCATGAGCGCGATGGACACTTCCATCATGCCGTGCGCGTCCATCGACTCCACCACGTACAGGCCGACGACGCATCCGGCGAAGATGCCGAGCCCCTCGCCGAACGCGTAGGCGCCGAGCAGCCGCAGGGCGTTGCCGTGCGAGCGATGCAGGCGCTTGCACATGCCCACCCAGCTGCCGAACTGCACGCCGAACATCCCGAGGAAGTTGATGGCGTAGGCCAGCATGCGCAGCTCGGCGTTGTCGTAGTCGGCGAAGATGGGCAGGTAGCTGAGCATGAACAGCGGCAGGCTCCACCGGTAGGCGAGCGAGATGTTCAGGTAGCGCGACATGCGCAGGCACAGCAGGAACATGGCGAGCGACAGCACGCAGGCGCACGAGAACGGCAGCAGGTAGTGGGTGAAGCGATCCCCGGTGAGGCTCGGCGTCGATATGATGCGGAAGAACGCCACCTGCACCCACGATACCGCTATGAGCGTGGCGAACGAGAGCAGGCCCTGCCGACCGCCCTCGTCGCGTTCCGGGCGGCCTCGCCCGGCCCTCGGGGCTTCCGCGCGCTCGGCGACGTTGCTGCGCACGGCGAAGAACGTCGAAGCGGCGATCATGAGGGCGAGCGCGACGAACATGGGCACGTGACCCTGCTTCGTCAGCAGCAGCACGAAGTACAGGGCGAAGGCCAGCGTGAACGACAGCGGGATGGCGAATTCCGCGTACGCCTCGTCGTAGGAGCCGAGGCGTACGCCCCACAGCATGATGAACAGCGCGATGGCTGCGCCGGTCAGCGCCCCGCCGAGCGGGTAGAGCTGCCAGAACAGGCCGGGGAAGTCCGCCCAGGCGGTCATGGTGACGTAGTTTCCCACGACCGCGCACGCGAGCGCGAGCGCGCCCAGGACGCGCCCTTTCAGCAGGCGGTCGGGCATCGGGACGAAGCGGGCGGCCACGATGCCGGCGATGCCTCCCAGGGCTTCGAAGAGCCCGCTCACCATCCAGACGTGCTCGAGGTTGTACACCGTCGTCACGCCGACCGGCGAGTTCTCGTAACTGGCCAAGCCGCAGCCGAACAGGCTGCAGTACACCCACGCGAGGAAGAGCGCGAATCCCAGGGTTTCGCGCAGGTATGGCGATTTGTAGCGAGCGCAGTATTCTCTCATGGTTCCTCCCGCGCACGATTATAGGGCATCGGGCGGCCGCGCCTCCCGGGGATGGAAAGCTCACCACCTCGGTTGTAATTCTCTGACCAGGCACGATGCAAAACTCACTTGATCAGGTGAGGCTCGATCGCCCGATTTTCCCGCCAAAAATCCCTCGACTAGGTGATGAAGCGCCCGCTGCGGGGGCGCTAGACTCCGCACTCGGAGAACCCCGAATGTCGAAGGAGGAGAACGAATGGGGGACATGAACATGGATCGACGCACGTTCGTCGAGGCGATGGGGGCGCTCGGCGCGCTGTCGCTCGCAGGCGCGAGCCTGGGAGCGCAGCCGGCGGTCGCCGTCGCCGCCGAAACCGCTTTCCCGGAACCCGGGACGGGCAAGCCCATCGAGGCGCGCATCGATCCCGAAACAGGGGACGTCGCCGTCAACGAGGACGTGATCGTGCGGTACTCGGGCTGCGTGGGGTGCTACAGCTCGTGCGGCAACCGCGTGAAGCTCGACCGGGCAACCGGGCGCGTGCTGGGCGTGGGCGGCAACCCGTACAACCCCGCGTGCGCGTACCCGTACCTGAACCACGAGGAGCCGCTCGAGGAGGCGTACCGCTCGATGAGCTACGCCAACGGCAAGGGCAACCTGCTGCACGGCACGGTGTGCGGGCGCGGCAACGGCACGCTCGACGCCGTCAGCCAGCCCGATCGCATCACCGTGCCGCTCAAGCGCGCCGGCAAGCGCGGCGAGGGGAAGTGGAAGCCCATCGGCTGGGACCAGCTTATCAAGGAGGTGACCGAGGGCGGCAAGCTGTTCGCCGACATCGGGGAGGATCGCGACGTCGAAGGGTTCAAGGCGCTCTGCGACGCGTCGACGCCGATGAACGCCGAGCAGCCCGATCTGGGCCCCGTGTCGAACCAGCTGGTCATGCTGGGCGGCCGGGCCGACGGGCGCGGCGCGTTCAGCAGCCGCTTCGCCGCTTCGTTCGGAACGCTCAACCAGTACGGGCACGTGTCCAGCTGCGCCGGCGCCAACGGCGCGGGCTCGCTTCTGCAGGAATCGGTCAACACCATGATGCCCGACCCCGAGGAGGCGGAGTATGCGCTGTGGTTCGGCGGGTTCCCCGGAGCGAGCGGGATCAACTTCCAAAGCTCCGCCAAGCGCACCACGAAGAACCTCGCCGCCGGCAAGCTCAAGATCGACGTCATCGACCCCACGCTGGCGAACGGCGCCGTGACGCCCACGATGCCGGGCATCAGCTGGGTCCCCATCAAGCCGGCCACGAACGGCGCGTTCGCTTCGGCCCTGACGCGCAGCATCATCGACGGCAAGCGCCACAACGCCCGGTTCCTGGCGTTCCCCAACCAGGAGGCCGCCGTCGCGGGCGGGTATGCCTCGCACACCAACGCCTCCTACCTCGTCATCGTCGACGAGGGGCATCCGAACCACCGCAAGCTCATGCGCGCGGCCGATGCCGGCATCGACGCTCCCGAGGCCAAGGACAAGGCCGGCAAGCCGGTGGAGCAGTACGTCGTCGTCGACGCGGCCACCGGGGAGCCGGCCTTGCACTCCCAGTGCTCTCAGGGCGCGCTCGAGTACGAGGGCGAGGTGAACGGCGTCAAGGTGCGCACGGGCTTCCTCCTGCTCAAGGAGACGGTGAGCGCCTACACGATGGACGAGTACGCCGAAATCACGGGCGTTTCCGTCGACGAGCTCGAGCGCATCGCGAAGGAGTACGCCTCCCACGGCGTCAAGGCGTGCATCTGGGCCAACGGCGGTTCCTGCATCGCGGTCAACGGGCTGGACGCCTCCATGGGCACGGTCGTGCTGCGCGCCCTCATCGGGTCGAACCAGATGACCGGCGGCAACGTGCCGTACAGCATGACCCCCGTGGCCATGGGCAACGGCGCGCGCTACAAGCTGAACGACATCGAGGGCAAGCCGGACGTGTCGGCCAAGAACGCCACGGCCATCGCGCGCACGGGCAAGGCATGGGAGGGCACGGCCGAGTACGCCAACCGCGTCGCGGCCGGTGAGAAGGATCCCAAGCCGGCGCTGCCCTGGTACCCCAACGCGCCGCTTTCGGACGCCCAGACGCTCATGTCCATCGTCAACCGCTACCCCTACCAGGCCAAGATCCTCACCACGTGGATGAACAACGTGCTGCAGGCCACGCCGGGCGCGATGCGCGACGAGGTGATCGACCGGTTCAAGGATCCGGCGTACGTGCCCCTGCATATCGCCTGCGACCTCGTCATCGGCGAGGGCACCCAGTACGCCGACTACGTCGTGCCCGACGTCAGCCAGTACGAGAGCTTCGGCATCCCCCAGGTGGGGACCGCGTTCACGGGCTACGGCAGCACGGTGCGCTGGCAGGTGAAGGAGCCCGAGAGCATCCGGCTCGACGACGGCCGCCATGCGAGCTGGGAGGCGTTCCTGGCGGACGTGGCGAAGGCGTGCGAGCTGCCCGGTTGGGGCGAGGGCGCCATCAAGGACGTTGACGGCAAGGCGTGGCCGCTCGACGACGCGGTCGACTACTACCTGAAGGCGGTGGCGAACCTCGCGTACGGCGAGACGCCGGTCGAGGACATCGCGCCCGAGGAGGCGCGCCTGCAAGGCCTCGACGAGCTTCCGCCCGCGTTCGCCGACGCGGTGTCGGCCGAGGAGTGGCCGAAGGTGCAGAGCGTGCTCTCGCGCGGCGGGCGCTACTGGCCCATGTCGTTCATCTTCGGGGACGACGGCCGCAGCAAGTGGTACAAGGACAACTACTGCGCCTTCGTGTACAGCGAGAAGCGCGCGCTCGCGAAGAACTGCTACTCGGGCGAACGGCTGCCCGGCACGCTGCACTACCGGCCGCAGACGTTCAGCGACCTGTCGCCCATGACCGAACGGTTCTCGATCGACGAGTTCCCGTTCACGGCTTCCGAGCACAAGCCGCGCTTCCGCTCGGTGTCGATGCTGGCGAACAGCCCTATCATGCGCGACCTGTGCGATCACAACTACATCGAGATCAACGAGGAGGACGCCGCCGCCCTCGGCATCGCCGACGGCGACGAGGTCAAGATCACGAACCCGATCGGCGACGTGAGCACGGGCGAGGCCATGGTGCGCGCCGGGCAGGTGAAGGGCGCGTTCAGCTCGTCGTTCGGCTACGGGCACCGCGCTTACGGCGCGCAGGACATCGAGGTGGACGGAAAGCTGGCGAAGGGCAACCCCGCCATCGCCGCGGGCGTCTACGTGACGACGATGCTCGATCCCACCGTCACGGCCGACGGCGTGCTCGGCATCATCGCGGACAACGACGCCTCATGCCCCGGGCGCTCCGGCGGCATGTTCAACATCGAGAAAGCGTAAGGAGGAGCTCCCATGAGCGAACGGAGATTGGGGATGGTCGTCGACCTCGCGCTCTGCATCGGCTGCAACGCATGCGCGGTGGCCTGCAAGCAGGAGAACGACGTGCCGCTGACGAAATTCAACACGTGGGTGGAAAGCTGGGACGTGGACGACGGAGGGCGCATCCGCCGCGCCAACCTGCCGAAGCTGTGCAACCACTGCGCGAACCCCGCGTGCGTGCACGTATGCCCGACGGGCGCCAGCTACGTGGACGCGGACGGCTCGGTGCAGGTCGATGCCGGCAAGTGCATCGGCTGCAAGTACTGCATGGCCGCCTGTCCCTTCGGCGTGCGCTACGCCAACGAGGAGACGGGCGACGTGCACAAGTGCACGTTCTGCCACCACCGCACGGCCAACGGGCTGCTGCCGGCTTGCGCCGGGACGTGCGTGACCCATGCGCGCGTGTTCGGCGATCTGAACGACCCCGACAGCGACGTCTCGAAGCGGCTGGCCGCGGCGGACGACGCGGGCGTGCTACTGGCCGACATGGGCATGAGCCCGTCGGTGCACTACCTGGGCTTGGACAAGACGATGGCGATGGAGCGCGTATCCGCCGTGCACAAGGGCGGCAACGTGAAAACGCCGTACGAGGGGAGGCTGTAATGGTGTGGGACGGTATCGTCGCCTGCGACCTGTTCTTCGCCGGGTTGGGCGCGTGGGCGTTCGTGTTCACGGTGCTGGCCGGCGGCAGGGGCGCGGCGGCGCGCAAGGTGAAGCTGATCGGCATGGGGACGGCGTTCGTCGCCGTGGCGCTCGGCGCGCTCATCCTGGCGGTGGACGCGCGGGGCGGGCTTTTGAACCCGCTGCGCTACCTCAACCTGCTGGGCAACTTCGGGTCGGTGATGACGTGGGGCGTGGTGCTGATCAGCCTGTTCCTGGCGACGGCGTTCGCCTGCCTCGTGCTGCTGGCGCGGCGCGAGGATCCGCCGCGCGCCCTCGAGCTCGTCGGGTCGGCGCTGGGCGTGGGCGTGTCGCTGTACACGGGCGTGCTGCTGAGCACCGCCCCGGCGTTCCCCCTGTGGAACCTCGCCGTGCTGCCGGCCGCGTTCGTGGTGTCGGCCGCTTACACGGGCTACGCGGCATACGGCCTGGCCGCGCGCTTCGCGGGCGCGGAAGGCCAGGCTGCGCCCGCGTGGATGGGCAAGGCGGGCATCGTGCTCCCCGCGGCGGAGGCGCTGCTGGTCGCCGCGCTCCTGGCCGTGGTGGCGGCGACGCAGGGCAGCGCCGCCCCGTCCGCGGCGGCTTCCGTGGCCCAGCTGCTGACGGGCGCGTACGCGACGGCGTTCTGGGGCGGCGTCGTGGCCGTGGGATTGGCGGCGCCGTGCGCGCTCGCCGTCGTGCGCGGCAGGCGGGGCGTTGGGGCGCCCGGCTGGATGGGCCCGGTCGAATGGGCCTGCATCCTCGTCGGAGGCCTCGCGTTCCGCTACGTCGTCGTGATGGCGGCCGTGCCGCTGTTCGCCTAAGGGAAGGGGGTTCGAAGATGAACGAGGAGAAGCCGTTGGCGGCGGATGCGTGCCGGGGGTTCGCCGTCATCGCCCGCGCGTGCGCCGCGGCCCTGGCGAGCGAGCCTGACGAGGAGGTTGTCGACGGCGTGCGCCGGGCGGCGCGGGCGGTGGGCGACGCGCGGTTCGATGGGACGAGGGCCGATGCGGTTCTTCGGCAGCGCTACTACGACCGGTTCTTCGTGTCGGCGAGCCCCTTCTTCCTGCCGCTGTGCGAGAGCAGCGTGCGGGGCGCGGCGGAGGAGGGCGGGCGCCTGAGGTACGCGCCCGCCGGCGGCGCGCGGGCCGATCACGTGCTGGCGTGCTATCGGGCCGCGGGCTTCGAGCACCGCGGCGTCGGCGGCTTCGATTTGGCCGTCAGGACGCTGAAGCCCGACTCGATGGTCGCCGAGCTGGCGTTCATGGCCTCGCTCGCCGAGGCCGCCGCGAACGGCGCCGAAGGCCCCGCCGCGGCGCGCCGGTCGGCCTGCCTGCTGCGGCAGTTCGCGCGCGAGCACGCCGTCGGCTGGTTCGCCGCGGCGGCGCGCTGCGCCGCGCGCGCCGACGACGATTTCTACGCCGGCGTATGCGCCTTGGCAGCGCGGGCCGCGGAAGCCGTCGCCTGAGCGAGCGGGATGCGGGAGGGGCGCGCGATGCGCCCCTCCCTTTTCGTGCGCGCGGCGCTTAGACGGCGCGGCCGACGTCGTTGCCGGCGCGGATGGCGAGCGCGATGTTGAACGGGGCGTCGCAGTCGCCGATCGCGTAGGTTTCCGCAACCGACAGCCCGTCGAGCAAAGACGTGTTCGGCACCATCTCGGCGCCGTCGACGATCGCGTCGCAGTCGACGGTCACCTCGGTCCCCACCTCGGTTGCGATGACCGCCTTGCCGCCCGTGGCCTCCTTGATCGAGGCTTCCGGCCACACCTTCACGCCCAGCGAGTACAGCGCCGTGGTCATGAAGCGCATCGCGTGCTGGGATTGCTGCATGTCGAGGTCCGCGTTGGCGTGGGGCGTGACGATGGTGACGCGCTTCTTGCGCACGGTCAGCCACAGGGCGCAGTCGAAGGCCTGGGCGTTCGAGCCGTATACCACGACGTCGTCGCCCAGGTCGGCCGTCATGAACGAGTCGAAGTCCACGACGGGCACGTCGCCGGCGATGTCGGCTTTGTCGCGCGTTCCGCCTACCGCCAAGATGACGGCGTCGGGAGCCTCGGACTCGATGAACGCCCGGTCCACCTCCTTGCCGGTGGTGACGTTCACGTTGGCGAGCTCGAGCTGGCGCTCGAGGTAGGCGGCGAGGTCGTCGAGGTTCTCGTGGGGCCCCTTCACCATGCTCGCGAACGACAAGAGGCCGCCGAGCGTGCCGCTCTTCTCGTACAGCGACACCTCGTGCCCGCGCTTCGCGGCGATGCGCGCCGCCTCCATGCCGGCCGGCCCGCCGCCGACGACCATGACCTTCTTGGGCGAGGACGCGGGCTCGAGCTCGTAGGCGGCCGGCCCGTTGTCGGTCATCACGCGCTGCGTGAGGGCGTTCACGCGGCAGTAGCCCATCATGCGGTTCAGCTCGTTGCTCCCGATGTGGCAGTGCAGGCAGCGCGTGCAGGGGGCGATCTCGTCGGCCCGCCCGTCGCGGAGCTTGGCGACGTACTCGTTGTCCACGGTCAAAGGGCGGGTCATCATGAAGAAGTCGACCTTGCCGTCGGCGAGCGCCTGCTCGAAGAAGTCGGGCGCGTGCGCCGGGTCCATGTAGGTGACGGCGCCGCAGGGGATGTCGACGGCCTCCTTGTAGCGCGCGACGACGTCGAGCAGCATGCCCGCGCCGCTGTGGTCGGCGATGAGCGATCCCTGGAAGTGGCGGCTGAAGTCCCATTGCGTCCCGTAGCCCGTCGCGCCCTCGATGCCGTACAGGATGAAGTACAGGTCGCTCGCGAACTGGCAGGGATGGTTGCCGAGCGGCCCGAGGCGCAGGTGCAGCGAGTCGCATCCGGCGGCTTCGAAGAGCTTGGCGAACTCGATGCCCTCCTCGATGGTGATCACGAGGTTGCTCGGCGCGGTCAGGGTGTTGTCGAGGTCCATGAGCGTCGCGTTGTTGGTGAGGTTGTCGTTCTCCTCGACGCAGTCGATGAGCATCTGCACGGCGAAGTCGTCGCCGCACGCCTGCTTGATCTTCTCGATGCACTCGGTCGCGAAGCGGGCGCGGTCCTCCAGGCTGCCGATGCCGTACTGGTCCGTGCGCGTGTTGTGGAAGCGCGAGAGGAAGTGCTCGCCGATGTTGAAGCCCGCCGCGTTGATCTCGAGCGCCTTGAAGCCCATGGCCTGGATGGTTCGGGCGAGGTCCGCGGCGACGTTCTCGAAGGCGAGGATCTCGTCGACGGTGAGCTCGGCCACGTCGGGCGCGAACTGGGCCCATTGCAGGCCGAGCGAGGCGCCGTACCGGGCGCATTCGTCGACGAGGCGCTTGCAGAACTCCTCGGCGTCGGGCGCGGCGGCGTCCCCGGTGATCAGCGACACGAGCTCGCCTTCGACCCAGATGATCTCGACGCCGCCCTTCGCGAGGTTCACGTAGTACTGGAAGAACTCGTCGGTGAGCCCGCCCAGGTACGTCGCCGAGCCGGCCGCCGACTTGATCATGCGATGGCTCGATTCCATGGCGCCGATCTTCACGGGCGAGAAGAGCGTCGAGAAGTCGGTCGTGCTCTGCCGGTAGTCGTAATCCTGCGGGTTGAGGTACGCGGCCGCGATGAGCTCCGCGCCGTCCGCCCCGGCGCCCGAGCCGGCCGTCGCCGCGTCGCCGGAGGCCTTCGCCCCGGAACCCGCGCTCGGCGCGCAGCCGACCAGCCCGGCGCCTGCGGCGGCGATGCCCGCCGCGCCGAGACCTGCGAGAAAGCCCCTTCTCGATACTTCGATTCCCATACGTCCTCCTCTTGTCGTGGTCCCTCGAGCGCCCCGATCGCCCTCGCGTCGTGCCGATGGTCGCCGGCGGCGCTCCTTCGCCCGATGGCGATAGGGAAAGGCTACGGAACGGGAGGGGGAAACGCCTCACATACGCCATGTGAAATGCGGGAAACGGGCCTCCGATTTGCCACATGGCGCGGGCGATTTTGGGAAGAGGCGCTACAATGGGGCGAACGAAGGAGAAGGGGAGGATCGCTTGGTGCGTGCACGGTGCCGGATGCCTGTCAAGGCCGTGCGGCAGGGGCGGAGGGGGTAGCGTGAAGGATCGTGTGATCAGATGCCTCGGCCTGTCCTCGGTTCTGCTGATCGGGGTGCTGACCATCTGGGGCGGGTTGCCGCTGGGCGCGCTGACGCAGCTGGGGCTGTCGGAGATACTGAAGTGCTGGTCCATCCCCCTGTCCATCGCGCTCGGGCTCGCGTTGAGCGCGGCTCTGCTGAAGCGGGGCCGCCCCACGGCGCGCTTCCTCGCCGCGGCCGCGGTGGCGGCGGGCGCCTTCGTGGGCGGCGGCTACGCGCTGCTCCTCCTCGGGCCGGGCGCGCTCGATCGGACGATCGCCGCGGTGGCCTCCTCCGTCCTCGCGGGAATCGGCTACGGCCTGTTCTCGCTGCTGTGGCAGCACGTGCTCTCGCGGCTCTCGTTCGACGACATGACCAAGACCCTGCTGCTCTCCTTGGCCATGGGGTCGGCCGAGTACCTGCTCCTGTTCGCGATCCTCGGCGGGCGCCTCTGGACCGCGTTTCCCGCGCTCGTCGTTGCGGCGGTCGTCCTGTGCCTGCTCGCGTTGCGCGCTCCGGCCGCCCCTGCCGACGACGGCGTGCGGCAGGGCTGGCGGGGAGCCGGGCTGCGGGATTTGGCGAAGGAGGTCGGCAGCCCGCTGATCTGCGTGTGCGCCATCGCGTTCGCGGTCGCCCTGACGAGGACCATCACGCTCGACGGGATCGAGAACTCCGACGCGATCAACCTCGTCGCCAGCGGGTGCATCATCGCCGCCTCGCTGATCCTGTACGCGGCCTGGTACGTGCCCGGCGGGAAGCGGTCCGTCTTCAGGAAGCTGAGCATACTGGGGATGTACCGCATGTTCTTCCCCGTCGTCGTGACCGCGCTCCTCGCGCTTTCGATAGCGGGGGACGCGCTCGCCCTTCCCGTGGCCACCCTGGCGTACGTGCTGTTCTCGTTCGTCGCGGTATTCATGATGTCGACCAGCGTCACCATCGCGCGGCGCTACGGGCTGTGGTCGCCCTACGTGTACGGGGCGTTCGCGGGCGCGACCTACTTCGCGTTCGCGGGCGCGACGGCGCTGGGCGCGTGGGTGTACTACCCGCGAAGCTTCGGCGCGGCCACGCTCCCGGTGATCGTGCTCGTGGTGTTCTACATCCTGGCGATGTCCTACGCGGCGATCCAGGCGCGCAGGAGGGGCCTCGACGAGCGCGCGGGGGGTCGCGCTGCGGCGGGCGACGGGACGCAGGGGCCCGCCGCCGTCCCCACCGTCGTCGACGAGGTCGCGCAGCGATGCGCCTTCCTGGCGCAGGAGGCGGGGCTCACGAAGCGCGAGCGCGACATCCTGCTGGTGCTGGCGCGAGGCAGGGACGTCCCCAGCATCGCCAAGCAGCTGTACATCTCCGAGAACACCGTCCGCTCGCACAGCAAGAGCATCTACCGGAAGCTGAAGATCCACTCGAAGCAGGAGCTGCTCGACCTCCTCGAGACCGTCCCGGTCGACCGCGGGTAGGGCGCTGCCGACCGGGAAGGGCGCGATCGGCAGCGCAGGGGAGGGCGCGGTCGCCCGCTGTCGTTACGCTTCCGGGAACAGCCCTTGGGCCAGGGCGAGGCCCTGCGACATGACGGCCACGCCGGCCGGCCCCTTCGCCGTCTCGCCGATGGCGTAGAGGCCCTCGATGGGCGTGCCGTCCTCGCGCAGCACGACGTAGTTGTCGGCCGGGTCGTTCACGAGGCCGCCCGAGGTGATGTGCATGGCCCAGGTGCGGGGGCTCGCGTAGAACGGCGGGTTCTCGATGGGGCTCAGCTCCGAGAAGTTCGTGCGGCCGAAGTCGGGATCCTCGCCGGTCCGCGCGATCTCGTTGTAGCGCTCGACCGTCTCCTTGAGCGCCGCGCCGCCGCAGCCGATCTGCTCGCCCAGCTCCTCGATGGTGTCGGCGCGGTAGAGCTGCCCCTGGTCGATGAGGCTTTGCAGATTATGGCCGTAGCGGTTGACGTCGCCGTTCACGCGGCTCGTGTCCTGGTCGCTGATCATGAACATCATCTGGTCGGTCTGCGCCATGATGTTCTCGGTCATGGTGTAGCGGTCGAGCACCTCGTTCATGAAGCGCTTGCCTTCCTTGTTCACGATGACGCAGTCGATGTCGTCTCCCACGGTGGTCTCGTCGGTCGCGTTCTTGCAGTCGGCGAAGGGGAAGGGCATCTGCAGGTGCATGTTCCCCACGGCGGCTCCCACCGCAAGGCCCATCGTGATGCCGTCGCCGTGGTGACCGTAGGCGTTCGTGGTGGGGATGGCGCTGTTCTCGGGCCAGTTCCATATCTTGTTGTACGCGCGCAGCATGTCGGGGTTGCCGGAAAACCCGCCGGTCGCCAACGCGACGCCCTGCGTTCCCCTCACCCGGTACACGGTGCCGTCCTCGGCCTGCGCCACGACGCCCGTCACTCGGCCGTCTTCGACGACGAGCTCGGTCGCCGGGGTGTTCAGCAGGACCTCCACGGGATAGCCGTTCCGGTCGATCATGTCGTTGTACAGCTCGAAGTAGCTCTGCCCGCACACGCCCTCGGCCGGCACGGCCCAGCGCGGCCACGGGAACCCGACGATGCCGACCACTTCCTTGAACGAGAAGCCCTCGGCGATCAGCCAATCGCCGAAGTCGACCTCGCGCTGGCAGACGCGCAGCGAGCCCTCGTAGCCCTCGCCGGACGGCAGCGTGTACTCGAGCGGTTGGAGGTACTTCGAATCGAACACCTTCTTCGTCCCGCTTGCCTGCCAGTCGGCCCATTCCTGCTTGAGCGCGGCCAGATACGACGGGTCCACGGCCGATCCGTCCCCGGCGGCCAGCTTCTCCTCGAGTTCCTGGATCTGCATGTCGGTCATGTCGGGCCGCAGGTCTGCGGGCGAGCCTGCGTACTCGAGGTAGCCGCCGCACACCAACCCGTTGCCGCCGACGTTGCAGCTCTTCTCGAGCACGACGACGTTCGCCCCGCGCTGGGCCGCGCCTACGGCCGCCACCATGCCGGCCGCGCCTGCGCCCACCACCACGAGATCCGCTTCCAGCTCCCTGGTCTCGGCGGAGCGCGGCGCCGGGGTGTAGTTCCCCTTGAGCTTGCCGGCGTTGCCCCCCGCCTGCTTCACGCAGTCCTCGACGGCGGCGAGGATCGCCGTGCTCGTGAGCGTCGCGCCCGTGACGGTGTCCACGCCGAGCGACTGGTGCTCCACGATGCGCGCCGGCACGTCGGCGACGGCGCGGTCGCAGATGTACTTCGTCTCCTCGAGCTTCACCACGTCGACCTTCTCGATCGCCTTGTCCGAGAACGCGACCTCGACTTCGACGGGCCCGAACTTCCCTTGCCCGCTGGCCGAGTAGGTGCCGGCCCGGTACGCCCCTTCGGCCCCCTCGGCCTTGGGCGCGCAGCCCGCGATGCCGAAGGCGGCGACGGTGATGCCGGCGATCGTGGCCGTCCTGACGAAGGCGCGGCGCGAGATCGGTGCCTGGTTCATGATGGTTCCTCCCTTTCCTTGGGGCACGGCGTCGTGCCCGGCGTTCGATGCCGCGCCCAGTATGCGCATCCCGCCGATCCCTCCGCATCCACCGCGCCTCGATTTCGAGGGTATTGTTGTAACCTGCCCTGTAACCCGTCGGATCGCGGGCGATTTCACCCTCGCTCCCGCGCCGCGCCGCGCGCTCGGTCTGCTACTATGGCCGCATGGGCTACGGCGATCGGGGACAGAGCAGGCAGGGGATGGACGACGAGGGCGCGTTCAAGGGCCGCCGTCGCGTCGCCGAGCTGCGCTATCTCTCGCTGTGCTTCTTCGGGTTCGCGTTCATCCGGGCATGGGACGACGTCGCGTTCTTCCGGTTCGCCCAGCTGTTCCCCGCCAGCGCGCTCGTGGGCAAGGACTTGTTCATCCTCGTGATGGTGCTGGCCGTGTTCCTGCCGGGCGTGGTGTTGGCGCGCAGGATCGCGCCGCTGTACCGTCGACGCGCGCTCGTGAACCTCTCCGTAGGCGCTTTGACGGCGTCCACCGCGGCGTCGTTCGCCGCGACGGCGGTTCCCGGCGCGCACGAGGCGCTCGCCGTCGCGGCCGTCGTTGCGGGCGGCGTCGGCGCGGCGCTGTCCATCCTGTTGTGGGCCGAGCTGCAAAGCTGCTTCGACCCGTTCCATATGGTGCTGTACGTGTCGGGGTCCTTTTTCCTGGGGTCGGTTCTCGGATGGCTCTGCATCGGCCTCGATCCCGTCCGCTCCGCAGCGGTTCTGCTGCTCCTGCCCCTGCTCTCGCTCGCCTGCATGAAGGCGGGGTTCCGCAAGATCCCGGTTATCGACCTGCCCAAGCGCTCGTGGAGCACGGTGCGCTTTCCTTGGGGGCTGATCGTCGTGCTCGGCATCTACCAGTTCGTGTTCGGGCTGCGCGGGGGTTCGGCGTCGTTCGAGGGCGGCATGCTGATCGGGGGCACCATGGCGGTGTCGGCGGCGCTGTTCGCGGCGGTGTACTTTCTTTCGCACCGCTTCGACTTCACCGCACTGTTCCGCACGCCGTTCGTGCTGGTCACCTGCGGGCTGCTCATGGAGTTGCTCGCGTTCTCGGTGGGCAGCGCCGTGGCGGGCTTCTGCATCTCGGCCGGGTACGCGCTCATGTTCCTCGTGCTCACCATATTGCTGTGCGACCTCTCGCACCGCTACGGCACGTCGGTGCTCGTGCTGTGCGGCGTCCAGGAGCTCACCACGCTCAGCATCGTCGGAGGGCATGCGACGGCGGAGGCGATGAACGAGGGCTTGCTGCCCGTTTCGCTGAACGACCCGCTGGTGACGGGCGTGCTGGCCATCCTGGTGGTGCTGGCGACGGTCGCGTTGCTGTCGGGGGAGCGCCGCTCGCGCGAATGGGGCGCCACGTTCTTCGGCCTGCACGAGAAACCGCACGACGACTCGCTGGCGGAGCGCTGCGACGAGGTTGGCCGCAAGCGCGGCCTCAGTCCGCGCGAGCGCGAGGTGCTGCAGCTGCTCGCGGCGGGGAAGGGGTCGGCCTACATCGAGCGCGAGCTGTGCATCGCCAACGGCACGCTCAAGTCGCACACGCGGCGCATCTACCAGAAACTCGACGTGCACAGCCGCGAGGAGCTCCTCGAGATGGTTGCGCCCGTTGAGCCCGTTGAGGAAGGCGCAGGCGAACCGCCCTCCCGCGCCTGAGCGGCCGGCCGGCGGAGGCGCTTCACTCCGCCGCGGGGGCGGGCTTGGGGGCGGCGCCTCCGCGGGCGAGGTCGATGAGCTCCTGCTGGGAGTGAACGTCGCACTTCGAGAAGATGCTGCGTACGTGCGAGCTCACCGTGTTGATGGACACCGTCAGCTCGTCGCGGATGAACGGGCGGCTGCGGCCCGCCAGCAGCAGCGCCGCCACGTCGGTCTCGCGCTCGGTCAGCCCGAAGCGGCTCTGGAGGTCGGCGGCCTCCCCTTGGAAGATGGCCTCGAGGTCGGCGCACGGGTTCGCGCCCTCCTCCGGCCCCTCGGCCCGCCGGCGGCGCGCCGAGGGGCTGCGGTAGAACACCCAGCTGGGGTTGAAGCCGGTGGCCATGGCCACGAACACCACGAGCGACATGAGCACGAACGACAGGGTCATGATGCCCTGCCCGTCGAGCGCCTTCACGGCGACGAGGCCGATGAGGCTGCCGACGAAGATGCCCGCGCCCTCGCCCAGCGCGTAGCGGCTGAACAGGTCCGTCGTTTTGCACCCCATGCGGCGCAGGTACTTGCACGCCCCGATCCAGCAGCCGAACTGCACCCCGAACATTCCGAGGAAGTTGATGGCGTAGGCCAGGATGCGCAGGCCGGGGTTGCCGTAGTCGACGATGATGGGCACGTAGCTCAGCATGAACAGCGGCAGGCTCCACCGGTAGGCCAGCGACACGTTCAGGTAGCGCGACATGCGGATGCACAGCAGCAGCATGGCCAGCGACAGCACGCACGCGAACGAGAACGGGATGAGGTAGTGGGTGAACCGGTTGCCCGACAGCGCCGGCGTCGAGATCACGCGGAAGAACGCGATCTGCACCCACGAGGCGAACGCGAGGATGACGAACGAGCGCATCCCCGGGTTGCCGCAGGGCGCCTTCCCGGCGCAGGGCTCGGCGGCCTCGGCGGACGGCGCGGGCGCGTCCGTGCGGGCGAGCCGCATCGAGGCGAAGTTCATGACGATGACGAGCGCCAGCACCACGAGCCCGCTCTCCTTGGTCAGGAGGATGACGAAATACAGCAGGAACGAGATGGTGAACGAGCAGGGGATGACGAACTCGAGCCGCGCCTCGTTGAGGCGGCGCAGGCGCGCGCTCCAGATGACGGTGAACAGCACGATGGCGAAGCCGGTGAGCGCGCTGCCCACCACGAACACGCGGTCGAACAGCACGACGCGGTCGTACCAGGCGAGCCAGATGAAGAAGGCGCCCGCCGCCGCGAGGACGGCGGCCGCGAGCGCGACATGGCGCCGTTGCAGTAGCTCGTCGGCCTGGGGCAGCTTGCGCGCGACGACGATGCCCGCGATGGCGCCGACGGCCTCGAACAGCCCGCACATCATCCAGATGTACTCCAGGCCGTACGACGAAGGCGCGCACATGAGCGTCTCGTCGACGGTGGCCAGGCCGCACCCGAACAGCGCGCAGTACACCCACGCCAAGAACAGGGCGAAGCCGACGGTCTCGCGCCAATGGGTCGACAGGTTCTGCCGGAAATGATCGATCATACGCCCTCCCTCGTACGGGTAACCAGTATAGCGTGCGACCGGTGGGGCGCGCCGGTCATAGTTACGTCTCACCTGATCGTTGACCTGGGCATACGCAAATTTCACCGGATTAAGGTGAGACGCTTTTCCCGGTTGCGGGACGGGAAAACGCCTTGATCAGGTGATGATCGGAGCGCCTCCGGCCCGTACGCTTTCCCCGTCGCGTTTCCAGACGAGAGGAAAGCAAGGAGGAGGATATGGGACAAGCGAACATGGATCGACGGACGTTCGTCGGGGCGCTCGGCGCCCTGGGCGCCCTGTCGGTCGCCGGCGCGGGCGCAGGGGCCCTGCCGTCCGTGGCGGTGGCCGCGGAGTCGGAGTTCCCGGCGCCCCGGACGGGCAAGCCCATCGAGGCCGCGGTCGATCCCAAGACGGGCGCGGTGTCCGTCAACGAGGACGTGATCGTGCGGTACTCGGGCTGCGTGGGCTGCTACAGCGCCTGCGGCAACCGCATCAAGCTCGACCGCGAGACGGGCAGCGTGCTGGGCGTGGGCGGCAACCCGTACAACCCTGCGTGCGCGAGCTCGCCGCTCGAGTTCGGCGCGCCGCTCGAGGACGCGTACCGCTCGATGAGCTACGCGAACGGCGGCAACGTCACGCGCGGCACGGTGTGCGGGCGCGGCAACGGTACGCTCGACGCCGTCAGCCAGCCCGAGCGCATCACGGTGCCGCTCAAGCGCGCCGGCAAGCGCGGCGAGGGGAAGTGGAAGCCCATCGGCTGGGACCAGCTTATCAAGGAGGTGACCGAGGGCGGCAAGCTGTTCGCCGACATCGGGGAGGACACCGTCATCGAGGGCTTCAAAGCGGTGCACGATCCCGAGACGCCGATGAACCCCGAGCAGCCCGACTTGGGACCCAAGTCGAACCAGATCATCGTGTGGAACACGCGCGCCGATGGGCGGCGCCTGCTGAACACTCGTTTCGGCCAGAGCTTCGGGAGCGTGAACATATTCAGCCACAACTCCAGTTGAGGCGCTGCCGGCGGAGCGAGTTCGCTCTACATGAACGCTAAGAACGGCTGCAGCGTCGACATCGACGAGGCGGAGTACATCCTCTGGAGCGGTGCGTTCCCGGGCGGGAACGGGTCGAACTTCCAGTACATCAGCAAGCACGTCACGGAGAGGCTGCGCACGGGCAAGCTCAAGATCGACGTGGTCGATCCCACGCTTTCCAGCGGAGCCGTCACCCCGACGATGCCGGGCATCACCTGGGTGCCCATCAAACCCACCACCAACGGCGCCCTGTACGCCGCCATCGCGCAGATCATGATGCGCGACGAAACCTACGATGCCGACGTGCTGTCGTTCACCACGCAGAAGGCGGCGGAGGCGGCGGGCTACGGCGCGTTCACGAACGCGAGCTACCTCGTGATCGTCGACGAGGGCCATCCGAACCACCGCAAGCTCATGCGCGCGGCCGACGCCGGCATCGAGGTGCCCGAGGAAGAAGTCGCCGAGGGTGCGATGCCGACGCAGCATTACGTGGTCATCGACGCCGCCACCAACGAGCCCGCGGCGCACGACGCGTGCGAGCGCGGCGTGTTCGACTTCGAAGGCGAGGTGAACGGCGTCAAGGTGCGCTCGGGGTTCTCGTGCATGAAGGACACCGTCGGCAGCCGCACCGTCGAGGAGTACGCCGAGATCACCGGCATCCCCGCATCCGAGATCGAGCGCATGGCGAAGGAGTACGCCTCCCACGGCGTGAAGGCCACGGTGAACGCGGCCGCCGCCTCCACGGCCGGCGTCAACGGCTTCGACACGCCGAACGGCCGCGAGGTGCTGCGCGCGCTCATCGGCTCGAACCAGATGCGGGGCGGATCGTTCCCCACCGGCTCCCCGGTGACCGACGGCAAGGGCGTGCGCTACGACCTGGCCACGGTCAAGGGCGCCCCCGACGTCACCACGAAGAACGCCGCGATGATCTCGCGCGGCAGCCGGGCTTGGGAGAAGACCAAGGAGTACGCCAACCGCGTGGCGGCGGGCGAGAAGGACCCCAAGCCGAAGATGCCCTGGTTCACGAACGCCCCGCAGTCGGACAGCCAGGCGCTCATGTCCGCGGTCAACCAGTACCCCTACCAGTGCAAGATCATGCTCACCTGGATGTGCAACGTCATCCAGGGAACGCCCGGCGCCATGCGCGACGAGGTGGTCGAGCGCCTGAAGGACCCGTCGGTGCTGCCGCTGCACATCGTGTGCGACGTCGTGATCGGAGAGATGGCGCAGGTGGCCGACTACATCGTGCCCGACGTGACGCAGTACGAGAGCTTCGGCCTGCCGTCGAGCGGCGCCTGGGGCACCACGGTGCGCTGGCAGGCGAAGACGCCCGAGACCGTGCAGACGGACGACGGGCGCTACGCGTGCTGGGAGACGTTCCTCATCGACGTCGCCAAGGCGTGCGACCTGCCCGGCTGGGGCGCGGACGCCATCCCCGACGCCGAGGGCAACCTGCACCCGTTCGACACGTCGGCCGACTTCTACCTGAAGGCGGTCGCGAACCTCGCCTACGCCGAGACGCCGGTGGACGACATCTCGGCCGAGGAGGCGAGGCTGCAGGGGCTCGACGAGCTGCCTGCCGACTTCGAGGCCGCGGTGAGCGCCGAGGAGTGGCCGAAGGTGCAGCATGTGCTGTCGCGCGGCGGCCGCTACTGGACGTCCGAGAAGATCCGCGGCGAGGACGGACGCTACGCGTTCCTCAAGCCGTTCGAGACGTACATCTACAACGAGAAGCGCGCGCTGGCCACGAACTGCTACTCCGGCAAGCGCCTCCCCGCCACGCTGGGCTACAACCCGCAGGCGTTCGGCGACCTGTCGCCCATGACCGACCACTACTCGGCCGAGGAGTTCCCGTTCACGGTGTCCGAGCACAAGCCGCGCTTCCGCTCCGTCTCCATGCTGTCGAACAGCCCCATCATGCGGGACCTGTGCGCGCACAACTACGTGGAGATCAACGACGAGGACGCGGCGGCCCTCGGCATCGCCGACGGCGACGCCGTGCGGGCGACCACGCCCACCGGCGAGGTGACCGAAGGCGTGGCCATGGTGCGCGGCGGCCAGGTGAAGGGCGCGTTCAGCCTGTCGTTCGGCTACGGCCACGACAACTACGGCGCGCAGGACGTCGAGGTGGACGGCCAGCGCGTCGAGGGCAACCCGGCCATCGCGGCGGGCGTGCGCACGAAGATGATGCTCGACCCGCTCGTCTCGAAGGACGGCGTGTACAGCATCCTGGCCGACCACGACGCGTCGAGCCCCGGGCGCTGCGGCGGCATGTTCAAAATCGAGAAGGCATAAGGGAGGTGTGGGATTATGAGCGAACAACGATTGGGCATGGCGATTGACCTGGCCCTCTGCATTGGATGCAACGCCTGCGCCGTAGCCTGCAAGATGGAGAACGGCGTGGGGCTGGGCCACTTCAACACGTGGGTGGAAAGCTGGGACGTGGACAGGGACGGCGACGTGCGTCGCGCAAGCGTTCCCAAGCTGTGCAACCACTGCGCGAACCCGGCGTGCGTGAGCGTGTGCCCCACGGGCGCCAGCTACGTGGACGCGGACGGCTCGGTGCAGATCGACACCGGCAAGTGCATCGGCTGCAAGTACTGCATGGCCGCGTGCCCTTACGGCGTGCGCTACCTCGTCGAGGAGACGGGCGACGTGCACAAGTGCACGTTCTGCCACCATCGCTCCAGCAACGGGCTGCTGCCCGCGTGCGTGGGGACGTGCGTGACGAAGGCCCGCGTGTTCGGCGATCTGAACGACCCCGACAGCGACGTGTCGAAGCTGTTGGCCGAGGCGGGCGGCGGCGAGGTGCTGCTGGCCGACATGGGCATGGAGCCCTCGGTGCGCTACGTCGATTTGGAAGAGACGATGGCGCTCAAGCGCGTGTCCGCCGTGCACAAGGGCGGCAACGTGCTCACGCCGTACGAGGGGAGGCAGTAATGGTTTGGGACGGAATCGTCGCCTGCGACCTGTTCTGCGCGGGCCTGGGCGCTTGGACGTTCATCTTCACCGTGCTGTCGGCGGGCAGGGACGAGGCGCGCCGCACGGCGAAGCTCGTCGGCGTCGTCGCGGCGTTCGCGCTCGTGGCGCTCGGCGCGCTCATCCTGGCGGTGGACGCGCGGGGCGGCCTGTTGAACCCGCTGCGCTACCTCAACCTGCTGGGCAACCTCGGGTCGGTGATGACCTGGGGCGTGATTCTCATCAGCCTGTTTCTGGTGGGCTCCTTCGCGTGCGGCTTGTTGCTGCTGATGAAGCGCTCCGCTCCCCGGGCGCTCGAGGCGGCGACGGCGGTGCTGGCGGTGGGCGTGTCGTTGTACACGGGCGTGCTGCTCAGCACCTCGCCGGCCTTCCCGCTGTGGAACATCGCGGTGCTGCCGGCCGCGTTCGTGGTGTCGGCGGCCTACACGGGCTATGCGGCCTACGCGCTCATCGCGCGCTTCGCCGCGCCGAAGGGCGACGCGCTGCCGGCCTGGTTCGGCCGGGCGGCCGTCGTGCTGCCGGTGCTCGAGGCGGTCGCGCTCGCGGCGCTCGTCGCGGTGGTGTCGGGCACGCAGGGCAGCGGCGCCGAGGCTGCGGCGGCGTCGGTGGCGAACCTGCTCGGCGGTTCGTGCGCGTTGGCGTTCTGGGGCGGGACGGTGGCCGTCGGCCTCGTCGCGCCGCTCGCGCTGGCGGTCGTGCGCGGCCGCCGGGGCGCGGCGGCCCCCGCGTGGATGGGCGTCGTCGAGTGGGCGTGCATCCTCGTCGGCGGGTTCGCGTTCCGCTACGCGGTCGTGGTGGCCGCGGCGCCGATATTCGGCTAGGGAAGCGGAGGGATTGCCATGGGCGATACGGGGTCCCCTTGCTTGGAGGATGAGCTGCGCGGGTTCGCCGCCGTGGCCGAGGCGTGCGCCCGGGCCCTGGTGAACGAGCCGTCCTCCGACGTGGTGCGCGACGTGCGCCGCGTGGCGCGGGCGCTGGGCATGACGCGGTTCGACCGCGTGGAGCCCGGTGCTGCCCTCCGGCAGCGCTACTACGACCGGTTCTTCGTGTCGGCCGGCCCGCTGTTCGCGCCCCTCGTGGAAAGCTGCGTGCGCGGGGCGCAGGTGCAGGACGGGCGCCGCTCGTTCGGCGTCGCGGGCGGCCCGGCGGCCGACCATGCGCTGCGCTGCTACCGGGCGGTTGGGTTCGACTACCGGGCGCTCGAGGGCTTCGCGCCCGCCGTGGCGCAGCTGCGGCCCGACTCGATGGCGTGCGAGCTGGCGTTCATGGCCTCGCTCGCGCGATGCGCCTGCGAGGGCGGCGACGACGCTGCGGCTGCACGCAGCGTCGAGCTGCTGCGCCGGTTCGCGCGCGAGCACGCCGGCTGGTTCGGGGCGGCCGCCGAGGTCCTGCGCCGCGTCGACGACGATTTCTACGCCGGCGTGTGCGCCCTCGCCGCCGAAGCGGCGGACGTCTGGGCGCAGTGAGGGATAGGGCGAGGGCCGGGATCGTCCCGGCCCTCGCTATGCGAGGTTGTTCGCGCATCTCGCCCTGTGCTCGTCTCGACTGGCGCCGCGATCCTTGGAAAAGCGGGCCCCTCTCGGGGCGAAATCGCGGTTGAAGCGCGTTTCTGCTGAAAATTTCAACTTATGAACGATCTTATATGAGGATGCTAAAGAGTACGGTTGATTTACCAGGCATTTTGCATGACGCCCTCCCTGTTCGCATAAAAAGGTGTGCAGAAATCGTTCATAAGTTGAAATTTTCAGCAGAAACGCTTGTGTGCGGCGATATGGGAGGACGCTCGCGATCCGCCGCCGCGACCGCAGGGCACTTTTCCCGGCAGTCTCGCGACGGAAGAACCTGCATAAGCGAGAAAACTGCATATTTGTATTCCAAATGTCGAAAATACTGCATTTCTTGTTCAGAAAACTCGCAATAGGCGTATACTACCGAACAACCTTTAAGGCGGTACGGAGAGACCGACAAGGCAGGTAGCGCACCTTTCCGCATTTCCAGCACTCCGTCGAGGGACGGGGTGCTTTTTTGTACGCGTGCGCTGCACACACGGAAGGATGGAAGCTTGAGCGAGATATCGAAGCGGCTGATGAAGGGGACGTCGAAGCCCGTGGGCGCGCCGGCGGCCCTCGTGCTCGAGGACGGCGCCGTGTTCCGCGGCACGTCGTGCGCGGCAGCGGGGGAGGTGTTCGGCGAGATCTGCTTCAACACGTCGCTCGAGGGCTACCTCGAGGTGATCACCGACCCGTCGTACGCGGGCCAGATCATCGCGATGACGTACCCCCAGATCGGCAACTACGGCGTGAACGAGGACGACGCGCAGTCCGACGAGCCCGCCCTGCGCGGCCTCGTCGTGCGCGACCTGTGCACGACGCCGTCGAACTGGCGCAGCGCGCAGAGCCTGCCCGACTACCTGCGCGCGCACGGCGTGGTGGCCGTCGAGGGCGTGGACACCCGCGCGCTCGTGCGCCACGTGCGCGACCGCGGCGCGCAGCGCGCCGTGCTGTCCACCGTCGACGTCGACGAGGCCAGCCTCCTGCGCAAGGTGCGCGAGAGCGCTTCGCTCGTCGGGCAGAACCTCGCGGCCACGGTGTCGTGCGCGAGCCCGTACCGCTTCGCGGCCGACCGGCTGCCGGCCTCGCAGGCGTTCGCGCTCGCCGCGCCTCCCGCGCCCCGGTTCAAGGTGGCGGCCTACGACTGCGGCGCCAAGCGCTCCATCCTCGAGAACCTCGTGCGCGCCGGGTGCGACGTGACCTGCGTGCCGTGGGACACCCCGGCCGCCGACGTGCTGGCGCTGGCCCCCGACGGCGTGTTCCTGTCGAACGGCCCGGGCGACCCCGAAGCCGTCGAGGGCACGTTCACCCAGGTGGAGCAGTTGCTGGGCAAGGTGCCCGTGTTCGGCATCTGCCTGGGGCACCAGATGATCGCCAAGGCGGCGGGCGCGGGCATCGAGAAGCTCAAGTTCGGCCACCGCGGCGGCAACCACCCCGTCATGAACCTGCGCACGCGCCGTGTGGAGATCACCGCGCAGAACCACGGCTTCGGGCTCGTGTTCCCCAGCCTGGGCGCGCTCGTGCCGGAGCTGTCGGGCGGCGTCGCCGCGCACGAGGACGACCTGCGCTGCTGGGTGGAGCGCGGCGTCGCCCCCGTCGTCGAGAACGAGCGCTTCGGACGCATCCAGCTCACGCACGGGAACCTCAACGACGGCACGGCCGAGGGCGTCGCGTTCCTCGACATCCCCGCGTTCTCCGTGCAGTACCATCCCGAGGCCTCGCCCGGGCCCACCGACGCCCACTACCTGTTCACGGCGTTCGCGCGGCTCATGGAGGGACGCGCCGACTACCTCGATATCGACATCGCCGAGGATCGCCTGGCCGGCTGGTCGTTCGCGGGGCGGAAGGAGGCCTCCCATGCCTAAGCGCACCGACATCGACACCATCCTCGTCATCGGCAGCGGCCCCATCGTCATCGGGCAGGCGTGCGAGTTCGACTACTCGGGCGCGCAGGCGTGCAAGGTGCTGAAGGCCGACGGCTACCGCGTGGTGCTCGTGAACAGCAACCCCGCCACCATCATGACCGACCCGGGGCTGGCCGACCGCACCTACGTCGAGCCCATCACCGTCGAGTTCGTCGAGCAGGTCATCGCGAAGGAGCGCCCCGACGCGCTGCTGCCCACGCTGGGCGGCCAGACCGGCCTCAACACGGCCGTCGAGCTCGCGCGCGCCGGCATCCTGGACAAGTACGGCGTGGAGATGATCGGCTGCGACCTCGAGGCCATCGAGCGCGGCGAGGACCGCAAGCTGTTCAACGACTGCATGGCCGAGCTGGGCATCGAGACGGCGCGCTCGGGCTACGCCTACTCGCTGGCCGACGCCGAGGCCATCGTGGCCGAGCTCGGCTACCCCGTGGTGCTGCGCCCCTCGTTCACGCTGGGCGGCGCGGGCGGCGGCATCGCGCACGACGCGGCCGAGCTGCGCGAGATCGTGGGCCAGGGCCTGGAGCTGTCGCCGGCGGCCGAGGTGCTCGTGGAGGAGAGCATCGAGGGCTGGAAGGAGTACGAGATGGAGGTCATGCGCGACCATGCCGGCAACGGCATCATCGTGTGCTCCATCGAGAACTTCGACGCCATGGGCGTGCACACGGGCGACTCCATCACGGTGGCGCCTGCGCAGACGCTCACCGACGTGGAGTACCAGCGCATGCGCGCGGCGTCGCTGGCCATCCTCGAGAAGATCGGCGTGGAGACGGGCGGCTCCAACGTGCAGTTCTCCATCAACCCCGACAACGGCCGCATGATCGTCATCGAGATGAACCCGCGCGTGTCGCGCTCCTCGGCGCTCGCGTCGAAGGCCACCGGCTTCCCCATCGCGAAGGCGGCGGCGAAGCTGGCCGTAGGCTACACGCTCGACGAGATCGTGAACGACATCACGAAGGCCACGCCGGCCTGCTTCGAGCCGTCCATCGACTACTGCGTGGTGAAGGTGCCGCGCTTCGCGTTCGAGAAGTTCCAGGGCACCGACGACACGCTGTCCACGCGCATGAAGGCCGTCGGCGAGATCATGGCCATCGGCCGCACGTTCGAGGAGGCGCTCGGCAAGGCCATGCGCTCGCTCGAGAACGGGCGCGCGGGCCTCGGCGGCGACGGCAAGGGCGACGAGGCCGCCGCGGGCGACGAGGCGCTCGAGGACCTCGTGGCGCGCCCCACGGCCGAGCGCATCTTCTACCTCGCCGAGGCGCTGCGCCGCGGCTGGACGGTGGAGCGCGCGAGCGCGGTGAGCCGCGTGGACCCCTTCTTCGTCGCGCGCATGGCCGACATCGTGCGCGTGCAGGAGAACCTGCGCGGCACGCCGCTCGACGAGCTTGATGCCGACGCGTTCCGCCTGCTCAAGCGCATGGGGATGGCCGACGCGCAAATCGCGCACCTCACGGGCTCCGACGAGCTCACCGTGCGCACGTGCCGCAAGATGCTCCACGTGGTGCCGGCGTTCAAGACCGTGGACACCTGCGCGGCCGAGTTCCCCAGCGCGACGGCCTACCACTACAAGACCTACGACGCCGACGAGACGGAGGTCGCGCCGAAGACGCGCCGGCGCGCCATGATCCTGGGCGCCGGGCCGAACCGCATCGGCCAGGGCATCGAGTTCGACTACTGCTGCGTGCACGCGAGCTACGCGCTTGCCGAGGCCGGCTTCGAGACCGTCATGGTGAACTGCAACCCCGAGACCGTGTCCACCGACTACGACACGTCCGACAAGCTGTACTTCGAGCCGCTCACGTTCGAGGACGTCATGGACATCGTGGACGTCGAGCAGCCCGACGGCGTGGTGGTCACGCTCGGCGGGCAGACGCCGCTCAAGCTGGCGAACGCGCTGGCGGCGGCCGGCGTGCCCATCATGGGCACCTCGCCGGAGGCCATCGACCTGGCCGAGGACCGCGACCGCTTCTCGGCCGTCTTGGACGAGCTGGGCATCGTCTACCCGGCCGCCGGCATGGCCTCCACCTATCAGGAGGCCTGCGTCGTGGCCGACCAGATCGGCTTCCCGCTGCTCGTGCGCCCCAGCTACGTGCTGGGCGGGCGCGGCATGGGCATCGTCTACGACGGCGCCCAGCTGGAGAAGTACATGGCCGAGGCCGCGAAGATATCGCCCGACCATCCGGTGTACCTCGACCGCTTCCTCGAAGGGGCGGTCGAAGTGGACCTCGACGCGCTCTGCGACGGCGACCGGGTGTACGTGGGCGGCGTGCTCGAGCACATCGAGATGGCGGGCATCCACTCGGGCGACTCGGCCTGCTGCACCCCGCCGTTCGCGCTGTCCGAGGCCGTGCAGGCGCAGCTGCGCGCCATCGCGCGCCGCTTGGCGCTGCGCCTGGGCGTGGTGGGGCTCATCAACATCCAGTTCGCCATCAAAGACCAGGTCATCTACATCATCGAGGCGAACCCGCGCGCCAGCCGCACGGTGCCCTTCACCTCGAAGGCCACGGGCGTGCCGCTGGCGAAGGCGGCCGCCCGCATCATGGCGGGGGAGAAGCTGGCCGACTTGGGGCTGCCCGAGGCCGACCGCCGGCTCGAGCACTTCAGCGTGAAGGAGGCCGTCATGCCCTTCGGCCGCTTCCCCGGCGCCGACACGGTGCTCGGCCCCGAGATGAAGTCCACCGGCGAGGTCATGGGCATCGCCCGCACCTTCCCGGCGGCGTTCGCGAAGACCCAGCTGGCCATCAGCTACGCGCTGCCCGAGGGCGGCACGGTGTTCATCAGCGTGTGCGACCGCGACAAGCGCGCCATCGTGTCCATCGCCCGCGACATCGCGCGCCTGGGCTTCCGCATCGTGGCCACGGGCGGCACGGCCCGCGCGCTGCGGGCGGCCGGCGTGGCGTGCGAGCAGGTCAAGAAGATCCACGAGGGCGAGGACAACGTGCGCGACATGATCGCCGCGGGCGACGTCTCGCTCATGATCAACACGCCCTTCGGCCATGCCACGCGCGCCGACGGCTACGAGCTGCGCCTCGAGGCCGTGAAGCACGGGGTGACCCACGTCACGAACCTCGCCGGCGCCCAGGCCATGGTGGCCGGCATGGAGGTGGCCCGCGCGAACGGCCTCACGGCTGTGGCCCTCCAGGACCTCCCTCAATGGGAGCCCGTAGGGTAGAGGGGCGTTGCATCCCGGGCCGGTTCGACGCGCGAACCGGCCCGAGCGGCCGAACCTCCGAGCTCTCGCACAGCGCCACGGCCATGGCGTACGCTTCCTCGCATTCCCGGGGGAAGCGCTCGGCGCGCACGCGCGCCTTCTCGCGCTCGTCGAAGTTCGAGGCCGCGTAGCGCGCGTAGTCGTCGAACTGGTACGCGTCCGCCGCGACGACGTACGCGGACGGGCCGCCCAGCAGCTCCAGGTACGAGCGGTTCGCCTCGAACAGGGCGGGGTAGCCGGCCCGTTCCACCAGGTCGTGCGGCATCCCCATCGTGTAGGCGAAGCCCGTGGCGATGCGCCCCTCGAAGCAGCGGCGGTCGGCGACGTCGTAGGAGAGGCTCGGGAACACGAGCCGCTCGAGCAGCGACTTCATCGTCCCGGTCACGCCGCCCAGGTACATCGGCGACCCCAGCACCACCACGTCGCTTCCCAGCGCCTCGTCGAGCAGCGGCGTCGCGCCGTCGCGCAGGGCGCAGCGCCCCTCGGTGCGCGCGCCCTTCCGCTTGCAGGCGAAGCAGCTCGCGCATCCCGAGAAGGAGAGGTCCCGCAGGTGCACGAGCTTCGTCTCCGCCCCGCGCGACGCCGCGCCCGCGAGCGCGTGGCGAAGCATGGTCGCCGTGTTCGCGCCTCGTCGCGGGCTCCCGTTGATCGCGAGCGCTTTCATCCCCGTCATCCCTCCCTGTGCCGACCCCTGCGCGGATGCTATGATTGTCGCCGGGCGCGGGCGTCGCGGCAAGTACGCACAATTCCGTGCCCTGGGAGCGCGCGTCGAAAGGGGAGGCCATGGAATCGGAAGCGGGAAGCCTGTACGACGGGTCGTGCGAGGTCGTGGCGGCGCTCGACGCGATCGCCGGACGCTGGAAGCTCCCCATCCTGTGGCGGCTCGCGGCGGGCCCCGTGCGCTACAACGAGCTGAAGCGCCTCGTGCGCGGCGTGACGAACACGGCGCTCACGCGGGCGCTGCGCGAGCTGGAAGCCGACGGCCTCGTCGAGCGCACCGAATATCCCGAGGTGCCGCCGCGGGTGGAGTACGCCCTCTCGCCGGCCGGCCGCGCCCTCGAGCCCTCGCTGGAGGCGCTCGTCTCGTGGGCCGGGAGCCGCGCGAGGGGCGGCGTCGAGGTGCGGAGGCTCGCGCCCGACGACGACCGGACGGCGGTGGCGCAGGTGTACGTGCGCACGTGGCGGGCGGCGTACGCGGGCATCGTCGAGCAGGCGTTCCTCGACGCGCTGGAGCCGGGCGCGTGGGCGGCGTCGCTCGAGGAGCGCGCGGGTCGGACGTGGGCGGCGTACGCGGACGGCGGCGTGGCGGGCGTGTGCACGTACGGGCCGGCGCGCGACGAGGCGCTCGCCGGCTGGGGCGAGGTCGTGTCGCTGTACGTGCTGCCCGAACGCGGAGGGCGCGGCATCGGATCGCGCTTGCTGGATGCCGCGCTCGACGCGCTGGCGGCCGAGGGGTTCGAGCGCGCCTACCTCTGGGTGCTCGAGGACAACCGCGGCGCCCGCGCCTTCTACGAGCGCCGCGGGTTCGCGCCGAACGGCGACGTCATGGAGGTCGAGGTAGGCGGAAGCCCCTTGCGCGAGGTCAGGTACGTGCGCGGCCTCACTCGTCGATCATGAGCTGCCAGGACACGCCGAAGCGGTCGGTCACCATGCCGTACAGCGGGCTCCAGAACGTCGTCTGCAGTTCCATGTCCACCGTTCCGCCCGCCTTGAGCCGGTCGAAGGCGCGGCTCACGTCGGCGTCCTTCTTCAGACTCACCACGGGGCTGATGTTGTTTCCCTGCGTGAACGGCATGCCGCTCGGCACGTCGCTGAACATGACGTTCGTGCCGCCGATCATCATGCTGCAGTACATGATCTTGTCGCGATCCTCCTCGGAGACGACATAGGTTGGGTCGGGCGGCATCTCGCTGAACGTCATGAGCCCTTGCACTTCCGAATCGAACACGTGCGCGTAGAAGTCGACGGCTTGCCTGCAGTTCCCGTCGAAGTTGATGAACAGTGAGAATCCCATGATGAAGCTCCTTTCCCGTACCTTCTAATCCCATACCATCTGCCAGGTCACGCCGAACCGATCGGTCACCCAGGCGACCTTGCGCAGATCCATCACCGGCTCGGGACCCATCATCACGGCTCCGTCCTGCGACAGCCCGGCGAACGCGCGGTCGAACTCGTCTTCGTCGGCGCATGCGAGGAACAGCGACGTCGCCCAGCTGAACGCAGGCGCGGGGCTCGCGGCCTGCATGTCCATGAACAGCAGGTTCGCATCGCCGATCGAAAGGGAGCCGTTCAAGACGGTGCCCTCGTCCCCGTTCGGCGCGCCTTCGCCGAACAGCGCAAGCGATTCGATGCGCGCTCCGGGAACGACGGCCGCGTAGAACTCCATCGCCTCCCGGGCGTTGCCGTTGAACGTGAGGAACGTGCTGAGACGCTGGGTGGGAAGGTGCATGGCGCACCGCCTTTCTCGTTCGGGCGCGCGGTTGCGGCCGCGCGCGAACCGGTCTGCCTCCATGATCGTGCGCCTCGATCGCCGCGCCCCGACGATCGAGGCGTTGTTGGCTGCCCGTCAGCGAACGAGCGCCGGGCCGCCATAAACCGGAAACGCCGGCCTGGCCAGCTCGACGGCGATCCGAACTACGTGTCCACGGAGGCGACGGCGGACGAGCTCAGGGCCTTCATCGCCGAGCCGTTGCTCAGCCGGTCGCCTCGTCGCGCACGAACGCCACGAGGCCGCATTCATAGGGGTGGTCGAGGAAGCGCACCTCGCCGTCGGGCTTGAAGCGCAGCATCTTGAGCACGATGGCGAGGTCGCCGCCTCCGCTCAGGGTCATGAGCAGCCCGACGGCCAGCAATCCCGCCGATCCGCTCGCGTACGCCGCGATCACGGGGAGCAGGCCCAGCACCACGGTGGGAGCGAGCGCGCCCACGACGTAGGCGCGCCTCGACAGGGGTTCGTCGCACGTGCAGTACGGCGTCAGGTACTGCCATATCACGCCGAACGAGACCGATTTCCAGCCGCCCTTCGCGCATGCGCTCCACGCGATGCCGTGGACGAGCTCGTGGAGCACGACGAGCGCGAAGAACGCGGCCAGCACGAGCAGCGTGCCGACGAGGTCGAACGAGAAGCTGAGGGTCGGATGCAGCAGGAAGAACCCCGCGCCCAGCACGACGGCGAGGGGGAGCCCCAGCACGAGGGCCTGGACGTTGGCCGACGCCACGCCGAGGGTCAGCGGCTGCGTGCGGAACCCCTGCGCCTCGAAATCGGCCTTCGCCCGCTCGAACGCTTCCTTGCGGGCCAGCTCGGCTTTCGTCAGCTTGCGCTCCTGGTCGGCCATGCCGCCTCCTTACGCCTTCGGGGGTTTCGAGGACTTGGGGGACTTCGGCGGCTTGGCCGATCCGCGCTTGACGGAGAGGCCGAGCCCCGCGAGTGCGTCGTGGACCGAGCGGGCTGCGGCCTCTGCCCGGGCGGCGTCGAGACCGCGCTCGTCGACGACGGCGCGCACGGCGCGCGCGTAGTCGCGCCGGCAGCGCTCGTTGAGCTCGGTCCAGTTCACGTGAGCGAACCCGTCGGCCACGGCGCGGTCGAGCGGCAGGCGGCCTTGCTCCATGAGCACGGCGATGACGGGGTAGCCCGCATAGCCCTGCCAGTACGTGGCGTTGTCGTTCGAGGAGTAGGTCGAGCCGTCCTCGCTCCAGGCGACCGTGTAGGCCTTCGCGCCGTTCGACGAGACGACGGTCGCCTGCCGCTCGTCGGGGTGCAGCGTCACGCGGCCGTCGGCGACGGCGCTCAGGGCCTCGTACACTTTCTCGATGGGCGGCAGCTTCTCCACGGAACTCCTTCGGTCGCGGTGCGTCATGCTCTCAGGGGCAGCATGATACCAGATGATAGAATGGCACGACGAACGTCGAAGCAACCGCCGAAGAAGGAGCGCCCGTGACGCTGTACGACGACCTGCACGACCTGATGAGAACGCCCGAGCTGTACGAACGTACCGGCGCGGCGTTCTGGGACGACGAGCATATCTCGCGCGGCATGCTGGCGGCGCATCTCGATTCCGCGTTCGAGGGTGCCAGCCGCAGCTTCGCGTTCATGGACCGCTCCGTCGACTGGATACGCGCCACGGCGCCTCCGGCGACGCATCCGCGCCTGCTCGACCTGGGCTGCGGGCCCGGGCTGTACGCCGAGCGCTTCGCGCGCGCGGGCTACGCGGTGACGGGCGTCGACCTCTCGCCGCGCTCGCTCGGCCATGCGCGAGGCTCCGCGGACGAGCAGGGTCTCGCCATCGACTACCGATGCCGGAATTACCTTGAGCTCGATCTGGACGGGACCTTCGACATCGCCGTCATGATCTACTGCGACTACGGCGCGCTGTCGGCCGACGAGCGCCGCGTCGCGCTGTGCCGTGTCCGCGAGCGTTTGCGGCCGGGCGGCGCGCTCGTGCTCGACGTGTTCTCGCAGCGCAAGCTCGAGGTCTTCGAGGAGCGCACGACGTGGGAGGAGCATCCCGCAGGCGGGTTCTGGAACCCGGGCCCGCACCTCGAGGTGCAGCGATGCGTCCGCTTCTCCGACGCCGTGTCGCTCGAGCAGATCGCGGTGATCGCGCCCGAAGGCGCGACGGCCTATCATCTGTGGAACACGTACTTCGCGCCCGCGACGCTCTCGGCTGAGCTCGAGGCGGCCGGTTTCGAGGTGGCGGAGCTGGTCGGCGACGCGGCGGGCGCGCCCTTCGACGATGCGAGCCCGACGATCTGCGCGGTCGCGCGCAAGCCTGCGACCAGCGAGGACGGGCGATGACACGAATCGTGTCTTGCCGGAGCGCCGCGGCTCCGCCATCTTGGGAGCCTGAAAGGGGGCGCGTCCCGTGGATTTCGGAGAGAAGCTGAAAGCGCTGCGCACCGAGCGCGGCCTGACCCAGGAGCAGCTTGCCGCCAAGCTGTACGTGTCGCGCACGGCCGTGTCGAAGTGGGAGACGGGCGGCGGCTCGCCCAACCTCGACTCGCTGCAGGCCGTCGCGCGCCTGTTCGACGTGTCGGTGGACGACCTCCTGTCCACCGACGACCTCATCGTGCTCGCCCGCGACGAGCGCCGCTCGTCGGCGCGCAGCGGCGGCATGCTGTCGTTCGGCCTGCTCGACATGCTGGCCGTCGTGTTTGCGTTCCTGCCGCTGTACGGCGTGGACGACGGCTCGTTCGTGCGCATGGCGAGCTTGGCCGACTACGGCGCGTCCGTGGATTTCGGCGTGTCGTTCGCCGTCATGGCGTCGGCCATCGTCTCGCTCGTGCTCGTGGGCGCGGTGGAGGTCGCGCTGGCCGTCGCGGGGCCGCGCCGCGCGGCGCGCGTCGTCGCCCTCGTCGGGTTCGCGGTGCAGGCGGTCGCCGTCGATCTGTTCGTTTCCACCATGCAGCCCTACGCAACCACGCTCGCGTTCGCGCTGTTCCTGGCGAAGGCCGTCGTCGGCTACCGTATCCTGCGCTCGTAACCCCTGGTCGGCGGCGGAGGCCACGCACCGTGTCGCCCGTGCGACGCATCGTGGCTTGCCGCCGGGCGGCGCGCATCGTTTCATGGAGGCTCGGCGGGGCCCGCAAGGACCCCCGCGACATCCGTGAGACGAAAGGACGGCTCGATGGAAACGACCCTGATGGCCGCGTGGCTGAACGATGCGTTCGCCGCGTTCGATACGACGATCTTGGGGGCGCTGCACGCGCTCGCAGAATGCGGGGGCTTCGCGCTCACGCCGCTGTTCGAGGCGGTGAGCTTTGTGGGCGAGAAGGGCGCGTGCTTCTTCGCGCTGGCCCTCGCGCTCATGGCGTTAAGGCGCACGCGACGTGCAGGCGCGGTCATGTTCGTCGCCATCTGCCTGGGCGCGCTCGCCACGAACATCGTGCTCAAGGACCTCGTCGCGCGGCCGCGGCCGTTCGAGTCGTCCGCGCTCCTCCTCGACTGGTGGCGCTTCGCCGGCGCCGCGCCCGAGGACGGGTTCTCGTTCCCCTCCGGGCACATGACCGCGGCCTCGGCGGCGATGGTGGCGCTCATGCTGGTGCGCCGAACCTGGAAGACGGTGCTGGGCGGCTCGCTCGTCATGCTGGTCATGGGCGCGGCCCGCTGCTACCTCGTGGCGCACTATCCCTCCGACGTGCTGGCCGGCTTCCTCGTGGGCGCGCTCGCGGCCGTCGCGGCGTGGCTGCTCGTATCGCTCGCGTTCCGCTGGCACGAGGAGCGCCGAGCCGCGCGCCCTCGCCACGCCTGCGCCCCCGTGCGCCGCAGGCGGTAGGGGCTGCCGTTCGCGCCGTCCGTCGCGCCGGCGGGCGCATCCGCGCCCCCGGCGTGCACATTCCTTGCATTTTGGCTTGTCAGCCGTGCGTCGCGCGCGCAGATGATACAATCGACGGCCGAGAGACGAAAACGCGCGGCGCCGCTCGCGAGGGCGGCGGCGAGGAGTGAAAGGCAGGAACGTGGCACTCGTCAACGAACGGGCGCGCATGCGGGGGAACGCGTGCGTGGGCCCGAACCTCTACCTCATGACGCTCGACGCGCCCGGCATCGCGGCTTCCGTCGAGCCGGGGCAGTTCGTGCACATGCTGGTGCCGGGCATGGAGGCGCACATCCTGCGCCGCCCGTTCTCGGTGTACGCGCGCGACGCGCACGCCGGCACGCTCGAGATCCTCTACCAGGCGGTGGGCTTCGGCAGCGCGCACATGACGGGCCTCGCGGCCGACGGCCCGCTGGCCGGCGACGTCGAGCTCGTCGGCCCGGTGGGCCGCACGTGGCAGCCGGCGCCCGACGCGCGGCGCGCCTTGCTCGTGGGCGGCGGCGTGGGCGCGGCCCCGCTGTTCATGCTGGCCGAATCGCTCGTGAGCGCAGGCGTGCGCACGGACGTCGTGCTGGGCGCGCAGACCGAGACCGCGCTCACGTGCCGCGCGCGCTACGAGGCGCTGCTCGACGCGCCGCCGCGCTGCGCCACCGACGACGGCAGCTTCGGCCGCGAGGGCTTCTGCACCTCGCTCGTCGCCGAGGCGCTGGCCGAGGCCGCCGAGGCGGGCGAGCCCTACGGCTACCTGGCCGTGTGCGGTCCCGAACCCCTCATGAAGATCGTGGCCGGCATGGCTGCCGAGGCGGGCGTGCCCTGCGAGGTCTCCCTCGAGAAGCGCATGGCATGCGGCGTCGGAGCCTGCCTGTCGTGCGTGGTGGACACGGTGGACGGCAAGCAGCGGGCGTGCGTCGACGGCCCCGTGTTCGATGCGCGGAAGGTGGTGTGGTAGATGGCCGGGATCGAGAACGCGCTGCCGCTCACGACGGCGCCGACGAACGTGGCGCTCGCCGTGAACCTGGGCGGCCTCAAGATGAAGAACCCCGTGACCGTGGCGTCGGGCACGTTCGCCGCCGGACGCGAGTACGGCGACTTCGTGGACGTGGCCAGCTTGGGCGCCGTCACGACGAAGGGCGTGTCGCTGAGGGGCTGGGAGGGCAACGCCAGCCCCCGCATCGCCGAGACGCCCTCGGGCATGCTCAACTCCATCGGGCTGCAGAACCCCGGCGTCGCGCACCTGAAGGAGTGCGACCTGCCGTGGCTGGCCGAGCGCGGCGCGACGGTCGTCGTGAACGTGTCGGGCCACAGCTTCGACGAGTACGTCCAGGTGATCGAGGCGCTCGAGGACGCGCCGGTGGACGCCTACGAGGTGAACATCTCGTGCCCGAACGTGGACGCGGGCGGCATGACCATCGGCACGTGCACGGACAGCGTGGAGGCCGTGGTGGCGCGCTGCCGCGCCGCCACGAAGCGCCCGCTCATCGTGAAGCTCACGCCGAACGTCACCGACGTCGCCGAGATCGCGCGCGCCGCCGTGGGCGCCGGCGCCGACGCGCTGTCGCTCATCAACACGCTTCTGGGCATGGCCATCGACGCGGAGCGCCGCCGCCCGCAGCTCGCGCGCGGCGTGGGCGGGCTGTCCGGCCCCGCCGTCAAGCCCGTGGCGCTGCGCATGGTGTGGGAGGTCCATCAGGCCGTCGACGTGCCCATCTTGGGCATGGGCGGCATCTCGTGCGCAACCGACGCGGTGGAGTTCATGCTGGCCGGGGCCACGGCGGTTGCCGTCGGCACCGCGAATTTCGTGAATCCGCACGCCACGGTTGAAATCATCGACGGAATAGCGCAGTATTGCGAAAGGCACGGCATTGACGACGTGCGGCAACTGATAGGAGCTTTGGAATGGTGAGTTCGTTCGAAGAGGTGCCCGCGCGCGACCGCGTGATCGTGGCGCTCGACTGCGGCATCGAGGAGGCCTTCGATCTCGCGGACCAGCTGCAGGGCAAGGCGACGTGGATGAAGGTGGGCATGACGCTGTTCTACGCGAACGGCCCGGCCATCGTGTACGCGCTCAAGGAGCGCGGCTTCAAGGTATTCCTCGACCTCAAGTTCCACGACATCCCGCACCAGGTGGAGGGCGCCGCGTACGCCGCCGCCGGCAGCGGGGCCGACATGCTGACCATGCACACGGTGGGCGGCGTCGACATGATGGCGGCGGCCCAGAAGGGCGCGGAGCGCGCGGCGGCCGAGTACGGCCACGGCGTGCCGGCGACGCTGGGCATCACGGTGCTCACCAGCATGAACGACGCGGCGCTCGCCGAGACGGGCGTGAGCCGCGCCATGGCCGACCAGGTGGTCGTGCTGGCCGAGCAGGCGAAGCGCGCCGGCATCTCGGGCGTGGTCGCCTCGCCGCAGGAGGCCGCGCGCCTGCGCGACATCCTGGGTCCCGACGCCTACATCGTCACGCCGGGCGTGCGCCCCGCAGGCAGCGACAAGGGCGACCAGAGCCGCGTGGCCACGCCGGCCCAGGCGTTCGAGAACGGCGCGTCGCACATCGTCATCGGACGCCCCATCACGCAGGCGGCCGATCCGGCGGCCGCGTTCGCGGCCATCGTGGCGGAATTGTAGGCTTTCGTCGGCGTTGCCCGTCCGGTCAGGTAAAATGACGGTTAGGCGACGAACTATCGACAAAGGGCCCAACTGCTTCTAGAATGTGTGACCGCGCGCTGAAATTTTTGGGATTTGTGGTAAAAGACAAGGTGAAGTGGGCGAATGCGTGATAGTATCACGACATCGCTTTTGGAACAGAAGGAGAGAAAACGATGGCTATTCCTCAACTCAGCCCTGAAGAGCGTCAGGCGGCTTTGGAGAAGGCGAAGGCGGCTCGCATCAAGCGCGCCGAGGTTCGCGACGACCTGAAGTCCGGCAAGCTCACGCTCGAGAAGGTTCTTGAAATGAAGAACGATCCGGTTGTGGGTCGCATGAAGGTCTCCACCCTCATCGAGACGCTTCCCGGCTACGGCAAGGCCAAGGCTGAGAAGATCATGAAAGAGCTTCAGATCGCCGAGAGCCGCCGTCTGCGCGGTCTGGGCGAGCGTCAGCAGACCGCCCTGCTGGAGCGCTTGGGCTAATCGCGTCCATGCGCCACGGCAATCTGTTCGTCATTTCAGGGCCATCGGGTGCCGGCAAAGGCACCTTGGTGGCCCGACTTGTGCGCGAGGTCCCCGATGCATGGGTGTCCATGTCGGTGACCACGCGCGCGCCGCGCGAGGGCGAGGTGGACGGCGTCCATTACCGCTTCGCGTCCTCGGAGGAGTTCCAGCAGCTCGTCGCATGCGACGGTCTGCTGGAATGGGCGACGTACGGGGGCAACTGCTACGGCACGCCCCGCGCCACCGTCGAGGAGCACATCGCGCGCGGCGATCAGGTCATCCTGGAAATCGACGTCCAGGGAGGGTTCCAGGTGCGCGAGAAGTTCCCGGCGGCGCACCTCGTCTTCATCGAACCGCCTTCGCTCGACGTGCTCGAAGCGCGCCTGCGCGGACGCGGGACCGAGAGCGACGAGGCTATCGCGACCCGCATGGAAACGGCGCGGGTGGAGCTTTCCCGCAAAATGGAGTATGATATACGGCTGGTAAACGACGATTTGGACGAAGCCGTCCGCGCATTGGTGGGCTACGTCAACGAACAAGCCGAGAAAATACGAGGTTAACACGCATATGAGCATTATCGAACCGAAGATCGACGTCCTGCTGAACGAGACCGACAACGATCGTTTCCTGCTGTGCGCTCTCGCTTCGAAGCGCGCGCACGACATCAACGACATGATGCGCGGCCAGCGCGACCGCGCCATCCAGCTGCAGACGGCGGTCGAGATCGCCCGCGCGGCCGACAAGAAGCCGCTGTCGCTCGCCTTCAACGAGGTCGCCCGCGGCGAGGTGTCGTACGATCCGAACTCCATCGACGTCAACTACCACTAGGCCCTCGCTCGCCGATCGGCCTGAATCGCGTCATTCAGCCGCGCCGGGAACCCCGGCGCGGCTTTGCTGTGTCCGCATCCGGAAAGACAAGGTCCGTCCATGACTGAATTCCAACGCATCTGCCTGGTCCATTACCATGAGATCGGGCTCAAGGGCCACAACCGCTCCACGTTCGAGATGAGGCTGCTCAAGAACCTCGAGGCGCTGTTGAAGCCGTTTCCTGTGGTCACGATCCACCGCATCGCGGGGCGCCTGTGCGTGTTCCTGCGCGAGGGCACCGATTGGGAGACGGCGAAGGAGGCGGCCGACGTCATCGGCAAGGTGCCGGGCGTGGCGCGCGTGTCGTGCGGGTTCAAGTGCGAGCGCGACCTCGACGTCATGACGGAGGCGGCGCTCGCCGCCATGGCCGAGGCGGGCCCGTTCGACACGTTCAAGGTGGCGGCGCGGCGCAACCACACCGATTTCGCCACGGGTTCGATGGACATGAACCAGATCATCGGCTCGGCGCTGTGCGCGGCGTACCCCGATAAGGCCGTGAAGATGAAGAAGCCCGACCTGACCGTGGGCGTGGAAGTGGTGCAGAACGCGGCGTACGCGTACGCGCGCTCGCTGCCGGGCGTGGGCGGCCTGCCGGTGGGCAGCTCGGGGCTGGTGATGAGCCTGCTGTCGTCGGGCATCGACTCGCCGGTGGCCACCTGGAAGCTCGCGCGCCGCGGCGCGGTGTGCATCGGCGTGCACTTCTCGGGGCGCCCGCAAACATCCGACGCCAGCGAGTACCTCGTGGACGACATCGCGCAGGTGCTGGAACGCACGGGCTGCATCGCGCGCGTGTACACGGTGCCGTTCGGCGACTACCAGCGCGAGATCGCGCTGACCGTGCCGCCCGAGCTGCGCGTCATCATGTACCGCCGCCTCATGTTCAAGGTGGCCGAGGAGCTGGGACGCCGCGAGCGCGCCGGCGCGCTCGTGACCGGCGAGAGCCTGGGACAGGTGGCCTCGCAGACGCTCGACAACATCCGCTGCACCGACGCGGCGGTGGACATGCCCGTCTTCCGCCCGCTGATCGGCACCGACAAGCTGGAGATCATCGCGGAGGCCGAGCGTCTGGGCACCTTCGAGATCTCGTCGCAGGACGCGCCCGACTGCTGCACGCTGTTCATGCCGCGCAGCCCCGAGACGCACGCCAAGCTTTCGGTAGTGCTCGAGGCCGAGGCGCCGCTGCCCATCGAGCGATGGGTGGGCGAGATCGCCGATGCGGCCGAGGTGCGCGACTACGCGTGCCCCGCCTACAAGCCGAAGAAGAAGCGCGCCTCTTAAGCGCGCGGATCGCAGAGGCTCGCAAGCGGCGCCCCGGGATCTCCCGGGGCGCCGCTTGCGTTGCGCCCGGAGAGCTCCTGAGCTCCTGCGCCCCGCGATCTCGTGCTCCCGCGCCTCGCGCGCCGTGTTTCCGCACCCTGCATCTCGCGAGCATCATCTCGCGCTTGCCAACACGCGCCGCGCGGCCGGCGCAAGACCCGCCGCGCCGCCGGCGCGGAATGTTTCACGTGAAACATCTGTTCGCAATGACGATCAGCGCCCATCGACGGCCGTTCGGCGTGCAGCTTCTGGGAAGCGGCGCTCGGACGTGCGCTGACGTCCCGTCGCGCATCTTCGCAACGCGATCGAGGAAGTCCTCTTCCTCTCTCCCTCCACCTTGTTTGCGCGGTGGGATTCCACATGGCGGGATGCGATGTTTCACGTGAAACATCTGTTCTTATGCCTTGAGACGCGCAGGGAGCCCGACCGGGGCGATCCTTTCGCGTGGTATCCGCGTGGTATCCGCGTGGTATCCGCGTGGGATCCGCCGGTGCGGGACGTGGAAACCGCGTTGGATCGGCGTCGGAGGCGCGTGGGATCGGCGTTGGACGCGCGTGGGAAGCGCGTGCGAAAACCCGGCGCGTTTCGCTGGATCTGCGCCATCGGCGCGTAAGACCGGGTCGCTATCATGGAAGGGAGGAGACGGCGGCGGCGCGGGAGGCGGCATGGGGTTCGTGGAACAGGCGGAATCGTGGCGGGCGAAGGCGCACCTGAGCGGCGTGCGCCTCCCGGTGCTCGTGGGCGTGACGGCGCTCGCGGCGATCGTGCTGATCGCGGCGGGCACCGCGCTGGTCAAGGCGGGGACGGCGGACGGGTTCTCGCTGTCGCGCGACGAGGGCGTGCTGGCGGTCGACGGCGACGCCGGCGCGGGGGAGGGCGCATCCGAGCCCGCGTCGACGATCGTCGTGCACGTGGGCGGCGCCGTGGCCGAGCCGGGCGTGCGCGAGCTGGAGGAGGGCGCGCGCGTGCAGGACGCGGTGGACGCGGCCGGCGGGTTCGCCGAGGGGGCGGCGCGCGACGAGCTCAACCTGGCGCGCGTGCTCGTGGACGGCGAGCAGATCGTCGTGCCGTCGCTGGAGGAGGCGGACGCCGCCGCAGGCGCGGCGCCGGACGGGGGAGGCGGCGCGACCGGCGCGTCCTCGGCCGGCGGCAAGGTGAACCTCAACAGGGCGACGGCCGCCGAGCTCGACGCGCTGCCGGGTGTGGGCCCGTCGACGGCCGAGAAGATCGTGGCCGACCGCGAGGCGAACGGGCCCTTCCGCACGGTGGAGGACCTCAAGCGCGTCTCGGGCATCGGGGACAAGAAGTTCGCCGACCTGGCCGATCTCGTATGCGTGGGGTGAGCCGGCGCGCCGCGGGGGAAGGGGCGGCCGCGTTTCCCCCGCGCCCGGCCCTTCCCCCCGTCCTGGGTTGCGCGCTCGCGCTGTGGGCGTCGTGCGCGGCGGTGCTGGCCGCGTCCGAATCCTGGGACGCGCCCGCGTGCGTCGCCGCAGGGGCGGCGGGCGCGCTCGCGAGCGTCGCATGCGCGCTCGCGCTGTGGCGGTTGCCGGCGCCGCTTGCCTGGGCGACGCTGCTGGGCGCGGCGCTCGGCGTCGCCTGCGCGGGCGGATGCGCGGCGGTGCAGCACGAGGCGCAGCTGCAGGGGGACGGCGTTTCGGGCCGATGGCGGTTCGAGGCCGCGGCGGACGGCTCGGCGGGCCTCTACGGCGCGACGTGCTTCGCGAACGTCGATGTGCCCGGCATCGGCGCGACGCTCGTGCGGCTGCGCTTCGACGCGGACGCGGAGGCGCCGCGCTACGGCGACGTGTTCGAAGCCGACGTCGCGTTCTCCGCGCCCGCGGGCGCGTCGGCGTCGTACTGCTGGCGGCAAGGAGCGGTGCTCGAGGGAACCGTGCGCCAGGCGCAGCCCTGCGAGCGGGCCGATGCGCTCGGCGCGCTCGCAGGGCTGCGGAACCGGGCGATCGACCTGCTCGCCGAGGAGGGGCGCGGCGACGGCGGCGCCGTGCTGGCGGCGCTCGTGTGCGGGTGGCGCGGCGCGCTCGACGAAGGGGACGCGTACGCCGCGTACCAGGCGAGCGGGCTCGCGCACCTCGTGGCGGTGTCGGGCGCGCACCTGTCCATCGTCGCCGGGTGCGCGGCGGCGCTGTTGCGCGTGCTGCGCGTCCCCCGACGCGCGGGGATCGCGGTGCAGGCGGCGCTCCTGCTGTGCTTCCTCGTGCTGGCGGCGGCCCCTCCCTCGGCCGTGCGCGCGGCCGTCATGGCCTTCGCCGGCATGTTCGCGTTCACGGCGCGCCGCCGGCCGGCGGCGCTTAGCGCGCTCGCCGTGTGCATGATCGGCTGCATCGCCCTGGGCCCGCGCACGGCGCTGTCGGTGTCGTTCGCGCTGTCGGCGCTCTCGACGCTCGGCATCGTGCTGTTCGCCGGGCTCTGCCAGGCGTGGATCGCGCGCTGCCTCCCGCGCGCGCCGCGCCTCGCGCGGGAGGCGCTCGCGCTCACGGCCGCCTCAAGCCTCGCGGCCACGCCGCTCGCCGCGTCGCTGTTCTCGCAGCTGCCCCTCGTGGCGCCGCTCGCCAACGTGGCGGCCGCCCCGCTGTTCCCTCTCGTGTGCGCGGGCGGCCTCGTGGCGGTGCTGGGCGGCGTCGCCGTTCCCGCGGCGGCCCCGGTGCTGATCGGGCTCGCGTCGGTCGCCGCCGCCGCGCTCACCGCCGTCGTGCGGGCGCTCGCGAGCGTTCCCTGCGCCAGCGTTCCCGCGGCCGTGCCGCTGGCCGCCGCGCTCGCGACGTCGGCGGCGTGCGCGGCGGGGCTGTGGCTCGCCTGGCCGCGTCCGAGCCGCCGCCTCGCGCTGGCCGTCGTCGCGGCGACGGCCAGCGCCCTGGCGGCCGCCGTCGCCGTGGCGCCGCGCCTCGCGGGCGACGAGATCGTCATGCTCGACGTGGGCCAGGGCGACGCGTTCGTCGTGCGCAGCCGCGGGGCGGCCGTGCTCATCGACACGGGCAACCAGGAGCGCCTGCTGCGCGAGGCGCTGGCCCGCCATGGCGTGTACCGCCTCGACGCGGTGGTGATCACCCACGGCGACGACGACCACATGGGCGCGCTCGCCTCGCTCGCGGGCATCGTGGACGTGCGGCGCGTGCTCGTGGCGCAGGATGCGCTCGCCTGCGGCTGCGCGGCGTGCGAAGGGCTGGTCGCCGACGCCCGCGCGCTCGCGGGCGAGGGGGGCGTGGCCGGCCTGCGGCAGGGCGACGTGCTCGAGGTGGGCGCGTTCGACCTTCGGGTGGTATGGCCCGAACGGTTCGTCGACGAGGGCGGTAACGCCGACAGCGTGTGCCTCGTCGCCGACGCCGACCTCGACGACGACGGCGTGCCCGACTGGCGCGCGCTGTTCACCGGGGACGCCGAGCACGAGCAGCTGCGCGCGCTCATCGACGCGGGGCTCGTGGGGGCCGTCGACGTCTACAAGGTGGGGCACCATGGGTCGAAGAACGCCCTCGACGACGAGGAGGCGGCCGTCCTCGCGCCGCGCATCGCGCTGGTCAGCGCAGGCGCGAACAACCGCTACGGCCACCCGACCGACGAAACCCTCGCGCGCCTCGACGCGGCGGGCGCGCACATCTACCGCACCGACGAGCAGGGGGATGTTTCATGCAAATTGGCCGACGACCGGATCGACGTCCGGACGCTGCGCTAGAATGGACGGCATGGCTACCCAGAAAAAACAAGAAGCGCCGCTGCTGCCCGTCTACCTCATCGTGGGCGAGGATGCGCTCAAGCGCGATACCGTCATGAAGCGCCTCCGCGCGCGCCTGTCCGCGATGGGCGACCTGTCGTTCAACGCCGACGAGTTCAACGGCGAGACCGCGCTCGGCGGCGACATCGTCACGGCCTGCAACACCGTGCCGTTCGCGAGCCCCGTGCGCCTCGTGGAGGTGCGGGCGGCCGACAAGCTGAAGAAGGCCGACGCCGAGGAGCTCGTGGGCTACCTGGGGTCCCCGAACGAGACCACCGTGCTGGCGCTCGTCGCCGAGAAGCTGGCGAAGAACACGCGCCTGTACAAGGCGGTGGCCGCCTGCGGCAAGACGGCCGTCATCGACTGCGCGCCGCTCAAGCGCTACGAGCTGCCCAAGACGGTGCGTTCGATGGCCGTGGGCCACGGCGTCACGCTCACCGAAGGCGCGGCCGCCAAGCTCGTGGACCTCGTGGGCGAGGACACGGTGCACCTCGACAGCGAGATCAAGAAGATCGCGCTCGCGCATCGCGGCACCGACGCGGTGAACGAGCACGAGATCGTCGAGATGGTCAGCCGCACCGCCGAGGTGAAGCCCTGGGAGTTCGTCGACGCCTTCGCGGCGCGCGACGTGCGCAAGTGCCTGCTGTACCTGGGCCGCATGGACTCGGTGTCGCCCCACGCGCTGCTCGCCATGTGCACCACGCGCCTGCGCGAGCTCGTCTGCGCGCGCTCGATGGCCGATCGCGGCAACCCCCGCGGCGTGGCGGCCGCCCTCAAGGCGCCCGACTGGCGCGTGAAGAACCACGTGAACTGGGCCCGCGGCTTCACCGCCGCCGAGCTGCGCCGCGCCATCGTCGCGTCCCGCGACACGGAGCGCGCCATGAAGAGCGGCACCGACCCCCGAAGCGCCTTCCTCGACTGGGTGCTGCGCGTCACCGCGCGGGGGTAGGGCGCCGGGCGCTAGTCCCCCGACGTGCGCGCCACCAGGTCGATGAGGTCCTGCCTGCTGTGTATCCCCATCTTGCGATAGGTGCTGCGCAGGTGGCTCTGCGTCGTGTTGAGCGAGACGAAGTGCAGCTCCGCGATGCGCTTGGTGCTGTATCCCTTGAAGAAGAGGTACGCCGTCTCCCGCTCGCGCTTCGTCAGCCCGAACTCCTCCGCGATACCGTCGAACAGCGCCTCGTCGTTCGCGTCCGCGGCGCTCGCGCCCTCCTCGGCCCCCTCGCGCCCCCGGCCGTCGTCGCCCAGCCCCTTGAGCGCCAGCGAGCTCATGACCAGGAACGCCGACACGGCGATGGCGATGCCCGCGCCCAGGGACAGGACCGCGAACCACTCGAAGGCCGACGAGCCGCTCGCTGCCGCCGCCAGGGGCAGAAGCCCGCATCCCAGCATGTACGAGACGCCTTCGGGAACCAGCAGCAGCACGACGATCGAGCGCGGCGCCCGCTTGCCGTCCAAGCATGCCACCAGCGCGAACACGAAGAGCTCCAGGCACGTCTTCGCCGCGGCGATGGTCCCCAGGCCGAACTGGAAGGCGGAGGACGAGTTGGAGAAGAAGAACAGCAGCCCGAGGCCGGAAACCACGCCGCCCACGAGCACGACCCAGCCGAGGAGCGCGAACCTGCTCATGCCCGAGGCGAACAGGCACACCGACATGATGGCGACGAGCTCGCTCACCGTGATGAAGTGCTTGAGGTACAAGGCGGAGTCCGCGCCGGTCGAGTAGAGCACGTCGCCCAGCCCCTTGACGCACACGATGATCAGCAGCAGCGCGATCAGCACCGGCAGCAGGTGCCGCGGCAGCTCGTCGAAGGCGCTTCCCGCCGGCTCGGCGCGGGGCGCCCCTCCGACGGAGAGCGCGAGGCAGGCGGCGGAGCAGAGCGGGGCGATGGCGACGAGCAGCTCGAAGCTGGGCTCGCCGATGGAGAACCCGAGGGACACGACGAAGCTGACGAGCGAGGACGCGCACAGGACGAACACGAGGCGCTTCGGGTCGGGGCCGGCCAGCGAGGCGCACGCGCGCGCCCACGCGGAGGCGAGCACGACGAACGACAGGGCGACCGCCAGAAGGGCGATCCCTCCCAGCAGCATATACGCACCGGAAGGGGAGAACCCGGCCCCTTTCAGCAGGATCAGGGCCGAGGAGAGCAGCGAGGACGAAGCGCAGACGATGAGCGCCGCCCGCGGCCGCGATCACGCGTCGAGCAGCCGCCCGCTTGCGAGCGCGACGAGCGAGAGCGCCAGCATGACGGCGTAGAACGCGGTGACGGGGGATGCGGCTTCGAGGTGGCCCGCTGCGAAGGCCCCTGCGTCGAGGGGCAGCATGCTCTTCAGGTTCGTGTACCTGAAGAGCTGCCAGAAGCAGGCCATGCCGACGACGACGGCCGCCATCGGGCCGTGCGGGCTCGCCGGCCGGCGCCCGCCGCCCTCGGCGGGTGTTTCGCGAATGTCGTGCATCGGTGGTACGCCCCCTCCTTCGATGCGTACCACTATAGCGCAGATCGCGCTCGGGCGACGTCGACGACGGTTTCGAAACCCCCGCCCGCAAGGGAATTCATCAGTTAGTGATGAGGGGTTCGCGGCGATCCGTCAATCGCAGGGGAGGCCCGCGCGCCGCCGATCCCCCATGATGCGGCGCGTAGGGAAACCGTTTCGGCAAGGAGGAGCAATCATGGAGGAATCGATCGCGCACGAGGGCACGGGAAGCCCGTTGAGCAGGAGGAGCTTTTTGCAGGGGGTCGTCGGCGTCACGGGCTTGGGCCTGCTGGGCGCGAGCGGCATGGCCGCGCTGTCGGGGTGCGCGCCGGAGCAGGCGTCGGCGCGCGGCTCCGCGTCGTTCGATCCCGGAACGTATACGGCATCGGCCGCGGGCAAGCACGGCGACGTCACCGTGGAGGTGACGTTCGCCGCCGACCGCATCGAGGCCGTCGAGGTGACCGGGCATTCCGAAACCGAGGACATCAGCTACGTGCCGCTCACCGTGCTGCCGCGCGCCATCGTGGAATCGCAGAGCGTCGAGGTGGACACCGTGTCCGGCGCGACGCTGTCATCGCAAGCGGTGCTCAACGCCGTGTCGGATGCGGTCAAGCAGGCGGGCGCGTCGCCCAAGGACCTGCCGCCGTTCGACGCCTCGGCGCTTTCGCAGAGCATGACGCCGGGGACGTACGAGGGCGAGGCGTACGGGAAGTGGAAGAAGGGGAGCATCGAGGGCGAGCGCTTCGGGTGCCCGGCGGACATCGAGCCGGTGCGCGTCCAGGTGTCCGTCGACGCGTCGAGCATCCTGTCGGTGGAGGTGCTGTCGTGCTCGGACACGCCCGGGTTCTTCGAGCCGGCCGTGGAGCGCACCCCGAAGGACATCGTCGAGCAGCAGTCGCTGTTCGTGGACACGGTCACCGGCGCCACGCTGACGGCGTCGGCCATCACGGCGGCGTGCGCCAAGGCGCTCGAGCAGGCGGGGGCCAACACGGCGTGCTTCGCGAAGGCGACGCCGCACGTCGACGGCGCGGAGGCCTACGAAGCCGATCTGTGCATCGTCGGCGCCGGCACGGCGGGCACGACGGCCGCCCTCAAAGCCGTCGAAGAGGGCCTCTCCGTCGTGGTGCTCGAGAAGACGGCCCGCATCTCGGGCGAGGGGTCGTGCGCGACGGGCGCGCTGGCCGTGGGAAGCAGGCTCGACGAGTCGGTCGGCAACCACGTGACCGTCGACGAGGTGTTCTCGAACATGATGGACTACTACTATTGGCGCACCGACGCGAGCCTCACCTACAACGTGCTGTCCCATTCCGGCGAGATGATCGACTGGCTGCAAGACCATTGGGAGCAGACGGGGCAGAAGGGGTTCTCCGCGCCGAAGGCCACCGAGGGCACGAGCATCGCGCACGACTACGGCAAGGGCCGCGAGAAGTTCCAGGTGCTGTGGGACACCTTCATCATCCCGGGCGGTGCGACGTTGCTGATGAGCACGCGCGCCGACGCGCTCGTCGTGGAGGACGGCGCGGTGGCCGGCGTGACGGCCACCCGGCAGGACGGGACCGCGGTGAGCGTGAAGGCGAAGACGGTGCTCGTGTGCACGGGCGGGTTCGGCGGCAACGCCGCCATGCAGCGGGACATCCTGGGATCGTCCGACTTCTACCTCAACGGCGTCGCGTCGAACACGGGCGACGGCATCTCGATGTGCCGCAAGGAAGGGGCGACGCTCTCGTCCGACGTGTCGCCCCACCTCGCCGAGTTCTGCAGCAACGACGTCCTCGATTTCTACGCGGGGTACATGAAGTTCCTGAACCAGACCGGCTTCCTCATGCTCGATCCCTCGGGCAACCGGTACATGGACGAGTCGTTCTGCATCACGCACGCCCTCGCGCGCGGCGCGTCGGGCATGCGCCGCGTGGGGTCGAGCTACATCGTGTTCACGCAGGCCGATTTCGACAAGCTGCTGACCAGCGGCGTGCACGAGATCCTCGGCGAGGACATCATCGCCGAGTACAAGATGCGCGAGCGCATCCTCGTGCCGTCGTACCACACCTTGCAGGCCGAGATGGACGCGGCGCTGGCCCACGGCCAGGCATGGAAGGCCGACACGCTGGAAGAGCTGGGCGAGCTGGCCGGGTTCGACGCCGACACGTACGCGCGCTCTCTGGCCGACTACCAAGCCGTGGTGGCCTCGGGTGAGGACGCCCTGTTCGGGAAGCGGGCGGAGCTCCTGCATCCGCTCGAGGAGGGCCCCTTCTACGCGGTGCGCGTCGTGTCGCCCATCGACGGCACGTACAACGGCATCAAGGTGAACGAGCGCATGCAGGCGCTCGACGAGGCGAACGCCCCGTCGCCGCGGGGCCTGTTCGTCGCCGGCCAGGACAGCGGCGGGTACTTCTCCTACCCCTACACCGACTACGTGGGGGCAACCTGCGGCTACGCCCTGACCACCGGCATGATGGCGGTCGGCTCCATCAAGGAGTACCTCGGGAAGTAGGCGCCCTCCCTCGCCACGCACCCCGCCCGCAGGCGGGGTGCGTGGTATAAGTAGCGATGAGCGACCCGCTCGACACCGCGCCGTTTTCCGAGGAGGATCATGATGGGGGCATCTACTTTAGACGAGAAGCAGTTGGACCGGTTCAGGCTGTACCTTGTTGGCGAGGAGCGCTCGGCGAGCACGATCGAGAAGTACGTAAGGGACGTTCGGGCCCTGTTCGCCTACTATCCCGGAGAGACGGCGTTCTCGAAGGGCATGATCGTCGACTACAAGAGGATGCTGTCGGGAAAATACAAATCCACGAGCATGAACAGCATGCTGGTGGCGCTGAACCGGTTCTTCCGATTCTGCCGCAGGGAGGATCTGCGGGTCAAACTCGTCAAAGTGCAACGGCTCACGTTTCGAGACCGCCGCAGGGAGCTCACGCAAGGCGAGTACGAAAGGCTTGTGCGCGCCGCTCGGGCCAAGAAGAAAGATCGTCTCGACCTGCTGCTTCAGACGATCTGCAGCACGGGCATCCGGGTGAGCGAGCATCGCTTCATCACGGTGGAGGCCCTCCGCGCGGGTGCGGCGCGCGTGGCGAACAAGGGCAGGGAGAGGACGGTTTTCCTGCCTGAGAAGCTCTGCAAGGCGTTGCTGAGGTATTGCCGTCGGAAGGGCATCGCTTCGGGCCCGGTTTTCGTGACCAGGAACGGGAACCCGATGAACCGCTGCAACGTCTGGGCGGAGATGAAAGCGCTGTGCGCCTTTGCCGGCGTCGACGCGGGAAAGTGCTTTCCCCACAACCTGCGGCATCTCTTCGCGCTCACCTATTATCGGCTCGAAAGGGACATGGTTCGGCTGGCCGACATCCTGGGCCATGCGAGCATCGAGACCACGCGCATCTACACATCGACCACCGACGCGGAGTGCCGCCGCTCCCTGATGCGCTTGAACCTGCTGTTGTAAGGGGAGGTCATCACGTAATGAGCATTATGTGATGCTATCTCTCCCGGCGGGAGTCGGCGCGTGCGCGAGCCTTTCGCATCCCCATCGGGATCGCGCTGCGCGACCCGCGCACTTCGATCGTGTCGCGATACGGGCCGTTTGCGCAATCTACCTTGCAAAAGCCCATGCTCGGGTGCATAATGAACCCCGGGTAGCATTAAAAACAGCGTTTATCACATAATGCTCATTATGTGGCAAACGCCCATATTGCACACCTGCCGGAAGGCAGCGTCGCAAAGCTATAGGGGCCCGCCCCCTTCGGAGCAAGGGGAAAGCCAGCCAGTTGCACGAATCGAAGCCAGCTTTGCACCCGGGGCTGGTTTTGTCGTGTCGGGTCGTTTCGTTCGATCGGGTCCTCTCCGGGCGGTTGGGATCTGCGAGGAGCTTGCAGGAGGAGGGTCCGCATGAGTCGAGGAAGAGGCAGGGTTGCCGCGTCGGGCGTGGTGGGGGCCGTGCTCTGCATCGTGTTCGTCCCCGTGATCCTGATCAACGCGATCCTGATCGCGGGCAGCTTCGCCGATCCCGACGAGCTGCCCGGCGTGTTCGGCATCAAGCCCGTCGCGGTGCTGTCCGGCTCGATGGAGCCCGCGATCCAGACGGGGGATCTGATCTTCGTGGAAAGCTGCGACCCGGCCGCGTTGCGCGAGGGCGACGTGGTGTGCTACCTCTCCTCGGGCAAGGCCGTCACCCACCGCATCGCGAGCGTGACGGAGGGGGAGGACGGGCAGCCGCGCTACGTCACGCAAGGCGACGCCAACAACGCCGAGGATCGCCTGGCGGTGTCGGCGGACCAGGTGCAGGGCGTGTGGAACGGCGCGCGCGTGGCAGGCCTGGGCAACGCCATCCTGTTCATGCAGACCGCGCCGGGCATGGTCCTGTTCATCGTCTGCCCGCTGGCGCTGTTCTTCGCGTGGGATATCTGGCGGCAACGTCGGCTGGACAAGGCCGAGAAAGCCCGCACCGCGCAGCTGGAAGCGGAGCTGGCGGCCCTCAGACGGGTGCAGGGCGAACCCTGATCGGCATCTTCGGCCGTCCTTCCGCGGATGCGCGCAAGGGGCCGTGCAGGGCCGAACGTTCCTCGGGGCGTTCGGGATAGAAGCGCCGCAGGTGCACGGGAGCCGTGCCTGGGGCGGAACCTCCAACGCGGTTCCCGCGACAGAGAAGGCGAGGATATGCAATGAATGCGACGAAGAGGAAATCGAACGTGGCGCGCGTCGGCGTGCTGGCCCTGGCGCTGGCCCTCGTGAGCGCCTGCCTGCTGGGCGGCACGCTGGCGAAGTACTCCACCGAGGTGACCGGCACCGGCAGCGCGACGGTCGCGAAATGGAGCTTCACAGCGAACGGGGCAACGGATAAGTTCGACGTCAGCCTGGTCGATGAGACTCAGACGGGCGTTGCCAAAGGCAGAATCGCTCCGGGCGCGAAGGGCAGCTTCGCCATCGAGCTCGACGCAAACGGAAGCGAAGTGGCGGTCGATTACACCATCGCGTTCTCGAAGCTGACCGACATGCCCGACGGCTTGAAGTTCTACTCGGATAGCGATAGGAAGAACGCGATCGACGACCTGGGAACCTATAAGGGTTTGAACGGCACGATCGCCTTGGCCGATGTGGGCACGTCGGTCACCGAGACCGTCTACTGGGCATGGGCCGAGGGCGCCGACGCCGAGGACACGGCCGCCGGCAAAGACCCCAAGGCGGGAACCTTCGCCGTCACCGTCACCGGCACGCAGAAGACCGACGCGGCTGCCGCCTGATAGAACCGTCCGTCCCGCCGTCTTTCGCACGGGGCGGGGCTCGCCGACCGCCGGCAGAACCAGCTTCCCGGAAGGAGGGGGCCATATGGAACGCACGAACGACGCCCCCTTGCGGAACGACGGGGCTTCCGGAAGGGGCCGCCGCGTCCTCACGGGCCTGCTGCTGGCGCTGGCGCTGGCCACCACCGGCATGGCGGGCTTCTTGGTGGGCCGCAGCGCAACCGGCCCTCTGGGCCAGGCCGCCGACACCGTCCTGCTCGACCCGCAGCAGGCGGCCGCCCGGACGACGGTGCACCTTGCCGGCCAGGTGGTGGACGATGGCGGCTCCCCGGCAGCCGGGTTGGACCTCGAGCTGCACAGCGACCCGATCGCGGCGACGACCGACGATCGGGGCGCGTTCCTGCTCCCCGGTGTGCCTTTCGGCGACCATCGCCTGACGGTCTTCGCCGCCGACGGATCCGTGGCGGCGGAGCAGGCCGTTGCGATCTCCCGGAGCGAGGGCGAGCAGGGGGTGTCGATAGCGGGGAAGCGCGACGGAGGCTGCGCCATCGTCGTCGCCCTGGACGTCAGGATGTTGGAGGTCACGGTTCGGCTGGGGGAGGACGTGCTCAACGTCCTGTCGACCGGCTGTTCCTACGCCACCGCCGACGGGCGGGTCGTCACGCCCGCGGGCTCGGCCTTCGTCGGCGACGGGGCGATCGTCACGCCGAAGGGACACGTCTGCCTGCCCGACGGCGTCATCGTCATCCCCCGAAGCGACGGGCGCGCCGCGGCGGCGATCTTGTCGGACGACACGGTGGTCTACCTCGACGGGGGGATGGAGGGGAGCGGCTACGTCGTCGAGGCGGACGGGACGGTGGTCTTCCCGGACGGCGTCACGATACGGCCGGGAGGGCGGATTCTCACGCCTGACGGCGCGGAGCACGGCTGCGGCGAGGGCGGCGTCGTCCTTTCGGGCGGCAATGCCGTGACGCCTATCGGAGGCGGCTCCTCGGAGAGCGCCTCCCCCTCGCCGATCCCGCTGCCGTCCGGCGGCGCGCCTTCGAGCGATGCCCCTTCGTCGAACGGCGGCGGCAGCGCTTCTCCAGGAAGCGACGGTCCCCCGGCCGGCGGCGACGCGTCGTCCGACGAGCGGCACGACCCTCCGGCCGGCGGCGATGACGACGACCCTCTCCCCGACGGCTCCCTCTCCGTGCGGGGGCGGGACCGCGACGGCGCGCTCGCCCCTTGGACGCAGGGAGGCGCGATCGACCTGTTCTACAACCGCAGCGCGGGCGCACGGGAGAAGATCGCGCCCGGGTCTTCCGGGTACTATCGCTTCCAGCTGCAGAACACGCTTTCGTCCGCGTTGAGCGTGAGGGTCGTGCTGAGCGAGGAGGACGTCTGCCTGCCCCTCGCGCTCACGCTGACCCCCGTGGACGCCGACGGCCGACAGACGGGGCGGGCCGTCTCGGGAACGTTGTCGAACGGCAGCCTGGTTCTGGAAACCGCCGTCGCCGGGAAGGCCGTTGCGGGCTACCGGTTGGACTGGACGTGGCCGGTCGAGGGCAACGACACGCTGGACACGGCGGCGGGAAGCGGCGAGAGCCTCGCCTACCTGCTGTCCATGACGATCCGCGCGGAGCAGGCATGAGCAGCCGCGCAGAACAGGGAAAGGAGGCGCGCCGAATGGAGGGGCATCCGAGTTTCGGGCGCGTGGCCCGCTACGCGCTGATCCTCGGCGTCGCGTGCCTCGCGATCCTCGGCGTCTCGTACGCGCGCTACGTGCAAGAGGTGCAGGGCGCCGGCGCGGCGTCGGTCGCCGCGGTGGCGCTCGATTTGGCCGGCGGCTCGGGCAAGCTGGACGTGACGGAGCGGTTGAAGGGGATGAAGCCGGGCGATGCGCGCACGGTGGCGTTCTCCGTCGCCGGCTTCGGGGACGGCGCGGCGAGCGAGGTGGCGCAGGAGTACTCGGTCTCCGTCGAGACCACCGGGAACCTGCCGCTGTCCTACGGGCTTGCGGCCGGGGAACCCGTTTCCGGCGAGGGGAGCCTCGTGCAGCTCGGCGCTGACGGCGCGGGCGCGGATCTCGTCTGGACCGGCGGCCTGCTCCCCTACGGCTCGGTCTCCCACGCCTACGTGCTCACGGTTACCTGGCCGTCCGAGCGGGCCGATGAAAGCCTTGCCGACGAGATCGATCTGGTCGTCCTGCGCGTGGACGCGCATCAGACCATGGCGGGGGAGGCCTCATGACGGGCGGGAAGAAGCCCATGGCTCGTCCGCGCAGGCACGCATCCGGCAGGAGGCGGCTGCCGTCGGCTGTGGCGATGGCAGCGATCGCCGTCTTGTTGGCGGTCGCCGGCGTCGCCGTCGCGCGCTATGCGCTGCAGCAGCGGGAAGCGGGCGTCGCGACGGCCGAATCGTTCCATTTCTCCAGCGATTACCTGAGGGAGGAAGGCGAGGGCGCCTTCTACTACGTCGATCCGCAAACCGACGGCTTCTCCATCGAGCTGCGCAACTTCGCGGACTCGCAGAGGTTCGCCGCGGCGGATATAACGTACCGTGTCGCCGCGACGGGCGCGGACGTGGCGGATTCCGCGGGCGGCACCTTGCAAGGCGGCGTCGCGAGCACCGCGACGCTCGCCGTCGCGCCGACGGCGAGCTCGTTCACGATCGAAGTGGGATCCACGTCCCCTTACGCCGAGAAGCTCGTCGCCACGTTCGAGAAGGCCCAGGGGAACCGCTACGAAGTCGAGGACGCCGCGGGCAACGCCGCAGCCGTGCTCACCCTCACCTGCACCGACAGCGGGGCCCCGGTCTCCCTGACGCTGCCCGCAGGCGTGGTGCCCGACGCTACCGACGACCGGGTGACGCCGGACGGCGGCGGATGGCGGTTCCAGGCGTCCGGTTCGGGCGCCTACTCGCTCGTGCTGCTGAAATCGGACGCGGCGAAGAGCCTGTCGTGCCAAAGCACGCCTTTCGCCGACGGGATCGACTTGAAGGAGCAGCTATGAGACCTGCGGCTCGGACCATCGATGCGGCCACCCCCTCCTTCCCCCGGCGCGCCCTCGCCGTGCTGACGGCGCTCTGCCTGCTGCTGGGCCAGTACAACGGCGGGCTCGTCGCCGCGTACGCGACGGGCGCCGATGAGGTGGAGCTCCGGGTGGGCCCCAGCGTGACCGCCGTGCTGTCCGACGGCGTCCTGACCCTGTCCGGCACGGGCGACACCGACGATTTCACGGCCGACGCCGCCCCGTTCGCGGGCTACGCGTCGGAGGTGCGCGCGCTGGTCGTCGAAGAGGGCGTATCCTACATCGGCTCCTGCCTCTTCTACGGCTTGGGCGGGTTGGAGGGCGAGCTGACCCTGCCGGGCAGCGTCGTCGGCATAGGCGACGGCGCCTTCTCCGGAAACGGCTCGGAAACGGCTCCGCGCTTCTCCGCCGTTCGCAACCTGTTCGAATCGGGGGAGGTCGTGCGCTCGGCGGACGACGGCTACGCGGTCGACCGCATCGTGCAGCAGGACATCGCGCATCCCGAAACGCTCTTCTACCCGGGCCAGGCTGGCGAGGTGACCTGCTCGAGCGAGAACGGGTCCTTCCTGGAAGCCGCGCTTACTGCGGGCTACGAGCGGGCGGGCGGCGCGGAGGACGCGGAGGCGGCCGAGCCGGTCGAGACGGGCGAAGCGGGGCGGGAGGCGGAAGCGCAGCCCGAAGCGCTGCAGGACGAAGGGGCGGCTCTCGCCTCGGAGGGCGACGCGCCCGGCGCGGCCCTGGCCGCCGCCGAGGGCGCGACGGTCGTCTACGTGAACCAGTTGGATGGCTCCGATGGGAACCCCGGAACGGTCGACGAGCCGAAGGCGACGCTCGCCGGAGCGGCGGCGCTGCTGACGTCGGCCGCCGACGGCGGGACGACGGAGGGCAACCGCATCCTCGTCCAAGGGACGTACACCCGCTCGTCCGACGAGAGGAACCTGCCCGCGGTGCCCTTCACCCTGGCGGGCGCAGACGGCGATGCCGTTCTCCAGGCTCCTGAAAAAGAAGCGGCGGGCGTCAGCGACCACCCTCTGTACTTGGGTGCGGGTTTCCGCCTGGAGAACATCGAAACGGTGCGGATCGACCACGTCTACGGCAACGGGCACGACCTCGTCATCGGCGAAGGAGTGACGACGAAGGGATTGTACCTGTACGGCTACGGCCAAAACGCTTTGGGCGGCTCGTCGCCGTCCGCGAGCGTCACGGCGCTGAGCGGCCGCATCCTGCGCATCGTCGGCTACCTGAGAAGCACGCCCGCGCTTGATTGCGGCGGCCGGTCCTCCACCGTGACGGTAGGGGGGACGGCGAGCGTGGACGCGATCGTCGCCGGGAGCGCCAGCGGCGCGGTCTCGAACGCCGACGTGACCGTCAACGTCGAAGGCGGGTACGTCGGCACGTTAATCGGGGGGAACCAGGGCTTCAGTGCGAACCCCTCCCCATTTACCGGAAAGACGAAGATCAACGTCGACGGCGGTCAGGTGAAGAACCTCTACGGCGCGGGATCCGGCAGGAACCAAAGCGTTCCGACCTATCGAGGGGATCTCGACATCGACGTGACCGGCGGGAAGGTGGAGAACCTGTACGGAGCCGGCTCCGCAGCCTACGTGATCAGCGACGGGGTCGACGCTTCGCGCGTGTCCGTCTCCGTGTCCGGCAAGGGCCGCGTCGACAGCCTCTTCGCGGCGGGCAAGGGATGGGACGACACCTCCAGCTTGGGAATCAAGAACGATACAAACATGTGGGGAGGCTTTCCCGCGGGGACCGATCCGGTGGACTTCGGCAGCTTGACCGGAACGGTGGAGATCGCCGTCGAGGACGGCGGCACGGTCGGCGACGTGTACGCCAGCGGCCAGGGATACGTCTCCAGCTCGGGAGACTCGCCTGACGAGGGAACCAAGAGCAACGCCTACTTGGACGGCGAGGCGGTCGTCCGGGTGAGCGGGGGCACGGTGACCGGCAGCGTCTACGGCGGCGGCAAGGGGATCGAGCTCGACGGCTACGGGCGGTGCGCGCGCGTCACGGAGGGCTCTCGAGTCCGCGTGGAGGTGACCGGAGGCACCGTGCAGGGCAACGTCTACGGCGGCGGCCGGACGGCCAGCGTGGACGGTTCCGCCTCGGTCGCCGTATCGGGCGGCACCGTGCAGGGCAACGTCTACGGCGGCAGCCTCCAAGGCGCGGTCGGGGGCGCCACGCGCGTGGACGTCGATGGCGGAACCGTCAACGGCTCGGTCTACGGCGGCGCCTACGGCGTTTCCGGCAGCGTGCTGGTTGCGGGCGGCTCCACCGTGAACATGACGGACGGCTGGGTGCGCGGCAACCTGTACGGCGGCAGCGAGCTGAGCGACGACGGCGCCGTCGTCGCGGAAGGGGAAGCCGCTCCGGACCTCATCGTGGTCAACCTGGTGGGCGGCACGGTGGGCGGCAACGTGTTCGGCGGCGGCTATCGGGGCACGGTCAACGGCTCCACCCACCTGCACGTCGGCACGGGCGCGCTGGACGCGTGCTCCTATTACGCCGGCGCGGGCGCCGAGGCGAAGCCCGCGCTCTCGGCGTCGTCCTTGACCGTCGGCGGCTCGGTGTACGCGGGCGGCGACTTCGGCGGCGACGGGAGCGACTACGATGCCGTCACCGTGATAGGCACCTCGCACGTGTACGTCGACGGGGGCGGCTACGACACCGGCTCCGGCGCGTCCGGCGCTCCTTCCATGACCGTCGAGGGCGGCGTGTTCGGCAGCGGAGCCTCCTGCGATGCGGGCCAGACGCGCCTGGTCACCCTCGCGAACTATGGCGAGCCCGTTGCGGGCGACGGCGGCGCGGCCGCAGGTGCGACCCGCACCCTGACCGCCGTCCAGCGCGCCGACCGGGTGCTGCTCCTCGACGCGCACGTGCGGCTTTCCGGCCAGTCGGACGCGGCCAACGCCGACCAGACGGCCTTGTACTCCCTCAACCGCATCGGCGACCATGGGGAGGTCGACGGCTTGGGGAGCCTGGGAGGAGGGCTGGTGCTCCAGAGCGGCAGCACGCTGGTGCTGGACGCGCCCGCCATCGAGCTGGCCGCGCTGCGCAGCCTGGACGCCGACGGCAAGGAGGCGACCGCAACCTCCGCTGCGGAAGCCGCTTCGAACGCGCTTCTGCTGAACAACGGCACGCTGCTGCGCGTTTCCTGCTCCTCGGCCGACGGCGAGCAGTACGGTCCGGTGAAGGGCTTCGCGCGCTTGCTGGCGGGCGAGTCGGCGGAAGGCTACGCCTACGCCCGCATTGCGCCCGGCGGCGAGTCGGACGGCGGGTTCGTGGACGGCGACGGCAAGGAGATGGCGTTCACGGAGCAGTCCTCCTACCGGTACTGGAAGGTGAGCGGCGGGGGCGAGGCCAACGTGACGCGCCAGACGGTGCTGACCGCCCGCACGCTGGAATCGGGCGACGCGGGCTACGGCGAAGACGGGTACGCGGTGGCGAAAGGCGTCATCGAGCTGCCCCCTGCGGAGGACGGCTCCACGTACGCCGTGAAAAGCGTCGAGACGTCGAACGCCCGGCTGGTTTTGGCGGGAGCCGCGAAAACCGGGCAGGGCGGCGCTGCCGAGTGGCAGGCGTCGGGCGGCGACCCGACGGGCGCCGATGCGCAGAAGGCGGCCATCGCCGACAGCCCTTTGACTACGTTCGGCCTGTTCATGAAGCCCGGAACCGGGTTCGCGCCGGGTTCGTCCGGCGCGGTCGTGACAACCTCCGCGACCGTGTCCTCGATCGACGGCACGGTGTCCGGCGACGCCGTTCCCCAGATCGAGTTCTACCTGACCTACTACAACGAGGGCATCGTCGCGAGCCAGGATCCGGGGACGGTCACGGTGGTGCTCCAGCGCTCGCACGGCGGCGCCGTGCGGGAGACCACGACGGCGAGCGTCCAGATCGTCACGAGGGCCGCCAACCTCTCCTCGCTGGAGATGGACCTGTACGCCACGCAAGGCGGCAGCTACGCCGGCAAGCTCTACATCCCCGCAGGGACCAGCCGGCAGCTGACGCTCGTCGGCGTCTCGTCGAGCGACGGCTCCTCGCTCGTGTCGGGAGGCTCGTCGCTTTCCGACAACCGGTTCTCGCTCTCCCTGCAAGCGAAGCAGAGCCAGGGCTGGCAATCGTCGGGGCTCATGGACGCCCCGTGCGATCTGGGGTCCTTCGCGGCTGGCAGCCCGGTGCGGATCGGCACCACGGACAGCCGCCACGATGCCCCCATCGACATCGTCCTGACGAACGCTCCCGGGTTCCCGCCGAAAGACCAGGCGGACACCGTGACGCTTGCCCTCGAAGACGCGAGCTCCGGAGGCTCGACGGTATCCGTCGTTCTCCGCATCCATTGGGAGCAGTCCGCCGTGGCGTCGGTCGAGGCGGGGGCGGGGCGGCAGCACAACGCGCTGACGCCGTCCGAAGGCGCGCTGGCCATCACCCAGGACAGCGCGCTGACGGCCGCGTTCTCGCTGTCGAGCCCCCTTTCGGCGGCGCAGTCGTGGGTGGAGCTGCGGGACGAGGCCGGCGGTTCCACCGTCGCCCTGCCCAAGGGCACGGAGCTCACGCTGTCGAGCGGGGAGGGGTTCTACCGCTACGAGGCGACGGGCGCGGAGGAAGGCGGCCGCGTCAAGCTCGGCGATTTCGTCGCGATGAGCGGCGGAGGGCATCTTTCGGGCAACGTCGCCGGCTCCGTCTCCGTGATCGTGGATTTCGGCTCCTCGAGCTCCAAGCTGGCCTTGGGGGAGTACAGCCTGCGGCTGCGCAACGAGGGGACCGCCGACAGCGTCGGCGCGGGCTTCACCGTGAACAACGCGGCCGCCAAAGCCTCCGTCGGCGTCGGCGGCGGGTCGTCGCAGGGCGCGCACGCGTTCGAGCTGTCGCTTTCGCGAGGCAGCGACACGCGGTTCTCCGGCGGAGCGACCGCGGTGCTCTCGCTGGCCGACGGCGCGGGCTTCCCCGAAGGGACGGCGTTCTCCCTGGACGGCGAAACGAGCTATCCCAGCGGCGGCAAAGCGTACATCCCCTTGAGCGGCGGCGATGCATGGACCATCGAGATGGACGCCCCGTTCGCCGTCGGCTTGGCGGCGGGTTCGTACGCGCTGGACGTCCAGGTGTTCCCCACCGGGGCGAGCGCGGGGGATGCGGCCCCGTTGACGGCGGCGGTCGGCTTCGCGGTCGAGGAGGCCCCCTCGTACGCGCTCTCCGTATCCCAGGATTCGGAGGAAAGCCGCATCGTCGAGGCAGGAGGGGCGCTTTCCTTCTCCGTCGCCTACGCCGTGCGGGGCGCTGCGGCGGAGCCGGTGCGGATCGACGTGTCCGCCCAGCGGAAGACGGATGCGGGCTACCAGAACGTTCAAGGCTGGACCGCGTCCGGCAACGACCCCCTCGTCGCGGAATCTTCCGGCACGCAGACGATCTCCGTCGTCGCGCCCGCCCCGCTCGAACCGGGCACCTACCGGCTGCTTTTCAAGCTGGGGGACCGAGAGGTTCCCTACAACGTCGTCGTCGCGAAGCTCTAGCCGCCCGCTTCGGCGCGCCCCGGAACGCGAGAAGGCCCCGGATTTCCGGGGCCTTCTCGCTCTTGATATGCGGACGGATCGCGGGGCGAGTGCCGTATGCGCAATCGTTGTTATTCGGCGGCAGCTTCCTCGGCGCCTTCGGCAGCCTCGGCCTTGGCGGCCTCTTCGGCTTCCTTGGCCTTGCGCTTCTGAGCGGCGGCCTCTTCCTTGAGCTGCTTCTCGCGGCGCTTGGCCTTCTCCTTGGAAGCGGCTTCCATCTCGGCGACGCGCGCAGCCTTGCGCTCGGCCTTCTTGGAGCCGGTCTTCTGCTCCTTCTTGGCCGGCGCCACGTACGCGGCGCGGTCGGCGTCGGTGGCAACCGTGTTGGCCAGGACCATGATGCCGCTCTTGCGGTTCGCGGCCTGGTTCTTGTGGATGACGCCCTTCGAGGCGGCCTTGTCCATGAGGCGGCACGCGGCGCACGCGGCGGCGTAGGCCTCGGCACCGTTGCCGGCGGCGACGGCGTCCTTCACGCGACGGGTCGCGGTCTTGAGCTCGCTCTTGACCGCGCGGTTGCGCATGCGGGACTTCTCGTTGGTGATGATGCGCTTCTTCTGGCTTTTGATGTTCGCCATAGGTGATGTTCCTCCAATATGAAAACCTATCGAATACCGTGCGTTTCCGGCGGCGCAAGCGCTCTGCGGTTCGAGATACGGCGGCACGGTGACGACAGCCTCGCATGCGGGCCCCGAGGGGCATGGCGCGCCCGCGCAGGCGGGCAGCCTTCGATGCATGGTGAAACAGGCGGGATTTCTCTGTTTCGCGGACCAATCGGTCACCGACACTACGATTCTCTAAGCGCAGCCACGTCTGCAGATCGGCGATGAAACCATCGCGCGAACGTACGTGCCGGATACACAATGCGATAGAATAGCAAACGTTGACCGCTTTTTCACGCACAAATGGAAAATCGTGCGCGATTCTCCATCAACCTGGGAAAAGGAGCCTGCCATGCCCCGTGCCGCCCTCAGCTCGCCGATCCGCGCCCTCGCCCCGGCCCTCGCGCTGTCCCTCGCCGCCGCAACGGCGCTCGCCGGATGCTCCGGCGCGTCCCAGCACCAGGTGATCGACGCGAACGAGGCCTGCGCGACGTGCCATTCCGAGGAGAAGCCCTCCTACGAGCGCGTGGAGGATCCCGCGGGGACCGCGCAGAGCGGGACCCAGGTGCGCGTCAAGGCCCCCGACGCCGCGGCCGTCGTGGTGGCCGAGCCCCTGTTCACGTCCGAGGACGGCGCGCGGTTCGTGCCCGTCCAGGTGAGGACGGCCTCCTTGAGCGGGGGAGAGGCCGTGCTCGAGCTCGACGACGGCCTTTGGGCGCTCTGCGTGGACGACGGCGACGCGGCCCGGGCGCAGCTCGTGCGGGTCGATTCGGCGAGCGACGCGATCGCCGTCGTGGAACTGTAGTGCGAAAACCCCCTGCGCCGTGCGCGAATGAGGTAGAATAGGCTCCGTTTCCCCGAAGCGCCCGCACGTCAGCGAGCGCGCACGACGTGAAAGACAGGCTATGACCACCGATCCGAACTTCATCCGCAACTTCTCCATCATCGCGCACATCGATCATGGCAAGTCGACGCTGTCCGACCGCATCCTCGAGCTCACGGGCACCGTGGCCAGCCGCGACATGCAGGCGCAGCTGCTCGACAGCATGGACATCGAGCGCGAGCGCGGCATCACCATCAAAAGCCAGGCGGTGCGTGTGGACTACACGGCCGACGACGGCCAGACCTACCAGTTCAACCTCATCGACACGCCGGGCCACGTGGACTTCACCTACGAGGTGAGCCGCTCGCTGGCCGCGTGCGAGGGCGCCGTGCTCGTGGTGGACGCCACCCAGGGCGTCGAGGCGCAGACCGTGGCGAACGCCATGATGGCCATGAACGCGAACCTCGAGATCGTCCCGCTCATCAACAAGATCGACCTTCCCGCGGCCGAGCCCGATCGCGTGCGCGAGGAGATCGAGGAGGGCCTCGCCATCCCCGCCGACGACGCCGTGCTCGCCTCGGGCAAGACGGGCGTCGGCGTGCACGACCTGCTGGAGGCCGTGGTCTACAACATCCCCGCCCCCGAGGGCGACGCGGACGCGCCCCTGCGCGCGCTCATCTTCGACTCGTACTTCGACCCGTACCGCGGCGTGGTGGCGCTCGTGCGCGTGGTGGACGGCTCCATGAAGAAGGGCGATCGCGTGCTCATGATGGCCACGGGCACCGAGGTGCTCGTGGAGGAGGTGGGCGCCCGCCGCCCGGCCGAGATCCCGCTGCCGACGCTGTCGGTGGGAGAGGTGGGCTACCTGGTCACGGGCTTGAAAGACGTGCGCCAGGTGAAGGTGGGCGACACCATCACCGCCGTCAAGGGCGGCGTGTCGCAGCCGCTTCCGGGCTACCGCGAGGCCAAGCCCATGGTGTTCACGGGCCTGTTCCCCATCGAGGGCGACCAGTACGAGCCGCTCAAGGAGGCGCTCGAGAAGCTGTCGCTCAACGATCCGGCGCTGGCTTGGGAGCCGGAGAAGTCGCACGCGCTGGGCTTCGGCTTCCGCGTGGGCTTCCTCGGCCTGCTGCACATGGAGGTCATCAAGGAGCGCCTCGAGCGCGAGTTCGGCCTCGACCTGCTGGCCACGGCGCCCAGCGTGGAGTACCACGTGTACCGCCAGGGCGGCGAGATGATCTCGCTGCACTCGCCCCAGGAGATGCCCGATCCCGGCGAGATCGAGCGCATCGAGGAACCCTTCCTCAAGGCGAAGATCCTCATCCCGCCCGACTACGTGGGCGCGGTCATGGAGCTGACCACGGCGCGCCGCGGCACGTTCGTCACCATGAACTACCTGTCGCCGACGACGGTGGAGATGCTGTGGGAGATCCCGTTGTCGGAGCTCATCATGGACTATTTCGATAAGCTTAAGTCCAACACGAAGGGCTACGCCTCGCTCGACTACGACTTCGACGACTACAAGCCCTCGAAGCTGGTGAAGCTGGACATCCTGCTGTCGGGCAAGCCGGTGGACGCGCTGTCGTTCATCATCCACAAGGACAAGGCATACGATCGCGGCCGCGTCCTCACGGAGAAGCTGCGCAGCATCATCCCGCGCCAGATGTTCGAGGTGCCCATCCAGGCCGCCATCGGCGGGCGCGTGCTGGCCCGCGAGACGGTGAAGGCGAAGCGCAAGGACGTGCTGGCGAAGTGCTACGGCGGCGACATCAGCCGCAAGCGCAAGCTGCTGGAGAAGCAGAAGGCCGGTAAGAAGCGCATGAAGAACATCGGCAACGTCGAGGTCCCGCAGGAAGCGTTCATGGCCATCCTGAAGGTGGACGACTAGCATAGGATAGGTTGGAGCATGGCACGTAAAGACGACTACGACTGGTTGGACGACCCGTTCGACGACAAGAAGGCGAGCCGCCAAGGAGGCATGGGCGGCGGTGCGAAGGCCGCGCTGGGCTGCGGTTGCCTGCTGGCGATCGTGGGCATCGTCGTGCTGCTCCTGTTCGCCGCCGTCAACATGATCGACATCCTGGCCGCATAGGCGCCGGGGAAAGGAGCTTCCATGAAAACCAACGCCGTCATCGACGCCATCCTGTCCCGCCGCTCCATTCGCGCCTTCTCGGACGAGCCGATCGCGCGCGAGGACCTCGAGGCCATCGTGGCCTGCGGCCAGTGGGCCCCGTCGGCGAACAACCGCCAGGAGCAGACGTTCGTCGTCGTGGACGACCGCGCCCGCATCGCCCGGCTGGCCGAGACCGTGCGCTTGACGCTCGGCCGCAAAGCGTACGATATGTACGCGCCCCGGAGCATCGTGATCGTCGCGCACGCGAAGGACGCGCCGTTCGGCCGCGAGGACGACGGCTGCGCGATGGAGAACATGATGCTGGCCGCGCACTCGCTGGGCATCGGCAGCGTGTGGATCAACCAGCTGCAGGACGTCTGCGACGAGCCCGCCGTGCGCGCCGAGCTCGACGAGCTGGGCGTTCCCGCCGACAGCGTCGTGCACGGCGTCTGCGCGCTGGGCTACGCGGCCGCCGCGGGGCGCTCCCACGAGCGCACGAGCGACGTCGTCTGGGTCGGGTAGGGCGCCCGGCTTGGACCTGCACGCGTTCTTCCAAACACACCGCCTGCTGCTGGCCCCGATGGCGGGCGTGAGCGACGAGGCCTTCCGCGCGCTCTGCCGCGAGCAGGGCGCCGACCTCACGTATACCGAGATGGTGTCGGCCAAGGGCCTTTCCTACGCGAACGAGAAGACGCGGCACCTGCTGCGCCTCGCGCCGGGGGAGGACCGGGTGGCCGTGCAGCTGTTCGGCCACGAGCCCGACACGATGGCCGCCCAGGCCGCGTGGATCGAGCGCGAGATGGGCGCGTCGCTGGCCTACCTCGACGTCAACATGGGCTGCCCCGCGCGCAAGATCGTGTCGAAGGGCGACGGCTCGGCGCTCATGAAGGACCCCGCGCTGGCCGCCTCCATCGTGCGCGCCGTGGCGCGGGCCGTGGACTGCCCGGTCACGGTGAAGTTCCGCCGCGGCTGGTCCGAGGGCGTCGAGACGGCGCCCGAGTTCGCGCGCCGCATGGAGGACGCGGGGGCGATGGCCATGGCCGTGCACGGGCGCTACGCCGAGCAGCTGTACCGCGGCAGCGCCGAGTGGGACGCCGTCGCGCGGGTGAAGGAGGCCGTGGCCGTGCCCGTCATCGGCAACGGCGACGTGAAACGCGGCGCCGACGCCGCGGCCCTCGTCGCCCGCACGGGCTGCGACGCCGTGATGATCGCCCGCGGCGCCGAGGGCAACCCGTGGCTGTTCGCGCAGGCCAAGGCCGCGCTTGCGGGAGAGCCCGAACCCGACGCGCCCGGCGTGGAGGAGCGCATCGCGCTCGCGCGGCGCCATGCGCGGCTGCTCGGCGCGCGCGAGGGCAAGAACATCGTGCGCATGCGTAAGCACGCCGCCTGGTACCTGTCGGGCCTGCCGGGCGCCGCCGCGGCGCGCGGCAAGATCAACGGCTGCGTGTCGGTGGAGGATTTCGACGAGGTGTTCGACGAGCTGCTGGCGTGCGCGCGCGAGCACGCCGCGGCTCACGAGTGAGAAGCGAGGAGCACATGCCGCACGATCCGTACAAGGCGCTCTACCTGCATCTTCCGTTCTGCGTGAAGCGCTGCGCCTACTGCGACTTCGCCACGGCGGCCGTGCCCGCCGGAAGCCCTGAGATCGACGCGTACGTGGAGGACCTCAGCCTGCAGATCCGCCGCAAGGCGAAGGAGGGCGAGCTGGGCGAGCTCGAGACGGTGTACCTCGGCGGCGGCACCCCGAGCCACGTGGGCTTGTCGGGCCTGTCGATGCTGCTGTACACGCTGTCGCTGTCGATGCACCTCACGCCCGAGGTGGAGTGCACGATGGAGGCGAACCCCGAGAGCCTCACCGAGCGCATGGTGCGCGACATCTGGGCGCTCGGCGTGAACCGCCTGTCCATCGGCGTGCAGAGCTTCGACGACGAGGTGCTGCGCACGCTCGGCCGCGCGCATTCCTCCGACGACGCCCGCCGCGCCGTCGAGGCGGCGCGCACGCGCTTCGACAACGTGAGCCTCGACCTCATGTGCGGCATCCCGGGGCAGAGCGCGGCCAGCTTCGAGGCCGGCGTGCGCGAGGCGGTGCGCCTCGGCGCGACGCACGTGAGCGTGTACCCGTTGACCATCGAGCCGCACACGCCCTTCGACGCCGCGGTGCTGGCGGGCGAGCTCGAGGAGCCCGACGACGACGTGGAGGCCGCGCACATGGAGATCGCCGCGCACGTGCTGGCCGAGGAGGGCTTCGAGCGCTACGAGGTGGCCAGCTACGCCCGCCCCGGCTACCGGTGCCGCCACAACATCGCGTACTGGACGGGCGTGCCCTACCTGGGGCTCGGCCGCTCCGCCGCCACGATGACGCAGAACGCGCAGCGCCGCATGCGGTGCAAGGACGGCGCGGTCACCGACGACCTCGACCCGCGCCAGATGGCCGCCGAGGACCTCATGCTGGGCATGCGCATGACCGACGGCGTGTCCGACGAGCGCGCCGCCCGCGCCGCCGAGCTGCTGCCCGAAGCGCCCGCGACTTTGGCCGCCCTCGAGGAGCGGGGCCTCGTCGAGCACGCAGGCGGCCGCTGGCGCCCCACCGAACGCGGCTGGCTCTGCGGCAACGAGCTGTACGGCGACCTGTTCGACCTGGCGTAACGTTAGACAGGGAGAGAAGCGAACAATGGCTATTCTGTCGAAGAAAAACGAAGAAGCGTTGTGCCTTCTCTTTCTGCGTGCGAGTGGGTCGGTTCTTGCGAAATCAATAATCTGGATACTTCTCGCGATCGTTTTGTTCTCGGCTTTTTGCTATCTGTGCAACGAAGGCTGGCTCGATAACATTACAAGGGAGATTGCCAGCGTGTTTCTCGGCGTACTTGCTGCAACACTTTGTGCGAGCGTGACACTACTCGTCATGGATACGTTGAGAAACCGTCTTGAAGATGCCTGCAAGCTGACGAGGAATTACGAATCGATCATCTCGAAATATGAGTATTCTAAAGAGGACTTCTTTGTCTACTATAACAGCAGGGCTTTCTCACATTTTTGTGGAAACCTTTCATTTTATGCATCCAACGACGGAATTAGCGTTTTCCCCGAAGAAATAATGTACCTGAATCGTTCGATAGACGACGCTCGATGCAAAGCCAGGCTCGTAGCGAAGAACGTTTCGATCCGAATCATCGATCGCCCGGATGTTTGGTATGCTCTGCCCCAGTACGCACACGCTCATTTCGACGATCTTTTCCATGCGCATTCGACCTCTTTCACGATTAACGCGCCCATGCTGCGAATCGACAGTTGCTTGGTCGGGCCAAATCAAATCATTTTTACGAGTAGCAGGACTACGTACTTTGATTCCCTCGTAACGAATCGCGCCCTCGATGTTGAATTGTCGAAGGGGCTTACATTGCGTATCAAAGAAAACCATGCAAATAGGCTTACGCCCTTACGAGAGTCGGTTCTTTCGAATCATTTGGGATTGCATTGCATTATTCTGACCTCAGACGGATTCTACGTATTCGTTTTAAGAGGTAAGGATGTGACCATTGGAAAGAGCATGCTGGGCATCAGCATGATGGCTGCGTACAAGCTAAGGGGTTTCGAAAGTGAGAGGATCGGGTTCGAACATGTTTTCGATGGTCTCGAAAAAGAGCTTGAGGGCGAACTTGGCATCGAGGCCGACGAACTGATCGATTGTACCTACGCTACTTCGCAGAATCATATGGTTGCTTTCTATCGAGATTGGGTTGAAGGGGGCAAACCTCAGCTGCTCTTCAGCTATTCGTCGGTCCTTACCGCAAAACAGATCTCTGCGAAATTTGACTCCCTTCGCCGCAAAAGCCGGAACCCTCTCGTGTGCGACGGCTTTTCGCTCCGCTTTCTTCGCCAAGATGAAACGGAGCCAAAAGACCTCGCGTTGTTTCCGGATGGGTTCTTCGGTAGGTTCCGTAGAGCCGACGAAATCGAATGCGGATGTGTTGCGAGAAAGTGGTTCGATGCGATGCCGAGCACAACGGCGTCCATGGCTCTTTACCTTTTGTCTGACGTCTGCGGCGAAATGGCTCACAGCAGGAATTGACACCGATGCTCGCGTTTGGCCCGACAAGGTAGATTGCGCCTCAGCGTGCGTACTTTTGAGCGCACCTACTATGGCGAAACAGCGAGTTTCTTCACAATTTCAAGCTGTTGTTAGCACTCTCGACTTTCGGCTGCTAATATGATGCGTTACTATGGTTCGGGTTCGGGGAATACCGACTGGTGAGAGAGGCAGGTGGAGGAGCGTGCTTTCGGATCGAAGGCAACGGGTGCTGAGCGCCCTCATTGAAGAATACGTCGCGCGCGCTCTGCCCGTGGGGTCGCGCACGCTGACGGAGCGCTACCAGCTGGGCGTGAGCCCGGCCACGGTGCGCAACGAGCTGTCCGTCCTCGAGGACGGCGGCTACATCACGCAGCCGCACACGTCCGCCGGGCGCATCCCGACCGATTTCGGCTACCGCGCGTTCGTCGACAACCTGCTGCAGTCCGACCTCGCCGCCGGCGACGACCGCTACCGGCCCGTCGTCGACCAGCTGCGCCGCAGCGCGAGCGAGCTCGACGCGCTGCTCGAGCAGACGTCGTCGGCGCTCACGCGCCTCACCGACTGCCTGTCCATCGTGCTGGCGCCGTCGGTGCTGAACCTGCACATCAAGCAGCTCTCGCTCATCTCGCTGTCGCCGCTGCGCGCCCTCGTGGTGCTCGTCACCGAGGACGGCCAGGTGTTCAACCGCCAGATGGAGTTCGCCGAAGAGGTGGCCCCCGACGACCTGGCGCGCGTGCAGCGCTTCCTGAGCGAGGTCATGGGCGGCAAATCGCTGCAGGAGATCGAGGACGGCCTGGGCGAGGGCATGGTGGAGGCGTTCCGCGACCCGCTCGTGCGCATGGCGCTCGACGAGGTGCTGTCGTGCCTGCAGGAGGGCGACGCGTCGCGCACGCACCGGCTGGGCGTCAGCTCGCTTCTGACGAAGCCCGAGTTCAGCCAGTCCCAGGCGCTGCTGCCCGTCATGCAGGTGCTCGAGGACGACACCGTGCTGCTCCAGATCCTCGACGACGCCGCCCGGCGGAGCGCGGGCGTTCCCAGCGTGCGCATCGGGCGCGAGAACGACGCGGCCGCGCTGGCCGGCGTGTCGGTGGTGGCCAGCCGTTACGGGCGGGGCGCGTCGGCGGGCGTCGTGGCCGTGGTGGGCCCCACGCGCATGGACTATTCCAAGGTGATACAGGCGGTGCGCATGGCAAGCGCGGCGCTGGAGGACGTATAAACAACACGTGGAGGCGGCGCGTCCCGCGCCGTCCGTGAGGAAAGGTTTCGAAAGCAAGATGGCGAAGGATCTGTACGAAGTTCTGGGCGTGTCCCGCGAAGCAACCGAAGACGAGATCAAGAAGGCGTTCCGTCGGCGCGCGCGCGAGCTTCATCCGGACGTGAACAAGGCGCCCGACGCCGAGGACCAGTTCAAAGAGCTGAACGAGGCCTACGACGTGCTGTCCGACGCGCAGAAGCGCGCCCAGTACGACCGCTTCGGCACCGTTCCCGGCGCGGCCGGCGGCGGCAGCCCCTACGGGGGCGGCGGCTACGTCGACTTCGAGGACCTGTTCGGCGGCGGCTTCGGCATGGGCGACATCTTCAGCTCCTTCTTCGGCGGCCAGGCCGCCGGCCGCGCCCCGATGCGCAAGGAGGGCCGCGACATGGGCGTGGGCCTTCGCCTGACGCTCGAGGAAGTGGCCGCCGGCGCGAAGAAGGAGATCGTGTACGACCGCCTGGCGCCGTGCCCCGACTGCGAGGGCTCGGGCCTCGGCCCCGACGGGCGCGAGATCACGTGCCCCGACTGCCACGGGCAGGGCCGCGTGGTCACCATCCAGCACACGTTCCTCGGCGACATGCAGACGGCCACCACGTGCAAGACCTGCGGCGGCACGGGCCACACCATCGAGAATCCGTGTCCCGAGTGCGAGGGCCAGGGCCGCGTGCCCGACCGCCAGCGCGTCACCGTGGAGGTGCCCGTGGGCATCCGCGACGCGCAGCAGCTGCGCCTGTCCGGCTTCGGCGAGGCCGGCATGCACGGCGCCCGCCCGGGCGACCTCATCGTCACGTGCCGCATCCAGCCGCACGAGTTCTTCGAGCGCGACGGCGACAACCTGCACGCCCGGGCGAACGTGTCCATCGTGCAGGCCACCCTGGGCGCCGAGATCGAGATCGACGGCATCTTCGAGGGCGAGAAGGTGCAGGTGCGCATCCCCGAGGGCTGCCAGAACGAGCAGGTGGTGCGCGTGAAGGGCTTCGGCATGCCGAAGTTCCGCAGCGAGTCGCGCGGCGACATGTTCGTGCACGTGAACGTGGTGGTGCCCAAGAAGGTGACGAAGAAGCAGCGCGAGCTGCTGGAGCAGCTGGCCGAGGAGCTGGGCGAGAACGTGGCCGACGAGCGCACCCCGCTCCAGAAGCTCCGCGACGCGTTCAACTAGCGGATCCGCGATGTCCCTTCAGCATTTCTACCTGCGCGACCAGGTCCTGGCCGACGAGGAGGCCGCGGCGTTCCCGCTGCGCCTCGAAGCCGACGACGCGAAGCACGCCCGGGTGCTCAGGCTGGCGCCGGGCGAGCGCATCGCGGTGGTGGACGCCGCGCAGGACTACTTCGCCTGCGAGATCGTGGCCTTCGACGACGCGCTCCCGGTCGTGCGCATCGCCCAGCGCTTCGAGCGCGCCGGCGGGGGCCCGGCGGTGGAGCTCGTGCAGGGGCTGGCCAAGGGCGACAAGATGGAGACGGTGATCCGCCACGCCACCGAGCTGGGCGTGGCCGCGTTCGCGCCGCTGGCGTGCGAGCGCTCCATCGTGCGGCTCGACGCGCGCAAGGGCGCGGCGAAGGCCGAGCGCTGGCGCGCCATCGCGAAGAGCGCCGCCATGCAGTCGGGGCAGCCGGCCGTGCCCGACGTGCGCGAGCCGGCGGGGCTGGGGGAGACGTGCGCGCTGCTGGAGACCGCCGCGGCGGTGCTCGTGTGCTGGGAGGAGGCTCCCGGCACGTCGCGGCTCGACGCCGCGCTCGACCGAGCGCTCGGCGACGGCCCGGTGCCCGAGGGCGCCCGCGTGGCCGTGGTGGTGGGCCCCGAGGGGGGCCTGACCGAGCGCGAGGTGGAGGCGCTTGTGGCCTGCAACCCCCGCGCCTCGCTCGTGTCGCTCGGCCCGTCCATCCTTCGCACGGAGACCGCCGGCATCGTGGCGCCCGCGCTCGTGCTGTACGAGCTGGAGCGGCGCGCGAGGGCGGGCGCGCGATGAACTTCGCCGTCGTCAACCTGGGATGCAAGGTGAACCGCGTCGAGTCGGACGACGCGGCGGCGCAGCTTGCCGCCTGCGGCGTCGAGACGGCCGAGGCGGACGCCGACCTCATCGTGGTCAACACGTGCACGGTCACCGGCGAGGCCGAGAAGAAGACGCGCAAGGCCGTGCGCCGCGCCCTGCGCGCGAACGACCGCGCCCGCGTCCTGGTCACCGGCTGCGCCGCCGCCATCGACGCGGCGTTCTACGAGGCCCTCGACGACCGCGTCGCCGTGGTGGGGAAGGCCCAGCTGCCCGACGCGATACGGGACTGGTGCGAAGCCTGTTCCTCCCAGGGCTCCGCCGGAGAGCTCGCCGGTCCTGCCAACGTCCCTGCCGCGCAAGCCGAGGGGCCTGCAGGTTCTTCCCACGGCGCGTCGCGCGAGGCGTTCTCGTCGAACGTTGCGCCCCTGCTCCATATCGGGTCCGGTTTCCGCACGCGCGTGGGGGTGAAGGTGCAGGACGGGTGCGACAACGCGTGCACGTACTGCATCGTGCACGTGGCGCGCGGGCGGGCGACGAGCCGCCCTGCCGACGACGTCGTGCGCGAGTGCGTCGCGTACGCGCGGGCGGGCGCGGGCGAGATCGTGCTCACGGGCATCAACCTGGGCTCGTACTGCGACGGGCCGAGGCGCGACCCGTCCGCCACGCGCCTCGCCGACCTGCTGCGCCGCCTCCTCGACGAGACGGCCGATGCGCACCGCCCCGGCGCGTTCCCCGTGCGCTTCCGCATCTCGAGCGTCGAGCCGCGCGACGTGGACAACGCGCTCGTCGACCTCCTCGCCGCGACCGACGGCCGCGTCTGCCGCCACCTGCACCTGCCGCTGCAGGCGGGAAGCTCGAAGGTGCTGCGCGAGATGGCGCGCCCCTACGACGCCGAGCGGTTCCTCGCGCTCGTGGAGCGCCTGTACGCCGCCGTGCCCGCGCTCGCGCTGTCCACCGACGTCATCGCGGGCTTCCCCGGTGAGACCGACGCCGAGTTCCAGGAGACGCTCGCCCTGGCGCGCGCCTGCCGCTTCGCCAAGATCCACGCGTTCCCGTACTCGCGGCGCGCCGGCACGCCCGCCGCCGCACGCGCCGACCAGGTGCCCCCCGAGGTCAAGGCGGCCCGCGCCGCCGCGCTGCGCGCCCTCGGCGACGAGCTGCGCGCGGCCGAGCGCGCGCGCCGCGCCGGAACCGTCGAGCTCGCCCTGGTCGAGGAGGGCGGCGTCGCCATGTCGGAAAGCTACTTCGAGCTGCCCGCCCCCGCCGGGGCCCCGCAGGGCGCGCTCGTGAAGGTGACGATGTAGCCTCGCCGCCCCGGCCGCGCGTCGCCGCCCGCCGTGCGCCCCTGGGGGAACATGGTGTGCGTATGGGGAGCTTCCCCCGTAGGATTCCTCCATAGGATCAGGTGTGCTATGGTTTTCAGGATAGCTGGAGCGGACGGGAGGCGCCGATGGCCGATGACGAAGCGCGCGAGCGAGCGCGGAGAAGGCTCGAAGAGCGTCAGGCCCGCATGCGCGGGGAAGCGCCCGTCGGCCGCGACGCGCACGAATCGCACGAGCCGATCAGCTCGGGCCGTCTCCGTTCGAGCCGTTCCGGAACGGGCAACCGGCACTCGTGGGAGGCGCGCGGCCCGGAGCCCCTGTTCGCCCTCTCCGAGGCTGCGACGAACCTCGTGCGCGCCGTCGGGCTCAAGCGCTTCGCGATCGCGGTCGCCGCGATCGCGATCGTCGTCGCGCTCGTCGCGGGCGTCCGCGGCTGCATGGCCGCCGGCGCGGCCGCGCCGGCGCCGGACGAGGCGGACCAGGCCCCCGTCCAGCAGCAGGCGCAGCGCGACCCCATCGACGAGGACGAGCTCAAGGCCGTGCTCGGCGACGAGCTGGCCGCCCAGCTCGTCCAGGCGGCCGAGACGAGCGACGACGTCGCGTGGATCGCCGCCCATCCGGACGCCTACGCCGGCGACGGCGAGGCCGTGCAGCACAAGCTGCTCAAGCTGGCCGCCGTCGAGCCCGAGGCCGTGCCCTTCGTGCGCACGTTCCCCGACGCCTACCCCGCCGAGAGCGCCCTGGGCACGGACGACCCCGCCTCCGGCGAGGTGCCGCGCCTCTACCAGTGGGATTCCCGCTGGGGGTCCACCGTCTACAGCTCCACGGCGTTCGCGCTGACGGGCTGCTGCCCCACGTCGCTTTCCATGGTGTACCAGGGCCTCACGGGCAAGGGCGACCTCTCGCCCTACGACATGGGCAAGCGCGCGAGCGACGGCGGCTACGAGACGGCCTTCGACGGCACCGACGCGACGTTCCTCGTCAACGAGGCGGCCTCGCTCGGGCTCTCCTGCGAGGCGCTCGCCGCCGACGCCGACAGCGTCCGCTCCGCGCTCGAAGGCGGCGCGGTGCTCATCTGCAACGTCGGCCCCGGCGACTTCACCGACAACGGCCATTTCTTCGTCATCACGGGCATCGACGACGAGGGGAACCTCGCCATCAACGACCCATACTCGGCGGAGCGCTCGAACAGGGCCTGGGACGTGGACACGGTGCTCGGCCAGACGATCGGGCTGTGGGCCTACCGGCTCGCGTGACGCGCCGCCGTTCCCGCCCGAAATTGAGCACCTGCACTATATTCCCTTGTCGGTTCGATGACATCGCGGCCGGTCGCAGCCGTACGTGCTACAATGCTCCCATGACAGACCAAACGCAAATCACCCTCACGGCCCCGCAAAGCGTGAACATGGCGCTCATCGTCGGGCCCGCGGACGAGATCCTCCACGTCGTGCAAGACGCCTTCGCCTCGCGCATCACGGTGCGCGGCGACACCATCGAGCTCGTCGGCGACCCGCTCGAGGTGCAGTCCCTCACGGCGCTGTTCTCCGACCTCATCAAGCTCGTGGAAGGCGGCGACGAGCCCACGCTCGAGTACGTGCGCCACGCCATCGACCTGCTGCGCACGGCCGAGTTCAGCCCGCAGGCGCTGCGCGAGGACATCCTGCTCACGTACCGCGGCCGGGCCATCCGCCCGAAGACGGCGGGCCAGAAGCGCTACGTGGACGCCATCCGCGAGCACACCATCACCTTCGGCATCGGGCCCGCGGGCACCGGCAAGACCTACCTCGCCATGGCCATGGCCGTGGCCGCGCTCAAGCGCAAGGAGGTCGGCCGCATCATCCTCACGCGCCCCGTGGTGGAGGCGGGGGAGAGCCTGGGCTTTCTGCCGGGCACCCTCACCGAGAAGGTGGACCCCTACATCCGCCCGCTCTACGACGCGCTGTTCGACATGACCGACATGGAGCGCGCCACGCAGCTCATCGAGAGCGGCGTCATCGAGATCGCCCCGCTCGCGTTCATGCGCGGGCGCACCCTGAACGACAGCTTCATCATCCTCGACGAGGCGCAGAACACCACGCCCGAGCAGATGAAGATGTTCCTCACGCGCCTCGGCTTCGGCTCGAAGATGGTGGTGACGGGCGACGTGACCCAGCTCGACCTGCCGCGCGGCATCTCGGGCCTCAAGGGCGTGCGCGCCATCCTCGAGGACGTCGACGACATCGCGTTCTGCGATTTCACGGGCAAGGACGTGGTGCGCCACTCGCTGGTGGCGGCCATCGTCTCGGCCTACGATCAGGCAAGCAGAAAGGCTTGAGAACCATGGATATCCAGATCAACTACGACTATCGCAAAGAGGACCTCGAGAAGCTGCCGCTGCACGAGCTCACCCAGTTCGTGCTCGCACGCGAGGACAAGCCCTTCAACACCGAGGTGTCCATCAGCTTCGTCACCGACGAGGCCATCGCCGAGCTCAACGAGCGCTACCGCCACAAGGAAGGCCCCACCGACGTGCTGTCCTTCGAGTGCGACGGCGTGGACGACGACCTGTCGGCCATGACGCTGGCCGAGGACCCCGTCTTCGAGCTGGGCGACGTCATCATCGCCCCCGACGTGGCCTCGCGCCAGATGCGCGAGTTCGGCACCACGTTCGAGGAGGAGATCAGCCTGCTGCTCGTGCACGGCCTGCTGCACCTGTGCGGCTACGACCACATCGAGGACGACGAGGCCGAGGTCATGGAGAAGCGCGAGGCGGAGATCCTCGAAGCTTGGTCCAAGCGCTAGGCTCGGGGGAGGGGCGGGATTGCATGGACGCGACCAACGCCATGGATGAAGACGATCGCACCGAGGGGTCGCCGTCGCCGGAGGGCGGCGCGCGCGGCGACGGTCGGTTCGTCCGCAACCACGCGGACAAAGGCTCGCGCGCTCGGTTCTCGCTCGGGCGCGCGTTTTCGTGTGCCTGGGAGGGCATCGCCTACACCACGCGGACGCAGCGCAACATGAAGATCCACTTCGCGGTGGGCGCCGCGGCGGTCGCGCTTGGCATCGCGCTCGGCATCGACGCGCTGTCGTGGGCCGCCATCGCCATCTGCATCGTGCTCGTGCTGGCCGCCGAGTGCCTGAACACGGCGCTCGAGTCGGTGGTCGACCTCGTGTCGCCCGACTACGCCGAGCTCGCCAAGCACGCGAAGGACTGCGCCGCCGGCGCGGTGCTCGTATGCGCGCTCGGCGCCGTGGCGGTCGCCGCGGCCGTGTTCCTCCCGCGCCTTCTGGCGCTTCTGAGCTGATACCGAGAAAGGTTCCATCGATGACCGATATGTTTCCCCCGAAGGACGAATCCTTCAAATCCGGGTTTGTCACGCTGGTCGGACGCCCGAACGCAGGCAAGTCGACGCTGGTCAACGCCATCATGGGCAAGAAGATAGCCATCACGTCGAACACGGCGCAGACCACGCGCCACCGTTTTCGCGCCGTGCTGACCCGCGACGAGTTCCAGCTCATCCTCGTGGACACGCCCGGCTTGCACAAACCCCAGGATGCCCTCGGCGAGGAGCTGAACACGTCCGCGCTCAAGGCGCTCGAGGACGTGGACGTGGTCGCCTTCCTCGTGGATGCGTCGAAGCCCGTGGGCACGGGCGACGAATGGGTGGCCGCGCAGCTCGAGCGCACGCGCTCGAAGAAGATCCTCGTGCTGTCGAAGATCGACCTCGTGGACGGCGAGCAGCTGGACCGCCAGCGCTTCGCGGCCGCCCAGCTGGGCGATTGGGACGCCGTCGTGGAGCTGTCGAGCGCCACGGGCGAGCACGTGCAGGACTTCGTCGACGAGGTGGTGGCGCTGCTGCCGCCGGGGCCGGCGTGGTTCCCGGCCGACATGGAGACCGACCAGCCCATCGAGGTGGTGGTGGCCGAGTTCATCCGCGAGAAGATCCTGCGCTCGTTCCACGACGAGGTGCCCCACGCCATCGGCGTGCACGTGGAGGAGATGGAGTACGACCGCAAGAAGGACCTCTACCGCATCTACGCCATCGTGTACGTGGAGCGCGACAGCCAGAAGGGCATCATCATCGGCAAGAAGGGCGCGGCCATCAAGCAGATCGGCACCGAGGCGCGCGCCGACCTCGAGCAGCTGCTCGGCTGCCGGGTGTTCCTCGACCTGTCGGTGAAGGTGAAGAAGAACTGGCGCCGCGACGCCAGCCAGATCCGCCGCTTCGGCTACGGCGAGGGCGCGTAGGAGGCCCCGCCTGCCCGGTCGCCGCGGCGAAGGACGGCGAGGGCCCTGAGGCCTTCGCCGCGGCCGAGAGGGCGGGATTTTTTGCAGGTATTGTCACGAAGCGCGCAATCGGCGCGTTGTCCGCCTGCGCGCGGCCCGTTTTCGGCTACAATCTCAGAAGGTGCCGTTTGCGCGAGGGAGTAAGCCAGCATGATCTGTCCGAACTGCCAATCCGATAACAAAGAAGGCGCGAAATTCTGCAACGAGTGCGGGTTTCCGCTGACCGGCCGCATGGCGGCCGTCGCCGCCGCGTCCACGAGCGACGCGACGCTGCGCTCGATCGCGGCCGACGAGGTTCCCGAGGCCCCCGAGGACGACGCGGTCGAGGCGCCCGAGGCGGCCGACGCCGCAACCGACGGGCTCGACCCCGACTTCGAGGGCGTCGTGTCCGCCGACGAGCCCGCGCCCGCCGACGAGCTCGGCACGTCGGGCCCGCTCGACCGTTCCAGCCTTCCCGCCATCGACGTGGCGGGCGTGAACGTCGACGAGAACGGCAACGCGTTCGACTTCAGCTCCGTCGGAGACGACGAGGCCGCGCGCGCTGCCGATGATCTCACGCCGTTCGTGCCCCGCCGCCCCGACGAGGAGCCCGTTTCCGGCCGCTCCGACTTCTCGGGCTTCGACGAGTGCCTCGTCGACGCGGGCTACGTGCCGCCGAAGAAGTCGTGGGGCCCGGGCGACACCATGGAGATGCCGCGCATCGAGGGCCAGGCCGCCCCGAAGCAGAAGGAGTTCCGCGCGCCCGACGCCAACCAGAAGAAGGGCGGCAAGGGCAAGATCGTGGCCATCGTGCTGATCTGCCTGCTGGCCGTCGGCGGCGCCGCGGCCGGCGTCACGTACTACCTGGAGCTGTGGGGCGGCAAGATGCTGCCCGACGTCGTGGGCATGACGCAGTCCGACGCCGTCTACGTGCTGGAGTCCAAGGGATTCGCCGTGCACGAGGAGAAGATCAAGTCCGATGACACCGAGGGCGTCGTGCTGCTCATGGACCCCACCGCGGGCGCGCGCGAGGAAACGGGCTCCGAGGTCACCATCCACGTCTCCGAGGCGCGCACGATCCCCGAGGCCGTGGGCAAGCAGCGCGACGAGGTGGCCGCTCAGCTCGAGAAGGACGGCTTCGACAACGTCACGTTCGTCACCGAGAAGTCCGACGAGCACGAGGGCCTCGTGCTGGGCATCGTCCCCGAGGCGGGCTCGAAGGCGAAGGCCAACACCGAGATCACCGTCACCGTGGCCGTGCCCTACACCGTGCCCGACGTGGCGAACAAGACGTGGGACGAGGCGTCCAAGCTGCTGCAGGACGAGGGGTACGAGCCCGTGGCGAGCTACGTGTACGACGAGAGCGTCGCGCCCGGCACCGTGCTGGGCACCGACCCCGCGGCCGGCGCGAAGGCCGATTCCGGCTCCACGGTCACCGTGTCCATCGCGCTGTCGCGCGCTTCCGAGCTGGAGCAGGCCGCGCTGTCGTACCTCGGCGGCGTGCAGGGCTCCGGCGAGCCCATCACCATCGGCGGCACGGCGTACCTGGTGGATTCCGTGGACGCGGTGAAGTACGAGGGCAACGAGACCACGTCGTTCACCATCACGGGCAGGGCGGTGACCTCGCTCGACGGCGAGACCGTGTACGGCTCCTCGAAGCAGAAGAGCGGCGCCATCGTCTGGACGAGCGACAACGCCATCGCCAGCATCTCGTAGGCGCGCGTGTCCCAGCCCACCTACGGCGCACGCGCCATCGTGCTGCGCAAGACGAAGCTCGGCGAGAGCGACCTCATCGTGACGATGCTCGCCGAGGACGGCTCGCAGATGCGGGCCGTGGCGAAGGGCGCGCGCAAGCCCGCCAGCTCGTTCGCGGCGCGCCTCGAGCTGTACTCGGTGGCCGACGCGCTCCTCGCGCGCGGGCGCAGCCTCGACATCGTGAAGGAAGTGCGGCTCGTCGAGAGCAACGAGCGCCTGCGCCGTGACATCGAGCACGCCTCCGGCGCCGCGCCCATGGCCGAGCTGCTCGACCGCGTTACGCAGATGGGGCTGGAGAACCCCCGCCTGTTCGCGCTCACGCGCGCGGCGCTCGCCAGCTTGGGGCGGGTGGAGGCCGCGCAGGTGCCGGCCGTGTGCGCCGCCCACCTGCTCAAGACGCTCGCGTTCACGGGGCTGCGCCCCAGCCTCGACGTGTGCGTGGGCTGCGGGCGCGACGTGCCGGCGCCGGCGGGTTCGTCGGACGCCCTCGTGCCGCTCTCGTACCAGGAGGGCGGGGTGGTGTGCGCCGCGTGCCGGCCGAACGTCGAGACGGTCCTCGTGCCGGCCTCCACGCTGGCGTGGTGCCGGGCGCTGCTGGGCTCCACGTTCGCCGAGATCGAGGCTCTCGAGGTGGACCTTTCCGCCTCGTTCGCCGTGCTGCGCTTCTGCCAGCAGTGGGTGCACGAGCACGTGGGATCGAACCTCAAGTCGCTGAACTTCCTGTTCACCTGCGGATTGTTCTGAGAAGGCGCGGGCGGGGCCCGCGTGGAGATTGTACATCGAAGGAGAGGGTCATGTACCAGTACACCCCGCGCGGCGTCTGCTCGCGCGCGATCCACATCGACCTGGACGGCGACAAGGTGGCGCACGTCGAGTTCGTCGGCGGCTGCAACGGCAACCTCAAGGCCGTGTCCAAGCTCATCGAGGGCATGACGGTGGAGGAGGTCGCCGCGGTGCTCGAAGGCAACACCTGCGGCCGGCGCAGCACCTCGTGCGCCGACCAGCTGGTGAAGGGGCTGCGCGAAGCGCGTCAGGCGGCCGTGTAGGCCCAGATCGCGCGGCACTGGCCGAGCACGGTGTCGAAGTCCCAGGCCTTGCCCGTGCGCTCGGGGCTGTTGGGGTCGCGGATGAGCAGGCGGCCCTGCTCGTCGATGCCGGTGAGCACGATGAAGTGGCCCGTGCTGGTGAAGTCGCCCGGCCCCACGCTGCATACGACGGGGGAGCCGGCCAGGAGGGCGCGGCGCACGCTCGCCTCGTCGGCGGGCACTTCCTCGGCGACGAGCCCCAGCTCGGCCGCGCCGTCGGTCATGAACGCCCAGGCGGTGCCGTCGGGCGTGGCGCAGCCGAGGCGCTCGGAGAACGCGCCCATGTCGGCCGGGGTCATGTCGGTGCGGCCGGTCAGCGCGACGTACACCATCGTCAGACACGTGGGCCCGCAGCCCGTCGTGCCGAACGAGTCCCCGGCGTAGGCGGCGCTCGCCCAGGCGGGGTCGCGCTGGTACAGCGCCGGCACCTCGCCGGCCTTCCAGGCGCTCTGCGGCGTGGACTGCGGCTCGGAGGAGGAGGCCCCGCCCGCCTGCGCGCCGACGACGACGCCCGTCAGAGTGCTCACGGCGTACCAGCAGGCGCCGCCGAGGGCCGCCAACAGCACGAGCACGACGGCGAGCTGCCCCGGCGTGCGCGCGCGGATGCGGTGCGCGCCGGGTGCGGCGTAGGCGCGGTTCGGGGGAACGACCATGCGGCGGGTCGGCTGCGCGCGGTAGGCCTGGCGGCTCGGATGCGATCTCGCGTCGAAGGAATTCGTGTACGGCATGGGAGCCTCCTCGAAAGCGTCGGATACAGGGATGGCGAGGCGTCGTCCGAGGCGCTGCCCCGGACGACCTCCGGCCCGCTCGCAGCGCGCCGTCCTCGCCGTCAAGTATCCCTCGGACGCGCCCACCCCGTCCCAGAAGAAACGTCAACCGATTGCTTAAGTTTTCCTTAATGGGGATGATTTCGAGAAGGGGTCGCGCGCGTGCGCACAATCGATGCGGTCGTCTGGCATGGCGGTCGCATCGACAAGGTGTTCGCCGCTGCTTCCGTTAGAGGTTGCGGTATACGTCTCGACGGTGTCCGATCTTGAATACTTCGATCGTTATGCGGTCGCCGTCGACCGTGCCGAGCACGCGATACGTCCCGGTACGCCAACGCCAACCGTTCTTCACTCCCTGGAGTTTCTTCGCGTTGGGGAGCGTGCAGGGGTTCTCGCACCCGTCAAGGCGCTCGATCAGCTCCGATACCAGCAACAGGGTTTTACGATCGAGGCTCCGCAGCTGCTTTACCGCGCCGCTCGTCAGCTCTACCGAATAGCCCAATCAGATCGCCAGCCCGAGATCGGCCTTGGCCTTGCTCCAGGAAATGCGCGTACCGTCGTCTTCCTCGATCGCCTGCGAAAGGTCCCGAGCGTCAAGCTCGTCCTCGAGACGCTCGAGCGTCCACTGGCGCACTTGCGCGGAAAACGTGGAACCGTTCATCTCGGCGAATGCGGCAATCCATTCTTTCTCGTTCGGTTCGAACCGAATAGCCGATGCCGTCATGGCCATAAGTGTCTCCTTTAATGAGTTTACATTGTCAACTCATTATGGTGCATACCGTTTACGTTGTCAACGGTATGCAAGAAAACGCGTCCCGAATACGGAACCGGTCGCTTCAGGGGGTTCTAGCCGCCGCGAGGGAGGAGTTATTTCCCTTCGCCGTATAGATCGCATTCTTCGATGACCTGCATAGGCACGCCTTTTGCTTGCCAGTCGAGCGCCTTCTTGACTTTGCCGCCGTAACTGCCGAGGGAGTACGCCTCGCTGCCGCATCCTCCAATGACCACGTAATCGCATTTTTTAGTGACGCTCTGCAGCACCTCGCCGCCGCGCCCTCGAATGAATGCCGAGACGTCATCTTTGGTTCCGTGGTTGAAGGAACCGGTCAGCACGAATTTTTTGTCGGCGAAGCCCACGTTGCCTTCAATGCTGTTGGAGGGATTGACGATGTGGGAGATGAGGCCTGCGAGCTCGTTTGACTCGGCTTCGTCGATCCATCCGTCTGCGATAGCGTTTTGAAGCAGCGAGACGACGGGCGAAAGCGCAGGGTCGGACGCTAGTTCTTCGTGCAGTCCGAAGAACTCCAAAACTGCCTCTGCTTCGAACGTCGACACCTCTCCGTTGGACACGACTTCTTCCAGCAACGGTATAAGCCACTGCATGGCCTTGGTCTTGTCGGAGACGCTTCGATGTTGACCTCCGCTTTGCTTGCGGCGTTTCGCACCTGGCTCGTATGCTATGAAGTCCGGCATGCTGCCGGTCATTCTGACGAGCGTCCAGAATACGCGCATGCACGCCGCGGCATCGCTCTCGGCCTGATGGTGCTTCGCCAAATCGATGCCCAGAGCCTCGCATACTTGTGGAAGCTTCCCGCCGCCTATGAAGTCGATCCTTTTCGACATGTCGAGCGTGCATGCGTAGCTCATCTTGGGAGAGGGGATGCCGTATGAAACCAGCGTCTTGGTCAAGACGCCGAGGTCGAATCGAGCGTTATGCGCAACCACGCCGTCGACGGGGAAGAACGCGGACAGTGAATCATCCCAGAGCTCCGGGAACGTCTTCGCGTTGAGGACGTCTGTCGGAGCGATGCCGTGTATACGAATGTTGATGTCGTCGAAGCCCGATTCGGGGTTTACGAGATACGACTTCTTTTCTACGATGGCACCGTCCTGATCGGTGACGACGGCCCCGATCGAGCAAATACGATCGTTGTGCCTGTTTGGCGTTTCCACATCGAAAAAGGTGTACAGCATCTGTCTCATCCTCCAAGAAGCCGATCTAATCGATGAATTTCGTCGGCGCGGACAACGACGATTTCGAGAACGCCCCTTCAGCGATTACGCAACCGTTGCGCACTCGGCATTCCGCCAGGCTCGAGCATTCTCTAAACGCATGCTCTGCAATGGAGGCGAGTCTTTCGCAGGAAGCCGATTGCAGCGAAGAGCAACGATAGAACGCCCCACGACCGACCGCTTTCAGATTGCTGAACGTCACGCTGTCGAGGTTTTCGCAACCGGAAAACGCGCATTCGTCGACAAAGACCAAGGATTCGATTTTGCGTTTCGACGAAGGCGACAGTTCGGGTGCGATCCGACGCAGCGAAGAGCAGTTCTCGAACGCCCCTTCTCCTATGGTCACGACTTCTTCGACTGCAACCTCGTCAAGAGCGCTGCATTCGTAAAATGCTCCAGCATGTATATGCAGTACATGCGGCATGATTGCTTTGGTCAGGTTTTTGCATTTCCAAAACGCCGCTCCCGAAACGGAAACGACTTCCTCGTCCACGATCAACGTGGCGATCTCGTTCTTTATAGAATTCCACGGATTGTCATCGAAGCGTCCCGATTCCTTGTTCTGGGTGAATCTCGGCATCTTCCCCGTTCCCGATATTCTGAGCGTTCCATCGGATTGGCTGAACTCCCAGTTGACGGATGAGCCGAGAATGCTCTTTTTCATCCTTGTCTCCTTGCTCGCTCGATTCCGAACCGATTTAATCATAGTAACAGTCGCGCAAGGGGAATGGAATATCACGTGGCGCCTTTGCGGCTGTCGATCCGCCATCTCTCCAAAGGGTCGGCGCCATGCGCACCGTCTCTTAAGTTTTCCTTAATCTTGCCTTGTCAGGGGCTCGGGCGCGCGCGGAGGCTTATACAATGGCACGAGACGGAGGGCGCAGGGCGCCCGGCGCGCCCCGCCGGGCGCGAAGATGAGCGAGGAGGAACGCGTGGAATCGAAGATGCGCATCGCCGTGTGCGACGACGAGCAGGCCATCGCCGACTTGGTGGGGCAGCTGCTCGTGGAGGCGGGGTTCTCCCCCTCGGTGTTCTACGCGGCGGCCGACCTGCTGGCCGAGCAGGCGGGCGAGCCCTTCGACCTCGTCATCCTCGACATCATGATGCCCGGCATGGACGGGTTCGCCTGCTGCCGCGAGCTCAGGCGCACGAGCTCGGCGCCCATCATCTTCCTCACGGCGAAGGACGAGGAGATCGACAAGGTGGTGGGTTTCGAGCTGGGTGCCGACGACTACGTGGTGAAGCCGTTCAAGCCCCGCGAGCTCGTCGCCCGCGTCCGCGCGCGCCTGCGCCGCAGCGCGGCGGCCGACGCGGGGAAGGCGGCCGACCAGGGCGTGCTCGAGTGCGGCGGCATCGCGCTCGACGAGAGCGCCTACGCGGCCACGCTGCACGGTGAGCCGCTCTGCCTCACGCCGAAGGAGTTCGCCATCCTCGCCTGCCTCATGCGCGACAGCGGCCATCCCGTGGCCTCGCGCGACCTGTTCGAGGCGGTGTGGGGCGAGGAGGCCAACGCCCAGAGCAACAACACGGTGATGGTGCACATCCGCCATCTGCGCAAGAAGCTGGCCGCCGTCGACTCGTCCCAGGAGTTCGTCGAAACGGTGTGGGGCGTCGGCTACAAGCTGGGCTAGGAGGAGGAAGCTATGGAGGCACCTGCGCGCTCCCAGGCGCGGATCGACCAGACGAAGCGGCTCTCGAACGCCATCCTGCGCCGGACGGTGGTGAACGTCATCCTGTTCATGGTCATATACCTCGTGCTGTACGGCGGCTTCATGACCGTGTTCGGCTCGACCGTGTCGAACGCCGTCTACGAGCTGCTCGACTACAACTACACGCTGCACACGATGCTCGCCAGCACGTTCATGATATGCTCGGCCATCGGCTTCGTGCTGGGCATCGTGCTCGTGGTGCGCTCGGGCATCAACCGGGGCCTGCGCTACTTCGACCTGCTGCTCGACTCGATGTCCGACATCCTGGCGAAGAGCGACGGCCCCGTCATGCTGCCGAGCGAGCTGGCGCCCACCGCCATGGCGCTCAACACCATCAAGGCCGCCTCCGAGCAGAACGAGCGCGCCGCGAAGGCGGCCGAGGAGCGCAAGAACGAGCTGGTGGTGTACCTGGCGCACGACATCAAGACGCCGCTCACCTCCATCATCGGCTACCTCACGCTGCTCGAGGAGTCGCCCGACCTGCCGCTCGACGTGCGCGCCCGCTACACGAACATCACGCTGGACAAGGCCTACCGGCTCGAGGAGCTGCTCGACGAGTTCTTCGAGATCACGCGCTACAACCTGCAGGCCATCCCCATCGAGCGCTCGCGCTTCGACGGCGCGCTGTTCGTGAACCAGGTGATGGACGAGTTCTTCCCGCTGGCCGAGGGGCGCCGCCTCGAGCTGGTCTACGAGGGGCCGGCCGAGCTGTCGGTGTTCGCCGACGCGGGCCGCGTGGCGCGCGTGCTCAACAACGTCATCAAGAACGCGGTGGCCTACGCCGACCCCGAGACGGACGTGAAGGTGCGCACGGGCCTCGTGACGGCGGCCGACGGCTTCGTGTGGTGGGAGCTCACGGTGAGCGACCAGGGCCGCGAGCTGTCGCCGCAGCACCTCGAGCGCGTGTTCGAGAAGTTCTACCGCGCCGACGAGTCGCGCGGGTCGCAGGCGGGCGGCGCGGGCCTCGGCCTCGCCATCTCCCGCGAGATCGCCCGCGCCCACGGCGGCGACATCTACGCTTCGAGCGACGCCGGCCTCACCTCGTTCACCATCTGGATCCCCCAAGGCCCCAGCGTGGCGCGCTCGTGACGCGGCCCCGCGCAGCCCCGCACCGGTGCCGGAAAGAAGGAGCCGTACTATGATCGAGCTCGTCGCCTACGAGCCGCCGCTCAACGAGGCGCTGTTCGCCTTCCTCGGCCGCTGCCTGCCCGAGTCGGGGCGCTCGTTCGACCCGGAGGGGCGCCATGCGCACCTGATGCGCATCGAGGAGGCGTACGAGGCGCTCTGGTGCCTCGTCGAGGACGGCGGCGAGGTCGTGGGATGCGCGGGCGTGCGCGCGCTCGACGCGCGGACCTGCGAGCTGAAGACGCTGTTCGTGTTCGAGCGCCTGCAGGGCCGGGGCTGGGGCCGGCGCCTCGCCGAGCGCGCCGTCGCCTTCGCGCGCGAGCGGGGGTACGACGCCGTGCGCCTCGACACCGTCTCCACGAGCGCGAACGCCATCGCGCTCTACCGGCGCCTGGGCTTCCGCGACATCGACCGCTACGGCGGCAACCCGATGGCCGACGTGTTCATGGAGCTGCGTCTGTCCTGATGGCGGGGCGGCAACGGATCGTCGGCGCTTTGTGCGGAACCTGTGGGCGCCCCGTCGCCCGCTTGCCGCGCGCGCCGCTTGCCGCTACAATAGGCGGGCTGCGAAAACGCAGGCACGTTCCGCTTGGTCCGCATGTTCACCGCATGCCCACCCAGAGGGACGCGCATACGACGCACGCGGGCCCGGGCCGGGCAGGCGTGCAGGGAGCGGCGCCCCGAACGAGGCGCTGCGCACGAAAGGTGGAATAGCACATGGCCAGCAAACTCAGCATCAGCAAGGAGCGCACCGCCGAGCTCGTCAAGGAATTCGGCAAGGGCGAAGGCGATTCCGGCAGTCCCGAGGTTCAGGTGGCGATCCTCACCGAGCGCATCCGCAACCTCACCGAGCACCTCAAGGTGCACAAGAAGGACAACCACACCCGCCGAGGCCTCATGATGCTCCTCGGCAAGCGTCGCGGTCTTCTGAAGTACATCAAGAACCGCAACATCGAGGAGTACCGTACGCTCATCAAGCAGCTCGGCATTCGCGACACCATCTAGCGTATGAAAGCCCGCCTTGGCGGGCTTTTACATAGACGGCGGGCGGGACGCAAGGGCGCATCCGCTCGCGGCGGCGGGGGAACGGTAAGTACCCCGGCGCCGAAGAAGCTGAGCGGCACTAGGGCCGTTCAGGTGAAGAGAAAGAAAGCAACATATGGAAAAAATCGTCGAATCCTTCGAACTGTACGGAAAGCAGTACCGTTTGGAGACTGGCGAGCTCGCCAAGCAGGCGACCGGCGCGGTCGTCGTCACGCAGGGCGACACGACCGTGCTCGTCACGGCCGTCATCTCGAAGGAGGAGAAGGACTACGACTTCTTCCCCCTCACGGTCGACTTCATCGAGAAGATGTACGCGGTCGGCCGCATCCCGGGCGGCTACCTCAAGCGCGAGGCGCGTCCCTCCGACAAGGGCACGCTGACGGCCCGCATGGTGGACCGTCCCATCCGCCCCGGCTTCGCCGACGGCTTCAAGCGCGAGGTGCACGTCGTGTGCACGACGCTCGTCGTCGACAGCATCAACCCGCCCGACACCGTCTGCGTCATGGGCGCCAGCGCGGCCCTCATGCTGGGCGCGGCTCCCTTCGACGGCCCCGCCGCCTGCGTGCGCATCGGCCGCGACGTCGAGACGGGCGAGTTCATCGTGAACCCCACGTTCGAGGAGTCCGAGAACTCGGACCTCGAGCTGACCATCGCCGGCACGGCCGACTACATCTCCATGGTGGAGGCGGGCGCCGACGAGATCTCCGAAGAGGACATGCTGGCCGCCATGACGTTCGGCCAGGAGGCCATCGCCGCGTTCTGCGAGGTCCAGCAGCGCTTCCTCGAGCGCGCGAACATCGAGCCCCGCGAGTGGCCCATCCACGTCGCCGACCCGGCCATCGCCGAGCGCGTCGCGCCGTTCATGGCCGAGATGTCCGCCGCGCTGCACGATGCCGACAAGCTGTCGCGCATGGGCAAGGTCGAGGAGCTCAAGGCCCGCATCAAGGAGGAGCAGTTCTCCGACGAGGAGCGCGCCGCCTGGAAGGGCGACATCGCCGCCGAGCTCAAGAAGCTCGAGAAGAAGGCCATGCGCGCCATGGTCATCGAGACGGGCGAGCGCGCCGACGGCCGCCGTCCGGAGGACATCCGCCCGCTGTACATCGTGCCGGGCTACCTGCCCCGCGTGCACGGCTCGGGCCTGTTCCAGCGCGGCCAGACGCAGGCGCTCTCCGTCTGCACGCTCGGCATGCTGAACGAATGGCAGCGCCTCGACACCATCGACCCCGCCGAGGGCAAGCGCTACATGCACCAGTACAACTTCCCGCCGTACTGCACGGGCGAGACCGGCCGCATGGGCGCCCCGAAGCGCCGCGAGATCGGCCACGGCGCCCTCGCCGAGCGCGCGCTGCTCCCGGTGCTGCCGAGCGAGGACGAGTTCCCCTACGCCATCCGCGTGGTGTCCGAGGTCCTCGAGTCGAACGGCTCGTCGTCCATGGCCTCCACCTGCGGCTCCACGCTGGCCCTCATGGACGCCGGCGTGCCCATCAAGGCGCCCGTGTCGGGCATCGCCATGGGCCTCATCAAGGAGGGCGACGACGTGGTCATCCTCTCCGACATCCAGGGCATCGAGGACTTCCTCGGCGACATGGACTTCAAGGTGTGCGGCACGGAGAAGGGCATCACCGCCCTGCAGATGGACAACAAGGCCCGCGGCCTGTCCGTCGAGATCCTCGCCCGCGCGCTCAAGCAGGCCAGCGAAGGCCGCGCCCACATCCTCGGCGCCATGCTGGAGACCATCTCCGCGCCGCGCGAGGAGCTCTCCGAGTTCGCGCCGCGCATCGAGACCATCCACATCCCGGTGGACAAGATCCGCGACGTCATCGGCTCGGGCGGCAAGGTCGTCCGCGGCATCCAGGAGGAGACGGGCGCCAGCATCAACATCGAGGAAGACGGCACCATCCACATCGCCGCCATCGAGGGCCCGGCCGGCGAGGCCGCGAAGGCCATGATCCTCGGCATCGTGAAGGAGCCCGAGGTGGGCGAGCAGTTCGACGGCGAGGTCGTGGGCATCAAGGACTTCGGCGCGTTCGTCAAGCTGACCCCCGGCAAGGACGGCCTGCTGCACATCTCCCGCGTGGCCAACGGCCGCGTCGGCAAGGTGGAGGACGTGCTGAACCTCGGCGACGTCATCAAGGTGGAAGTGCTCGAGGTGGACCCGAAGACGGGCAAGATCTCGCTCGACCGCCTCGACAAGCCCGACGCTCCCGAAGGCTCCGCCCCCAGCGGCGAGCGTCGCGAGCGCAGCGACCGCGGGGATCGCGGCGACCGCAACGGCGGCCGCGACAACCGTCCGGGCCGCAGCGGGCGCGAGGGCAACGGCGGCCGCACGCCGCGCCGTCGCCACGACGCGTAGCGATTCCGGCGCGCACGCGCTGCAAGGTTGATTGCGAAGGGGCCGCGCGCGGCCCCTTCGTCGTTGCGGGGGCGACGTTGCCCGGACAAATCGTGCCGACCGGGTAACGGGCGCGCAAACCCCGCCTTCGACGTGGTAGGATACGCACGGTAACGAAGCGAAAGGCAGGTAGCGATGATCAAGGTGGCAGTTGCGGGATGCGCGGGCCGCATGGGCAGGACCGTGTGCGACACGGTGCGCGCGGCGGACGACATGGAGCTTGCATGCGGCATCGACCCGCATAGGCCCGAGGTCGACTTCCCCGTGTACCCGACGGTGGCGGCGGCGCTCGAGTCGTGGGCGTTCGACGTGCTCGTGGACTTCACCCAGCCCTCCGTGGTCGCCGACAACCTGCGCGAGGCCCTTCCCGCCGGCGTCGACTGCGTGGTGGGCACGACGGGCCTGTCGAACGAGACGCTCGAGGAGCTGGCCGCGCTCGCACCGGCGGGCACGTGCCTGTTCTACGCGCCGAACTTCACGACGGGCGCGGTGCTCATGATGGAGTTCGCGAAGGCGGCGGCGCCGTACTTCCCGGAGGCCGAGGTCATCGAGTTCCACCACTGCAACAAGAAGGACGCCCCCTCGGGCACCGCGGTGCGCACGGCGCAGATCATCGCCGAGGCGCGCGACGGCCGCGCGAGCGAGGCGCCGGGCAACGAGACCGAGATCGAGGGCGCCGAGGGCGCGCGCGGCGCGCTCGTGGACGGCGTCCCCGTGCACTCGGTGCGCTCGATGGGCTACGTGGCCAGCCAGGAAGTGATCTTCGGCTCGCTGGGCCAGACGCTTTCCATCCGCCACGACTCGTGGGAGCGCACGTCGTACATGCCGGGCGTGCTGCTGGGCATCCGCAGCGTGGGCTCGTGCGAGGGACTCGTTGTAGGTTTGGAGAACTTCATGGCCTGACGGCCCGTCTCGTGGCATAATAGCCGTTCAGGCACTTGTTCGTGTACGATGGATGCGCGCTCGGCACTCGGCGGCGCGCGTGGAAGGTGAGGAGTCAGAGCATGTCGCAGCCCCGGTTCGGCCGAATGATACCGGCCATGGTCACGCCCTTCGATGGGAATCGCGAGCTCGATCTCGACAAGGCTCAGGCGCTCGCCGCGCGCCTCGTCGACGGCGGCAGCGACTCCCTCATCATCAACGGCACGACGGGGGAGAGCCCGACCGTGTTCTACCCGCAGAAGATGGAGCTGTTCCGCGCCGTGGTGGAGGCCGTGGGCGACCGCGTGCCCGTCATCGCGAACGTCGGCGACAACTGCACGGCCGACACGGTGAACTTCGCCCGCGATGTGCAAGAGCTCGGCGTCGACGGCTTCATGTGCGTGGTGCCCTACTACAACAAGCCCCCGCAAGAGGGCATGTACCAGCACTTCCGCACCATCGCCGACGCGGTCGAGCTGCCCATCATCCTGTACAACATCCCGGGCCGCTGCGTGGTGAACATGGAAGCCGACACCACGCTGCGCCTCGCGCACGACTGCGCCAACGTCGTGGCCGTGAAGGAGGCGTCGGGCAAGATGGACCAGATCAAGGCCATCGTCGACGGCGCTCCCGAGGGCTTCGCCGTGTACTCCGGCGACGACGCCGCCACGTTCGACATCATGAAGCTCGGCGGCACCGGCGTCATCTCCACCATCGGCAACGTGTCTCCGGCGCGCATGAAGGAGATCGTGGATCTGTGCGCGGCCGGCGACTGGGAGGCCGCCGCGGCGGCCAACGAGCGCCTGATGCCGCTCATGACGGGGCTGTTCGAAACCTCGAACCCCATCCTCGTCAAGGAAGCGCTCAAGCTGCTGGGCTTCCCCGTGGGCGGCGTGCGCCTGCCGCTCGTGGACGCCACGCCCGAGCAGTCCGAGCGCCTGGCCGCCACCATGCGCGAAGTGGGCGTGCTCGACGCGTGAGCGCGACCGCCGAAACCGCTTGGACGCCGCGCGCGAGCGCTGCGTCCAAGCGGTTTCGCAAGCAAGGACCGAAGCATCGCGTGAAGCGGTGCATGACATAACCGCGATGTGCGGGCTTGCAGGTGCGAACGGATTTCCACCTGCGGCGAGACCAGCCGGGATGCCCCGGCTCCTCGCATATGCGCCCCCCCGTCGCCCGAGAAAAAGGAACGACATGGAAGAGAAGAACCCGCGCGCTCAGCGCGGAAGCGATCGCGCACGCACGGAGAACCGCACCGGCGGGACCCCGCGCAAGGGTGAGAAAGCGCCCCGCGCGAACGGTGGCGGCGAAAGCGGCCAGAACGCCGGCCAGAACGGCCAGAACAACAAGAAGACGCGCACGTACAAGCACGTGCAGCTCGAGCACAAGCGCCCGCAGCTGACGAAGGGCGAGCAGGCCTCCCAGGGGGGCCAGCGCCCGGCGGACCGCAACGACCAGAGCGCGCGGCGCAGCTTCGCCTCGCCGAAGAAGGATCCGAACGCCACGCTCAAGATCATCCCGCTCGGCGGCCTCGACGCCATCGGCAAGAACATGACGGCCTTCGAGTGCAAGGGCGACATGATCCTCGACGACGCCGGCCTCATGTTCCCCGACGACAACCATCCGGGCGTCGACCTCATCCTGCCCGACTACACTTACGTGCTCGAGAACGCCGACAAGCTGCGCGGCATCATCATCACGCACGGCCACGAGGACCACACCGGCACGCTGCCGTACCTCATGAAGGACCTCGACCGCAACGTGCCCATCTACGGCACGAAGATGACGCTCGGCCTCATCGAGGGCAAGTTCGCCGAGCACAAGATCAAGAACGCCAAGCTCGTGGAGATCAAGCCCGGCGACCAGATCAAGCTGGGCTGCTTCACGGCCGAGTTCTTCGCCGTGAACCACTCCATCCCGGGCGCCGTGGGCGTGTTCTTCCAGAGCCCGGCCGGCAACGTCCTGCACACGGGCGACTTCAAGCTGGACCAGACGCCCATCGACGGCGTGAACACCGACTTCGGCGCGCTGTCGAAGTTCAGCGAGATCGGCGTCGACCTCATGATGAGCGACTCCACGAACGCGCAGAACCCCAACTTCACGCCGTCGGAGGCCGAGGTGGGCAAGGAGCTGGCGAAGATCATCGCGCAGGCGAAGGGGCGCGTCATCATCGCGTCGTTCGCCAGCCACATCCACCGCATGCAGCAGATCTGCGACGCGGCGGTGGCCAACGGCCGCAAGGTGGTGGTCACGGGCCGCTCGATGATCCAGAACACCGACATCGCGCGACGCCTGGGCTACCTCAGCATCAGCGACACCGACCTCATCGACGCCTACGACCTCAAGGGCATCCCGCCCGAGCAGGTGGTCATCATGTGCACGGGCAGCCAGGGCGAGCCGCTCTCGGCGCTGGCCCGCATCGCCAACGGCGAGCACCGCACCATCACCATGGACGAGGGCGACACGGTCATCGTGTCGGCCACGCCGGTGCCGGGCAACGAGAAGGCGGTCACACGCGTCATCAACGGCCTGGCGAAGATCGGCGCGGACGTGTACGACAAGAACCGCGCCCGCGTGCACGTGTCGGGCCATGCCGGCGCCGAGGAGCTCAAGCTGGTGCTGAGCATCGTGAAGCCCAAGGCGTTCATGCCGGTGCACGGCGAGGCGACGCACCTGCGCGCCCACGCCCGCCTGGCCGAGGCCACGGGAGTGCCGGCCGACAACGTGTTCATCTGCGAGAACGGCGAGAGCCTCGAGCTGACGTCGAACGGCGTCGTCCGCGGCGAGACCGTGCAGAGCGGCATCGTGTTCGTGGACGGCCTGTCGGTGGGCGACACGTCGCAGGGCGTGCTGGACGAGCGCAACGCGCTGGGCTCGCAGGGCTTCGCGGCCATCGCCGCCGCGGTGTCGCCGAAGGGCAAGAACGTGGTGGGCAGCGTGCAGATCGAGATGCACGGCATCACGGGCGGCGACGACGACTTCCTCGTGCGCGACGCGCAGAACACCGTGAAGAGCGCCCTCGGGCGCGCCATGGGCAAGGGCGGCGGCCAGAAGGAGTGGAAGAAGGCCGGGCGCGATGCCCTGCTGTCGCTGCTGTGGGAGCGCACGAAAACCCGCCCCATGGTGATTGTGAACTTGCTCGAGGTTTAAGCTATAATGGCCGCATGCACCTTATGGGCGCATGCGGCCGCGTCATCGGCCGAAACGAACTCATGAAACGCAGATCAAACGCAGCATAAAGGAGTAGGGCGTGGCCCGACAGTCATCCAGCACCGCGAAGCCGAAACCGTCTTCCGCGGCGAAATCGAAGGGCAAGGCGGCCTCTCCCGCCGAAAAGCGGGCGAAGCAGGCCAAGGGCTCCCGCGCGCAGGCGGCGGAGGAACCCCGCCTGTTCGACGAGCGCACGCGCCGCGACATCACGGGCGTGGCGTTCGCCGTGCTCGCCGTCGTGCTGTTCGTGGCGGCGGTGCTGCCCACGAACGCCGTGGTCACCTCGTTCGTCTCGTCGGCGCTCCACCTCACGCTGGGCCTGGGTGCCTACCTGCTGCCGTTCTTCCTGCTGGTCATCGGCGCCAGCTTCCTCGCGCGCTTCGACCGCGAGCGCGTGCCGCTGCGCGTGGCCGTGGGCCTCGTGATGATCTTCGTGGCCGTGCTCACCATGCTGGCCCTGTTCACGCCCGAGTCCGCGCCCGACGCCACCGACCGGCTGTTCCTGGCCGACGAGCTCGTCGCGCGCGGCGGCTACGTGGGCGCCGGCATCGCGTGGGTGGGCCTCAGCCTGTTCGGGCAGGTGGTGTCGTGCATCGTCATGGTCGGCGTCATCCTGGCCGGGCTCGTGATCATCGGGTTCTCGGTGTCGAAGCTCGTGGAGCGCGTGCAGGACGCGCGCCGGGCGCTCGTCGGCGAGGAGGGCGACGGCGGCGTGCTGGCCGCGCCGCCCTACGCCCGCGTGAGGCGCGAAGGAGGCGCGAAGGTGCCCGTGGTGCCCACGACCGGCGAGGTGGTGGAGGCGGGCGCGACGAACGTCCTGCCGCGCGCCAAGGAAGCCGCGAAGGCCCGTCCGAGCAAGCCCCGCCGCGCGTCGCAGTCGCTGGCCACGCAGGTCATCGGCGGCCGCGCATCCGCCGCGGAGGAGGCGGTGGGCGAGGCCCCGCAGGCGCTCACACGCAAGCTCGGCCGCAAGCACGATAAGGACGCCGGCCCTTCGTCGGCCCCCAAGTCGTCGGCCAGCTCCACGCCCCTGGCCGCGCCGAGCCCGGCGGACGGCTTCGTGCTGCCGCCCGCCGACCTGCTGGCCGTGTCGAAGAACTCCAAGAAGGACAAGGCCTCCGACGCCGAGCTGGCCGACACCGCCGCGTGCCTCCAGGAGACGCTCGAAAGCTTCGCCATCATGGCCGAGGTCGTGGGCTGGGTCGCGGGCCCCACCGTGACGCTGTTCAAGGTGGACCTGCCCGCCGGCGTGCGCGTGAGCCGCATCACGGCGCTCGAGCAGGACATCGCGCTCGCGCTGGCCGCGCCGGGCGTGCGCATCTTCGCGCCCATCCCCGGCACGAACTACGTCGGCATCGAGGTGCCGAACCGCTCGCGCCAAAGCGTGCTGCTCGGCGACGTCATCAAGGACGCCACCGAAGGCCCGCTGCAGATCGTCATCGGCAAGGACGTCGAGGGCCGCTCCATCATCTCCGACCTCGCGAAGATGCCCCACCTGCTCATCGGCGGCACCACGGGCTCGGGCAAGTCGGTGGCCATCAACGCCATGATCATGTCCATCCTCATGCGCGCCACGCCCTCCGAGGTGCGCTTCATCATGATCGACCCGAAGCGCGTGGAGTTCACGCCCTACAACGGCATCCCGCACCTGTACGTCCCCGTGGTCACCGAGCCGCGCGAGGCGGCCAGCGCGCTGTCGTGGGGCGTGGCCGAGATGGAGCGCCGCCTCAAGGTGTTCTCGAAGGTGGGCGCCCGCAACATCGGCCAGTACAACGCGAAGGTGCAGGCCGAGATCGCCGCCCAGCAGAGGGCCGTCGAGGCCGGCGAGGAGCCGCCCGCCGGCGAGATGGGCGCCGAGCTGCCCTACCTCGTCATCATCATCGACGAGCTGGCCGACCTCATGATGAACGTGGGCAAGGAAGTCGAGTTCTCCATCAGCCGCATCGCGCAGCTCGCGCGCGCGGCCGGCATCCACCTCATCGTGGCCACGCAGCGCCCGTCCACGAACGTCGTGACGGGCCTCATCAAGGCCAACATCACGAACCGCATCTCGTTCAACGTGGCCAGCGGCATCGACAGCCGCGTCATCCTCGACACGCCGGGCGCCGAGAACCTCATCGGCCTGGGCGACCTGCTGCTGTCGAAGCCCGAGTTCGCCCGGCCGCAGCGCATCCAGGGCTGCTACGTGTCGGAGGACGAGATCAACGCCGTGGTGGCCATGCTCAAGGACCAGGGCGAGCCCGAGTACCACTCCGAGATCCTGCAGACGAACCTCATCACGCTGGGCGCGTCGCAGCCCGACGGCTCGGGCGGCGGCGTCTCCGACGACGACCCGCTCATCTGGGAGGCAGCCGACATCGTGGTGTCGAGCGGCCTCGGATCAACCTCGAACATCCAGCGCCGCCTCAAGGTGGGCTATTCGCGCGCTGGGCGTATAATGGACATGCTGGAGGAAAAGGGCGTCGTGGGATCGCCGAACGGCAGCAAGCCCCGCGAAGTGCTCGTGGACGCCATGGAGCTCGAGACGTTGAAGGCCTTCGAGGCGCACGACGCGGCGAGCCCGGAGGAGTGACGAGGTGGCGCAGGTGACATTCGGAACCATTTTGAGAGAGGCCCGCGAGCGCAAGGGCTACGACCTCGCGACGGCCGCGCGGCGGCTCCGCATCCGGCCCGACATCCTCCGCGCCATCGAGGAGGACGACTTCTCGCGCATGCCCCCGCGCGGCTACGCGCGCAACATGGTGAACGCCTACGCGCGCCTCGTGGGCCTCAACCCCACCGAGATGACGCGCATGTACCTGGACGAGGCCTACGCCTACCAGGTGGGACGCGCCCGCAACGACGCGCAGCCCTCGGGCTTCGACATGGGCGGCACGTCGCGCACCGCGCGCTCGTCCGCGCGCCAAGGCGCCCGCCCCGCGCAGCAGGCCGACGAGCGCCCCCCGCGGCAGAACGCGCTCGGGCGCACCATGTACGACGATCGGCGCGACTACGGCCGCGACTACGGCACGCGCAGCGGCGGGGCGGGGCGCCTCTACTCCGAGGACCGCACGCACCCCAGCCGCCACGCGGCGCTGCCGAACGCCGAGTACACGAACTTCTACGCCGGGCCGAAGGCCTCGAGCGTCGTGCAGTCGAAGCTGCCGTTCATCATCGCCGGCGGCGTGATCCTCGTGCTGCTCATCGTGGTGCTCGTGCTGGTGTTCGGCAACGCCGGCGGCGCTTCGAACGACGATCTGACGAAGCTGCCGGTGACGGGCGTCACCGATCCGACGAAGGACGGCAGCGGCACGGACGGCGACGGCGAGAACTCCCAGCCGCAGGCCGCGCCCGCGGAAACCGCGCCGACGACCCTGAAGGTGACGTACTCGATCGCGAAGAACACCCCCGTGTACGCGGTCATCACGCAGGACGGCGTGGCGACGGAGAGCATGTTCTCGGGCGGCGAGGAGGAGACGGTCGAGCTCGCCGAGGGCGACGTGTGGACGTTCGCGGCCTGGGCGAGCGACGGCGTGACCATCACCGCGGACGGCGAGGCGGTCGTCTTCGACGGCTCCGACGCGAGCGGCATGCCGATGGCCACGGTGGACTTCGACGCCTACTTGGATCAGTGGTACGAAGACCATCCGGACGCGAAGAAGAAGGACGCGGGCAGCGCCGACGCGGGAGACGCGGATGCGGGCACGGGAACGGACGACGGCTCGACCGGGGCGTAGGAAACCCGCCGGTCGAGGGCGCCCATTCGTCGTGGAGCGCCTCTGAAATTGCCGGTCTGAGCACGAAAATGCGCTATGCTGTGCGCAAACGAAAATTCGAGCGGCCCGCAAGCGCGGGCCGCGTCGCACGGAAAGGAACGCTCATGGCCAAGGAATCCAGCTTCGACGTCGTGTCCACGGTCGACATGCAGGAAGTGGACAACGCCTTCCAGCAAGCGAAGAAGGAACTCGCCCAGCGCTACGACCTGAAGGACTCGGGCGCCGAGATCTCGCTCGACAAGGCGAACAAGACCATGACGGTGGCGGCTCCGGCCGACTTCGTGGCCAAGCAGGTCATCGACGTCATCGGCTCGAAGCTCATCCGCCGCGGCATCGACCTGGCCGCCGTGCAGTGGGCCGAGCCCGAGGCGGCCGCCGGCCAGAGCGTGCGCCAGAAGGCCACCATCGTCGAAGGCATCGAGAAGGACGTGGCCGGCAAGATCAACAAGGACATCAAGGCCGAGAAGTTCAAGGTGAAGGTGCAGATCGAAGGCGACAAGCTGCGCGTCAGCTCGCCGTCGCGCGATGCGCTGCAGGAGGTCATCGCGTTCCTCAAGGGCAACGATTACGGCCAGCCGCTCCAGTTCGTCAACTACCGCTAGGACGGTCGCGCCATTATGACACGCTCATCTGACGCGGCGCCCGTCGCGTCCCGCGTCGCCTTCGTCACGCTGGGATGCGCGAAGAACGAAGCGGACACGGCGCACATGCGCGCGCGGCTCGTGCAGGCGGGATTCTCGATCGAGGACGACCCGGCCTGCGCCGACGCCGTGGTGGTCAACACCTGCTCGTTCATCCAGAGCGCCACGGAGGAGAGCCTCGAGGCCATCTTCGACGTGGCGGGGCTGCCCAACGTGGCAGCCGGCGCCGCGCTCATCGTGGCCGGGTGCATGCCCGCGCGCTACGGCGACGACCTGGCCGGCGAGCTGACCGAGGCGCGCGCGTTCGTGCCGTGCAGCCGCGAGGACGACATCGCCGCCGTCGTGGCCGACGCGCTGGGGCTCGACGGGCTTGCGGAGGGCGCCGAGGCGCCCGCGGCCCTGCCGGGCGCCGTGTCGGCCTACGTGAAGATCTCCGACGGGTGCGACCGGTTCTGCACGTACTGCACCATCCCGTACATCCGCGGCCGCTACCGCAGCTTCCCGCTCGACGACGTGCGCGCCGACGTGGCCGCCCAGGTGGCGGCCGGTGCGCGCGAGATCGTGCTCATCGCCCAGGACACGGGGCGCTGGGGCGCCGACTTCGAGGAGCCGTCGTCTTTGGCGGCGCTCGTGTCCGCGCTGGCCGAGGAGTTCACGCAGACGTGGTTCCGCGTCATGTACATCCAGCCGGAGGGCCTCACCGACGAGCTGCTCGACGCCGTGGCCGGGCATGCGAACGTGTGCGACTACTTCGACATCCCGCTGCAGCACGTCGACGCGGGCATCCTGCGCGCCATGAACCGCACGGGCTCGCGCGAGGAGTTCCTGGCGCTCGTCGAGCGCGTGCTCGCGCACGTGCCGGGCGCCACGCTGCGCACGACGCTCATCGCGGGCTTCCCGGGCGAGACCGACGAGCAGTTCGAGGACCTGTGCTCCTTCGTCGAGGAGGGGCTGTTCGACTACGTGGGCGTGTTCCCGTACTCGCGCGAGGAGGGCACGCGCGCCTACGACCTGCCCGACCAGGTGGACGAGGACGAGAAGGCCGACCGCGCGCAGCGCCTGCGCGACCTGGCCGACGCCGTGTGCTGCCCGCGCATCGCCGCGCGCGTCGGCCGCGAGATGGACGTGCTCGTGGAGGGCTTCGAGGAGGACGGCCAGCTGTTCGGGCGCGCCATGTGCCAGGCGCCCGAGGTGGACGGCGTCACCTACCTCGCCGCGGGCGAGCCGGGCGAGGTGCGCCGCGTGCGCATCGCCGACACGCTGCTCTACGAGATGGAAGGGGAGTGAGCGCGATGACGCAAGGTCCCGTCCACGAGAAGCTGTGGACGCCGGCGAACGTGGTGACGCTGCTGCGCATCTGCCTCGTGCCGGTGTTCGTGGTGGCCATCATCAGCCCCTGGCCGGAGTACTTCCCGTTCTGGCCCGACGCCGAGGCGTCGAAGTCGTGGATCGCCGCCGGCATCTTCATCCTGCTGGCCGCCACCGACGGCCTCGACGGGTACCTGGCCCGCAGCCGCGGCGAGGTGACGAACTTCGGCAAGTTCATCGATCCTTTGGCCGATAAGATCCTCGTGGCGGCGGCGCTGCTCGCGCTCATCGAGCTGGGCGTGCTGCCCTCGTGGGTGGCGCTCGTCATCCTCACGCGCGAGTTCATCGTCTCGGGCATCCGCATGGTGGCGGCCAGCCAGGGCGTGGTCATCGCGGCCAGCTGGTACGGCAAGGCGAAGACGGTCACGCAGATCGTCGCCATCGTGCTGTTCATCATCAAGGACAGCGTGGTCATCGCCGACCCCGAGGGCGTGCTGCACAACCCGCTGTACCTCGTGTCGTGGCTGGCCATGCTCATCGCGGTGGCGCTCACCATCATCTCGATGCTCGACTACTTCGTGAAGGCGAAGGAGATCCTCGGGTTCACGCCGTCGGGCAAGCGCGCGAAGCGCGCGGCCGCGGCCGCCGGAGAGGCGGCACCGGAAGCGGATGCGACCGACGGGGCGGGGGAGCACGCGCTCAGCGCCGAGGAGGCCGCGGGCATCGCGCCCGAGGCGCTCGACGAGCTGGCCGGGCGCGTGCTGGAGGCGGCGCGCGCGGCGGGCAAGACCGTCGGCACGGCCGAGAGCCTCACGGGCGGCCTCATCGCCGCGACGCTCACCGACGTGCCGGGCAGCTCGGACGTCGTGCGCGGCGGCATCGTCAGCTACTCCTCCGACGTGAAGCGCGACGTGCTGGGCGTGGGCCGCGAGACGCTCGCCCTGTGCGGGGCGGTCAGCGAGGAGACGGCGTGCGCCATGGCCGAGGGCGCCCGGCGCGCGCTCGCGTGCGACGTGGCGGTGTCGGTGACGGGCATCGCCGGGCCGGGCGGGGCCGAGCCGGGCAAGCCGGTGGGCACCGTGTGGATCGGCCGCGCCGACGCGGCCCTCACCTGCGCGCGCTGCTGCCATTTCCCCGGAACCCGCGACGAGGTGCGCCTGCTCACCGTGCGCGCGGCGCTCGAGTTCGCGCTCGAGGCGCTGGAAGCGCGCTAGAACCGCGCGGGGGTCGCGCGAGAGCCGCGTGGAAACCGCGTTGGATCGGCTGGCAGGAAACGTGGAAACCGCGTGCCTTCGGCGTGGGAAACGCGCTGGATCGAGCGGTGCTGCGCGTCGAACGCGCGCCATCGCGGCGTGATGCGGCGGCGTTATACTGGGGTTGCAAGCTTCTTTCGCGAAAATGCTTGACCGACAAACATATGTTCGTATAATGGTAAGCAGCAAACGCTCCGCGTCCTTGGCGCTCGCGGCAGGAAGAGAAGGAACCGCATGAACGAAGAAAAATCGAAGATGCTCAAGCTGACCACCGACCAGATCGAGACCAAGTTCGGCAAGGGCTCCATCATGAAGTTCGGCGAGGGCGGCCACGACCTCAACATCGGGGCGATTCCGACCGGCGCGCTGCCGCTCGACGCGGCGCTCGGCATCGGCGGCGTTCCGCGCGGCCGCGTCATCGAGGTGTACGGCCCCGAGTCGAGCGGCAAGACGACGCTCGCGCTCCAGATCATCGCCGAAGCCCAGGCCATGGGCGGCATCGTGGCCTTCATCGACGCCGAGCACGCGCTCGATCCCGTGTACGCCGCGCGCTTGGGCGTCGATATCGACGAGGTACTCATCTCGCAGCCCGACACCGGCGAGCAGGCGCTCGAGATCTGCGACATGCTCGTGCGCTCGGGCGCCATCGACGCGGTCGTGGTCGACTCGGTGGCCGCGCTCGTGCCCCGCGCCGAGATCGAGGGCGAGATCGGCGACACCACGGTGGGCCTGCAGGCGCGCCTCATGTCGCAGGCGCTGCGCAAGCTGGCAGGGTCGCTTTCGAAGTCGAACACCACGTGCATCTTCATCAACCAGCTGCGCGAGAAGATCGGCGTGATGTTCGGCAACCCCGAGACCACGACGGGCGGCCGCGCCCTCAAGTTCTTCTCGAGCGTGCGCATCGACATCCGCCGCATCGACTCCATCAAGAAGGACGGCGAGATCGTGGGCAACCGCGTGCGCGCCAAGGTGGTCAAGAACAAGGTGGCCCCGCCGTTCCGCCAGGCCGAGTTCGACCTCATGTACGGCGAGGGCATCTCGCGCGAGGGCTGCATCGTCGACATGGCCGTGGAGGCCGGCGTCGCCAAGAAGAGCGGCGCCTGGTACACCTACGGCGAGGAGCGCCTGGGCCAGGGCCGCGAGGCGGCGAAGCAGACGCTCAAGGAGAACCCCGATTTGCGCGACGAGCTGGAGACGAAGGTGCGCGAGGCCTTCGACATCCCCATTATCACGCGCTCGACCGAGGAGGCCGACGCCCTCACTCCGGTCGCCAAGCCCACGAAGAAGAAGTAGCATGCCCGAGTCCCCGAGCGATCTCCGCGCCCGCCTGCGCGCGGAGATCGCCGCCATCGAGCAAGGCGCCGTGCCCTCTGCCGACATCGCGGAGTCGTCCCGCCCCCATGAAGCACCTGCCCGCTTCCGCGAGACGCCCTCCCGTTCCCCTGAGGAATCTGCCCGTTTCCCTGAGGCGCCCGACGACCCGCGGGTTCACGCTGCTTTTCGCGCCGCATCAGGCAACCTCTCTGGTGCCTCCGGTGCTCGCAAAAAGACCCCTCGCTACGATGCCGCCGATGCCGCCGAGGACGCTCGCCTCGCCGACCCTGAGGCCGCCTTCCGCAAGATCGAGCGCCTCTGCCTCGTGCGCGAGCAGGCCTGCGAGCAGCTGCGCCAGCGTCTCGCGCGCGACGGTTTCGAGCCCGAGGCCGTCGAGGCGGCGCTGTCGCGCGCGCTGGCCTGCGGCCTCGTCGACGACGCCCGGTTCGCCGACGTGCTCGTGCGCAGCCGCCTCGCCCAGGGGCGCGGTCGGCGCGGCATCGCGGCGGAGCTCGAGGGGCTCGGCATCGATGCCGACAGCGTCGACGCGCTCGCTGCGGGCGACGGCGACGACGCGGGCGAGGTCGAGCGCGCCCTCGCGCTGCTCGAGCGCAAGCCGCCGCGCGCGAAGAACCGGCGCGACGCCGCCTATCGCCGCCTCGCCCAGAAGGGCTTCAGCGCCTCGGTGTCGTCCACGGCGGCTCGGCTGTGGTGCGAAGCGAACCCCGCCGAGGGGTAGAGGCCCTCGTTTCCCCGGTATTCTGCGCCCGCTTTTCAGATTATTTCCTCTCAGGGCTTTTACAATTCGGGCACAACCTTTATCATATGGTATAGCTTGAATGATCGTACCTGATGAGGGTACTTCTTATAGACAAATTCATACGATGCCACCCGTATCGCGTGCGTTCGTTCATGCCCGGTTTTCCGGGATTTTTTATGCCTATGTCCCTTGAATGTAACGCTCTATCGGAAACTGAAACGAAAGGGGGAGCGTATGCCCGAATTCATCTGGCTGATCATCGGAGCCGTCATCGGCATCGCCCTCGGCTTCGTCGTCACCCGCTACCTGGTCAACGCGTCCACGAAGCGTGCGGCGCAGGAGGCCGAGTCCGTGGTGAACGATGCGAAACGACAAGCCGAAACGCTGCGCCGAGAGGCCATCATCGAAGCGAAGGACGAAGCGCTCAAACTGAAGCAGGATGCGCAAGCCGAGAGCAAGGAGCGCCTGCGCGAAGTGCGTTCCGCCGAGAACCGCATCTCGCAGCGCGAGGAATCGCTCGACCGCCGCGTGGAGTCGCTCGACGCGCGCGAGCACCAGATCTCGTCCATGCAGGGCCAGCTCGAGCGTCGCGAGCGCGACCTCGAGGAAGCCACGCGCGAAGTGAACTACCGCCTCGAGCGCGCCGCCGGCATGACGCCGGACGAGGCGAAGGCGGAGCTGCTCGACACGCTCAAGGACGAGGTGACGCACGAGTCCGCGGCCATCATCCGCGACGCCGAGGCCCGCGCGAAGGCCGAAGCCGACAAGAAGGCCCGCTCGATCCTCAGTCTGGCCATCCAGCGCGTGGCGGCGGACCACTCGGCCGAGACCACCGTGTCCACCATCCACATCCCCTCCGACGACCTCAAGGGCCGCATCATCGGCCGCGAGGGCCGCAACATCCGCTCGTTCGAGCAGCTGACCGGCACGAACCTGATCATCGACGACACTCCGGAGTGCGTGACCATCTCGTGCTTCGACCCGGTTCGCCGCGAGATCGGCCGCGTGACGATGGAGAACCTCGTGGCCGACGGCCGCATCCATCCGGCGCGCATCGAGGAGATGTTCGGCAAGGCCGAGGCGTTCGTGAACCAGCGCGTCCAGGAAGCGGGCGAGCAGGCCACGTTCGACACCGGCATCCACGACCTGCACCCCGAGCTCGTGCGCACGCTCGGACGCCTGCGCTACCGCACCTCGTACGGCCAGAACGTGCTGAACCACTCGCTCGAGGTGGCCTACCTCTCCGGCGTCATGGCCTCCGAGCTGGGGCTCGACCCCATCCCGGCCAAGCGCGCCGGCCTGCTGCACGACCTCGGCAAGGCGGTCGACCACGAGGTGGAGGGCAGTCACGCCGTCATCGGCGCCGATCTGGCCCGCCGCTTCGGCGAGCGCGCCGAGATCGTCCACGCCATCGAGGCGCACCACAACGACGTGGAGCCGTCCAGCGTGCTGGCCGTGCTCGTCCAGGCGGCCGACGCCGTGTCCGCGGCGCGCCCCGGCGCCCGCAAGGAGACGCTCGACGCCTACGTGAAGCGCCTCGAGAAGCTGGAGGAGATCGCCAGCTCGTACAAGGGCGTGGAGCGCACGTACGCCATCCAGGCGGGCCGCGAGGTGCGCGTGATGGTGGAGCCCGACACGGTGGACGAGGCCGCCACCACGGTGCTCGCGCACGACATCGCGCAGCGCATCGAGAACGAGATGCAGTACCCCGGCCAGGTGAAGGTCGTGGTCATCCGCGAGAGCCGCGCGGTCGGCGTCGCGAAGTAGGACGCGCGCGGCATGGCCGACGAAGCGCTCGAAGCCTTCATAGAGAACGTATGCGGCGATAGCCATCTCCGGGTCGAGGCCGACCTCGGGGATGGCTTCGTCCGTTTGAGGAGCGCCGAGGCCGAGCGCCGGCAGGCGGCGCACGACATCCGCTCCACCGAGGACATCGTCATCGAGATGCTGCGCAACGCGCGCGACGCGCACGCGAAGAGCATCTTCCTCGCCGTGTCCCGCGAGGGCCAGCGCCGCCGGCTCGTCATGATCGACGACGGCGACGGCGTGCCCGCGCCCATGCACGAGCGCATCTTCGAGCCGCGCGTCACCTCGAAGCTCGACAGCATGCACATGGACAAGTGGGGCGTCCACGGTCGCGGCATGGCGCTGTACTCCATCGCGGTCAACGCCGAGACGGCGTGCGTCGCGGCCTCGGATGCGGGCAAGGGCGCCGCGCTCGTCGTGGAGACCGACCTCGACCGCCTCGGCGAGAAGACCGACCAGTCGAGCTTCCCCGTGTTCGAGCGCACCGAATCGGGCAGCATCGCCGTGCGCGGCCCGAAGAACATCCTGCGCACCGCCTGCGAGTTCGCCATCGAATGCCGCCACGACTGCACCGTGTACCTCGGCTCGCTCACCGACATCGCGGCGACGCTCTACGCCTTCGGGCTGTCCTCGCTCACCTCCGCCATGCGCGCGTTCTGCACCGACGCCTCCGAGCTGCCGGTGGCCAAGCGCCTGTCCGTGGCCGTCGACCCCGCCGGCTTCGCCGACGAGGCCGAAGCGCTCGGGCTGCTCATTTCCGAGCGCTCGGCGCGCCGCATTCTGGACGGGGAGATCGCGCCGGTGGATGCGCTGGTCAACCGCGTGCGCATCGAGGGGGACGCCGAGCCGCGCCCGGTCGCGCGTCCGGCGAAGGCGCCGGCGGGGGATGCCCGCGGCCTCAAGATCGCGCCCGACGACCTGGACGCCTTCTCGCAGCGCATCGCGCGCGCCTTCTCCGACCTCGCGCGCGACTACTACCTGGAACCCGCGGTGAAGCCGGACGTGCGCGTGGGCAAGGACGGCGTGCGCATCCACATCCCCATCGAGAAGCTACGATGACGAACCCGCTTGACAACAGCATAGCCGCAGGTTGCGTGCCATAGCGTTAATGAGTAGAATAGCAAGAGCATAAGAATAACCTATCTATCGCACAACGGAATCCTATCGCAGCATACAAGCCATACCATACGGACTACCCAACGACAAAGGATAGGCATGTCCACTTCCGAACACAAGCCAGACGTTGGCTGCTTAAAGGTATCATCGAAGTCGTCGCCCGCCTCCGTGGCCGGCGCGATCGCCGGCATGGTGAAGGACGGCGTGAGCGTCGAGATCCAGGCGGTCGGCGCCGGCGCGGTCAACCAGGCGGTGAAGGCCATCGCCATCTCCCGCGGCTTCCTGTCGCCCATCGGCATCGAGATCGCCTGCGTGCCGTCGTTCGCCGACATCGTCATCGACGGCGAGTACCGCACCGCCATCCGCTTCACGGTGGACCCGCGCTACACGCGCGGCGTCGCGCAGCCCCTGGGCGACGATCCCCATCGTTCCGCCCCCGAGACCCGCTGAAACGAATCGCATGCATACTCCATTCACGAACTTGACGTTCTGCATCCGCACGTTCGGATGCCAGATGAACAAGCACGACTCCGAGCGCATCGCCGGCATGCTCGAGGGGCTGGGCGCGCTGCCGGTCGAGACCATCGAGGACGCCGACATCGTGGCGTTCATGACCTGCTGCGTGCGCGAAGCCGCCGACACGCGGCTGTACGGCCAGGTGGCCTCGCTCAAGAACATCCCGCTGCGCGCGGGCACGCCGCTGTCGAAGCGCGTCGTCGCCGTGGGCGGCTGCATCGGCCAGCGCGACGGCGAGAAGCTCGTCGACGAGCTGAAGCACCTCGACGTGGTGTTCGGCACCCACAACCTCGGGTCGCTGCCGCGCCTCTTGGAGGCGGCGCTCGCCGAAGGCGGCCACCAGGTGGAGGTGCTCGACGCCGCGTCGTCGTTCCCCACGGAGCTGCCCACGGCCCGCGAGCACGAATGGGCGGCGTGGCTGCCCATCACCATCGGCTGCAACAACTTCTGCTCGTATTGCATCGTGCCGTACGTGCGCGGGCGCGAGAAGTCGCGGCCCCTCGAGGACATCGTGGCCGAGGCCGAGCGCTACGTGGCCGCCGGGGTGAAGGAGATCACGCTGCTCGGCCAGAACGTGAACTCCTACGGGCGCGACCTGTACGGCTCGCCCCGCTTCGCCGCGGTGCTCGACGCGCTCGACCGGACGGGCATCGAGCGGCTGCGGTTCGCCACGAGCCACCCGAAGGACCTCAACGACGAGGTCATCGGCAAGTTCGCCACCCTGCGCTCGCTCATGCCGGCGCTGCACCTGCCGGTGCAGTCGGGCTCGGACGCCGTGCTCGCGGCGATGAACCGCCGCTACACGCGCGACCACTACCGCGGCCTCATCGCGAAGCTGCGCGATGCGGTGGGCGACATCGCGCTGTCCACCGACATCATCGTCGGGTTCCCCGGCGAGACGGCGAAGGACTTCGAGGACACGTACCGCCTCGTGGACGAGGTGGGCTACCATCAGGTGTTCACGTTCATCTACTCGAAGCGCGAGGGCACGCCGGCCGCGTCCATGGACGACGACACGCCGCGCGAGGTGATCCAGCAGCGCTTCGACCGCCTCGTGGACCTCGTGCAGGAGCGCGCGTTCGAGGCGAACCAGCGCGACCTGGGAAGCACGATCGACGTGCTGGTGGAGGGCGCTTCGAAGCGCGACGGGAGCCTGCTGGCGGGCAAGAGCCCGAAGAACCAGACCGTGCACGCCCCGGCGCCCGTGGACGTGCGTGCGGAGGACCTCGCGGGCAGCATCGTGCGCGTGCGGGTGGACGAGGCGAAGACGTGGTACCTCGCGGGCGAGGTCGTGGACGGGCGCGATGCGGCCCCGGAACGCTGATCCGGCCGCAGCGGGCGCGCCGTTCCCGTTGAGCGCCCCGGCGGTCTGCGTCGTCGGGCCCACCGCGTCCGGCAAGACCGATCTCGCGCAGGCGCTCGCCTTCGAGCTGGGCGGGGAAGTGGTCAGCGCCGACTCCATGCAGATCTACCGCGGCATGGACATCGGCACGGGCAAGCTGCCCGCGTCCGAGCGCCTCGTCCCGCATCACGGGTTCGACCTCGTCGACCCCGGCGAGCCCTTCTCCGCGGCGCTGTACCAGGAGTACGCGCGCGGCTGCTTCCGCGCCCTCGACGCCCGCGGCAAGCGCATCGTGCTGGCGGGCGGCACGGGCTTCTACGTGCGCGCGGCCGTCGACGCGTACGACTTCCCCGCGGGCGAGCAGGTGGGCAACCCCGTGCGCGACCGCTACCAGGCCGTGGCGCGCGAGCAGGGCGCCGAGGCGCTGTGGAAGCTGCTGGCCGCGCGCGATGCGGCGAGCGCGGATCTTATCCCGGCAGCCGACGTCAAGCGCGTCGTGCGCGCCTTCGAGCTGCTCGAGGAGGGCACGACCTACGCCGAGCAGCGCGCCCGGCTCGCGCAGCTCCCGCAGCTCGTGCCGGCCGTCTTCCTCGGCCTGGCCGTGGATCCCGACGCGCTGCGCGCGCGCATCGACGCGCGGGTGGACGCCATGGTGGAGGCGGGCCTCGTGGCCGAGGTGGAGGGGCTGCTGAGAAGCGGGTTCCGCGAAGGGGTCACAGCGCCTCAGGCCATCGGGTACAAGGAGATCGTCGACGCGCTCGACGGGCTCGTCTCCCTCGACGAGGCCGTCGAGCGGATCAAGCTGGCCACGCGGCGCTACGCGAAGCGCCAGCGCACGTGGTTTCGCAAGGACGCGCGCATCCGATGGCTCGACGCCACCGGGCGCGAGCTGCCGTCGCTCGTCGACGAGGCGCTCGGGCTGCTGGACGGCGGCGTTGCCTGACGGTTTCTCCGGACGGAAGGGCGCATGTGGTATGATACGGAGCCACAGGCAGGGTTCTGCCGTCGAACCGTTCAAGATCGGAGCACCTATCATGCAGACAGCACACGCGTTCCTCTAGCGGCCGCCGCCGCTTCCGACTGTCTCCGCGCGCCGACGCCGATGCCGGCGTGCTCGTCTTCGCATCGAAAGGTTGCATCCATGACGGAATACGAATCTGTTATCACGCGGGGCATGACCCCCGTCGCCGAAGAACGCCGCGAGCGCGCCGTGCTCGTCGGCGTTGACCGCCCCGGCTCCACCTGGCCCTTGGCGTCGTCGCTCGCCGAGCTCGAGCGCCTCGTGGACACGGCGGGCGCCGACGTGGTGGCCTCCACCACGCAGAAGCTCGACGCTCCCAACCCGCGCACGTTCGTGGGCACGGGCAAGGCCGACGAGGTGGCCGAGCTCGCGCGCGCCCACGCGGCCGATCTCGTGGTGTTCGACGACGAGCTGACGCCCTCGCAGCAGGCGAACCTCGAGAAGGCGATGGGCCGCGACGTGAAGGTCATCGACCGCACGGCGCTCATCCTCGATATCTTCGCCCTGCACGCCACCAGCAAAGAGGGGCGGCTGCAGGTGCGGCTCGCCCAGAACGAGTACCTGCTGCCGCGCCTGCGTGGCATGTGGGCCCACCTGGCCTCCAACCGCATGGGCGGCGGCGTGGGGTCGCGCTTCGGCGAAGGCGAGAGCCAGCTCGAGGTCGACCGCCGCATGGTGCGCAAGCGCATCACGTCCATCAAGCGCGAGCTCAAGCACCTGGCCGAGGTGCGCGCCGTCCAGCGCGAGAGCCGCTACGAGAGCGGCATGTTCAAGGTGGCGCTGGCCGGCTACACGAACGCCGGCAAGTCGAGCCTGCTCAACCGGCTGACGAATGCGGACGTGCTGGCGTACGACAAGCTGTTCGCCACGCTCGACTCGACCACGCGCAAGTTCGAGCTGCCCGAGGGCCGTGAGATCACCATCACCGACACGGTCGGATTCATCCAGAAGCTGCCGACGACGCTCATCGAGGCGTTCAAGTCGACGCTCGACGAGATCACGGGCGCCGACCTCGTGCTGCACGTGGTGGACGCGTCGTCGGACGAGTACGAGGCGCAGATCGCCGCCGTGGAGGACGTGCTCGGCCAGATCCAGGCGCAGGACCTGCTGCGCGTGCTCGTGTTCAACAAGTGCGACCTGCTCGACGAGGAGCATTTCGCGGCCCTCAAGGCGCGCCATCCGCAGGCGCAGTTCGCGTCGGCGGCGACAGGGGAGGGCGTGGGCGCGCTCGTCGACCACGTCGCCCGCGTCGCCTCGGCGCAGGACGAGCACCTCGACGTGCTGATCCCCTACAGCCGGGGCGACCTCGTCTCCATCGCGCACGAGCGCTGCCACATTCTCTCGGAGACGCACGAGGAGGCGGGCACGCGCATCGTCATGCTCGCGGGCCCTTCGTACGCCGGGCTGTTCAGGCCGTTCGTGCATGGCGGCGAGTAGGCCGTCCCCCTCGGGAGGGCGGCTGGCGCTCATCGGGTCGATCGCGCTCCTCGTGGCGGTCGACCAGGGCGTCAAGCTCGTCATCGCGCGGTGGGGGATGGGGTACAGCTTCTCCCTCGTCGGCGACGTCCTGCAGTACTATCCGACGGTCAACGAGAAGATGACCTGGGGCGGCAACTTCATCGAGGTGCTCAGCGTGCCGGCGGTGGCCATCGCCCTCAACGTGCTGGCCATCGCGCTGGCGCTCAGCGCGTACGCGTTCTACCGCGCGTCGGTGGAGAAGCCGGGCAAGGCGGCGGCCTTCGTGTTCGCCGTGGGCCTGGCCGGCTGCGTCTGCGGGCTCGTCGACCGCGTGTTCTGGGGCGGCAGCCTCGATTTCCTGCAGGTTCCCGGGGCGTTCGTGTTCGACGTGAAGGACTGCTACCTCAGCGTCTCGCTCGTCGTCTTCGTCGCGCTGGCGCTTGCGCACGGCGACGCGTTCGACCTCCGGGCGTACGGCTCGTACCTGGCATCCCGGTTGAGGCGCGACGCCAAATAGAAACGCCCCGTCGCTTCCATCGAGCGGCGGGGCGTTTCGTTGGTTCGGCGTGCGACGTTACAGGCGGCGGAAGACCGCGACCACCTTGCCGGCGATGGCGCAATCGGTGGTGATGATGGGGTCCATCGTGGAGTTCTCCGGCTGCAGGCGGATGTGGTCGCTTTCCTTGAAGAAGCGCTTCACCGTGGCGCCGTCGTCGATGATGGCCACGACGATGTCGCCGTTGTTCGCGACGGGCTGCTCCTTGACCACGACGTAGTCGCCGTCGTTGATGCCCGCTTCGATCATGCTCTCGCCGCGCACCGACAGCAAGAACGACGGGGCGTCGCCCACGATCTCGGTGGGAAGCGACAGGGTGTCGGTGATGTTCTCCTCGGCGAGGATGGGCGAGCCGGCCGCCACGTTGCCCACGAGGGGCACGCTCACGATGTTGCTGAAGCTGGGCGCGACGACGTTGGTGGCCAGCGCAGCGTCCTCGAGCGGATAGGTGAGCGCGATGGAGCGCGACTTGAGCGGGTCGCGCTTGATGAGGCCCTTTTCCTCGAGCGCCTTCAAGTGCACGTGCACGGTGGAGGGGGAGGAGAGGCCGAGGCTCTGGCATACCTCGCGCACGGTCGGGCCGTACCCTTTCTCCCGAATGCACTCCTCGATGCAGTCGAGCACCGCTTGCTGGCGCTTCGTCACTTTCTCGGCCATGGATCGTCCTTTCGTCGCCGCCCTATCTTCTACCGAACAAATGTATGAAATTTCTATTGACATGAACCTTTGTTCGACCTATTATATACGCGAACAAAGGTTCTACGCAAGAGCAGGAGGGCATAAAATGAAGAATTTTGAGATGAAATACCCCGTCGAGGGAACCTCGGCCCTTCAACCGAAGCTCGATTCGGCACCTGCTCGGCAGGCGCGCATTATCGCGTTTCCCGAGCGCGCGGCCCAAACCGGGCGCGGCGCGCATGCGGGGCGCGGCGATGCGTCGTTCGCGTCCGCCGTGCGCGCGGGCACGGCGCAAGGCGTGTCGTTCGGCCGCGTGCAGCGTTGGCAGGCGGTCGTCGGCGGGTGCGTGTTCGCGGCGCTCGCGTTCGCCAGCTTGTTCATGGGGCTGTAGCGCCCGTCGTTCTCCCACGGCCCGCAGCGGCCGTTCCATAACCCACAGATGCTGCGTTTCTGTGGCTGCGTAGCGCCTCCGCCACCCCGGAGGCGCGTCCATTCGGGGGTTTACGCATTCCGCCCGCCGTGGTAGACTCGGCCGAGCAGCAACCGTGCCGCGCCGCCGCACCCGCAGGCGAGCGCGCCTCGCGAAGGAGACAAGGAACATGAAGCGATAACGAAAGCCCTCTTTTCACCCCTTGCAGGTATCCATCAGCCGCATCGGGTGCGCTTTCGCCATCGTTCTCGACTCCGCCTCGCGCTTCATCCGCTTTCCCAAGCCGCTTGGCATTCCCTTCATCGGCATCGCTGAACGCTGCACCGAGCCGCCCGTGCGCCTCTCAGACGGAGGTCGCCATGTTCGTTACCGCCCATCATCTTTCCCATACCTACGAAGGTGCCGACGAGCCCGCGCTCGACGACGTCTCGCTCACGTTCTCGAACGGCTGGACGGGCATCGTCGGGCCGAACGGCGCCGGCAAGAGCACGCTCGCGCGCTGCGTGTGCGGCGCGCTCCCGCCCGATCGGGGGTCGGTGTCGCCCCGGACGCGCGGCACGATATGCGAGCAGTCCACCGCGCTGCCCCCTGCGACGCTCGAGGAGTTCGCCTGCGACTACGGCTCGACGGCCGTGAAACTGCGCGCGCTGCTGGAAATCGAGGACGAATGGCTGTGGCGCTACGATTCGCTGTCCCATGGCGAGCGCAAGCGCATCCAGATCGCCTGCGCGCTGGCCGCGGAGCCGCAGGTGCTCGCCCTCGACGAGCCGACGAACCACCTCGACGCGCCCACGCGTGCCCTCGTCGCGCAGGCGCTCGCCTCGTTCAAGGGCGTCGGGCTGCTCGTGTCGCACGATCGCACGCTGCTCGACGGTCTCGTGCAATCGTGCGTGTTCGTCGAGGCGGGACGGGCTGTCGCCATCCCGGGCACCTACACGCAGGCGCGCCGGGAGCTCGACCTGCGCCAGGAGACCGTGCGCACGGAGCGCCGCCAAGCCCGCGAGGAGCTTGCCCGCATCAGGAACGAGAGTGCGCGGCGCGACGGGGTCGCCGCCCGCGCGTCGGCCCGCCGTTCGGCGCGGCACCTCGACCGGCACGATCGCGACGGGCGGGCGAAGATCAAGCTCGCCGTCTATTCCGGGCAGGACGGCAAGGCGGGCAAGCTCTCGTCGCAGATGGACAAGCGCATCGAGGCCGTCGAGAAGCGTATCGAAGGCCTCGATGCCAAAAAGGAGGCCCGAGGCTCCCTGGAAACGGATGCCGCTCCCGCCGCCCGCAAGGTGCTCGCCCGCCTTCCCGCCGGCAGCATGCCGCTCGGCGCGGGACGCGCGCTGCACCATCCCGAGCTGTACCTGGGAAACGAGGACCGCATCGGACTCGTCGGCAGAAACGGAGCAGGGAAGTCCACCCTGCTCAGAGCCCTCCTGCGCCGGGTTACGCTGTCGGAGGGCGTCGCGCACCTTCCGCAGGAGGCAGACGACGGCGAGGTGCGCGCGCTGCTCGACGAGCTGCACGGGCTCTCGCCGGCCGAGCGCGGACGCGTGCTTTCTATCGTGGCGCGGCTCGAATCGCCGCCGTCGCGCGTGCTCGACGGGGAGGATCTGAGCCCGGGAGAGGTGCGCAAGCTCCTGATCGCGCGCAGCCTGCTCTCGTCGCCGCATCTCATCGTCATGGACGAGCCGACGAACCATCTGGATATCCGCTCGATCGAGGCCCTGCAGGACGTGCTCGGCGAATGCGCCTGCGCGCTTGTGCTCGTGTCGCATGACGAGCGGTTCCTCGACGCGCTCGTGGACGAGCGCTGGGTATTCGAGGTCGAACGGGCGAAAGGGGAGGTTGGGCTGGGGGATACGTATGTGCGCGCCGTTCGGTAGGGGTGGCGCGCACGGTTCGTGCAGGTTTTTTGCGCGAATCCGGTATGCCGATTGAACCACTATATATTGTATGTTAGGCTGAACCAAAATCGGCAAAGGAGCAAGTATGCGTTGTCCTTCCTGTGGCAATCCAGAGTCGAAAGTGGTCGACTCGAGGCCTTCCGAAGACGGCACGGCCATTCGCCGGCGCCGCGAATGCCTCGAATGCGGGCGTCGTTTCACCACGTACGAGCGCCTGGGCGACAATCCGCTCATCGTCATCAAAGCCGACGGCTCGTCGGAGGCCTACGATCGCCAGAAGCTCATGCGCGGGCTGCTCAACGCCGCCGCGAAGCGACCCATCGGGCCCGAGCAGATCGCCTCGCTCATCGACAGCATCGAGGCCGAGCTGCGCAACGCCTCGCGCAACGAGATCGGATCGAAGGATCTGGGCGACATGGTGCTCGTGCGCCTCGCCAAGCTCGACGACGTCGCCTACGTGCGCTTCGCGAGCGTGTACAAGGACTTCCGCAACGTCGAGGAGTTCGCCGCCGCATTGGAGGGATTGCGCTAACATGGAGCACGTATCGGTACCTTTGCAGCAGCTCGATGCCGAGCTGCCCGTTCCCGCGTACGCCTACGAGGGCGACGCCGGCGTGGATCTGCGCGCCACCTGCGACGACACGTTGAAGCCCTTCGAGCGCAAGCTCGTTCCGTGCGGCATCGCCGTGGCCATCCCGTGCGGCTACGCCGGCTTCGTGCTGCCGCGCAGCGGGCTGGCCATCAAGCACGGCGTGTCGCTGGTCAACGCGCCCGGTCTGATCGACAGCAACTACCGCGGCGAGATCCAGGCCATCCTGGTCAACCTCGATCCGCAGAACGCGTTCGAGATCAAGCGGGGCGACCGCATCGCGCAGCTCGTCATCATGCGCGTGCCCGACGCCTCATTCGACGTATGCGCGAAGCTGCCGGAGACGGAGCGCGGCGCGGGCGGCTTCGGCAGCAGCGGCGTGAGCCTGTAGGTCGTCGCGCCGTTTCCGCTCACTTAGAGTAACTCTAAGCAAGGACGAAAGGGGACGCCGATGGATGCGAGCGAGCACGGTGAAAGCGCCCGGAGCACGTTGCCGTGCTTCGGCATCAGCGAGGTCGCCGACATGACGGGCATTTCCGCGTTCACCATCCGCTACTACGACAAGTGCGGGTTCTTTCCCGAGCTGGCCCGCGATGCGCGCGGCGTGCGCACGTTCTCGCAATCCGACGTGGCGCAGCTGTACTTCGTCGACGCGCTGCGGAAAAGCGGCTTGTCCATCGAAGGCATCCAATACTACGTGAAGCTGCAGCGGCGCGGCGCGTCGACGCGCGACGAGCGGCTGGCCATCGTACGGGCCCAGGAGACGGTGCTCGAGTATCAACGCGCGGAACTCGACGAAAGTTTGAAGCGGCTGAGCGCCGCAGGTGTGGAATTGTCGACGGATCGGGGTCCTCGATGACCTTCATGGTATAGTACTCGCCAGATCCGGTTGAAAAAGCGCGATTTCCATGACCTAGGACTCGTCCGAAGGCAAGATAGGGCCTTAGAACGGCTCTCAGAGCCTCGTTTATAAAACCCCAGGTCAGAAGCCATGAAATTTCGAGAAACAAGGAAGATGCATGACTGATAGCGAACATAGGCCGCCTGAGCCGCCTCCCGGGCACGATCCCGAGCGTCAAACGGAGCTCAACGGCGCTCCGGTACCGTCTTCGAACATGAACGACCTACGCGAGCTGAAGAAGTCCCAGACGATGGTCATGGTGGCCAGCATCGCCGGGCCCGTGTCGCTGTTCATCGGCGGCGTGCTGCTCAGCGGCGTCGGGCTCGTCTGCGCCATCGTCGCGTTTCGCAAGCTCAAGAAGCTCATCGCGAAGCACACGGACGTCTCGGTGCTCGCGCAGCGCCTCAAGCGATCGGCGATCGTCGGCATGGCCGTCTGCGGCGTCGCGTTCGCGCTCAACGCGATCTCGTTCTACCTGATGATGCCCGTCGTGCTCGAGATGATGGAAAGCGGCGACTACACGGGTGCCATGACGGATGTCGGCTCCGGTGCCGCCGGAACGTCCACCTGGGGATAGCAACCGCCGCCAAACCGCATACAACGCCGCAGGATACGCACCGATCCCGCGGCGTTTTCTTTGTCTGAGACCTATCGCCGAGATTAGGGTGTTTGCGCGAAGCGAAACGCAAATCTCCACACCACCACAAGGTCACCGCGATAATACTGATAAGCATAATCGTTTCCAATCCCTCTCGTTTCCCTTCATCATATACTATAGTTTATTGATAATATGTCTTATGTAAAGCTGTATTAGAAAGAGAATATCCCCCTTGATCTGGGCAAACGGATTGAGGAGTGATATTATGCGCGCGAAACTGTCTGCTGTCTGCCTCGGCCTCGAGGCGAAATCGTTCGATAAGAAGGACGCCTCCGGTAAGGTCGTCGAGGTCATCGACTACCGTCGAGCCAAGTTCTCCACCCGTGGAACAACCGAGACGTTCGTCCTGTCCGTCCCTCGCGACTTGGACTGCTCGCTGCTCGCCGACTACCAGGACGCGCATATGCTCGTGGAATTCCGATTCGACGAGAAGTATGGCACGTTCAAGGGCCGTTTGCTCAACCTCTTCTCCGATGCCAAGGCCATGGCTGCCGCGCCCTTGCTCTCCCAGTCCGAGGCTGCCGAAGCCGCCCAGTCCTCGCACCATGCCTAGGCGGTGCGCCATGAAGCCGACTTGCTTCGACGTGATCGAGAACGCGAATTTTCACAAGGTATGCCCCGCTGCTCCGGAGGGCGTTCCTCGCGGCAACCTCCTTGAGGTTTCGGTCAATCCTTACAACGGCCAGTTTGTCGTGACGTTCCAGCGCTCGCCCGAGGCCATCGAGCTTATCGGTCAGGCTCTGGGCCAGATTAATTTCGACTACGGCACGTTCTTCAACTTCGCGGACGATGCCGTCAAACGCGAGCCTCGCTATGCGTTGCGGGCGGTGGTCTAGATGGCTTGCACCGCTTGCGGCCTCAGCCCCGACGTCGCCCGCGCCTACGATTGCCGCGGCCGGCTGCTCCGCTCCGTCCTCCTCTCCCCTGCCGATTTCTTCGATGCGGTGGTGCCCCTCTACAACGCCCTGAACGGGACGTACGTGATCGGCGGGGTGAACGTCGAGTACTCGAAAACCCTTTCTGATCCTGTCGGCTGCGATCGCGGGAGGTGCCCCGATGCCTAGGCTCTTTACCGTCATGTCCTCTGGCGATGGCATCCCTGCCGCCGAACGCGACATCGCGGCGTTCGTCCGCGCTTGGAACGAGCATCACGGCTGCTTCATTTCGACGGTCGATTTTCGTTTGATGGACGACGGGGGCGTCACCATGTTCCCCTCCATCCAACGCGTCTCTCTGGCTTACCGCGACATCTACCCGAAAGGCGGTCGCTGATGCTTGTCTGCTATACGTGCCTGGGCATCGCCGCCGTCTCCTTCGTTGCCGCTTGCATCCTGCTCGTAAAGGACGCTCGCCGCCTGGACGTAGGGGGTCGTGATGGCCGATGAATCCCGAGAAGCTGCCGGTGCTGATACCGGAGGCGCGCGGCCTGATGCCGCCGCACCCGTGGACGATGCCGCCGAGAAGGAGGTTCCCCAAGATGCTGCGGACGCTGAACCAAGCGCTCTCGTTGCTGTTGAAGCTCCTTCGCCTGGTTGGAACGAGGCGCTAGCCTACGCCGACTACCTGCACACGGACGCGGTGCTGCTGGTGCTGGGCGTATGGCTGTGCGCCGGGATCATGCTCGCCCGCATCCTGCTCGACCGAGTGGTGCCCTGATGGATGCCCTCGACGCTTTGTTCAACCTTGCCTATTACGACGCGCTGTCGCCCTTCGCATTCGGTGGCTTGGTGTTCGGTTTCGTTCTGGCGTTCGTGCCCTGGATTGTTGGCGCGTTCTTCCGGATGGTACATAAGTTCGTTTCGTAGCTTTTGAAAGGGGGTGAAACTATGCTTGAAGGGATTTTCACTGCGCTTACCGCTAGCGTTTTTGATCTTGCCAGTTCGCTGGGTACCGCGATTGCTTCCAACATTCCTACTTTGATGGGAGTGTTCGGCGGCATTGTCGGTGTCGGCATCATCCTGAAACTGGTGCGCCGCATTGTCGGCCGTTAGTCCAATCGTTACCCCTTGCGTGGGCGCGCAGCGTTCGCGCTCGCGCGAGGGATGCGCGACCTCGTGAGGGGTGAAGATGAAGGAACGCATAACAACGATAGTCCCCAGAGCCTTGACGGCTCTTTTCCTTGCCGTCGCCTTGTCCCTGCCGAACTACTCGGCGGCGTTCGAGGCATGGCACGACCAGGACGATTATCTGTCCTCGCTCTATGATCAATACTTGTCCGAGTTCGGCGCTCAGGAAGCCCACGCCATCCTACCCGCGCTCGCGTTGCCGGCGGCTTTGACGGCTGCGGGTGTTACCACCGAAACGGCTGCTGCTGCGTTCGCTGCGATCTGCACGGCTGTTGCTGGCGTTTCGCTCGTTCAAGCCTGGGATGATCTGAGCTTGAAAGACAAACAAACGTATGGTTCTCAGACCGGCTACCTCCAAGCTCTGTTGTTCGGCGGTGCCATTAGTCAAGGTCTATGGACTTGGGATCAGAACGGCGGCGAACCTCCCGAGCCTAACGGCGACGGCGGCAACAAGCTCAACGCTGCCATCATTGCGCTTTGCACAGGTGCCGGGGTGGTTGCTGTCAAGGACTTGGCCGATGCTGCGGGGTATCTCATCGACTTTTTGACCAATCCCGCCGGTGAGGACGAGAACGGTTTGCTTACTGGCTTGGGCATTGGTTCTGGTAAGAAAATCAAAGGCTTGGATGTTGATATTCCCTCTATATCGTTGCTATCCAATAATGTTCTCAGCAATGGTTACAAGTTTGGTAGTCAATATAATATGTTTCAGGTTGGTTATACTTCGGACAATAGGTTGCTTTTGTCTAATGTCTTTTCTGGGCAAGTGTTTTTTATTTTATTCCAAAATACTGATGGTCGTTTGTTTTTGGTTCCGCGTCCGTTTTCATGGTCGAAGGGTACAGATGGTAATTATTCTTTGAAATATCAAACTGTTGACCCTTCGGGTTCTTATGAGTATAGATACTTTAATCCTGCTGATGTAGATACGTCTCTTTGTGCTGTTTATCCCGTTTTTCCTTCTGTTATTAGCTTAATTGACAATACAGATTCCGGAAAAGGCGGTGAAATTTACAGCAATGGCGTATGGGACGATTCTTTGATTGATAGTTCAAATTCGGGATTTCTTTCGTCGAATGCTCCAATCGCTTCTTCTGACATGCTTGGCGGCGTTGCCCAAGCAGGTGTTGGCTCCGAAGCGGCGCAGCAGATCGTTAACAGCTACGTGACCAACAACATCGCCAACAGCGAGAAGGTCGTTACCGTCCCTTCGTCGCTGGAGGACACCGCCGATTACGACAAGGTGGTGCGCGATCCCGAGCCTGACCCTGACCCGGGCGGCGATCCCGATCCCGACCCTGGCGGCGACGAGACGACGGCGCAGAAAGCCGAGAAGCTCGCGAAGCTGCCCGTTCAGCAGCTGTTCCCCTTCTGCCTGATCTACGATATACAGCTGCTCGTCGAGCACGTGGCCGGTGGCGGCGTTGCAACGATGGCCGATGATTCGCTGGTGTTCGAGTTCGACGTGGGTTTCGGCTATTTCGATGCCCCGCTGGTCATCGACCTGACGGATTATCGGGATATGCAGGGCACGTTCCATATGGCGTTCGACGTGATGCTGGTGGTGGGATTGCTGTACTTCTCGATTTCCCTCTTCCTCAAGGCAAGGAGCGATTGACATGCTGATGCCTGATCTGAGCTTCATCGACGGCCTGTTGGGCCTGATTCTGGACACCGTCTATAACTTCCTGGTCGCGCTCGTTTCCTGGTTCGACATCGACCCTTTCCCGGAGATGATCGCCGATATGCCGGTGGCCGAGGGCGTCGGCCAGTTCGGCGCGCTCGTCGATTGGCTGTTCCCGATCTCCGATTTCGTGACCATCTTCAACGTTTGGCTGGGCATGATGCTCTTCGCGTGGTTCTGCATGTTCGTATGGCGATTGATCAAGTGGGTGGAATAGATGACGATTTATCTCTTCACCGGCACGCCTGGAAGCGGCAAGAGCTTGCACCAGGCCATGAACATCCATTGGGCGCTCAAAACGAAGAAGCCCGTTATCGCCAACTTCGAGATCGACGCGAGCTCTTACCAGCTCGGGTTGTTCTACTTCGTAGACAATCCCCAGATGACGCCGGAGTTTTTGGAAAAGTTCGCTTTGGAGTATTTTTCTAACCATGATGACCGCCGGAAGAACCGCGAGGGTTCTATAAAGCTCTATCTGGACGAATGTCAACTGCTATTCAACGCTCGAGATTGGAACGCCAAGGATCGCTTGAAGTGGGTTCGCTTCTTCTCCCAGCACCGGAAGTTGGGGTATGATATCTACATGGTCGCCCAGTTCGACACGATGATAGATAAGCAGATACGTTCGTTGGTCGAGTACGAGGTCAAGCACCGCAAGTTTAACAACTTCGGGAAGTTCGGCCAGCTCCTGAACGTCCTTCTCGCTGGCCGCGCCCTCTGCGTGGGCGTGACGTATTGGTACGGCATGAAGGAGCGCCTGGGCAGTGAGTTCTTCCTGGGACGCAAGCGCTATTATGAGTTGTACGACACGCTGAAGCTCTTCAGTAGCAAGGAGCCCGATCATGGATGATGCCGAACTGCTTCCCTGTCCGTTTTGCGGAAACCCTGCGTTCGTCGCCGATATGCGGCAGCTCGATGATGGCGATCCATCTTACATTGTGCATTGCAGAGGTTGCCATGCACAAATCTCCCCGTGCGTTTATCCGACCCCCGAGCGGTCGAGGGCTGAGGCGGTTCATCGCTGGAATCAGCGTGTTGTCGCGGTCGATGACGGTTCGATGCTGCTTCCCTGCCCGTGCTGTGGCAGTGATTCAGCTATCGGTCAAGTTGATTTCTCATCGGCGCAGATTCGCAAATTCTACGGCGAATCGTACGATTCTTTGACGGCTGATGTGACCGGGCGTTATCTCGTTGTCGCGACTTGCAAGACATGCGGGCTTTGCTCTAAGCCTTTCAACTACGCTGACTACAACCGTTCGAAGTCGGAAGCCGTCCACGCTTGGAACCAGCGCGTTGGCGATGTGCTTTCCGTGCCCACCAAGCCCGATCTGTCGCCCGCTCCCAAGAGCTCGTCGTCAGCTTCCCCCTCCAAGCTTAGCCCTGTTGCGGTGTTCTTCGCTGTTCTGGTTATTACCGTTGCCGTTTGGTCTATCGGTCGATCCTTGTCAGTCTGGTAGGCTTACACTCCCCCACCCGCCCCGGTACCGCGGCGATGCGGGTTTGATCGTCGCGGTACCGGGGCGTTGGCAAGCGCAGCGCGTCAGCGATGCGGGCTTTGCCCGCACGTCTTGCCGGACGTGCTCGGGGGCGGTGCCCCCTTATTAACTTGATTAAGTGACACAATGCGCCCTTTCCCAGGTCAGGAGGGCGCACGATTTAGGAGGTTTTCGTGGTCGAGGAACCCTATCCCTATATCAAGCTGACCGAGTGCGGCGCTACTGCGCTCGTCACCCATTGCCCGTTCCTGCCGCCCGACCCGAAGCGCCCTCGCGTGATGCGGGTGAACAAATGGTTTTACTACGTCACGACGAGCGAAGAGTTCCGTCCTTATCGTGAGAAGTCAATTGAGAAGGGCGACAATCTAGCAAGCGTTCGCAAGTCTTTCAACCGTCTAAAAGCCGTGGTCAACTGCAACTACACAATGCCGGAATCGGTGCGTTACCTGACGCTCACCTACGCCGAGAACATGCAGGAAAACGACCGCATCCGTGACGACATGCGCTACTTTTTCCGCAATATGAAACGGCGCTACGGTTCGTTCGAGTATCTCTATGTCAAGGAAAAACAGGCTCGCGGTGCCTGGCATATGCACGTCGTCCTCTTTTTCGCCGGCGAGGCTCCGTACATGCCGAACACCGACGAGGAACACCCCGTGCGCGACGCTTGGGGGCACGGCTTCGTCAACGTCCAGGGCTTCGAGGGCGACATAAACAACCTCGGGAACTACCTGTGCGCCTATCTGACGGACGATCATGCCGAAAGCAAGAAGGGAGCCAGGTTGGTCAACTACGAGAGCGGCATACGGCTTTATAATTGCTCGCGCGGTGTCAAGCGCCCGACTTCGAGGCACCTCACCTACCATGATTACCTCGATTTTGTGACGGACGAAAATAACGTCTTGATTTCTGGGAGCGAATCGGTAATATTCGATTCAAGCGTAGAGCCGAGAAAGGTAGCGCACGAGCTTTACGTGATATATTGACAGCTTAGATCATCCGGGAATTCTCCCCTTCCCTCGCCTGTTTCCCCAGGTAGAGGTGATAATGCAGCTTATGTAAACCTAAATAGGAATTCAGGATTTGCTTGACCAGAAGGGCTTGCCGAGCGGTAGGAACTGCTCGTCGAAGTGACTGTTCAAGATATTGGCGCCTGCCCCGTAGAAGCTGAGGAGCGAGATGACCAGCTCGCTGATCGCGGCAAGCGTATGCGTCGTCTCGTGGGCTACCCCAAAAGCACTCAGGGCCAAGCCGGCGAACAGGAAATCGATGGCGAGGAAGATGAAGAACAGCACCTTGGTGGTACGCAGCGCCCCTACGGTCATAAACGCGGTCAAGAGCAGGTATGCGACGAAGGCGACCCCAGTCTGATGCGGATCGAACGTCTCGGCGGCATAGGAGCCGAACATGCCGTTCGTCGTCGCCCATCCGAACGCCATAGCAAGCCAGAACAGCCCATAAGCGATGAATGCCGTGCCGCCGAACGCGTTGTTCTTCCTCAGATCGATCAGGCCGGCGACAAGCTGGGCGCACCCTCCGAGCAGGATGGCCCATCCCATAAGGGCTGCCGTCCCGTCGGTAAAGCCGAGCTTCTGGGAGCAAGCGACAAGCGTGACGATTGCGAGTCCGAACAGCCCTAAAGCACTCGGGTCGGCCCACGAGCTTCGTTGTTCCATCTTCATCTCCCCCATGCTTGCAGCTCCTTTCGATTAATTCCTACTAAAACAGTAAATTTTGAGCAATGATACCGGCTCGCAAGCAACAAAGCGCGCCGATGGTTCCTCGGCCACCGAACGTATCGGTATTGTCGGTGATCGCCCTCGCTGCGCTTCGACGATGAGTGCGATAATAATCATATGCAGCTCGGCTTGCTTCGACGAGGATCAGGAGCGCGTTAGTGATCCAAGAGAAGGCCGTGTTCGCGATGTTCGTGGTTTTCGATGCCGTGCTGGTGGTTTTCGGTATCATCGTATCGTTCAATCTCGTCCTGCTTCCCGTGTACGGAGTTTGCATCGCCGTCTTTCTTGTTGTCTCGTCAAAGAAGAATCGAGTACGATGTGCCGCTTGAATCCGTTGGCATCATAGCCGGAGCCGCGGCAACGCTGTCGGTCGCCCTCGTGCTGGCGGTGCATCTGGTCTGGCTCGCTGGCGAGCATTGGGGGCCCTTGCCGGCGAGCCAGCTTCGCTTGTTCATCGACGATCTGTCGAGACTTCTCGTCGAGGAGGCAGGGAAGCCCTCCCCTCGGCGATCGATGCGCCGCCGCTCCCTGCGCGCGCATCGATCTTAGAGTAACTCTAATGCTTGACTCCAACACTACTGCGCAGTACTATGTACTGGTAGTTGGTGATACTTACTAGCAAGGCGGTGGGCGGCGTGGAGCACTTGACGGAGATGCTGAAGGGCGTGCTGGAAGGGTGCGTGCTGGAGATCGTCGGCCGGGAGGAGACGTACGGCTACGAGATCACGCGTCGGCTGAACGAGCTGGGCTTCTCCGACGTGGTGGAGGGCACCGTGTACACCATCCTCGTGCGGCTCGAGAAGAACGGGCTGGTGGACAGCGAGAAGAAGCCGTCCACGATGGGCCCGCCGCGCAAGTTCTACACGCTGAACGATGCCGGGCGCGACGAGCTGGCGCGCTTCTGGACCAAGTGGGAGTTCGTCGCGTCGAAGATCAACGAATTGAAGGAGCTCTGACATGGGAAACCTGTCGCACTATATCAACCCCGCGCAGATCGTCAAGGACAAGCGCGAGTACCGGGCGATGGTGGCGCGCGTGAACGCGCTGCCCGAGGACTACCGCTACGCTTACAACAAGATCCAGCAGTACATGTGGAAGTTCGCAGCCGGCGGCGGCCTGGACATGGTGGCGCTGCAGGCGGACCTGCTCGAGCTGTTCGAGGAGGGTGCGTACGCGGGCAAGGGCGTGCTCGACATCACCGGCGAGGACGTCGCGGCGTTCAGCGACGAGCTGCTGGCGAACGCGACCACGTACACCTCGAAATGGCGCGCCGACCTCAACGAGGACATCAGGAAGAAGCTGGGATCGAAGCGGCGCGATTCGGAAAACTGACACGCTCGGTTATCCGTTTGCCAACGAGCCCCTGACGGTCGGGGCCCGCGCTGCGTCGGGGACCCCCGCGCCGTTAGGATGGTCGCGAGGTGATTATATGAGCGTACTGACGTATCAAGATTGGCGCGATACCTGCAACACCGAGCACATGCTGTTGCAGATGATGGGCAAAGTGAAGCTGGAGTCGATGGACCCGCAGCCCGAGTGGAAGCAGGTGGTGCTCGACGCGGACGCGGACGGGTTCACGACCGGGCTCATACCGGCGGGCGCCGACGGGTTCGAGATCAGGCTGAGCATCGCGGATGCGGAAATGAGGGCCGAGACCACGGCGGGCGATCGCGCGCGCTTCCCCATCAGGGGACGCGCCTCGGTGAGCGAGCTGTACAGCCGCTTCAACGCGATGCTCGAGAACGTCGGCCATCCCGTGGCCATCAACCCCATCCCGCAGGAGATGTACACCGACGTGCCGTTCGACCGGCAGGACAGCGCGCACGAATTCGACGAGAAGGCGGCCCAGCGCTCCTTCCGCCAGTTCCTGTTCGCGCGCGGCGCCCTGAGCGGGTTCGCGGCACCCTTCCGCGGCAAGAAGATCCCGCCGTCGCTGTTCTGGGGCACGTTCGACCTGACGACGGTGCTGTTCTCGGGCAAGCCGTGCCCCTTCGAGCGCACCGCCTCCCTCGTGGAGCGCGTCGCCTTCGACGAGCAGTTCGTGGAGTGCGGGTTCTGGCCGGGCGACGACGCGGTGAACGACCCGTCGTTCTTCGTGTTGGCCTACCCCTTCCTCGAGGAAGGCTCGTCGGACGACGCGGACGTGCAGGAGGCGTTCTACGATGCCCAGAACGCGGAGTACTTCCTGCGGCTCGAGGACGTGCTGCGCTACGACGACCCCGAGGCCGCAGTCCGGCGCTTCTGCTCCTCCGCGTTCGACAGCATCATGCGGCGGCAAGGCTGGGAGCGCCGCGACTGGTTCACCGAACCGCTGCTGAACGCCTAACCCTTCCCCACCGCCCCTTCCGCGCACGAGTCGCGCACCTGCCGCCCGCTTAGAGTTACTCTAAGCGGGCGGTTGAGGATGGACGATACGCGTCCGAGGCAGTATGCTGGTACGATGCAAACCAGGAAGGGGAAACGATGAGATCCATCAAGACGATCATGGCGGCCTGCCTCGCCGCGGCCGTGCTGAGCTTCGGCGCGCTGTCGCTCGTCGGCTGCGGCCCGAGCGCGGAAGAGGTGGTGCGCCAGGGGGTCGCCGACGAGCTGGAGCGCCTGAAGACGCACGATGCGGCGCTGCTCGACGAGCTGGCGGCCGACAGCGGCGCCGACCAGCTGGCCGCGTACGGCATCGACGCGCAGACGTTCATCGCCGCCTATCTCGACGGGTTCGACTACCGCATCGACGAGGTGACGGTCGAGGGCGACGACGCCACGGCCACGGTCGTGCTCACCTGCAAGAAGTTCGACGCGTTCACGCAGGCGCTCACGGAGGCCACGACGACCCTCGCCGAGGACGAGGAGACGGCCGCGCTCGACGGCGACGAGCTCAACGCGAAGATCGGCCAGGTGGTGCTCGAGGTGCTGGCCGGGGTGGAGCCGACCGAGTCGAACCCGGTGGAGCTGCCGTTCACGCGCACCGACAACGTGTGGAGCCCCGCGCCCGGCGCGGAGCAGGCGCTGTCCACCGCCTTGTTCGCCGGGTGACGGCGGACGGCCGGATCGGTTACGAACGGGATACCGATCGGTAACCGATCCGGCGTTGCACGACGCTCAACCGGGGGAACTGGTATCGTACGCATCACAGGACGATACCGCAGACTCGTTGCAAGGAGGAAACATGGGGTATGTGGTCTCCCTGCTATGCTTCATCGGCGTGCTCGGGTGCGTTTCGCTCGTCAGACGCCTCGCATAACGGGATGTTCATGAGAAGGGCCGGCTTCCGCCGGCCCTTCGTCGTGTCCGGGTCCGTGAGGGACCCTCCCTCCCTTCAATATTTGCTTGACACGCCGCGCGCGGCGCTTTTTCGGTCATGCTTCACCTACTGTTTCCCAACGGGCCGGAAGCGTCGGGCCACGCAGCCCGCATGCGCTGCGCCCGACGCGCTACGATGCCCGGAAAAGGAGGCTCGCATGGAGCGGAAGAAGAAGGTGCTCGTCGCGTTCGGCACGCGGCCGGAGGCGGTGAAGATGGCGCCGGTGCTGCGGGCGCTGGAAGCGGACGGAGCGTTCGAGACGGATGTGCTCGCGACGGCCCAGCATCGCGAGATGCTCGACCAGGCAGCAGACGTGTTCGGCCTGCGCATCGACCACGACCTGGACCTCATGCGCGACCGCCAGACCCTCGACGGGCTCACGGCGCGCATCCTGGCCGCGGCGACCCCCGTGCTGGAACGCTCGGCGCCCGACGCGGTGCTCGTGCACGGCGACACGACCACCGCCTTCGCGCTGGCGCTCGCGTCGTTCTACCGGCAGATCCCCGTGGGCCACGTGGAGGCGGGCCTGCGCTCGGGGAACCGCTACTCCCCTTTTCCCGAGGAGATGAACCGTCGCCTAATCTCGCAGCTCGCCACCTGGCATTACGCGCCCACCGCGGGAAACCGCGCGAACCTCCTGGCGGAAGGCGTCGGCCCGGCTGACGTCTGGGTCACCGGCAACACGGTGATCGACGCGCTGCTCGACACGGTGGATCCGGCGTACCGGTTCGCGAACGAGGAGCTGGCTGCCGTGGACTTCGAGGGCAGGCGCGTCATCGGCCTCACCTGCCATCGCCGCGAGAACCTCGGAGCGCCGATGGAGCGCATGTTCGCGGCCGTGCGCGACACGGTGGACGCGCATCCCGACGTGGAGGCGGTGTACCCCGTGCACCGCAATCCCGCCGTGCAGGCCGTCGCGTCGCGCGTGCTGGGCGGGCATCCCCGCATCCGCCTCGTCGACCCGCTCGACTACGCCGACTTCGGCAACTTCATGGCGCGCTGCTCGTTCATGCTGACGGACTCGGGCGGCGTGCAGGAGGAGGCGCCGGCCCTCGACGTGCCCGTGCTCGTGCTGCGCGACGACACCGAGCGCCCCGAGGCGCTCGAGGCGGGCTGCGCCGCCCTGGCGGGCACGACCTACGCCGGCGTGCGCGGCTTGTGCGAGGCCCTGCTGGACGATCCGGCGCTCCACGCGCGCATGGCGGCCGCGCCCGATCCCTACGGCGACGGACGCGCCGCCGCGCGCATCCGTGCGGCCCTCGCCGAAGCGCTCGGCTAGGCGAAGCGCGAGACCGCCAGGCCCATCTCGCGGGCGACGTCGTCCACCGACCGGTCCAGATGGAGCGCGTAGGCCAAAGCCATGCCCGCCTGGGGCAGCTCCACCTGGGTCGCGTCCAGGAGCGCCGTCGCCTCGCCCGGCTGCGGCGCGTGCGGCGACCCTTCGCCGCGCAGCGCGCCGTCGAACCCTTCGACCAGGTCGGCCGTGCTGGAGAACAGGAAGAACACGGGGCCTCCCAGCACGAGCGCCAGCTCGGCGCGCTCGCCGACCGGCAGGTCGTCGTCCACCGCGACGATCCACCCCTTGCCGGCGTCCACGAGGGGCAGCGCCGCGAACCGCTCGGCCGCGCCGAGCGGGAGCCTTTCCATGAGCGCGGGCAGCACGAGGAAGGGCGAGGCGTGCACGAACATCGACTGCTGCTGCAGCGCGTACGCCTGCGTGAGGTGCCGTTCCTCCACGAGCCCCTGCGCGAGCAGCTCCTCGCCCAGCCGCACGCCGCGGTCGCGCGCGGAGCCCACGGCGTCCTCGAGGTGCCCCGGCTCGACGAAGCCCTGCTCGAGCAGCGCGTCGCCGAGGAGCCGCCGGTAGCGTTCGAGCACCGAGGCGGGAAGGAACTCGTGATCGGTCTTGTTCCACGCGGGGCCGCCCTGCGCGTCCTCCCCGTCTGCCCCGGGCTCCTCCTCGCCCGCTTCCACCGCGTCGCCCCGATGCTCGACGACGGGCGCGGCGGCCGCCTTGGCCTCGCGCCCGCGCAGCAGGACGTAGGCGATCTTCTGGCGCCACGCGCGGAACGTCGCGCACAGGTTGATGAGGTTGCCCCACAGGAGCCTGAGCGGGAACAGCGGCGGCAGCAGGATGGAGAACGCCATCGTCTTCCACCCGTACACGTTCACGAGCGCGCGCCCGCGCAGCACTTGGCGCTCCACCATCATGAACAGCAGGAACACGCACATCCACCACGAGAAGCTGAACAGCGGGTACATGACGGGCAGCCCGAGGCCGGGCGCGAGCGTCTGCACGAGGAAGTACGCGAGCACGGCGTAGCCGGGCAGCAGCACGAAGTTCGCGAACTTGGCCTTGAGGTCCTTGTACAGGAAGGTGCGCTCGGCGAACGTGAGCGCGCTTTTGCCGAACACGTCGCCCATGTTCGCGCTCTGCATGGTGATGCCGTACACCCAGCGCGCCTTCTGGCGCACGGCCGCCTTGAACGTGGACGGGAACAGCGAGCGCGTGGCGATGTAGTCCCACACGGTGCGCCCGCGCGCGTCGACGCGCGGCACCTTCTCCAGCACATAGTGGACGCGGAAGCCCCGCATGCGCAGGGTGAGCGACAGCTTGTAGTCCTCGGTCAGGCTGTTGCGCGGCAGCAGGTCCTTGCCGTCGAACTCGTCGATGACGCGGCGCCCGATGGCGAAGCCCGTGCCGGCCGACGGCACGAAGCCCAGCTCGTCGCGCATGACCATGGTGCGGAAGTGGTGCTCGGCGAACTCGTCGGCGTACGTGGACGAGGTGAGCGTCTTGAAGAACTGCCGCAGCCGGGGCATGCGCTGCAGGGGGAACACGGGGAACTGCAGGGCGTCGTACTCGTCGATCAGGTAGTTCGTCATCTTGAACTCGTTGGGGTGCACCACGTCCTCGGCGTCGTGGATGGTGACGCTCGCGAAGCGCACGTCGTGCTCGCGCTCGTAGGCGCGGATGGCGCGCAGCGTGGCGTTGATGTTGTCGGCCTTCGACGTGGGGCCCGGCTCGTCGCCCACCACCGCCACGACGGTGCCGCCGTGGCGCGCCTCGAGCGCGCGGGCCACGGCCACCGTGGCGGCGTCGTTGGGGTACACGCCCAGGAACACCCGGTAGAGCGAGCGCGGGTACTGCGCGGAGGCCACGAGGTTGTCCACCACCTCCCCGATCACGGCGTCCTCGTGCCAGGCGGCGATGACGACGGCCAGCATCTTCGGCGGCTTCTCGTTGATGAGCGACAGCTTCACGCGCTTCTTGCCGATGCCGCGGAACAGCGCGAAGACGTCCCACAGCAGGTCGTCGGCGCCGAACACGATGAACGCGAGCGCCACGAAGAAGCCGATCCAGTAGACGACCTGCGCATCCATGCCCGCTCCTCTCTTCGTTCCCTGCGTTTCCCGCTGGATTGCCCGCCCGAAAACGCCGCCGTTGCAGTTCGTCCCCGATCGTCGCCCGCGCATCCGCCCGCAGGCGGGCGCGCGCTACGATGCCGTGAGGTATCCTCGAGGAAGGAGCAGGTCATGGCCGGTAGGAAAGGCGCAATCGCGTTCGGTCTCGTGTATATTCCGGTGGAGCTGTTCACGGCGACGCAGGACGACGCCGTGCGGTTCAACCAACTTGCAAAAGATAGCATGAAGCGGGTGCGCTACGTGAAGACGTGCCCCGACTGTAAACGAGAACTTGAACCTGCCGACATCGTGAAAGGCTACCAGTACGAGAAGGGCAAGTACGTGGTGGTGGACGATGCCGAGCTCGACGCCATCAAGACCGACGCCGATCGCGCGATGAAGATCGTGCAGTTCTCCGACATCGACGAGGTGCCGCCCCTCTACTTCGAGAAGCCCTACCAGGTGGTGGCCCAGCCCGGCGGCGAGAAGGCGCTCGAGCTGCTGCGCCGCGCCATGGTGGACGAGGGGAAGATCGCCATCGGCACGACGGTGCTGGGGAACTCCGAGACGCCCATCGCGCTCATCCCCCACGACGACGACCTCGTCATGATGACGCTGCACTACCAAAGCGAGGTCAAGGACATCCCGAAGACGCTCGCCCACCCCGACGTTGCCGACGAGGAGCTGGCCATGGCGAAGCAGCTGGTGGAGAGCATGACCGCGCCGTTCGACCCGGGACGCTTCCGCAACACGTACCAGGAGAAGCTCATGCAGCTCATCCAGGACAAGATCGCGGGCAAGGAGGTCGTGGCCGAGAGCCACGAGGCGCAGCCCGCGAACATCATCAACCTCATGGACGCCCTGTCGGCCAGCCTCAAGGCCCGCGAGGGCGCGGGCGCGGGCGAGGAGCCGAAGGAGCCGCCGACGAAGAAGCCCGCGCGCAAGCGGGCGTCGGCCTAGGTGCCCGCTTGCGCCAGCTCGCTCAGCGGCTCGAACGAGCGCGAGCGGGCGGACACCCAGATGCGGTCGACGTGGCCGTCCTCGAACGTGCGCTCGAAGCGCAGCCGACGCGGCGAGAGCGCCAGCCCGAGGGCCGTCGCGGCGACGGGCAGGAGGTTCACGAGGGCGAACAGCGGCGGGCCGTCCAGACCGTAGGCGTAGTCGAAGGCGGCCACGGGAAGCAGCGCCACGGCGCCGAACAGCACGTAGCCGGCGAACCCGTAGAGGATCCCCTGGCGCAGCCCCACGGCGGGAAGCGCGGCGACCATGGCCGCGAGCATGCCGACGAGGGCGATGCCGGACACGGCGGGGGTGGGAGCGGGAGCGGACGCCATCACCACTTCGGCCGCCACGAGGGCGCCGGCGATCGCTTCGGACACGAGAAGGCAGCGCAAGAGCAGCATGCCGCGCCGCGGCGCGGGCTTGCCCGCCACCACGCGCACCCCGACGAGGCGGCCGTAGGGACCGTCGGCGCGCACGCCCCATCTTTCCACCCAGCGGGAGAGCGCGCTCCCGCCGACCAGGACGAGCGCGACGATCGCCACGGCAATCCATTCCACAGCATATGCTCCGCCCATGTCAACCGCCTCCTCGAAGGATCGGCTCCGCATGGCGCCAGTATAGCATGCGGAGCCGCGGCGAGGGCTACTCCGAACCGGACGGCGGCGGCTCGGGCCATGCCTTCTTCACGACCTGGACCGAAGCTATGCCGACGACGATGCCGATGACGGCTCCCACGAGGATGTCGGAGGGATAGTGCACGTACAGGTAGATGCGCGAGAGCGCGATGAGGCACGCCACGGCGACGGCCGACACCTTGAGCGCCAGCACCGCCCTGCCCTTGCCGGGCAGGCAGCACAGCGCCGCCGCGGCGGCGAACGACACCATCGAGTGGTTCGAGGGGAACGAGTCGCCCGACGGCGGCGGGATGAGCAGCCCTGCGAACTCGTAGGCGACGAACGGCCGCGCGCGGCCGAACAGGGGCTTCAGCACGAACATGCCGAGGGCGGCCGTGACGACGACGGCCGCGAGCACGGCGATGCCGTAGCGGCGGTGCCGCGGCTGCGCGATGAGCACGGCGGCCGCGATCAGCCACACGAGGGCGAGGTCGCCCAGGTGCGTGGCCAGCAGCATGACCTGGTCGAGCAACGGCGTGCGCAGGTGCTCCTGGATGGCGTCGAGGATGGCGATGTCCACGCAGCCGCCTCTACGGCCGCTTCGCGCCCGGCGCCAGCCGCGCGAGCAGCCCCGTGCAGCCGGCGATCACGTCGTCGTACGTGGCGTCGAAGTCGCCCGTGTACCACGGATCGGCCACGTCGCGGTCGGAGTCGGCGAACTCCAGCAGCTTGAAGCAGCGGCTCTCGGCCTCGCGCCCCAGCTGGCGGCGCATGTCGCGCATGTTCGCCTCGTCCATGCCCACGAACAGGTCCCACTCCTCGGCGTCGGCGCGGCGCAGGCGCCGGGCGGTCTTGCCCGAGCAGTCGATGCCCTGCGCTTCCAGCACGGCGCGCGTGCCGGGGTGCACGGGGCTGCCGATCTCGTCGTCGTGCGTGGCGGCCGACGCGATGGCGAAGCCGTCGGCCAGGCCCCGGCGCGCCACGAGGTCCTTCATGACGAACTCGGCCATCGTGGAGCGGCAGATGTTGCCGTGGCACACGAACAGGATGCGGTACGGCGCGCTCATCGGCCCTCCCCTTCTTCCGGCTCGAGCACCTCGAGGTAGCGCTCGTACAGCTCGGGCATCGCGCGCTTCAGGCTGACGGGCTTGAAGGTGGCGGCGTCCACGAGGCAGTGGGTGCTGCGGCCCGTGCAACACGGCTTCTCCTTGTCGAGGTCCTGGCCCTCGCGGAACACCTCGTAGGCGTACACGGTCTTCACCGGGCGCGACTCCACGATGCGCGTGCGCACGATAGCCGTGTCGCCGTAGCGCAGCGGCGCGCCGTAGTCGCATTCGAAGTGCGTGACGGGCGACATATAGCCCGCCTGCTCGATGTGGTCGTAGGGCAACCCGATGGCCTCGAGGAACCGCGTGCGCGCGTCCTCGAAGTACAGCAGGTAGTTGGCATGATAGACGACGCCCATCATGTCCGTCTCGGCATAGCGTATGGTGATTGGCGTGCAAACCCGCATGGTTCGGCTGTCCGTCCTTTGCAATCGGCTACAATGGTCGTATGAGGAATATCGTAACGTATATGGCCGAAGAGCAGCGCACCTTCGCGGAATCACCGTTTAACCCCGTGGACTCCCTCGTGTTCGCGACGCTCGCGTACTTCAACTACGAGGTGGCGCCCGGCATCGACCTCGCGTCGAGCGCGGGCGCCCTGCTGCACGACGTGGTGATGCTGTCCGACTGGGAGGCGCTCACCGCGCACAGCTGGATGGAGGACGCGAAGGACACCGAGGCGTTCCTGCACGTCCTGTCGGCAAGCCGCCGCATGCGCGACGTGCGCGCCTCGTTCTACGCCAACGAGCGCTCCGACGCGGTGGAGAAGCAGTTCTCCGCGGTCACGCTCACCTTCCCCGACGCCGACGGCCGGACGGCCTATCTCGCGTTCCGCGGCACCGACGGCAGCTTCGCCGGCTGGAAGGAGGACTTCAACCTCTGCTTCAAGGAGGTGATCCCCTCCCAGTGCACGGCTGCGGCCTACCTGTCGGGCGTGGCGTCGGCCCTGTCCTGCCCGCTCGTCGTGGGCGGCCACTCCAAGGGCGGCAACCTGGCCGAATACGCGGCGCTCGTGGCCGACGACCGCTCCTTCGAGCGCCTGCGCGGCGTGTTCAACCACGACGGCCCCTCGTTTCTCGACGACCCGTCGCCGCGCATTGACGACGAGCGGTTCTGCCGCCTGCTGCACAAGACCGTGCCCGAGTCGTCGGCGTTCGGCATGATCCTCGAGCGCCGCGCCGACTACCGCGTGGTGCGGTCCTCGGCCATGTCGGTGTTCCAGCACGAGCCGTTCACCTGGCAGACCGAAGGCGACGACTTCGTGTACCAGGAGGCCCTCAACCCCTCGGCCGTGTTCTTCGACGAAGCGCTCGACGCGTGGCTGCGCAGCAAGGCTCCCGACGAGCGCGAGCGGTTCATCGACACCATATACGACCTGTTCGCCGCTACCGAGGCGGGCACGTGGAGCGAGTTCCAGGAAAAGCTGTTCGCGAACACGCGGCGCATGCTGGGCGCGCGCTCGAAGCTGGACGCCGAGACGAAGAGCTTCATCTGGCAGACGCTCGGCTCGCTGGGCGGCATCCTGAAGGCCGAGACGGTCAAGCGCTTCAAGCCCGCCCCGCCCACCTGGCTGCCGCGCCGCCGCGAGACGTACGACCCCGAGAAAGGAACCGAAGCATGAGCGCACCCGTTGCGTACGGAAGACTGACCCCCCGCCTGGCCATGCAGCTGGCGGCGCCGCACACCTGGCCGGCTGCCATCCTGCCCGTGCTCGCGGCCGTCGCGGCCGCGGCCGTCACCGCGCCGGCGGTGTCGGTGACCATGGCGTGCGTGCTGCTGGTCATCTGCGTGCTCATGCAGGCGGCCGTCAACACGTTCAACGACTACTACGACTACGTGAAGGGCGCCGACTCAGCCGACGACAACGTCGATCCCACCGACGCCGTGCTCGTGTACAACAACGTGAACCCGCGCGCGGCGCTCGCGCTGGCGATCGGGTTCCTCGCGGCGGCGTTCCTCCTGGGCGCGTACGTGATCTGGGTCGCCGGATGGATCCCGCTCGCGCTCGGTGTGGCGGGGGCCGTCATCGTGGTGCTGTACTCGGCGGGCAAGACGCCCATCTCGTACCTGCCCATCGGCGAGCTCGTCAGCGGGTTCGTGATGGGCGGCCTCATCCCGCTGGCGAGCTATCAGGCGCTCACGGGCGTCTTCGACCTCCGCGCGCTCTTGTGGGCCGTGCCCACCATCCTCGGCGTGGGCCTCATCATGTTCACGAACAACACGTGCGACGTGGAGAAGGACGCGGAGTCGGGCCGCCGCACGCTGTCGGTGCTGCTGGGGCGCGAGCGGGCGCGGGCGCTCTACCACGGCGTCGTGTACGCGTGGGTGGTCGCCATCGTCGCGCTCGTGGCCGTGTTCTTCACGAACGGGCTCGTGGTGATGCCGTTCATGCTGCTGGCCTCCTATCCCCTGCTCAAGGCGCTGCTGGGCAACCCGCTGGCCCCGGCGGCCCGCATCGGCGCCATGGCGCAGGTGTGCAGCGTGAACATCGCGCTCGGCGCGTTCTACGCGGCGGCCATCCTGGCGAGCGCCGTCACGCTGACGGTGTAGGCGAGAGAGGGGCTGATTTCCGTGGAAGGGACCGTCATCGCCGCCATCGCGGCCTCCGGCGTCTCGCTCGTCGCGTTCGCGCTGCTCGCAACCATGTTCTGGCGGGGGCGCTGGCTCGTGCTGCTGGCGGGTTCCGCCGCCGCGGACCCCGAGCGCGACGAGGCCTGCCGCGCGCTCGGCAGGCGCATGGCCGCAGTGCTCATGGCGGCGGGCACGCTCATGGCCACGCTCGTCGTGTTCCTGGCCGGCGAGCTCGCCCGCAGCGCCGGCGTCGTCTCGGCCGCGTCGATGGCGAACAACGTGGCGTTCGTGGCGCTCGTCGTGGTCCTGATCTGGTTCTTCATCGTGCAGCGCCCGAACGACGAGCACGGCTCGCCGAAGGGCGGCGCCGCCCCGCGCCGGTCGAGCCTCGACCACCTGCACGCCGCCACCATCGTCTTCGTCGTGGTTGTGCTGGCCGTGGTGGGCGCGGTGGGAGCGGTGGCGGCGGGGTTGTAGCGCCGAAGCCGCGCGGCCCTACCCCTCGAACCTCACGACGAGGCGTCCGTCTTCGTAGCGGGCCCCTGTCACGGCGCGGCCGCGGGCCTCTTCCGGCAACGGGATGCGGCGGCGCTGGTTCTTGAGGGCGACGACGAGCGCGTCGCCGTCCTGGCGCAGGTCGAGGTCGCGCTTGTCGAAGAACGGCACCGCGAGGGACAGCTCGAGCGCGCCGTCGACCTGCGCCAGGCTCGCCGTCTCGGCGCGCGCGAGCACGAGCGCGGGATCCAGGCCGTCGTAGAGCTCGTCGGCCGCCGCGCGCAGGCCGTCGAGGCCGCGCAGCTCGCCGTGGCGGAGCATGAGGCGCAGCACGGGCACGCCCGCGAAGCCCTCCTCGATCTCCTGCATCGAGGCGCGCTGCAGCTCGGTCCAGCGCTCGAAGTAGCCGGCCAGCGCCTCGTCGGGGTACAGCCGGTTCGCCACGACCGCATCCACGTTGTAGCCGTACAGGTGCAGCCACGCGAAGGCGCGCTTCGCCTCCTGCACCACGATGCGCTCGGCCGTGGTGACCACGCGCAAGCTGACGCGGTCGGCGTCCACGAGCAGCGCGCGCAGGCCCTCCAGCTTGTCCACGAGCGCCGACGCCTCGTCGAACAGCGCGTCGTCGGGCATCGGCATCTTCATGAAGCCCTCCAGGACGGGACGCCCCAGCTTGAGCGCCTTGCGCTTGAGGGGCAGCGCGTCCTCGATGAACGAGCCGAGGCGCTCGGGGTACTTGAGCAGCGACAGCGTCTCGCCCGTGGGCGCGCAGTCCACGACGAGCACGTCGTAGGCGCCCGCGCGCTCGATATCGAGCAGGGCCAGCAGCGCGAACAGCTCCTCGAGCCCCGGGAACACGAGCAGCTCGTCGGCCTCGATGCCGGCGTCGGCATGGCTCGTCATGAGCGTGCGCAGGTAGCCCTGCAAGCCGCCCCACGCGGCGCGGCCGGCTATCACCGGGTCGATCTCGAGCGCCCATAGGTTCTCGGCCACGGGCGTCTCCGCGCTGCCGACGGGCAGGTCGAACGCGTCGCCCAGGCTGTGCGCGACGTCGGTGCTGGCGACGAGCACGCGCTGCCCGCCCTCGGCCAGATGGAGGGCCGTGGCGGCGGCCACGCAGGTCTTGCCCACGCCGCCCTTGCCGGTGTACAGGATGATCCTCATGATGCGCGTCTCCGCTTCTATTCGATGACGATGGAGCGCAGGCCGCGCTCCCGCTGCTTCGGTTCCGGTTGCGCCGCGCGCTCTTCCCGCGACGGCGCATGCGGCGCGCTCGCGCCCTCCAGCATGCCGAGGGCCGCCGCAGCGCAGGCCCGCACGGCGCATGCCGCCGCCTGGCGCGCCTCCGGCGGCACGAGCAGGGCGAGGGCTTCCGCCTCGAGCCGCTTGGCTTCCAGCATCTTGGCCGCGAACTCAGTGTTCATATCGTTCTCCTTCCTCGAAGGCGACGCGCAGCGCGCCGTCCTCCAGCCGCGCGCCCGCCACCTCGAAGCCCGCCAGCGCGTTCGGCAGCGGGATGCAGCGGGTCATGGCGCCGACGCGCACGACGAGGTCGCTTCCGGCCTGGTACAGCTCGAGCGCGCCCTTGTCCGCCAGCGGCAGCGCCAGCTCGAGCGTCCAGCCGTCGCCCGCCTTCTCGTAACGCTCGTGCTCGAGGGGCGGCGCGGCGGCGAACACGCCCTCGTCGGGCAGCTCGCCGGCCAGCTGCGCCACCCCGTCCATCCCGCAGATGTCGATGCCGTGCCAGGGGACGCGCGCGGTCGGCACGTCGGCGAACACCCGGGAGAGCTCGTCCATGCAGCGCGCCTGGACGTCGGCCCATTCGGCGAAGAAGCCCCGCGCCGCCTCGGCGGGCAGCACCCGGTTCACCACGAGGCCGTCCACGCGGTAGCCGAACAGGTTGAGGTAGAGGTAGTTGCGCTTCGTCTCCTCGACGACCATCTTCTCGGGCAGCGTCACGATGCGCACGGCGGTGCGCTCGCCGTCCTTCAAGAGCGTCTGCAGGTCGATGAGCCGCGCGTAGAGCCGCTCGATGTCCGACATGGCGTGCTTGTCGGGAAGCTCCACCTTGAGCACCTTCTTGGACAGCGGCGACAGCACGCGCAGGGCCACCTTGCCGAGCGGCAGCCATTTCTCGACGTACCAGCCCAGAAGCTCGGGGAACTTGAGCAGGGCCAGCGTCTCGCCCGTGGGCGCGCAGTCCACGACGATGGTGTCCCAGCGGCCGCTCTCGGCGTAGTCGAGCAGCTTGAGCAGGGCGAACAGGCCGTCGAAGCCCGGCATGGCGGGCAACTCGCCGTCGTCGCCGCCGCGCTGCATGCTGGTGGCCATCGAGGTGGCGGATCGCACGAGGTCGCCGTACTTCCCCTCCATGATGAGGTCGGCGTCGAGCTCCACCGCGTCGAGGTTGTCGGCCACGCGCACCTCCTCGGGCCCCACGCGCCGCGCCAGCACGTCGCTCACGCTGTGCGCCGCGTCCGTGCTGGCCAGCAGCGTGCGCTCGCCGCGCGCGGCCGCTTTCCAGGCGCTCGCGGCCGCGACGCTCGTCTTGCCGACCCCGCCCTTCCCCGTGAATATCCGAATCTGCGTCATCGTGCGTCCTATCTTCTTCAATCGAATTATTCCATGCTCGAACTATTGGTGCGAAAAACGCGGCGTTGCCGCCGCCGTGCCCCGTGCGCCCCGCGTCGGCGGGATCGACGTTGTCCCGTGCGCCCCGCGCTCCTCCGCGCCCGGAGGGCGCACGCGCCTACTCGATCGCGATGCGCTTCATGCCCGCCTTCGCGCTTCCGCGCCGCTCCCCTTCCCCGGCCCCGCGCTCGAGCAGCGCGGGCAGCCGCTTGACCACCTTGAGCAGCACGAGCCGCTCCTCGTCCGACAGGTCCTCGAACAGCGCTCCGACGAGCGAGCCGATCGTGCCCATGACCTCGGCCATCTGCCGCGCTCCCTCGTCGGTGATGCGCACCACCATCACGCGCTTGTCCTGGACGCTGCGCCAGCGCTGCACGAGGCCGCGCTTCTCCAGCCGGTTCGCGATGCCCGTGGCCGTGTTCAGCGGCACGCCCACGTACTCGGCGATGCGCGACATGGTGGTCTCGCCGGCGCGGTAGACGTGCACGAGCGCCAGCAGCTCGTTCTTGGAGCAGTCCATGAGCATCCCCTGCCACCGATCGGAGGAGAAGGCGTCCTTGCCCGCGTCGAGGAACTCCCAATAGAACTCCTCGGTCGGGAGGTTCGTCGCGCGCTCGTTCGCCATGGATTGCTTCCTTTCTCGAAGTAAATTGATTCTGCCACCGAATTATTCCGTTGTCAAGCCCGCGAGTCCGACGAGCCCGCGAGCCCGATGAGCCCGCGAAGCCGCGAATCGTGGCAGGTTTTGCGAGATATTCGTCGTTTCCGCTTGTCGACGAAGGGTGCGCGAGGGCGAATCGCGGGAGCGAATCGCCTATCCCCTGATCACAGGGCTGCGTCGAAAGAAGCCGCGCGCCACGGCCGGGAATCGCGACGAATATCTCGCAAAACCTGCCACGAGCCCCGTCCCTCGGTTCGCAGGGCGGCCGGATCGGCTTTCGCAGCCGCATACAGTGGCCGGAACGGCGCGCGATACCGTATACTTTCAGGATAGGGAAACGACGAGGCGAAGGAAGGGGCCCATGGGCTACGATTTCGACGCGGTGCACGACCGCCGCGGCACGGACTGCGAGAAGTACGACGCCGGCATGCAGCTGAAAGGCCGCGACGACCTGCTGCCCCTCTGGGTGGCTGACATGGACTTCGCGCTCCCCGACGAGGTGCTCGACGACCTGCGCGCCGCCGTGGACCGCGGCATCTTCGGCTACGGGTTCGCGGGGACGCGCTACTACGACGCCGTGCAGGGCTGGTTCGAAAACCGCTTCGGCTGGAAGACCGAGCGCTCCTGGTTCGTGCAGACGCCGGGCGTGGTGTTCGCCATCGGCGCGGCCCTGCAGGCGTTCACCGAGCCGGGCGACGCCGTGCTCGTCCAGCAGCCCGTGTACTACCCCTTCGCCCAGCTCGTCGAGGCGAACGGGCGCGAGCTGGCCAACAGCCCGCTGGTCTACGAGGACGGGCGCTACCGCATCGACTTCGACGACTTCGAGCGGCAGGTGCGCGAGCGCGGCGTGCGCGCGTTCATCCTGTGCAGCCCGCACAACCCCGTCGGGCGCGTGTGGAGGCCTGAGGAGCTCGAACGGGTCGGGCGCATCTGCATGGAGCACGACGTGGTGGTCATCGCCGACGAGATCCACGCCGACTTCACGCGCCCCGGGCACCGCCATCATATGTTCCCCCTGGTCGATCCTGCTTTCGAGGATCGTTGCATCGTGTGCACCGCCCCCAGCAAGACGTTCAACATCGCGGGGCTGCAGGTGGCGAACATCGTCATCCCGAACGAGGGGCTGCGTCGCCGCTACCGCGACGTGCTGGGCAAGCTGGGCTACCTGGGCACGAACGTGCTGGCGATGGAGGCGTGCCGCTCCGCCTACGAGCACGGCGGCCCCTGGCTCGCGGAGCTCAAGGACTACCTCGAGGGCAACCTCGCCTACCTGCGCGACTTCCTGCGCGAGCGCATCCCGGCCGTCAAGCTCGTGGAGCCCGAGGGCACCTACCTCGCGTGGCTCGACTGCGCGGGGCTCGGCCTCGCGGACGAGGCGCTCGAGGAGCTGATCGTGGACCGGGCGCGCCTGTGGCTCGATGCGGGCAGCATGTTCGGCCCGGGGTGCGGGCAGTTCGAGCGCGTGAACATCGCCTGCCCGCGCTCGACGCTCGCGCGTGCGCTCGAGCAGCTGGAAGCGGCCGTGCACGCGGTCGCCGTCGACGACGAGAAGTAAGGGAGACCCCCATGGAGATCGCACGTTTGGTGCTGGGCGCGCTGCTGCTGGCAGTTGCGGCGCTGCTGGCGGTGCAACTGTACAACGGGCGCTGGCTGTTCCTGATCGCCAAGCCCGAGCGCACGAAGAAGGGCACGTTCTTCCCCGAGGGCACCGCCAGCACGGGCAAGCGGGCCTCGTGGGTCATGGTCGCCTGCTTCGCCGTCGTGGCCACGCTCATGGCCTTCGAGATGGGCAAGATGACCGGCGTGCCGGTGTTCGTGCAGGCTGCCACCGTGCTCAGCAACGTCGCGCTCGTGGCGTTCTGCCTGAGCCTCGTGTGGACGCTGTTCGCCGGGCGCAAGGAGCAGAACTACCAGGACCGCTTCAAGAAGGACGGCGTGCGCCTGCTCGTCCTGCTGCTGGGAGCCTGCGCGGCCATGACGGCCGTGTCGCTCCTGTTCGCCTGAGCGACGGAGCCGTAACGGGTCGACGACGCGCGCCCGCCGATCGGGGCGCGCCGTCGGAGGCGCGCCTTCCCCGTCGCTATGCTGGTCCGCGCAGGCGGACGGCGCGGAGAGAAGGTACGGGCATGCCGAAGGGAAGATTGGAAGCGTTCACCGACGCGATCATCGCCATCATCATGACGGTGCTCGTGCTGGAGCTGCACGAGCCGACCGGCGGCGACTTCGCCGCCCTGTTCGCCGAGTGGCACCGGCTGCTCATCTACCTGGTCAGCTTCCTCATGCTGGCCATCTACTGGAACAACCACCATCACCTGTTCCAAGCCGCGCGCAGCGTGAACGGCAAGGTGCTCTGGGCGAACAACTTCTTCATCCTCAGCCTGTCGCTGTTCCCCTTCGTCACGTCGTGGATGGGCGACTACTTCTCCGACCTCGCGCCCCAGGTGACGTTCGGCTTCATGGTGATGGCCGCCGACGTGATGTTCTTCGTCGTGGCGCGCAACCTGCAGCAGGTGGAGGACGGCAACGACGCGGTGGGCGTCTACTTCAACCGGTACTGGAAATCGTGGGCGTCGGTGGGGGCGAACCTCGTGGCCATCGCGCTCGGCGTCCTCGTGCGCCCCGAGCTCGTGTTCGTGGTGAACGCGCTCATGCTCGTGCTGTGGGTGGTGCCCGAGCGGCGCATCGAGCGCGCCGTGCGCTCGTAGGGCCGCGCCGGCCGGCCGGAATCGGAACATGCGGCAACGGATTCCTTAAGCGCGCCTTAAGTATGCCGGGCGCGGCGGGATCGCGCGCGCCTCCCTGGTAGCATGGGGCCTTCTTTCAGCTTGGGACGAAGGGGGCTTCGATGGAGCAGGCGGTTCTGACGGCGTACGAGGTGGCGACGGTGCTCGTCCCGTTCTTCGTCGCGTACGCGGCCGTGCGCGAGCACGCGCGCCGCACCGGTACCCAGGCGAGCGCGTTGCTGCCGGCGCTCGCGTTCGCGCTGTACCTGGCCGCGGTGCTGTACGTCACGGGCGCGGGCACGCTCTACGACCTGCTGCGCATCCTCGACGGGCGCGGGCCGGTCGTGAGCAGCGTGAGCCTCGTCCCCTTCGCCGACGCCGCCGTCATGGGCTGCGCGCTGAACGCCGTGCTGTTCGTCCCGCTCGGCTTCCTGCTGCCGCTCGCGTTCCGCCCGCGCATGCGGGCGGCGGGGGCCCTCGCGTTCGGGTTCGCGTTCTCGCTGGCCGTCGAGCTGAGCCAGCTGCTGAACAACCGCGCCACCGACGTGGACGACCTCATCATGAATACGCTGGGCGCCCTCGCGGGGTTCGCGCTGTTCAAGGCAGGGAGCCGCCTGCGCCACGGCCCGTCGGCGCCCCGCCGCCCCGCCTTCGCGCGCATGCCGGCGCTGCCCGGCCTCGCCGAGCCGGCGCTCTACCTGGCGGTGGCGTGCATGGGCCGCTTCCTGCTGTTCAACGACTACGGCGTCTCGGAGCTGCTGTACGGGTGATGAGCCGCCGCGCGCAGGTCACGGCAGCTGGTCGGTGGCCTGGTCCACGAGGGTGATCAGCTCCTGGCGCGCGTGGATGTCGAGCTTGGCGTACACGTTGCGCGTGTGGGTGCGCACGGTGTTCCACGACACCTGCAGGCGCTTGGCGGTGGCCCCGGTGTCGTAGCCCATGGCCAGGCAGCGCAGCACGTCCTTCTCGCGGCGCGAGAGCCCCGCCTGCTCGGCCAGGGCGTCGATGGCCAGCCCGAAGCGCCCCTTCTTGCCCGCGTGCGCGTCGTCGTCGGCGCGCGGCCCGGGAAGCCCGTCGCCCAGCAGGTCGTCGAGCGAGGCCTCCCCCTCGGGCTTGAACAGCCGGTCGAACTCCTTCTCCGAGAACAGCACGAACGCGCACGCCAGCACGGCGAACGCCAGCACGAGGTACAGCACGATCGAGTTCGACGTGACCGCGATCTGCGGGAACAGGTGCACGCCCGCCAGCCATCCGGCGCCCGAGCCCACCATGAACATCCCGTACCCGAAGCCGAACACGAGCACGGACGAGATATGGCGCTGGTAGACCACGAACGCGAGGATGCACCACAGCACGAACTCGAAGATGGCCGAGAGGAAGGTGACGAGCGCGCTCCACCCGAGGTGCGTGACGCCCACGATGGGGCAGAACGCGATGAGCGCCACGACGGCAGCCATGATGACGGAGTAGATCTTGCCGAAGTCGAAGCGCTCCCCCTCCACGCCGATGGCCGCCGCCGCGAACACGAGCGCCATCACCATGCGCAGCAGCATGACGAGGCGCGTGTTGTCGAGCGTGACGTCGACCGGCGACACCTCCACGAGCATCGAGCGCAGCGCCACGACGACGAACGAGAACACGAACGTGACGGCGATGAGCTTCCAGAACGACCGCGGGAAGCAGGAGCGCCGCTCCTCGCGCAGCGCCTGCTCGCCCGGAGGCGCGATGAACGACAGCGCGGCGGCACCGGCGGCGACGAGGGGCATGCTCACGAAGGCGAGGATGCCGGTGAGGGACGGCCCGCCGGCGACGGGCTGCCAGGCGGGCGAGCCGATGACGGTGAAGTAGATGAGCGCGATCACCACGTGCGACAGCGCCGCGTACAGGATGGCCTTGCGCGGCGCGATGCCGCCGTAGAGCTGCCCGCACTTGAGGCCGACGACGGCCGTTCCGAGGCCCGTACACGCGTTCGCGACGTAGAAGAGGGCGTTGATGGCCCAGTCCGGCAGCACCGGCGTGAGGTAGTACGGCCCGATGACGATGATGACGAGGCAGCCGAGGGACGCCACGGCCCCGCCGGCGAGCACCGCCTGGGGACGGTCGATCAACCGCCGCGCGCGCGGCGCGGCGCAGGCTGCGGCCAGCAGGGCGATGCCGAACGCGAGCGTCGAGACGATGTACATCGTGGAGATGTTCGCGCCGTTCGTCTCGGTGTCCGAGAGCCAGGCGGTGCCGCTGTAGGCGATGTAGACCCACGCCATCCAGATGCCGAGCGCGAGGAACGGCACCGACGGGCAGGCCTTGACGAGCTTTTCCAGAAACGCCTTCATGAAAGCCGCCGACTCCCCCTCCCCCAAACGGACGACAGCTCGAACCGCGCGCTCCCCCTGCGAGCGTCAGGCGGCGGTGCGCCCGCGGCGGTCCCGCGCCGCGCGGACGAGCCGCAGGACGACGTACGCCGCGAACACTGCCGAGTATACCGCAACGCTCGCCGTCGCGGCAATGCCGCCGTGCAGCGCCGAAGGCGCCAGCATCAGCAGCAGGTGCACGTACACGAGCAGGAAGAACGGGTACGCCAGCTTCTGCACCTTCTTCCAGGACTCGGTGCGCATGCGCCGTTTCACCGCGTTGAACGACGTGACGCCCAGCACGACGAGCAGCGCCAGCAGCACGACGGCCACGACGAACGAGGCGACGACGTTCGCGTCCATCCGCCCGCCCGTCAGGAGGCGCGGCAGGTAGGTGGCGCCGTACACGGCCACGTGGCCGAGCGAGAGCACCCACGCCACGATGGACAGCTCGGCGCGCACCGCCTTGAGCCATCGGCACGGCCGCGAATCCTGCGGCAGCACGCCGACGTACATCACGACGACGAACAGGGCGAGCGGCAGCAGGCATTTCTGGACGAGGACGAAGAACGCGCTCCACACGTCGCGCGGCATGCCCCAGAACGTGCCGGCCAGAAACGCGACGTCCACGAGCACGGCGGCCGCGTAGAACGCCATCGGGCAGGCCTTGAGGGGGTTGCGCAGCGCGAAGCAGGCGACGACCGTGCACGCGAGCACGAGGGCGAACGTCATAGCCTTTCCAACTCCTCCGCCATATCGTCGAGCACGCCGGCGTCGAACAGGAAGAAGCCCCGGCTCGTCTTCAGGACGCCGCGGTAGAAGCGCGTCTTCACGAGGTGCAGTGCCAGCTCCTCGAAGCCGTCGAACCACGAGAGCACGTGGTCGCGCAGCACGGCCTGCGAGCATCGCACCTGCCCGAGCGCCGACGCGGCGTCGCCCGCCTCGAGCGCCTCGATCGCGCGCCTGGCCAAGACGGCTTGGAATTCGCAGATGAACGACAGGTGGTCGTCGGGAAAATCGTAGCCCTCGCTCTTCCGCACGCCGTTGTCGCGGTACAGGCGGTGCACCTCGTGGTAGGACTCCTGGAACAGCAGCCCCTCCTCGCTCGTGAACACCGACTCGTAGGGCGTGGCGTAGCGCCCCTTCCACGACGAGGTGCCGGCGAACGCGCCGGTGAAGTCCACCGCCAGCTCCTGGCGCGTGCCGGAATGGCGCTTGGACAGCGCGCGCTCCATGTCGTGCAGGCCCTCGGCGACCAGCTCGTTCGTGCCGGCGAACGCGGCGAGGCCGCCTTGCGCGATGCGGTCGATCTGCTCCTGCGTCAGCGGCTTGTAGTAGAGCGCCGCCACCGCGTCGTAGAAGGCCGCGCGGCCGGCGAGCGCCGTCGCGATGCTCGAGGCGCCGTGCGTTTCCGTCGTCGTCATCGTGGTTCCCCTTTCTCGTGCGCTTCTCGCGCTTCCCTGCTCCGAATGCGCGCGGCGGGCTCCCGGCAGGCCTTGGGAGGGAGGTTCGGCCTGCCGGGATGGCGCGCGCGACGCGCGCGGCCTAGGAAGCGGCCACGCGGTCCGTCGTCACGGGATCGTCCTGCCATGCCGCGGTGGACGCGGACAGGAGGTACACCGTGGCGGGCTTCAAGCCGTGGCTGTCGTCGAGCTGGTGCCGGTTCTCCTCGGCTGCCGCGGCGACGGCCTTCGCGGCCGGGCTGCTCGGATCGTCGAGGTCGCCGAAGGAGCGCGCGCCGCAGCAGCAGTTGTGCACGCAGGCCGGCTCCCAGGTCTCGTCCTCATGGCGCTGGAAGCACAGCGTGCACTTCTCCACCACGTTCGTGCTCGGGTTGAGCGTGCGCACGTTGTACGGGCAGCCCTTCAGGCACGACTCGCAGCCGATGCACTCCTCGGCGTTCACGAGCACCACGCCCGTGGCCTCGTCGCGGTACGACGCCCCCGTCGGGCACACCTCGATGCACCCGGGGTTCTCGCATTGCTGGCATTGCAGGGGCAGCCAGTACTGCTCGATGTCCGGGAAGGTCCCCGTGGGACCCACGGCGTGCACGCGGTTGTAGTACACGCCCAGGTCCACGTTGTTCTCAAGCTTGCAGGCCGCGATGCAGCCGTCGCACCCGCTGCAGCGATCCAGGTCGATAACCAGGCAGTTTCTCATCAGAACACATCCTTCGTCTGAGCTTCGGACAGCATCTCCTCAGTCGGCAGGAACGGCGCGAACTCCTCGGGCTCCACCCACACGTTCGCGGGCTTCTGGGACTTCTCGATGCTCACCGTGAAGCCGCGGTTGGTGTAGGAGCCGTACACCTCGTTGAACGGCGCGTCGTTCTTCGTCAGCACGTTGACGTTGCACTCGCGCCATCCGGCCGTCGGGTTGGCTTGGGACTCGTCGTAGCACTCGGGGTTCCAGAAGCGCTCCATCCACACGGTCTTGGGATGCACGCCTTCGGTGAGGTAGGCGCGCGCGTGCACCTCGCCGCGGCGGCTCGACACCTTCACCCAGTCCAGGTGCTCGATGCCCAGCTCCGCGGCGCTGGCCGGGTTGATGCGGATCTCCGCCGTGGGGAACAGCTCGCGCGAGAGCGCGGCGTGGCGCATGGTGCCGTGGTGGAAGTACGGCACGCGGCCCGAGGTGAGCACGAAGGGGTACTCCTCGTCGGAAAGCGGGCTTTCCGCCGGCTCGATGTAGGAGCAGATGGGGCTGTAGTCCTCGCAGGGCTCCTGCGGCTCCGGATAGCAGAACGGGTAGCCCGTGCGCGCCAGCTTGAGCAGGATCTGGCAGTACACCTCGATCTTGCGACTCTCGGTGCCGAAGCCCGCCGGCAGCCCGTCGTCCACCACCGTCTCGTGCTGCTTGTACTGGAAGTACTCCTTGGCCGGCGTGACGTAGGGCACGTACGTGTCGGCGTCCTTGACCAGCTCGTCCCAGCTGGGGGCGTGCAGCGTTTCGGCGACGGAGGCCTTGACCTCCTCCTCGGTCGCGCTGCCCAGGTAGCCGGGCTTGAGGCCAGGCAGCTCGCCGCCCATCTTCTCGGCGCACTTCGCCACCACCTGCGCGGCGGGGATGGAATGCGACACCGTCTCGCCGATGTGCACGCACTCGTTCTGCAGCCACTGGGTGTTGAGCTGGGTCATGTTCACCATGGGCTCCTCCAGCCACTCGCGCACGGGGAACACGAGGTCGGCGGCTTCCACGTGGAACGAGGTGAGCATGGGGTACTGCCCGATGATGTAGTCCACCTCGGGGAACACGTCGTACCACGACTTCGCGTTGCCCAGCATGGCCAGCTTGTTGCCCGACATGTCGAACCACACGCGCGGCTTGTAGGGCTCGCCCGTGGCGATGGCCTCGCGCACCGTGGGGATGTGGCTGTGGCACCACGCGTAGAGGCCCTTGTGGTCCTTCATGCCCAGACGGTCGACGAGCAGCTGGTTCGCCAGCTGCTGCTGCGGGTTCTCCTCCCCCAGCTTCTTGGCGCGCGCCTCGTTCTCGGCGTCGCTCATGCCCACGACCGCGCCGATGCCGTACATGTCGGAGAACATGCCGTCGAAGCCGTTGTTGTACGTGACCGGGCGCTTCGTGGGCTGCGCGCCCGCCGCGCCGTACTGCGTCATCGTGCAGCCGGGCTTGTTCACGTAGCCCATGATGGAATCGAGGCCCATGCAGCCGAGCGGCACCTGCGAGGCCGACTCGGTCATGTCGGAGGCCACGCCGTTGGCGATGCCCGCCACGGAGGCTTCGGCGTATATCTTGATGGCCTCCTCGATCTTGGCGGCGTCGAGCCAGCAGTTCTCGGCGGTGCGCTCGAGGGTCCAAGGCTCGGCCTCTTCGCGATAGATCTGGCCGGCCGTCTTGTACGCGACGCCGTTGAATTCGCCCGTCCAGAAGATCTCGGGGTCGACCGCCGCGTCGGCGGGCGCGGAGAACTCGAAGGGCACCACCGCGTTCGTCTTGAGGTCGTAGCAGACGTAGGCCGGGGTGTTCTCGGGCGTGGTCTGCTCGAAGTCGCCGAACAGCTCCTGCGCCTTCACCGGCAGCTTCGTCTCCGGGTCGATGAGGAAGGGCAGGTTCGTCCAGTACTTGGTGAACTCCTCGTCGTAGAGCCCGTTCTCGAAGATGTAGCGGAACCAGCACAGCAGCAGGCCCGTGTCGGTGGCGGGGCGCACGGGCAGCCACACGTCGGCCTTCTGCGCGTCGGGCGAGAAGTTGGGGTCGACGACGATGGTCTTCACGCCTTGGGCGCGCAGCTCGGCCATGCCGCGGCCCGATTCGGCCGTCTGGCTGACGGAGGGCTGGGCGCCCCACAGCACCACGACCTCCGCCTTGTTGTCGCTGCCCGTGCGGAATATCTCCTGCACGGCGTTGTCGGCGATGGACTGGTCGTTGCCGCCGTAGAACAGCTTCGACATGCTCCAGCGCGGCAGGTAGCATTGGGCGCAGCCCGGCTCGAACACCGTGGGCGACCCGAACGCCATCGGCAGCGTCATGGCCTCCATGAACGAATAGGCGCCGCCTCCTCCGACGCTGGCGAAGAAGGCGTAGGGGCCGTACTTGTCGATGGCGTCGCAGATGTGCGTGGCCGCCTCCTCGACGGCCTCGTCCCAGCTGATGACCTCCCATTTGTTCTCGCCGCGCTCGCCTGCCCGCCTGAGCGGGTGCAGCACGCGCCGCGGGCTGTACATGGTGTGCAGCTGGTTGAGCCCCTTGATGCAGAGGCTGCCGCGGCTCACCGGCGCGTCGGGGTCGCCTTCCAGCTTCACGACGACGCCGTCCTTCAGATACGCGATGGCGGGGCACATCTGGATGCAGCCGTGGCAGGACGTCTTCATCCTCACGAGCTCCTCCTGCGCGCCGCCCGCAGCGGCGCCGTCCTCCTTCGGGGCCTCCTGCATGCAGCCGGCCATCGAGGCGCCGAACGCCGCCGTCGCGCCTACGAGGGCGGACGCTTTGACGAAGCTTCGGCGCGTCAACGTGGTTTCAGCCATGTTCTCTCCCTTTCTCCTCCTGGTAACGCTTCTACTCGCTTGCCTTCAGATCCTGCAAAAACGCCTCCCCTTCCTCCGTCAAGCACCATCCATCGTTCCAGACCAGGGCGCCCGAGCGCTCCAGCTTGTCCACGAACACGCTCGGCTGCATCGTGCGCCGCGCGCCGTCGACGACGGTCTCCAGCACGGGGCGCCCGCGCAGCAGCTCGGCGATGTCGCCGTAGGAGCGCGGTTGGGCGCGCGCGAATTCGAGCAGCTCGACGTACGTGTCGGTGCGCTCGGGGGCCAGGTGCAGCAGCTCGACGAGCCGGGCGCGCGGCCGATGCCGCTCGACGAAGCGCCGACCCGTCTCGGTGGCGCGATAGGACGTGACGGCCACCAGGTCGTCGGCCGCGTCCTCGTCGAGGCCTTCTTTATCCTGCGACGTCACGATCGCGCCGTGCGCGTCGCGCTCGACCCTCTCCAAGCCGCGGGCGCGCACGAGGTGCTCGGCCAGGCGGTACTGGTTCTGGGTGGCGGTTTTGAAGGCGGGCCAGGAAGCGACCTCCCGTTCGAGGTCGGCCAGCGTGCGCTCTTCGGCGCAGTACGCGAGCATGCGGTAGAGCACCTCGCGGTTGAGCGGATGGCGGCACACCGTGTCCTCGAGCTCGGCCAGCCGCTCCTCGACGGCGCCTTCGTCGATTCCGGTTTCGTCTTGCATGGCAGTCATGCACCTCCCCCTTCGCTGCATTCCTCCGATGGCTTCACTGTAGGCAGCGCGGGGCGGCAAAACTATCCGCACTCTGGATGAAAAGGGCGGGAAACGAGGCGGAAAACCTCACGCATTTTGCGTGAACGAGGGGATTTCGGCCGGGAAAGTGGCGATTCGGCCGGCGAACGCGGCGGTTCGACAGGGAGCGCGAACCCGGGTGGGCGCAAAAGGGCACCCATGGCAATGTTGCCCTTGGCGCACTCGGGACGCAGAGGGTCAGAGCATCTCGCGACCTGGGCATACGTCGGACGCCCTTCCGAAAACCTGGCGAAGACGACCAGAAACGCCGCCCGAAATTGTCATGGCGGCCCTTTTGCGCCCACCGCAGCAGATGGCTCCCCCCCGCCCCGTTCGTCCTTCCCCTGCCCGGCGTTGCGGGGGTATACTGCAGGAAAGGCCGGTCGAAGGGAGGGCGCCGTGGACGCGCGCGTGAAGCTGATCGTCGGATGCGTCGTCTTCGTTCCCGTGATCGTGTTGTTTCTGGCTGCCTCGTGGAAGCAATGGCGCGGGAAGTGGCTGGGCTTTTCGGACTTCACCTTCAATTCCTACGAAGGCCGTCCTGCGAGTTTGCTGCAAAGGCGTCGAGGGAGGCGCTCCGCTCTCGTCGGCCTGGTGTGGGCGGTCGCGTGCGCCGGCATCCTCGGCATCTCGGCCTTCAGCGCGGCGAGCGGCTTTCCCGCGAACCTCGAATCGGTATCGGGCATCGCGCTTCCGCTTGCGATCGCAGCCGGATGCGCCTGGACCGGCGCAGGCTCGCGGCGCGACCGCAAGGCGGTTGAAAACGGCGCGGAGCTTGCCGAGGAATACGCGCTCGATACGCGCAAGGTCGTCTTCCTGGTCCTTGCGATGCTGGCGGTTCTGTCCGTCGAGATCGGAAGCTCCCTTATCGCTCCCTGGTAGGCTTACCTCCAGCGCACCTGCACGAGGTCGTCGAAGGTCGTCGGCAGCGCGGCGAGGTCGAACGTCGCCAGCAGCTCCTCGGGCGTGGCGGGGTCGCACGTGGGCGCGAGCCCGACGATGCCGGCGATGTGGCCGATGACGGCCGCGGGCGTCTTGAAGCGCGCGAGCAGCTCGTCGAGGGCGGCGTCGCGGTCGCGCTTCGACAGCCGCCGGTCGCGCTCGGCGACGAGCAGCGGGACGTGGGCGTAGGCGGGATGCGGCAGGCCGAGGAGCTGCTGCAGGTAGAGCTGCTGCGGCGTCGAGCACAGCAGGTCCACGCCGCGCACCACCGAGGTGACGCCCTGGGCCGCGTCGTCCACGACGACGGCCAGCTGGTAGGCGAAGGCGCCGTCCGAGCGCCGCACGAGGAAGTCGCCGCAGTCGCGCGCGAGATCCTGCTCGTAGGGCCCCTGCACCTGGTCGACGAAGGCGATGCGCTCGTCGGGCACCGCCAGGCGCTGCGCGGGCGTGCGCTGCTGCGCGCGGGCGGCGCGCTCGGCGGCGCTCAGGCCGCGGCACGTGCCCGGGTACACCGGCTTCTCGCCGCGGTGCGGCGCCGAGGCCGCGTGCAGGTCGGCGCGCGTGCAGAAGCAGGGGTACACGAGGCCGCGGGCGCGCAGCTCGTGATAAGCGGCGCGGTAGGCCTCCGTGCGGTCGTGCTGGAAGTACGGTCCCTCGTCCCACGTCAGCCCGAGCGCCTCGAAGTCGCGCTGCACCGCGTCGATATGGACGGGCTTCGAGCGCTCGGCGTCGAGGTCCTCGATGCGCAGCACGACGCGTCCGCCCTGCGACTTCGCCACGAGCCATGCGACAAGCGCCGCGAACACGTTGCCCGCATGCATCCGCCCCGTCGGCGACGGGGCGAACCGCCCGACGACGGGGACGGATGGTGAGACGGCGGTCATGCGGGGCCCTCTACTTCCTCAGGTCTTCCACGTGCTTGGCTTTGCCGGTGGTGCGCTCGATGCCGCCGGGCTCGACGAGCTTCGCCTTCACGCCCACGAGCAGCACGCCCTTGAGCTTCTCCTCGATGGAGCGGCGCAGGTTCTCCATGTCCTCGAACGAGTCGGAGAACGCCTCGGGCTTGAGCTCCACGTGCACGGTCATGCGGTCGAGGCCGCCGACGTTCTCCACGACGATGCGGTAGTGCGGCGTGACGCCGTCGATGCCGGCCAGCACGTCTTCCACCTGGGAGGGGAACACGTTCGTGCCGCGGATGATGAGCATGTCGTCGGAGCGTGCGCGCACCTTCTGCATGCGCGCCGTGGTGCGCCCGCAGGCGCAGGGCTCGACGACCACGCGGGTCAGGTCGTGCGTGCGGTAGCGCAGCACGGGGATGGCCTGCTTGCCGAGCGGCGTGAGCACGAGCTCGCCCATCTCCCCGTCGGGCACCGGCTCGCCCGTCTCGGGGTCGACGACCTCCCACAGGAAGTGATCCTCGGCCAGGTGCTGCATGTCGCGCGAGGCGAGGCACTCCCCCGACACGCCCGGGCCCATGACCTCGGTCAGGCCGTAGTTGTCGGTGCACACGATGTGCATGCGGCTCTCGATCTCGGCCTTGAGGCCCGGGGGGCACGGCTCGCCGCCGAACAGCCCCACGCGCAGCGACGACTTCGCCCAGTCGTAGCCCATGCGCTCGCCCACCTCGCACACGTGCAGCGCGTAGGACGGCGTGGCCACGAGCACGGTGGTGCCGTAGTCCTCGATCATGGCGATGTGGCGCTCGGTGTTGCCCGAGCCGGCGGGGATCATCATGCAGCCGAGCTTCTGCAGCCCGTAGTGCAGGCCGAAGCCGCCCGTGAACATGCCGTAGCCGAAGGCCATCTGCGCGCGGTCGCCCGGCACGACGCCGGCCATCTGCACGAGGCGCATGATGCAGTCGGCCCACATGGCCATGTCGCTTTCGTTGTAGCCCACCACGATGGGCTTGCCCGTGGTGCCCGAGGAGGCGTGCAGCTCCACCACCTCGTCGAGCGGCACGGCGAACAGGCCGTACGGGAAGGTGTCGCGCAGCACGGACTTGTCCGTGAACGGCAGCTTGCGCACGTCGTCGAGCGTCTTGATGTCGGCAGGGGCCACGCCCAGCTCGTCCATGCGCGCGCGGTACCACCCCACGCGCTCGTAGGTCCAGGCCACCTGCGCGATGAGCTTCTCCAGCTGCACGGCGCGGATGCGCTCGCGCGAGGCGCACTCGATGGCGGGGTTGTGGATGGGCAGGTCGGAGAAGTCGCCCGCCGCGGCGGCGGCCAGCGCCGCCCCCTTCACGGTCATGTCGGCCACGGCGCTCACCGGCCCTCTGCCGCGAAGGGGCGCGCGAGGTCGTCCTGCCCGATGAGCTCGACGGGCTCGCCCGCCAGCAGCTCCTCGGCGCGCGCGAGGTCCTTCACGGACAGCGCGATGTAGGTGGAGATGAGCGAGTAGCTGTACGTCACGTTGATGCCGCAGTCGGCCATGACGCCCATGACGCGGGCGAGCTCGCCCGGCTCGTCGTCGAGGCGCGCGCACAGCACGTCGCTCTGCGTGGCCGCCGCGCCCATGTCCCGCAGCACGGCGAGCGCCTTGCCGGGCGCGTCCACGATGAAGCGCACGATGCCGTAGTCGCCCGTGTCCGAGGCGCTGTAGCCGCGCACGCTGACGTGCGCCTCCTCGAACGCGTCGAGCACGCGGCGCAAATGCCCGGGGCGGCTTTCCAAGAACACGCTGATCTGCTGCACGCTCATGCCCTACTCCCCTTCCCCGTCGGCGGCGGCGCGCGCGAACGCGAGGCCCGCGCGGAACGCGGCCAGGTTGGCGTCGACGGTCTTGGGCGGCACGCGACGCGCGACGACCCGCTCCCACGCTTCCTCCGTGAAGTCGAGGCGCGTGGCAAGCGCGCCCAGCAGCACCACGTTCACCGACTTCGGCGCGCCCACGCCCACGGCGATGTCGCTCGCCGGGATGAGCGTGGCGCCCGCTGCGGCGAGCGTCTCGTGCGCATGCTCGGGCATGGACGCGCGCCCGATGAGCACGGGCAGCGGCTGGATGGACTCGTCGGCCACGAGGAGGTAGCCCCCCTCGCGCACGTTGGGGAGGTTGCGCAGCGCCTCGGTCGTCTCGAACGAGACGACGCAGTCGGCGCAGCCCTCGTCGGACACCATGGACAGCACGCCCTCGCGCCCGAAGCGCACGACGGTGGTCACCGCGCCGCCGCGCTGCGACATGCCGTGGATCTCGGACACCTTCGCGTCGTAGCCCGACTCGAGCGCCGCGTGCGCCAGGAGGTCGGCCGCCAGGATGGTGCCCTGGCCGCCCACGCCGCACAAAAGGACGGTGACGGTATCGTTCGAGGTCATCATGCCAGGCTCCCTTCGTTTGCCGAGATAGCGGGTTCGGGTTGCGCGATGGCCTTCCAGGCGCAGTACTGCGCGCACTGGCCGCACCCGATGCACTGGGCGGCGTCGATGAGCGCGTGGCCGTTCGCCGGGTCCTTCGCGATGGCCGGGCAGCCCAGCGTCGAGCACACGCCGCAGGCCGTGCAGGCCTCGCCCACCGCGTACGCGGGCTCCCGATGCCGGTCGATGAGCACGCACGGGCTGCGGAACACGAGCACGGACAGCTCGTCCGTGGCCACGGCCTCCTTGAGCGCGCGACGCACGGCTTTCGCGTCGTTCGGATCGACGGTGCGCACGTCTTCGACGCCGATGGCGCGCACGACGCCCTCGAGGTCGAGCTCGCGCGAGAGGCGCTTCTGCAGCGTCTCGCCGTTGAAGGGGTTGCCCTGGCGGCCCGTCATGGCCGTCGTGCGGTTGTCGAGCACGCAGATGGTGCCGCCGCCCTGGTTGTACACGGTGGAGATCAGCGCCGACAGGCCCGAGTGCGCGAACGTCGAGTCGCCGATGACGCCCACGACGGGACGGTGGTCGGTGCCGGCCCAGGCCAGCTCGAAGCCGTGCGACATCGACACCGAGGCGCCCATGTCGATGGTGGTGTCCATGGCCGACAGCGGCGGCAGCGCGCCGAGCGTGTAGCAGCCGATGTCGCCCGTGACGACGGCCTTCATGCGCGACAGCTCCTTGAACACGAGGCGGTGCGGGCACCCGGCGCACAGCGCGGGCGGGCGGCCGGGAAGGCCGGCGGGCAGCGGCTCGTGCGCGGGCTCGTCGTAGCCGAACGCGGTGCGGATGAGGCCGGGCGTCAGCTCGCCGTCGCGCGGCAGCGGCCGGGCGAACGCCGATACCTCGATGCCCAGCGCGCGCACGCTCTCGGCGAGGTACTCGGAGGCCTCCTCCACCACGTAGAGCGCCTCCACGCCGTCGGCGAAGTCGCGCAGCGCGCGCTCGGGCAGCGGCCAGGTGAGGCCCAGCTTGAACACCGACGCCTCGGGCAGCGCCTCCCTCACGTGCTGGTAGACGGCGCCGGAGCACACCACGCCCGCCGCGCTCCCGCGGCGCAGCACCTCGTTGTACGGGCACTCCTCGGCCCAGGCGCGCAGCGCGTCGATGCGCTCGAGCTGCACCTTGCGGCGCGGCTTGGCGAACGCGGGCATCATGACCCACTTCGCGGGGTCGCTCTCGTAGGGCTTGAGGGCCGTCTCGGCGCGCGCGCCCGGCTCGACCGGCGTCTTCGTGTGCGACACGCGCACCGTGGAGCGGATGAACACCGGCACGTCGAAGCGCTCGGACAGCTCGTACGCCTCGCGCGTGAAGCGCAGCGCCTCGGCCGAATCGGCGGGATCGAGCATGGGGATGTGCGCCGCGCGGGCGTACCAGTGGGAGTCCTGCTCGTTCTGCGACGAGTACATGCCCGGGTCGTCGGCGGCGAGCACCACGAGGCCTCCCCCGACGCCCGCGTACGCGGCGGTGAACAGCGGGTCGGCGGCCACGTTCACGCCGACGTGCTTCATCGTGGTCAGCACGCGCGCGCCGGCGGCCGACGCCCCGATGCCCACCTCCACGGCCACCTTCTCGTTGACGCACCATTCGGCGTACACGCCGTCCTTCTTCGCGAACGCCTCGAGCGTCTCCGTCGACGGCGTGCCGGGATAGGCCACGCCGATACGCGCGCCCGCCTCCCATGCCCCCTGGGCTATTGCCTCGTTGCCTGACATCAATTCCATGAGCGAACCCTTCCGTGTAATGACCCACGTTGGGATTATACGGCAACGCGCGCCGCCCGCCCCGGTCAAACGATCGAAACCGGGTCGAACGGGTGCATCCCGCGTCCCCGTCGGCGCGCCGGGCCCGAACGGAGGTTGATGAAACCGACGATAGGTAAACCGGTGCTTTTGTACTATTATGAACGCAGGTGTTTCCAAGGGCAGGCGTCGTCCTGATACGGTTCAAAGGAATCGGATGCGAAACGAGCGTAGGCGTACCTCCATAGCGGCGAACTCGTTCGGACTTGCCCTTGCGGCGTTCGCGGCGGCGTGCGTGATCATAGGCATCGCGTGCTTCCAGTACTACCATCAGCTGCAGAACACGATCCGCGACGAGAGCAGCGGCTACCTGCACGAGATCGCGCAGCGCGTCGGCGACAACGTCGACCGCATCATCTCCGACAACTACGCGAACCTCTACACCGTCGCGGCCCTGGTCGAGAAGTCCGACACGGGCACCTACGACAGCGTGGCGGCCATAGCGGCGAGCCAAAGGCGGTACTGGAGCTTCGAGGACCTGATCTTCATCAACGAGGACGGCAAGGCCTACAACTCCTCCGGCGACCCCATCGCGCTCAACAACGACGACACGTTCACCACCGCCATCGTCGAGCGGCGGGCCAGCGTCTCGAACACGCAGATGGTCGACGGCAACGAGCGCATCCTGCTGTCGGTGCCGCTCGACGGGCTCCTCCTCGCGGGCGAGCGCATGGCCGCCGTCGCCGCGAGCTTCGACCCCGCCTCCTTCGACCAGACGCTCGCCATGGACTCGTTCGACGGCGAGGCGTCCTCGTGCATCATCGACAAGGACGGCACCGTGGTGGTGCGGCCGTCCAACTCGGCGGGCATCGACACGGGCTACAACGTGCTCACGACCATCTCCGACGCGACCATCGAAGAGGGCGGCAGCATCGACGCCATGAAGAGCGCCATGCAGGACGACCAGGCCGGCCAGGTGGCCTTCTCCGCGAACGGCACGCGGTACTACGCCGTGTACACGCCGGTGGACCCGCAGAGCTGGTACCTGCTCACGTTCGTGCCCTCGAGCGCCGTGAACGCCCGCTCGGACATGCTGCTGGAAACGACGATCATGCTGTGCGGCCTCGTCACGCTGGCGTCGGCCGGGCTCATCGCCTTCGTGCTGTTCACCACGTCGCGCAACAAGCGCCGCCTCGAGCACATCGCCTACGTCGACGACGTCACGGGCGGCAGCACCGTCGAGCGGTTCTTCGAGCTGGCGAACGCGTCCCTCTCCTCGCCGTCGGCGCCCCGCCAGGCGCTCCTGTTCTCCAACATCGAGAAGTTCAAGGTGCTCAACGAGCAGTACGGCGAAGCGGAGTGCGACGACATGCTGCGCATGCTCCATAGCGTCATCTCGAAGGACCTGCGCTCCGGCGAGGCCATCGGGCGGCAGTCGGCCGACAACTTCGTCCTCCTCGTCGACTACGGGGGCGAGGACGCGCTGCGCGAGCGCATCGCCACGTGGTACGCCTCCGCCGAGGCGTTCGCCGCCGTGGAGCACCCGGTCTGGATGCTGCCCGTGGTCGAGTTCGGCGTGTTCGTCATCGACGATGCGGGCCTGCCGTTCTCCACGATGATCGACCGGGCGAAGCTCGCCCTGCGCGAGAACCGCAACGCGATCAACGGGCGGGTGCGCTACGCCATCTACGACGACGAGGTGAGGCGCCGGCTCCTGCGCGACAAGGAGCTGGAGGACCGGATGGAAGCCGCGCTGGAATCCGGCGAGTTCGAGGTGTACCTGCAGCCGAAGTACCGCCTGCCCGAGCGCGCGGTCGGCGGCGCCGAGGCGCTCACGAGGTGGGCGAACGCGCCGGAGGGCATGATCTACCCCGACGAGTTCATCCCGCTGTTCGAGAGGAACGGCTTCATCGTGCAGCTGGACCTCTGGGTGTTCGAGGTCGTCTGCCGCCGCCTGCGCGCATGGATCGACGCGGGGCTCGAGCCCCTGAAGGTGTCGGTGAACTGCTCGCGCGTGCACCTGCACAACCCGAACTTCCTCGACGCCTACTGCGTCCGCGCCGAGCGCTACGGCATACCGCGCGGGCTGGTGGAGATCGAGCTGACCGAGAGCGTCGTCATGGAGGACTCCCAGCGCTTCGTCAGCATCATCGACGCGATCCACGCGGCCGGGTTCTGCTGCTCGGTGGACGATTTCGGCAGCGGCTACTCCTCGCTCAACATGATCCAGGCGCTTCCCGTGGACACCATGAAGCTCGACAAGATATTCTTCCGGGACGAGGAGGGCGGCGACGGGCGGCGCATGGCGTCGGTCGTGGAGAGCATCGTCGGCTTGGCGAAGTCGCTGTCCATGGAGACGGTCGCCGAGGGCGTGGAGCATCCGGAGCAGGTGGACATGCTCGAGCGGTTCGGCTGCGACTACGTGCAGGGCTACGTGTTCGCCAAGCCGATGCCCGTCGCCGACTTCGAGCGCCTGGCGTTCGGGAAGGAGGTGCGGCCATGAGCGGGCGCGCGGGCCGCGGGCTGCGCTGCCTCCTGTCCGCCGCGCTGGCGGGCGCGATCGCGCTGCCGCTGGCGTCGTGCGCGGCGGACGGCGAGCGGGCGCAGGAGGACGTGCTGACCCAGAAGGCGACGGAGGACGGGCGGCAGCGGGTGTCGGTGCTCGTGAAGTACGCCTTCACCATCGACGGCTTCGAGCGGGCCGTGGAGGAGCGGTTCCCCGATATCGACATCGTGCAGGTGGGCAACTACACCCGCGACATGGGCACGGCCGAGTACGAGGCGCGCCTCGCGCACGACGACATTCCTGACATGGTCATGACCTGGCCCTACGAGATCGGCGAGCAGTACTGGGAGGACGAGCTGCTCGATCTGGCGGGCATGGGGTTCACGGACCGCTACAACCTCTCCATGCTGGACGACCTCTCCCGCGACGGCAAGCTGTACTACCTGCCGGGCCCCGCGCAGGTGCGCGGCATCGTGTACAACAAGACCCTGTTCGAAGAGCGCGGCTGGGAGGTCCCGACGAGCTACGACGAGTTCAAGGCCCTGTGCCGCACCATCGAGGCGAGCGGCATGCGCTCGCTGCAGCTGGGGCTCGGCAACGCCGAGGTGCTCGACACCGCCTTCACCGGGTTCGGCTTCGCCGACTGCTACAGCAAGCCGCTGGACAAGCTGTGGATCGGCTCCTACGACGACGGCGAGGGCAGCTTCGGCGACCATTTCGGCCCGGCGCTCGACACGTTCCAGGACCTCGTCGACGAAGGCATCCTCAAGCCGGGGGACCTCGACGTCACCTACGCCGACCGCGAGACGATGTTCTTCGGCCGCGAATGCGCCATGATCGAGGATTCGGCCCTGATGGCCCACCTCGGCTCCACCCTGTGGGGCAGCTCGGACGAGTTCGCGCTCATGCCCTTCTTCAACCCCGGCGACGGCGGGGACTGGGCGCGCCTGTACATGGTGTGCTACATCGGCCTCTCCAAGCACCTCGCCGAGGAGGGGAACGCCGAGAAGTACGACCTCGTCATGAAGCTGATGGACTACATCAGCACCCCCGAGGGCCAGGAGGCGCTCATGGCCGACACCGGGGCCATGTACTCGAGCCTCGTCGGGATGGGCGCGCCCGACACGCCCGAGATCGAGGCCCTGCAGCCCGCGCTGCAGCACAGCCGCTACGGCACTTTCCCCACGCTCGAGAACGCGCAGGGCGCCCTGCGCGAGGGGCTGGCGGGCATGGTGCGGGGCGATCTGGACGCCGAGGACGTCGCGCGCATGGTGGACGAGCAGAACGCCGCTCCCCCGGTCGCGGAGGAGCCCGCGGCCATCGGGCGGGCGGCGCAGGACTTCTCGCTGACGGACACCGGCGGGTTCGTGGCGGACGCGCTGCGGGAGGCGGCCGGCAGCGACGTGGCGCTCTTCCTCGACAACGGCAAGGACGGGCGCTACAACGGCAAGGGGATCAGCGCCCGCTTCTACGAGGGCGCGATCACCGAGACGGACGTCGGGCGCGTGCTCCCCGACCTCAAGCACGGCGAGACGGGCACGCTCTGGGTGGTTTTCATGACGGGCGCCGACCTGCTGGAGACGCTCGAGCGCTCCATCACGGTGGACAGCGACCAGGGCGGGTGGTTCTACTACTTCTCGGGCCTGCGCATGGAGTACGCGCCCGCCGCCGAGCCCGGGCAGCGCATCCGCTCCATCGAGCTGGCCGACGGCGGCGCCGTGGATCCCGAGCGGGCGTACACCGTCGCCGTCATGGACGAGACGGTGCCGGACGAGGCCGTCTCGTCGTGCGAGGAGACCGGCAGGAGCATCGAGGACGTCCTCGAGGAGGCGGTGCGCGGCGCCGGCACGATCTCGCCCGCGCAGGACGGGCGCCTGAAGATCGTCGAGCCCTGATAACGCGACGGGCGGCCCGCAGGCCGCCCGTCGTAGAACGTCGGATGCCGAACGCCGCGCGATGCGGGCTCGCGGCGGCTACTCCTCCTTGTAGACGAGGCAGAAGGCGCCGATCTGGATGACGTCGCCCGAGGCGAGGCGGCGCGTCTCCACGCTGTCGTTGTTCACCCACACGCCGTTGAACGAGTTGGCGTCGCGGATGACGTAGCCGCCGTCGGAGGGCTCCACCGCAGCGTGCTCGCGCGACACGGTCATGTCGTTGAGGAACACGTCGCACTGGGGGCTGCGGCCGATGGTGAGCGCCTGGTCGCCCAGCTGGTAGGCGACGCCGGTCTGCGGGCCGCGCACCACGTGGAGGGCGGCGGCCGCCTGGGGCGCGGCCGCGACGGGCAGCGCGTCGTCGCCGAACGACACGGGCTCGAAGCGCTGCGTCGACCCGAGCAGCTTGAACCCGCAGTGCGGGCAGGCCGCGGCCTGCGAATCGATGGGGTTGTTGCATACGGGGCACATGCTCATGGCGTATCCTCTCTTCGTTCCGGCGCTAGGCGGCGGACGCGGTTTTGTCGATGACGAGCGGCGTCTCGTTCAGGGTGACGGACTGCGCCACCTGCTGGCCGCCCGAGAAGCTGCGGAACAGGCGGTCCCACCACACGCCGACGCCCTCGAAGAAGTCGGGCGCGTCCAGGTCCTCGCATGCCACGAGGTCCATCGTGGCGATGACGGCGTTGCGCTGCTTGAAGGTGATCGTGCCCACCTTGTCGCCTTCCTTCACGTTGCCCGTCAGCTCGTCGAACTCGAGCGACTGGCTCACGTTTCCGTTCAGGTCGAAGATGGTGACGGCTGCGGCGGGATCGCGCAGCGTCGCCTTCACCGTGGCGTCGATCCACCCGGCGTGCGCCACCTCGGCCACCACCGGCACCTCGGTGCCGTTCATCGTGGTGGTTTCGGGGCTGTTCGCCAGCTGGTAGGATATCTCGTGCTCGTACACCCACTCGCACAGGTTCTCGGCGTCCTGGAAGCGCTGGGCCTCGGAGGACGAGTTGATGACGATGGCGTACAGCTCGCGGCCGTCCTTGTTGGCGGCGCCTGCGAACGACGGGCCCGCCAGCAGCGTGACGCCGGTCTTCACGCCGACGGAGTACTCGTAGATGTCGAAGAAGCCGTCGGTGGTCTCGAGGTAGATGTCGGCTTTCGTGCCGTCGGCGCGCGTCACCTGGATGGTGGTGCTGCCGCCGCCCACGGCGGCGCGGAACGTGTCGTTGGTCATGGCGTACTGCACCACCTTGGCCACGTCGGCGGCCGTGCTGTGCAGGTTGCCCTCGTAGGCGTCGAAGTCGAGGCCGTGGGGGTTCTCGTACACCGTATCGGTGCAGCCCAGCTCCTGGGCCTTGGCGTTCATGGCGTCCACGAACACGGCCTCGGGGTCGGCCGCGCCCGGCTCCATGAGGGCCCCGATGGTCTCGGCGATGGCCACGGCGGCGTCGTTGCCCGAGGGCACGAGCAGCGCCTTGAGCGCCGCGTCGAGGTCCATGACGTCGCCCTCCTGCAGGCCCGCCGACGACTCGCCCACGGCGGCCGCCGCTGCGGACACGGTGATGGGCGAATCGAGCGACACGAGGCCGCTGGCCACGGCGTCGAGGGCCACCACGCCGGTCATGATCTTCGTGATGGACGCGATCTGCGTGGGGCTCTGGGCGTTGCGCTCGAAGTACACGGTGCCGTCGGCGCCCATCACGATGGCGTACTCGGCGTCGATGTTCGGACACTGCGCCACGGCCAGGCCGCGCGCGTCGACGGTCTGGCCGTAGACGACGTCGGCCTTGCGCACGTCGGCGAAGGCGAGCGTCGGCAGCGCCGCGCCCGAGAACGCGAGCGCGCACGCGAGCATGCACGCCAAAAGGCGCGCATGCTCGACGGATGCGAGATGCTTGAAGATGTTAGTCAATGCGGTAGATGTCCTCCGGTCGGACCGGTTCGAAACCGGCTTCGGTCAGCTTCTGCTCCAGGTCGTCCGTGGCGTCCACCTTGAGCACGTCGACGGCCGTGTCCGCGTTCACCGAGAAGCAGTACCCGTACTCGATGTTCGCGTCCTGCTCGTCCATGAACTCGAGGAGCGAGGCCAGGCCGCCCGGCACGTTGGGCACGCGCACGCCGAGCACCGGCGTGACGGTGGCGCGGTAGCCCTGGCCGCGCAGCGCCTCGGCCGCGGCCTCGGGCGTGTCGGTCAGCATGCGCGCCACGCCGAAGTCCGCGGTGTCGGCCAGGTTGAGCGCGTGCATGTTGATGCCGGCATCGGAAACGGCGCGGCAGGCGGCCGCGAGGCGGCCCTTCTCGTTCTCGAGGAAAACGGTCAGCTGCGAAATCATGCCTTCTTCCCTTCTCTCAGGTCGATGATGCGCTTCGCCTTGCCCTCGCTGCGCTCGATGGTCTTCGGCTCCACGATCTTGATGTCCACGGCGATCTGCAGGTTGCTCTTGAGCTCGGACGCCAGGCGGCGCTTGAGGTCCTCGAGCTTGCGGATCTCGTCGAACGGGAACTCGGGAACGGTTTCCACGTCGAGCTCGACGTGGTCGAGCGGGCCCTTCGAGGTGAGGATGATCTGGTACTGCGCCGCGATCTCGGGGAAGCTGACGATGACCTGCTCGATCTGGGACGGGAACACGTTCACGCCGCGCAGGATGAGCATGTCGTCGGTGCGGCCCACGATGCGGTCGATCTTGCGGTGGGTGCGCCCGCAGCCGCACGTCTCGGGGATGATGCGCGTGACGTCGCGGGTGCGGTAGCGCACGAGCGGACAGCACTCGCGGGTGAGCGTGGTGAACACGAGCTCGCCGTAGGTGCCGTCGGGCACGGGCTGCAGCGTGTCGGGATCGACGATCTCGGCGTAGAAGTGGTCCTCGGCCACGTGCAGGCCCCTCGACTCGGCGCACTCCATGGCGACGCCCGGCCCCATGACCTCGGACAGGCCGTACACGTCGCAGTACTGGATGCCGAGCTTCTTGCGGATGTCGTCGCGCATGCTCTCGGAGGCGGGCTCGGCGCCGAAGATGCCGGCCGAGATCTTGAACTCGGCAGCCGGGTCGTAGCCCATCTCGATGGCCGTGTCGGCGATGAGCAGCGCGTAGGACGGCGTGCACGCGAGGATGTCGGTGCCCAGGTCCTTCATCATCTGGATCTGGCGCTTCGTGTTGCCCGAGGAGGTGGGGATCACCGAGCAGCCCACGGCCTCGCCGCCGGCGTGCGCGCCCAGGCCGCCCGTGAACAGGCCGTAGCCGTAGGACACCTGGATGGTGGAGTCGGCGTTGCCGTTCACCATGTAGATGCCGCGCGCGAAGCAGTCGCCCCAGTTCTTGAGGTCGTTCGCGGTGTGGCCCACCACGGTGGCCTGGCCCGTCGTGCCGGAGGACGCGTGGATGCGCGCGACGTCCTTCTGCGGCACGGCGAACAGCCCGAACGGGTAGGCGTCGCGCATGTCCTGCTTGACGACGAACGGGAACTTCGCGAGGTCCTCGAGGGTCTTGAGGTCGCCCGGCTCAGCGCCGGCGTCCTTGAACGACTGCTGGTAGAACGCCACGTTGTCGTAGGCGTGGCTCACGGTTTTCTTCATGCGCGCGAGCTGCAGGTCGCGCAGCTGCTCTGCGGGCATGGTCTCGATGTCTGGCTGGTAGTACACCTTGAAGATCACCTCTCAATTGCTCGTGACGTTGGATGAAGAGCCCTCCGTCGCAGCGTCGCCCTTGTCTTCGTTCACGGATTTCGGCCCTTCGACGACGACCTCCGTCACCGGATCGTACACGGAGCCGAACGCGTCCTCGTGCAAAACGGCGCCGTCGGCGTCCTTCACCGTGCGGATGACCGTGATGGTGCGCCCGTCGGTGCCGCGCGTCTTGACGTAGCTCGTGTTCGGCGCGAGCGTCTCGTCGACCTTCGTCCTGGTCGCGTACTTCTCGCCCTCGCCCCAATCGCCGGTCGTCGTGGACACGAGGTATCCGGGATCGACTCCGTACAGTGTAGCGGTTACGGACCCGTCCACACAAGAAAGACGCACCAAAACATCGCTGGCGGAATCGTTTTCCCATACGAGGTCCAAATCGGGCCAGCTGACCGCCGCGTCGCGCCCCGTGGGATAGCTGGCGATGTACAGCGAATGGTTGTGCCGCGTGAGCACGGGGAAGCCCGCGTCGTACACGGCGTTGAACATGGTGGTGGCCACCTGGCAGATGCCGCCGCCGATGGCGTCGTCGTACTCGCCGTCCACGATGGCGCCGGCGCCCTGGAAGCCGCGCTCCTCGGTGCTGCAGTCCCCCGCCGTCCCGTTGAACGACCAGCTGCCGCCCGGCTCCACCACGGAGTTGCTGAGGAACTGCGACACGAGGGCGATGTTGTGGTTGCGCGCCTCGGTGCCGGGCCCGGTGGTGTACTCGGTGGTGTAGGAGGCGATCGTGCCGATCACGCCGAGGTCCATCGCCTCGTCGAACGACATCGTCTCGGGCGCCGGGCCCGACCCGATGCCCACGTCGACCGGCTCGCCCGCGCCCGTCCCCGCGCGCGCCTTGCCGTCCTCGCCGAACAGCGCCGCGTCGAGCTGCGAGACGGCCTCGGCCACGAGCGGGATGGTGCCCGTGCCCTCGGTGCGCACGCTCACCTGGTCGCCGTCGACCTCGAAGGTCGCGCGCAGCTTGTCGCCCTTGCTCACCTCGGCCACGTGCGCCAGCAGCGCCGGCTTAGCCTCCGCCGCGTCCACGAACGCCACGAGCGAGGAGCCCTCGACGCGCGTGCCCACCCAGGCGCCGATGTCGGCGGCCGAGGCGCTCCAGGCGGCGCCGTCGAAGGTGAAGCGGGCGCCGTCGGCGATGGCGGCGTTCACGGCGTCGCACGCGGCCTGGGCGGCCGCTTCGTCCACGCGCAGGGGCGCGTACTCCGTCTGGGCGACGAACGACCCGCGGCCGTCCTCCTGCCCGAGGAAGATGCCGTCGAGCGTCCGCTTGAGCGCGTCGCGGTTCACCATGGAGCCGTCGTGGCCCGCGGTGACCGCCGCCGTGCCGTCCTCCACGGCGATGCCGTAGTCGACGCGCGGGTCGCCGATGGCGGCGTCGATGTCGGAGGCGAGCTCCTCGACGGCGGCGTCCGCGTAGGCGGCGCGCGGCTCGAGCTCGCGGCCCGAAACGAGCGCGCCGAGGCGCGCGAGGACGCCGCCGTCCTCGCGGCCCACCGCGAGCGCCTCGGCGGCCAGCTCGTCGGCGGGCACGCGCGCCTCGAGCGACGCGGCGTCGGCCGTCCAGGCCTGTTTGTTCGCGCGGGCCTCCTCCACCGCCAGCTGCTCGGCCAGCGCGGCGTCCTGGGCCGCGGCCAGCTCGTCGGCGATGCGCGAGGCGGCCTCGTCGTTCGCGTAGACGGTCACGCCGCCCTGGGCCAGGCGGGACCCGTAGATCTCCTCGATGAGGGCGGCCAGCTCGTCGGCCGTCTTGCCGGCGGCGTCGATCTCGCCCACCCGCACGCCGGGATAGGCCTTGCCCGCGTTCACGCCGAAGTCCACGAGGCCGCCGACGAGCACCACCGCCGCCACCACGACGACGGCGAGTGCGACGCGGCTGCGCGCCACGAGGCGCGCGAGCGCGCGCAGCAGCGCCGCCAGCCCCGTGCCGACGAGCGCGAGAAGCGCGAACAGCGCGCTCCCGACGGTGCCGAGCACGCGGAGCACGGGGCCGCGCCCGCCCGCGGACGCGGAGCGCGGGGCGTCCTTCGTCCAGACGGCGGGGGTGTTGTAGGAGCGGGAATCGCTCGGGCGCCGCGCGGAGGCGCGCGACGGGGCCGCGGCCTTGCCCGCGTTCGGGCGGCGGGTGGACGCGGGCGCGCTCGACCGCCGCGCGGGGGTCGAGCCGCGCTGGGAGGCGCGACCGTACGAGTCGCGCTGCGTCGACGGCGCGCGACGGGCGGAGTCAGGGCGTCCGGTGCGATCCGCGCCCGTTCGTCTCGGCGTCCGGTCGGCCATGGGCTACCGGACGCTTTCCGCCTGCACGGCCCGGGCGGCGCGCACGTTCCGCAGCGCAGCGGCGATGTAGTACGCCGTGGTGGCCAGCGCCAGCGCGAGGCCGGCGTACACGAACCAGATGCCCCACGAGCAGGGCAGCGCGTTCAGGCCCGGCAGCCACGCCGCGTCGACGAGGCCGAGCCCCGGGACGAGCGGCCAGTTCAGCAGCAGGCCGGCGAAGCCCACGAACAGCAGCGTCGTGGCCACCTTGCCCGGGAAGATGACGGCCACGCGCACGTGGAAGCGCTTGAGCAGCACCGCGCCGCCCACGAGCAGCAGCAGGTCGCGCACGAGCACGACGAGGATGATCCACAGCGGCAGGCGCCCCACGAGGAACAGCCCGCACACGCCCGCGATCATGAGGATGCGGTCGACCGCCGGGTCGAGCAGCTGGCCCAGGCGCGACACGGTGTTCGTACGGCGCGCGATCTGCCCGTCGATCCAGTCGGTGCCCGCGGCCAGCGCGTACAGGAGCGTGGCGACGATGTTGTAGCCGTTGAACAGCAGCACGAGAAAGATGGGCACGAGGCATAGCCGAACGAACGATATGACGTTCGGCACGGTGAAGATGCGGTCGCTCACCTGGTCGGCTGCGCAGCCCTCATCCTTACGTCCCATACAGGCATCCTTCCCTTCCATACGCGTCCCTCGACGCAAAAACCGGGCCCAGCGCTCAGGCCCGGTCGAACGTGATCCGATAGTCCACCATTCTAGCAGGTTTCCCCCATCCCCCGCCCTTGTTTCACGCTTCAACAGCTTTTCCATTCGCCGGAGCATGCCGGCTCGCTACCGCAGCGCCACCTGCTCTTCGGGAGCGACGAGCGCACCGGGGAAATCGCGGTTCGTGGCGGAAAAAGGCCGAAATTCGTCATCGGGCGGCGCCTGCACGGGGGCGTTTTCCGGCAACGGACGCGCTGGAGGTTCCCCACCAGGCAAAACGCGGCCGTAGCACATCCGCCCCGCGCCTCGACCGTGCTCGACGAGGCCTATCGTGACGAATTTCTCGCAAAATCTGCCACGAACCGCGATTTCGCCGGCGCGGGCCCAACGCAAGAAGCCCCGCTCGGACGAGCGGGGCTCCGGATCGTGCGTTTTGCGGCGCGGCGCTTAGGCCGTCTTCTTGGTTTCCGGGACCTCGAAGGCGTCGACGTGCTTGCTCGTCGCGGGCGGGGTGTACGTGGGCTCCATGGTCAGGCAGTCCTTCGGGCACTCGCGCACGCAGCTGCCGCACTGCACGCAGCGGAAGCGGTCGATCGTCCAGGTGCGCGCCGGCTTGTCCACCGTGATGGCGGCGCAGGGGCAGCGCTTCTGGCAGATGCCGCACAGGATGCAGCGGTCGACGTCGTTCACCACATGGCCCTTGAGGCCCGGAGGAGGCGTTTTCGTCTGAACGGGGTACAGAAGCGTCTCGGGCTTCTTGAACAGGCCCCCGAGGGTCATCTTTCCCAGCTTGAAGCTTCCCATGGTCCTCCTACCTTTCCGTGCAGCTGATGCAGGGGTCGATGGTGAGCACGATCATGTTGACGTCGGCCAGATCGCAGCCGGCCAGCGCCGTGGCCATGCCGGCGAGGTTCTGCGACGTGGGCGTGCGCATGCGCATGCGCTCCAGGTTCTTCGAGCCGTTGCCGCGCGCGTAGTAGTAGCACTCGCCGCGGGGCTGCTCCACCACGTTGGCCGCCTCGGCGCCGGCTGCGGGCGAGCCCTTCACGTCGACGGCGATGTCGCCGGCGGGGATCTTGGCGATCATCTCCTCGATGATGTCGATGGACTGCAGCACCTCGAGGGCGCGCACCTTCACGCGGGCGTAGCAGTCGCCCTGGCCGTCGAGGATGGGCTGGAAATCGTTCAGGAAGCCGTAGCCGCCGTTGCCCAGCATGCGCACGTCGTAGTTCACGTTGGAGGCGCGGGCGAACGGGCCCACCATGCTCTGGGCGAGCGCGTCCTCGTGGCTGATGTAGCCCACGCCCACGGTGCGGTTCTTCACCGACGTGTCCTTGAGGAAGGCGTTGCACAGCTGGCGGTAGTCGTCCTTGATGCCCTCGAGCACGCGCTTCATCTCGGCGAATTGGGCGTCGTCGATGTCGCGGACCACGCCGCCCACCTTGACGACCGAGAAGATGACGCGGCCGCCCGTGGTCTTCTCGAAGATGTCGAGCACGCGCTCGCGCAGGCGCCAGCAGTGCATGAACAGGCTCTCGAAGCCGAACGCGTCGGCCGCGAGGCCCATCCACAGCACGTGGGAGTGGACACGCGAAAGCTCGTGCCAGATGACGCGCAGGTACTCGGCGCGCGTGGGGATCTCGACGCCCATGAGCTTCTCGACGGTCTCGGCGTAGCCCATGGAATGCCCGAACGCGCAGATGCCGCAGATGCGCTCGGCCACGTAGATGAACTGGTTGTAGTCGCGCGTCTCGACGAGCTTCTCGAGGCCGCGGTGGATGAATCCGATCTGGGGAACCGCCTCGATGACGGTCTCGTCCTCGACCACGAGGTCGAGGTGCAAAGGCTCGGGCAGCACCGGGTGCTGGGGGCCGAACGGGATGACGGTCGCCTTTCCCATGCTACTCTCCTTCCTTCTCAGCGGCTGCTTTCGCCGCTTCGCGCGCGGCCTTGGCCTCGAGCGCCGCCTTCACCTTGGCGGCCTTCTCCGGGTCGAGGCCCGCGATCTTCTCGTCGGCGGCCGCCTTCTTGGCTGCTTCCGCCTCGGCCGCGGCCTTCTTGGCCTTCGCGGCGATGCCGGCCCGCACGCGGGCCACCTTCTCGGGATCCATGCCGGCCAGGCGCGTCTCCAGATCGTCGTCGCCGGACGGCTCGATGACGCCCTCGCGTTTCGGCTTCGCGTCGGGATGGTCGGCGACGAACGACGCGTTGGCCTTCGCGGCCTTCTCCGCCTTGGCGGCGGCGAGCTTCTTGGCCTTCTCGCGGGCGGCGTGCTGCTCGGGCGAGACGATGGTCATGGGCTCTTTCTGCGCGAGCGCGTAGAAGTTGCCGCCGAAGTCGATGGCGATGCCCTTGATGTCCACGCCGAACAGGTCGTGCGCCTCGTTCTCGAACACGAACGCGGCCAGGAACTGATCGGTGACGCTGGGCACGACGGTGCCCTTCTTCACGCCTTTGATCTCGTGGTTCGCCAGCACGCCGTCCTTCATGAACGAGTAGACGAGGTCGATGCCGTCCTCGGTGTTCACGCACAGCATCTGCACGAAGCGCGCGCCCTCGGCCTTCTTCTCGGCCGCGAGCGCCGGCAGGCCCTCGACGGTCAGGGGGATGAACTCGGATTGCAGGGTCATGATCTAGGCCCCTTTCTTCTGTGCCTGCAGGGCTTTCGACTTCTCTTCCAGGATGCCGAGGCCCTGCACGACCGCGTCGATGATGGCCTCGGGACGCACGGCGCAGCCGGGCGCGTACACGTCCACGGGGATGGCCTGGTCGACGCCGCCGATCACGTTGTAGCAGTCGTGGAAGATGCCGGCCGAGCATGCGCAGATGCCGCACGCGATGACCACCTTCGGCTCGACCATCTGGTTGTAGATCTCCTGGACCACGCTGATGTTCTGCTCGTTCACGCTGCCCGTGACGAGGAAGATGTCGGCGTGCTTGGGGTTGCCCGTGTTGATGATGCCGAAGCGCTCGACATCGAAGCCGGGGCACAGCGCGGCCAGCACTTCGATGTCGCAGCCGTTGCAGCTGGAACCGTCGTAGTGGATGACCCACGGTGATTTGGTTGCATACGTCATAGGTGCAGCTCCTTTACAGGTAGGCCAGGAACGCGATGTTCACGCCGCCCGCGACGAGGGCCACGCCCCACGCCGATGCCAGCAGGGCCTGCCACTTCACGCGAGCGAAGTTGTTGTCGATCCAGATCTCGAGGAAGTACACGAGCGCCACCACCACGAGCGCCAGCACGATGGACAGCGGGTTGCCCCAGAGGAAGAACAGCGCGGTCCAGCCGAGGAACAGGATGTTCTCGCACCAGTGCATGATCTCCACCTTCGCGAGCGTCTTGCCGCTCATCTCGGTGGTGATGCCCTTGACGATCTCCTGGTGCGCGTGGTGCGAGTACGACAGGTCGAACGGCGACTTGCGCAGCTTGATGGTGAGCACGAACAGGAAGCCCAGGAACACGAGCCAGATGTTGGTGACGACGGGCATGTCGAGGAAGAACACGCCGGCCGAGTTGAACGTGCCGGCCGCCATGTAGAACGCCACGGCCATGAACAGCACCATGGGCTCGTACGCCATGACCTGCAGCGTCTCGCGGTTCGCGCCGATCTCGGCGTAAGGCGAGCGCGTGGAGTACGCGGCCACGATGAAGAACAGGCCCGACAGCGTGATGACGAAGACGCTCATCAGCAGGTTGCCGCCGGAGAAGAAGATGCCGCCGGCGATGAGGGTGAACACGAGGGCGCACGTGATGTAGGTGCCCTCGGTGGAGTTCACCGACACGTTGTCCTTCTCGATGAGCTTGCGCACGTCGTAGTACGGCTGCAGCAGCGGGGGCCCTACGCGGCCCTGCATGCGGGCCGAGATCTTGCGGTCGAGCCCTGCGAGCAAACATCCCAGGACCGGCGCGACGATGGCGAAGACGAGGGTGCCGATGAGAGCGAACAGCATGGTCATGTCAGATCACACCCTTTCCTAGAACAGTCCCGGAACGCCCACGGCCGCCGCCGCGAATGCGATCACGATGATGATGGTGCAGCACGCGGTGCCGAAGGGCGAGATGCGCTTCTCGCCGAAGATGCCCTCGAGGTACCAGTTGCGCGCCGAGGCGGTGGATTCGCCCGACAGCGAGTTCGAGAACGTGCGCTCGGCGTTGTCGCGGCTCACGCCCGCCAGGTAGATGTCGACCTTCTTGGCCTTCGAGCGGCCGAGGCCGGCGAACAGCACCACGGCGATGAACGCCGACAGGATGGAGGCGATCCACAGGTTGGACGAGGAGATGTCCTGCCCGACGGTGCCGAACACGCTGTAGATGTAGGGCTCCACCACGGTCCACGAGACGATGGGAAGGCCCACGCAGCACAGGATGACGAGCACGGCCATGACCATGATGGCCACCCACTCGCTCGTGTGCACCTTGACCTCGACGTTCTCGGGGCGGGCGGCGATGCCGGAGAGCTTGCCCAGCCACTTCGCCCAGAACATGAACGTGGCCGCGGAGCCGAACGCCAGGATCACGATGAGCGCCACCTGGCCGGTGTCGGCGAAGGAGACGAGCGTGGCCCACTTGGCCAGCAGCATGCCGAACGGGGCGATGAACATGCACAGGATGCCGAGCATCATGAAGCGCGCGAGGCGCGGCATGCGCTCGAACAGGAGGTCCATGTCCTCGATGTCGCGGCTGCCGATGTGGTGCTCGGCGGTGCCGACGCACAGGAACAGCAGCGACTTCGCGATGGCGTGGAACAGCACGAGGAAGGTCGCGGCCCACACGGCCTCAGGCGTGCCGACGCCGGCGCAGGCCACGATCAGGCCGAGGTTGGCGATGGTCGAGTACGCCAGCACGCGCTTGGCGTTGGACTGCGAGATGGCCATGAACGAGCAGAACAGGAACGTGAGCCCGCCCACGAGGATGACCATGACCGACGGCACGGGGCACGCCATCATGATGGGGGCCAGCTTGATGAGCATGAACACGCCGGCCTTCACCATCGTGGAGGAGTGCAGCAGCGCCGAGGTGGGCGTGGGCGCCACCATGGCGCCGAGCAGCCACGTGTGGAACGGCATCTGCGCGGCCTTCGTGAGGCCGGCGAACGCGAGCGCCGTCACCGGCAGCACGACGAGGCCGGGGTTGGCGATGCCGATCTGCAGGAACTCGAGGAACGACAGCGTGTTGAACTGGATGGCCATGACGTACAGGGCCACGAGGAAGGCGATGCCGCCGAGGATGTTCATGATGATCTGGCGGAAGGCGTTCCTGATGGCCTCCTCGGTGCGCGTGAAGCCGATGAGGAGGAACGAGCACACCGTGGTGATCTCCCAGCCGGTGAACAGCCACAGCATGTTGTTCGAGAACACGATGAGGAACATCGCGGCCAAGAAGACGAACATGAGGGCGAAGAACGTCGGGCGACGGTCCTTCGCGCCCTCGGGCTCGTGCGCCTGGAAGTCCTCCATGTAGCCGAGGGCGTACACGCAGATGCCGGAGCCGATGACGCCGATGATGAACGCCATGAGCAGCGACAGCGAGTCGAGGTAGAGCCCCTCGGTCACGAGGATGTCGTGGGCGAAGCCGAACTCGAACACGAGCGAGCCCACCACCTGGACGAGGGCGAGCACGCAGGCCCACACGTTCTTGTACTTGATGCCGAAGAACAGGATGGCGACGGCGATGAGCACGCTGACGGCCATGCAGATGTAATCGACCACCGGGGAGTAGAAATCATACGTTATCCACGGAGCTCCCAGATAGGATACGACGAGCCACACCGACGCCAGTCCGATGACGAGCGCGGAGGCGCCCACAATCACGTTTCTCGCCCGGTTGTTGCGCACGACTAGCAGAACGCCAGCAACGACCAGCGGGAAAAGGATTAAAAACCCGAGCATAGCCACGTAGCTTCCCCCTTTACCTTTACCGATTGCACTTGAACAATAGAAGCGAGCGATATCGCCCGCTTCGCCACTCTACCAGAGAAAAGCGCACGGTCGGATGACAGGGCCTTTCCGGAGGCGATTGCTCGGTAAAAGGGTGTCAACGGTGAATACGGACGCGCCCAACGGCGAAATGCCCTTGGCGAACGGCATCCCGTCGCCCGTTCGTTTTCCGCCTGTCACCTCGGCTTCTTCAATTGTGCACGTGCACAACATCAATGGCGCGATAGCCGTGCGCTATGGCCGTTGCGGGGCTTTCCGCCGCTCCCCCGCCTCCAGCTTGCGCAAGCGGCGCCACTCGAGCGCGAGGAAGCCCGACACGAGCAGCGTGGAGGTGATGTCGGATATCGAAGGGGCCAGCCACACGCTCTCGAGGGCCGTGATGGGCAGCACCTCCGGCAGGAAGATCGGGCAGAACACGAGCAGCGGGATGAGGAACAGGATCTGGCGCGTGAGCGTGAGCACCGTGGCCTTCACCGCCTGGCCCGTGGCGTCGAAGTAGTTCGAGCCGATGGTCTGGATGGGCAGGATGGGGATGAACAGGAGGTACAGCACGAGCGCCCACGCCGTCTCGCCCATGTACTGCTCGGGCAGCCCGAAGAGGTGCGCGTACATGTCGGGCGCGAGGATGACCGTGGCCCACAGGGGCGTCGTGATGGCGATGCCCAGCACGATGGCCTGCACGAGCACGCGCTTCATGCGGCCGAACGTCCGCGCGCCGTAGTTGTAGCCGATGATGGGCTGCGCGCCCATCGAGATGCCCATGGCCGGCATGAACGTGAACAGGCCCACGGCCGACAGCACGCGCATCACCGCCAGCGCGCCGTCCACGCCGAGCGCATCGGAGGCGCCGTACAGCACGAGCAGGTTGTTCTCGATCATCGACGACACGGCGAAGCCCAGCTCCATGACGCAGGGCGCGATGCCGAGCGCGCAGATGCGCAGCGCGATGCGGGGGTCGAGGGCGATCGAGGGGCGCCGTAGGGGCATGGGCGAGTCCTTCTTGAGGAAGAACTGCATCACGAACAGGGCCGACAGCGCCCACGAGCACACGGTTGCCAGGCCCGCGCCGCGCATGCCGCCGTCGAGCACGATGATGAACAGGTAGCCCAGCACCACGTTCGCGCCCGTGCCGATGAGCATGGAGCCCAGCGCGCGGTTGGGATGGCCGGCCGTGCGGATGAAGTTGTTCATGCCGAACGCGATGAACTGCAGCGGGCAGCCCGCGACGATCATCGTCATGAAGTCGAGCGCGAGCGGCAGGACGGAATCGTCGGCGCCCGAGTAGCGCAGGATGGGCTCGAGCGCGAAGAACGCGACGACCCACAGCACCACGGTGGCGACGAGCAGCAAGACGAAGCTGTTCCCCACCACGCGCTCGGCCACGTCCTTCCTACGCTCCCCCAGCTTGATGGCCGCCAGCGCGTTGCCGCCCACGCCCACGAGCATGGCCACCGCGATCATGGCCGTCATCATGGGGTTCGCCACCGTCGTGGCCGCCAGGCCGTCGGCCCCCACCGCGTGCCCCACGTACACCGCGTCGATGACGTTGTACAGCATCTGCACGAGCACGCCCACCACGGCCGGGATGGAGAACTCCAGCAGCAGCTTGAACGTGCTCTCCGTGCCCAGGCGGTCGATCTTCTGGTCGCTCTTCGGCGCGAGGGCGCCGTCCGTTCTCTCTTCGGTTCCGTGCATGTTTCGCTTCGCTCCATACGTGCGCGAGCATGCGGCCCGCCGCGCGGCGGGCCGCAACGGGCGGATCGTCGGGCGGGCCGCATGCTCGATGGTTTCCCGGGTTGTCCCGGCAGACGGGCTCGCCGGCGGAGCAACCCGCGAGGGGCTCGACGCTCGGCAAGGCTCGGGTCATCCCGAGCGAGCACCAGTATACGTGACCAAGCCGCTGATCACAACCCGGAAGCCCGCCTGTGGACGCAGCCTACGAGCGCGCCCGCCGCGCCGCGTTCTTCGCGCTGCGCCGGCCGGTGGACAGCCCGATGCCCTGGCAGGACGAGGGGATGGAGATGCCGTACGTCTCGCCCTGGAACCCTCCGCACTCGAGCCCGGCGGCGTAGAGCCCCTCGATGGTCGAGCCGTCCTCGCGGATCACCTCGCATTCCGAGTTGACGTGGATGCCGCCGAACATGTTGACGTTCGAGCCGACCACGTGGAAGGCATAGAAGGGCGGCGTCGACACCTTGTGCGTGAGGTACTTGGGGTCTTTGCGGTGGATCGCATCGACCTGGGCGTCCACGACGCCGTTGTATTCGTCGACGGTGGATTGCAGCACCACGGGGTCGATGGACAGCTGCTCGGCGAGCTGCGCGAGGGAATCGGCTTTGAATATGGTGTCCGTGCCGCGTTCGAGCTCCCTCTCGAGCTCGGCGGGCGCCTCGCTCAAAGCCGTGCCGCGCGGGACGTAGAAGCCCCAGCCCACGTTGGGGTCGCCGTGCTCCACCAGCGTGTCGAACAGATCCTGGTCGACGATGGAGTACGACACGATCTGGGTGTCGAGCGCGTTCGGGGCGGTGATGACCTTGCGCACCTGGCCCTCGTCCATGTAGCGGACGCCGTCCTGGTTCACCCAGAGCGCGATGGGGTTGCACGCGCCCAGCGCCGCCAGCTGCGACGTCAAGCCCAGCGGCTCGACGGTGGTGCCCACGATGGGGGCCATGAGCCGGTAGCACGCCCCCATGCCCGCCTCCATCGCCATCTTGATGCCGTCGCCCTCGATGCCCTGCGCGCCGCACCACATGTAGTGCTTCGAGCTGCGCGAGGTGTGCTCGTCGAACATCTCCCAGTTCGATCCGGAGCTGCCCGTGGCGAGGATCACGGCCTTCGCCATGACGTCGACCACGTCCTTGCCGCTTTCCGCCTGCACGCCGACCACCGCGCCGTTCTCCACGATCAGGTGCTTCGCGGGCGTGCTCAGCCGCGTCTCGACGCCGGCGGCCCGCGCGGACTCCTCGAGCTTGGCGATCATGTTCGCGCCGCGGTGATCCTTGTAGAGGTGCTGGGTCCGCAGGTTCCCGTAAACGGCCTCGTTGAGGCCGACGAACTCGACCCCCTGGTCGATGAGCCACAGAAGGTTCTCCTCCGCGCCGTCGAGCACGCCCTTCCACAGGGTGTAGTCCACCTTGTACTTTTGGAACTCCATCTCGATGGCCAGCAGGTCGGCCAAGTCCCCCGTGACGCCGGCCTCCTTCTGCAGGTCCGACCCCATGCCGAATACGCCTTCGGCGAAGTTCGAGCCGCCGCCGAGGATGCTCTGCTTCTCCAGCTGCACCACCCTGGCGCCCTCCTCGGCCGCCGTGATGGCCGCCGACATGCCCGCGATGCCCGAGCCCACCACCACGACGTCGGCCTCGACGGTCTCGGTCGCCTCCTTGAGGACGCTCGGCGCGCCTTCCTGCCCGCCCGCGGCGGAACCCTTCGGCTCGGCGGCCGAGCATCCGGCCAGGCCGGCCATCATCGTCGCCGCGCCGACGCCCATCCCCATGAGCAGGTGCCGCCTCGACAGGACCATTCTCTCCTCGCCCATTCCATCCTCCTTGTCGTCGTTCCTTCCAACGATCCCAGCCTACGCGCGCCGGGCACCGTCGAACAGCAAGGAGTTCTTGCGGCCGCCCCATCGAAGTCTTGCGGCCGCAGGTGGGAGGCGTCAAGGGCGCGCGGCACCGTTCTCCTCGAAGAAGCGGTCCGGGTCGTTGCGCCGCATGTACGAGGAGAAGGACTGTCTGAGCAGCCGTTGCATGAAGCGCAGGAACGCGGAGGCCTGGGCGTTGCCCGCCCCGCCCACGACGCCGGTCACGAACGAGGCCTCCGGCCTCAGCTCCACCGCGACGCCGCCGGTGGGCTGCCGGTTGCGCTCCCGGAAGATCACGGGGAACGAGCCGAACAGGCTCACCATCCCCTGCTCGCGCACCGCGGCGTCCAAGAGGTCGGGGTTGGTCACCTTCATCCCGGGCTCCCCGTCGCCCGCACGCCCCAGGTAATGGCGGATCATCTGCTCGAGGAACGCGTCGTTGTGGCACGCTATCTTGTCCATGTCGAGGTCGGACCACCGCACCCACGGCTTCTTGGAGTAGGCGCTGCCGTCGGCGCAGCGCAGCATGAAGCTCGACAGGAGGAACGGCTCGAAGAATCCGGGGTCGTTCAGCACGGCGTCGAGGAAGCCCGGCGGAAGGTCGCCCGCCACGATGCCGAGGTCCATGGGGAGGTCGAGCACGTACAGGGTGCCCGCGTCGAGGCGGTCGTAGCGGCGCGCCATGTCGTACACGCTCGCCTCGACGAGGTCGACGACCCGGTCGTCGTCCCCGATCCTCCCGAACTCCTCGATGACCGGGGCGAGGGTTCGCTTCGCGAAGGGCGACACCACCACGCGGAAGCGCTCGCGCGAAGCGGGCGAGCCCCCCTGCAGGGCGGCCACCGATTGCAGCCTGCGATAGGAGCCGACCACGCGCTCGGCTTCCGCCGCGATGGCCTCGCCCTCCTTCGTGAGCTCGAGCGCGGCGCCCGACCGGTCGAACAGCCGCACGTCGAGCTGCTTCTCGAGCGCGATGATGGCGGCGCTCGCCCCCTGCGGCGTGATGTAGAGCCGCTGGGCGGCCTTGGCTATGGACTTCGATTCGGCGACGGCAAGAAACAGCGAGAGCGACTCCATCTGCATGCTGCACCTCGATGCGGTCGGGACGGCAAAAGAACGGCTGATCGACACGGTAGCATACGCCGCGCCGATCATAAAGGATGACGCGCGCCGTTCGGTTTGCCCGCCGACCCCGCCGCGCAACCTCAGGGGAGCGGGAGGCGGACCTTCACCTCGGTGCCCTCCCCCGGCCTGCTCTCGATGCTCAGCGATCCCTCGTGGATCTCGACGATGCGGCGCACGAGGCTCAGCCCGATGCCGTTGCCCTGCGTCGCGCGCGATTCGTCGCCCTGGAAGAACCGGTCGGCCGCATGGCGCACGGTGCGCTCGTCCATGCCGCATCCCTCGTCCGAGCAGGCGAACGCCACGCGGCCGTCCTCCCGTCCGAGCGACACGGCTATCGAGCCGCCCCGCGGCGTGAACTTCACCGCGTTGTCGATGATGTTGATCCACGCCTGCTCCAGCAGGCCCGCGTCGCCTTCGACCTCCGTCTCGTCGAGGTCGATGCGGAGGTCGAGCGACTTCTCCTCCACCCGCCGCTCGAACACGAGCACGCTCAGGCGCACCTGCTCGGCGAGGTCGAACCGCGAACGGTCCGCGACGATCTTCTGCCGCTCGAGGCGCGACAGGTCCAGCACGTCGTTCGACAGCTTGGCGAGCCGGCCCGACTCCTTGGCGATCACGCGCAGGTACTCGCGGCGCTCCCCCTCCGTCAGGCCGTCGTTGTAGAGGAGCTCCTCGGCGAACCCCTTGATGGAGGCGATGGGCGTCTTGAACTCGTGGGAGAAGTCGTTCGCGAAGTCGGATCGCAGCAGCTCGACGCTCTGCAGCTCCTCGGCCATGCGGTTGAACCCGTCGGAAAGCTCCTTGAACTCCGCCGGCCGCCTGATGTCGAGCCGCACGTCGAAGTGCCCGTGCGAGAGCCGGTCGATCCCCTTCGAGATGGCGTGCACCGGCTTGAGCGGGAAGCGGGTGAGCACGAGCGACAGCAGCGTGCCCAGGAGGGTGCAGGCCACGAGCACTTCCAGCATGATGCGGAAATCGGGATCGTCCGGCGAGGGCGCGCCGACGACGAGCACCGTGATCGCGAACACGATGGCGACGGACAGCAGGAACGCCGCCATGAAGGCCAGCGACAGGATCAGCGACAGGCCGACGCGCCGCAGCAGCCTCACGGCCGGCCGCCGTCCGCGTGCACGACCGCCTTGTACCCCAGGCCCCGAACCGACGCCAGCTCGAACTCGGGGTAGCCTTCGAAGCGGCGGCGCAGGCGCGTGACGTGCACGCTCACCGTGCCCTCCTGGCTTTCCGAGTCCACGCCCCACATCTCGTCCATGAGCTGGCGGCGCGTGAACACGTGGTTGGGGTACGACAGCAGCTTGTGCAGGAGCTGGAACTCCTTCTGCGGCAGCGTCTGGCGATCCTCGCCGCGCGTCACGGTGAGCGTGTCGGCGTTCAGCGTCACCGCGCCCACCGTCAGCCTGCGCTCGCTCGCGATCTTCGAGCGCCGCAGCAGCGCCCGGATGCGCAGCAGCATCTCGTCGAAGTCGACCGGCTTCGTCAGGTAGTCGTCGGTTCCGGCGAGGAAGCCCGCCCGCTTGTCCGCCGGCAGCCGCTTGGAGGTGACCATGAGGATGGGCAGGTCGATTCCCGAAGCGCGCAGGTCGCGCGCGAACGAGAGCCCGTCCTTCCCGGGCAGCATGACGTCGAGGACGATCAGGTCGACGACGACGTGGTCGAACGCCTCCAGGGCGCGCGAGACGTCGCTCGCGGGCAGCGCGGCGTACCCCGAGCGCTCGAGCACGGAGCACATGAGCCTGCGCTGGCTGTCGTCGTCCTCCACGACCAGTATCCGCACCATGGGCTTGCCGCCTCTCGTCGTCTCCGCCCCGTCGGCCGCCATTGTCGCACGCGGCGGTGAAGCCGTTGTGAAGGCGCGGTTCAACGACAGTTAAAGAAACGCCGATAACCTGGCGGGGACAACATCCGCTCGATACCGTTCGAAGGACGTGAAGCAATGCTTCAGCTCAGGAACATCGCCAAAGACTACCCGGTAGCCTCGGGGGCCGTCCATGCCCTGAAGGAGGTGACCGTCGACTTCCGCAGCAACGAGTTCGTGGCGGTGCTGGGCCCGTCGGGATGCGGGAAGACCACGCTGCTCAACATACTGGGGGGCCTCGACGGCTACACGTCGGGCGACCTCCTCGTCGACGGCCGCTCGACCGCCGGCTACGAGGACGCCGACTGGGACGCCTACCGCAACCACAGCGTGGGGTTCGTGTTCCAAAGCTACAACCTCATCATGCACCAGAGCGTGCTCGCCAACGTGGAGATGGCGCTGAAGATATCGGGCGAGGGCGGCTCCGACCGGCGCGCCCGCGCCACGGCGGCGCTCGAGAAGGTGGGGCTGGGCGACCAGCTGGACAAGAAGCCCGCCATGCTGTCGGGCGGGCAGATGCAGCGCGTGGCCATCGCCCGGGCGCTGGTGAACGACCCTTCCATCATCCTGGCCGACGAGCCCACGGGCGCCCTCGACTCCGAGACGAGCGTCCAGATCATGGACCTGCTGGCGGAGGTGGCCTCGGACCGCCTGGTCATCATGGTCACCCACAACCCGGACCTGGCCGAGCGCTACGCGTCGCGCATCATACGGCTCAAGGACGGCCGCGTCGTCTCCGACACGAACCCTCCCGCCATCGTCTCGTCGCGGGCGGGGAAGCCGGCGAAGCCGCGGCGCACCAAGCTCGGGTTCGGCACCGCGCTGGGCCTGTCGCTGAACAACCTCGTCACCAAGAAGGGGCGCACGCTGCTCACCGCGTTCGCCGGGGCGATCGGCATCATCGGCATCGCGCTCATCCTGTCGCTGTCGACCGGCATGAACGACTACATCTCCCAGCTGGAAACCGACACCATGGGATCGTATCCCATCGAGCTCGAGAAGGAGACGTTCGACCTGTCGAGCATGATGGCGTCCGGAGGCGCGCAGGCCGGCCGCGACGATGGGGAGGCGCCCGCGGGAGACATCGTCTCCAACAACATCGTGGCCGACAGCGTGGAGCGCAGCGAGCAGATGAGCGCCGTCAACGACCTGGGCGCCTTCGACGCGTACCTGAAGGCGAACTACGGCGAGGTGGAGGGGTCGCTTTCCGCCGTCGAGTACCGCTACGACCTGACGCCCCAGATCATGCGCCTGGACGAGAACGGCGACGCGGTGCAGGCGAGCCCCTCGTCCCTCACGGGCGATTCGGAGTCCGCGGGCCTCCCCTCCGCCATGGCCTCCGCCTCGCCCGTCGGCGCCGTGGCGTCCTTGGGCGGCTCCGCCAGCTCGGCTTGGGCGCAGCTGCCCGACGACGAGGCGCTCCGCGAGGCGAGCTACGCGCTCGAAGCGGGCTCGTGGCCCGCCTCCGCCGGCGAGGCGGCCCTGGTGATCGACCGGAACGGGCAGGTTTCCGACTACACGCTGTACACGCTCGGCCTCATGGACGCGGATCGCATGGACGAGCTCGTCGCCGCGGTGGAGAACGGCGAGGACTACGACGACCCCCAGGAGAGCTTCTCCTACGACGACGTGCTGGGGCTGGAGTTCACCGCGCTCGCGCCGTGCGATCGCTATGCGAGAACCGAGGGCGGCGCCTGGGTGGACAAGGGCGGCGACGGCGGGTTCCTCGCCTCCAAGATGGAGGAGGCGGGCGTCCCCGTGCGCATCTCCGGCGTGCTCAGGCTCACCGACGATTCGCAGGGGAGCAGCGGCGTCGCGTACACGGGCGACCTCGTCGAGCGCCGTGGTGCGCCAGCAGCTCGCCGATCCCGGCACGAACGTGCTGACCGGCGAAGCGTTCGACGGCGGCGAAGCGGACCCGGCCGCGGAAGGCGCGGCGACCCTCTCCCCCGCGGACGCGGGAACGCCGGGCGCGGGCGAGGCGGCGGCCTCCCTGTCCGACGACCAGCTGGCGGCGCTCGCCGCGCGGATGTCGGACGACACGCCGTCCACCTACGAGGACGTCCTCGAAGCCCTGGGGTACTGCACGATCGACCAGCCTTCGGGCATCGCCCTGTACCCGGCGGACTTCGAGGGCAAGGAGACGATCGAGGGTTTCATCTCCTCCTACAACGACCAGGCGGGCAGCGATGCGGAGAAGGTGACCTACACCGACATGGTGGGAACCCTCACGTCCTCGCTCACGACCATCGTCGACACGGTCAGCTACGTGCTCATCGCCTTCACCGCGATCTCCCTCGTCGTGTCGTCCATCATGATCGCCATCATCACCTACATCTCGGTGCTCGAACGCACGAAGGAGATCGGCGTCCTGCGCGCCATCGGCGCTTCGAAGCGCGACGTCACGAGCATCTTCAACGCCGAGACGTTCATCGAGGGCCTCGCTTCCGGCATCATCGGGGTGGGCGCCACGCTGCTGATCTGCATTCCCATCAACGCCGTCGTCAGCTCGCTGCTGGGCGTGGACGGCATCGCCTCGCTCCCCGCCGCCTACGCGCTGCTGCTGATCGCCGTCAGCGTCGCGCTCACCCTGGCGGCCGGCTACGTGCCCGCCCGCATGGCCGCGAAAAAGGACCCCGTCGTCGCCTTGAGGAGCTAGCGGCGGCGCGCCCGGCGAAGGCGGGAGACGCTCCCGCCTTCGCCCGCAACGTCCTTACGCGGCTCCGTACACCAGCACCTGGACCACCAGCAGGATGCCGCCGAAGATGAGCACGAACAGCACCATGGGCCACACGAACTTGAGCCACTTGGAGTACTTCATGTCCAGCATGGTGAGCGTGGCCAGCACGAGGCCGGTGGGCGCGAGGTAGAGCATGGCGTACTGGCCCCACTGGTAGGCGCACACCACCACCGAGCGCGGGATGCCCACGGTGTCGGCCAGGGGCGCCATGATGGGCATGGACAGCACGGCCAAGCCCGACGACGAGGGCACCACGAAGCCCAGCAGGAAGAAGATGAACATCATGACGATGATGAAGATGGGGCCGGTCATGCCCTGCACGAGGCCCGACGACCAGAACAGCAGCGTGTCGGAGATGAGCCCCTGCTCCATGATGAGGTTGATGCCGCGCGCGAGCCCGATGATGAGCGACACGCCCACGAGGCTCGACGCGCCGTGGATGAACGCGTCCACCACCTTCTTCTCGGCGATGCCCGACAGGAACATGATGATGATCGCGATGGCCAGAAACGATGCCGCCATCTGAGGGAACCACCAGCCCTGGCTCACGACGCCCCACACCATGATGGGGAACGCCGCCACGAACAGCACGAGGATGGCCTTCTTCTTCAGCGTGAAGCCGCTCTTCCTGGCCTCTTTCGTCTCCCCCGTCTCCACGTTGTACAGCTTCGCGAACTTCTCGCGGTCCTCGTAGGTGTAGGAGAACGTCGGGTCGGCCTTGATCTTGCGGCTGTACCAATAGAGGTAGGCGATGACCACGACGGCGCCCACGATGCAGCCGGCGATACGCCATTCGATGCCCTGCGTGAAGTTCACGCCCGCCGCGTTCGAGGCGATGACCACGGAGAACGGGTTGATGGTGGAGAACGTCGTGCCCATCGAGCCGGCCAGGAAGATGGCGCCCACGCAGATGATGGAGTCGTAGCCGAGCGCCAGGAATATGGGCACGAGGATGGGATAGAAGGCCACGGCCTCCTCCTCGAGGCCGCAGGTGGTGCCGCCGAGGACCATGAGGGCGCTCACGAGGAACACGAGCAGGAACTCGTGGCCCTTCGTCTTCTTCGTGAGGGCCATGAGGCCCGACTCGAACGCGCCGCTCGCGTTCACGACGCCGATGAGGCCGCCCAGCACGAGGATGAACACCATGATGTCGGCGGCCTCCACCGTGCCCGACACCATGCTCACCGTGATGTCGGCGATGCCCTTGGGCTGCTGCTCCAGGCGCTCGTAGGTGTTGGGCACCGAGATGGGCTTGGACAGCGCGCCGGACGTGAACTGGTCGATGCCGATGTTCACGCCGATGGCGTCGAGCTCCTCCTGGGTGGCCGGGATCTCGCTGACCTCGCCTTGCGGGCTCGTGATCTGCAGCGTGTCCGCGTCGGGGTTGTACGCCAGCTTCGCGTACTGGCCCGCCGGCACGAACCAGGTGGCGGCCACCGCGACGATGGTGAGCGCGAACAGGATGGTGAACGCGGTGGGGAAGCTGAGCTTCCTCTTCTTCTTGGGCGGGTCCTCCTTGGGCGAGGCGGTGCTGGTGGGCAGTGCGGCTTCCGTCGACATGCGCTGGTCCCCTTTCGTCTACCTTCGTCGTTTCGTTCGATACGCTTCGGACGTTGGCCCCATCGTGTCGCGCGAGCGGGTGCGCGGGCAGTCCTAACCTGGTGGTAGGAGCGGGTGTATTTCGGTTGTAGGGGCGTTTGAGCTGGCGCGTTGCGGCGAATCGTCTATACTGTTCGAGACGTGCGCCCCTCGGGGCGCGTGGTGCCGACGACGAACGAGGACGCGCATGGATCTGGGGCTCGGGCTTTTCTACTACACGCTCATCGTGCTGCTGGCCGTCATCCTGACGGCGGCGACGTGCCTCGCCTCGTACTTGGTGACGCGCAACAAGGCGTACCGCTACGCGTTCGCCGGCTTCCTGTTCTACTTCTTCGACGTGGCGCTCGTGTTCCAGGACGACTTCCTCATGCAGCGCGCGGCCGAATCGTCCGCCTCCCCCTTCTTCATCGGCAGCCCCGTGGCCTCCATCCTCATCGGCGGCGGCGCGCTCGTGTCGTTCTGGCTCGTGCTGTGCGAGTACCTGGAGGAGCGCAGGCCCGCGGTGCGCTACGTCCCGGGCGCCGTGTTCGCGCTGGCGAGCGCCGCCGTGCTGCTGCTCGTGCCCGCGGGCAACGGCCAGGAGTTCCTGTTCTACAGCATGCGCGAGGCTCTGCTGTACGCGATGCTCGTCTACCTCGCCGCCCGCTACATCGGCACGCGCGACGACGTGCTGCGGCTGCGCATGCGCCGCCACCGCGCGCTGTACGGCGCGCTGTGGGCGCTCGTCACGTGCGTGCTGCTGGAGAACGTCGTGTTCCTGCTGATCATCGACCCGCACGTGGCCGGGGGCCAGGCGCTGCCCTTCTTCCCCGAGCGCAACTTCGCCGAGAACGCGCTCGTGCTGTGCTGCGCGTTCGCGGCCTGCACGGGCGCGTGGAGGAACCTGTCGCTGCGGCGCGCCGAGCCGCCCACGCAGGGCGGCGCGTCGCTCGAGACGTTCATCGACCAGAACCTCGTGGCCTACGCGGCGGCGCGCCAGCTGTCGAAGCGCGAGGCCGAGGTGCTCAGGCTCGTGCTGCTGGGCAAGGACAACCAGAACATCGCCACCTCCATGCACCTCGCGCCGAGCACCGTCAAGGTGCACATGCACCACATCCTCCAGAAGGCCGAGCGCTCGAACCGCAAGGAGCTCATCCAGGATTTTTGGGAATTCTCCTAGGAATCTCGCCCGCGCTGTCAGGATTCGGGCCTCTGGATCGTATCGCAGGTGAAGCGACGTTGCCCGAAGGACGACAGGAAACGGACCCTTATGCGCAAGCGACAACCCGATAGCGAAGCGGAGCGGCTCGTGCGCACGTACGCCGACCTCATCCTGCGCCTGAGCTACACGTACCTCAAGTCCACGCACGACGCGGAGGACATCTGCCAGAACGTGCTGATCAAGCTGCTGCAGGGCGGGCGCGCGTTCGAGAGCGCCGAGCACGAGCGCGCCTGGGTGGTGCGCACGACGGCGAACGCCTGCAAGGACGTGCTGCGCAGCGGGCGGCGGCGCACGTCGGTGGCGCTCGACGCCGCGGCCGAGGCCGCCGCGCCCGAAGCGCCGGACGACGACGTGCTGGACGCGGTGATGGCGTTGCCGCAAGCGTACCGGGAGGCCCTGTACCTGCACTACTACGAAGGGTACACGGCGCGCGAGATCGCGCAGATGACCGGCCGCACCGAAGACGCCGTCGCAGCGCATCTGAGCCGCGGGCGCGCCAAGCTGCGCGCCGCGCTGGAAGGAGCCGACGATGATCGATGAGTACCGGAAAGCCCTCGACGAGCTGCGGTTCTCCCCCGAGGCTGCGCGGCGCCTGGCGCAGGCCGTCGAGGCCGCGGCCGCGCCCGAGCGGCCCCGCCGCACGTCCCGCCGAACCCGCACCCTCGCGATAGCCGCGGCCGCCGCCGTCCTCGCCCTCGTGGTCGGCTGCACGGCGTACGCCTCCGGGATGCTGGAGCGCCAGAAGCCCGCGAAGGCGGAAACGCCTCCGGCTACCGAGGTGGTCGACGGCATCGGACGCCCCGTCGCGCAGGCGTCCTCGAACGGCGTCACCGTCACCGCCGAGGCCGTCGTGGGCGATTGGTCCAACTACGTCGTCGTGCTGACCGTCGCGAAGGACGACGGCACGGCGTTCGAGGGTATCCGGGAGAACGAGGACGGCACGCTGGCGCTTACGTTCGGGAACCTGGCCACCGTCACGATCGACGGGGCTCCGTCGCGCGGCACCACCTCGTACTTCTTCGACGCCGATCCCGACGACAACGCCATCCAGTTCGTGAAGGCGAGCACCATCGACACGCACGGCGGCGGCAGCTTCCTCGGCAAGCCCGTGCGCGTGAAGCTGCTCGACCTCATGGCGCTCGACGAGGACGGCGAGGCGCGAACCCTCGTGGAAGGCGCTTGGAGGATGAGCTTCCTCGCCAACTGCGCCGACCTGTCGAGAAACGTGCCGGCTGGCCAGACGTTCGCGTTCGACGAGGGCACCGCCACGATCAACGCGATCACGATCTCGCCGTTGAGCCTGTCGGTCGACCTGATGATCGACTTCCCGATCGAGGTGAACCCGATCGGCTTCGACACGCCGCAATCGAAGCGCTTGCAAAGCCTGCCCCTGACGGTGAACATGAAGGACGGCACCGTCGTCGACGCGACGCAGAAAAGCGGCGGCGCGGTCGAGGTGCGGGAGTATGCGACGGTCGCCGGCAAGTCCCTGATGTTCGACCGGTTCCTCGACCTCGACGAGGTGGCGTCGATCACGGTCGGGAGCGTGGATATCCCGATGCCGTGAAGCGCGAAAAGGCCGGGAGCGTCCGCTCCCGGCCTTTGAGGCGGCGGCGCTAGGCGCGCTTGCCGGTCAGCACGTTGATGATGGCGATCAGGATCACCGAGCCGATCAGCGCGACGAGGAACGACCAGAGGTTGAACCCGGTGAACCCTGCGGCGCCGAAGAAGCTCATGACGAAACCGCCGATAAGGGCGCCGACGATGCCCGTCACGATGTTCTTGATGAGGCTGCCGTCCGTCTTCATGATCATGTTCGCGATCCAACCGGCCAAGCCGCCGATGATGATCCATACGATGATGCTCATATCCGTATCCTTTCTCGGATGCTCGTAGATGATGAAGGAAAGGATAGACGAGCAGCTCGATGAGAACAGCCTGACCAGGAAGCCGTATGCGGCCCGTTGGCGGTTGGATGCCGCTCCGTGACTCCGTGATCCGCGCCGTCATGCAAAAAGGGCCGGAGATCGCTCTCCGGCCCTTCCGTTCAGCTGGCGGTGCGGCAGGTTACTTGACCGGCGGGGTGCCCTCGGCGTTGCCGAAGATCGCGTCGATCTGCACGAGCGCGTCCATCGGGAGCGCCGCGGTGCCCACCGCGCGGAACGCGGGAGCGCCGGTGAAGTAGCGGGCGCACACGTCCTCGACGGCGGCGAGGTCGTCGATGTTCTTCAGGTAGACGTTCACCTTGACGGCGTCTTCCATCGTGTGGTCGACGTTCTCGATGATGGCCTTGATGTTCTTGCACGCCTGCTCGGCCTGCTCGGCAACGCCGCCGGCGACGAGCTTGCCCGACGCGGCGTCGACGCCCAGCTGCGCCGAGATGTTGTTGTAGTGCGAGAAGGCGACGCTCTGCGTGGAGAGCGGGCTCGTGGGGGCCGCGTCGGTGTCGTTCGCCTCGATGATGAGGCCGTGACGGGCTTCCACTTCCTGCGGCGGCGTGCCGTCGCCGTGCGACACCACGGCCTCGATCTGCACGAGCGCGTGCATCGGCAGCTCGGCGACCTCGACCACCGTGCGGGCGGGCACGTAGGCCACGGCGCGGGCGATGCCCGAATCCGGGAAGAAGCGCGTGTACACGTCGTTCACGGCGTCGAGGTCGGAGAGGTTCTTCAGGAAGACGGTGACCTTGACGATGTCGTCGAACGGGACGTCGATGCTCGTGAGGATCGCCTTGATGTTCTTCAGGCACTGCGCGGCCTGCTCGGCCACGCCGCCGACCACGATCTGGTTCGACACGGGGTCGATGGGCAGCTGCGCGGTGACGTTGTTGTAGTGCGAGAAGGCCACGGTCTGGGAGGACAGGGCGTCGTAGGGGGCGTTGTGCGTGTTGTTCACGTACTTCACGAGGTCGCCGGCCTGCGGCTCGTTGGGGATGGTGCCCTCGCCGTTGGTCAGGAGCGCCTCCACCTGCACGAGCGCGTCCATCGGCAGGGCCGCGACGGCCATGACCGTGCGGGCGGGAACGTAGGTGGTGAAGAAGGCGCGGTACACCTCGTCGACGGCCACCAGGTCGCGGATGTCGCGCACGAAGACGGTGATCCTGGCGACGTCGTTCAAGGAGTGGTCGATGCTCTCGACGATGGCCTCGAGGTTCTCGAAGCACTGCTCGGCCTGCTCGAAGATGCCGCCCTCGACGAGCTCGCCGGTCTCGGGGTCGATGGGAAGCTGGGCCGAGATGTTGTTGTAGTGCGAGAACGCCACGGTCTGCGCATGACGGTCGCTCTGCGGGGCCTCTTCCGTGTTACGAGCCAAAACTACGTTATCACCGCTCATAGATCGTATCCTCCTTTTGAGTGCTTCGCTTGCCGCTCCGTAGGAGCGCTCCGAATGTCCGGAAGACCGTAGTATAACGTTTTGTGCAGGTGCACAATTCATTTCTGGGAAGATTTCCTCCCGCCGGGAAGGCGTCCGCCCGACCGTTCGCCGCGAATAGTGGAAACCCCTCCCCCGCCATGCAGAAAACGGGGTCGAAAGGCGCGTTTCATGCAGGATTATCGCGCCTACCGTTCACCGATTGCTATCCCGCCCCGTCACCTTCCGATCACACGATGCCCACGATTTCGCCATGAGCGGTCTCGCCGCGAAAAGAAACATGCCATCGGGCAGCTGTCCGATGGCATGTTTTACGTTGCTGGTCGGGTTGACAGGATTTGAACCTGCGACCCCTTGACCCCCAGCCGAAGTTCCCTGCATAACGCGATATCTCAACCGAGAAACTGATTACTAAAATACCTGTTCAAAATGCTATTTTATGGATTTACGTTATAGCCAATCGCCCCATGTCTCAAAAGCATTAGACCAAAACTAGACTACGGCCCTTGCTGCTAGACTGACGCCATCGGCTGGCAATGCGAAGGACTGAACGACGCATGGTCATAATCGGCAACGGCACAATCAAAGAGGTCAAACCGGGCAAGGTCTACCGGTTGCGGCACTGCATTGACAAAAACCCTGTTACTGGCAAATATCTAAATCTCCGTGGAAAACTGTTTACTGCACCAAGCGTGAAGTCCGCTGTTAAACCACCATTGACATGGTTCCATTTTCGGGACGCGCGAAAAGGGCCCTCGCTCTACGATGCGATTGTCGAAAAGACTTCGTGGAGAAGGACCCTGTGAACCGAATCGTAGGCCAAGTCAAAACCATCTCGTTACAGAGAAGCGCAAATTATCGCGTGCGCTCAAGGCGGCGATCGCCGAGGACCTCGCCGCCTTGAGCGCACGGCGAGCCCGATCAGTGCCCGCGCTGCGGCTGCCCGAGCTTCGCGCGCAAGGGCCGCGACGCCTCCGGCGGGCAGCGCTGGCTGTGCCGGGGCTGCGTGCGACGCTTGCGTCCTTCATTGCCCTCCCCCCTTCTGCCTCGCATGCCAGCTTCCGCGACGGCCCCTTCAACGAGGAAAGGGCCTCCTCGGCATCGCCGATCATGCGCACGCTCTCGTCGAGGCTGCTGCGGACGACGAACACGTTGTCCGCCATCTCGGTCGATTCAGCCTCGTACGCCTCTTGCAGGCGCATGTACAGCATGCGAGTATCGTCGACGATCCAGCCACGGCCTCGTACGCCGTATTCAGCAGCTCGGTCGTTTCTTGGAAGCCGAGCGCAGCTTCCGTCCTCTCTTCTTCTCTCCCCGTCATCGCGAACCCCTTTCGTCAAAGTTGGTACGAAGCGGCATCCCTTATGTTGGGGTCGATGCCAATAGTCGTTTTGCCCATACCGGGTTCGCATGCTTTGCTTGCTTGGATAACGCCCGTTCAATAGGTGGATTGTTATCCTAGTGGGTGATACTAGTCACCCACTAGGAACATTGTCTCGCATACGCTAGCTTTATGGATACCAGAAAGGACAGATTGAGGTTCGGTCAGCGCGTGAGAGAGCGTAGGGAAGAACAAAGCCTCTCCCAAAGGAAGCTCGCGCTTATGATCGGCATGGACAACACCTATCTTGGCCGCATCGAGGCCGGGCGATGCAGTTTGTCTATCGATACCATGTCCCGGATCGCCTCGGCACTCGACGTTGAGATTCGCGAGCTTTTCTAATGTCGGTGATTTCTTTCCAAGGTCAAAAGAATCGAAGCGAGTGCAACGCAGAACACGTTAGATTGTTGCGAGAATTGAATAGGCCGTATCCCGCTCCCTGTCCGTTTATCCATCATATTCAATTGCTTTATCAACAATAGATTTGATGCTTTCGTTCTCGGATAAACTCAATTCAATATTTTCCAAAAAGAAATCCACATCCCCGAGTCTCCTGAATAGGCAAAGGAAAAAACTATCGAGGATATTCTTTTCGAAATGCAGTCTAGGATGAAAAGACGTTGCTCGATGCTCTTTGCTGCCATCTTCTTCTCTGCAAAAGCAGCGCGAAATTGTTTTATAGACCAAAAGAAGGTCTTCCTTACTATCTGTGATACTCAATATCTTCAAATCATGCAAGAATTCAAACGAATCACTTTCCGGAATAGTTAAATCGAGCATGTAACTTCCAGAGCAACTGTTTGCTATATGGTGCACTAGTGAAAGCGCGCATAATGCTCTGAGGATTGAAGTAGACCGTGTATGAAAATCCATGGTTGAAAAGAGCGAAAACCTCTCTCTGTCACCCGAATTCATCATTTCCAGAATCATTAATGCAATCGAAATCATGCAAAAGCATTCATTCCGGTACCTTCTGTGATGATGATCGAAACTCGTCCACCACTCTTTGCTACAAAAATCGTCATTACTCCCTTTTGTTATTACGCCAAACTTTATGCACATCCGAATATCATCGTATAGCTCAAAAAACAGCCTGCTCTTTGCATGTTCGTCAAGAAAAGTGTTCTCCGACAAAGCTACATAGTAGTTTGAGAGAAGTGTGTCAGGAACGAGATACAGGCTAACCATGTCGCTCAGTCTAAGCGTACTAAAATCATCAACTAGGAAAATGTCTTTCTGCAACCATTGTTCCTCACAAAGCCTGACAAAGCTACGTTGGTATTCTTCGGCCAATATTTCATTATCGATATAGCGTATTGATTTAGCAGCTAAATATAAACGATGAGACATTTCGTGATTGGAAAAATTCACTACACGATAGTAGTTAAGCAAGCGGTACAACTGGCAATATAGTCTTATGCCATTTATATACCGTCCCCTGTACAACATCTCTTCTGCAAACTGTGCAATATGAGTTAGAAAATCGCTATGCGCCAAAGATTCCGAGTAATAGGCTTGAACGTCAGTCTTACATTCAGAAAGGCTATGTTCAGCCAAAAGAATATAGGCATTCAAATTCTCGCTTTCTTCCGGCGAGCAACTAATTACATGCTGCATCGTAATGTCTCTGAAGGACAGCATTGCTTGAGACAATTTGCTGTCTAAAGGACGCGCTTTTAACAGCTGTTAGCGTCGGGTGATATTAGCCACCAACAGTCGGATTAAATTAGCCGATTTCAGTCAGAGATAAACAGCCATTGCGTCCCCATAAACCTACACTGGTATACGCCAATACGCCAGCGTTAGGAGGATTATGAATGACAACGAACGCAATGGCCTTCAAGCGATTATAGACGCTGTCTTGAAAGAGATGGCCGAGGAGTCGGGAGACGTATTCGACCCGTCGAAGGTCAACCTCGCCGAATTCTCAAGAAAGACAGGCCTGTCGCGATCGAAGGCCAGAACCTTGCAGGACAAGGGCTTTAAAGCGGCTCCGCACGGCCGGTGCGGGAAGAAGGCGGAGACCACCGTGCTCACGGGGTTTACAGGCGTGTTGGACGACCTGCTTCGGCGTAGCGTCACCAACTCCGAGGTCTGCTTCGAACGCATCGCCGAACAGGGCTACAAAGGCGGCCTTACCAGCGTGAAGACCTACATCAAAGACCACGCCGACCTGGTGCCTGCCAAGCGGAGGCTGGTGGAGCCACAAGGCAGCCGCGGGAGGCGCTTTCAGACCGGGCCTGGCGAGTCCTACCAGATGGACTGGGGCTTCGTCGAGGTTGAGGACTGGCGGGGCCGTACCTATAAGATTGCCTGCTTCGCGATGATATGCCATCACTGTGGCACCTGTTACATCGAATTCTTCCCCAATGCCCGTCAGGAAAACCTGTTTATCGGCATGGTTCATGCCTTCATGCTGATGGGTGTGTCCGACCACGTCTTGACCGACAACATGAAAAGCGTCGTCATCCGCCGCGACTTTGAGGGACGCCCCGTCTGGCAGGCCGATTACGCCGCCTTCATGGCCTGCGTCGGCTTCAAGACCAGGCTCTGCAAGCCTCGCCACCCGTTTACCAAGGGGAAGGTCGAGCGCCTGGTGCGGTTCGTAAAAGGGAACTTCCTCGCCGGACGCACGTTCGCCGACGTCACGCAGTTGAACGCCGATGCGCTGGCCTGGTGCGTCGCGCAAGGTTCGCGCTATCGGCGTGCCGTCGACTGCATTCCCGCGGACAAGCATGCGAATTCCTGCCTTCCCGCCGCCCATGTCGTCGCCATCGCCGATGACGTCGCATGCTACTTGTGCCCGCGCCGCAAGATCAGCTTCGACGGGTTCGTCAGCTATGAAGGTCGGCGGTTCGGGGTCCCGTACTGGTATGCGGGCAAGACCTGCCGCATCAGCCGCGAAGGCTCCGTCCTGCACGTTTACTCTGAGGATCTGTCGCAAGAGCTTGCCGCCCATGCCGTCACCTGGGGCCGTCGCGACAGCTTCTGTTCGGATCAATATGCAGACATCCAGCCATGCGAGTTGCCGACCGCACCCGTAAAGACGACGATCGCGCAACTCGAGCCGCCGAAAGTCAAATCGGCCTTTGAGAAGTTCGACTTCGAAGGGATGCTATGATGGCCGAGATCGAAAACGGCGCCGTCTTCGATCCTGCCGCCGGCGAACCTGCCCCACGCCGAAGCATCTACGATCTCGTTAAAACCCGCGCCGACGAGCTGGCCGTCAGCTTGACGGCGGAAGAGCTGGCCGCGTTGGCAGAAAGGTCGGACATGGGAGAGTCGGAGCTTCAGGCCGTGGCCTCGGTGTTCGAGTATCTGGCGGAAAAGCATCACGAGGCCACGATAGCGACCATGCTCAAGATGAGCCGCCTGCCCCGCAAGGAGCCCAAGACCTTCGGGAACTTCGACTACGGCCGCATCCAGGGTCGCGATGCGGGGGCGCTCAGGAAGCTGTCGGCGCTGTCGAACCTGCACGCGCGCAAGAACATCGCGCTCATCGGCCCCCATGGCGTCGGAAAAACGCACCTTGCCCAAGCCTACGGCCGGGAGTGCTGCCAGCAAAGCTTCAAAGCCTACTTCCTGAAGGCCTCCGAACTCAGAGACAAGCTGAGCAAGGCGGCGAAGAGCCCGAACCCCGGCAAGACCGTGAGCTCGCTGGTAAAGCCGTCGTGCCTCATCGTCGACGAAGTGGGCCGCTGCACCTTCGATAAGGCGTGCACGGATCTTTTCTTCGACATCATTGACCGCCGTTATGAAAAGGAATGCCCGAACACCCTCATCCTCACGAGCAATTATCCCGTGGTCAACTGGAGCGAGTTCTTTACGGGTGACGAAACGCTTCTTTGCATGCTCGACCGCATCTTCGATAAAGCCACGGTGTTCATGATGAGGGGCCCGAGCTACCGCGGCGCCGGGCTTGATACCTACTCTGTCGAGGCGGTTCCCAATGCGGTAAAGCTTAAGTAAATCTGTCGGGCGGGCATGGCTAATTGCTGGTGTATTGGCGATTATTATTTGACTGGAATTGGCTATTCTCGCCCGACTCTCGGAGGCTATTTATCCCCGACGTTAACACAGCTGGATGCGGTTTTCTTTGAAATAGTAACGACGTAGATTTTCTTTGAACGTATCCGGAGCAAGAAAAACCCGAAGCATTTTCCAAACGCAAATCATCATTAGCGCCATCGATATGAGAAAAATTGCGGTAATCGCTACATCATTGTATCCAGATATTAGAATCCATAGATTGCACAAAGTCAGAAGCAAAGGTGCAAACAGTAAAGGTCTGAAAAGCCACAAAGGTCGGAAGAGCGCTTCATTAAGCCTCATTCCATATATGTACTTATTATCAAAACTTGCAACAAGGGAGATTATAGAAGTTGATATCGAAACGATGGTAATTTGTGCGATCACTAAATTTTTAGCTAAGTCGTTAGTCGTATAGGCTGGCACACTTGTAAAGCGAGCTAAAGCAATTTGAAATACGAAAAGAATCGCCAGAGCTACAGTAATAAAAAGAGTACATTTGAGAAGCTTCTTAATATCTGGAAGCGTATATTTATGATTACGATTGAATTTTGCTCGAAAATGAGCAGACTCTCTTTTAATCTCAGCCGCTTTTGAGACAAGCTTGCTTTTTAGAGATCTCTTTTCTTTCCCCATGGATCATCCCTGTTTCAAGGCCGTTCGCAGTGAAAGCCGTCCGATACGCATATGCTACAGCAAAGCGTATCGACCAGCTATGGAGAGCTTAGCTGAACTCTTTGCAAAATCTCACACATCCGGAGAAAGGGTCAAGCGGAGGCCTGTTGCGCAGAGCCATTGGCCGATGCACATACACAACTTAACCCATTAGACCAAAATTAGACTACAGCCCTCCACAACTCCCAGGAAAAGCAAAGCAGGTCGGAAGCATTTTCAGCTTCCGACCTGCTACTTCATCTGGTCGGGTTGACAGGATTTGAACCTGCGACCCCTTGACCCCCAGTCAAGTGCGCTACCAAACTGCGCCACAACCCGTTGTGCATGCCCGGTCGCTCAAGCGAGCTTCCCAAACAGCGTTGACTATATTAACGGTAACCTCGGTGCTTTGCAAGAAGAAATTTGCATCTTCCGAACCTTCTTCCGAACCGCGCGGCCGCGGGCGCCCCTCAACCGCCGGTTGCATCAGGGTTTCGCGCGCGACGGGCTGCGGAACCGTCGGTACAATGGTCGTTCGCGACCGAGACGACAGGAGCGCCGACGAATGGCCCGTGATTTCAGCAACCCGAAGAAGCTCGGCTTCATGCGCGTCATCCAGGTGTTCTTCGCCATCAACGTCGTCATCACCATCTCGCTGCTCGTGTTCATGATCAAGGGCAGCTACACCCTGGGGTTCGCCGACGCGATCGACTACGCCAACCTCATCTTCGACGGCATCTGCTTCTGGCTCATCTGGCACCGCTATCGGGCGACCCGCGCCTTCGTCATCGCGTTCAGCCTGTTCAACATCGTGGTCGGCAGCGCATACAGCTTGGCGACCGGCACGTTCGACCCCGTCAGCCAGCTGATCTCCTCGTCGTCGGACATCGTCCTGCTCGCCTACTTCCTCACGTCGCGCCGGGCGAAGGCCGTGCTCGTCCACCCCTTCTCCGACGAGAGGGCGCGGGCGCAGCTCGACGAGCACGCGGGCTACTTCCGACCGACCACCTGGGGGTTCTGGCGCAACCTCGTCATCTACTTCTGCGTGTTCAGCGTGGTGGGCCACTGGATGGAGGCGGGATACTGCACGCTCATCCGCTTCGGGCTGATCCCCGGCGTCTACGACCCGAGCTCCCAGATCTGGAGCGACTGGCTCTACCCCTTCTGCGTGTACGGCTTCGGCGCGGTCGCCTGCGTGCTGCTGCTGTTCCCCGTCAAGAACCTCCTGCAGCGCCGTTTCCGGGGCATCGCGGCGCCGCTCGCGCTCAGCTTCGTCGCGAACGCGCTCGTGTGCACGGGCATCGAGCTGGCGATGGGCCTCATGCTGAACCAGCCGCTGCCTGACGGCACGCTTCCGCTGTGGGACTACCGGAACATGTTCTGCAACTTCATGGGCCAGGTGTGCCTCCAGAACGCCGTGGCGTTCGGGTTCGTGGCCACGCTTATGACCTGGGTGATCTACCCCGGCTTGGAGAAGCTGCTCGCCCGCGTGCCCTCCTACGCCATGAACATGGCCTTCATCGTGGTGGTCATCGGGTTCTGCATCCTGTTCTTCCTGTACTGCGTGAACGTGGCGGTCTCCGACGAGGACGTCATCGCCGCCACCGAGCAGCTGATCCAGTCGATGAACGTGGGCGGAAGCGCGCCTTCGGGCGCCTAGGCGGCGGACGTGGACCGCCTGCGCTCCCCCGCCTTCTGGCGCAACCTCGCGGTGTACTTCTGCGCGTTCAGCGTGGCGGGGCACTGGATGGAGATCGCGTACTGCTCTTTCATGGACCTGTTCGGCATCGTGGACGACGACTCGCTCGTGTGGGGCGACCCCTTCTACCCCTTCCTCGTCTACGGCGTGGGCGTCGCGGTGTGCGCGATCGCGCTCGTGCCGCTCAAGGAGCGCCTCCTGGCGCGCCGTCGCTCGACCGCGTGCGCGGCGGCGCAGTTCTTCCTGATCACGGTAGGGGTATGCCTCGTCATGGAGCTGGCGATGGGCCTCATGCTCAACCAGCCGAACCTTGCGGGCGAGTACCCGCTCTGGGACAATTCCGCCCTGCCCTTCAACGTGCTGGGACAGGCGTGGCTCGTCAACGACCTCGCGCTGGGCGCGGTGGCCATGCTGTACGCTTGGACGATCTACCCGGCCAGCGAGAAGCTGCTGGCGAAGGTGCCGCCCCGCATCATGAACGCGGCGGCCGCTCTCACGGTCGCCGCGTTCGTCGTGCTCTGCATCGTGAAGTTCGCGTAGCGAGCCTGCGTCACGCCAGGAACTGGATGGCCTTGTCGAGGATCTCGTCGGCGAGGCGGGTCTTCGACATGCGGGGAAGCTCCTCGATGTCCTCGTCGTCCACGAACCACACCACGTTGTCGTCCGCGCCGAACGCGCGGCCGCCGCCCACTTCGTTGGCCACCACGAGGTCGGCGTGCTTGGACACGAGCTTCTTCTCGGCGTTCGCCACCACGTCGTTCGTCTCGGCGGCGAAGCCCACCACCACCTGATGCCGCTTGCGCGCGCCCAGCGTGGCCAGGATGTCGGGGTTCTCCACGAGGTCGATGGTGCCCAGCTCGGCGTCGGCGACGCCCTTCTTCAGCTTGTGCTCGGCCGCCTCGCGCGGGCGCATGTCGGCCACCGCCGCCGCGAAGATGGCGATGTCGACGTCCTCGAAGGCCTCCTCGGCCGCCGCGTACATGTCGCGCGCCGTCCTCACGTGCACCATGTGCACGCCCTGCGGCGCGCTCAGCGAGACGGGGCCCGACACGAGCGTCACGTCGGCGCCGCGCAGCGCCGCCGCGCGGGCGATGGCGTAGCCGGTCTTGCCCGAGGAGTGGTTGGAGATGTAGCGCACCGGGTCGATGGGCTCCACCGTGGGGCCCGCGGTGATCATGACGCGGCGGCCGGCCAGGTCGCGCTTCACGCCCAGCTCGTCGAGCGTGGCCGACACGATGTCGTCCACCTCGGCAAGGCGGCCCTTGCCCACGTCGCCGCATGCCAGGTAGCCGTCGCCGGCGTCGATGAAGCGCGCGCCGCGGATGTGCAGCTTGCCGATGTTGTAGCGGGTGGCGCCGTTCTCGTACATGTTCACGTTCATGGCCGGCGCGATGACGAGCGGCGCGGTGGTGGCCAGCGCCGTGGTGGTCAGCAAATCGTCGGCGATGCCGTTGGCGATCTTGGCGATGACGTTCGCGGTGCACGGCGCGATGAGGAACACGTCGGCTTCCTGCGCGAGCGACACGTGGTGGATGGGGTCGGACGGGTCGTCGAACAGGCCGACGGCCACCGTCTCGTGCGTGAGCGCGCGGAACGTCGTGGGACCCACGAACTCGGCGGCGTGCTCGGTCATGACCACCTTCACGCGCACGCCGGCCTTCTGCAGGCCGCGCACGATCTCGCACGACTTGTAGGCGGCGATGCACCCGGTCACGCCCAGCAGCACGGTCTTCTGCGCGGCGTTGGCCGCGGCGTCGTTTGCGTTAGTCATGGGGGACCTCCTCAATATGCGGGCGCAGCACGTCGGCGAGCACCCGGAGGTGCGCGCGGCTGCGGTCGAGGCAGGGCACGTAGGTGAAGCACGCCTCGTCCGGCGTGCGGCCCGCCTGCTCGATCTGGTCGAAGTAGAACGGCTTGAGCTCGTAGTCGATGTCGTAGAGCGTCTCCAGGCAATCGACGGCGAAGTTCGGGCAGATGAAGAACACGCGCCCCACGCCCGCCTCGGCCCAGCGGGTGAGCACGTCGCGCGTGAAGGGCGTGAGCCACTCGCGGCCCTTGTCGAAGCGGCACTGGTAGCCGATGGTCCAGCGGTTGCGGTCGATGCCCAGCTCGCTGGCCACCTGCAGGCTGGTGGCGCCCGTCTGCAGCTCGTAGGTGTCCCCCGCCTCGATGTCCACGAGCGGGATGGAGTGGAACGAGAACAGCACCTTGTCGTCGGAATCCACCTCGAAGCCGGCGTGCTCGATGGACGCGGCGATGGCGCGGATGTAGGTGGGGTCGTCGTGGTAGTTGTCCACGAAGTCGCACGGCACGTCCCAGCGCGCCTTCTTGAGCGCGTGCTCCACGCTGTCGGACACCGAGCCGGTGGTGGAGTAGGCGCTCTGCGGGTACAGCGGCAGCACGACGAGGCGCGTGCAGCCCGCGTCCTTGAGCTCGCGCACGCAGTCGAGCACCGACGGGTCGCTGTAGCTCATGGCGCAGCGCACCGCGACGTCGAGGCCCTCCTCGTCGAACGCGGCGCCCAGGCCGGCGGCCAGCTTCTCGTGGGCGATCGTGAACGGCGAGCCCTCGTCCGTCCAGATCTTCTCGTACTTCTCGGCCGACGCGCGCCCGCGTTTCGGAAGAATGAACAGGTGAAGGACGAACCACCAGCCCACGCGGTTCATCGGCGCGATGCGCTTGTCCATCAAGAACCTGGCAAGGTACTTCCGCACGGCACGGGGCTTGGGCACGGCGGGCGTGCCGGTGTTCACTAAGAGCACCCCTGAGCGCTTCCCCTGTGGCACGATGTTCATCACCTTCCTGCGGCGTAGACATGACGAAACGGTTGAATTCCGCCCTTGAAAATCTGCTATAGTTTAGCCCATTGACTATTGATAGGGCAGGTGAATGGAGAAAGAACCGAAAAAATCGGCTGCGGAATTACCGTCGCGACAGGCCGTAACACCCGATCGCGAGCCCGATGCCGGACCTTCCTCCTGCGAAAGCGCCGCACCGCGCCCGGGCATCCTCCGCGAGATCGGCAAGGAGGCCCGCGAGCAGGTCCGCCCGAACCTCGGCTACCTCAAGATCGACTACTTCACGCTGTTCTGGCTGTTCATGGCCGGATGCGTGTTCGGGCTCGTGGTGGAGACGGCGTTCCATGCCATCGTGTACGGCGGCTACGAGAGCCGCGCAGGCCTCGTATGGGGCCCGTTCTCGCCCATCTACGGCGTGGGCGCGGTGGTGCTCACGGCATCGCTCAACCGCTTCTACCACTCGCACAACCTCATCATCTTCCTCATCGCCATGCTGCTGGGCTCGGTGATGGAGTACACCACGAGCTGGCTCATGGAGGTGCTGTGGGGCGCGATCGCCTGGGACTACAGCGGCACGTTCGGCAGCATCAACGGGCGCACGAACTTCGCGTTCGGCGTGATGTGGGGCCTGCTGGGCCTCGTGTGGGTGCGCACGATCCTGCCGTTCATCAAGCGGGTGTTCTCGCACGTCGATGCGAAGAGCGTGCTCGCGCGCATCGTCACCGTGGCGCTCAGCCTGTTCATGGCGGCGAACATCGCCGTCACCGTGCTCGCGCTCGATCGCGAGGGCCAGCGCGCCGCCGGCGTGCCCGCCACCACCTGGGAGCAGCGCTTCCTCGACGAGCACTTCCCCGACAGCTACCTCCAGGCGCGCATGCAGAACATGAGCGTGTACGGCAAGGGATGACGCCTGCGCATCATGGAAGGGGCGCGCGCTGCCATCCTCCTGTGGCGCGGGAAAGGGCATGTGGTTCGGCAAGCTCGTCCGCGCCGATTCGCGACGGGCGCGGCGTGCGATAAGCGCGGAGAAAGACGCTCGCATCCCGAAGCCCCCGCCGCGCCATAGGAGGACGGGGCTCTCATCCACCGCCGCGCCAAGCACTGGTGGAAAGCCGTCTACAACCTCGGCCTCGGGGCCTCTTCGAGCAATCCTCGCACGTCCTCGCCGGCTGCCGTGCGGCCCATGCTGCGGGGGGCGAGGTCGTCAAGCGCGCCCTGCAGGTCGGCGGGGAGGTTGTCGGCGAAGCGGAGGCTCTCGCCGGTGATGGGATGCTCGAAGGCCAGCTGGAACGAGTGCAGGAACTGGCGGTCGAGGCCGAGGTCGGCGGCGGGCGCGCTCGGCGCTCCCGAGGTGTACACCGGGTCGCCCACCAGGGGGTGCTTCGCGTACTCCAGGTGCACGCGGATCTGGTGCGTCCTGCCCGTGAACAGCTTGCAGTCGATGAGCGTGTAGCCGTCGTCGCGCGGACCGTGCTCGAAGCGCTCGAGCACGCGGAACGTGGTGATCGACTCGCGGGCCGATTGCGTGTCGCGGACGGCCATGCGCGTGCGCTCCTTCTCGGCGCGCGCGATGGGGGCGTCGATCATGCCCGTGTCGTGGGCGATCACGCCGTGCACGAGCGCCAGGTAGCGGCGATCCACCGCGCGGTCGCGGATGTCGGACATGAGCGCGTAGCCCGCCTCGTCGGTCTTCGCGGCCAGCATGAGGCCGCTCGTGTCGCGGTCGAGGCGGTGCACGATGCCCAGGCGGTCGTCCTCCCCCTGCACGTTGCACAGGTGCTCGGCGCCGCAGTGGTAGATGAGGGCGTTCACGAGGGTGCCGTCGTCGTGGTCCACCGACGGATGGCACACGAGCCCCACCTGCTTGGACAGCACGATGAGGGCGTCGTCCTCGTAGCGGATGTCGAGGTCGATGGGCTGGCCGCTCAAAGGCCCGGCCTCGACGGCCTCCTCCACCTGGTACACGATCGTGTCGCCCGCGGCCACGAGGTGCTTCTTCGCCACGGCCGCGCCGTTCACGAAGACGAGCCCCTCGTCCGCCGCGCGCGCCGCGACGCTGCGGCTGGGGTACAGCCCGCGCGCGGCCATCAGGGCGTCGAGGCGCTGCCCCGCGTCCTCGGCGGCGGCGGCGTAGCTCAGCATGCGGCTCATCGGGCGTCGGTTCCCTCGTCGCGCGCGTCGTCCGACGCTTCGGACGCTTCGGCAGACGCGGCGGCGATGCGGTCCTCGTGGCGCCAGCTGAGGATCACGCCGACGAGGAACAGCACGAACCCGCACGTCACGCCGATGTCGGCCACGTTGAACACGGGGAAGTCGATGAACACGGGCTCGATGAAGTCCACGACGTAGCCCAGCGTGAAGCGGTCGAACGCGTTGCCGAGGCCGCCCGCCACCACGAGCGCCACGCCCACCACCTGCAGGGTGCTCGGCCGATGCGCCAGGAAGAACAGGTACACCGTGAGCAGCACGCACACGATGAGCGACATGACGCCCAGTAGGAACGTCGAGTCTCCGAACATGCCCCATGCGGCCCCCGTGTTGTGCACGAGGTGGAACCGCACGAGGCCGAGCAGCGGCCCCGTGACGACCTCGCCCACGGCGTACGAGCCGTTGAAGTAGCTCTTCGTGAGCGTGTCGAGGGCGAGCCACGCGAGCGCGACGATGCCGAACACCAGCGTGTTGCGCGAGCGCTTCGTATCCAAGAGGCTACTCCCCCTCTGCGAAGCCGAGGGCGTCGAGCACGTCGCCGCAGCGTTCGCATACGTCAGGATGGTTCGGGTTGCCGCCGAGCGTGCGGTAGTTCCAGCAGCGCGGGCACTTCTCGGCCTCGGTCTTCGCCACCGTCGCCGCCAGCTCCTCGCCCTCCTCGAAGGCCACCGAGGCCACGATGAACAGCTCCTCGAACACGGCCGCGTCGTAGCGCTCCAGCACGTCGAGCACGCCGCGCGGCGCCGTCACCGTCACGGCCGCCTCCTGGCTCTTGTTCACCGTCTTCTCGCCGCGCGCGTCCTCGAGCGCCTTCGTCACGATCTCGCGCACCCCGAGGATGACGCCGAAGTCCTCGGCCGCGCGCTCGCCTTCTGCGGCGGGAACGGCCGGCAGGAAGTCGGACGGCTCCGGCCAACCGGCCAGCTGCACGTTCGAGGGGCGGCCTTCGCGCTCGCGCATGGCCAGCGGGTAGTGCTCCCACACCTCGTCGGTCGTGAACGACAGCACCGGCGCCAGCACGCGCACGAGCACCTCGAGGATGTTCATGAGCACGGTCTGCGCGGCGCGGCGACGCGGCGAGTCGGGCGCCTCGGAGTACACGCGATCCTTCGTGGCGTCCATGTACACGGCCGAAAGGTCGTTCACGATGTAGTCGTACACGGCGCGGTACACGTAGTGGAACCGGTAGGCGTCGTAGGCGGCCTCCACGTCGGCGAGCAGGTGCTGCGTGCGCACCATCGCCCACCGGTCAATGGGCTCGAGCGCGTCCCAGTCCTTGACGGCGTGCTTCGTGTCGTCGAAGTCGTCGAGGCTTCCCAGGAGGAAGCGGAACGTGTTGCGGATGCGGCGGTAGGCCTCGCTCGTACGCTGGAGGATCTCGTCGGAGATGCTCACGTCCTGCGAGTAGTCGACGCTGGCCACCCACAGGCGCAGCACGTCGGCGCCGCTCTTCTCCATGACCTCGGCCGGGTCCACGCCGTTGCCGAGGGACTTCGACATCTTGCGGCCCTCGCCGTCCACCGTGAAGCCGCAGTGCATGACGCTCTTGTACGGCGGCACGCCGTAGGCGCCCATGCTGGTGAGCAGCGACGACTGGAACCAGCCGCGATGCTGGTCGGAGCCCTCGAGGTACATGTCGGCCGGGAAGCGCAGGCCCTCGGCCTCGCGGTGCTTCAGCACGGAGGTGTGCGACACGCCGCTCTCCCACCACACGTCGAGGATGTCCTTCTCGGGTAGCAGCTCGGTGCAGCCGCAGGTCTCGCACTTGATGCCGCGCGGCAGGTAGTCGGACGGGTCGTGCGTGAACCACGCGTCGGCGCCCTCGCGGTAGAACAGGTCGATCACCGCGTCGAACGTCTGCTCGTTCGCCACCGTGTTGCCGCACTTCGCGCATTTGAACACGGGGATGGGCACGCCCCACGAGCGCTGGCGCGAGATGCACCAGTCGGGACGGTCGGCCACCATGGAGCCGATGCGGTTCTTCGCCCACGAGGGGATCCACTCCACCTTGTTCTCGATGGCGTCGAGCGAGTCCTCGCGCAGGCTGTTCTTGTCCATCGACACGAACCACTGGTCGGTGGCGCGGAAGATGACCGGCTCGTGGCAGCGCCAGCAGTGCGGGTAGCTGTGCAGGATCTCCTTCTGAGCCACGAGCGTGCCGCGCTCGCGCAGCCACGCGATGATGGCCGGGTTCGCCTCGTCCACGTCGAGGCCCGCGAAGGGGCCCGCCTCGTCGGTGAGCACGCCGTTGTCGTCCACGGGCATGAGCAGCGGCACGTCGAACTCAAGCGCCACGAGGTAGTCGTCCTGGCCGTGGCCGGGGGCGGTGTGCACCGCGCCCGTGCCCGAATCGAGCGTGACGTGGTCGCCGTAGATGATGGTGCCCTTGAGGTCCTGGCGGATGGGGCACGTGTAGGTGAGGCCGGTGAGCTCGCGGCCCTTGAGCGCGACGGGCTCACCGGCCGCGCCGGTGACGAGCGCGTAGTCGTCCCAGCCCGCGATGTCGGCCACCTGCTCGACCAGCTCGCGCGCCATGATCATGTTCGAGCCGTCCGCCCGCACCATCACGTAGTCGGCGTCGGGGGCCAGCGACACGGCGGTGTTCGCCGGCAACGTCCAGGGCGTGGTGGTCCAGATGAGCACGTAGGCGTCGCCCGCCGCGCCGGCGGCCTCGTACACGCCGGGCATGAGGTCCATCTTGAACTTCACGAAGATGGACGGAGACGTCTCGTCGGAGTACTCGATCTCGGCCTCGGCCAGCGCGGTGTGGCAGCGCTTGCACCAGTGGATGGGCTTGCGGCCGCGGTACACCGAGCCGTCCAGGTACATCTTCTTGAACACCTCGACGTTGCCCGCCTCGTAGTTCGGCGTGAACGTGAGGTACGGATGCTCCCAGTCGGCGTTCACGCCGAGGCGCTTGAAGCCCTCGCGCTGCACGTCGACGTACTTCTCGGCCCATTCGCGGCAGAGGCGGCGCAGCGTGGGCTGGTCGATCTTCGCCATCTTGTCGGGGCCGAGCGTCTTCTCCACCATGTGCTCGATGGGCTGGCCGTGGCAATCCCAGCCGGGCACGTACGGCGTGAAGAAGCCGCGCTGCGCGTGGGACTTGTTCACGAAGTCCTTGAGGATCTTGTTGAAGGCGTGGCCGATGTGGATGGGGCCGTTGGCGTACGGGGGGCCGTCGTGCAGGATGAACGGCTTGCCGTCCTTGTTCTTCTCGAGCACCTGCTCGTAGACGCGCTCTTCCTCCCACTTGGCCAACCGCTTCGGCTCGTTCTCGGGCAGGTTCGCCCGCATCGCGAAGTCGGTCTTCGGCAGGTTCATCGTTTCTTTGTACGTGTTCGCCACGGGTGCCGTACCTTTCCTTAAAGCATGCGCTTCTGTTCGCTATAAACCGCTATAGTATAGTGGAACGAGCACCGTTTCCAGCGAGCCTGACCGCACTTTTCAAAATTGCGACACAGGAGCACAGCGCTTCACGGTATACTTTTCATCGTTTGCATATTCACAGCGGAAGACTCGGGTTTGCCGACCGCTGCAGTTTTCAGGAAGGACGCGTCGTATGCCGATGAACTTCGAGATCGTCACCGATTCCAGCTGCAACCTCGTCGAGGACATGATCGACGACTTCGGGCTGCACATCCTCCCCCTCACCTTCATGGTGGACGGCGAGCAGTACCAGAGCTACCTCAAGGGCCAGCACACCGACCTGGCGCAGTTCTACACGATGATGCGCGACGGCAAGGTGATCACGACGTCGCTGCCGAACCTGGCCGACTCCGAGGCGCTCATGCGCGGCCTGCTGGAACAGGGTCGCGACGTGCTGTACCTGGGCTTCTCCAGCGGCTTGTCGGGCACGTACGAGGCCACCGAGCTGCTCATCCGCGACCTGGCGAAGGAGTTCCCCGACCGCACGATGTACGCCGTGGACACGCTGGCGGCCTCGGGCGGCGAGGGCCTGCTGATCTGGCACGCGGTGCAGCGCGCCCGCGCCGGCGCCTCCATCGAGGAGGTGCGCGACTGGGTGGAGGAGAACAAGCTGCACCTGGCCCACTGGTTCACCGTGGACGACCTCATGTTCCTGTTCCGCGGCGGCCGCGTGTCGAAGACGGCGGCCTGGGCGGGCACCATGCTCAACATCAAGCCCGTCATGCACGTGGACGACGAGGGGCATCTCGTCCCCCTGGAGAAGGTGCGCGGGCGCAAGAAGTCCCTGAACGCGCTGGTCGACCACATGGAGAAGACGGCGCTCGCGCCCATCGACGAGCAGATGGTGTTCATCACGCACGGCGACTGCATCGAGGAGGCCGAGTACGTGGCCGAGCAGGTGAAGGAGCGCTTCGGGTGCAAGCAGGTCGTCGTCAACTACGTCGACCCCGTCATCGGTGCCCACTCCGGCCCGGGCACCATGGCGCTGTTCTTCCTGGCCAACAAGCGCTAGGCACGCGCGCCCCCGGCCTGCGATCCGCGGGTCGGGGGCTTTTCAGCGGGATTCCAGGAGCTTGAGGCGGCTCTCGACCACGCGCAGCAGCTCCTTGCGCGAATGGACGCCCAGCTTGTTGTAGATGTTCTGGATATGCGACTTCACCGTGTTGGGCGAGATGTACAGGCGCTTTGCGATGTCCTGCGCGTCGTCGCCTTGGACGAGCGGCTTGAGCACCTCCAGCTCGCGCGGGGTGAGCAGGTACTCCTTCGCCACGACTTCGCACGTGGCGCTCAAATCGACCTGCGACCGGGAATCCCCGGGACAGATGAAGCCCCAGCCCGTCCTGATGTTGCGCTCGTTCGACAGCAGCAGCGAGGCCAGGACGATCGCGAACGCCCCGACGCACCAGGCCGTCTGCCCGTCGGGGCCGCCCACCGCCCCTCCCGCCGCGATGCCGACGGCCCTGCCGACCATGAGCATGGCCGTCGGACAGGAAGCCACCCACGTCGAAGGCTGGTCGCAGTCCTTGATCAGGTACGATCCCAGGGCCCACAGCGCCAAATCGAGATAGAGGAACCCCGTCACCTGGCAGGCGACCCACATCGTCGGAAACGCGACCCCCAGGCTCGAGCAGAGCATGCTGACGGCGATGAGCGGGAACCCGACCTGGTAGATGGCGCGGTTGAAGTCCACATGGGCGACCAGGAAGACGAGCGCCGTCAGCAGCGCCGAGCCGAGCAGGCCCGCCAGCTCGACGCCTTGCCACGCCTCCCCGTCCGAGAACGCGAAGGCCCCGTACAGGAAGCCGAACGACAGGCCCTGGAGCAGCGACGTCGACATGAACCGGTACGGCACCTGCAGGTCCTCCTCGAACTTCCGGCCGTAGATGACGGCCTTGTCCATCGCGCGCCGCGCCCGTGAGAACGAGCCCACGATGACGACGGCGTACGCGGCGACCGCGACCCAGGCAGACGGTCCCTCGAAGATGCCGGCCGCGAAGTAGAGCGCCCCGCCGATGCACGAGCAGGCGACCCCGAACGCGAGCGTCCTCGCCATGCCGAGGTGCCCGAACACCCGCCCGAACTCGATATGGACCCCCATGAAGCCGAGCGCCAGGCACCCGATTCCCAAATACAGGCACATATCCTGGGAAAAGGCATCCTGGGCGTCGGCGTTCGCGCGCAGGAACAGAAGCAGCATCCCCACGAGCATCGACAGCAGCATGAGCCACGCGTACCAGTCCTGGGCGAACAGGGCGCTGCTCTTCCGCAGGAACACCGCGACGACGATGCACACCGTCGCGCACGCCAGGAAGAACACGATCTGCGGGTCGACGACGGCCGGCGCGATCTGCCGCGCCGAGGGGAACAGGAACGACTCGGTGCACACGATGATGGCGAGCGCCTTGTAGAACGAGAACGAGCAGAGCAGCGCGACGCTGCCCGGCGTCGACGAGAACATGGTGCGTAGTGTATGCATGATCGGACCCGAGCGCATAAGACCTCCCCGCCTTCGCCTGCCCCGCCACGTGCCGGGTGCAATTATAGCCACGCCCCCGAACACGTCAGTGGTCATCGGAGGTTGAAATGCTCGTCCCGGGCCTCTCATCACGAAATGATGAGAGGCCCCTCCCCCATCATTTCGTGATGACGTCGCCGGATCGCGACAACCATCCCCCCGAGATGTTCCCGCAGGCGAGGCCGCTCCGTAAGGTGCGTGCCGCGCGGGTCTTCCGAGTCATGCCGCACGACGTCGAGAGGAGGTACCGCATCGGCATCGGGACCGCGCGGCAACGTACACGAAACGTAAGGGGGTTCACCATGAGCGTGACAAGAACCACGAGCGCGAAGGGCTGGGCGGTATGCCTCGTCGCCATATTAGGCGGCATATCGCTCGCCCTCGTGCAGAACAAGGTCTCGCCCATCATCACCGTCCTCATGGACGTATTCGGCATCAGCATGGGCACGGCGGGATTGCTCAGCACCATCTTCACCTTCGTCGGCATCATCATGGCGCTGCCCGCCGCGATGATCATCAAGCGGTTCGGGCCGAAGAAGGCGGGCGTGACCGCCCTCGCCTTCGCCGTCGTCGGCTCGCTGATAGGCCTCGCCACCGACAACGTCGGCGTGCTCATCGTCAGCCGCGTGATCGAGGGAACGGGAATCGGCATCATCGCGGTGCTGGCGCCGACGCTCATCTCCATGTGGTTCCCGCCCGAGAAGCGCGGCCTGCCCATGGGGCTCTGGGGCTCGTGGATGATGGTTTCGCAAACGATCCTCTTCTTCTGCGCCGCCCCTCTGTCGGGAGCGTTCGGATGGCAGGGGATGTGGATGCTCGGCCTGGTCGCATGCGTGCTGACCGCCGTATTGTTCCTGGTGTTCGTCGACAGCCCCGCGCCCGGCGAGAGCTTCGCGGACGTCGAGAGCAGCGAGGTGTCCATCCGCGAAGGGCTGAAATCGCGCGCGTCGTTCACGCTCGCCATCGCCGCAGCCTGCTTCACGTTCTGCTCGTTCACGTTCGTCAGCTGGGTGTCGGCGTACTGGGGCGTGGCGACGTCCTGGTCGTCCGAGGAGATCGGCCGCTGGGTGGCCATCCTGTACCTCGTCGAGATGGTGTACGCCTGGATCATCGGCGGCATCTTGAACCGCGTGAAGAACCGCAAGCGCCTCGGCGTCGCGAGCTTCTTCGCGTACGGCCTCATCGGCCTGGCCGCCTTCCTCATCACCGGCGAGCCGCTCGTCGTCGCGTTCGTGTTCGTGTTCCCGATCTTCGACGCGCTCATCCCCTGCATCTGCTGGACGATCGGGCCCGAGACCGCCTCCAAGCCGATGTACGCGGGCATCGCGCTCGGCGTGCTGAACATCGGCTTGAACACGGGCACCCTCTTGAGCGCGCCCGTGTCCGGAGCGCTCGTCGAATCGTTCGGGTGGCCCGCCGCCGGCGCGTGCTTCCTGGTCGTCGCCCTCGTCGGAGCGGCCGCCATGGCGGCCACCAAGCTGAGCTCCGCGGCGTCGTCGCCCGAAACGCCCGACGACGCGCCCGCGTGCGCGGCCGGCGCCGCGAACCCGTCGTAAGACCGTCGTTGAGCCCTATCGAAAACCATGAGAGAAACGAGGAGCACCATGCACAAGATCATCGACTGCCATTCCCACCTCGGCGACATCTTCGCATCCGAGAAGAACGTCGTGTACAAGGGCGACGTCCCCATCGACCCCTCCCAGCACGACCCGTTCGCCTCCTATTCCGAGGGCGGCTTCAAGGGCGCGTTCCTCGACCCCGACAACCCCGAGCAGGTGAAGAACGTCATCGACATGACGGCCGCCGTCAGCTACGCCAACACGCTGAGCAAGCTGTCGCGCGACCTCGACGAATCGCACGTCGACTACGTCTGCCTGTATCCGGTGGCGCCCTTCATCACGTTCGAAGACTACCGGGTGGCCGCGCTCGTCGAGCCGCGCATCATCCCCTTCACCTCGGCCGACTGGCGCATCGAGGACGGGCGCGCCATCGGGTCGCAGCTGCTCGCCGACGCCGCCCGGGGAGCGCGCGGCCTCAAGATCCACCCCATCCTCCAGAACGTCTCGCTGCGCGACCCGCGCGTGGAGGAGGCGGTTGCCCTGTGGGCCGAGACGGGCCTGCCCGTGGTGAGCCACTGCGGCGTGAACTCCTACTACCCCGACGACTCCCCGGAAGCGGCCACCCAGAACCCCGCCTACGGCAACCTCGAGGACTTCATGTACCTCGTGGAACGCTTGCCCCAGGTCAAGTTCATCGCCGCGCATGCGGGCGGTCTGACCGGCGGCGAGGCGGAAACGCTTGCCGCCCACCTCGGGGGCGCCGAGAACCTCTGGGTGGACACGACCTTCCGCTCGGCCGAGGAGATGCGCATGCTCGTCGAGCTGTTCGGCGAGGACCGCGTGCTCTTCGGCGTCGACCGCCCCTTCGGAGGCACCCAGGCTTCCGTCGAGACCGCCTTCGAGGCCTTCGGGAAGGGCACGGAGCTGTCCGAGAAGGTCATGTACGCGAACATGGCGAAGCTCATCGGCATGGCCTAGCGCGGCGAAGCGCGTGCGCGCGGCCCCCGGCGGTTGCGGGGGCCGCGCTCCCCTACGCCACCTCGCCGATGTAGGCTGCGGTGCTGTTGGGGAGCACGAGCACGCCCGCTTGGGCGTGCTCGTCGAACAGCCGCTCGAAGTCGGCGGCGTAGGCGGCATGCGCCGGGTCGTCGCGATCGGGCGCGTAGGAGGCCGACAGCATCCGGTCGACGAACCCTTTGCGGTCGTAGGCCAGGTCGTGCGGGAACGAGACCGTGCGGTACGCGCCCTCGAAGAAGCGCCGACGGCGGCGCCGTCGAAGTCCATGCCCCCGCTGAAGCCCGTGAACCCGGGGCAGTGCCGCGCGCACACGGCCGCGCTCGCCCGCACGAGCGGGGACGCCGGGTCGCGGAAGTTCCACACGAGCGCGACCGCCCCGCCCGGTCGCAGGATCCGCCGGCACTCGCGCCGGAACGCCTGCGGGTCCATCCAATGGAAGGCCTGGGCGGCGCACACGCGGTCGACCGAGGCGTCCGCGAGCCCGGTGCGCTCGGCCGACCCCGCCGTCGAGGAGAACTCGGCGCGCTCGCCGAGGCGCGCTTCCGCCACGGCCCTCATCTGGTCGTTCGGTTCGACGGCCTCCACGATGCAGCCGAGCTCCAGCAGCTGCTCGGAGAACCTTCCCGTGCCCGATCCCACGTCGGCCACCCGGGTGCCCGCCGCGAACCCCTCCTCAGACGCGAGGTGCGCCATAAGCGCGGGGGCGTAGCCGGGGCGCGCCGCGTCGTAGACGGCCGCCTTCCCGTCGAAGCGGCTCTCGTTTCCCATGGGTCCTCCTTCGTCGCGGCGCCTCACTTGTAGTCGGCCGGGTTCTTGCTGGCGGAGCCGGTGGTGTTCTCCTCGCCGCGCAGCTCGCGCCCGAAGCGGACGGCAGACTCGCCGAACCGGTCCTTCACGAGGTCGGTGGCCTCGATGAGGCCGCGGCGCTTCCCCTCGTCCGGGATGGACGGCCGCACGTCGTCCTCGTTCGGCGCGGCCTCCGCGACGTCGAACAGGCTCTCCTGCACGCCGTCGCCCTCCTCGAACCCCGTCATCCCCACGCCGATGAGGCGCACGGGCATGCCGGGCCGCCACAGCTCGCCCATCATGCGGTACAGAAGCGGCGTGTAGGCGAACTCGTCGTCGCTGGGCGCCGCCAGCTGACGCTGCACCGAGCGCACGCTGCGGTCGTCGTAGCGCACCCGCAGGCTGATCGTGCGGCCGCGCAGGCCCTTGCGGCGCAGGCGGCGCCCCACCTTCGCGGCGATGGTGGCGATGGCGCCCTCCACCTCGTCGCGCGCGGTGAGGTCCGACGCGAACGTCATCTCGTTGGACACCGACTTCACCGAGTCGTCCTGCTCCACGGGCGCGTCGTCGCCGCCGTTCGCCCGCACGTGCATGACGTGGCCGTTCTTGCCGAACACGCGCAGCAGCATGCCCTCGTCGGCATCGGCCAGCTGGCCGAGCGTGCGGATGCCGCGGGAGTGCAGCTTCTCCTCGGCCGCGGCTCCGATGCCGCTCATCGTGCGGACGGGAAGGGGGGCGAGGAAGTCCCGCTCGCCGCCCGGGTACACCACGGTCAGCCCGCGCGGCTTGTCCATGTCCGAGGCGATCTTCGCGATGGTCTTCGACGTGCCCACGCCGATGGAGCACGTGACGCCCAGCTTCTCGACGCGCTGCTGGATGCGCTGCGCGACGCGCACGGGGTGCTCGCGGTTCACCGACGTGGGCGACACGTCCATGAACGCCTCGTCGATGCTGACCTGCTGCACGTGCGGCGTCTCGGCGCGCAGGATGTCCATGATGGCGTTCGACATCTCGCGGTAGCGGTCGAAATGGCCGTGCGTCCAGATGGCGTGCGGGCACAGGCGCTTCGCCGTGGACGAGGGCATGGCGCTGTGCACCCCGTACGGGCGCGCCTCGTACGACGCCGTGGACACCACGCCGTGCTTGTCGGCGTCGCCGCCCACGATGACCGGCTTGCCGCGCCAGGCGGGATGGTCGAGCTGCTCGACCGAGGCGAAGAACGCGTCGAGGTCCACGAGCAGGATGGCCGACCCGCGCCACTCCTCCAACGGCATGGCGAAGCCGCCGCCATCGGCAGCCGATTCGGGATCGGTCTGTGGGGAATCGGATCGCATTGCGCGAATAAGTCTACCACGCCGCGCCCGGGCGTAATGAACTTGTGCTAGGATATTCATTCCTTGCCTCGAATCACGAGGCGAAACGCAGGGAGGGAGAGACATGACGATGACGCAGCGAGACACCGACGCGCGTCCCGGCGTACGCGCCTGCGTGACCGCGCTGCCCGAGCAGCTGCTGTCGCCCCCCTACGAAATGCGCTCCGAGATGAACTGGATCGACTTCTCCGGCACGGCGAACCCCCTGGGCACGCCCCCCTCCTTCATCCGCGCGATGGAGACGGCGCTGGCCGCCGGCGAGCTGAACTACCCGCCCGACCGCGAGGCGCACACGCTGCGCAGCGTGCTGGCCCGCAAGTTCGGGCTGCCCGTGGAATCGTTCCTCGTGGGCTCCACCGTCGGCGACATGGTGCGCGCCGTAGCCCAGACCTACCAGCCCTGCACCGTGGGCGTGGCCGTCCCCGGCCCCGTGGAGTACGCGCTGGCCGCCGGCAACGCGGGCCATCGCGTGGTGGAGATCGCGAGCCCGGCCGGCTTCACCGTGCCCGACCCGGCCGCGGCCGAGCGCCACGGCATCGTGTTCGACGCCGCCGTGCTGGCGAACCCGGGCTACCCTACGAGCCGCCTGCTGCCGAGGCCGACGCTGCTCGCCTACCTCGACGCCTGCACCTGGGTGGTCGTGGACGAGCGCTCCATCGAGCTCACGCTGGGCGGCGAGAGCATGGTGGCGCTCGTGAACGAGCACCGCAACCTCGTGGTGGTGCGCTCGCTGTGCGAGCCCTTCGCCATGCCGGGCATCCCCATCAGCTACTGCATCGCGCACCCCGACACCATCGCGCAGATCACGCGCTTCTACGACAGCTCGTGCGTGCCGATGTTCGCCGAGGTCATCGGCGAGCTGGCGCTTTCGGAGACGGAGCACCTCGAGCGCACGCGCGACTTCCTCGATTCGGAGATTCCCTGGCTGCAGTGCATGCTGAACCTCATCCCCGGCATCGACATCTTCCCCGCCGAGGCGAACTACGTCATGTGCACGTTCGACGGCGGGCCCGACCTGGCGCTCGGCGTGGCGAACACCGACGAGCTGGCGCAGCGCCTGCAGCTGGCCGGGTTCCTGATCCGCAAGCTCGAGGGCACCCCCGCGCTGGAGGACAGCCGCTACTTCTGCGTGGCCGTCCGCACGCGCGAGGACAACGAGAAGCTCGTGGCCGCCCTGCGGGAGATCATCGCCGGCTGCTAGGGCTTTCGACGGAGGGCTGCCCGCGGCAGCCCTCCTCGTTTCTACTTCACCTCGTAGCCCGCCTCCACCACGGCGGCGGCCAGCGTCTCCTCCGGCACGTCCCGGGCCAGCTTCGCGGTGGCGGTGCCGGCGTCGAGGTCGACGACGGCCTCCTCGACGCCCTCCACGCCTTCGAGGGCCTTCTTCACGTGGGCGACGCAGTGCTGGCACATCATGCCTTCGACGTTCAGGGTCTTCTCCATGGTGGTCTCCTTTTCGTTGGGATCGTCAGGGTCGTCAAGCTCGGTGCTATCGATGGGCGCGGACGCGGGCGCGTCCGTCGCTGCCGAGGGGAGGTTGGGCTTCCAGCCGCGCAGCCGCAGGGCGTTCGACACGACGCACACCGAGCTCAGGCTCATGGCGGCCGCGGCGATCATGGGGTTGAGGTTCAGGCCCATGAACGACAGGGCGCCGGCGGCCACGGGGATGCACACCGCGTTGTAGACGAGCGCCCAGAACAGGTTCTGCTTGATGTTGCGCAGCGTCGCGCGCGACAGCTGGATGGAGGCGGGCACGTCGAGCAGGTCGCTTTTCATGAGCACGATGTCGGCGCTCTCGATGGCCACGTCGGTGCCGGCCCCGATGGCGATGCCGACGTCGGCGCGCGCGAGCGCCGGGGCGTCGTTGATGCCGTCGCCCACCATGGCCACGCGGCCCTGCTCGGACAGGCGGCGGATCTCGCGTTCCTTGCCGTCAGGCAGCACGCCGGCGATGACCTCGTCGGCGCCCACCTCGCGTTGGATGGCGGCGGCGGTGCGCTCGTTGTCGCCGGTCAGCATCACCGTGCGGATGCCCATGGCCGAAAGCGTGGCCAGGGCGGCGGCGCTCGAGGGCTTCACCGTGTCGGCCACGGCGATCACGCCCAGGAGCTCGCCGTCCTGCGCGAAGAAGAGCGGCGTCTTGCCCATGTCGGCCTGCCGCTGCGCCTCCTCGGCGAACGCGCCCACCGCGACGTTGCGGGCCTCCATCATGCGCAGGTTGCCGGCGCATGACGGGCGGTCGTCGACGAGCGCCGCCACCCCTTCGCCGGGCACCTGCTTGAAGTCCTCCACGAGCAGCGGGTAGGCATGACGGCCGCGCGCGTAGTCGCACACGGCGCGGGCGAGCGGGTGCTCGGAGCGGCCTTCGATGGACACCGCCAGCTCCAGCAGGCGCTCCTCGCCCACACCCGGGGCCGGGACCACGTCGGTGACGCTCGGCGCGCCCTCGGTCACCGTGCCCGTCTTGTCGAACACGACGGTCTTCACGTCGTGGGCGGTTTCCAGCGCCTCGGCCGACTTGATGAGGATGCCGTTCTGCGCGCCGCGCCCGGTACCCACCATGATGGCCGTGGGCGTGGCCAGGCCGAGCGCGCACGGGCACGAGATGACGAGCACGCTGATGGCGTGCGACATGGCCGTCTCGAGCGTCGAGCCGCCGAGCATCCACACGGCGAACGTGACGACGGCGACGACGATGACCACGGGCACGAACACGCCCGATATCTTGTCGGCGATCTTCTCGATGGGCGCCTTCGTCGATGTGGCCTCGTCCACGAGCCGGATGATGCCGGCCAGCGTGGTGTCGTCGCCCACGCGGTCGGCGCGCATGGTGAACCATCCGGTGCGGTTCACGGTGGCGCCGGTCACCGCGTCGCCGGGGCGCTTGTCCACGGGCACGCTCTCGCCCGTGATCACCGACTCGTCCACCGTCCCCGAGCCCTCGAGCAGGGTGCCGTCCACGGGGACGCCCTCGCCCGCGCGCACCGCCAGCACGTCGCCCGCGCGCACCGCCTCCACCGCGACGCGCTCCTCGCGGCCGTCCACGAGCCGCGTGGCCTCCTTCGGCGCGAGGTCCACGAGCTTGGCGATGGCGTCGGTAGTCTTGCCCTTCGCGCGCGCCTCGAAGTACTTGCCCAGCGTGATGAGCGTGAGGATCATGGCCGCCGACTCGAAGTACAGGTCCATGGCCGCCAGGTGCGCGGCGTGCAGGTCGCCCGCGCCCAGCGCGATGCCGATCTTGTAGATGGCGTAGATGCCGTACACCGTGGCCGCCGTCGAGCCGAGCGCGATGAGCGAGTCCATGTTCGGCGCGCCGTGGAACAGCGTCTTGAAGCCCACGCGGAAGAACTTGAAGTTGACGAACACGACGGGCAGCAACAGCAGGAACTGCGTGAACGCGAACGTGAGCACGTTCTCGTCGCCCAGGAAGAACCCGGGCAGCGGCCAGCCGAACATGTGCCCCATGGACAGGTAGAACAACGGGATCGTGAACACCGCGGACACGATGAGGCGCATGCGCACGTGCCTCGCCTCGGCGGCCGCGTCGGCCACGGGGCGCGCCTTGGCCGCGCGGCTTCCCGCGCCCGGCGCCTGCTGGCCCGCCGGGACGCGCGCGGAGGCGCCGTAGCCCGCCTTGTCCACGGCGGCCTCGACGGCGCTCGCGACGGCCGCCGGCTCCGCGCCGTCGCGATACGTCACCTCCATGCTGTTCTTCAGCAGGTTCACGGCGACGTCGTCGACGCCGGGCACGGCCCGGGTCGCCTTCTCCACGCGCGCGGAGCATGCCGCGCACGTCATGCCGGTCACATCGAATGCTTGTTTCACCTTGTACTCCTTCAGACGAACGGATGTTTCACGTGAAACATCCGCTTATCGCGAGAACTTCTTCATGAGCTGCATCACTTCGTCGACGACCTCCACGTTGCCGCGCCTGATCTGCTCCACCACGCAGGTTTCCAGGTGGTTTTGCAGCATGACGGACGAGATGCTGTGCACGGCGCTTTCGGCGGCGGCGAGCTGCGTGAGCACGTCGCCGCAGTACCGGTTGTCGTCGATCATGGTCTTGATGCCGCCCAGCTGCCCGATGACGCGGTTGAGCCGCTTCTGCAGGTCGGCCTGCAGCTCCTCCGAGCGCGGCGTCTCCTTGCGGCGGCAGCAGCAGCCGGCTTCCTCCGGCTGCGGGTTCTTCTCGGCCATGACGCTCCTTTCCTCTATACCCCGTGTGGGTATCTGGGCGTGAGTATATACCCCTCACGGGTATTGTCAACCCCCGTTCCGGGATCGGCCGGCGGTCGGCGCGGCGAGCGGCGGAAGGCGGCCGTCACGCGAAGGACACCGCGCGGCAACCCCGCAGCGGCCCGCGAACCGCTACACTGGAGGCGTGCAGGAACGCGAGGAAGGAGCCGCCGATGTGCCGCCGTTTCATACCCGTCGACCGCGACGAAGTCGCGCGCATCGCCGCGGAGATCGAGCGCGACCTGGCCGACCATGCCGGCGAGCTGGCCTCGCTCGATCCCCTGGCCGACTACGAGGCGCACCTGTTCGCGCCCGCCGACGCTCCCGGAGCCGTGCAGGCCGCGCGGACGCGGGAGGCGCAGGAGGCGCGCTGCGGCGCGGCGGCGCAACTGTCGCTGTTCGACGACGGGCCCGCGGCCCCCGAAGCTCCCGCGGCCCCGCCGCGCGCGGAAGCGTTCCCCTCGTCGGTGGTGCCGCTCATCGTGGCCACGGGCGACGGGTGCGGCCTTGCGGTGGCGCATATGGCCTGGGGATACGAGGTTCCGTGGAAGAACGGGCCCGTGTTCAACACGCGCATCGAGACGGCGCTGCGCGACGACGGCAGCATGTGGTCGTCGTCCTTCGCGCGGCGCCGCTGCCTGATACCCGCCTGGGGCTTCTACGAGTCGCACGCGTCCGAGACGGTGCCGAGCGCGCGCACCGGGCGGCCCGTGAAGCGCCAGTACGCCTTCGAGCCTCGCGACGGCGCGCCGCTTTTGCTGGCGGGCATCCACGACCGCGGCCGGTTCTCGCTCGTCACCACCGAGCCGAACGAGGCGGTGGCCGCCGTGCACAACCGCATGCCGCTCGTGCTGGGCTCCGGCGAGCCGGCGCTGTGGCTGCGCGGCGTCTACGGGCCGCTGCTCGACCGCGGCGCCATCGAGCTGAGCGTCGCACCCGAGCGCTAGCGGACGGCGGCGGCCGCGGCCTCCCGATCGTGGGCGTTTCCCCAGCTCGCCATTCGCCACGTCGCCTTGCGCCGCTGCGACATCGGGGTGAAAACCGCACGCAAACGGAGCGGGGGGCTCGCCAAGAACGGATGTTTCACGTGAAACATCCGTTCTGGTTTCCTGCTTGGAGCATCATCCCCGGGCGACGCGGCCCCGCAAGGCGCGAAGCTACTTGCCGCGCTCGGACAGGAACAGCCCGACGATGGTCAGAGCCACGCCGGCGATGACGGGCGGCGTGAGCGGGTCGCCCAGCACGGCCGCCGAGGCCAGCACGGTGAGCGCCGGCACGAGGTAGATGTACAGGCTCGTCTTCACGGGCCCCAGCTCCTTCACCGCCATGTTCCACGTCACGAAGCACAGCGCGCTGGCGCCCAGCCCCAGGAACACGAGGTTGCCCCACATCTCGGGCGCGGCGAGCGAGGCCCAGTCGGGCGAGAAGCCCAGGACGGGCAGCGTCGGGAGCATGAACGCAAGTCCCCAGGCGAACGTGCGGCGCGTGACGAGGATGCTGTCGTAGCCGAACGTCGAGAGCTTCTTCGTCACGATGGAGTACACGGCCCACGTGCCCGCGGCCGCCAGCGCCAGCGCCACGCCCGCGAGGCCCGCCTGGCCGAGGCCGTCCTCCCCCGCCAGCCCCGCCGCGCCGCCCGCGAAGCTGACCAGGCACACGCCCGCCATGGCCACCGCGAAGCCCGCGAAGAACGGCGCGCGCAGGCGCTCCTTGAGCGCTACGGCCGAGGCGATGCCGGTGAACAGCGGCGCCGCCGCCACGACCACGCCCACGATGGAGGCCGTGGTGAACGTGAGCGCGATGTTCTCCAGCAGGTAGTACAGCGTGACGCCGGTGGCGCCCGCCAGCATGAACCAGCGCTCCTCCTTGAAGCCCTGCACGCGCAGGATGCGCGGGCGCAGCAGCGCGAGCGCGCCGAAGCCGATCACGAAGCGGAAGAACAGGATCTCGATGGGCGCGAGATGCACGAGCAGCACCTTCGTGGACACGAACGTCACGGCCCACACGAGCACGGTGACGAGCGCCAGCGCGTGCCCGCGCACGGCGGGCCGCTGCTGCGCCTGCGCGTCGTCCGCCGCCCGGACGTCTGCCGCGGCCATGCTAGCGCCCCTCGCGCGAAGCGCGCGCGGCGCTGCGGTAGCGGCCCGGCGTGACGCCGTAGAACGACTTGAACACCCGGGTCATGTGCGCCTGGTCGGAGAACCCGGCGCGCGCAGCCGCCTCGGCCGGGGCGTCGCCCGCAGCCAGCAGGTCGCGGGCACGGTTCGCCCGCACGGCCTGCAGGTAGCGATGGGGCGTGAGGCCCGTCTCGTCGGAGAACGCGCGGATGAGGGCGAACCGCGACAGCCCGGCGGCCTGCGCCAGGTCGGCGAGCGTCAGCTCCGCGGCGTAGGCCTCGTCGACGAGCGCCCGGGCCCGGGCGACCGCCGCTTCGGAAGCGGTCGCCGAGACGGGGGAAGGCGAGGGCGGCCGGCCGCCCTCGCAGCAGCGCGCCACGCGCGCCAGCAGGGCGAGCAGGGCCTCCTCTTCCTCGAGCGGGTCGGCGCCCTCGCTCCACGCGAACGCGTACAACCGCGCCATGCAGGCCGACAGCGACACGTCGCGCGTGACCACCGTCTTGAAGCGATGCGGGCCCGGCACGCCGAGAGCCTCGCCCACCACCTGGGAGAAAAGCTCGTCGGGGACGACGATGCTGCGATACGCCAGCGGCGCCTTCCCCACGGGCTCGCAGCCGTGCACCTCGCCCGGCTCGAACAGCACGAAGTCGTCGGGGCCCAGCACGTGCTCCTCGGCCCGGCAGCGCATGCGACGACCGCCGCCCACCATCTGCCCGATGGTCCAGAAGTCGTGGAAGTGCAGCGGGAAGGGCTGCACGATGCCCTCGAGGGTGACGAACTCCACGCCCGGGCACGGCCCGAACGGCGCGATGCGCCGATTCTCGGCCCCCATGTCGGGGTCGGCCAAGCGCGCGCCCGCCACATCGGGGCGCTCGTTCCATGCTTCGATCGTTTCCATGCGAACCCTTTCGTCCAAGCAGGAAACGATACCATGAACGAGCGCGCCCCGCTTGAACGAAATTGCAGGCGGAACGCCGCAGGCCCCACGCGCCCCGCCTGCCCCGAACCCGCCAGCGCCAAACCCGTACAAATGTTTCACGTGAAACATTCTCGCGACGGTGGCGCGACGCCGTCGCGGCGGCGATGTTGCGGTGCCATGGTCGCCGCGGCGCCGTGCCGTCGCGGGGCGCTACCGCCGCTCGAGCAGGTCTCCGCGCGTGGAGATCACCGCCACCTCGAACGGCACGTCCTTGCCGCTGCGCTCGAGGGCCGTGCGCGCCGCGTGCTCGAGGCCGCCGCAGCAGGGAACCTCCATGCGCGCCACGGTGACCGAGGCGATGTCGTTGCCCGCGAAGACGGCCTCGAGCTTCTGGCTGTAGTCGACGGCGTCCAGCTTCGGGCAGCCGATGAGGGTGATGCGGCCGCGCATGAAGTCGCGATGGAAGTCGGCGTAGGCGAACGCCGTGCAGTCGGCGGCGATCAGCACGTGCGCGCCCTGGAAGTACGGCGCCTGCACGGGGACGAGCTTGATCTCCACCGGCCACGATGCCAGCTCGGAGGGGCGCGGCGCGACCGGCGCGACCGCTTCCGCATCATCCGCTTCCGCCCGGCCCTGCGCCGCCAGCACGGCCGCCTCGTCGTAGGCCTCGGCCTCGCGCTCGACGAAGGCGATGGCGCCGGTCGGGCACGCCGGCAGACAATCGCCCAGCCCGTCGCAGTAGTCGTCGCGCAGCAGGCGCGCCTTGCCGCCCACCAGGCCTATCGCGCCTTCATGGCACGCCGTCACGCACAGGCCGCAGCCGGTGCACGCCGCCTCGTCGATCTCGATGATCTTCCGTATCATAAGGTTCCTCCTGCATGCGCTCCCGCGCGCTCTCGTCGGTATGCTCGCGAGCATAGCACGCGGCGGCGGCGCCCTTCGTTGTAAATGCAACAAGCGGGAAATTCTCCCCCTTCCCCCTTGACAGGCCGCGTCTCCTCCGTATACTTATGAACAGTTGATCATATGTTGAGAGGTTAACAGGATGAAGCAAAACCAGAGCAAGACCGCGCCGGCCCCCGACGACGGCGCCGCCCTCGCGGAGAGCGCGCACGACAACGGCTGCTCGTGCGGCTGCGCCGAGCACGCGGGCGCGTCCGGGCCGGGGCCCGAGAGCATGCCCGACGAGGAGCTGCTGTACGACCTGGCCGACCTGTTCAAGGTGTTCGGCGACACGACGCGCATCAAGATGCTGTACGCGCTCATGGGCCAGGAACTGTGCGTCGCCGACCTCGCCGAGCTCATCGGCGCCACGCAAAGCGCCGTGTCGCACCAGCTGCGCACGCTCAAGCAGGCCCGCCTCGTCAAGTTCCAGCGCGACGGCAAGAACGTCATCTACTCGCTGTCCGACGACCATGTGTACACCATGCTCGCCCAGGGCATGACCCACATCTGCGAATAGCGAACGACAAGCAACGAACAACCCGACGAACGCCCCTATCGAAAGGAACACCCATGCGCAAAGCCTTCAAACTCCAGGACCTCGACTGCGCGAACTGCGCCGCCAAGATGGAGAACGGCATCAAGAACATCGACGGCGTGAAAAGCGCCACGGTCAGCTTCATGACGCAGAAGCTCGTGCTGGAAGCCGACGACGACCGCTTCGACGCGGTGCTCGACGAAGCCGAGCGCGTTTGCCAGAAGATCGAGCCGGATTGCGTCATCCTGCGCTAACCGCCCGCTGACAATCGAAGAGCCGATTGCACGAACGGATGTTTCACGTGAAACATTCCGGCGGTGCGTTGCGCTCTTCCCCGGACCACAAGGTTGGAGATCATGAACAAGAAACAGAAACGCACGAGGAACCGCATCATCCTCGCCATCGCGCTGTTCGTCGTCGTGTACGTCGTGGCGGAGCTGCTTCCGCTGTCGACGTGGCTCGGCAGCGAGACGGCGGCGCTGTGGGTGGAGTTCGCGCTCTTCCTCGTCCCCTACCTCATCGCCGGCTACGACGTGCTGCTGCGCGCGGCGAAGAACATCGGCCACGGCCAGGTGTTCGACGAGAACTTCCTCATGAGCGTGGCCACCATCGGCGCCTTCGCGCTCGTGCTGTTCCCCGACAGCGACCCGCACATGGCCGAAGGCGCGGCCGTCATGCTGTTCTACCAGGTGGGCGAGCTGTTCCAAAGCTACGCCGTGGGCAAGAGCCGCAAGTCCATCGCCGACATGATGGACATCGCGCCCGACTTCGCCAACGTGGAGCGCGACGGGCAGCTCGTGCAGGTGGATCCCTACGAGGTGGCTGTGGGCGACGAGATCGTCGTGAAAGCCGGCGAGCGCGTGCCGCTCGACGGCGTCGTGGCGAGCGGCACCTCGCAGCTCGACACCGCGGCCCTCACCGGCGAGTCGGTGCCGCGCGAGGTGCGCGCGGGCGACGAGATCATCTCGGGCTGCGTCAACATGACCGGCCTCATCACCGTTCGCGTGACCAAGCCCTTCGGCGAGTCCACCGTGAGCCGCATCCTCGAGCTCGTGGAGAACGCCGCCGAGAAGAAGGCCAAGACCGAGAACTTCATCACCCGCTTCGCGCGCTACTACACCCCGGCGGTCGTGGGCATCGCGGTGCTGCTGGCCGTCGTGCCGCCGCTGCTGCTGGGCCAGAACTGGTCCGACTGGGTGCAGCGCGGGCTGATCTTCCTCGTGGTGTCGTGCCCCTGCGCGCTCGTCATCAGCGTGCCCCTGTCGTTCTTCGGCGGCATCGGCGGCGCCTCGCGCCTGGGCATCCTCGTGAAGGGCAGCAACTACCTGGAGACGCTCGCCGGCACCGAGACGGTCGTGTTCGACAAGACCGGCACGCTCACCGACGGCTCGTTCAACGTGGTGGCCGTGCATCCCGAGGCCGACATCGACCCCGACCGGCTGCTGTCCATCGCGGCGCACGCCGAGGCGTACTCGAACCACCCGATCGCCCTGTCGGTCAAGCAGGCCTACTCGGGGCCCATCGACCAGCAGCGCATCGACGACGTGCAGGAGCAGAGCGGCCACGGCGTGCGGGCGCGCATCGACGAGCACGTGGTGCTCGTGGGCAACGACAAGCTCATGAGCGAGTGCGGCGTGGGTTGCCACGACTGCGAGCTGACCGGCACCATCCTGCACGTGTCGCTCGACGGCGACTACATCGGCCACATCGTCATCGCCGACGTCATCAAGCCCGACGCGGCCGAGGCCATCGCCGCCTTGCGCGCGGCCGGCGTGAAGAAGACCGTCATGCTGACGGGCGACCGCGCCGACGTGGCCGCCGCCGTGGCGGGCGAGCTCGGCATCGACGAGTTCCGCGCGCAGCTGCTGCCCCAGGACAAGGTGGCGGAAGTGGAGAGGCTGCTGGAGGAGACGCACGCGCACGGCGCCGGCAAGGGCAAGCTGGCGTTCGTGGGCGACGGCATCAACGACGCGCCCGTGCTCACCCGCGCCGACATCGGCATCGCCATGGGCGCGATGGGGTCGGACGCGGCCATCGAGGCGGCCGACGTCGTGCTCATGGACGACAAGCCCTCGAACATCGCGAAGGCCGTCCACATCGCCCGCAAGACCATGGGCATCGTGTGGCAGAACATCGTGTTCGCCCTCGGCGTGAAGTTCCTCGTGCTGATCCTGGCGGCGGTGGGCATCGCCAACATGTGGCTGGCCGTGTTCGCCGACGTGGGCGTGGCCGTGATCGCCATCCTCAACGCCATGCGCGCCATGAACGTGAGGAAGTAGCGAGCCGCGCATCCGCCAAGCGAGTCGCCGACCGTGCCGCCCCCCCCGGGGCGGCACGGCGCGTTTTCGGGGCCCGCAGCTGCGCATCGCCGCCCGGCACGCGCGGCCGAGGCGGAACCCGCACTCACTGTTTCACGTGAAACATTTGTACGGGTTCCCTGTTCGGGGCGCGATGCCCGGCGCGGGCCCGTCCCCGACAAGCCCCCCCGCGGACGTCGCCGTGGGGGGGGGGCGGAATGCCTCCGGGGAATCGGCCCAGCCCCCCTCCGCGACGGCGCATCGGCCTCGAGCTCATCGGCGTCCCCGCCCTCCTTGCGTCGTCTCGCGCGCCACCCTGGCGTTCCTCAGCGAGGAGAGTCAGGGTACAATGCCTCGCGCGCTCTGCAAGCCGCTGCTACTTCGAATGTTTCACGTGAAACATTTGTTCCCTTTCGTCCTCGGCGCAGGCAACGGTACGGTACCCGTGTCGAGGTCGGGGGCGGGCTGCGTGGTATGGTGCGCTCATGGATGACCGGCGACAAGATACCGAGAACGAACGTCCGCGCATGTCGGGGCGGCGGCGCTTCGTCGTCTTCGGGCGCTGGGCGCTCGTCGTCGCGTGGGCGGCCGTCGTGTACTTCGGGCCCGCCGTGAGCGCGCCCTCGCCCGTCGCGTACTTCATCGAGTTCGCCGTGCTCAGCTTCCTGCTGGCCAACGCGCTGTGGCAGCACATGGGGCTGTTCACCGCCTGCGCGGTGGCCGTGCTGGTCACGTGCGTGCTCGGCATCGCCGACGGCGCGGTGTCGCTCATGGTGCCCGACCACCCCTTCAGCCTCTTCGACTGGGTCGTCGGGGCGGGCGGCGCGCTCGTGGGCGGCATCGCGGCCCATCCCGCGCTGCGCGTCATCGACAGCTTCGTCTCCTCCGACCTCTAGCTCCCGCCCGCCTTTGCGCGGCCCCGTTTCCCAACCGAACGTTACAGCTGCGTCGCGCGACGCTCACGCCGCTCGTCCTCCCGCTGCGCCGCCGACGGCCGGGCGTAGGGTGCTGCGTGGAAGGACAAGCCCAAGCAGAAGGAGGCAACCATGAACGCGAAAGAAGGAAGCGGCCGTCCCGCCGCGCTCGGCCGGGGGCTCGACACCCTCATGGGAAACGAGGAGGAACGCGACGCGCCCTGCGCATCGGACGCGACGGCGGTGCCCGAGTCGCCCGGGATGCCGAACGCGCCGGAGGCATCCGACGCCCGGTCCTGCCGAGGGCACGGGCATCGCCACGGGCACGGCGCATGCCTCGTCGGCGGGCTCATCGCCAGCGGCGCGGCGGGCGCCGTCGCCGTCGCGGCGTTCACGCTCCTCGGCGTGCGCGCGGTATGGGCGATGGGCCGCCGCTAAGACGGGCCCCGCATGCGGAAACGCCGTCCGTTCGGGCGGCGTTTCCCGTTTTCACGCGGCGGTTCGGGCCGAAATGCGTCATGATGGAACGCGTACGCCACGAGAGGAACACGGAGAGCCCATGCCCGACAACCCCGCAGACCGCCAGCACCCCAACGACCCGCTGCACGGCATCACGCTGGAGACGATGCTCAAGCAGCTGGTGAACAAGTACGGCTGGGACGGCCTGGCCAAGCGCATCAGGATCAACTGCTTCAAGAAGGATCCGAACTTCAAGAGCTCGCTGTCGTTCCTGCGCAAGACGCCCTGGGCGCGCAACAAGGTGGAGGAGCTGTACAAGAACTCGAAGTTCTGGGTCGACCTGTAGATCGACAAACCGTCCGATTTGACGTAAAACGTCATATTCATATCGTAATACGGCATATTCCGGCGTATACTGGGGCCATCCGAGAGCAGGGAGGCCCGTATGGACAAGACGCGCGCCAAGATCAAGGCAACCAGCATGACCGCGTTCGTCGCGATCCTCCTCATCGCGCTCATGTTCGGCATTCAGACGTCGATCCTCATCGTCGACTGGCTGACGACCGGCGGGGCGCTGTCGAATCCCGACTCCGCGCGGCGCGGCATGAGCCTGTTCAGGGACGCCCTGCTCATCGCGCTGGCCGTGTACGTCGCCTTCGTCTTCCTGCGCATCAACCGGGAGGAGACGCCGTTCTTCGCCGCGCTGCCGCGCAGGATCAAGGCGGCGGCCGTGCTCTTGTTCGCGGCGCTCACCGTGCCGAAATGGCTGTACTGGACGATCTTCAGCATCCAAACCGGAACGCCGTCCGGCGCGCTCGTGGACGAGTCGGTCATGTTCGCCTTCATGCTGGCCGCCATCGTGTTCTGCCTCGGGCAGATACTCGAGTACGGGTATCTCGTCCAGGACGAGAACTTCGAGATCATCTAGGAGGGCGGCATGGCTATCCTGCTGCGCCTCGATCGGATGATGGCCGATCGCAAGGTTTCCCTGGGCGATCTGGCCGAACGGGTGGGCATCGCCGACGGCAACCTGTCGAAGCTCAAGAACGGCAAGGTCAGCGGCCTGCGCTTCAAAACGCTCAACGCCATCTGCAAGGAGCTGGACTGCCAACCCGGCGACCTTCTGGAGTTCGTCGACGACGAAGAAGGCTGATCGCCCCTCCCCTTTCCCCGGTTTTCTGCTACCGTGGACGCGAAGCACTCGAAGGGAAGGACGCACCATGCGCATGTTGCTCGTCGAAGACGATGCGGCCATCGTCGCCAGCTTGACGGACCTGCTGCGATCGGAAGGCTACGAGACGGCATCGGCCGCCGGCCAGGACGCGGCCGTCGCCCTCTTGGACGCGGAGCGCTTCGACCTGGCGCTCGTGGACGTCGCGCTGGCGCAGGGCAACGGGTTCGCCGTGTGCGCCGCCGCCAAGGCGTGCGACCCCGCGCCCGCCGTCATCTTCCTCACGGCCTCCGACGACGAGTACAGCACCGTGGCCGGCCTCGACATGGGCGCCGACGACTACATCGCCAAGCCCTTCCGCGCCCGCGAGCTGCTCTCGCGCATCCGCTCGGTGCTGCGCCGCACGAACGCCGCCGCGTCGCTTTTGCGTCTGGGCGACGTGGAGGTCGACGCGGGCGCGGCGTGCGTGCGCAAGGCCGGGCGCGACGTGGCGCTCACGGCGCTCGAGTACCGGCTGCTGCTGCTGTTCGCGCAGAGCCAGGGCAAGCTCGTCACGCGCGAGCACGTGCGCAACGCCATCTGGGACAGCGCCGGCGAGTACGTGAGCGACAACACGCTGAGCGTCTACATCAAGCGGCTGCGCGACAAGGTGGAGGACGACCCCGGAAACCCGCGGCTCATCCTCACCGTGCGCGGGTTGGGCTACCGGACGGGGGCGTGACATGGGGCTTCTGAGGAACCGCTCATTCTCCTGCCAGCTGGCGCTGCTCGCCGGCGCGCTGGCGGCCGTCGCCGCGGCGGCCGCCGCGATCGAGGGGCCGCGCGCGGGGCTGTGGGCGCTCGCGTCCGGCATCGTGGCCTGCGCGCTGTTCGCGACGTTCTCCGCGCGCCGCTACCGCCAGATCGCGCGGCTTGCCGCCGAGGTCGACGAGGTGCTGCACGACGGGCGGCGCATCGACTTCTCCGACTACCGCGAGGGCGACCTCGCGGTGCTCAAGAACGAGCTGGCGAAGATGGTGGCCGCCCTGCGCACCGCCACCGAGCGCCTCGACGCCGAGAAGAACGCCCTGGCCGACGCGCTGGCCGACGTGTCGCACCAGATACGCACGCCGCTCACGGCCATGGGGCTGCTCATCGGCGCCGTCGAGCGCGCCGCCGACGAGGCCGAGCGCACGCGGGCGCTCCACGAGCTGGAGGCGCTCGTCCACCGCGTGGGCTGGCTCGTGACCGCGCTGCTGAAGCTGGCGAAGGCCGACGCCGGCGCCATCCGCGTGCAGGCGCACCCCGTGGACGCGGCGAAGCTCGTGCGCGACGCGCTGGCCCCGCTCGCCGGCGCCTTCGACCTGCGCGACGTGGCCTGCGAGGTGGACGTCGCGGACGGCGCGTCGTTCACGGGGGACGCCGCCTGGTCGGCCGAGGCGCTGGGCAACGTCCTCAAGAACTGCATGGAGCACACCCCCGCCGGCGGCACCGTGCGCGTGCGCGCCGTCGAGGACGCCGTCGCCTGCCGCCTGCGCGTCACCGACACGGGGCCGGGCATCGCCGACGAGGACCTCCCCCGCCTGTTCGAGCGCTTCTACCGCGGAGAAGGCTCCGAGGGGTTCGGCATCGGCCTGGCCCTCGCCCAGGCGCTCACGGTCGCCCAGGGCGGCACGCTGCGCGCGGGCAACGACCGCGAGGCGGGCGGCGCGCGCTTCGACTTCACGTTCCCCAAGGTCATCGTGTAGCGCGCGGCGGGCGGCACCGCTCCGAGCAGCCGCGCCGCGGCTCGCAGCCCGCCCCGCGGCGGCCAATATGACAATTCCGTCACCGAGCGTTCACGCCCGCGCAAGCGCGGGCTGCCACACTGTTCCGTAGACTGTCAGCGAGAAAGGCTCATCATGGACATCCTGACCATCGACCATCTCACCAAGGTGTACGGAAGCGGCCCCACGGCGCTCACGGCGCTCGACGACGTGTCGTTCAGCGTGGCGGCCGGCGAGTTCGTCGCCATCGTCGGCTCGTCGGGGTCGGGCAAGTCGACGCTTCTGCACCTCATGGGCGGCGTCGACCGCCCCACCTCGGGCACGGTGCTGCTGAACGGCGCGGACGTGTACGCGCGCTCCGACGAGGAGCTGGCCGTGCTGCGCCGCCGCGACGTGGGGCTGGTCTACCAGTTCTACAACCTCATCCCCGTGCTCAACGTGGTGGAGAACATGACGCTGCCCGTGCTCATGGACGGGCGCGCCGTGAACGAGGAGCGCCTCGACATGCTGCTGGGCGGCCTGGGGCTGCGCGGCCATGAGCGCTTCCTGCCCAACCAGCTGTCCGGCGGCCAGCAGCAGCGCGCAGCCATCGGGCGCGCGCTCATGAACGCCCCGGCCGTGGTGCTGGCCGACGAGCCCACCGGCAACCTCGATTCGCGCAACTCGCGCGAGATCATGGCCCTCCTGCGCGAGTCGAACAAGCGGTTCGACCAGACCCTCGTGGTGATCACGCACGACGAGGACATCGCCTGCATGGCCGACCGCGTCATCGCCATCGAGGACGGGCGCGTCTCCTCCGACGAGAGGCGGCGGTGATGACGGGCATATTCACGCGCTTCACCCTGCGCACGCTCAGCGCGAATCGCGTGCGCACCGCCGTGACGGTGGTCGGCATCGCGCTGTCCGCAGCGCTCTTGGCCGCCGTGCTGACCAGCGTGGCCAGCGTGCAGGCGGGGATGCTCGAGCGCACCAGCGCCACGGAGGGGTCGTGGCACGTGTTCTCATCCGAGGTTCCTGCATCCGCCGTCGACGCGCTCGCGGAAAGCGACCGGGTGAGCGACCTCGCGTCGTTCGCGAAGGGCGGCACGGCGGCGCTGTCGGAGGAAGACGCCCGCTACCTGGGCACCTTCCTCACGCTCAAGAGCCTGCCGACCACGGTCAAGGGCACGGGCGAGCCCGGCGGCGCGCCGTTCGCGCTCATGCCCGAGCTCGTGGAGGGCGACATGCCCCGGACGGCCGACGAGATCGTGCTGCCCGACTACTTCAAGGGCGAGACGCTCGGCGCGGACGGCGAGGGCGGCGTGGCGTCGGACGGCCCCGTGGAAGTGGGCACCGTCGTGACGGCCGACCTGGGCGCGCGCACGACGGACGGCGAGGAGGAGGTCGTCGTCGACGCCCGACCCCGCACCCTCAAGGTGACGGGCTTCTACGAGCACCAGCCGCCCTACCTCGCGAACAACTACACCGCCGCCAGCTCGTCGTCGGTCGCGCTGAACGCCGCCGATGCGCCCGCGACCGTCGTCGACGCCGACGGCGAGCCGATGATGGGCGCCTACGTCGTGACGCAGGGCATCGGCAGCCGCGACGAGATGCAGACGTTCTTCGAGGAGACGACGGGGCTCGAGAGCGCCGACACCACGCTGTACCACACGAACCTGTTCGCGTACCTCGGCATCGCCGACAACCGCCCCATCTGGGGGACGCTGTGGATGGTGGCCGCCGTGCTGGCCGCGGTCATCGTGGTGGCGTCCGTGTCGCTCATCTACAACGCGTTCGCCATCTCGGTGGCCGAGCGCACGCGGCAGTTCGGCCTGCTGGCCTCGCTCGGCGCCTCGAAGCGCCAACTGCGGCGCACCGTGCTGGCGGAGGCGCTGCTGCTGGGCGCGCTCGGGGTGCCCCTCGGCCTGCTGGCCGGCGTGGCGGGCACGGCCGGCGTGTTCGCGGCGTCGCAGGAGGCGTTCGCCGCGATGCTGGGCTCGGGCGCGACGGGGCTCCCGGTGCACGTGGACGCGGGCGCGCTGGCCGCGGCGGCGGCGCTGTCGTTCGCGACGCTGCTGGTGAGCGCCTGGGTGCCCGCGGCCCGCGCCGCGCGCGTCTCGGCCGTGGACGCCATCCGGCAGACGCGGGACGTGCGCCTGTCGAAGCGCGCCGAACGGGCCGCGGCCTCGAGGCGGCGCGCGGGCGGCGCGGCCGTGCGGCCCGGGGCGGCAGGCAGGATCTTCGGCGTCCCCGGGTTCGTCGCCCACCGCAACCTCTCGCGCGCCGCCTCGCGCGGGCGCACCGTGGTGGCCTCGCTCGCCGTGAGCGTGGCGCTCGTGGTGGTCACCGGCAGCGTGGCGCTGTACCTCGCCCCGCTGTCCGACCGGGCCGCCAGCACGAACGGGGCCGCGAGCGGGGCGGACATCGTGGTGTCCGCCCATGCGAACAACGCCGGCATGCGCGAAGTCGGCGACCTGTCGGAGAACGCCGCCGCCTTCGACGAGATGCTCGCGCGCGTGAGCAGGATCGACGGCCTCGAGCTCATCGGCTCGTGCCGTCAGGGGCAGGCCGAGGGCGTCATCGGCGCGAGCATGATCTCCGACGAGGCGCGCCGCGCCCGCGCGGCCTACGACGAGCAGGTGAGCGCCGCCTGGGTGCCGTCCTCGTTCGGCGCCGACGGAACCTACTACGGCAGCGTCGCCGTCTTCTACGTCGACGAGGCGTCCTGGAACGCGCTCGTGGCCGACCTGGGCCTCGACGCGGATGCCTACGCCGATCCGGAAAACCCGCGCGCCATCGGCCTGAACACCTACCAGGACACCATGCCCGACGGCACCTACGTGTCCGCGGCCCCGTTCGCGGCGACGGGCGGCATCGACCTGTACGCCATCGAGGCGCGCGAAGGGTTCAGCATCATGGGCGTTCAGGAGGGCGCGGACGGGCAACCCGTCGTCGGCTACCTCGACCAGGCGCAGGAGCCCGGGGACGGCGCCGGCCTGACCGTCGCCGCGCTGGACGAGGCCGCCACGGCCGTCTCCCTCGAGATCGGCGCCCTCGTCTCCGAGGAGCCCGCCGCGGTGAACGCCATCTCGGGCAACAACCAGTTCCCCTCCATCATCCTGCCGGAGAGCGTGGCCGCGAACGCGGCCGGGCGGGGAGACTACCACGAGAACCCCTTCACGTACTCGTTCGCCGGCCTCTCGTTCACGGCGGCCGACCACGAGAAGGCCGCGGCCGAGCTCGAGGAGATCGCCCGCGACTACACCGACGCCATCACCGTCAACGTGACCGACATCGCGGAGCGGGCGCGCCAGAACCGCCTGATCATGCAAGCCGTCCAGCTGTTCGTGCTGTGCTTCTCCGTCATCACGACGCTCATCGCCGTGGCCAACGTGTTCAACACGCTGGCGAACGGGATCATCCTGCGCACGCGCGAGTTCGCCACGCTGCGCTCGATCGGCATGGGCAACCGCGCCTTCGCCCGCATGCTGGCCTACGAGTGCGCGAGCTACGCGCTGCGCGGGCTGGCCATCGGCCTGGCCGCGGCCGCGCTCGCCACCTACGGGCTGTACCGCGCCACGTCTTTGGCCTTCGCCGGCCTCGCGTTCGCGCTGCCGTGGGGCTACGTGGCCGCCGCCGTGGCCATCGTCGGCGCGGTGCTGGCGCTCAGCGTGGCCTACGCCCTTCACCGCTCCCACGCCGCGAGCATCGTGGACTCCCTGCGCTCCGACGCGATCTAGGCCCTGCGGGCGCGCCCCTCCTCCGCAGAGGGCGCGCCCGCAGGATCGTCCCCCCTACCGCGCGCGCACCGTTTTCACGATGGAGTCGACGGCGTCGATGACGAGCGCCACCGCCACGAGGCCGCAGAACGCGGTCTGCGCGTTCGAGACCGCCCACAGCAGCGGCCCGTCCAGCGTGTCGCGCGACGACTGCAGCGCCTGGACGATCGCCTGGGAGTCCACCAGCTGGTAGTTCGTCAGCCAGAAGACGGCCAGCGCGAGCGCGAGCAGGTCGCACGCGAGCGTCACCGCCAGCAAGCGCTTCGTGTAGCGGCCCTCCACCAGTTTGAAGCTCTCGCCCGCGATGCACACGAACGTCCACACGACGACGACCCATGCCGACGCGCGGATGGCATCGATATTGAAGGGGTCGAACGGCACGCCGTCTCCGCGGTGGCTGAGCGCGTTCAGCACGTCGGGGAACAGCAGGAACACGACGGCGCCCACGATGGAGAACACGATGCCGGCCACCGCGTCGCCGCGCGTGGAGGCCTTCGCGTCGCGCGGCACGGGCGGCAGGTCGTCGAGCGACCCCATCACCTCCACCTCGATGCCGCGGTGCGAGAAGAAGGCGAACAGCACGGTGACGAGCGTGAACGCGAAGGCGAGCGCCGCCATCAGGGAGGCGATGCCCTCGAGCACGCCGCCGAGGACGCCCCCTTCCGCGCCCGTCGCGAGCGACAGCGCCCCGGCGACGAACATGCCGCCGGCCACGCAGGCGAGCACGATCTTCAGCACGTAGAGGTACTGCGCGTAGTACGGCTGGCCGATGAGGCACGCGCCGTCGCCGCCGGTGTACTTGCGCACCATCTCGCCCGGGGTGCCCAGCTCGGTGAGCACGACGCGCACGTCCTTGGCCGTGGGCGGCAGGCCGCCGCAGCGCTCGTCCAGCATGTCGGAGATGAGCGTGCGCAGCTCATCGGATACGTCGGCGCGCTGCGCGCCGGGCAAGCGCCGCGTGATGGCGTACAGGTAGCGCTCGATCAGGTCGTTATCGTTCGGCATGACCCCGGTCCTCTCCTTCGGATCCCAACAGCTTGTCCACCCCGCCGCACAGCACGCGCCATTGGGCTTCGACCTCGCGCAGCACGCGCAGGCCCTCGTCGGTGGTGCGGTAGTACTTGCGCGGCTTCGAGCCGCCGTTGTCCCAAACGCTTGCCAGCAGCCCCTGCGACTCGAGGCGCCGCATGAGCGGGTACAGCGTGTTCGCCTCGATGGGAATGCCGTGGTCGGCCAGCGATTTCACCAGCGCGTAGCCGTAGGCCGGCTCGCGCAGCTGGCTCAGCACGAGCATGACCAGCGTGCCGCGACGCAGCTCGAGGACCATGCTCGATACGATGTCGTCGTGCGCCACCCCTCCCCCTTCCGGTTTCGCCCCGGCGCGCCGCCGCATCGTGGGCGCGTCGGATAGTGTGTGTTGCACACTATAACATAGATCGCACGGTAATGTGCGTCACACACTATAAATCGTATGGGGTATACTCGTGCCTGCCGGTTCAGCGAACCGGGCGGGCCGCGGGCCCGCGCACCCGCCGGCGAAGGAGGCCGCCATGCACCGCATGACCGACAGCGAGTTCGAATCGGCCGTCGAGGAGGCGCTCGAGCGTATCCCGGAGCGGTTCCTCGACGCGCTTGAGAACGTGGCCGTCGTCGTGGAGGACGAGCCGAACGACTACCACCTCGACGCCCTAGAGGATCCCGACTGTCTGGGCGCTTCCGTATGCGCCGACGAGCTGCTGGGGCTGTACGACGGCGTGTCGCTGCCCGATCGCGCCGACGGCTACGACGGCGACGTCCCCGACGTCATCACCGTGTTCAAAGGCCCCCACGAGCGCTGCTTCGGCTCACGCGCCGAGATCGTCGAGGAGATCGGGAAGACGGTCGTGCACGAGATCGGCCACTACTTCGGCATCGACGACGCGCGGCTCCACGAGATGGGATACTGAGCGTCTTCCCGAAAGAACAAACGACCTGCATATACACCCGCCCCGTTTCACGTATAATTCCCTCAGATCATTGCCGAACACGAGGAGGACACCCGAATGGACCCCAACAAGCGCCCCGAAGACATGGAGCGAATCACCACGCCCGAGCTGGCAAACGCGTTCATCGACGAGCAGGTGGAGGCCGTGCGCGCCCAGGTAGGCGATCAGAAGGTGCTGCTGGCCCTGTCCGGCGGCGTGGATTCGTCCGTGGTGGCGGCGCTGCTGATCAAGGCCATCGGCAAGCAGCTCATCTGCGTGCACGTGAACCACGGCCTCATGCGCAAAGGCGAGAGCGAGCAGGTGGTGGACGTGTTCCGCAACCAGCTCGACGCGAACCTCGTGTACGTCGACGCCTCCGAGCGCTTCCTCGATCTGCTCGACGGCGTGGCCGAGCCCGAGGCGAAGCGCAAGATCATCGGCGCCGAGTTCATCCGCGTGTTCGAGGAAGAGGCACGCCGTGTGGGCGACGAGGTGAGCTTCCTCGCGCAGGGCACCATCTACCCCGATATCCTCGAGTCCGACGGCGTGAAGGCGCACCACAACGTGGGCGGCCTGCCCGACGACCTGCAGTTCGAACTGTGCGAGCCCGTGAAGCTGCTGTACAAGGACGAGGTGCGCGTCATCGGCCGCGAGCTGGGCCTGCCCGAGGGCATGGTCGAGCGCCAGCCGTTCCCGGGCCCGGGCCTGGGCGTGCGCTGCCTCGGCGCCATCACGCGCGACCGCCTCGAGGCGCTGCGCGAGGCCGACGCCATCCTGCGCGACGAGTTCGCCGCGGCCGGCCTCGAGGGCGAGGTGTGGCAGTACTTCGTGAGCGTCCCCGACTTCCGCGCCACCGGCGTCCGCGACGGCGTGCGCGCCTTCGAGTGGCCCGCCATCATCCGCGCGGTCAACACCGTCGACGCCATGACCGCCGAGGTCCCCGAGCTCGATTGGGCGCTGCTCAAGAAGATCACCGCCCGCATCCTGGCCGAAGTCCCGGGTATCTGCCGCGTGGTGTACGACCTCACCCCGAAGCCCATTGGCACCATCGAGTGGGAATAGGACTTCTCGTAAATAGCTAATATAATACCTGATAGAATGCCCGTCATTTACTATTGGCGGGCATTTTTGTTGCAATAATGTTGTATACTGCGGCCATCATGCAACACGTCGATAGCTATACTAGACACTATCGAGCGAGGGGGTCAAAATGCGGCATTACTGCAAATTGAGCATCGTAAAAACCCAAGACGGAAAATGGCGCGGTATCCTACCCTATCGAATAGACGATGAAAAGAAACGGCACCAAGTAACGAAAGTTTCTAAGCAGAAGCTTCGCCGAGACGCTGAGCCAGAATTGCGAGCATGGGAGGCAGAAACCTTAAGGCTCGAAGAATCGCATCCTGTAGCCCGAAATAACGAACTGACGGTGCAAGATGTGGTCGCCAGTTTTCTTGACGAGCAGTTACGAAGGGCATTCATAGAGAAATCGACATACTCTATGCAGATGACCTACAGCAGAAATCATATCTTCCCTATTCTGGGGGACTGCGGCTTTAGCAGCGTAACCAACACGATTATTGACGATTGGCTGACGAAGCTTGCAGCAAAAGGATTGTCTCAAAGCACGATCCACACGGTCTATTCGATTCTATGCAAGACGTACAACCATTACTTTTTCATGGGCGATATTACGCACAACCCCTTCGACCATATCCGCAAGCCGAAGAAAGGAAAGGATAGAATCACCTTCCTCGATGCAGATCAGATAGACGAACTGATATACAAGCTGAACGAAGAGTATTCCGAAGGCGATGCAATATGGATCGCTGTCAATTTGGCTGTTCTTACCGGGATGCGTCGTGGTGAGATATGCGGCCTTAGGTGGCGAGACATCGACTTCAGAAGCAAGGAAATCTCCGTGGAGACATCCATAGGAATAGCTAAGGGTGGCACATACACCAAAGACCCGAAGAACGAAACCTCTAAACGTCGATTCCCTTTTCCAGATCAGCTATTGCCGCTTTTGGAAGTTAGAAAGAAAGCCGTTGAAGAGAAATATGGAACCTTTGATAACTCTTGGTTCGTCATCGGTGAAGCCGTAAAGTACATGGCTCCAACCACGCTATCCAACGAAGTAAAGAGATTCGTTAGTAAGTACAACATCGTTGATCACTTCGGAAAAGAAGTAACGTTACATAGTTTACGCCACAATGCAGCAACCTTTTTTGTGGCGAACAATGTTGACATAGCATCTGCGGCCAAGATGCTCGGACATACTAAAACCGTGATGCTATCGACCTACGCATCAGAAAACCCCGCAGCAATGAAAGCTGCTGCCAACACCATCGGAAAAGCTTTCAGCAAAGATCAACCCGCCTATGAACTGTACGATGATGAAGATGAATAGCGATTGTGATATATTCCTATTCAATGGTTTAGCCTCCAATAGAAAGGATCGCTAATGAACATCAGCAAGAAGGTACAGGAAGAGATTTTGGCTCTTGCTCTAGAGGATAACGACCTTCGCTTGTATCTCGCACTTACCGAAGATGCGTGGGAAACCTTGATCGCAATCGCTCAGGGATACGCAAAGGGCAACATGGTCATCACCAACAAAGGAAAGGGCGTTCGTGAACGCACGGCATTCGATACGATTCAAGCAAACGCCGCAAGATACAAACTCCTTACTTCTTGGGTGGACGATGAAGCACCTTATTCGGAGATATACGAGAAGGAAATAGAACTGCTTGATTCATACGCTATCCAAGCCCTTCTAGACCTCTATCAAGACTACAGGGACGAAGGGGTAAACATTATCGAACTTCTCCCATCCATTCAAGACGAGGTATCCTCTAAGAAGCTGAAAACCTCTCTTAAACGCAAGCTAACCAATATGATAAAGAACGCGAACAAGAAGTATTCGGCTGATGATGTGAAGTTTGCAACCGAAGTACAATCCAGTTTTGATTCATATGATTCCCTTTTGAAGTTGGAAGAATTGGGTGCTGCAATCGAGGGTATCGAAGATCGGATAAGCAAAGCCAAGGTCTAATCTACTGGAATAAATAATCGTTTAATGAATCGTCACTCGATAGATGATGCAGCACTTTAGAGGGATGGCTATTGCTTCATCCCTCTTTTTTATTCAGAAGTATCAAAAAATGGGGGGGGGGGGTGGTATTGGGATAATCCCAAGAACAAGACGCTATATTTCTTTTGTGCCGTACTTCCCACACACAATCTGAAACGCCATTCCAAAACCGCTTCTAGCCCTTACAGAGGCATTACAACATCCACTTTATCGCTGATCTTCGCGAGTTCCTTTTCTATTCTATCCGCATACAAAGCATCCACTACTTCTTTATCTGACAGTTGCGGCTTTGCCCACTTGCTTCTTATCTCTTGGCCGCAATTTTCATGTATGTGGTCAATTTGTCTCGCAATATTTGAATCACTTTTGGATACACTCATGTTGAAGCTGCCTGTATCTATCGAGTATTTTGTTCTAAAGTCTCTATCGAATCTCACCCTATCCAAGAAGTATTCCGCAAGCGCTTTTGAATCAGCTTGCTTTGCAGCGTTAGCATAGGTTTGAGACTTCGCCAATCCTAGTATTTCGTGCATTCCCGCACCGTCGTATATCAGTTTATAGTTTTCAACAATATTCATATTTGAATCTCCTTTGATGTGGTTGATAAAACCGTGCTGTATAGTTGTGTATTCCAAAAGCAAAATCAAAGAGTTATAAGGCTTTACGGTCAACTTGCATCATTGTTTCTTTTGAATTGAGTGCGGGCATGCGTTTAGCATGTTTAGCACGATCAAGCGGGGTAGCTTCGCCAGAAGCGTGAAGCCCCGCACATGTCTATCAAATCGAGAACAAGTTACCTATATGACCGTTATCTACATCGACAAGGTAGCTCTTGTATTGTTCTTCTAGATCATCCGGAATCTCGTTGTTGTTGAGTGATTCTTTGATCAGGTAATAGTTGCCGGGTACGCTGGTTATCTCTTTGATTAGTTCAGCGCTAGCGAGCGCTTCTTTGCTGTATGGAATAGTTTGATGATTCCCGATCTGTAGTTTCCTGCTATCTTCTATGTCGGTGTGATCGTCGTATTCTATATTTATACTATTTATTTTATCTATATTATTTCTTGTTTGATTTTCAACCGAAGAACGCCTTATTTCGATACAACCGCTTATATCGTTTTCAAATAAGCCTTGATCGGTTTTGCTACAAGGATGGTTTTCATTATCAGAAACCTCACTCATGGGGGTCATTCGGTTTTCATACAAGACTTGTTCGGTTTCGGTATAAGCGTTTGTTTGGTTATCGGATAAGGGAGCATAATCACCTATCTTTAGTTCGTCTAGCTGTAGATCGTGGAAGCGCCAGTGGTTTCCCCATTGTGTTTCGTCTTCCGTTTTCTCTTCATCTGTATTTACCAAGTAGCGCTGCCTCTTCAGCTTCGCTATAGCGGTATCGTATTGAGATTTCTTGATTCCGAATCTCTCCCTTGCATCTTGACTTGATAAAGCAAACTTATATCCGTTTTGATTCATAGCGAGATAGCACCATAACTTGAAAGCGCCTGCATCGAGGTTTTGTGCAGCCATAAGTAATACTTCCATGTTGTAGATAGCAAACAGTTTATCCTTGCATTCTGTTTTTACCACCTCTACTATTTTCTGATTCGGGAAGGTATATGTATATGATTCTCTCAACGAATGCCACCTTCTTAATTTACTGAATACAGATAGTGGTTAAGCGCCGATCTAATCACTTCGCTTTTTGTTTTCCGCATCAACTTGGTTTCACTATCCAGCTTTCTATATAGAGAGTTGGGGACTTCGCAAGATAATATCTTGAAGTTGTTTTTCCTTTCTTCCGTTCTTCCCATAGTTGTAGAACCTTTCTAGTAGTCGTGTTCGATTTGCTTTGATATGTAGGTTTATGACACCTTGAAGCCAAAAGAAAATCAGGCTATGCCTATAAAAACATAGCCTTATCTTTTGGCATTCGTTGTTATTAGATTTAAAAAATGATTGGTTTGAATTACTAAAACTTGACCATAATATATTTGATACTCATATTATAACAAATTTTTTAATTCCCGAAAAGTAAATGATTTGAAGCTAGATTAGTCATTTCTAATGACTAGCTTTTTATTATTTTTGCAATGCTTCAAAAGTTATAAGTTATGGAGTAAGGGGCAAAAGCAACCTTTTAGCTTTGTCTGATACCCTATTTTACTTCATTCGCTATCTTCAAAACCTAATGTTTCTATGTTAATATGTTTTGTAGCAAATGAGATTCGATGAAGGGTAAGGCGGCGATGAAGTTCGCAATAGCTAGATGCTCGACCAAGGAGCAAGATGAATCAAGGCAGGTAGAAGCTTTGCTTGCTTACGGCGTGCCGCAAGAGAATATCTTCATCGAGAAGATTTCAGGCGTTGCAAAAAAAAGACCGGTGCTTGATGATGTTATTTCAAGACTTCGCGAGGGCGATGAATTGATTGTTTGCGACCTTTCGAGACTTGCCAGGAGCACCAAGCAGCTATTGGAAACGGTTGATGCTCTGACCGAAAAGGGTGTTACTTTAGTAAGCTTGAAGGAGAACCTAGACCTATCTACGCCTGTTGGAAGAATGACAATTACAGTTCTCATGAGCGTAGTTCAGTGGCAAAGAGAAATGATCATAGATAACTGTCAAATGGGACGCGAGACGGCTAGAAGTAAGGGCAAGAGCCTTGGAGGAAGACCTCGCATATCTGCAAAGACCTATGATAAAGCTATAGCCTTATATCAAAGCGGTTCTACTGTGCGAGAGGTAAAGGAACTCACAGGAGTAAGCAGCCCAAGCCTCTACAGAGAGCTAGAAAGAAGAGGCTTGGGACGCAGTTAGCTATATCACAAACAAAAACTCTATTTATTAATTAGTTTTCGTGCTAAGAAAAAGGCGACGAAAGATCAAGTACGTTAGCCCTCCGCAAAAGTAAGTTAGTGCATCTAGAGGGTCACCTGTGCTTCTTGCAAGAACAAGCGGCGCTACCACTTCCCATGCGACAGAGCAGACAAATTCGAGTGCTACTATACGTTTGAAACTGATTACCAAAGGGTTTTTTGTTACGGCTAAAGCTACTAAGTTGGTATATGCAGGAAACAATATGCCGCCACATAGGTCGCCAAAGTGAAATCGAGTGAACGACAAAGGAAGGCAGCAGTCAAACAAACGGAAGTAGCGGTTGGCGCAATAAGCAGCAAGTATCACGCCAGCCATCATGACCTCAAAAAGAATCTGCTTTTTTGTGCTGTCTATCATCCCGCAAAGGCGAACAGGCATAGCCCTAGGAAAATACCCAATGCAATAATGATTACCTGCATGCACCCACCACTATTGTTCCCGCTCATAATTTACCTGCCTCTAACATGTCTTAGGTTACTTGTTTTTCTTCCAAGTCTGCCCGCCATCGGTTGAGATTTCGTCCAGCTTACCATCGCCGTCTTTGTCTCTACCGACGTTACCGTATCCGTCAGTGATTTCTTTTGAGCCGTCGCTATATTCGTAAAGCGAACTTCCATCTTTAGGGTTGTAGTAAGAACCCGTCTCCTTTTTTGAAGAAGAATTTGAGGAAGATGATTTCGAGCCACTTGATGAGGACGTTGAATCTGAAGATGATGATTTCGAGCCACTTGATGAGGACGTTGAATCTGAAGATGATGACTTGCTCGGCGGTTCTGCTTCTTTCAGTTTCTTCAATGTAGATTCGGCAGAAACTAAAGTTTCATAATTAGTAACTTTAGTTTTTCCATACTCATCAAGGGTATCGTATGCTCTTCGGGCGGTCTCGATAGACGTATTTTTCGTAAGAGTTACTTCGCCGATGTCATTGATCTTGTCCACGCAATCAGCCGACATGATTTCTGAATATGCTTTTTCCGCATCTTCGAGAGTTGCCAAATTGGTCACCAATGACTTTTGTTCATTGCTTAACGCCTCGTAAGCCGAACGTATATAACTAATACAATCTTTGGAATATTTTGTAACAGTTCCTATGGTGTCAATATTTCCAATTATTGCTTGTGTTTCATCGGTGGGTTTTACAGTTTCCGCTTTACCTCCACACCCAACTAAACCTAGCGCGAGTATGGTAATTCCTGCAACTAAAACCATTTTCCAAAATTTTGATTTCATAACGCTCCTTCCAACATGCCATTACGTAGGACTGTGGAAGAAGCCTAGGTGCAGTAGCTTGATAGAAGGTATCCACCACAGTTACCACACTGCAAGGCGCTTACGAAAACGTAAACCACCGAGATAGGTAGATACCTTCTTGGCAGATGGTTTAAGCGTCTTCAGTTGTAAGCGCTCCCTATTTCTAGGGTGCAGTGTGGTGATTAGGATTTTAGCAGATACGCCAACCGTAATACATAGTCTTTCATCATCCAGCGTTCCGAGACAGATGCGACCTACACGTTACCGCATTCAACTCTCGATGCGTGCGTTTCGTGAGTTGGCTGGCTTTTGATGATCGAAGGCGCTCTCCCCTAGCATTTCCTCTTCTTTTTGTTGCAAATATGTTGCATAATTAGATTTATAGTATTATATTTTGAAATAGTTTAACCAGGTCAAATACCAAATTTATAATATTTAAGATTATTGAGTGGGAATAGGCGTAAGGGTTCACAATTTCTTGTTTATGAAGTAACGCGCGGCGATGCACAAAGCAAAGCAGCCATTCTTTTCGGGATGGCTGCTTTGCTTTGCGCATGAACCAAGGTATCGTTGGGGGGGGGGTTGGGGAGACGGACCCTAATCGTTCTTGAGAGGCAGCCAAACGCGGACGGTGGTCCCCTCGTCCTTCCCGCTTTCGATATCGATGCGGCCTCCATGGCGTTCGGCAATCCACTGGGCAATGGGAAGGCCAAGCCCTGTGCCCTGCGGGTTGACTTGCCGTGCCCGTTCGGAACGGTAGAAACGGTCGAAAACATGGGCGATCGTTTCCGAGTCCATGCCGATACCCGTGTCCGCAACGACCAGCACGGCACACGTGCCCTCGGGAGCGCACTCAATCGAGATCGTGCCCCCTGGTTGGGTGTAATGGATGGCATTCTCGACGAAGACGGTTGCCAACTCCTCGAGCCGATCGCGGTCGCCGAGGACCAACGCGCCCTTCTCTGTGTTGACCTTGAGCTCGACCTTTTGCTGGACGGCGAGCTGCTCGAAATCCTCGTACATCTGCTCCACCATATCGCCCATATCCACAACCGCGTACATATGGTCCACCACGCCATCCTCCACCTGCGTGAGCGTGAGCAAATCCGAAAGCGTGTTGCACATCCTGTACGCATGATCCAGGCTCGTTTGGAGCGCGGGAGTTTCGTCAGCCACGCGGTGCTCGGGATGACGAAGCACCATCTCTATGTTGGCGAGCATCACGGCAAGAGGGGTTTTGAGCTTATGGGAAGCGTCGGCAGAGAACTGCCGCTGGCGTTCCCAGGCATCGCGAATGGGCGTCACGGCGCGCTTTGCCATGAAGTATCCCGCGGGAATCATCGCAACGAGGCTTAGCAGATACGTCACGATGCTGGCGACGATCAAGCGATGGCGCGGCACTATCTCCTTGGTGATATCGCGAAACAGCAGTATTTCCTCTACGTGATAGGTTTGGTCCCCTTCGGTGATAAGGGCATCGTAGAGCGTATGGTGCACGCGGTAGAACCGATCGTCGATCTCGAAGGTCGAGTCGCCGAACGGCATATCGCGAGCCAGCAGCGTATCGACATCGTCCTGCGGTATCTCGTCGGTGGGGTGCAGGTTCAGAAGCTCGTCGTCGGCCGTTTTGATATACAGCACGGGAATAAACGACGTCGACAGGCCATAGGTATGGTCGTTCGACGACTGATGCTCGTCGATGAAGACTTGCGTCTGATAGGCGGAACGCGAGTCGATGGGGGTGAATCCGAACACGTAGAACAGCACGTTGAGGATGAGAAGAATCGCGAACAAGACCACAGCCATAACGAGGCAGTTGGAAATCGTCAGCTTACGCGCTGTTTTGCGGGCAAGCGCCTCAGTCAGCCTTACCTGCACGCTAGAAGCGAGCGTTGTGCCCATCGAACAACACTTTTCCCCTCATGTCCTCGCATCCTGCAACTCTCGATGCCGCTAAGCGCTCGCAAACTTGTAGCCCACGCGCCACACTGTCAAAAGATAGCGGGGCTTGGAAGGTACGGGTTCCATCTTCTCACGTATCTTGCGAACGAGCACCGTGACGTTGCGCAGATCCATGCCGACGCTCTCTCCCCAGATATGATCGAGGATCTGCTCGCGCGTAAAAACCTTGCCGGACGAGGAAGCGAGCAACACGACGATCTCGAACTCTTTGGATGTGAGCTTGACGGGCTGGCCCTTGAGCCTGACCTCGTATCCACCCCGATCGATTTCGAGATCGCCGATGCGGATAACTCCTTGGGATCCCTTCGCGTCAGCGGCATGAGCGGTTTCGACATCACTTGGAACAGGCGCATCAGCATCGGAAACGCAACGCCTGATAAGGGCTTTTACGCGCAAGGAAAGCTCCAAAGGGCTAAACGGCTTGGTGAGGTAGTCGTCGCAGCCCGCTCTGAAGCCCACGCTCTTGTCGACGATATCGCTTCTCGCCGACAAGAAGATGATGGGAGTGCGCACGCCGCGCTCTCGCAAACGCAAACAGGTCTCGAAACCGTCCATATAAGGCATGGAGATGTCCAGTATGATAGCGTCGGGGCGCTCCGCATCGATACGATCGAGAACCTCGAGACCATCCCCTACGCCGCAAAACTCGTACCCGTCTTCCAGCATGACGCGCTCGACAACTTTGCGCAGGTCCCCATCGTCGTCTGCGAACATGACCTTCATGATGCGACCCCCCCCCCCGTCCAAACATTGGCACCGCACCGCACCGCTTACGACGCTCTTCCGTCACGCCACGGCGTATGTGGGAGTATACCAAATCCAAGGGTCCCGATTGAAGAGGTGTCCGAACGAAGCCCGGTGGTTCGCCCCGACGCGAACCACCGGAACTGCACGCGCTACCGCGCCCGTCCGCAGAGCCTAGGATAGCAGGTCGATGCCATGCTGAGCGAGCTCGGCGGCCTGAGCGACGATCCCGTGCTGCTCTTCGGGGTCATGGGCGACCTTGTTGCCGAGCTTGTGCTTGCCCTCGACGTAGGTCAGGTTGTAGCTGGCGCGAGAGTAGTCTTCGCGCGCCTGATCCAGGGCCTCGGACTCCTCGCCGGCGGCCGTAGCCTCCTTGAGCATGTCGCCCAGCTGGTTGATCAGAGCGCGCGCCTCTTCGCCCTTGGCGTTGAGTTCGGCCTGGGCATTGCGTACGAAGTCACGCATCTGAGCGGCGTCTTCGATACCCTTAGAAGAATGGCAGTCGAGGCAGGTCTCAAGCGCTTCGAGGTTGTCGGTCAGACGTCCGGAGGCGTTGTGGTTGGTCATCGGCTGGCCGTTGGCGTTCTCGATAGTGGGCATGTGACAGTCGATGCAGGTGAGGCCCATATCGGCATGCGTACTGTCGTAGAAGATCTCAACATCGGGATGACCTGCGCTGACCTTCAGGGCACCCGTGGCCTCGTCGGGACCCTTTTCCGCGCTCTCGGCGCCCCGCTCGGCGTAGATGGTGTCGATATCGAAGCCGGGGGTGTAGCCGGTGTGACACTGGCCGCACAGAATCGTACCTTCGGGAGCATCGGGAATGTAGGTCTCGCGCTTGGTGTCGAACGAGCGGATGCCGGGATTGATCTCAAGGGTCTCGGGATCGGTGTGGCAGACATAGCAATCGAAGAAAGAATTGATCTCGGGCACGAGATCGGCCAGCGGCGTCGAGCCATCGTATACCTGAGACAGCTCGTCCCATTGCGTGGTCTTGCAGGACATGCAGTCGAGGTTGGCATGATCCTGCTGCTGCATGTTCTGGAACATGTAGTAATGACCGGCCTTGACGCCTTTGTCGACGTTCCACCCTGTGGTGGCGAACGAAGCGTACTGGTCAGGGTACATCTTCCTCCATTCCTCGATGGTCGCCCTCTCGCTGCTAGCAGCTTCGGCGGTGTCGCTGTCGGCGGCTTTCCCCGTGCCGTTTGGCGCGCACGCGCTGACACATGCAAGCGCGAGCAAGGACGCAGCGACGGTAGAGGCGATCAGAACCTTCCCTTTCCGCTTAGCCATGCAAACCCCTCCTTCGTACTCGATAGTGCATTACATTTTGCATCTGAGGATATTCTAGGAAGCGAAGAGGGTAATACCGATACCTGATTTATTGGGTATAAGTTGCTTTTATATTTCCCAATTATTGACACCGTCGAATATCGCGCGGAAAGAACTCCAGGATGCGGCCCGCCCAGCCAATGCTTAGCGTGCCTTGCCGTCAAAGACATGCTCGGCATGGATTGCATCTAGGCACGACCAGAACGGCGAGAAGCTATCGATGAACCAAGCTACACGCATTTCGTTTCTTAGTATATGATTGGATTAACCGAGCGGGAGTAGGCCCCCTCGCAGTAGTGCGAGAGGGCCTACAGAATCCGGAAAACTGCGATGTAGGTTTTCAAGAAGGACGGTCAAAGCGTGGTAAGGGAAATCGACCAGCATGCAACCACCTCGACCACTCGGTCGAATACTGCCCGCTGCCTGACCATCGTCTTCGGAATGGCGTTTTACTGGTCGACGGTGGACATCGCGCGCGTCGACTACTTCATCGCCCTGCAAGCCGGATCGAGCAACGGCGAATTTGCTGCATTCTCCGCCTATTGCGCCGTTGCCATAGCGGTCATCGTCTTCTTGTTCGCCAAGCGAAAGCGCGTCGAATCCCTCTTCAAAGAAAAGAGCTGGCTTGTGTCGGCTCTTTCGCTTGTCGTCAGCCTCAGCGTCGCGCTCTTCCTGATCCCCTTCAGAAGCGATGGCCCGGTATTTTGGATAGCGCGGCTCTGCGCGAGCATAGCCCCCATACTCTGGTTCATCGTCATCACCTTCGCATGGGGACGTACGATAATCCAGGAGACCGCTCGGTTCGGCATGCTGATCCCTGTCCTCTCGTTCGCCGTGGGGATTGTCGTAACCCTGTGCAGCCTGCTGCCCGAGCCCATCGGCACCACGATCATAATCGCCACGCCGCCCATCACGAGCATACTGTGGCAGCTTTCGGCGAACAAGAACGACAGCGACCCGCCGACCTCGAGCCGATTGGCCGATTTGGAGAATGCCCAAATCCCCACCTTCATCGTGTGCGGCATCTTTTTCTGCACGGCGGCGTTCGCCAACGTCTTCGTCAACTACAGCAGTAGTCGTGCGATCACGGCTCCCTTCACGCAGGGGGTGGCGATCCCCACTTCAATCACGTGCGTGGTTTTGCTGACCGCAGCACTTATCATAGGCTCGCGAAGCAAGAACCACGACCATACGTTCATCGTCGCCTGGTCGACGATCGCCGTAGCGTTTTTCGGATGCCTGTTCGCCACCGCCTTGGGGATGTTTCCCAGCGGAGAGCGGGCGGCAGCCGTCTTGGCGGGGTGCTTCATGTGCTTCAAGCTGCTTCTCTGGATATTCACGGCGAGCGTCGCCCGCAACTCCCAAGTGTCGAGCGCCACCGCGTTCAGCGTGCTGTATCTGCCGATCAACGTGTTCATGGTGGCCGTTGTGGGCACGGTGCTTCCCATGCTTCTCCAGCTTGAGGAAGCGGCCGTCTCCACCTACCGCGAAGAGGTGCTCCTGATGCTCGCCTTCGCGTTGATCGTCGTGGCCTTCGTGTTTTTCGTGCGCTACGCCCCCGCGCTCAGCGAGGCGATCCTCGAATCGGCCAAAAGCACCTCGAACTACGAGATACTGTCGCACGTGGCGGACGAAAAGGAGCTCACCGCACGCGAAACGGAAATCGTCTTGCTGATATCCCAGGGCTACACCTCGAAAACGATAGCCGAGATGCTGTACGTATCGCCGGAGACCGTGCGCACGCACACGAAGCGGATCTACCGCAAGCTCGGGATCCACAACAGGCAGGACATCATCAAGTTCGTGAACTCTCACAGCAATTGATCAGGCATTATGCCTAAATCCCTCATTATGGGGTACGAAGATCCCTCACTTTCTGCACCTTGTTTTCGGCAGAACTTGCAATACTCGATGGAGATTGGAAGCCAAGACAGGTTGCACGAAAAGAGAGAGGGGCAGATCAATGTCTGGATTGAAGAGTTTGTCGCGCAGGAGCTTTCTCAAGGGGAGCGCCCTTCTGGGCGCCGGCATCGTCGGCTCTGCGAGCATTACCGCATGTGCATCCAAAGCATATGCCGACTCGGTCGCGTGGGATAGGGAAACCGACGTCCTCGTCGTCGGAAGCGGCTTCGCCGGGTACTCCGCAGCCTTGTATGCGCATGATGCCGGCGCCGAGGTGGTGCTCATCGACAAACGCGGGAGCGACGGGGGGAACTCCCTCAAATGCGACGGCGATTTCGGCGTGTGCGGCTCGTCGGCGCAAAAAGAGCACGGGATAGAAGACTCCGTCGACGCCTACGTCAACGACATGCTCGTGGCGGGCCTGTACCTCAACGACGTCGAGAAGTGCCGCACGATCGCGGAGAGCACGAACGGCATCTACGAGTGGTTGAACGATCTTGGCGTTACGTGGGTGCAAGACGGCGAGGGCAAAACCGAGGTGCTGCCCTACGGCGGGCATACCATCCGCCGCACGCTCAAAGCGGAGGGCGCGGGCGCCGCGATCGTCGGGGCTCTCAGAAACGAGGCGAACGCGAAGGGCCTGGCGGCCGAATGCCACCTTCTGCTTACCGAGCTCGTCAAAAACGACGAAGGCCGCGTCATCGGAGCCAAGGTCGTGAAGAACAACGAGACCCAGGAACGCTCCGACAGCCCCCACGGGCAATGCATCAACATCAAAGCGAGGAAAGGGGTCGTGCTGGCAACCGGCGGCTTTGGAGGAGATGTCGCGTGGCGGATGCAGCACGATCCGAGGCTCGACGAGACGGTTGGGGACACCAACCGCTCCGGCGCGAACAGGGAGGCTTTGGAGCCGGCCCTGCATGCCGACGCCCTGGCCGTCCACATGGATTGGATCCAGCTGGGGCCCTGGTGCAGCCCCGACCTTGAGACCTACGGCCCCGACGGCACCTACATCGACGCGGGATTTCCCTACGGGCCCGTCGTGGCCCCTCAAACCGGCAAGCGCATCGTGAACGAGCTGACCGACCGAAAGCGCTACTGCGATGCGATCCTCGCGAACGAGGAGCCGCTGATCCAGATCGTCGACGAACGCAATCTGCCGGAATGGTCGCTGGAGTACCTGGAGAAATGCATCGATGCCGGATGCACGTGGCGGATGGATTCGATCGAGGAGATCGCCGAAAGGTTCGACATCCCGCTCGAAGCCCTGCAAACCGAGATAGCCCGCTACAACACGTTCGTCGCCAACAAGGTTGACGAGGATTTCGGCAAAGCGATTCCCGAAGACGCCCTCCCGGTCGAAGAGCCTCCCTATTGCGTGACGCGCGTTTGGCCCCGGGTCCACCACTGCATGGGCGGCGTGAAAACCGATGCGGATTGCCGCGTCATCGACGTCTCCCTCCAACCGATCGAAGGCCTGTTCGCGGCGGGGGAAGCAACCGGCGGCGTGCACGGAGCGTGCCGGCTCGGCTCATGCTCCATCGCGGACTGCCTCGTCAACGGCTCCCTGGCCGGCCAGAACGCAGCGCAAGCGGAAAGCTGGTGCTGAACGGGCGTCGAAGCAAGACCAAGAAACGCCCTTCGCTCCGAAAACGACCCTGCCATCGCCCGCTCGGCAGGGTCGTTTTTCGATCAGCGCGCAAACCCTGGTCCGTTCAGATCGCCCATGCGCCTTACGCGGCGCCGCCCTCCAGCTCCTGCCGCACGAAGCAATCCGTCACGTGGTCGTTCACCATGCCGATGGATTGCAGGTAGGCGTAGACGATGGTGGGGCCGACGAACTTGAAGCCGCGCTTCTTGAGGTCCTTGCTGATGCGATCGGAAAGCGGCGTGGTCGCCGGAACGTCCTCCTGGGCTTCCCACCGGTTCACGATGGGTTCGCCGTCCACGTATCCCCATATGAACGCGTCGAAGCTCCCGAACTCATCGACCACGTCCAGGAACAGCTTCGCGTTGGCGATGGCCGCGTTGATCTTGAGGCGGTTGCGGACGATCCCCTCGTTCGCCATGAGCTCCTCGACCTTCGCCTCGCCGTAGCGCGCCACCGCGCCCGGGTCGAACCCGTCGAAGGCCTCCCGGTACGCCTCGCGCTTCCTGAGGACGGTTATCCACGAGAGGCCCGCCTGCGCGCCCTCCAGAACCAGCAGCTCGAACAGCATGCGGTCGTCGTGGGTGGGCCTTCCCCACTCGTTGTCGTGGTAGTCCACGTACGTCGGATCGTCGCCCGCCCACGAGCACCTGCGTTTCCCCTCCATAGCGCCTCCTAGCGAAACGTCATCCGGTACGTCAGCGTCGCGCGCTCGCCCGGCCCGAGGGTGCGCACGCTGGGCTTCTCGGCCAGCTCACGCGGGGAGAAGCAGGCATCGGGCAGCGCCGACCAGGGCTCGAGGCACAGGTAGCGGGCATCGGCCTGGCCGGCGGCCGTCCAAATCCCGAAGTAGGGGAAGTCCGGGAACTCCACCGTGACCTCGTAGCCGTTCGCCGCGTTCGCCAGCGTCGCGACGCTGCCGGGGACGTTCTCCAGCACGATGGTGTCGATACCCAGCTGCTCGGGCGTCTTCGTCAGGCGCCCATCCTCGAGCGGCACCTCGACCTTCGGCAGCGTGAGGATGCCCGCCTCGTCCATCCCGAACATCTCGAGCGCATCGACGCCTTCGAAGCGCACGAAATAGTCGGCCATGCGCTCCCCCGGCAACAGGCGCGTCGCATACGCCTCGTGGCCGCCCAGCTCGAACGGCATCGGCCGGGCGCCCGTATTCTCCACGGTGTGCGTCTTGACGATCGCGTCGCCGTCGAGCGAGAAATCGACGCGCAAGCGGAAGTCGAAGGGGTAGACGGCCCGCGTGCCCTCGTCGGAGGACGTCTCGAAGCGCGCCTGCGTGCCCGACACCTGCTCGGCCGCGAACGCGCGGTCACGGCTAAAGCCGTGCATCGGCGCGTCCACGCGCTGTCCTCCGTCCGCGTACCAACCGTCGCGCAAGCGTCCGATCAGCGGGAACAGCAACGGCGCCCGCCGACCCCACACCGCAGGATCGCCCGACCACATCCGCTCGACGCCATCGCGCACGACGCTCTGCAGCTCCGCTCCTTTGCTCGAAACGCGCACCGAAAGCTCGTCGTTCTCCAGCGCGAGCACAACCGCATCCTGCATGGGCCTTCCTTTCGTCGGGGAGGATCGTTCTGGACTATAGTACCGCATCGCCTTGACCCCGCGTGAGTTCCTGCTTCACTTTGTCTCTATGTGATGGATTTGATATTGCTACATATTAGATAATAATCTAATATGTAGCAATATCCTGTCTACGCGCCTGGGAAAAGGAGCGACCATGCTCAAGCTGTTTCGAAACCACAAAGGCCTCTTTGCCCTGGTTCTGCTGTTCAGCGTCATCAACTCCGTGCTCGGCATCGGCGCGGCCGTTATCCTGGAGAACATTCTCAACTCGGTAGTCGATGGGAACTGGGGGCTATTCTCCATCATGCTGTGGGTGGTGCTGGGCTACATCGTGGTCCTTGTCGCGATGTCCGCCTGCGGCACCATCGCCGAGAAGAAGCTCATCGTGCGCACGGTGCAGGATCTCAGGAACGATGTCCAGCAGGGCATCCTCTCCCGCGATACCGAGCGCTACAAGACAACCAACACGGCCGATTACCTTTCGGCGCTCACCAACGACGTGAAGATCATCGAAGAGAACGTCATCGTGGCGTTCCTCAACACGATCCAATACGCTCTCGTATTCGTCATGGCCGCTGTCGCGCTGTTCGTGTACAGCCCGCTCATCGGCGGGATCATGCTGTTCGGCCTGCTTCTCATGTACCTCCTGCCGGCCAGCCTGGGCAAGCCCATCGGCAAGCGGCAGGAAGCCTATTCGGCGAGCCTATCCCTCTTCACGACGAGACTGAAAGACCAATTCTCAGGCTACGAGGTCATACGCTCGTACCGGCTTGTCGATCAGGCAAAAGCCGCGTTCACGCGCCAAAACGAAGAGCTTTCGGAACGCAAGTACGGCGTCGACAAGCTGTTGGCCCTGAGCGAGGTCATCGCCGGCGTGATGGGCGCGGGCCTCCAGATAGGCACCATGCTGGTCGCAGGGTTTCTCGTGCTCAACGGGCAGATGGCTGCCGGCACGCTCTTGGCCATCCTGCAACTCTCGGGCATGTTCGTGCAGCCGGTGGCGATCATCCTGCAAAGCATTCCCAAGATTCAAGGGGCCGGCCCCGTGCTTGCCCGACTCGAGGAGCTGAGCTCCCCCGCTCCATCCGGTTTTACCGGAACGGTCGAGCCGGCGTTCGAGAGGGATATCCGGTTCGAGAATCTGAGCTTCGGTTATGCGGAAGGCCGACCCGTGCTTGCCGGGCTTGATGCGACGCTGGAAAAGGGTGGGAAGTACGTCCTCATCGGCGAGAGCGGCTGCGGGAAGAGCACGCTGATGAGCCTCCTCGCAGCCGAGCACAGCGCGTACGCCGGCGAGATCCGCATCGACGGGAACGAGCTCCGCACCCTTGACATCGATAAGCTTCTCACCAGCATATCCACGATCCACCAAGACGTGTACCTGTTCGACGAGACCATCCGATACAACATCGGCCTGGGGCGGCCCTATTCGGAAGAGAAATGGAACCGAGCCCTGAGGATAAGCGGCGTTGACAGGTTCCTTGCCCAAACCGAGCAGGGGCTCGATACGCAGGCGGGAGAGATGGGTGCCAACCTCTCCGGGGGCCAGTGTCAGCGGATCGCCGTTGCGAGGGCGCTGATCGAGGAGAAGCCCCTGCTCATCCTCGACGAAGGCACGAATGCCGTGGATATCCAGACAGCCTACGACATCGAATCCGCCTTGCTCGGGATCGAAGATCTGACCCTGATCACCATCACCCACAATCTCAGGCCAGAACTGCTGCGGCGCTACGACGCCCTGCTGTTCATGAAGCAAGGTCGCATAGGCGAAGCAGGCACCTACGATGCGCTCGTCGAGCAAGGGGGCGGTTTTGCCTCATTCCAGCGCTTGGAGCGTATAATCGAACCAGGTACGCAACAGAACGAGGTCCACGTACATGAAACTGCAACTCAATCCGGTCTTTGAAACCTTTTGCTTGCTCGGGTATCCCAATTGGGGAGACACGACGAAAAAGGAGATCGTAAAGAAACTCGACGCGTTAGGGGTCAACGGCGCCGCCGTGTACGCGGCGAACTTTCCGCTGGTCGAGCGTTACTATGACGCTTTTGCGAGCAGGGCGGTTCAAACCGAGGGAAGCGCTTTGTTCGAGGACATGTCGACCGAGCTCGGACTCCTGCTCATCATCAACCTCCTCCTTCACCCCCAGTGGCTCGATGACTTCGACGCCGTTTCCGACGAAGAGGCGACCGCCGCCATCAGCGAGGGAATAACCGACCTCCTGGAAAGCGACGGGGGGCCCATCGAGGCCCTGGAGGCGAGCGAGCTGTCGGACCAGGCAAAATGGCAGATGACCGCCCTTCTGCAACAACCGCGGAAAAAACTTGCGCTTGTCATCGACGCCATCAACGCCAACCTCGCGACGTACGAGCACGCCTACGCAAGGCTGGCATCCGAAATAGAGCCTTTGCTTGAGCAGCTTGAGGATCAGCTTGAAAAAGACGAGCTGTCCTCGAACATGTCACGCATCGTGGCGCTGAACCCCCAAGCCCCCGTCATCCCCTCGCTCGCCAACCCCCTGATCATCCTGGTCTTGGGAGACTACAACTTCGTCGGCCTTCTGCTGAACAGGATGATGGGAGGACGGAGCGAAGGCCTCACCGAAACCGAGGCCGCCCTGGTGGCGAAAGCGCTGAGCGATCCCAGTAAGGTGAAGATTCTCGGCGAGCTGAAGCAGGGCAAGCTGTACAGCCTGGAAATCGCCCAGAAGCTGGAGCTTACCCCGGCAACCACCTCCCATCATATGAACATGCTGCTCTCCGCCGGCTTGGTGGAAGTGTCGAAAGAAGGCGCGAAGGCGTACTACAGCGTGTGCCGCGACACCGTCGAGCGCTATCGCGCCTGGCTGCACGACCGCTTCTTGTAGAGACGCCGAGGGGCAAACCACCCTCCGCGGGGAACGGCAAACCCGTTCCCCGCACGGATGCCCGCCTACTTCCCGCCCTCGGGGATCTCGCCTTTGCGGTAGGCTTCCAGCAGCTGCTCCAGGTCGGCCACCTGCTGCTTGAGTTCGGCGCCGGTGTCGGTGTCGGCCACGAGCGTGCGCTTCTCGACGCGCTCGACCACCTTGCGCGACGAGTGGATGTCCAGCTCGTTCACCACGGCGGCGCGCATCGACTCGAGGGGCTCGTGAGCGGCCAGGACGAAGCCGTAGGAGTTCGAGATCAGCGTGTAGCCGGCGATGCCGGTGGTGGGCTGGTAGGCCTTCGAGAAGCCGCCGTCGATGGTGAGCACGCGGCCGTTGCACTTCACCGGGTCCTCGCCGTCCTTCACCTTCACCGGCACGTGGCCGCACACGATGCGCGACGTCTCGGGATCCATCCCGAAGTCCTCGAAGATGCCGGCCATCACGCGCTCGTCGTTGAGGTAGGTGTAGAACGGGTTCTTGACCTCCTTGCGCGCCTCCTTCTCGGCGATCAGGTACAGCTCGAAGGTTGCCATCTTGCTCTTCGCGAACAGGGGCGACCCCTCCCCCAGCCACAGGTACCACAGGAGGTCGCGCCCGCGCTTGGCCAGCTCGGGGTCGGCGTCGTCGAACGCCGCGCGCACGTAGCGCTCCATGACGTCGTACAGCGCGCGGCCCTTGTACGCCTCGCCGAACACGTCGGTCTCCATGAGGGAGCCGTCGGCGTTCAGCGGCACGCACGCGTGGAACAGCAGGTTGCCGTTGTGGATCTTGTACAGGCTGCCCGCGTCCAGGAAGAAGCGCATGTGGCGCTGCAGCTTCTCGCAGCCCGTGAAGGCCTGCTCGAGGCGCTGCATGACGTCCTCCTCCTCGGGGGTGAGACGGTAGGGGTCGGCCGGGTCCACCGTGGGGAACACCGTGTCGGTCAGCTCGTACTCCACGCCGTCGAGCATCACCGTGCCGCGCTCGTAGTCGATCTTGTCGAGCAGCTTGCGGTCGTCCAGGCCGAAGCCGGGGTTCTCGTCGATGAGCTTCCCCTCCACCTTGAACTGGATGATGGCCATGGCCTTCTGGATCTTGACGTTCATCTCCAGCTCCTGCGGCGGGAGGTCCGGGTTGCCCTTGAGGGCGAACGCGACGCACGGGTCGTCGCGGTACGCGTCGAGCGCGAACGAGGCGAGCGGCAGGATGTTGATGCCGTAGGCGTCCTCCAGGATGGAGAGGTTGCCGTAGCGCGCGCAGTTGCGCACGACGTGCGCGATGCAGCCGCGCTGCCCGAGCGAGGCGCCCATCCACACGATGTCGTGGTTGCCCCACTGGATGTCGAGGGAATGGTGCTCCATGAGCGCGTCCATGATGACGTGCGGGTAGGGCCCGCGGTCGTAGATGTCGCCCACGATGTGCAGCCGCTCGATGGCGAGGCGCTGGATGAGCAGGCACAGCGCCTCGACGAGGGCGGCGGCGCGGTCGGTGCGGATGACGGCGTCGATGATGGCGGCGTAGTAGGCCTGCTTGTCAACCCCGTGGCGGTTCTCGGTCATGAGCTCCTCGATGATGTACGCGAAATCGCGGGGCAGCGCCTTGCGCACGCGGGAGCGCGTGTACTTCTGGGCGGCGCGCTTGCACACGGCCACGAGGCGCGGCAGCGTGACGGCGTACCACGCCTCGGCGTCGTCCACCTGCGACAGCACGAGCTCGGTCTTCTCGCGCGGGTAGTAGATGAGCGTGGCCAGCGAGCGTTTCTCCTCGGCGCTCAGCGCGTCGCCGAACACGTCGTCGATCTTGAGGCGGATGGAGCCGGAGCCGTTCCTCAGGGTGTGGGAGAACGCCTCGTACTCGCCGTGGATGTCGGACGCGAAGAACTCGGTGCCCTTGGGGAGGTTCAGGATGGCGCTGAGGTTGATGATCTCCGCCGACGCCTTGTCGGCCGTGGGAAACGACCGGGAGAGCAGCTCCAGGTACCGCTTGTTCGTCACATCCATGTCCATCCTCCTCGTTGGGACGTTGCATTGCGCGTTCATTCTACCTCAACCGCTCTGCCCCATGCGTCTACGGGATCCCCTTTCGACAAGATGATCGAACAGGCATGCGAACGCTCGAGCCCCTCGATGCGTATCGAAGGCTCCTGCCCCTGCACCGTTATCAGAACATCCGACAGATCCGGCGACGCCCCTTGCGCGCGCTTCTCGACGACCACGTCCTCGGCATCGACGCCGTCCCAGAGTACGATCGCGATCGCCCCCTCGGGATCGTCGATGACGCACGCGCCGGCCTCCGCCGAGAAGACGTACGCGTCGTCCGAGGCGCCTCCGAGCAAAACATGATCGCCCTCGGCGACGATGAAGAGATTCGCACGATCGGACGACCCTTCCATCTCGCGCGCTTCCGGCTGGGAAAACCAAAGGTCGTTCGTCGCGGAATCGACCAGGGCGCCGTAGCGCCGGTTGACGGCGTCCAAGGCTTCTCGAAGATCCTCCCTGCCCGACGTCGAATAGGGATCGAGCATGCCCATGCTGTAAACGAAATCGATCAGAACCTCCTCGCCCTTCGCCTGATCGCGTTCCAGCGTTTCAAGCAGCATATCTGCCGCAGCCCCCATGTTCGCCGCGCCCATGACCTCGAAGCGAATGCGATCGCAATAGCCCTTGAGGTGGCTGTCGACCATGAGCGAGCAATACAGCTCGGTCACCAACCAATCGTAGCCCGACGATATCTTGTCCATGGCCTGCTCGCTCGTAGGCCCATCGTAGGAAGCGCCCGCCAGCACCTCGAGCACTTTGAGCCGGTCGGTCTCTCCCGTCCAAGCCTGCAGCACCTGCTCGGTCAATTCCAACCGCGTGCCGCGATCGGGCTCCGCGACGAACCGCTCCAGCAATGCTTTCAGACGACCGGTTCCGTCGCGAGCCATGCTCTGATGCAGGCTCGGCAGGGCGCCCATGCCCGAAAAGTCGGGAAGCAGCGCTACGTCGTCGGGAACGGGCAGCTCCTCGAACGTCGCCGAAGCGCTGGCATGGTCGCACAGAACCACGCCGCACGCGCGGTACACCCGCATGCCGCTGCTCGACACTCGGAAAAACGAGAGGTCGGGACTGGCCTGATCCTCCGAACCGTCGGCATCGCCGTCCAATATCTCGATCGAAACCACGCCCTTCCCCTCGAGAGCATGCAGCTCGTCGGGACGGGAAACCGCATCGGAGTCCGCGTCGATCCAGAGCATGAGTTCGGAGAATGCGGGATCCGCGGAATCGACGACCCCGTCCCCGTTGGCGTCCAGATCGCGCAGCGCCTCGCGGGCGCCGCGGGCGAGCTCGCCGTTCTCGAGCATCGTATTGTTGCCGAACAGCTCCCTCCCGCTCGCAATCGCCCCATCGTGATCGAGATCGCGAACCAGGATGCCGCACGTGCCCGAAACCCACTCGGTCCGAACGCCGTCTCCCGCATCCGCGAAATCGAAGGAGATCCCCCGATCGAACGGCAGCGGGGCAAACCCGTCGCCCTCAAGATCGACGACGAGCGCTTCGTTTGCGCCGACCAGGCTATTTCCTCCCCCGAACGCGTCGGTCGCCGCCGTATCCGCGCCCCGATTCGGATGGGTCGCCGCATACGCCGAAAGAGCGGCCAAGGCCAACGCGAACACGATCAGGGCACCCGCGAGGAAGCCCTTTCGCACCTTGCATTGCCGGCGAATCGTCATGACCGCCCTCCCTCGATGGTTTGCGAAGCGTGTTGCGCGAAGACGACGAGCGCGCGAGCGGGCCCTACTCCCACATCTTCCATATCTCGGGGGCGTAGCCCACCGTGGCCTGCTTGCCGTTGCGCACCACGGGCTCGGCGAGGACGTGCTGGTTCTCCAGCACCTTGTCGAATTTCTGGTCGGGCGAGAGGTACGCGAGCAGGGCCACGAGGTCCTGGTCCTTCGCCTTCGGGTCGATCAGCGCCTCGATGCCGCCGACCGCGCGGCACGCCGACTCGAGCTCGCCCTTGCTCATCCCCTTCTCCTTCAGGTCGATGAACTGGAACTTCACGCGCCGCTCCTTGAAGAAGCGCTGCGCCTTCTTCGTGTCGAAGCTCTTCTTGGTGCCGAACACCTGGATGTTCACGCTGCCTCCCTTTTTTCGCGCTCCTGCAAAACGGTCCCGATGCTGCGCAAGCATCCGCGACGAGAGCGTACCGGCCCGTCCAAGCGAAGTCAACGGCCGCATCCGCTTCGGCGGCCCGTTCTGCACAAAAATCACCGCCGTGAAGCTCGACGCGCACGCAAGGCAACCTCGAATTTCTCGCGACCTGGGCAAACGGGCGTGTGAGAGGAGCGGTCGCCAAGCGCGGCGCCATGAAAACCGCGAAATCGCTTCACCTCGGTGATTTTTGTGCAGAACGGGAGCTTTTCGCCGCAGCGGGCGCGGTCGCGCGTCCGCTGCCCGCCGTCCGTTGCCTATAATGGCTACCCGATTCGGAACCCAAGTCCAGGAGCAACCCATGCCATCCATCCAAAGCACCATCGCCGGCGAGCTCGGCCTGACCGCGGCGCAGGTGGCCGCCGTCATCGCGCTCGTCGACGAGGGCAACACCATCCCCTTCATCGCCCGCTACCGCAAGGAGGCCACCGACGGCATGGACGACGCCACGCTGCGCGCCTTCGACGAGCGGCTCTCCTACCTGCGCAACCTCGAGGCGCGCAAGGCCGAGGTGCTGCACGCCATCGAGGAGCAGGGCAAGCTCACGGCCGACCTGCGCGCGAAGATCGAGGACGCCGCGGTCATGCAGCGCGTGGAGGACCTGTACAAGCCGTACAAGAAGAAGCGCGCCACCCGGGCGTCGAAGGCGCGCGAGGCGGGGCTCGAGCCGCTCGCCCTGCTCATCCTCGCGCAGCAGCCGCACGGGGAGGATCCGCTGCGCGCCGCCGCGAGGCTCGTGAACCCGGCCGCCGGCTACCCGACACCCGAAGAGGCGCTGCAGGGCGCCCGCGACATCGTGGCCGAGACCATCGCGGACGACGCCGAGCACGTCGCGGCCCTGCGCGCCTACACCAAAAGCTGCGGCGCGCTCGCGGCGGAGGCCGTCGACGCGGGCGAGAAGAGCGTGTACGAGGCGTACTACGACTTCTCCGAGCCCCTGCTCAAGGTGCCCAACCACCGCATCCTCGCCATCAACCGCGGCGAGAAGGAGAAGAAGCTGCGGGTGAAGGTGCGCGCCGACGCGGACGGCGCCGTCTCCCAGCTGGAACGACGCGTGGTCAAGCGCCCGCAGAGCCCCTGCGCCGGCGTCCTTCGGGAAGCCGTCGCCGACGGCTACAAGCGCCTGATCGCCCTGTCGATCGACCGCGAGATGCGCGCCGAGCTCACCGAGCGCGCCGAGACGCAGGCCATCCGCGTGTTCGCTAAGAACACCGAGAGCCTCCTGCAGCAGCGCCCCGTCCGCGGCGCGCGCGTCATCGCGCTCGACCCGGGCTACCGCACGGGCTGCAAGGTGGCCGTGCTCGACGAGTACGGCAAGCTGCTCGACTTCTCCACCGTCTACCCCACCCCGCCGCGCTCCCAGGTCAAGGAGACGCAGGCCGCGCTCCACGCCCTCATCCGCAAGCACCGCGTCAACGTGATCGCCATCGGCAACGGCACGGGCAGCCGCGAGACGGAGGACGTCGTGGCCGACCTCCTCGCGCGCATCGAGGAGCCCGTGCAGTACACCATCGTGAACGAGGCCGGCGCCTCGGTCTACTCGGCCTCCCAGCTGGCGAGCGAGGAGTACCCCGACCTCGACGTCACCACGCGCGGCGCCATGAGCCTGGGCCGCCGCCTGCAGGACCCGCTGGCCGAGCTCGTGAAGATCCCGCCCCAGGCCATCGGCGTCGGGCAGTACCAGCACGACCTCAACCAGGCCGCGCTCGAGCGCGCGCTGACCGGCGTCGTGGAAAGCGTCGTCAACCGCGTGGGCGTCGACCTCAACACGGCCAGCGCGAGCCTGCTAGGCTACGTGTCGGGCATCAGCGCCGCCGTGGCGAAGAACATCGTGGCCTACCGCGAGGAGCATGGCGCCTTCGCCGACCGCCGCGAGCTCAAGAAGGTGCCGAAGCTGGGCGCCAAGGCCTTCCAGAACTGCGCCGGCTTCCTGCGCATCGCGGGCGGCGCCAACCCGCTGGACGCGACGAGCGTCCACCCCGAGAGCTACCCGGCGGCGCGCGAGCTGCTCAAGCGCGCGAAGGTGAAGCCGGAGGCGCTCGCCCGCGGCGGCGTCCCCGACATCGCGAGCCGCCTCGGCGACCTTCCCGCGCTGGCCGCCGAGCTGGGAGTGGGCCTGCCCACCCTGCGCGACATCGTCGCCGAGCTGGAGAAGCCGGGCCGCGACCCCCGCGACGACGCGCCGCCCGTCGTGTTCAACCGCACCGTGCGCGACTTCGACGACCTCGCCGTCGGCATGGAGCTGGCCGGCACCGTGCGCAACGTCGTGGACTTCGGCGCCTTCGTGGACGTCGGCGTGAAACAGGACGGCCTCGTGCACATCTCCAAGCTGGCCGACCGCTTCGTGCGCCACCCGAGCGAGGTCGTGGCCGTGGGCGACACCGTCACCGTCTGGGTGTCCGGCGTCGACAAGGACCGCGGCAAGATCTCGCTGACCATGGTCAAGGGGAAGCTCTAAGAGCAAAGGACGCCCGCCCGGGCGTCCCCTCCCGTCCCCTCCCGTCGCGGAGAGGGGGCAGGCGCCCAAATGGGAGGCGAACCCGCGCGGCGGAGGGCGGGTCAGTACTTGTTGGCGCCGCTGCGCGCCTTGAGGTCGCGGATCTCGGGAGGCAGATCCTCGTCCTTGATCGCATGGGGCGCATCGGTCGTGCCCGCCTCCGCCGCGACGTCGTAGAACCAGCACTTGTACGAGACGAAGTCCAGCGTGCGCTGCAGATCGGCCATCTCCTCCTCGAGCGCCCGCTTGCGCGCGTGGAACAGGTCGCGCCGCTGCCCGATGGTGCCGTCGCCCTCGAGGTACCAGTCGACGAACCGCTTGATCTCCTTGATGGTGAGGCCCGACCTCTTCAGGCACTCGATGAAGCGCACCCACTCGAAGTCGTCCTCGGTGAACATGCGCATGCCGCCGCCGCTGCGGTTCACGTAGGGCAGCAGCCCCTCCTTGTCGTAGTAGCGCAGCGTCGTCGCCGACATCCCCAGCTTTTTGGCGGCATCTCCGATGGTGTAGAGCACGGCCCGCTCCTCCCGGTTTTTCTCGAACGCCTCTTGACTTAATGTTAACTTTAAGTTCTAGCATATGACTTCAAGTTCATATTGGTGCGCATTGTAGCAAAGCGCCGCGGCGAAGTCCACGTGCGCACCGCGACAGAAAGGAAGCACGCGCATGCGATCTGAGAAAGCCGTCGGGAACCACCTGATACCCGTCCTGTTCATGGGGACGTTCGGCATACTCTGCACGGAAACGGGGGTGATCGGGATACTGCCGCAGATAGCGGCCCGCTTCGGCGTCGGCGTGACGGAGGCGGGCCTGTTGGTCAGCTTGTTCGCCCTCGCCGTGGCGGTCTCGGGGGCCACGCTGCCCGCGGCCCTTTCCAAGGTGAACCGCAAAACCGTCATGCTCGCCGTGCTCGGGGCGTTCGCCCTCGGCAACGTCGCGTTCGCCTTCGCGCCCACCTTCGAGGTCGCCCTCGCGGCCCGCATCCTGCCGGCGTTCCTCCATCCCGTGTACTGCTCGGCCGCCTTCGCGCTGGCCGCCTCGTCGACGTCCGAGGAAGAGGCGCCCAGGGCTACTTCGAAGGTGATGATGGGCGTCTCGCTGGGCATGGTGGCAGGCGTCCCTCTGTCCAGCCTGCTGGCGAACGCGTCGTCCGTCCAGACGGTCATGCTCGTGTTCGCAGCCGTCAACGCCGTCGCGTTCGCGGGCACCCTCCTGCTCGTCAAGCCCCTGCCCGTCGCGCAGAAGATGAGCTACGTCGCGCAGGTCTCGTCGGTCAAGAACCCCCGCGCCGTCGTCTCGCTCGTCGCGACCGCCTGCATCCAGGCGGCCATCTTCGCAACCTACGCCTACGTGGCCGCGTACCTGGGCGAGGTGGTCGGCCTTGCGGGAGAAGCGCAATCGGCCCTCCTGCTGGGGTTCGGCATCGCCAGCCTCGCAGGCAACTACCTTGCCGGCCGGCTGCTCTCGAAAGCGGCGCGCGCGACGCTGCTCGCCTTCCCGGCGGTCGTGCTCGCCGTCTACGCCCTCCTGTTCTTCGGGGCCGGCGCCGCCGCCCTGGCGGTCGCGGCCGTCGTCCTCTGGGGGCTCGTGTACGGGTTCGGAAACAACGTCCAGCAGTTCGCGACCTCGACGTCCATGCCCGACGCGCCGGACTTCGCCAACGGGCTGTTCATCTCGTTCGGCAACATCGGCATCGCCGTGGGAACCGCCGCGGGCGGCGCGGCGCTGGCGGCTTTCGGCCCGCAGGCCACCGTCGGCGCGTCGGTGCTGTTCGTGATCCTGTCCGCAGCAAGCCTCTTCGCGCGCTCGCGTTTCGACGCCCGGCCCCTCGCCGAGGGCGCGCCGGGCCGCCTCGAGCAGGCCTCGACGCGATGACTCCTTCGCGCCAAACGCGCGCTACCGCGCCCGTTTCCTTGGTATACTGGTGCGCGAACGACGTATCGAGGGTTGACGCGCCGACGATTCGACGCACGCGAGAAGAAGGTGTACATGGCCGGCGCACACGCAGCAGGGGAAGAACCCGAGGGCTCGTTGCTCTTTCTCGGCCTCGACGAGGCCGAGGACGCGGCGCTGCGAGGCGTCTTCGAACCGGAGCGCCCCATCGTCTCCGCGCGCACCGCCGCCGAGGCGCGCGCCGCCCTGAGCGGCAACGCGGTGGCCGCGATCGTCTACGACCCCTCCCTGCCCGGATGCGACGACTGCCTCGCCCAGCTGAACGGCGGGCATCGCCTGCCGCTGTTCGCGGTGGCGGCCGAAGAGGACGACGAGCTGCAGGTGCACGCCCTCCAGACGGGAGCGGACGACGTCGTCCTCATGCCCGTGAAGCCGGAGCTCGCACGCGCCCGCATGAAGAACGCGCTCGAGAACCGCCGGCACCGCTTCGACCCGCTCACCGGCCTATACCGCGAGGACACCTTCGAGTCCGAGGCCGCGGCGCGCATCGCGGCGCAGCCGGCGGGCACCTACCTGCTAGCGTGTTGCGACGTGGACAACTTCAAGGCCGTGAACTCCCAGTACGGGCGCACGACCGGCGATTTCGTGCTGCAGCAGATCGGCCGCATCGTCACCGACTTCGTCGACGCCTACGACGGCATCGCCTGCCGCGTGGCGGCCGACAACTTCGAGCTGCTGCTGCCCGCCGACACGCCCGCGCTGCTGCCCGACCTCGTCTCGTCGCTGGAAGGCGTGTTCAAGGGACGGAACATCCACCTCAAGCTCCAGCTGAGCATCGGGCGCTACCTCATCGACGACAAGGGCATCTCGATCAGCGAGATGACGAACAACGCGCTGCTCGCGAAGCGCACGGTGAAGGGCCGCTACAACGTGTCGGTCGCCTACTTCGACGACGAGATGCGCCGCCGGTCCATCGAGGAGCAGCGCATCATCGGCCACATGGACTACGCGCTGGCCGAAGGGCAGTTCGAGGTGTGGCTGCAGCCCCAGTACAACCACGAGACCGGCGCCATGACAGGCGCCGAGGCCCTCGTGCGCTGGCGCAGCCCCGAGCAGGACGCCATGATCCCGCCGAACGCGTTCGTGCCCGTGTTCGAGCGCAACGGGTTCATCTACGAGCTGGACAAGTACGTCTGGGAGCAGGTGTGCAAGCTGCTGCGCCGCTGGCTCGACGAAGGGAAGGAGCCGCTGCCCGTCTCGGTGAACGTCTCGCGCATCGACGTGCTGCAGGACGATTTCTACGAACGCATCACCGGCCTCGTGGAAGCCTACGCCGTACCCACCGAGCTGCTGCGCCTCGAGATCACGGAGTCGGCGTTTTCGTTCGACACCGCGCTCATCATCTCGATGGTGAAGCGGCTGCAGGAGCGCGGGTTCACCATCGAGATCGACGATTTCGGCAGCGGCTACTCCTCCTTCAACGTGCTCAAGGACGTGCCCGCCGACGTGCTGAAGCTCGACATGATGTTCCTGTCCGGCGAGGACCGCACCGGGCGCAGCGGCAACATCATCGAGTCGGTCGTCCGCATGGCGAAGTGGATCGGCGTGCAGATCATCGCCGAAGGGGTGGAGACGAGGGAGCAGGCCGACTTCCTCAGCTCCATCGGCTGCTCGATCGTGCAAGGCTACCTCTACGACCGTCCCCTGCCCCTCGCGGCGTTCGAGGAGAAGTTCGACGCCTGCCAGAAGGCCAGCGACGCCAACACGTTCGAGACGATCGACGTGCTGGACAGCAGCACGTTTTGGAGCCCCGCATCGCTCGAGTCGCTCATCTTCAACAGCTACGTCGGCGGCGCGTGCGTCGCGGAGTTCACCGAGGACGGCTGCGAGATCATCCGCGCCAACGAGAAGTTCCGCGAGACGCTGAACACCCCGCTCACCCTCGGGGAGCTCCTCAAGATCGACCCACTCACCTGCCTGTCCGACGAGGATGCGGCGCGCTTGCGCGACGAGGTGTACGAAGCGGCGCGGCGCGGCCGGGAAGTGTCCGGCGAGCTGGCGTTCTCGTTGGTCAAGACGAATCCCTCGCGCCGGGAGCACCTGCGCTACCGCGGCCGCACCATCGCCCAAGGGCGCTTCAGGAACGAAGTGTACTTCCTCGTCGAGAACATCTCCGAGCAGAAGCGGGCGCTGAAGCAGCTCGAGGACCTGAACGAGTCCATGGAGCGCCTGATGAACGACACGCCGGGCGGCTTCGGCCGGGCGGCCGTCGGGGCGGACGGCTCGCTCGTGCCCACCTTCACGAACGATCGGTTCTGCCAGCTGCTGGGCATGACGCGCGACGAGGTGGCCGAGGCCTTCGCCTCCTCCGCGTTCGCGCTCGTACACCCCGACGACCTGTCCGAGCTCGGCGTGACGGTCGGGCGCATGACGGACGAGAACGACGTGCTGTCCACCCGCATACGCCTTCGCCACAAGACGCGCGGCTACATACCCATCCAGGCCTCGTTCCGCGTAAGCACCGGCAGCGAGGGCGTCAAGCACATCAACAGCTACTACACCGACGCCACGGCCGCGACCGAGCTGGAGGAGCGCCGCAAGGAGCTGCTGGACAACCTGCCGTGCGGCGCGGCCATCTACCGGATCGGCGACGGCGGCATCAGCGTCCTCCACGTGAACAAGCAGTTCCAGAACCTGGTCGCGCGCAGCGAGAGCCAGATCTACGCGCAGAACGCCCTCGAGGCCGTGCATCCGGACGACCGCGCGCGCATCATGGAAGCCATCCGCGACGGCGCCGACGACGAGCGGATGATGTGCGACTACCGCGTGCTGCACGGCGACGGCGGCTACCTCGCCATGCACGTCGTGGGCAAGACCGAGCCGCAGGACGACGGCTCCAGCCTCATCTACGCCACGTGCACGCCCATCAGCGACGACGAGCTTTCCGTGGGCGTCGCCCACGCCGATCAGCTCAAGGCCGAGCGGCGGGCCGAGGACATCAACGAGCAGCTCGTGTTCCTCAACGACATATCGCGGTTCCTGCTGGTCAGCAAGAACCCGGACGAAGCCATCCAGCAGGCGCTCGAGAAGATCCGCGAGCACTTCGACGGGAAGCGGTCGTACATCTTCGAGTTCGACCGCGACAAGCGCGAGTCGTCCAACACCTACGAGGTGTGCGCCCCCGACGTGGTCTCGGAGCAGGCGAACCTGCAGGGCATCCCCTTCTGGCGGCAAAGCTACATCATGGACGAGTTCCGCCAGGGGCGCGCCGTGTTCATCGAGGACGTGAGCGCGCCGTCGGCCGAGGCCAAGGAGGAGCGCGACATCCTCAAGCTCCAGGGCATCGGCAGCGTGCTGCTCGTCCCCCTGTGGAGCGACGGCACGCTCATCGGCTACGCGGGCGTCGACGACCCGCGGCAGAGCGCGCGCCACATCGGCCAGCTGGCGGCCCTCGGCGACTGCATCGCGGCGATGCTCATCCGCCGCGACCACGTCGCGCGCATGGAGCAGGACAACGAGCTGATGCAGCGCCTCATGAACGACACGCCGGGCGGCTTCGTGCGGATGAGGATGCGGCCCGACGGCAGCGCCGTGCCCGCGTTCATCAACGACGGGTTCTGCCAGATCATGGGCATGACCCACGACGAGGCCATGGAGCTGTACACCGAGGACGCGTACGCCGGCGTGCACCCCGACGACGTCGCCGAGCTCACGCGGGCGGCCGCGAAGGCCATGGAGGAGTCCGCGATGTTCTCGGCGCGCGCCCGCTTCCGGCACAAGGAGCGGGGGTACCTGCCGTTCCAGGCGTTCTACCGCGTCACCGACGAGCCCGACGGCTCCCAGTGCATGAACGCCTACTACGTGGACATGACCCCCGAGACCGAGCTGGAGGAGCGTCGCAAGGAGCTGCTGGACAACCTGCCGTGCGGCGCCATCATCTTCGAGATCGACGCCGACGGCGCCATCCACGCGTCCCACATCAACAAGCGCTACGCCGAGTTCGTGCAGCGCAGCGGCGACGATCTGCGCACCCGCGACGCCATCCAGGCGATCCACCCCGACGACCGCGACCGCATGATGCGCGCCATCGGCGAGGCCGTCGAACACGGGCGCGACACGGAATGCGACATCCGCACGCTCAAGGGCGACGGCAGCTACCTGGCATTCCACCTCGTGGGGCGCATCGTGGCGAAGGAAGCGCGCAAAACCGTCATGTACACCACCTACACGCCCATCAGCGAGGAGACGCGCTCGCTCAGCGTCGCCTTGGCCGACCAGCGCCGGGCCGAGCAGCTGGCGCAGGAGACGAACGAGCAGCTGCGCCTGCTGAGCGACGTGTCCCGCTACCTGCTGATGGGCGACGATCCCGACGAGGCCATCCGCTCGGCGCTCGGCGAGACGGCGGCGTACTTCGACGGGGACCGCGCCTACGTCTTCGAGCTGGACGAAGGGCGCCGGCTGTCGAGCAACACCTACGAGTTCTGCGCGCCGGGGGCGACGTCGGAGCAGGAGCGCCTGCAAGGCGTCCCCTTCGAGCGGCAGGCGCGCACGCTGGGCCTGCTGGAGGGCGGCGCGAGCCTGTACCTCGACGACACGGGCGACGTGCCCGACTTCGGCATCCGGGAGCGCGGCGTACGCAGCCTCGTCCTCGTGCCGCTGCACAGCGGAGGGAAGCTGAGCGGGTTCTTGGGCGTGGACAACCCGCGGCGCAACGTCGCGCACATCGACCACCTCGGCGGCCTCGGCGACTCCGTGGCCGCCATCCTGCAGCGCCGCGACAGCGAGGAGCAGATCCTGCGCGACAACCGCGTCATGCGCGACCTCATGAACGACATGCCCGGCGGCTTCGTGCAGCAGCTGGTGAGCCCCGACGGCAGGACCGTGCCGCTGTTCATGAACGAGGAGTTCTGCCGCATGAGCGGCATGAGCCACGACGAGTGCTTCGCGTACTACGGCACGGACGGCTTCACCGGGGTCCATCCCGACGACAACGATATGGCGAAGCGCGAGCTGGAGAAGCTCATCGCCTCCCGCGAGACCATCACGCTGCGCCTGCGCCTGTTCCGCGGCGACGGCAGCTACGTGCCCATGCAGGTGTTCTACCGGGTGACCGACGACCGCGACGGCAACCTGCTGCTGAGCGGCTACTACACCGACCTGACCGACCAGCTGGCCGTGGAGGAGCGCGCGATGGCCGAGCACGACGAGCTGACCGGGCTGTTCAACCGCACGAAGCTGGCGCACATGAAAACCGACGCGTACCGCGACCTCGCGTCGTGCGGCGTGCTGTTCTTCGACGTGAACCACCTCAAGACGGTGAACGACAGCGAGGGCCACGACCAGGGCGACGTGCTGCTGCGCCTCGTGGCCGACGGCATCGCCTCGATCGCCGACGAGCGCGTGCACGGCTACCGCTACGGCGGCGACGAGTTCCTCGTGGTGGCCTGCGACGGCGCGGAAGGCGAGCTGGCGGGGCTGGTGGAACGCTGGACGGCGCGCATGCGCGAGCTGGCCGACGAGCGCCAGGTGGCGGCCACCGCCGCCGTGGGCAGCGCCTGGAGCGAGGCGCCGTTCACCCTCAACGACCTCATCCGCCGCGCCGACCGCGCCATGTACGCCGACAAGCAGCGCGGCAAGCGGGACGAGGGGTAGCCGCGCCCCGCCGGTTCCCGAGGATGACGCGGCCGCCAGCGTCGGAACCTTGCGCGGAACACACGCGGTTCTTGCACGGTTCTTGCGCGTATCGCACGCGGTTCTTGCACGGTTCGCATGCGGTTCTCGCGCGGTTCTTACGCGGATCCCACGCGCGAAAATCGTGGGTTCAACTGGCCTTATTTCGTGGTACGCTCGCGGCATGAGCATCGTGCTGTCCCACATATCCGCACTCGAATTCTGGCGCTCCGCCGCAAGCGACGCGGGCCCTCCCCGCGCGGCCTGCGCCCTTCGGGACGCGCCGGCATGCGCGCCGGCGCCCGCTTCCTCCTCCGAGCGCGCGCTTCTGAGCTGCGGAACGTTCTCCGCGCCCTTGCACGTCCTCGCGCTCGACGGGCGCCGCAAAAGCACGCCGCACGTGGTCGTGCATCAAGCACGCTCCCTCCCGAGCGGCTCGTTTCGAGCCATCGCCCTCGAGGGCGCCGAAGAGCCCCTGTTCGTCGCCTGCCCCGAGCTCGCGTTCGCGCACCTGGCCGCTTCGCTGAGCTTCGCGCGCGCCGTGCATCTCGGCTACGAGCTCTGCGGAACCTACGCTCCCGACGACAGCCGCCCGTTCGGCGTGAGAAACCGGAGCCCGCTCGCCACCCCGGACGGCATAGCCGCCTACCTCGACCAAGCGGGGGCCGTCCGAGGCGCGGGGCCCGCACGCGTCGCGCTCCCCCACGTGCTGGCCCTGTCGGCATCGCCCCGGGAATCGACCTTGTCCATGCTCTTGACGCTGCCCTACGCGCGCGGCGGCAGCAACATCGCCCATCCGCGGATGAACGCCGTCATCCCCATCGGCAAGCGCAACCGGTGGGCCGCCGACCGATCCCGTTTCCGCTGCGACCTGCTGTGGCCCGAGCAAAACGTCGCCGTCGAGTACGACAGCACGCTCTGCCACACGGGCCCGACGCGCATCGCCGCCGACGCCGCCCGGCGCAACGCGCTCGAATCCCTCGGGCTGACCGTGATGACGGCCACGTGGCGGCAGGTGGCGAACCGCCAGGAGTACGAGCGGTTCGCGCGCATCCTCGCCGGCCATCTGGGGGCCAGGATCAGGCCGAGCTGCCAAGACTACGCGCGCAAGCAGTTCGCCCTGCGAGCGGAGCTGCTGCGCTGAGGCCGCGCGCCGCTTCCGGCGCGCGGCCCGATCGTCCGATTCGTGGCAGGTTTTGGGAGATATTCGTCGCTTTCGAGCCGAAAACGAGGCCTCGCGGACAAGGGCGCTTGCGCGCGCCGACGTTTCCCCAGGTCGCCGCATTCCGCATTCGGGGGCGTCCGCGATACGCCCCGCTTCACGACGAAAATCTCCCGTTTTCCGCCACGAACCGATGCCACGAACTGACGCCGCGACCGCCGTCGCCACCGCTGCGGCGCCTCTCGCGCGCTACGCCTGGCGGTAGCGGCTCAGGAAGTCGCCGAGATCGCGCATGGCGTCGCCGAGCACCTCGATGCGCGGCAGGTACACCACGCGGAAGTGGTCGGGTTTCTTCCAGTTGAAGCCGCCGCCGTGCACCACGAGCAGGCGCTTCTCGTGCAGCAGGTCGAGCGCGAACTTCTCGTCGTCCACGATGTTGAACTTCTTCACGTCGAGCTTCGGGAAGATGTAGAAGCCCGCCTTGGGCTTGACCGCGGTGACGCCGGGGATGTCGTTGAGCGCGTTGTACACGTACTCCCGCTGCTCGTACACGCGGCCGCCCGGCACGATGTAGCCCTGCACGCTCTGGTGGCCGCCGAGCGCCGTCTGCACGATGGACTGCGCCGGCACGTTCGAGCACATGCGCATGTTGCACAGCATGTTGACGCCGAGGATGTAGTCGCGCGCCCGCGCCTTGTCGCCCGACAGCACCATCCAGCCGATGCGGTAGCCCGCCACCATGTGCGACTTCGACAGGCCGCTGAACGTGACGCAGAACACGTCGGGCGCCATCGAGGCGATGGAGACGTGCTCGAGGCCGTCCATGACGATGCGGTCGTAGATCTCGTCGGAGAAGATGATGAGGTTGTGCTCGCGCGCGATGTCGACGAGCTCTTGGAGCACCTCGCGCGGGTAGAGCGAGCCGGTGGGGTTGTTGGGGTTGATGATGACGAGGGCCTTCGTGCGGCTCGTCACCTTGGCTCGGATGTCGTCCATGTCGGGGTACCATTCCGCCTGCTCGTCGCACACGTAGTGCACGGGCGTGCCGCCGGCCAGCGTCACGCAGGCCGTCCACAGCGGGTAGTCGGGCGAGGGCACGAGCACCTCGTCGCCGTTGTCGAGCAGCGCGAGCATGCTGAGGTTGATGAGCTCGCTCACGCCGTTGCCGGTGTACACGTCGTCGATGTCGACGCCCTCGATGTGCTTGAGCTGCGCGTACTGCATGATGGCCTTGCGCGCCGAGAACAGGCCCTTCGCCGACGAGTAGCCCTCGCACTCGGCCAGCTGGCGGCTCATGTCGAACACCATCTCCTCGGGCGCGCGGAAATCGAACGGCGCCGGGTTGCCGATGTTGAGCTTCAGGATGCGCGCGCCGGCCTCCTCCATGCGCTCGGCCTCCTCCACCACGGGCCCGCGCACGTCGTACAACACGTTGTCCAGCTTCGTCGACTTCTTGATCTCGCGCATGGGCTCGCTCCTCGGTTCGGTGGTTTCGGGTTCGGTTCCGGCTTCGATGCAGGGGGTTTCGGCGACAGGCACATCGTCGCGCGCGCCGGGTTCAATTTCTGCGCCCGTCAACAGCCAGGCAGGTTCGACTTCCAAGATATCCGCCAAGACGCGCACCACCGGGGCACGAGGAAGCGTTTTGCCGTTCGCATATTGGCTGACCTGGCTTTTCCCCAGCCTCATTCCCTGTTCGGCCGCCAACCTGATAAGATCGGCCTGCTTGAACCCCTTGGCCTCCATCGACCGGGCGAGGCGTTCCGCAAACGTTTCCTGTTGGCTCATAAGCCCTCCGAGGTTCAATTCCTGCACCAACTTAATTGAACTCATTACACCACGATATTGAACTTGAACCTGCCGGGAATCGAAAAGTTCATTTTTCCGGCATCTTCGCGAGGGCAAGCGGTCGTTTCCCTGCGGCACCGTTCAACCTCGCGCGTTCATCCGGCGTTTCAAGGTATACTGCAATCAAGCATCAGCAGCTTCATAAGAGCCCGAGGAGGACCGTTATGAAGAAGATCGCGCCCGTCATCGCATTGCTCGCCCTCACGCTGATCGTCGCCGCAGGATGCGCGGCACCGCCAAGCGACGCCGACCTCTCCGCGCCGCCGCAGCAGGGCGACTCCATCGAGCCCTCCGACTACGCCGACGAAGGCAACTGGCTGCACGTCGCCGCGCAACCCGACAAGCCGGTGGACGTCTTCTACCTCTACCCCACTGCGTGGACCCGCCAAGAAGGCGAGCCGTACGTGGCCGCGATCGACAACCGAAGCATGCGCGAGGGGGCGCCCCGCAACCTCGTCTCCCAGGCTTCGGCCTACGAGGACGCCGGCAACGTGTTCGCACCCTACTACCGCCAGCTCGACGCGACGTACCTGCTCCCCCTGTCGCAGGACGAGCAGAAGTCCTACGTGTACGGCGTGCCCTACACCGACGTGGTTGCAGCCTTCGACTACTACCTCGAGCACTTCAACGATGGGCGCCCCTTCATACTGGCCGGGCATTCGCAGGGCTCCGAGATGATCAAATGCCTGCTCATCGAGTACATGCAAGAGCACCCCGACGTCTACGGGCGGATGGTGGCCGCCTACGTCGTCGGCTACTCGGTCACCCAGCAAGACCTCGACGACAACCCCCACTTGAAGTTCGCCGAGGGGCCGGACGACACAGGGGTTATCGTCTCCTACAACACGGAGGCGCCGGAAATCGGGGGCGCGAGCCCGGTCGCCCTGCCCGGATCGGTGGCCATCAACCCCTTGTCGTGGACGCGCACCGACGAGCCCGCTGCCGCCGGCCTGAACCTCGGGTCGCGCTTCTACGACGAAGCGGGAGGCTACGAGGACGTGGAGGGCCTCGCCGACGCGACGGTCAACCTCGAGCGAGGCACCGTCATGTGCACCACGGTTGACGTCGACGAGTTCAGCTTCCCCGAGGAGATGGCCGCCCTATTCCCCAAGGGCGTGTTCCACGCGAGCGACTACCCCTTCTACTACCACAACCTGCGGGACAACGCGGTTCTGCGCGCGCAGAGCTATCTCGGATAAACGCGCCCGGCAACGTGTCCGGACGTGAACGAAACGCGTAAAAGCCGGCATCTGAGAACGGCGGCGGCGCGCAGTGCAGTACCATGTCAAGGAAACCGTCGAGGAAAGCAGGCGAACCGACCGACATGGAACCCATCGCGCACACCCACGCGCCCGCGCCCGATCGCATCCAGGTGCGCGGCGCGCGCGTGCACAATCTGAAGAACGTCGACGTGGACATCCCGCTCGGCCGCCTCGTGGGCATCGCGGGCGTGTCGGGGTCGGGCAAGTCGTCGCTCGCCCTCGGCGTGCTGTACGCCGAGGGGTCGCGCCGCTACCTCGAGGCGCTGTCCACCTACACGCGCCGGCGCCTCACGCAGGCGGAACACGCCTCGGTGGACGAGGTGCTCTACGTGCCCGCCGCCCTCGCGCTGCACCAGCGCCCGAGCGTCCCCGGCGTGCGCAGCACCTTCGGCACCTCCACCGAGCTGCTGAACAGCCTCCGCCTGCTGTTCTCGCGCACGGGCAGCCACGTGTGCCCCAACGGCCACCGCGTGCCGCCTACGCTCAACGTGGCCGCCGAGCGGCCCATCACGTGCCCCGTCTGCGGCGTGGAGTTCTACGGCCCCGGCGCCGAGGAGCTGGCCTTCAACAGCGACGGGGCCTGCCCCGAGTGCGACGGCACGGGCATCGTGCGCACCGTGGACGAGGCGTCGCTCGTGCCCGACGAGAGCCTCACCATCGACGAGGGCGCCGTCGTGCCGTGGAGCACGCTCATGTGGGACCTCATGAAGCAGGTTGCGGCCGAGATGGGCGTGCGCACCGACGTCCCGTTCAACCAGCTCACGCCCGAGGAGCGCGACATCGTGTTCCACGGCCCTGCCGAGAAGAAGCACATCCTGTACAAGGCGAAGAAGACCGACGCCTTCGCCGAGCTGGACTTCACCTACTTCAACGCCGTCTACACCGTGGAGAACGCGCTGGCGAAGGTGAAGGACGAGAAGGGCTTGCGCCGCGTGGCCCGCTTCCTCAAGCAGGGCACCTGCCCCGTCTGCCACGGCACGCGCCTGTCCGAGCAGGCGCGCAAACCGCAGGTGGCGGGCATCAACCTGGCGCAAGCGTCGGAGATGACCCTCGAGGAGCTGGTCGCATGGGCAGACGCCGTGCCCGGCGGCCTCCCGCCCGAGATGCGGCGCATGGCGGCGAGCATCGTCGAGTCGTTCCAGCACACGGCGCGCCGCCTCGTCGACCTGGGGCTGGGCTACCTCGCGCTCGACCGCGCGGGCTCGACGCTGTCCACCGGCGAGCGCCAGCGCGTGCAGCTGGCCCGCGCCGTGCGCAACCGCACCACCGGCGTGCTGTACGTGCTGGACGAGCCGTCCATCGGCCTGCATCCGTCCAACATCGACGGGCTCATCGAGGTCATGCGCGACCTCATCGCCGACGGCAACTCCGTGGTCATGGTGGACCACGACGCGCACATCCTGCGGGCGGCGGACTGGCTGGTGGAGATGGGCCCGGGCGCGGGCGCCGACGGCGGGCGCGTCGTCGCGCAGGGGTCGCTGGCCGAGGTGGAGACGAACCCCGACTCGCTCATCGGCGGCTTCCTGTCGGGCGCGGAAACCGTGCGCGTGCGCGAGCGCATCCCCGCAGACGAGGTGTTCGCCCGCGGCCGCATCGAGCTGGCCACCGGCGCGCTGCACACCGTGAAGCCGCTCGAGACGGCCATCCCGCGCGGCCGCCTGACCGCCGTCACCGGCGTGTCCGGCTCGGGCAAGACGACGCTCGTGCTGGAGAGCCTCATCCCGGCGCTGGCGGCGAACGCGAGCGGCAGCGCGCTCCCCTCCCACGTGAAGCGCGTCGAGGCCGCGGGCATCGAGCGGGCGAACCTCATCGACGCCACGCCCATCGGCTCGAACGTGCGCTCCACCGTGGCCACCTACGCCGGCGTGCACGACGAGCTGCGCCGCGCCTTCGCGCGCACGCCCGAGGCGAAGGCGGCCGGGTTGAAGGCGGGCGACTTCTCCTACAACACCGGAAAGCTGCGCTGCCCCGTCTGCGACGGCACGGGCTCCATCAGCCTGGACGTGCAATTCCTGCCCGACGTGGACATCGTCTGCCCCGCGTGCGGCGGCTCGCGTTACGCGCCCGAGGCCGATCTCGTCCATCGGCCGGGCGCCGGTTGCGACGACCCCGGCTGCACGCTGCCCCAGCTCATGTCCATGACGGTGGACGAGGCGCGCACGCCCGCGTCCGACCTGAAGAAGGTGCGCGCCCGCCTGGACACGCTGCACGACCTGGGGCTGGGCTATCTCACCCTCGGCGAGGCCACGCCGGCGCTGTCGGGCGGCGAGGCGCAGCGCCTCAAGCTGGCCAGCGAGATGGGGCGCACGCAGGACGACGCCGTGTTCGTGTTCGACGAGCCCACCATCGGCCTGCACCCGCTCGACGTGCGCACCCTGCTGCGCGTGTTCGAGAACCTCGTCGCCCACGGCGCCACCGTGGTGGTCATCGAGCACGACCTCGACGTCATCGCGAACGCCGACTACGTGGTGGACCTCGGCCCCGGCGGCGGCGAGTCCGGCGGCCGCATAGTCGCCGTCGGCACCCCCGCCGAGATAGCCGAGAACCCCGAAAGCATCACCGGGAGGTACCTGGCATGAGGCCCGAAACCGCATCCTCGAACCCGCTCAACACGCCCGACCTGGAAACGGAGCGGCTTCGCCTGAGGCGCTTTGACGAGGAGGATCTCGACGACCTCTTCGCCATCTACGCCGACGAGGCGACGAACACCTTCCTCCCCTGGTTCCCCGTGAAGTCGCTGGAGGAGGCGCGCGCGGTGTTCGAGGAACGCTACGCGAGCGTCTATCGGCAGCCCCGCGGCTATGCCTATGCCGTCTGCCTGAAAGACGGCGGCGCGCCCATCGGTTACGTGCATGCCAGCTTGGGCGAAAGCCACGACCTCGGCTACGGCCTGCGCTCCTCATTCTGGCACCAGGGCATCGCCACCGAAGCGTGCGCCGTCGTCCTCGAGCGGCTGCGAGCCGACGGCGTGCCCTTCGTCACCGCCACGCATGACGTGCAGAACCCGCGCAGCGGCGAAGTGATGAAGCGCCTCGGCATGAGCTACCGCTACACCTACGAAGAGCAATGGCAGCCGAAGAACCGCACGGTGATGTTCAGGCTCTACCAGCTCGACCTCGACGGCAACGACGCCCGCACGTATCTGCGCTACTGGAACGACGCCCTCGCTCGCTTCGTGGAGCCGAGCGTCTGAGAGACGTACGCCCATTGGAAAGCAGCTTGCACGCCATGGTGCAATCCTTCGACTACGGCGCCCTGCGGGCGCCTCCGCTCAGACGCTCGGACCTCTTGCGCATCGGCGGCGGTTCGGCCTAGAGCGCATCCCCTTCGTCGATCTCCGCGATATCGTCGAAGGGGATGCGGGTGCGGACGACGGTGATGGTGCGGCCGGCGAGGTCGATGTCGCTGACGAGGCCGCGCGCGGTCACGTACGCCTCGCCGTCGTGGTAGACGACGCTCGCCATCGTCCGGCGTTCCACCTGCGCGAGACGCTGCGACAGCTCGAGCGCCTCCTCGTCGGTCAGCTCGCGCTTCGGCTCTGCCACGCGCTCGCGCTCGCGGATGAGGTCGTAGTAGCCCTTGAGCGCGGCGAAGGGCATGAACTGCTGCGCGCGGTCGGCGCGGGGGCGGCGCTCAGGCATGATGGCCCCCGATCTGCTCGTTGCGCTCGCGCGCCGTGGCCTTCTCCTTCAAGCTGGTCCCGCGCAGAAGCGCGTTCTTGCCGAAGCGGTCCTTCACGGCCAGCACGGCCCGCTGCAGCCGGCGCTCCTCGGCTTCCACCTCCACGTCCGCGAACAGGTCCATGGTGGCGAACTCCTCGGGAAGCACGCCGCCGAAGCCCACGTTGATGCGGCGGATGGGCGCGTCGGCGCGCGTCGTCTCCTCGAACAGCTCGAGGAACCGCGGCATGAGCTTCGAGTAGAGGTTCGTGCGATCCGCCTGCTTGCGCGTGCCGCCGGTATGCGCGCCCCCGCGCCGGCCGCTCGCGGGCCGCCTGCCGTGCCCGCCGTCGAAGAACGCGCCGTCCGCTTCGCCCGCGCGCTCCCCCGGATCCTTCGCGTAGCCCACGTACAGGGAGATGGACGCCGCCACGAGGCGCTTGTCCACGAGGTCGAGCACGAGCTGGTCCACCATCTCCTTGAGCACGTCCTTCGCCTCGTCGTAGGAATAGTCGCACGGCAGCACCTGGCCGTTTCCCAGAGAATGCCCGCCGGGCTCGTAGGCGTGGATGTCGGCGATGGTGCAGGGCTCCACGCCGTGGGCGTGGTCGATCAGGTACTCCGCGTTTACGCCGAACTCGCGGTAGAGCGTGCTCTCGCTCATCTCGCACACCCCGCGCAGGTCGTACACGGCGTACTTCGCCAGCCGCTTCGCGATGCCGGGGCCGATGTTCCAGATGTCGGTGATGGGCCGGTGGGTTTGGATCGAGCGCTCGAATTCGGCCTGGTCGAGGTAGCCGATGCGGTCCTCGGCGTGCTTCGCCGTGATGTCGAGCGCCACCTTGGCGAGGAACAGGTTCGACCCCACGCCCGCCGTGGCGCACACGCCCGTCTCGGCCAGCACCGCGTCCATGAGCATGACGGCGAACTGCCGGGCGCTCATCCGGTACAGCGCGAGGTACGGCGTCGCGTCGATGAAGCACTCGTCGATGGAGTACGCGTGGACGTCCTCGGGCGACACGTAGCGCAGGTAGATCGAGTAGATGTCGGCCGACACCTCCATGTAGCGCTGCATGCGCGGCTTCGCCATGACGTAGTCCACGCCCGCGGGGATCTCGAACACGCGGCAGCGGCTCGAGAGGCCGAGCGCCTTCATCGACGGCGTGATGGCCAGGCAGATGGTCTTCTCCGTGCGCTCGGGATCGGCCACGACCAGGTTCGCGGCGAGCGGGTCGAGCCCGCGGTCGACGCACTCGACGCTCGCGTAGAAGCTCTTCAAGTCGATGCACACGTACGTGCGCTCCTTCGCCACCGTCGCCTCCTCGTTTCACGACAACCAAAACACTTGTTCGTACAGTATAGCGCTTTTCCACGCCGATCCGACGCGGATCTCACGCGGTTCACCCGCCGTCGCAACGCGGTTCCCCCGCCGTTGCGCACGCCGAACGCGCAGTAACACCCCATCGTACCGACGCCCTCACCTTCGAAATGGCTCCGAGGGGTCATTGAGGGTTATTCCCGCTCGTCCATACACTTCTTACCCAATGGAGCCCGAGAGGCGGTGTTCCGCGAAGTCTAAGGAGTGATGGAAGTGAAGCACGAACACTACATGGACATGAACCGTTTGAGCGACTGGAGCGTCGAGCAGATCGACGAGTTGCTCGACACCTGTCTGCTGCTCAAGGAAATGGAAGAGAAAGGCGTGCGCCTCCCCCTTCTCAAGGACGTCTCCCTTGCGATGATGTTCGACCAGCAGTCTACCCGCACTCGCGTGAGCTTCGAGACCGCGATGACCCAGTTCGGCGGGCATGCCATGTTCCTCGGTGGCAGCTCTCTGCACTCAGGCTCCGGTCAGGAGGACATCGCCGAGACCGCGGCCATCATCTCGAGCATGGCAGACGCCATCATGATCCGCAGCAAGAGCCAGCGCGTCATCGACGAGGTCGTGGCAAACTCCACCGTCCCCGTCATTTCCGGCATGAGCTGCAACGATTTCCGTGCCGACGGCTTTGGTAGCCAGGAGCAGCACCATCCGACGCAGGTCATCGCCGACCTCATCACGATGATCGAGCGCAAGCCTCAAGGAAAGAAGCTCTCCGACTGCACCTTCATGTGGCTCGGCGACGGTGCCGACGGTTTCGACTGCGTCTTCATGGACCATCTCTCGCTCTTCCCCCGTCTGGGCATCCGCGTCATCTGCGCGGGTCCCAAGAAGTTCTGGCCGAGCGAGGATCTTCTCGAGCAGTGCCGCAAGCAGGCCGCCGAGGACGGCAACGGAGAAATCATCTGCACCGAGGACCCGATCGAGTACGCCCCGGAAACGGACTTCTTCTACACCGGCGTCGTGAACTACCACAAGGAAGGCGTGAGCGAGGAAGAAGCCTTCGACGTCTTCTATCCGAAGTACCAGATCAACGAAGAGCTCTTGTCCCATGCTCCGAAGAGCGCGTGGGTCATGCATTACCTGCCCGGAAACCGCAACTGGGAGATGACCGACGCGGTTTGGGACGGGCCCCAGTCCGCTCTGCTTCCGCTGGGCGAGAACCGACTCTACGCGCAGCGCGGCATCCTGGTCTACATCCTGTGGCCTCTGCGTCGCAACACGAGCGAGGCTCTCGAGAACCACTATCAGGGCAAGGTCGAAGACCTGCTCACCCCCCGTATTCACAACTACGACTTTTAGAACCCGCCAACGAGCCGCAGCCCCGCAAGCGAGCTGCGGCTCGTTTTCCGCAATCATGCAATGCGATTAGGAGGTAGATCGAATGAATCAGATCACCGAATCCATGTCTCATCCCAAAGCTGACGGCTTTTTCATGCCCGCCGAGTTCGCCCCGCAGGATCGCGTCTGGATGGGCTGGCCCAACCGTCCCGACACGTTCGCCTTCGGCGCCGTCCCCGCCCAGCGCACCTACGCAGGCATTGCGCATGCGATCTCCCGGTTCACGCCCGTCGTGATGTGCTGCAACGAGGCCGACTACGCCAACTGCAAGGCGGTGTTCAAGGACAACGAGCGCGTGAAGGTGCTGGAGATGAGCATCAACGACGCCTGGTTCCGCGACACCGGCGCCACCTTCCTCGTCGACGGCAAGGGCGGCAAGGCCGCGACCGACTGGCACTTCAACGCCTACGGCGGCCTGGTGGACGGCCTGTACTTCCCCTGGGACAAGGACGCCGAGATCGCCCGGAAGATGGCCGACTACGTTGGCGTGCGCACCTATCGGCCCGACCATGTGATCCTCGAAGGCGGCTCGATCACCGTTGACGGCGAGGGCACGCTCGTCGTCACCGAATCCTGCTTGCTGTCCGCCGGCAGGACCGCCTGCGCCCTGGTCGCCGACGAGCCCGATGCGGGCGACTGGCCGCAGTACGCGCGCACGTATGCGCCGTTCAGCGACGAGCTGCGCGACTACATGACCGCCGAACTCGAGAAGTATCTCGGGATCGACAAGGTGATCTGGGTCAAGGAGGGCATCGACCCGGACGTGACCAATGGGCATATCGATGACTGTGCGACGTTCATCGCGCCCGGCGTGATGGCTTGCATCTGGACGGACGATCCCGACTATCCCTTCTACCGGCAATGCCACGAGATCTACGAGACGCTTTCCAACGCCACCGACGCAAAAGGACGCAAGCTCAAGGTCTACAAGCTGCCCATGCCCGAGAAGCCCTGCTACATGTCCGAAGCGGAGGCTGCCTCCATCGACCTCGTCAACCCGCGAACCGCGCAGGACGAGCCTCAGATCGCCTCGTACATGAACTACCTGGTGACCAACCACGGCTGCATCGTGCCGCAGTACGGCGACGCCAACGACGCGCGCGCCGTAGAGACGCTCCAGAGCATCTACGACGAGACGTGGGGCGCGGGCGTATTCGAATGCGTCGGCGTGGACTCCCGCCAAGTCGTCTACGGCGGAGGCAACATTCATTGCATCACGCAGCAGGAGCCTTCGGCGTAACGACCTGGTCAGCAATCAAAAAATTGGAGAGCGCGGGCTCCGGGCGCAGGGGCCGGGGCCCGCGCATCCTTTTTGAAACGTCCTAGGAGGAGCTGTCATGAGCGATGTAGAGGAAATCAGATCCGAAATCGGGGGCCATACGAACTTCGACGAAGAGCACGAAGGCGAACTGTTCGAACGCATCGCGAAAATAGAGCGAGCGGAACGCGAAGGAACGCTTGTTGCAGGGCTGAACAAGGCCGACAACGTGCTTATCGCCGCGATGTTCGTCGTGCTCGGGTTGTTGCCAGTGCTCTGGTATGCGGTCCTGTATTTTTAAGGGGTTTTAAGGAGGTGCAGTATGGCTGGAACAGATGTCAATAACGAGGCTCAAAGCGAGTCGATGCCCGTTCTCAAGAGCGAGCGCATTTACGGTTTCAAAGATCAAACGGTCGTCATCACCGGCTTTGCCTGTGCAGCGTGGTGCTTCATCACGGGCGGTACGCTCGCCACGTACGTGGGGGTGCAAACGGCACTCGTTGCCTCCATTGCGGGCAACATCGTGGCGGTGCTGCTCATGTCTCTGGCAACGCAGGTGATCTCTTCGAAATACGGCGTGGACGCCTTTACCTCGGTCCGAGGCGTGCTCGGCGGGAAGGGCACGAAGGTGTTCCTGGTGCTGATGTCCGTCTTCGTTATCGCGTGGCTCATCATCTTGTGCATGATGGTCGCCAAAGCGGTGGCGAACATCGTATTGGGATTCAGCGGGATAGACATCGGCACGGGATTGCCGGTGGTTATCCTGTCGATGGTGGCTGGCGCAGTCTGCTGGATGGTTGCTTGGAAGGGCCCGGTGCTCTTGAAGAAGATGAACACCATCGTGGCTCCCATTTTCATTATCATCCTGCTGTTTCTCGCGGTGGTTATCAGCGCGAACTATGGTTGGGACACCGTCTTGGCCGCCCAGCCCCTTGCGCCGTTCGATAGCGAGTGGCTCAATTTCCTCATCGCGTTCGAGCTGAGCCTCGGCGCCGGATTCTCGTGGTGGCCCAACATGGGCGGTCTGGCTAAGCTGTGCAAGACCACGAGGGCGGCGTTTTGGCCCAACATTATCGGCCTGGTGTTCGCGGCGACTTTGGGCACCGTCATGGGCGTTGCTGCGGCGTTGCTCATCGGAGCCACCGACCCGACCGCATGGATGATTCCCATGGGCGGCCTGGCGCTCGGCACGATCGCGTTGCTGCTGGTGATAAGCGCCGATATCACCGCATGCTCCGTCATGCTCTACAACCTGGGTATTGGCTTGAAACAGGTGAAGGGCTTCCTGAAGCTCTCCTGGGGCAAGGTGACGGGGCTCATCATCATCGTTGCCTTCATCGGCATGATTTGGGCAGAAGACCTGTACGCGAACTTCTATATCATTTTGGGCATTTCCAGCATGACGTGCGCGCCCATCTCGATTATGCAGCTGGTCGACTACTACCTTTTCAGGAAGAAGCATATATCGATCCGCGACGCGTACAACAACGCCCGCGGTTCGAAGTATTACTTCTGGGGCGGTTTCAACTGGGTTGCGATCGGGGTTTTCATTGCGTCGATTGTTCTGTATCTGCAGATATTCGACCCCTTCATGTGCGTACCGCATCCGCTCTTCCCATACTGCACCGCCACCATCGCCGTATGCGTCTTCACCTTCGTGGCGTACTACGTGTTGGGAAAGCTGTTGTTGGTGAATAAAGGCGTCGGCGGTTTTCCCGATCCCACGGAAGAGGACAAGAACATCGACTAGGCAGGCGCTTTGAACTGATATGCCCAGCGCCTTATAGGTGCAGCGGATGCCAACACACGTTGTTGGCATCCGCTTTTTGCCGAGAATCGCATGGGCCGATGGCAACCCGCAGCCCGCGCCCGAAACCTACGCCGTGGGGCTTCCGAGGCTGTGCAAAGCCGCGCCGGCCTGCCCCAGCGTGGCAAAGAACTGCTGCGCGTTGGAGACGTCCATCTTTCGGTAAATGTTGGCCATGTGGTGCTTGAGGGTGTTCCCGCTGATGCAGAGTTCGTCTGCGATGCTCGCCCGCGAGAACCCTCGTATCAGAAGACATACGATTTCCCACTCTCGATGCGTGAAGGAAAAGGCGGATGCGATGGGGTCGATGCTGGCGTCCACCATGGAACGGCTGACCCCGTGGGGGTACGTCAGCGCGAACCGGTTGCACAGATGCTGGTTGACCTCGTCGAGCGCGCGCACCTCCTTGTCGGTGAAATCGCCGCGCTCCTTCGAGCGCATGAGCGATATGGTGCCGTAGATAATGTCGTTGGCGGCGATGCAGGCGATCGCCGTGTAGAAGACCCCCATCCGGCTTTCCCACTCTGTGTGGATCCGGGAACGCTCGATAACCTCGGGGTACACCAGGTCTGTGGCGCGAAGCGTTGCGGGCTGCCGCTGGTTGTAGAACCAGGAAAGAAAATCGATTTTGCAATAGCGGTTCGCGTAGAGCGACAGCAGCTCCTCGTCCGTGTCGTTGCTCAGGTAGTTGAAGGTGCTTCCGACCAAATCCCTCTCATCGTTGAAACTCGTGAAGGAATGATCGAACGGGATGATTTTCCTCAGGTCATCGCAGCAGGCGAGGAGAAGGTTGTCTATCGGCTGGCTGTAAATCTTGAGGATGAGGCCGTTCGTCTTCGCTCGGACGTCGTCGAACTCCGGATCGATCCCCATCTGCTCGTCCACTTTTCCTCCTCCGAACGGAGATTACTTCCTGAGCCGAAATCGAACGACGTCCACCCCGCATGGCCTTTGAAGGCTTCCGCGTGCTTGCCTGCCTCGAACAGCAGATCGCCGCGCGCCTCTATCCACCGCTGACGGCTTTCTTCTTCGCAGATGTGCCCCTCTTCTCGAAGAACGTTCTTCTGTTCTGTTGATATTGAATTCAATATCAACAGAACAATATTACCACATAGCCTTTACCCATTATGGATATAAATGAACGCAAGGTAAAATTGGGCCTGAAAATACGGCAAGCACGGGTAGCCCAAGGACTTTCGCAGCGACGTTTTGCCTTGATGGTCGGTCTTGGACAGGCTTATGTGAGCGATGTGGAAAGCGGCCAGTGCAATATCGGTTTCGAAAATCTATGCAAAATAGCTGACGGGCTCGACATCAACCTCATCGAATTGGTCGAAGGCTTGTAGACAACCGCCCTTCGAGTCGCATGCTGCAATCATGAAAACGCATTTCGATTTTTCCTCATGACCGGGAACGAGCAGGTCGTAGCACCGTCTTTGCAAACCTACCCGTCCCTAGCGCTTCTTGGGGAACGGGACCAGCAACGACGCGACGCCGCCGACGACGGCGACGATGGCGACCGCCAAGAACATGGGCGCGTACGTCCCGATCGCGTCGAACACGGCACCGGCGATGAGGGGCACCAGCGCGGAGAACACCGACAGGAGGAGGAGCACCATGCCCATGATCTTCGGGAAGTCCTCGATGCCGAAGTAGTTCGCGAAAGCGGTGGGCATGACGCTCGTGTTGCCGCCGAATCCGATGCCCAGCAGGATGTAGTACGCGTACAGGACGACCGCGCTGCCCGGCGCGCACATGAACGCCAGGAACGCGCCGACCGCCGCGAGCAGGGCGCAAACGCCCAGGATGCGCGCGGGCTCGATGCGGTCGGCAAGCGGGGCGATGACCAGGTTCACCGCCACGGCGGCGACGCCCTGCACCGCGACCGCGCCCGCGATGACGCCGACGTCCAGCCCCAGGCCCGAGAAGTAGAGCACGCCGGAGGACACCGCCAGGTTGAGCGCCACGAACACGCTGAACGACCCGAGCCAGATCAGCCAGAACGGAAGGCTGCGCATGGCCTCCTTGCTCGTCTTGGGCCGCGCGGTCTTGTACACCTTCGAGGCCCTCGATGCCGCCCGCGCCGCCTCGGCCCGCTGCGCGCCCGCATCGGCTGCGGCGTCGACGGGAAGCGCGCCGTCGGGAACCTGTCCCACGTCCTCGGGCTTGTCCTTCATGAGGGCGAACGCGATGACGAGCGCGACGACCGCCATCGCCGAGATGAGGTAGAACCCGTTGCGCCAGTTGCCGGCCTCCCCCATCGCCGCGGTCGTGACGAGCGGGAACGCGAAGGCCACGAGGCCGCCCAGACCCATCGTCACGGCCATGGCCAAGCCGCGTTTCTGCACGAACCAGCTGCCGACCGTCGTCTGCGTGGCGATCTGGCCGCCGAGCGTGCACGAGAAGCTCAAGAGCACGCCGAACAGCACCACGTAGGCAACCGTGCTCGCGCCGGCGAACAGCCCCATGAGCACGCCGGTCGCGACGATGAGCACCGAGCTGGCGATGAAGGCCTTCCGCGCGCCGTACTGCGCGATGAACTTGCCGATGAGCGGCCCCGGCAAGCCCTGCATGAGGATGAACACGGTGAAGCCGAGCCCGATCATGCTGCGGTTCATGGCGACGGTCGGATCGACGGCCATCGCCGGAATGGCCAGCTGGGCGGCGGCCAAGCCGAAGTTGCCCAGCAACGCGTAGAGCAGGCCGGTCGCCACGACGACGCGCCAGCCGATGAACTTCTTCTCCATACGACTCCCCTTCGGTAAGCGCGGGCGTCCCGCAGCGCAGGCCCGCCCGCGATGGGTTTTCCCGCCTACATATCGAGATTGAGGTCGACCGGGTACATAGGGAACATCTTCACTTTGAGGGCCCCCTTGAAGAACAGCACCGTCCACGCCACGATGCCGCACGCCGACGCGGCGAGCGCCGCGAAGGCGGCGACCGCGGATGAAAGCGCGACGGCCGCCGCGAGAGCGACAGCGGTCAGCACGACCCCGCACGCGATCCAGGCGCGGTACGGCGCGCGGTACGGCTCCTCGCTCGCCCGCACGTCCACGCCGTAGCCCACATGCCGCATGCGCGCCACGTAGGCGAACTGGACGGCGATGCACGCGGCCGTCAGCAGCGCGGCCGCAGCCGAGGGCGCCGCGGGAGCTCCGCCGCCGGCGAGCAGGCAGATCGCAAGCGTGGCGATCCCTCCCGCCTCGGCGGCCGTCAGCAAGAACAGCCCCAGCACGAAGCCGGTGTTCCATGCGGGGCGCGAGCCCATCTGGTAGGCCAGCCCCGTGCACGCCAGGAACGCCAGCGAGAGCGCGGCGGCGACGGCGGCGAGCACGATTCCCGCCCCGCCCAGGTCGTAGAGGATGCCGTTCAACCCGCAGACCAGAAGCGCGATGCCGAGAAACGGCGTGAGCAGCGCCTCCTGCGTCAGATGCGACTTGAAATTCGAGAACGCGTTGAAGAAGCGCGACGGCGTCTGCAGGTGGAAGATGGAGGCGATGCCGCCGACGCCGAGCAGCGCGAGCGTCGCCAGCGCCACCAAATTGAGGGGCAGCCCCAGCCCGAAGCAGAGGTCGGCCAAGAACGCGCAGAGGAACATGCCCAGGCCGACGCGCTGGCAGGCGGTGGATATTACGAGCGGCCAATGGATTTGCATAGCGTCTCAGCTCCTTTCCGGGGCACGAGGTAGACGACGGAGGGCTTGTTCCCGAACTCGGGATGCACGCGGTAGACGCGATCCCCGTTCGCCGCGAGCACCCGCGAGACGGGGCTGTCGGGATCGTCCAGGTCGCCGACCGTGCGGCATCCGGTGGTGCAGGTGTAGGCGCACGCCGGCTGCTCGCCCCGCTCCAGCTTGTGGACGCACAGGATGCACTTCTCCACCGTCTTGGTTCTCGGGTTGAGCGTGCGGGCCTCGTACGGGCACGCCCAGATGCAGTACTGGCATCCGAAGCATTTGCCCGCATCGACCAGCACGATGCCGTCGTCGGTCTGGTAGGTCGCCTTCGTGGGGCACACGGCGATGCAGCTGGGGTTCTCGCAGTGCATGCACTGGTTGGGGAAGTAGAACATCTCGAGCTGGTCGGGGTATTTCCCGATCGGCCCCATGCGGTACACGCGGTTCCAGAACACGCCGAGGTCGACGTCGTTCTCCATCTTGCACGCCACCGCGCACGCCTGGCAGCCCGTGCATTTATCGAGGTCGATGACCATGCCCCAATGGCGCTTCGCTTCCGCCATGGCTACTCACCTTCCTTCTTCTTGACGATGCGGCACAGGGTGCTGCGCAGCCCCGGCGTGAGGAACTCGTCGTTGTACGCCCGGTCGCTCGTCAGCGTGTTCGCGTTCGAGCTGCCGTCGGGGTACCCGGGCAATCCCAGCGCCGGGCACGCCTGCCACCAGCCGTGCGGGATGACGCACACGCGCGGGTCGATGCCGTCGCTCGGGCGCGCCTTCATCGTGATGCGGCCGGTGGGCGATTCGATCCACACCCACTCGTCGCGCTCGATACCCAGCTCCTCGGCAAGCGACGTGTGGAAGACCACCTGCGGCTCGGGCACGATCTCGCGCAGGTGCGGGATGCCGCGGAACGCCGAATGGTAGTAGATGGGATAGCGGCGGCCCGTCACGCCGGTCAGCGGGTACTCCTTCGCGATGTCGGGCGTGGCGTACACGCTCTCCTTCGGCTCGGCGGCCTCGGGGAACGGCTTCGAGCCCGAGACGAGCTCGATGACCGAGTACAGCTCCGCACGGCCGGTCGGCGTGCCGAAGCCGTTCTCCTCGAAGTCGCGCGACGGCATCATGGGCACGTGATGGATCCACTTCTCCTTCAGCTCGTCCCAGGTGACGCCCGCATGGGTCTGCTCGAGCTGCCAGTCGAACAGCTCCTCGTCGCTTTCCCAGGGCCACCATTCGGGGCTGAGCCGGTGGCCGAACGTGCGCCAGAACCACACGTCGCTCTTGCGCTCGTACAGCGGCTCGACCGCCTTCTGCTGGCCGAACACCCACTCGCTGCACACCTCGTCGGCCAGGTAGTCGCGCTCGGTCCAGTGGGTGGAGGGCAGCACGAGGTCGGCCAGCTCGCATGTGGGCGACAGGTAGTAGTCCATGCACACGAGCAGGTCGAGCTGCATGAGCGATTCCTTCACGAGCGCGGTGTTCTCGGCCCACGACAGCGGGTTGCCCTGCACCATGATGTAGCCCTTGACGGGATACGGCTCGCCCGTGCGCATGGCCTTGAACAGGCACGTGGGGTTCGAGATGCCGTACACGGTTCCCGCCGCGCGCTCGTCGACGATGCGCAGCTCCTTCTGGGTTTCAGGCTCTGCGCCGGTCAACGGCCCCATCTGGTTCCAAAACGGCATGCTCAGGTTGCCGCCGCGCTTCTCGAGGTTGCCGCAGATGGCGATGATGCAGTTGACCAGCTGCAGGATGTCCTTGCAGTTCGTCTGCTCCTCGAGCCCCTGGAACACGTTGATCGTGGCCGCGGGGGCCGTGGCGTAGGTTCGGGCCGACGCGCGGATGGTGTCGGCATCGACCCAGCTCATCTTCGCCGCCTCTTCCGGCGTCCAACGGTCGGCGCGCTCCTTGAGCCCGAGCCACACCGTCTTGACGGGCACGCTCTGGCCGTCGGCCGTCTCGATCATGCCGCGGAACTCGATGTCCTCGTCGACGCCCTTGGCATGGATCTCCGCCAGGGATTGCGTGGCCTTGTCCCACACGAGCATCGCCTGGGGGTTCCCGCCCTCCTTCACGATCGCCTCGTTCAAGGGGACCTCGGCGCCTTCGATGACGAGCATCGGGGCGTTCGTGTGCTTCTGGGTGAACACGCGGTCGTACAGGCCCTCGTTCATGATCACGTTGAGCCACGCGTAGGCGACGTACACGTCGGCCCCAGGACGCACGCCCAGGAAGTGGTCGGCGCGCGCCGCAAGCGGGTGCTCGAAGAACGGGTCGATCACGATGAGCTTCGCGCCGCGGTCGCGGCTGCGCCCCACCTGGCCCGACGTGTAGGTCGGCTCGGTCCACACCGAGTTCGCGCCCCAGAACACGATGCAGTCGGCGTGGTCGAAATCGCAGCCGTCGAAGGTGGGGAACATCCCGAACTGCAGGAAGGCCTGCACCATCATGGGGACGAGGCAGATGTTGCCCGGCGACAGGCTGTGGTGCACGCGCCCGCCCGCGTTGCCGGCGCGTCCGGTCCACTGGTTCGTGCCGCGGCCCGTGCCCTGCCCGTAGGCGATCGTCTCCGCGCCGTACTCGGCCGTGAGTTCCTCCACCCGCTGCGCGAGCCACTCGATGGCCTCGTCCCACGTGATCTGCTCCCACTCGCCCGCACCGCGCGCTCCCAAGCGGCGCAGCGGGTAGCGCAGCCGGTCGGGATCGTAGAGGATCTTGGGGGCCGACAGCCCCTTGCCGCACATGCGCCCCTCGCTGCGCGGATCGTCGGGGTTGCCCTTCACGCCCACGAGCACGCCGTCCTTGTCCACCTCGCACAGGACGCCGCACTTCGCATGGCACTCGAAGCAGTTCGTCTTGACTATCTTCCCTCCGTCGGGAAGCGCTACGACCGATGACATAGGTTGCCTCTCCTTTCCTCGGTTTCGGATCCGCGAACCATCCCCCTTCCCCTCGCCACCTTTCGATACCCCTGATTGTGAGAAGCGCGCGGCCGGTTGGCAAACAGGAAAGTGAGGAGCCCCCACAAGAAAACCTTGTGGGGGCTCCGGAGGACGCGGGTCGAACGGGCCGCTAAGAGAACAGGCCTTTGCGCCTCACGATGGCGCGCAGCTTGCACGCGTCGCGGCACGCGCCGCATCCGTCGCACAGCTTCCGGTCGATGGCCAGCCGCCGATCGGCGGTCTCGAGCACGGCGCCGCGCGGGCAGACGCGCTGGCAGGAGCCGCATCGGCGGCAGATGCGCCGGTCTATCTCGTAGCGGACGGGCCTCATCCCGCATCGACCGCCGCGGGCGCAGGGGGCCAGGCGAGCGGGAAGCGCTTGCCGTAGTCGGCGCACACGGTTTCCAGGTACCGCCGGAAGAACGACACGAACCGCTCGGCCGCCGGATCGCGCACCGGCCCGAGCACGCCCGTTACGAAGCGCACGCCGTCCTCGATGGAGACGCACGCGTGGCCCTCCGGCAGCCCGTTGAGGAACAGGGACAGCGAATCGGTGAAGCTGACCGTGCGGGGGTCGTCGATCAACCGGCCCAGCAGCTCGAGGTTCGAGGTGCTCGTCGAGATGTCGGCCCCTTCGACGCCCTTGAGCAGGTGGCGCACGAGGCGGATCAGCAGCGCTTCGTTGTAGCAGGCGATGCGCACGCCCGCGAGCTCCGATCGGGCGATCTGCCGGCGCTCCGAGAACGGGGAGCCGGGCCCGCAGTACAGCATGAGCTCGGAGACGACCAGCGGGTCGAACGCCGGGCCGATCCGCCCGATGATGGCGTTCATGAACGTCGGGACGTTCACCAGGTACAACGCCTCCGGATCGAGGGCGGGGTAGGCGCGCACGATGTCGAAGATGCCCTGCTCGACGAACACGAACGGCTCGTCGACGGCGACGGCCTCGCGATATGCCTCGAAGATGGGGGAAAGCACGTTCATGGCGTGCGGCGTGGTGACCACGCGGACCGGCCCCGCCCCGCCGTCGCTCGCAGCGCGCCCCAAAGCGGCGACCGTCTGCATGCGGCGGTAGGAGGAGACGACGGACGAGGCTTCCTGCGCTATGCGCTCCCCCGCCGCGGTCAGCTGCAACGCCGTGCCGGTGCGCTCGAACAGCTCGACGCCCAAATCGTGCTCAAGCGACTTGATGACGGAGCTCGCGCCCTGCTGGGAGATGTAAGACGAGCGCGCCGCGCACGAGATGGACCCTTTCTCGACGACGGAAAGGAACAGCACGATGGATTCGATTCGCACAGCTTGCCCCCTCGCTTCCACGCGCGACGCCTCGGCGGCGGCGCGCAGCCCCATGGCCGCATGGTAGCACAAACGGAGCAGGCGATTCGACTGGCACCCCGTTCGCGACTTCGGGCGATGCGCAACGCGAACAAGCGAGCATACCGGTCATCGGGGCCGCTTTGCGCACAGCACGCCATCCGGTAGCGACCGGGAGGACATCGTCTGCATGCGATTCGCCCCACTATGCACGAAAACCGTCGACGTGCGAGCCTTCGGGGCCGTCCAAAGCCGCCGCCGTGCCCGATCCTGCCCGCTACGGCATCCACTCCGAACAGGATCGTCCTTTTCATCTGGGGTTTTCCGTAAAGCTGATCGCAGCGCGCGACCGCACGGCAGCGGAAGGTTTCGCACGTCGCCGGTTTTTGTGCAGAAAGCGCCCGATCCGCGCTTCGGGCGCAGGGCGACGGGCTCGAGCCGGGTGCGAGCGCCTGGCCACACTTCCCAGAGCTCCCTAGCGAGCGGCTGCCCCGGACGCGGGCCGCAGCGGGCGGGCGGCTCTCGAGCGGCGCTTGCCCGACAGCTCGGCCGCCGCGGCGCCGCCCACCACGAGCAGGGCCCCGGCCAGCTGCACGAGCGCCATCTGCTCGTGCAGCAGCAGCGTGGCGAACGCGAGCGCCGACAGCGGCTCCAGGTAGCCGCACGCGGCCACCGTGCCGGCCGGCAGCTGCGGGATGGACGAGAAGTACAGGTAGCACCCGAGGCCCGTGTTCACCACGCCCAGAAACAGCGCGGGCGCGAGATCGCCCGGCGCGGGCAGCGCGCTGCGTACCACGGCCGCCACGTCGAAGCCGTGCTGCGCCGCGAGGATCGCCGCCACGGTGACGAAGCTGGCCACGAGCTGCACGAGCGAGCGCTCGAGGCCGTCGGCGCCCTGCGCCTTCTTGCTGAGCACCACCATGAGCGCGAACAGCGCCGCCGCGGCCAGCCCGAACGCGAGCCCCCACGACAGGCCGCCCCGCTGCAGCGAGCCGCCGTTCACCAGCACCATGCCCGCCAGCACCACGGCGATGCCGCCCACCTTCGCGCGGCTCAGGCGCTCGCCGAACACGAGGGGCGACACGGCGATCACGAGCACCGGGCCGCAGTAGTACGCGAGCGTGGCCATGCCGACGCCCACCTGCTGGTACGCCTCGTACAGGAACATCCAGCTCGCACCCATCGCCGCGCCGGACGCGACCAGCAGCGCGAGGCACCTCGGGCTGCGCAGGCACGCGAGCCTCCCGCGCGCCAGCACGAACGGCACGACGAGGAACAGGCTGCCGACGAGCGTGCGCAGAAGCACGATCTGCCCGCTGCCGAGCGCGATCATGCCCGCCACGGCTCCGTTGGAGCCGAACAGCAGCAGGGCTGCGAGGTATTTCAGATGCGGTTTCATCACGGCGAATCAGGATACGCTTCCCGCTTGCATCGCAAAAGCGAATGTTTATCATAGTTCGCATGATGTTTTGGAATGCAAAGGGGATCGCCGGATGGACACGAACGTGCAGAAGTACCTCGCCTTCTCGAAGACGGTGGAGCTGGGCAGCTTCACGAGCGCGGCGCGGGCGCTGCACTACACCCAATCGGGCGTGAGCCGCATGATCGCCGACCTCGAGCGCGACTGGAACGTGTCGCTGCTCGAGCGCGGCCGCGCGGGCGTGAGCCTCACGTCGGAGGGCCGCGCGCTGCTGCCGTTCGCCGAGGAGGTGTGCGCGGCCCACGCGCGCCTGCAAGCGCAGGTGGACGACTTGAACGGGCTGCAATCAGGCCTCATCCGCATCGGGACGTTCTCCAGCGTGGCCGCCCACTGGCTGCCCAACATCGTGAAGGAGCTGCAGAAGGACCACCCCGGCATCGACTACGAGCTCGTGCTGGGCGACTACGCGGAGATCGAGGGCTGGATAGCCGAGGGCCGCGTCGACTGCGGCTTCGTGCGCCTGCCCACGCGCCCCGAGTTCGACGTGCTGCCGCTCGAGCGCGACGAGCTGCTGGCGGTGCTGCCGGAGGGCCACCCGCTGGCGTCCGGCGAGCGCTTCCCCGTCGCCGCCCTCGAGGCCGAGCCGTTCATGCTGCTGGCGAAGGACAAGAACGCGGAGGTCGCCCTGGCGCTCAAGCGCCTGGGCGTCGAGCCGGACATCAGGTTCACCACCTGGGACGACTACGCCATCATGTCGATGGTGGAAAGCGGGCTGGGCATCAGCCTGCTGCCGCGCCTCATCCTGAGGCGCACCCCCTACCGCATCGCGGCGCTGCCGCTCGACGTGCCCGTCTACCGCGAGATCGGCCTCGCGCTGCGCGACCGCGAGCGCGCCCCGCGCGCCGTGCGCCGGTTCACGGAATACCTCGGCTACCGCGAGAACGGCTGAGCGGGCGGCGGGCGACGGCCCCCTACCCCGTCACGCGCTCGGGGCGCGACAGGACGCGGACGCGGCCGTCGCGGCAGTGCGACACGAGGGTGACGCCGAGCTCCTCGGCGCGGGCGACGGCCTCGTCGGTGGCCGACTTGCGGCTCACCAGCACGGGGCAGCCGGCCCGGTAGGCCTTGAGCGCCATCTCGCAGCTGATGCGCCCGGTGATGAACAGCGCCTTGTCGCGCACGTCCACGCGGTCGAGCCACGCCTGGCCCACGAGCTTGTCCATGGCGTTGTGGCGCCCGATGTCCTCGCGCACGAACAGCAGCGCGCCCTCGCCCGCCGCGCCCAGCCCGCAGCCGTGCACGCACGCACCGGTGTTGCGGCGCGGGCTGCGCTCGCACAGCTCGTCCATGCACGCCAGCAGGTCGTCGGCGTCGAAGCGCGCCGCCGTCTCGAGCGCCGCCGGCGCATCCACGCGCCGCGCGTCGCGCAGCAGCGCCGAGCTCGCGCAGCCGGCCGACGTGACGCGGTGCAGGGGCACGTAGCCCTCCGCGGCGCACTCGCCGCTGGCCACGTACACCGCCGCCTCCTCGGGCACGGCGGTCACCTCCACGAAGCAGTCGCGGTCGGCGATGAGGCCTTCGGACAGCAGGTAGCCCACCGCCAGCTCCGGCAGCCCGAAGGGGCTGCCCTGGCTCACCGCCACGGGCACGTCGTTCAGGTAGATGCGGATGGGCCGCTCGGCCGATTCGCTGCGCGCGGGAGCGGGGTACTCGACGATGGCCATGGCGCTACCCTCGCGCCGGCGCTTCGGCGGTCGCTCCGGCCTCGGCGCCCTCGCCGGCCGCCGCCGCGTCGGCGGCGGCGCGCTGGTAGGCCACGAGGTCGAGCTTCGCCATGAGCACGTCCTCCACCTCGAACGAGAACGGCGCGAGCGCCTCCTCCTCGTACACGGTGCGCGTGTAGCCGCCGCACTCGTCGCAGGTGGCCAGGCGATGCGCCTCGTCGCCCTCGAGGTTGAAGTAGTGCAGGTGCCCCTGGTTCTGCGTGCCGCAGCGCGCGCAGCGCACGCGCTCGAAGTCCCACACGCAGCCGCAGCAGCCGCACCACAGGCGCTTGCCGCGCCCCTGCGCCGCCGGCGCGCCGCTCACCTGCGCCACGGCGGCCTCGCCGCCGCACACGGGGCAGCGCACGCCGTGCGGCTCGTCGGCGCCCGCTGCGCGGCGCGCCTGCTCGATGGCCGTCGCCGGGCCCTCCAGCAGCGCGCGCAGCGCGAGCGCCGCCGCGGCGGCGCCGATGCGGGCCGCGTCCTCGTCCATGCCGTCGTCCTCGAGCAGCCCGGCGAACGACTCCACGTAGGCCGCCGGGTCGCTGCCGGCCAGCGCGAGGTCGCTCGCCGCCGCCATGCGCTCCCAGCTCGTGCGCGCGAGCGCCTCGCTCGTCGACGCCGCGAAGCCGCCGCGCTCGGCCATGAGCGCGGCCACCCGCCCCATCGCGCCCGCCAGCGCGTCGGCCTCGAGCGCGGCCGGCGCCTGCGCGAGCACCGGCTCGCCGTCCCGCGCCCATGCGCGCAGGCTGTCCGCGTCGGGCAGCGGGTACGCCGCGGCCGCGTCGGCGCGCGCGGCGGACTCGTCGGCCGCGCCCCACAGCTCGCGGAAGAACGCGAGCCGCGCGTTGTCGGCGTCGTCGAGGTTCGTACGGTACGCGGCGATGGCCGCGTCGATGGCTTTGAGGTTCATATGCTTGCATCCTATCGATTCGGTGTCCCTGCCCGCGCCGCGCATGCGGCGCGGGCAGGACGTTCGTGCCACCGCGCGGGGCGGTGGCACGAACAGGCCGTCTTGCCGATACGCTTACTTCGTCTTCTCCACCACGTTCTGCCCGGTGGCGATCTCCTCGCGAGCCCAGTGGCCCCAGTGGTACAGGGCGTCGGACTCGGACACGGTGCCGTCGCCGAACATGAGCTTGGCCGTGCCGCGGTACGGCTGGAAGATGCCGGCGCCCAGGAAGATGTGCGCGAGCGCGAACACCGCGATCAGCAGGAAGCCCACGTCGTGCAGGAACAGGAAGATGCCCTGCGCCCCGCCGAAGTCGACCACCGTCGAGCCCAGCAACAGCAGCACGCCCGTGATGCCCATGAGCGCGCCGGCGAACCACAGCATGCCGTCGGCGAAACGCTGGCCGCTCTTGACCTCGCCCTGGTCGGGCATGTGGATCCACTTGGCCATGAACAGGTACGGGAAGAACAGGATCATCCACTTCTTGTCGTCGGAGTCCCACTTCGCGAACAGGTTCTTGAAGATGTGGACCACGCCCTTCGGCGCCATGATGGCGCTGACGAGGGGCACGGCGACGAAGATGACGCCGATGACGCGGTGCGACATGCGGATGAGCCACACGGCGTCCGGGCCCGCCATCGCCGCAAGCGCGGGGACGAACACGAACAGCCCCGAGATGCACAGCAGGATGCACGCGATGATGGTGACGTCGTGCGTGACGCGCGCCTGCAGCGAGTGGCGCTTGATGTAGCGCTCCTTGCCGCTCGCCGCCATGCTTGCCAGGAACGCCTGGTTCTTGGCGGCCTCCTCGGCGGAGACCGAGACGGGTCCCTTATTCATCGTTGCCTCCCTTCTTGCCGCCCAGGTTCTCCATGATATGCTCCTTCACCGACTCGGTGTCCTGGCCGTCGCCGTGCTTGACCACCTGGCCGGTGTCCACGTCGATGGTGTCCTCCGTGTCGGCATTGTACGCCAGCTTGTCGCGCTTGTAGCCGATGCCGAGGGCGAACATGGCGGCCAGGCCGGCCACCGTCACGCCCGTGGCCACCGCCGTGACCGGCTTCATGATCTGCGTCAGGCCGACCATCGGGTTCACCTGCGGATCCTCCACCTGGCCGTGCGCGGCCACGCCGTGCTTGAGCACCTGGACGACGTGCAGGCCGCCCACCTGGTCCTCGCCGTACACGGCGGCGTCGGCGTAGCCCTTGCCCTGCAGATAGCCCACGCGCTCCTTGGCCTGGGCCAGCAGCTCGTCGCGGTCGCCGAACACGAGCGCGCCGGGCTGGCACGTCGTGACGCACGCCGGGGCCAGGCCCTGCTCGATGCGGTCGAGGCAGCCCGTGCACTTGTTCATGCGGCCGTTGTCCTCGCGGTACTGCGGCACGTCGAACGGGCAGGCCGTGGAGCAGTACTTGCAGCCGATGCACTTGGAGTCGTCCACGCTCACGAGCCCCGTGGCCTCGTCCTTGAACACCGCGCCCGCCGGGCAGATGACGGCGCAGGGGGCGTCGGTGCAGTGCTGGCAGCTGCGGCGCCCGAAGGCCCACTTCACGCCCTTGTCCCCGCCGGCCTCCTCGTGGAAGCTGACCAGGATGCGCGTGGTGCCGTTCAGGTCCATCGGGCTCTGGTACGAGCCCGTCGAGGGGTTCCCGTTCTTCTCGAGGGTGGACGGCAAGCCGTTCCAGCACTTGCAGGCCACCTGGCAGCCGCGGCATGCGGTGCAGCGGGAGGAGTCGAACAATATGGCTTTCTCACTCATGGCTCACCCCTCCTATGCCTTCTCGATGTCGACCAGGAACGCCTTGTACTCGGGCACCCAGCAGTTCGGGTCGCCCACGTTCGGCGGCAGGTCGTTGACGATGTCGCCCGTGGCGAAATCGCCGGCCCAGCCGAAGTGGTGCGTCATGCCCACCTGGTGCACCGTCTCGCCGTTCACCTTGAACGGCTTGAAGCGCGGCGTCACCAGCGCCATGACCTCCACCGAGCCGCGGTTGTTGAACACGCGGACGCGCTCGCCGTTCTCGATGCCCTTCTCGGCAGCCAGCTCGAGCGACACCTCGACGAACTGCTCGGGCATGGCCTCGTTGAGCGCGGGGCACGTGCGGGTCTGGCCGCCGGTCTGCCAGTGCTCGGTGACCGAGTAGGTGGTCACCGCGATGGGGTACTGGCTGCGGTCGCCGCGCTTGACCGACTCGAACTCGGCGAAGCGGACGCACGGCGAGTTCTGCCGACCGTTCATCTGGTTGTCGGCCGGGCTCTCGAAGGGCTCGTAGTGCTCGGGCAGCGGCCCGTCGCCCATGCCGTAGCTCTCGAGGCGCGCGTTCTGCTCCCACAGCATCATGAACGCCTTGTTGTTCGGGGGCACCGGCGTGCCGTTGGACACGGCCACGAAGTCGCCGACGTCGTTCTGCACCCACTTCTCGCCCGTCCACTCCACGAGCACCCGGTTCGGGTTCCAGGGCTTGCCCTCGAGGTCGGCCGAGGCGCGGTTGTAGATGATGCGGCGGTTGAGCGGCCAGGCGTACGACCACTTGGGATGCAGGCCGAGCCCCGACGGGTCGTCGGTGACGCGGCTGCCGATGGCCTGCTCGGCCGGGTCGAGCGGCGCGTCGTTGTTGGCCCAGAAGCCGGTGTAGATCCACATGCCGCAGGCCGTGGAGCCGTCGGCCTTGAGGTTCGCGAACGTGCTCAGCAGGTCGGGGGCGCCGTTCTCGAAGCCGCCCTCGGCGTAGTTGTAGCCGTTGAGGGCCCAGGCCACGGGGCGCGGGTCGATCTTGCCGTCCACGTAGTAGTCCCACTTCGTGTTCACGATGGGCTCGGGCGCCACGCCCTTCTCCTTCTCGTACAGATCCACGATGGCCTTCCACAGCACGTCGCAGATCTCGTAGTCGGGCTTGGCCTCGTCCCAGGGCTCGACGGCCTGGTAGCGCCACTGCAGCCAACGGCCGGAGTTCAGGATGGTGCCGGGCTTCTCGTAGATGAGCGCCGCGGGCAGGAAGTACACCGTGGTGTCGACGTCGGCGGCGTTCATGTCGGGGGCTTTCCAGAAGGTGGCGGATTCCGTCTCCACCCAGTCGGCCACCACGAGCCAGTCGAGGTTCGCCATGGCGCGGCGCACGTTGCTCGCGTTCGGCGCCGAGTGGCAGGGGTTCATGCCCCAGTTGAAGTAGCCCTTGATGACGCCCTGGCTCATGAGCTCGAACGAGCCGATGATGGAGTAGTCGGGGCTCTTCGGAACCTTCGGCCACCAGTCGTAGCCGTAGTCGTTGTCCACCGTGGCCGCGTCGCCGAACCACTCCTTGAGCGCGGAGACGATGAACTTCGGCTTGTTGGTGTAGTAGCCGTCCGCATACGTCTCCTTCTCGCACCACTTGCGCAGAGACGGGGTGCCGTACTCGGTGGGCCAGTTCAGGTACCCGGGCTGGTTCGCCACGAGCATGCCCATGTCGGTGGCGCCCTGCACGTTCGGCTCGCCGCGCAGCGCGTTCACGCCGCCGCCGGCCACGCCGACGTTGCCCAGCAGAAGCTGCAGGATGCCCATGGAGCGGCAGTTCTGCGCGCCGTAGGTGTGCTGCGTCTGGCCGAGGGCGTACAGGATGGTGCCGGACTTGTCGGGAGCGCCCGTGGACGCGTAGGTGGCGTACACCTTCTCCAGCAGGTCCTTGTCCATGCCGCACACGCTGGACACGGCGTCCAGGTCGTAGCGGGAGTAGTGCTTCTTCATCTGCTGGAACACGCACATCGGGTCCTGCAGGGTCATGTCGCGCTTCGGCACCTCGACGGTGGGAGGCGTGAACGCGGGAACGCCCTCGGCCGCGGCCCAGGCGTAGGCGCCGCCCTCGGAGGTGTCCCATTCCTTCGTGGACTCCACCTGGTAGTGCCAGGTCTTCGCGTCATAGGTGGCGCTGTCCTTGTCGAAGCCCGAGAAGATGCCCGTCTCCACGTCGAAGGAGTACTCCTCGTTGAGCAGGTAGGACGCGTTCGTGTAGTTCAGCACGTACTCGTGCTGCCACAGGTCGTGCTCGATGATGTAGTTGAACAGGCCGCCGTAGAAGGCGATGTCGGTGCCCGAGCGGATGGGGCAGTAGATGTCCGCCATCTCGGCCGAGCGGGTGTAGCGCGGGTCGACGACGATCCACGTCGCGCCGTTGTCGAGCGCCTTCTGCACCCACTTGGAGGACACGGGATGGTTCTCGACGTTGTTGGAGCCGATCGTCATGATGACGTCGGCGTTCTGCATGTCGCAATAGTGGTTCGTCATGGAACCGCGACCGAACGTTGCTGCCAGACCGGCAACCGTGGGGCTGTGTCAAACACGAGCCTGGTTGTCGATGGCTATCACCCCTAACGAGCGCATCATCTTGTTGATGAGGTACTCTTCCTCGGAGTTCTGCTGGCTGCCGCCCAAGCTGGCGATGCCGTGGCACCGGTTCACCGTGATGCCGTTGGCCACCGTCTCGAACGTCTCGTCGCGGGTCTTCTTGACCCACTTCGCGATCTCGGCGACGGCGTCGTCCCAGGTGATGTCCTCCCACTCGGAGGCGCCGGGACGGCGCACCATCGGCTTGGTCCGGCGGTTCGGGTTCTTGATCACCTCGCGCGTGGCGGGATCCACCACGTTGCGCAGCTGGAACATCGTGGCGCCCTTCGGGCACAGGCCGCCCTGGTTGATGGGGTGGTCGGGATCGCCTTCGATGTTCACCAGCTCGCCGTCGCGGGTGGAGCATATCACGCCGCATCCGCCCGAGCAGTAGCAGCAGATGTTCGTGTACTCCTCCGTGTTGACAAGCTTCCAGTCGGCGGCAGGCTCGACGGCCAGCGCCTCCGACTGTGAGGACAGCTCGAACGCCATGGTGGCGGCGAACGCTGCGCCGGTGGCTTTGAAGAAGCCCCTGCGTGACAGGTTCATGTCCTCGTTCTCCTTCCTTCTCGTCCGTTGAGAATCATGCCCGAGACCAGCGGGAGAACGTCGCCGAGGGCATGGGAGACGTCGTCCTGCTCGTGGTGCCCGATTGCATGCTGTGCCGGGACGGCAGCCCTCCACCGCCCGGCCATCGCGATCTTAGCAAGCGCGCCCAGATCCGACGTAATTAGTTTCTGATGATATGGGTCGTTTTATGCGCAAACTCCCTTGATTCCCTCGTGGAATATTCGGTAAGCGTCACTCGACGGGAAAAGCGCCCGAGCGAGCGGTCGCTTTCCCGTGGCGGACGGCGACCCGTCTCCGGTAGACGGTGCGTTTGCCACCGCGGTGCGGTATCGACGAACGGCCTGGATAACGCGTCGGCGGCAGGGCGCTCGGAGGGGGCGCGGGACTGCTATACTGGCTGGCAGCAACCAATCGTGTTCCGTGCGGAAGGAACGTCCATGAGCGAGACCGAGCGCATACGCCTCACCCACCTCACCGAGAAGGGCGGTTGAGCGGCGAAGTGGGGTCCGGGCGACCTCGAAGAGATACTGAAGGACATCGCGCCGCCTCCCGACGCCGACCTGCTGCTGGGCTTCGACACGTCCGACGACGCCGCCGTGTACCGCCTGGACGACGAGACGGCCGCCGTGCTGACGCTCGACTTCTTCACGCCGGTGGTGGACGATCCCTACGAGTTCGGCGCCATCGCCGCGGCCAACGCGCTGTCCGACGTGTTCGCCATGGGCGCGAAGCCGCTGACCGCGCTCAACATCCTCGCCTTCCCGTGCAGCCTGGGAACCGACGTGGTGGGTGACGTGCTGCGCGGCGGCGCCGACAAGGTGGCCGAGGCCGGCGCGTTCGTGGTGGGCGGCCATTCCATCGAGGACGACGAGCCCAAGTACGGGCTGTCGGTGTTCGGCACCGTGCACCCCGACCGCATCGTCCGCAACGGCGGCGCGCTGCCGGGCGACGCGCTGTTCTACACGAAGGCCATCGGCTCGGGGCTCATGAACTCGGCGTTCCGCGCCGGGTTCGAGGACGACGAGGGCATGCGCCCCGTCATCGACTCCATGATGGAGCTCAACAAGGCGGGTGCCGAGGCCATGGCGAGCGTGCACGTGCACGCCGCCACCGACGTGACGGGCTTCGGGCTGGCGGGCCATCTCCACGAGATGCTCGACGCCTCCGGCGCCTCGGCCGAGCTCGTCTGGGAGGACCTGCCCCTGTTCGAGGGCGCCTACCGGTACTCCTGCGACTTCTGCCGCCCCGCCAAGACGTTCGGCATCGTGGACTGGGCGCGCGCCTTCGTGGAGCAGGGCGCGCTCGGCGACGAGGAGTTCGAGAACCGCATGGGCGTGCTCTGCGACCCGCAGACGTCGGGCGGCCTGCTGGTGGCCGTGGCGCCCGAGGAGGCCGCCGCGTTCGCGGCGGCGTTCGAGAAGGCGGCCGGCAGGAAGCCCGCGAGAATCGGCAGCGTGCGGGAGGGAACGAGCGGCACCATCGCGATGCGCGCGTGAAAACGTCCTAAAAGGGGCCAGGCCCCTTTTAGGACATCAGGCGGATTCGCCAAGAAAAAGGACTACAGCATCTCGATGAACGCGGCTAGCCTGGTTCCCACCTGGCCGCTGTCCCCCGGGGAGTAGTCGGTCTCCAGCTTGAGGTACGGGATGCCCTCGTCCTCCATGCGCCGCTGCACGCGGGCAGACTCCACGTTGAACGTGTGGCACGCCTGCAGCACCACCTCCACCACGCCGTCGGCGCGGTAGGCGCGGGCCAGGTCCACCGTGTTGTCGATGCGGGCCCCGTTCGGCGTCATGACCGAGCAGTTGATGGCGAGGTAGCGATCGGCGATGGCGCGCAGGATGTCGTCGGCGTCCTCGTCGACGAGCAGGCGGTTCGCCCTCTCGCCCGAGCAGTCGTCGAGGCACACGATGACGCCGCCGTGCTCCTCGATCACCTTGCCCACCTTGTTGATGACGCCGCCCGACGGGCAGCCCGTGAGCAGGATGCGCTTGGCCGAGGCGCTCACGGGGCGCTCGCCCGCCGCGTAGGCGCGCTCGCGCTCGTCCGCCAGCGCCTCGAGCCGCCCGACGAAGGCCTCCACGTCGAAGCTGAACGTGCTGGCCAGCAGCGTGCTCATGAGCTCCACGCCGTGCACGGCGGGCGGGTCGTTCAGCTGCAGCTCGTAGAGCCGCACGAGCGCGCGCCGGTAGCGGTTGCGCAGGCGCGCCGCGGCCCGCAGCTTCTCGTCGGTGATGCGCGCGCCGAAGCGGCGCTCGAGCTCTTCCGCGAGCAGCTTCACCTCCTCGTGCCAGATGTCGGCGGCGTAGGAGCGCGCCTGGCTCTGGGGCAGGTGCAGCACGTGCACGTCCTTGAGGTCGGCCAGCAGCTCGTACATCTTCTTCTTGCCGTCGCAGGTGGTCTCGCCCACGATGATGTCGGAGAAGTAGGTGTACGGGCACTTCTCGGTCAGCGCGAAGCCGTAGGTGCCCTTGATGAGCGGGCACAGGTTCTTCGGCAGAACGGTCTCGGCGTCGGGGATGGCCTCGTCGCTCATGCCGCACAGGCCGATGGCCGCCATGCCGGCGGCGTCGATCACCTCGAGCGGCGTGTACGAGCACAAACAGCCCGCCAGCTTGCCGCCCTGCTCCTTGTACTCCTTCGCGGCCAAAAAGCCGCGCTTGCGCGCCTCGTTGAAGTCCTCGAACGTGCGCGGCAGCCCGTTATCCGTCACGGCGATCCTCCCCCTCCGCCGCCAGCAGCGCTGCGCCCACCGCGCCGGCGAAGCGCGCCCGCGCGTCGGTGGCCACGGGCGAGCCGAGGCGCGCTCCCAAGCGCTCGATGAAGTACTCGTTCTCGCACAGGCCGCCCGTTAGGTAGAAGGGCGCGCCCTTGCCCTGCGCCACGAGCACCGACACCCGCTCCACCACCGACTCGATCACGCCGTACGCGATGTCCTCGCGGGGCGTGCCCGTGCCGATGAGGCTGATGACCTCGGACTCCGCGAACACCGTGCACATGGACGAGATGGACGTGGGCGCGCCGGCGCGCGCGAGGCGCGCGAGCTCCTCCTGGCTGACGCCGAGGCGGTTCGCCATGACCTCGAGGAACTTGCCCGTGCCGGCCGAGCACTTGTCGTTCATCGCGAACTTCACCACCTTGCCGCCGCGCAGCACGATGACCTTCGTGTCCTGGCCGCCCACGTCCACCACGGTGCCCTCGCCGCCGAACAGGAAACCGGCGCCCTTGCCGTGGCAGGTGATCTCGGTGACCACGCGGTTCGCGTAGGGCACGGCCACGCGCCCGTAGCCGGTGGCTATGCAGGGCGCGTCGAGCGCGTCGAAGCCCCGGGCGCGCAGCTGCTCGGCCAGGCGCTCGGCCGCGTCCACGCTGCTGAACCCCGTCGGGCACACGAACGTCGCGACGAGCTCGCCGCCCTCGAGCACCGCAGCCTTCGCCGCCGTGCTTCCTATGTCGATGCCGATAGAAGGCATGGGTGAGGTCCTTTCGTCTTTTCTCTTGGCGCGGAGGAGAGCGTGCCTGTCGTGCGGCGCATCCGCGCCGATGAGAGAACCCGCAGGTCGTCCCATCGGCGCGGGCGAGTCGCGCGGCACGCCCATCCCCCTCCGCGCCACGTGGCGGGGCGCCTAGTACAGCTCCACCTCGTGCACGGCCTCGTATGCCAGGCCGCCGCTCTCGAGGGCGTCCAGCAGCGCGCGCCGCTCCTCGGCCGGGACGCACCAGGCGAGGCCGCAGCCGGCGGATATCTCGGACGGGATGGGGATCATCCTGCCCGGGAAGCCCGTCTCGCGGGCGGCGGCCTCCACGGCCATCGCGTCGCTCGTGGACGCGAACGTCACCACGGCCTTCGGCGTCTTCTCCCGCACGGCTCAGGCCTCCTCGGCGATGGCGGCCACCGCGGCGATGCCGGCGTCCACCTCGTCCTCGTCGTTGAAGCTGCTGAAGCTGAACCGCACGGCGCCCTGGTCCTGCGTGCCCAGCGCCTCGTGCATGAGCGGCGCGCAGTGGGCGCCGGCGCGCGTGCAGATGCCGAACTCGGCGTTGAGCGCGTCGCCCACCGCCGCGGAGTCCAGCTCGCCCACGTTGAGCGCCACGATGCCGCAGCGCCCGGCGTCGCCGCCGCCTCCCAGCACCCGCACGCCCTCGATGCCGACCACGCCGCGCTCGAAGCGCTCGGCCAGGGCCCGCACCCGCGCTCCCGTCTGCTCGACGCCGCGCTCCTCGAGGTAGGCGAGCCCCGCGCCCAAGCCGGCGATGCCGTGGGCGTTGAGCGTGCCCGCTTCCAGGCGCTCGGGCATGCGCGCAGGATGGCGCCGGTCGTAGCTGTGCGTCCCTGAGCCGCCCACCTTGAGCGGCTCCACGTCCACGCCCTCGGCAACCGCGAGGCCGCCCGTGCCCTGCGGGCCGTACAGGCTCTTGTGCCCCGTGAACGCCACGAGGTCAAGCCCGTCGCGCCCCATGTCGATGGGCACGACGCCGGCCGTCTGGGCGGCGTCCACCAGCAGCAGCACGCCGCGCTCGCGGCACATGCGGGCGATGCGCGCGACGTCGTACACGTCGCCCGTCAGGTTCGACGCGTGGGTGACGACCGCGAGGCGCACGTCCGGCTCGAGCGCCGCGTCGAGTGCCTCGTAGTCGAGCGCGCCGCGCGCGTCGTGCGGCACCACGGCCAGCTCGCAGCCGCGCTCGTCCACCGCGCGGTACAGCGGGCGCAACACCGAGTTGTGCGACGCGGCCGTGGTCACCAGCTTGTCGCCCGGCCGCACGAGCCCGTTCACAGCCGTGTTCAGCGCCTCGGTGGCGTTGCTGGCGAAGGCCACCCGCGAGGGGTCGCCGGCGCCCAGCAGGCGCGCGAGCTGCTGGCGCGCCCGGAACACGGCGTAGCCCGCGTCGAGGGACGCCTCGTGCACGCCGCGGCCCACGCCGCCGAACCCGTTGATGGCGCGCGCCACCGCCTCGGCCACCGCAGGCGGCTTGGCGGCGGTGGTGGCCGCGTTGTCGAAGTAGATCATAGCTGTACGGTCCTTAGTCTCGCGCGCCGCCCGCCCTACGGGCGGATGATCCCGCGCGCGTTCGCCTGCTTGTCCACGATCACGTACATGTTCGTGGCCTCGCCCACTTCCAACCGATCGGCCAGGCCGTAATGGTTCAGGCACGTGCCGCAGCTCATGATCTCCACGCCGGCCTCGGCCAGCGCGCGCAGGTCGTCGAGCGACGAGGAGCCGGCGCACGCCAGCTTCACGCCGCCGTTGTACATGAGCACCGTCGCCGGCAGCTCGTCGAGCTGCGTGAGGGCGAACACGAAGCCCTTCATGAGCACCGCACCCAGCTCGTCGTCGCCCGAGCCCATGAACTCGGACGGGATGACCGCCACGACACCGCCCGTCGGCGCCGCCTGGACGGCCGGGCACACGGCGGCGGCCGCATCCGCATCCGCTCCGGCGGCGGCCCCGTCGCCCGCCGTCGCGCCCTTCGCGAACGTCACCGCGAACGCAGCCTCGCCGCGCTCGTCGCTGACCGCTTCCACCTTGAGCGTCTTGGCGAGCGCTTCGAGGTTGTGCACCGCGGTCCTGTTGTCCACGAGCACCTCGAGCACGCCCTCTTCCATGGCCGCGAGCGCCTTCTTGGCGCGCACCACGGGCAGCGGGCACGCCTGGCCCCGTGCGTCGATCTGCTCCATCGCGATCCCTTCTTCCTTCGTCGTCGCGCGCCCCGCGCGAAGGCGGGGCGCGCTCGTCAGCAAAACGTATCGCGCCGCGCGTTGAGCTGGCGCGGCAGCCGGGCGACCCCTTCGAGCGGGATGCCCTCCTCCTGCGCGAGGCGCTCGATCCGCTCCACGTCGTCGCACGACGCGAGCAGCGACACCCCGCAGGATGCGCGCGCGGCGCGGGGCGTGGGCGATATGCGCACCGTGCACCCCGCGTCGCGCGCCGCTTCGTACAGACGCCAGCCGTCGGTGTGGCTCGAGAACAGGATATAGCAATCCACGGGCCGCGCGTCCTCGTTCACCGTATCGGCAGCGTCTCGTTGCACGGCTTCGGCCCTACGCGTCCAGCATCTCGACGAACGCGCCGATGCGCGTGCGCAGCTGCTCGGCGTCGTTGTCGGCGTAGTCCGTCTCGAGGCCCAGGCACGGGATGCCCTCCTCGGCCAGCGCGTCGGCCAGCGAGCCCTTCTCCACGTCGTAGAGCGTGCAGAACTTGAGGTTCGCGTCGATCACGCCGTCCACCTGGTACTCCTTCGCCATGCGCACCACGTCCTCGATGCGGCCCGGGTTCGGCGTGAAGCACGCGCAGTTGTTCTTCATGTAGCGCTCGGACAGCGCCTGGAACATGCCGTCGAGCGTGTCGGCGCCCTCGTCCACCTCGTTCTCGAAGTAGCGCGTGCCCGTGCACATCTCCTCGCACACCACCACGGCGCCGCTCGTCTCGATGAGGTGGTGCAGCTTCCAGTTCGGGATGGCCAGCGGCGTACCCGTGATCAGGATGCGCTTCGTACCGGCCGGCACCACGCCCTCGCCGCGCTCGATGCGCTCCTCCAGCTCGTCGGCCAGCTTGTTGGCCATCTCGGCGCAGCGCACCGGGTCGTCGAAGAACGCGATCTGCATCATGAGCAGGGCGTCCTTGCCGCTAATGGGCACCGGGTCGGCCTTGCGGGCCTCGAACACGCGCGCCAGAGCGCGGCGCTTCTCGTTGATGGTGCGGATGGCGGCGGCCAGGTTCTCGGCCGTCAGCTCCTTGCCCGTCTCGGCCTCCACCTCGTCGGCGAACAGCGCGATCTCGTCCTTCCACGCCGCGATGTCCTTGGCGCGCTTCATCTGCGGCACGTCCATGACGTAGGTCTTCTTGTCGGCCCCGAGGATCTCGTAGGCCTTCTTCTTGCCGTCGCACGTGGTCTCGCCCACGTACATATCCGCCACGCTGAAGTACGGGCAGGTCTTGCCGAAGTGCGCGCCCAGCGACGCCTTGATCAGCGGGCAGATGCCGCTCGGCAGCACCTTCTCGCCTTCGGGCACCCAGAACTGCGAGCCGCCGCACAGGCCGGTGACGGCGCCGCCGCAGGCGACGACCACCTCGTCGGGCACGAACACGCAGAACGTGCCGAACACCTTGCCGCCCTGCTTCTGCAGCTCGATGAGCTCGGCCGGGCGCACGCCGTGGATCTCGGACACCACGAAGTCGTAGAACGCCATGCCCTCCGGTCGGTTCTCCTGCGTGAGGTACGTGTCGCCGAACGCCATCGGCAGCACGGCGCACAGCTGGTCGTGCGTTTCCAGATCCATACCCAAGTCTTCCCACATTGCCTGATAGTCAGTCATAGTGGCCCCCTTCGATACCAGTCGATAGTAAGCTTGCGCGATATTCGATTGCGATGCAGAATGGATGGAGCAGCGCCGCCGGACGCGCGCAGAAGCGCATGCGGGACGCGATGGGGTGCGCGGTGGTGAAACGCAGCCCCGCATGCAGAAATGGCACCCGCGCAGAAGTCGTGCCAATGCGAAGCAACGCAGTAATGATACCGTATGTCGGCCGCCCGTCGCAATCGTCAATTCCATGATCGGCGAGCGGTTTTCGTCACGAGGTCGTGCAGCAGCCCGCGCGGCGTCCAGGCGATCACGGCCGACTGGTACAGGCTACACCGGTACGAGCACGCGAACGCGCACGCCGCCGCCAGCGCGCAGGCCGGCGCGGCCGCGAGGCCGAACAGCTCGGCGCCCAGCGCGACGGAGGCCAGCGGGCAGTTCGAGCAGCCCGCGAACAGGGCCACCATGCCGAGCGCGGCGAAGCTCGCGCCGTCGAGCCCGCTCGCGGCGGCGAACGTCGAGCCGAGGCACGCCCCGACGCACAGCACCGGCATGATCTCGCCGCCCTTGAACCCGGCGGCGAGCACGAGCAGGGTGAGCGCGGCCTTCGCGAGGAAGGCCTCGGGCGGCAGCGCGGCCCCGGCGAGCGCCGCGTCGATCTGCGCCGCCCCCGTGCCGCCGTAGGGCGCCAGGTCGGTGAAGCCCAGCAGCATGGACACGGCCGCGCCGCCCACCACGATGACGAGCGGCACGGAGTCGAGGCGCGCGACGGAGCGGCGCAGCACGCGCAGCGCCACGCAGAACGCGCCCGCGACGACCGCGGCGGCAACGCCGAGCGCCACGATGGCGAGCGGCGAGGCGCCCGCCATGTCGAGCGCCGCGGCGGCCGGCGACACGAGGCGCGCGCCGGCCGCGCGCGCCACCGCGAACGCGACGAGCGCCGACAGCGCGGGCGCGGCCAAGCGCGCGGGATGCGCGAGGCGGCGGTGCATGACCTCCACGGTGAACACGGCCGCGGCGACCGGCGCCAGCAGCACCGCGGACAGCGCCGCCGCCATGCCGCACATGATGCAGGTTTCCTGGAGCCCCTCGTCGCGCAGCCCCAGCAGAGGGCCCAGCCACGACGAGATGCTGCCGCCCAGCTGCAGAGCCGCGGCCTCCTTGCCCACCGACCCGCCGCACAGAAGCGTGCAGCACGTGCCCAGGAAGATGGCCGGCGCGAGCGCCCGGGGCACGGGCCGCGAGGCGCGGGCCGCCTCGATGACGTCGGAGGTGCCCAGCGAGAACGGCAGGCGCAAGATGCGGTACAGCCCGTAGGTGGCGAGTCCCGCCGCCGGCAGCAGCCACACGAGCCGCTCGTGCGCGTAGAACGTCGCCACCGCCAGATCCACCGCCCAGCCGAGCGCCACCGTGGCGCCGCCGGCCGCGGCGCCGATGGCGAGCGCCGCGACCGGCCAGCGCGCCGCGGCGCGCGCCCTCCCCGCCGCGCGTGCGGGCATCAGCCCTCCCTCGGGCGGCGCGCCTCCCGCGCGGCGGGCGCGAGAAGCTCCACGCGCCCGCTGTCGAGGCGGTACACGCCGCCCAGCACCTCCACGCCCGCGCCCTCCACGAGGGCGCGGACCTCCGCGTCCCGCAGCAGCCGGTCCACCGACGCGCGCACGTTCAAGGCGCAGGCGGCGTAATCGTCCCGCTCGTCGCCGATGGCGGAGCGCACCAGGTCGGTGACCGCGCCCACGCAGCCCTCGGCGCCGCCCGCGATGGCCGCGCCCACCGCGCCGCAGCAGGTGTGCCCCAGCACCAGCACGAGGCGCGCGCCCGCGTGGGACGCGGCGTACACCACGCTCGCCAGCTGCGTGTCGGCCACCACGTTGCCCGCCACCCGCACGGTGAACAGGTCGCCGACGCCCGCCATGAAGATGTGCTCGGGAACCACGCGCGAGTCAGAGCAGGTGACCACGATGGCAAAGGGGCGCTGCCCGTCCACCATCGTGCGCTTGCGGACGAGCCGCGAGATGTCCGCGTCGTTGCGCACGGCGTCCACGTAGCGCCGGTTGCCCTCCATCAGGCGGTCCAGCGCCCGCAGGGACTCCCCTCGTTCGGCCTTCTTGTCCATGATGCCTCCCTTTCCACGCCGCGGAGCGTCCGCGGCGAGCGGTTGCGCCGCGCCCTGCGCCCCGCGCCCGCGCGCCTACAGCGCGATGAGCTCGGGGTGGGCGTACACGGTGAAGCGTCCGTCGCGCGCGAAGGCGGCCAGCGCGATGCCCTCCCGCTCGGCGAAGTCGAGCACGGCCGACGTCGGGGCCGACACGGTGGCCACGATGCGTACGCCCGCCCGGGCCAGCTTCGCCACCAGCTCGAGCGCGCAGCGGCTCGACAGGTAGGCGAAGCCATCCTGCGGGTCGATCCCCGCGCGCATGAGCGCGCCGACGAGCTTGTCCACCGCGTTGTGGCGCCCCACGTCCTCGCGCATGAGCACGGGCGCGCCCGAGCGGTCGGCGAACACGGCCGCATGGGTGGCGCCCGTGGCCAGGTGCATGCCCTGGGCGGGCAGCAGCGCGCGGCTCATGCGCCACACGGCCGCGGGCTCGAGCGGGGCGCACGCGCGCGCCGCACCGGCGGCCGTGCGCGCCGCCGCGCCGGCGTCCAGCAGGCATCCCGGCAACGCCGGGCCTCCCGCCTGCGGAAGCGCCGTCCGCGGCGCGCGCAGGCGCACGTCGATCGCGGCGGTGCCGCCGGCGAAGCGCACGTCCACGCCCGCCACGTCGCCCGCCTCCCCGACGAGGCCCGCCGCGAACGCCGCGCCGTAGGCGTAGTCCTCGAGGTCGCCCGGCGAGCACGCCGCCGTCGTCCAGGGGACGCCGTCCACCGCGAGGTCGACCCGCATCTCCACGGCCACCACCTCGGTGCGCCGGACGCAGCCGTCCTCGCGCACCAGCAGCGCCTCCACCTCGCGCATCGAGGCCGCGCCCTCCGCGTCGGGCTCGGCGCGGAACTCGCCGCCGGGCCCGGGGCCGCATCCCTCCGCGGAGGCGCGCCCGCCCGCGGGCACGCGCGCCTCCCCCGCATCCTTTCGCACCGCCGTCATGCATGCGTCCACGGCAGCCTACTTCGTCTCGGGCTTCTTGTGGTAGATGTACCAGTACGCGAGCCCCACCAGGCCGCCGCCCACGATGTTGCCGAGGGTGACGATCACGAGGTTGAAGGCCACGCCGCCCACGGTAACCGCGCCGGCCGCGCCCACGCCCATCACGTTCATGAGCAGCCCCATGGGCAGGAAGAACATGTTGGCCACGCTGTGCTCGAAGCCGATGGCCACGAAGGCCGAGATGGGCAGCAGGATGCCGATGACCTTGTCGGTGACCGTGCGGGCCGAGAACCCGATCCACACCGCCAGGCACACGAAGATGTTGCAGAGGATGGCCTTGAAGAACATCGGCACCACGTCGAGCGCCACCTTGCCGGCGGCCACGCTGACGAACGTCGCGCCCACGGCGCCGCCGTTCATGCCCTGCGTGTTCGCGAGGTACACGAGCGCCACGGCGATCAGCGAGCCCACGAGATTGCCCACCCACACGACGCCCCAGTTCTTGAACAGCTTCGCCCAGCAGATCCTCCCCGACGCCTTCGCGCACAGCATGAGCGCGTTGCCGGTGAACAGCTCGGCACCGCAGCACAGCACGAGCGACAGGCCCAGGCAGAAGCAGATGCCGCCCACGAGGCGCTGCACGCCGAACGGCATGGTCGTGTCGCCCAGGAACAGGCAGAAGAACGTCGCGCCGAACCCGATGAACGCGCCGGCCAGGATGGCCGACACGAAGCACTTGCCGCCCGCCATCTCCGCCTTCGTGCAGCCGATCCCCTCGGCCTTCGCCTCGGTCTCCGCCGGCGACAGCGCGTCGGGCTTGAGCGCCTTCAACTCGTCTTGCGTCATTGCCATGATCTCGTCCCTTCCTCCAGCCGTATGTTTTGAAGCGCGTTGTCCGGACGGCGATGCGCCGCCGGGTCTCAGTTCCCCATGGCCGCGTACCGCGTGAAATCGCCTCCGTCCCGCAAGCAGCCCATCACGTCGTCGAGGGCGTCGCGCACCTCCGACGACAGCGGATCGAAGAATTCGGTCGATCGCAGCTGAATGCCGAGAAACGTCACATTGTCGCAGATGCGGTCGAGTTCGCCAAGCAGAAAGGTGATGGGCAGGGAATGCGTGGTGATGAGGAACTGCGTGGCCACGTCCTCCGCCCCGAGCCGCCGTATCGATCCGGGCGCCAGCCGCATCTGGGCGGCGTCCACGAACAGGATGCGCTCGGGCGCGCAGCGGCGCACCACCGCGAGGTCGTCCTCGGGCGTCTGGCCGCCGTCCACCACCTCCCAACCCTCGACGGGATTCTCCTCCAGCAGCTTGGCCAGCATCGGCCCCGCCGCGTCGTCGCCGCGCAGCACGCTGCCGGCGGTCAGCACCACGCCGCTCATGCCACCCTCCTCACCATCGCGTACACCGAGGGCTCGTCGCGCACCGCCAGCAGCAGGTCGACGAACCCCATGAGCTGCCCCACCTCGGACGGGTCGAGCGCGATGCTCGTCTTGCCCGGCTCGTTGAACACGTCGAGGCCCGCCAGGGCCGCGCGCGCGGCCGGCAGCAGCAGGCCCACGTGCGACTTGTCGATCTCGATCTCGCCGAAGCGCAGCACGCCGGCCAGCTTGAAGCGCGCCTCCTCGTCGTCCATGAGCGCCACCATCTTCTCGTACGCGCCCACCGGCATGGCTAGCGCCCGCTCGAAGCAGTCGATGACGCCCGTGTGGTGCCCCACGGCCAGCGTGTAGTACAGCACGTCGGTCGACTCCTCGGGAATGGACGAGGCGCTGTCCACGAACTTGCGGGTGAGCTTGCGGAACTCCACCGTCGAGCCCGTGGCGCTCACCGCGTTCGGCGCGTCGGCGAACAGGTCGGCGAACGGCCCGCTCACGGTCGCACCCCCAGCACCTTCGCGCACACGACGTCCTTGAGGTCGGCGTATATCTCGGCCTTGCGCGGGTCGGCCTCTCCGGCCACGAGCGCGTCGAGCGAGCCCAGCACGTCGCCGCCTTGCCCGTCGAGCGCCTCCATGAAACGGTCTGCGAGGTCGCGCCCGTAGCGGTAGCCCGCCATGCGCCGCGCCTCGCGCTCCAGCTCGGCGCGCAGCTTGTAGGGGATGCTCGCGTGCAGAAGCGGCGCTTGCTCGCCCGCGCCCTCCACGAGGTGCGTCTCGTGCAGCTTCTGGCCCAGCAGGCCCAGCGCGATGGCGAACCCGTAGATGGTCTGCGCCGGCGACGGCGGGCAGCCGGGGATGTACACGTCCACCGGCAGCAGCTTGTCGGTGCCGCCCCACACGCAGTAGTTGTCGTGGAAGATGCCGCCCGTGCAGCCGCACGCGCCGTAGCTCACCACGAGCTTCGGGTCGGGCGCGGCCTCGTAGGCGCGCAGGGCCGGCATGCGCATGGCGCGCGTCACGGCGCCCGTGTACACGAGGATGTCGGCGTGGCGCGGGCTGGCCATGTTCTTGATGCCGAAGCGCTCGGCGTCGAACACCGGCGTGATCGTGGCGAATATCTCGATCTCGCAGGCGTTGCAGCCGCCGCAGTCCACGCGGTAGATGTACACCGAGCGCTTGATGTCGTTGAGGAGCGCCGCCTTCGCGGCCGCGATCGTGTCGTCGAGCTCCACCTTGTCCAAACGGTGCTGCAGGCTCTCCGGCACCAGATGCGTGTTCGTCATGACCGTCCTCCCTGCGCATCGATCGTACGTTTCGCCGCGAGGCCGTCGGCGCGGCGCTTGCAGGCGGGGCACGTGCCCGCCAGGCTCAGCGCCTCCTCCGCCTCGGGCGAGCCCTCCATGCTGGCCAGCAGCCGGGCCGCGTAATCCACTTCCTTGCGCGGCGCGAAGTACGCGCCGCACTCCGCGCACGCCTGCAGCTGGTAGGTGCACGTTTCCACGAGGTCGTCCTTGCGCATGACCGCCAGCTCGAACTCCGATCCCAGGCGGATGGCCTCGAGCGGGCACACCTCCTCGCAACGGCCGCAGAAGATGCAGCGCCCGTAGTCGATGGACCAGGTGATCGTGCCCGCACGCGTGTCCGACTCCATCTGGATGGCGTTGGGCGGGCAGGCCACGGCGCACGCCGCGCACGCGATGCAGCGTTCCAGGTCGTGCTCGGGCTTGCCGCGCATGTCGGGCGTCGTCTCGAGCGGCGCGAAGGGGTACTTGACCGTCGCGTCGCCGGTTTTGATGATGTTCCTGAGCGTCTTCAGCATCACGTCCCCCTAATCCTTCAGCGGAGAGTGGGTGCGGCGGCGGCAGTACGACTCCAGCTGGTTCTTCGTCAGCACCTGGCTCGTCTTCTTGTTCACATCGACGATGGTCACGCGGTCGGTGCACGAGTAGCACGGGTCGATGCTGCCCACGATGAGCGCGGCGTCCGAGATGGTGTTGCCGCGGAACATGTAGCGCAGCACGGGCCAGTTGCTGTACGTGGCCGCCTTCGCCCGCCAGCGGTAGCACTTCTGGTTGTCGCCCGTCATGGCCCAGTGCACGTCCTCGCCGCGCGGCGCCTCGGTCACGCCGATGCCGAACTTGTGCGGCGTGTACGTCCAATCCTCGGTGAGGATGGGGCCGGCCGGCGCGTTCGTCATGAGCGTCTCGATCATGTCGAGCGAGTCGAGGAACTCCTCGATGCGCACGAGCGTGCGGCTCTTCACGTCGCAGCCGTCGTGGCTGCGCGCCTTGAACGTTCCCTGCAGGCTCTTGTAGCCGTCGAAGGGGTGGTCGAAGCGGGCGTCGCGCGTGAAGCCGCTGCCTCGCACGCACGGCCCCACGGGGCTGAACGCGCGGGCGACGCGCGGGTCGAGCATGCCCACGCCCTCGGTGCGCGCCAGGAAGTTCGGCGTGCTCATGAGCTCCTCCACGAGCCCCTGCACCTCGGCGCGCAGCTCGCCCACCAGCTTCACCGTGGCCAGGTGCTGCTCGGCCAGGATGTCGCGGCGCACGCCGCCGATGAGGTTGAGGCCGTAGGTCTTGCGGTGGCCGGTCAGCAGCTCGGCCAGGTCCATGGACTTCTCGCGCACGCGGAAGAAGTGCTGGAAGCCCGTGTCGAAGCCGCAGAAGTGGCACACGAGGCCGAGGTTCAGCAGGTGCGAGTGCAACCGCTCCACCTCCAGCACGATGGCGCGGATGAACTGGGCGCGCTCGGGCACCGCGATGCCCTGCGCGTTCTCCACGGCCTCCGCGTAGGCCACCGAGTGGGCGCAGCCGCAGATGCCGCAGATGCGGTCGGCCAGAAACGTGACGGCGTCGTAGTCGAGGCGCGCCTCGGCCACCTTCTCCATGCCGCGGTGGACGTAGAACAGGCGGTAGTCGGCGTCGACGATCTCCTCGCCCTCCACGAACAGGCGGAAGTGGCCCGGCTCGTCGGAGGTGATGTGCAGGGGCCCCATGGGCATCTCGGTGGTCTCGCGCCCGTCGGTCTCGGCCAAAAACGAGTAGTTCTCCATGTCCGACACCGGCGCGGGGCGCTTGCGGTAGTCCATCGAGTCCTTGCGCAGCGGGTACAGGTTGTCGGGCCAGTCGTCCGGCAGCACGAGCCGGCGCTCGTCGGGCAGCCCCACGGGGCGCAGGCCGAACATGTCGCGCACCTCGCGCTCGCTCCACACGCAGGCCGGCACGCGGGGCGTGACGGACGGGAACTCGCACGTGTCGGCCGGCACCTCGGCGCGCACGACGCAGAAGCACGGGTCCTCCTCTTCCATGGACAGCACGTAGTACAGCGCGTACTTCCCGTTGAGGGGCCGCTCGTCGTTGCCCACCATCATGGGCAGCCAGCCGCCGCGGCCGAAGTACAAGAACTCGACGACGTCGGGCAGCGAGTCGGTGGCCACCGTGATGGTCACCTGCTCCTCGGCCTGCCAGGCGGCGTCCTTCAGCACGCCGGGGAAGCGCTCGCGCACCGCCTCGACATGGCTCGCGCCCGCCCGCATCGCTTGCAGTTTCCTCTTCATGACACTCTCCTACTCGGACGGGGCGTTGCGCGCGCCTTCGGTCGCAGCGAACAGATCCTTGAACAGCGGCGCCTCGTGCAGCACGTCGGTATCCTGCTGCAGCACGACGGCCGTGGCCTCCTCGACGCCGGACAGCACCGGCTGGGGAAGCGCCACGCCGAACCACAGCACCACGGCTGCCAGCACGAACTCGGGCAGCAGCGCCAGCACGCCCACGTCGCCCTTCTTCATGCCCTCGGGCTCCTTGCCCATCACCGCATGCGTCACCACGTGCGTCAGCGCCGCGATGACCACGGTCAGCGCGAGGGCGAACACCACCACGAGCACGATCTGGCCCGCCACGATGCCGGCCACGAAGGCCATGACCTCGGACAGGAACATGGCGAACGGCGGGAAGCCCGACAGCGCGAACAGGCCGACGGCCAGCAGCACGCCCGTGGCCGGGGCCACCTTCAGGATGCCGCTGATCTTGTTGAGGTCGCGGGTGCCGTACTTCATCAACACGTTGCCCGACAGGCAGAACAGCAGCGCCTTCGTGAAGCCGTGGAAGATGCAGTGCAAAAGCGCCGCCGCCACGCCGAGCGGGCCGCCGAAGCCCAGGCACAGGGCCACGACGCCCACGTTCTCGCACGAGCTGTAGGCCAGCTTGCGCTTGAGGTCGTCCTGCGAGAACACGGCGAACGCGGCGAACGCCACCGACAGGATGCCCAGCACCAGCATGAGCGTCTGCGGGAAGTCCGGGCCGATGGCCTGCACGGCCAGGATGTAGAACCGGATGATGATGAGCATGGCGCATTTCAGCAGCACGCCCGACAGCAGGCCGGACACAGGGCTCGGCGCCTCGGAGTGCGCGTCGGGCAGCCACGTGTGCATGGGGAACAGGCCGGCCTTCGTGCCGAAGCCGATGGCGGCGAACACGAACGCGATCTGCATGAGCACGACGTCGAACTGCGAGGCGTACGGCAGAAGCGACGTCCAGAACACGGCCTGGTGCGCGTCGGCCATCACGTCGGCCGCGTTGGCGTACACGAGCACGGTGCCGTACAGGCCGAACGCCACGCCGGCGGTGCACACGATGACGTACTTCCACGCGGCCTCGAGCGAGAGCTTCGTGGAGTAGGCGCCCACGAGGAACACCGTGGACAGCGTCGTGGCCTCGATGGCCACCCACATCATGATGATGTTGTTGGACAGCGCCACCACGAGCATGGTGAACACGAACAGGCTGAAGAACACGTAGTACTGCTTCACCTGCGACGGGGTCATGTGCCCGATCTCAACGTCGTGGCGGATATAGCCCAGCGAGTAGAAGCCGGTGAGGAACCCGATCGTGCCGATGAGCGCCACGAACACGCTGCCGAGCGCGTCGAGGTGGAACCACAGGCCGACGGCGTTCACCGCCTCGCCCGAGATCACCACCTGCGATGTCAGGAAGAGCGCGAGCACGAGCACGCCGGCGAGCGACGCGAGGTGCACGGCCTCGTACAGGCCGCGCGGCACGCTCTTCGACGGCAGCGCGGCCATGACGAGCGACGCGGCGAGCGGCAACGCCATGAGCACGATGACCAGCATTGAGTAATCCATGGCTCACCCCTACCCTTTCAATTCCATGAGGTCGTCGGCATCCAGCGTGTGCGCGGTGCGGTAGATGCGCACGGCCACCACGGCCATGATGATCACCGCGAAGAACGCGTCGGTGGCGATGCCCACCTCCACGAGCTCGGGGGCCTCGGGCGCCAGCAGCGCCAGCGTCACGTGCGAGCCGTTCTCCATGAGGCAGTACCCGAAGATCTGCTTCACGATGTTGCGCTGCGTGACGATGCAGGTGAGGCCGATGAAGAAGTGCGCAAGCGAGATGGCCAGCGCCGGCTTCACCTCCGCGGCCGTCGGCAGGTCGATCCCCTGCACCACGACGAAGCACAGGAACACCTCCACCGCGATGATGGCGATGCTCTTGACCGGCGTGATCTTCGGCGACAGCCCCGCGCCCGCGTCGCCCATCTTCTTGCACGCGTACAGGATGATGCCGGGCACGACGAGCACCTTCGTGACGAAGGCGGTGCCGGCCCAAGTGAACAGCTCCACCGATCCCGTCACGCTGCCCAGCGCCACGAACAGCGTCACGAGCACGACCGATTGGGCCGCGTACACGTAGGCCGCGCGCGTCGGCGTCTTGGACAGCACGACCAGCATCGAAGTCACGATCAGCAGGCCGCCCAGTATGTTAACCAAGGTATATCCAGTCATTTCGATCTCCTCACCCCAACCACGCGGCGGCGATGAAGCTCGAGCACACCGTCATGACCATCAGTACGACGAACACGCCGATCATGGGCTTGGGCAGGGGCGCCGCGTCGGCGACCGTCGGGGACGGCTCGCCGGGCAGCACGCTTCCCATCCACTTGAGGAACCAGGCGAAGCAGCCCACCGTCTCGAGCAGCGCCACCACCACGATGAGCATGAGGATCCAGTTGCCCTCGGCCACCGCGAAGCTGCCTGAGAAGATGGCGAACTTGCTGAAGAAGCCGTTCATGGGCGGCACGCCCGCGATGGCGAGCGCGGCGAACGCGAACGCCACGCCCAGCAGCGGCTGCTTCTTGAGCACGCCTTTGATCTTGGGCAGCATGCGCGTGCCCAGCGTGTAGCTGAACGCGCCTGCCACCAGGAAGAACAAGGTCTTCGCGAAGGCGTGGTTGAACATGTGCATGACGCCGCCCTCGAAGGCGAGGTCGCTGCCGAAGATGTAGAACCCGAAGCCCAGGAAGATGTAGGACAGCTGCGAGATGGTGGAGAACGCCAGCAGACGCTTCATGTCCTTTTGCGGCAGGTACATGAAGAAGCTGAACAGCATGGTGGCGATGGCGCCGATCACCACGACCCAGCCCACCACCTCGGGCACCTGCCCCGCGCCGATGAGCTCGCGGGCGAACACCGCCACGCCCACCTTCACCATGGACGCGCCGTGCAGGTACGCCGACACCGGCGTGGGGGCCTCCATGGCGGAGGGCAGCCACATGTACAGCGGCAGCTGGGCCGACTTGCCCCAGGCCGCGAACAGCACGCACAGCAGCACGAACGCCTTCCACCAGCCGTCGAGCTGCGCGATGGCCGACACCTCGAACGTGCCGGTCTGCACGAACAGCGCGCCGGCGGCCACGTACAGCCCAATGGAGGCGATGTGCGTGAGGATGAGCGCCTTCATGGCCGACTTGCGCGCCGTGGGCGTGTCGTAGTAGCCGATGAGCGCCCACGAGCACGCGCCCGTGATCTCGAAGAACATGAGCTGGCCGACCACGGTCGAGCTGAACACGACGCCGGCCATGGCGCCGATGAACACCGTGAAGAACGCGTAGAACCTGCGCCTCGGCGCGTCGGCATGCTCGCGGTTGCCCGCGTTCATGTAGCCGATCGAGTAGATGCCGATCAGCAGGCCGATGCCCACGAAGCAGGGAGCCAACAGCACGCTCACCTTGTCGAACACCAGGCCGATCACCTCGGCATCTCCCAGCATGGCGAGCGTCACCGTGACGGATTCCTCGCCGCTTCCCGCGAACGCGGCCCACACGGCCAGCGTGAGCGCCGTCGACACGGCGGCCGCGCCCACGCACCACCACTTGGCGGCGCGCTGCGGGCTCACCACGATGGCGAGCGCCGCCGCGAAGGGCACGACGATGGCGGCGATGGCGAGAAGGGACATATCCATTCCAATCATGATTCAGTTCCTCCTCTCCCCTATACGCCCAGGACGCAGAACACGAACGCCAGCACCGACACGCCCACGACCGTCCACGTCTGGCGCCCCATGAGCTTGTAGCGCACGCGCGCCACGAGGTTCTCGACGAACGAGCAGACGAAGAAGATGGCCGCCACCTTCACGAGGTAGACGAGCGCGCCCACGGCCAGCGCCGGCAGCGTGAGCTCCACGGCGCTGCCGAACGGCAGGAACACCGCGACGAACCAGCTGACCACGAGCACCTGCTTCATGGACATGGACATTTTCACGAGCGCGAGCGACGGGCCGGAGTACTCGGCCAGCGGGCCCTCTTGGATCTCCTGCTCGGCCTCGGCCATGTCGTAGGGCAGCTTGCCCAGCTCGACGTAGCAGGCGATGGCGAAGGCCGCGGCGGCCACCACGACGGCCACGGGCGAGCCGGCGGCAAGCGAGCCCACCATGAGGCCCATCTCGCCGATGTTGGTGGTGCCCGTGGCAAGGGCGGCCACGAACAGCGCCAGCATCATGGACGGCTCCACGAGCACGCCCACGAGCAGCTCGCGGATGCCGCCGACGCCCGCGTAGGCGTTGGAGCTGTCCACGGCCGCCAGCGCGAAGAAGAAGCGCGGCAGGGCCATGAGGTAGATGATGGTGATGATGTCGCCGAGCACCGGGATGGGACACAGCCGCGTGATCATGGGCATGCCGCACGCCAGCACGAGCATCGTGCCGAAGAACAGCGGGGGCATGAGGCGCGACACGAAGCTCGAGTTCGCCGTATGCAGGTCCTGCCGCTTCAGCAGCTTGAAGATATCGTAGTAGTCCTGCAGCACCGAGGGGCCGCGGCGCGTGTGCATCTTGGCGCGCATCCAGCGCGCGGTGCCCGACACGAGCGGCGCCGCAAGCACGAGCAGGAGGGACTGCACGATTGCGATGATGATTTCAGTCATGGCGCACCTCCTACTTCACCAGGACGGACAGGCAGAGGAAGAAGACGAGCGCCACCACGATGTACACGATGTACACGCGGAAGTCTCCCCCTTCGACCTTCTGCACCTTGCGGGAAAGCCAGGTGACGAACGCGGCCACCGAGTCGACGAGGTACTTGTCGCCCACGTCCTGGGCGACCTCGGCGCCCCTCACCGTGCCTTGGAACAGGGCCACGAACTTCCCGCTCTGCCGCGACACGATGGCGCGGATGCGGTAGAGCGGCTCGAGGAACATCTCCACCTCGGAGGCGAAGCTCGTCGCGACGACGGGCATCTGCGCATCGGGGGCGTAGCCGCACGCCCACGGGTCCTTGCGCACGCCCTGGCCGCCCTTGCCCAGCACGGCGCGCAGCACGATGGGAACCGCGACGAACGCGATCAGCAGCACGGCCAGAAGCGGCGGCGACACGAGCGAGCCCAGCTCCGGGTTCACGAGCGTCGCGCCCAGCGCCACGGTGGCGGACGGGGCCGCCAGCGTCGCCGAGGCGATATGCTCCATGGCGGGCGCCACCCACGGCGCGCCGATGCCGAGGACCACGCAGACGGCGGCCAGCAGGATCATGCCCGCCTTCATGGGAGCGCCCACCTCGCGCGCCCGGGCGGCCGCCTCGGAGCGCGGCGCCGACAGGAACGTCACGCCGTAGGCCTTCACGAAGCACGTGACGGCCAGCGCGCCGGTGAGGGCGAGCGCCACCGCGCCGAACGCCGCGAATATCTTCACGATGGAATCGCCGGCGAACGCCGCGTTGAACAGCGACTGGTACGTGAACCACTCGGACACGAAGCCGTTGAGCGGCGGGATGGCCGAGATGGCCAGCGACCCGATGAGGAAGCACATCGCGGTGACCGGCATGGCGCGGGCGAGGCCGCCCATCTTCTCCATGTTGCGCGTGCCGGTGCTGAACAGCACCGAGCCGGCGCCGAAGAACAGCAGCCCCTTGAACACCGCATGGTTCAGCAGGTGGTAGAAGCCGGCCATGAGCCCGACGGCCGCCAGCACCGGCTGGCCCAGGGCCACGCCGATGAAGCCGGCGCCCACGCCCAAGAGGATGATGCCGACGTTCTCCACCGAGTGATAGGCGAGCAGGCGCTTGATGTCGTGCTCCGCCAGCGCGTACACCACGCCGAGCACCGACGACACCGCGCCGAACACGAGCACGACGACGCCCCACCACAGCTCGCAGCCCGAGGCCGCCAGCAGATCGAGGCCTACCTTCACGATGCCGAACACGCCGATCTTGATCATGCCGCCCGACATGAGCGCCGACACGTTCGAGGGCGCCGCCGGGTGCGCCTGGGGCAGCCAGGAATGGAACGGCACCATGCCCGCCTTGCAGCCGAAGCCGATGAAGGCCAGCAGGAACACGAGCGAGGCCACCGCCGGCGCGAACGCCGTCTCCCTGAACGAGCTGAACTCGAAGGAGCCCGTGATGCCCGCCATGGTGAAGAAGGCGATCATGATGAGCAGGAAGCCCACGTGCGCCATGATCAGGTACAGGAAGCCGCCGCGGATGGACTTCTCGTCCTGCTCGATGATGACCAGGAAGTACGAGGTCAGCGACATCAGCTCGAAGAACACGAGGAACCAGAACGCGTTGTCGGAGCAGATGACCAGGTTCATGGAGGCGATGAAGAAGCTCATGAAGAACCCCATGACGCCGATGCCCTTTCCCCGGTACTCGTCCATGTACGCGAGGCCGTAGATCCACGCCGCGAACGCGAGCAGCGAGATCACGCCCACCAGCAGGCCCGCAAGCGGGTTGAGCAGCAGCGTGAACGACGCGAACGAGAACGGCGTCGCCACGCTGACCAGCTCGGCCGGGCCGAACACGGCCGCGAGCGCCGAGCCGAAGCCGAACAGCGCCGCGAGGGCGCCGAGCACGCAGGCGACCGTCTTGGAGACGTTCTCGGCCCGCTTGAGCACGAGCGCGGCCACGCCTCCGACGCACGACAGCGCCAGCGAGATCACTAACAGGTTCACCGCACTCATCGCGTCCTCCTTATCGCTGCGATCTCGGGCTGCATGGCGTCGTTGCCGGCGGCCGCCGCGAGGCGCTTGCCCTTGCCGGCCTCGACGACGTCGCGCGGCTCGACGTAGACGAGCGCATCGGTGGGGCACGCGGGCACGCAGCGCGGGCCGGCCTCGTCGTAGCTGCACAGATCGCACTTGACGGCGCGCGTGTACACGCCGATCTCCCACCGCAGCAGCGGGTCCAAGCTGGCGGGGTACGTCGGGGTGCTCACCTTCACGCCGGCCACGCCCGCGATGGACGTGCCGGAGGGATGGATGGCCCCGAACGGGCACACGATGGCGCACAGCTTGCATCCGATGCAGCGTTGCTCGCTCACGTGCACCGCGCCGTCCTCCTTCTCGATGGCGTTGACGGGGCACACCTGCAGGCAGGGCGCTCCCTCGCAGTGGTGGCAGGTGACCGCGGCGGACACGTCGCGCGTCATGACGAGGGACAACCGGGGCTCGGCCTGCAGGCCCGCCTCCCGGTGCCCCTCGCTACACGCCGCCCGGCACGTGCCGCAACCGATGCACGCGTCGGGGTTGATGGCAATAAATCGATTCACATCCGCTCCTCATCTTGGGGCGGCCCGGGACAAGCGCGCTCCCGGGCCGCGTCGGCCTCAAAACGACTAAGCCAGCACCGGCTCGCCCGCGGCTTCTGCCGCGCGCAGGCGCGCCGCCTCGACCGGATCGACATCCTGGACGGAAGCGAGGTCGGACAGGTCCTGCTTCAGCGCCTCGTAGAGCTCCTGGAGGTGCTGCTCGGCCCACACCTGGTCCTCGATCGCCACCACCTGGCAGGCGCTGAACTTGTCCTCGGGCGTGTGCGAGCGCGGGTCGACGGCGTGGAGCGTGAGGTTGTTGCACTTGCCGATCCACCACTGGTACGTCATGTACACCGTGCCCTCGTTGATGCGCTCGTCCACCACCGCGCGGCTCATGGCCTCGCCGCGGCGCGAGAACGCGCGCACGAGCTCGCCGTCGCGGATGCCGCGCGCCTGCGCGTCGGACGGGTGGATGTGCAGCTCACCGGGCTCTTCGGCCAGAAGCGACAGGGCGCGGCAGTTGCCGGTCATCGAGCGGCAGGAGTAGTGTCCCACCTCGCGCACCGTGCACAGGATGAGCGGGTACTCCTCGTCGGGCAGCTCGGTGGGAGGCTCCCACGTATGCGCCATGAGGTTCGCGCGGTTGTCGGGCGTGGTGAACTTTCCGCCCAGGTACATGTCGGGCGTGCCGGGATGCTCGACGGTCGGGATGGGCCACTGGGCGTGCCCCGTGCCCTCCATCTTCTCGTAGGTTGCGCCGTAGAACGACGGGCACAGCCCGCGCATCTCGTCCCATATCTCCTGGGTGTCCTCGTAGTGCATGGGATAGCCCATGCGGCTGGACAGCTCGGAGAAGATCTGCCAGTCGTGCTTGCACTCGCCCTTCGGCGGCACCGCGGCCGTGAAGCGCTGGAACGTGCGGTCGGACGCGGTGAACACGCCCTCGTGCTCGCCCCAGGACGTGCCCGGGAAGATGACGTCGGCCAGCATGGTGGTCTGCGTCATGAAGATGTCCTGGCAGATGAAGAGGTCGAGGTCGCCCAGCTGGCGCTTGAGCTCGATGGCGTCGGGCTCGGTTTGCAGCGGGTCCTCGCCGAAGTTGTAGAACGCGTGCACCTTGCCCTCGTCCACGTTGTGGCCCACGTCGGTGAGCTTGTAGCCCTCGTGGTCGGACAGGCGCTCGAGCGGCACGCCCCACCCCTTCGCGAACTTCTCGCGCACGGCGGGGTCGGTGACCTTCTGGTAGCCCGGGTAGAAGTTCGGCAGCATGCCCATGTCGCAGCTGCCCTGCACGTTGTTCTGGCCGCGCACGGGCGCCAGGCCCGCGTTCGGCTTGCCAATCTGCCCGGTGATGCAGGCGAGCGCCGCCAGCGAGTGCACCGTCAGCACGTTCTGCTTCTGCTGGGCCACGCCCATGCCCCAGCCCACGATGGACGAGGGCTCGGCGGTGGCGTACATGCGCGCCGCGCGGCGCATGTCCTCGGGATCGACGCCCGTGATGTGGGCTACGGATTCGGGGGTGTAGTCCTTGACGGTCTCCCACCACTCGGCGAAGCCGTTCGTATGCTCTTCGATGAAGCGCTTGTCATGCAGGTTCTCGGTGACGATCGCGTTCATGAACGCGTTGAGGAAGGCGACGTTGCACCCGTTGTTGATCTGCAGGTAGATGTCGGCGATGCGCGCGGTTTCGATGACGCGCGGGTCGGCGACGATGATCTTGGCACCCTTCTCCTTGGCGCGCACGATGCGGCGCGACACGATGGGGTGCGAGGCGCTCGGGTTGTACCCGAACAGGAAAATGCAGCCCGCGTCCTCCATACCGGGGATCGAGCAGCTCATGCAACCAGAACCGACTGTGTCCATCAGACCGATGACCGTGGGGCCGTGTCAAGTTCGGGCGCAGTTGTCGATGTTGTTGGTCCCGATGCAGGCGCGCGTGAACTTCTGCATGACGTAGTTGGCCTCGTTGCCCGGCCCGCGGGACGAGCCCGTGAGCATGATGGAGTCGGGGCCGTACTTCTCCTTGATCTCCGTCAGCTTCCGCGCCGTGAAGTCGAGCGCCTCGTCCCACGTGACGCGCTCGAGCGGAGCGCCCTTCTCGCGACGGATCATGGGATGGTAGATGCGCGGGGTGAGGATCTTCGTGTCGTTGATGAAGTCGTAGCCGTGCAGGCCCTTCAGGCACAGCTCTCCTTGGTTCGTGATGCCGTCGAGCCCTTCGGCTCCGACGACCTTGCCGTCCTCCACCAGCAGGTCGAGCTTGCAGCCCGCTCCGCAGTAGGGACATACGGCCATGTGCTTCTCCATGCGTACCTCCAACCTCCTCTATGCCAGCACCGGATTGAGCGGCAGGCTCGACAGCGTCTCCGCCGCCCGCGCCGCTTCGATGTTCTTCTGCTTGACGCCCGCTTCGAGCGCGCTCTCGTCCACGAGCACGAGCCCCTTCGTGGGGCAGGCCTGCACGCAGGCGGGGCCTTGCGCCCGATCGACGCACAGGTCGCACTTGACGACGACCGGCTTGTCGCTCTCGCCGACGACGAGGTTGCCTATCCTCGACGTCACGTGCTTCGCAGCCAGCGTCACCGCGCCGTACGGGCACGCCATGACGCAGCTGCTGCAGCCGATGCAGCGCTCGGCGCGCACGCCCACGCGGTCGTGCTCGGGGTCGAGGAACAGCGCGCCGGTCGGGCAGGCTGCCGCGCACGGCGCGTCCGCGCAGTGGTGGCATACGATCGGGGCCGAGACGCTCAGCGTGGTCACCAGGTTGAGGCGGGCTTGCGCCACGTCTTCGCACACGTCGTGCTTGGCGAGGCAGGCCGCCATGCAGGTTTTGCAACCTATGCAGACCCCCGGGTCCGCTATGACGAATTTGTTGCCCATGTTCTCTTCTCTCGTCTCATCTCGAAGACGGGCGCCGACGGTTCCCGCCGTCGTCGCAGTGCCGCGTCCGCCTCCTCGTCTGGATGGAACTCCGTGCAGCCGCCAGCGCTCGATCCCCCCTCCCCCGTTTCCTCGCTGCACATTTTCTCCAAAATCAGAACTCTTCGCGAGCATAGGGAAGCGAAATCGAGCTGTCAAGGATGATTCTTCGCGCTCGCCCCCGGTTGAGTTTATTCGCTTTTCCCCTGTTCGTATGCATAGTTTCTCATGATCCTACCCGATTCGGCACCCGATTTCGGCACCTTAGTGACCCTGGTGATTTTCGTGCGCGCGCTTGCCGCAATCCCCTTGACGATTGAGATTTGCGTACTACAATCGAAGTACAAGTTGTGAACTTTTACAAAGCGGGAGGTTCAAAAAATGGCGAAAGAGAGCGTGGTGCAGGCCCGTATCGACCCCGCGTTGAAAAAACAGGCCGAGGAGCTGTACGCCTCGATGGGGACGAGCCTGTCGGAAGCCATCAGAATATTCGCGAACCAGAGCGTTTTGGAGCAGCAGATGCCCTTCACGCCCATCAGCCATCGGAAAAAAGGCCAGGGGAAGGCGTTCGGCATCCTCAACATCTTCGCAAGCCCCACGAAACGCGAGCGCGAGCGGGACGCCTGGATCGCCTCGCTGCGCATCGGCGCGGACACCGACATATAAAGGTAAGGGGACCGCATGTTCACCATCATCGACGAAACCGTCATCCTGCGCTACGTGCTGAACGACAACAAGAAGCAGGCCGAGGAGGCCGCCTCCGTCATCGCCACGGGGCGCGCCTACACCTATCCCGAGATCATCGCGCGCGTGGCCGTCACGCTGCGCGACGTGTACAACGTGCCCCGCACGATGATCGGCGAGGCGCTCACCATGCTGCTCGACGACATCTGCGTGAACGAGGAGGACGTCATCCGGCTGGCGTGCCGCTACTTCGGCACCACGCCGCTCGACTTCACCGACTGCATGCTCATCGCGCGCAACGTGCTGCGCGGCTACCGCGTGCTGAGCTTCGACAAGGCCGTGCTCAAGCGCATGCTGCCGCTGTAGTATACTTTGGGGCGCGCCGCCCTTCGGCTCGCGCGCTCCCGCACCCGTGTTCGAGAAAGGCGCTCTTATGGCGAATCCGTCACGCACCGACCTGCTCCGCGCGCTCCCGCAGGTGGAGGAAATGCTCCAGCTGCCCGAGGTGAGCGCGCTTCTGTCGCTCGTTCCCCGCAACGTGCTCGCCGACTGCGTGCGCGAGGCCGTCGACGAGCTGCGCCAGGCGGTGCTCGCCGGTGCCTGCGCCCGAATCGACGAGCGCGCGCTGGCCGACGCCGTGCGCGCCCGCGCGCTGGCCAAGGCGCGGCCCTCGCTGCGCCGCGTCGTCAACGCCACCGGCATCGTCGTGCACACGAACCTCGGGCGCAGCCCGCTGGCCGACGAGGCCGTCCGCGCCGTGGAGGACGTGGCGCGCGGCTACTCCACGCTGGAGTACGACACCGACGCGATGGCGCGCGGCAGCCGCCACGACCACGTCGAGCACCTCGTGTGCACCCTCACCGGCGCCGAGGCGGCGCTGGCCGTGAACAACAACGCGGCGGCCGTCATGATGGTGCTCCACGAGTTCGCGCGCGGCCACGAGGCCGTGGTGTCGCGCGGCGAGCTCGTGGAGATCGGCGGGTCGTTCCGCATCCCCGACATCATGGAGCTGTCGCAGGCCCGCATGGTGGAGGTGGGCACCACGAACAAGACGCACGCGGCGGACTACGAGCGCGCCATCGGCGCCGACACCTCGATGGTGCTCAAGGTGCACCCCTCCAACTACCGCGTGGTGGGCTTCACCGAGGGCGTGGCCGCAGGCGACCTGCGCGCGCTGGCCGACGCCGAGAACGCGCGCCGCGCCGCGGCCGGCGAGCCGGGCGCGGGCGAGCTGCTCGTGTACGAGGACCAGGGGTCGGGCGCGTTTCTGAACCTCGAGGCGTTCGGGGCGTTCGCCGAGCCCACCGTGGCCGAGTCGCTGCAGGCGGGCTGCGACCTCGTGTCGTTCTCGGGCGACAAGCTGCTGGGCGGGCCGCAGGCGGGCATCATCGTGGGCGCGAAGCGGTTCATCGACCGCCTGAAGAAGAACCCCTACGCCCGCGCCATGCGCCTCGACAAGATGACGCTGGCCGCGCTCGAGGCCACGCTGCGCCTGTACCTCGACCCCGCCGCGGCGCTCGTGCGCATCCCCACGCTGCGCATGCTGTCCGAGTCGGGCGAGACCGTGCGCGAGCGCGCCGAGCGGCTGGCCGCGGCCGTCGAGGCGGCGCTTCCCGCGGGCGCGGCGCGCGTCGGCGTCGTGCCGGAGACCGCGCGGGCGGGCGGCGGCGCGCTGCCGCTGTGCGACATCGACTCGCACGCGGTGCGCATCGAGTTTGTGCGCGGGGACGCGCAGGGGTGCGAGACGTTCCTCATCGCGCGGCGCGACGTGCCCGTGGTGGGCCGCATCAAGCACGACGCCGTGCTGCTGGACGCGCGCACCGTGGCCGAGGACGAGCTGGCCGAGGCAGCCGAGGCGGTGCGCGCCTACTTCGACGCGCTCGACGCCGAGGCCGAGAGGGGCCGGGCATGAGCGAGGCGAAGCAGACCGACCTCGTGCTGGGCACGGCCGGCCACATCGACCACGGCAAGTCGTCGCTCGTGCTGGCGCTGACCGGCACCGACCCCGACCGCCTGGCCGAGGAGAAGCAGCGCGGCATCACCATCGAGCTGGGCTTCGCCCGCCTCGACCTGCCGGACGGCACGAAGCTCGGCGTGGTGGACGTGCCGGGCCACGAGCGGTTCGTGCGCCAGATGATCGCGGGGTCGACGGGCATCGACCTAGCGCTTTTGTGCATCGCCGCCGACGACGGCGTCATGCCGCAGACGGTGGAGCACCTCGCCGTGCTCGAGCTGCTGGGCATCCGCACCTGCGTGGTGGCGCTCACGAAGACCGACCTCGTGGACGAGGAATGGGCGCTGTTCATGGTTGAGGAGGTGCGGGGGCGCCTGTCCGGCACCCCCTACGCCGAAGCCGAGATCGTGCCCGTGTCCAGCCGCACGGGCGCCGGCCTGCCCGAGCTGCAGGCGGCGCTCTCGCGCGCCGCGCGCACGACGCGCCGCGCGAAGGCCGGCACGCGCCTGCGCCTGCCCGTCGACCGCGTGTTCAGCATCAAGGGCGCCGGCACCGTGGTCACGGGCACCCTGTGGAGCGGGACGGCGCAGGTGGGCGACGAGGTGGAGGTGCTCCCCTCAGGCCTGCGCACGCGCGTGCGCAGCGTGCAGGTGCACGGCGCGCCCGTCGAGCGCGCCGAGGCCGGGCACCGCGTGGCCCTCAACCTGAACGCGGTGTCCGTCGACGAGGTGCGCCCCGGCGACTTCCTCGCCGCGCCGGGCGCCGCGAGCGCCACCGACCGCTTCGACGCGTCGCTGGCCTACCTGGGCGTCCCCGGCAAGGGCAAGCCGCTCGCCAGCGGCGCGCGCGTGCACGTGGCGCACGGCACGCGCGAGGTCACGGGCCGCGTGCTGCTCATGGGCGGTCGGGAATCGCTCGCCGCGGGCGAGCGCGCCTACGCGCAGATCCGCCTCGACGAGCCGCTGCCCGTGGCCTGGCGCGACCGCTTCGTCGTGCGCTCGTACTCCCCCGTGCACGTCGTCGGCGGCGGCGAGGTGCTGCGCGCGCGCCCGCGCCGCACCACCACGCTCGCGCCCGGCGCGACGGCGCTGCTCGACGCGCTGCGCGGCGGCGACGAGGCCGCCGTGGCGCGCGCCGTGTTCGCGCTGGCAACCGCGCCCGTCACGGCCGCCGAGCTGGCCGCGCTGTCGGGGCTCGAGGAGGACGCGGCCGCGCGCGAGCTCGAGGCGCTGGCCGCGGGCAACGCCGCGGTGCGCCTCGGAGGCGGCAGCGGGCGCGCGGTGCGCTACGCGACGGCCTCCGTGCTGCAGAAGCAGCGCGCCGCCATCGAGAACGCGCTGCTGAAATTCCACGCCGAGAGCCCGTCGGCCGCCGGCATCGCGAAGGACGCTCTGCGCCGGCGCTGCCTGCCGCGCCTGGACGCGAGCTGCTTCGACGCGCTGCTGGACGACGCCGTCGCGCGCGGCATGGCGGTGGCGGACGGCGGCGAGGTGAGCCACCCGAAGGCCGGCGCCGGCGCGCGCAAGCTGGAGGAGCAGGCGGCCGCGCGGCTGCGCGAGACGCTGGCCGCCGCGGCCGGCGCGCCGCCCGCCGTGGGCGAGCTCGTCGCGGCGAGCGGCCTGGACGCCTCGCTCGTCCACCGCGTGCTGGGCGGCCTCGAGAAGCAGGGGCTCGTGCGGCGCGTCGGCGCGGACTTCTACTTCGACGCGGCCGCGCTGGCCGCCTTCGAGCAGGCCGTGCGCGCCCGCCTGTCCGCCGGCCCCGCCACCGCGGCCGAGCTCAAGGACGCGATGGGCACGAGCAGGAAGTACGCCATTCCTCTGCTCGAGTACTTCGACGCCCAGGGCATCACCCGCCGCGAGGGAGACACGCGGGTGCTGGGCGCACGGTAGGAGGCGCGGGAGCCCCTCGGCTCCCCGCGGGCGCACCCGACGGCGCGCCCGCGCCTCACGATGGGGCGTCGTCGGGTGCGTCGCGCTTCGCCCGGGCGGCCCCCACGAAGCCCGCGGCCCAGGAAGGCGACGCGAGCGCGTTCACGTGCAGGTAGCTGGCGACCACGTTGTCGCGGACCGCGCCGTCGCATCGTCCGGCGATGCCGCGGCCGCGCACGTTCTCGTAGGCGAAGCGCACCGGCGAGCCGCAGCGCGCCACGCGCGAATGATGGTGCTCGTGCCCCGTGAGCACGGTGCCGGCGGGCAGCCACGGATGGTCCTCGCCCGCCACCGCCACCGCGTAGCCGTGCCCCTGCCGTTTCTCCTCCATCGCCACGTCGAGGTCGAGCACGCCGGCCATGTCGTAGGTTCCCTGCGCGCACGTGAGCCGGCGCGCGAGGTACATGAGGCCGCCGCACTCGGCGCACACGGGAAGGCCCCGCTCGGCGAAGCGTCGCACGCTCGCCCGGAACGCGGCGTTTCCGTGCAGCTGCTCGGCGAACACCTCGGGGAACCCGCCGCCCACGTACAGCCCGCACGCGTCCTCGGGCAGGGAGGCGTCCTCCAGGCTGTCGGCGAACACGAGCTGGGCGCCCGCGTCCTCGAGCGCCTGCAGGTTCTCGGGATAGTAGAACGAGAACGCGCGGTCGCGGACGACCGCTATCTTCACGCGGGCCCCGCCGGCGAGGGCGGCCGGGCGCCGAGGCGGCCCTTCGTCCGGCACGGGAGGCGCCGCGGCCGCGATGCGCAGCAATGCGTCGAGGTCGACGTGCTGCCTGACCACCGCGGCGATGTCGTCGAGGAACGCGTCCTTGTCGCGGGCCTCGGCGCTCGACGTCAACCCGAGGTGCCGATCGGGGATGTCCATCCGCGCGTCCTTCGGCAGCGCGCCCACGACGGGGATGCCGCAATACCGCTCCACCGCCGCCCGCACGAGCTTCTCCTGCCGGGCGCCCTGCACCCGGTTGAGCAGGACGCCGGCCACGGTCAGCCCGTCGTCGAACCCCGCGAGGCCCTGCACCACGGCGGCCGTCGTCCGCGTCATGCGCGTCACGTCCACCACGAGCACGACGGGCAGCCCCAAGCGCTTCGCCACCTCGGCCGAAGAGCTGCTGCCCTCCACGTCCAGGCCGTCGAACAGCCCCATGGCGCCCTCGACCACGCACAGGTCCGCCCCGCGCCCCGCCGTGGTCAGCACGGCGCGCAGGGTGGGATCGTCCATGAAGAAGCAGTCGAGGTTGCGCGCGTCCCGGCGCGCCGCGGCGCCGTGCCACCCGGCGTCGATGAAGTCGGGGCCCTTCTTGAACGGCTGCACGGCGAGGCCGCGATCGCTCAAGGCGCGCAGCAGCCCCAGGGTCAGCACGGTCTTCCCGCTGCGGCCATGGGGCGCGGCGATCATGAGCCGGGGCATCGCATGCGGCGATGCCCCGGCATCCTGCTCTGTTCGGTTCTCCTGCATGCGCGCGGCGCTAGGCGGGCCTACACGCAACCGGTCGGCTTGAGCAGGCCGGCGATCTTGCATGCTCCCTTGCCCGGGCCGCTCGGGAACAGCTCGTAGATCTCGGCGTTCGATTTGCCCGTGTCCTTCAGCATCTTGCGCACCATCGGCGCCACGCCGAACTCGGCGTAGTAGCCGCGCAGGTAGTTGATGACGGCCCAATGCTCGGGCGTGAGCTCCACCTCCTCGGTTTCGGCCAGCTTCTCGGCAACTTCCTCGTCCCACTGGGTGGCGTCCTCCAAGAACCCGTCCTCGTCGAGAAGAAGAACGCGGTCCCCCACTTGCAACTCTGCCATGGTACCTACCTCCTACAGATCGTATCCGTCTTTCCTTCTATGGGTAGTCGCTGCGGCGCAGCAGACCTAGCCACTCACTCCGCAGGCGTCGCCGCGGTCTCCCCGTCCTCGCCGTGCGCCGGCGCCAGGGCGTGCTCGTGCACGTCGACAGCCACCTTGTACAGCACCGTGAGCACCAAAAACCCGATGCCGTACACGCCCACGATGACGAGGATCTCGTTGAGCTTGGGGATGTAGTCCACCACCTGCTCGAACGAGTTGGGCACGAAGCCGGCCAGGACGAGGCCGAGGCCCTTGTCGATCCAACACGCGAAGAACACGGCCAAAAGCGCCACGACAAGCGTCTTGTGGTTGCGCCGCAGCTTGGGCACGAGCAGCAGGAACAGGCCCAGGAACGCCAGCACCACCGCCGTCCACATGAACGGCACGAGCTGTCCCGAGCCGTCCAGCCCGAAGAACAGGTACTCGAGCGAGGCCATGTGCGAGGGGATGTTGCTGTAGAACGCCGTGAAGATCTCCAGCACGAAGAAGAACACGTTGGCGATCATGGCGTAGCACACGATCTTCGCGAGCGTGTCGATGGCCTTGTCGGACGCCTTGAACGTCGTGAACCTGCGCATGATGAAGCAGATGACGATGAGCAGCGCCGGGCCGGCGGCGAAGGCCGACGCCAGGAAGCGCGCCGCCATGATGGCCGTGAGCCAGTACGCACGCCCGGGCAGGCCGGCGATCAAAAACGCCGTGACCGTGTGGATGCTGATGGCCAGCGGAATGGCGATGAAGCTCAGGATGCGCGTCCACTTCGGCGGCTTGACGCCCTTGCGCTCGGCGCCGAGCACCGTCCAGCCGATGAGGATGTTCACCAGCAGGTACGCCGACAGCACGCACATGTCCCAGAACAGCATGGAATGGGGCGAGGGGTACAGCAGCACGTTGAGCACGCGCGTGGGATACCCCAGGTCGACGAGCACGAACAGCACGGCCATGAGCACGGCCGCCACGGCCATGAACTCGCCGAAGATGATGATCTTGCCGAACTCCTTGAAGTTGTGCAGGTACAGCGGGATGGCCACCATGACGCCCGAGGCCGCCACGCCCACGAGGAACACGAACTGGGAGATGTACAGGCCCCAGCTCACGTCGCGGCTCATGCCGGTAAGGCCCAGGCCGTAGTTGAACTGGTTCACGTAGGCGGCCACGCCCACGCCGATGCAGACCAAGAGCAGGGCAACCCACGCCCAGTAGAGCCTGGATCCGTGCAACGCCTTCTCAAGCATGCGCCTCGCCTCCGTTCACGATGTAGTAGACGCTCGGGCCCGTGCCCAGCTCCACGCGCCGGCGGATGGTGAAGTGCTCGGCCAGCGCCTTGCGCGCGGCAGACTCCGGATCGGTCAGGTCGCCGAAGACGATGGCGCCCTCCGACAGCTCGGCGCACAAAGGCTCCAGCCCTTGGTCGATGCGCTCGGAGCACAGCATGCACTTCTCCACGACGCCCTTCGAGCGCGTGGGATAGTCGGGGTTCGGCTCGTCGATATAGGGCCGCGGATCGAAGAAGTTCAGGCTGCGGGCGCCGTAGGGGCAGCCCGCCATGCAGAACCGGCAGCCGATGCAGCGATGGTAGTCCATGACCACGACGCCGTCGGCGCGCTTGAACGTGGCCTCAGTGGGGCACAGGCGCACGCACGGCGGCTCCTCGCAGTGGTTGCACAGCAGCGGAAAGCCCAGCTGCACCACGCGCTCGCTGGCGTACTCGCTGTCGATCTCGGAGAACGAGTGCTCGAAATCGTCCTCCCATATCCACTTGATCTCGGTTTTCGGGTCGCCCGTGTCGGGCACGTTGTGGGCGTGGTGGCACGCCTGCACGATGCGGTCCATGACGCCGGAGGCGTTGAGCTTCTCCACGTCGATGACGAAGCCCCACTGCCGCGCCTCCATGGCTTGGCGCACGGTCTCGCCCTCGGCCCCCGCCGCCCCCGCAGAGCTGCAGCCGGACAGGGGCGCCACGGCGGCCGCGGCTGCCAGCGCGCCGGCCTTCAAAAACGTACGTCTCTCCATAGACCGGTCCCGGCTCCTCTCGCGGTCCTCGCCTCCCGCCAGCGCATGGTCGCGCGCGTCGTCGTGCGCGCGTGCGTTCGCGGCCATGTCAGTTCCCCTGCCCTGCGTCGGCCAGGTCGTGGCAGTCCCAGCAGTACAGCTCCACCGACGAGTACTCGTGGCAGCTGTCGCAGAACTCCTCGCGGTTCGTGTGGCACTCCAGGCACGTGTCGTCCAGGCTGATCTCGTACACCTGGCCGCCGGCGCCCCGGTACTCCGTGGCGCCGTCGCGCACGACGTCGTTGCGCCACTCGTCGAGCAGCTGCATGTGGGAGCTGCGCATGTACTCCGTCGACTCCACGCAGCGCTTCTCGGACAGCGCGTCGATGGCCGGCGTGTCCGTGCTCGGCGTGGGGGCCGCCGTGGCGTTGCCCAGGTTCACGATGAGCGGCACGGCCATGAGCAGGACGAACAGCCCCGCGAACAGGATGATCCTTCCACCCTTATACATGGCTCCCCCCTTCGTCGGCGCTCGGTTCGCCTGCGCCCGGCGCGGGCTCGGCGTCCTTCGTGCGGTTCGGGAGCTCCTCCAGGCGCAGGTCGAGCGTGCGCTCTATCTCGTTGTCCAGCACGAGCGCGTTGCCCACCAGCTCGTGGACGCCCATGACGCGCGTGCCCGACACCCAGTAGTCCATGAGCGAGGGGAACGACGCGCGGTCGAGCGCGCAGATGTTGGCCAGCGTGTTCACGCCGTAGCGCTCCTTCACCGAGCGCACCGCGTCGGCGCGCGGGTAGCCGCCGCGCAGGCGCAGCTCCATGTTCTCGCCCGCGTTCAGGCCGGCGCCGCTGCCGCAGCACAGCGTCTTCTCGCGGATGGTCTCGTCGGGCATCTCGTGGAAGTTGTTGCACACCTTGCTGAGGATGAAGCGCGGCTCCTCCAGCAGCCCCATGGCGCGCGAGGTGTTGCACGAGTCGTGGTACGTCACCACGAGATGGTCGTTGCGGCTCGGGTCGAGCTTCACCTTGTCGTGGTACAGAAGGTCGGCCGTGAACTCGGTGATGTGCACCATCTTCGTGGACGCGGCGTTCTGGAACACCGTGCCCGTGACGGGCGACACCGGCTGCTCCAGGAAGTCGGCCGGACCGTTCCACGTGTCCATGTACTGGTTCACGAGGCGCCACATATGGCCGCACTCGCCGCCCAGTATCCACTTCACGCCCAAACGCTCGGCCTCGGCGTACATCTTCGCGTTCAGGCGCTTCGCCATCTCGTTCGACGTGAAGAAGCCGAAGTTGCCGCCCTCGGAGGCGTACGTGCTCAGCGTGTAGTCCAGTCCCAGCTGCTCGAACAGCAGGATATAGCCCATGAACGTGAACGTGCCGGGCTCGGCGTACAGATCGCCCGAGGGCACGACGAACAGGATCTCGGCACCCTTGCGGTTGAACGAGGGCTCGATGTGCTTGCCCGTGATGGTTTCGAGGTCCTCCATGAGGAACTCCACGTTGCCCATGATGGTCTGGGGCTCGAGGCCCACGTGGTTGCCCTTCATGTAGCAGTTCGACACGGGGCCGGCGATCCACTCGGTGTTGAGGCCGACGAGGTTCAAAAGCTCGCGGCCCATGATGGTGATCTCGGCCTGGTCGATGCCGTAGGGGCAGAACGCCGAGCAGCGGCGGCACTCCGTGCACTGGTAGAAGTAGTACCACCACTCCTTGAGCACGTCCTCGGTGAGGTCGCGCGCGCCGGCCAGGCGGCCGAACAGCTTGCCCGACGTGGTGAAGTAGCGGCGGTACACCGAGCGCAGAAGCTCGGCGCGCAGCACCGGCATGTTCTTCGGATCGCCCGAGCCCAGGTAGAAGTGGCACTTGTCGGCGCAGGCGCCGCAGCGCACGCACACGTCCATGAACAGCCGGAACGAGCGGTACTTCTTCACGCGGTCGGCCATGCCGTCGAGGATGATCTCCTTCCAGTTCTCGGGAAGGTTCCAATCCTCGTCGGACGACGACCACTCGTGCGCGTTCGGCATGCCCACGACGTTGAGCGTCTTCGGCTTCGCGCCGTGGCAGTACATGCCCTCCTTGAACTCCGCGGGCGTGTCCATCCACGGCTTCTCGGACACGCCGAGGTCGAAGTCGAGCAGGTCTTCTTTGTTCGGTAGTTTCGCCATGTCGTGTTACTCCGCATCCAGGGGCAGGCCGACTTTTTTCATCTTTTCCCCGAACTCAGCCTCGTACTCGGCGTACGTGTGCACGTCAACCGGGTAGTTCCAGGGGTTCACGTGGCGCTTCGCGCGGTTGTTGTTCGCCAGGTTGCGCGTGGGGCTCAGCACGATGCCGCCCGCATGCATGAGCTTGCTCCAAGGGAAGTACACCAGAAGCGCGCTCACCAAGAACAGGTGCACGAACAGGATGGGGGCGATGCCCTCGGGTGCCACCGGGTGCAGCGTGACCAGGCCCATGGCGAGCTCCTTCACGTCCACGACGTCGATGCGGAACCCGTAGCGCATCACGATGCCCGAAACCGCCACGCCCAGCAGCAGGAACAGCGGCAGGAAATCGGCCGGCAGCGAGACGAAGCGCACCTGCGGGACGACCACGCGGCGCACGAACAGGAACGTGAGCGCGCCGACGACGAGCACGTCGGTGATGTAGAGCAGCGGCAGCCCCACCTGCAGGATGCTGTCGAGCCCCTCGATGCCCGTGACGAACGCGGGCACGGGATCCAGGAACAGGCGCAGGTGGCGGAGCACGATGACGAGCATGGACCAGTGGAACACGAGCGCGCCGAACCACAGCCACTTCGCCGAGCCGAACGCCAGCTTGCCGTCCGCCTTCTCGGTCTTGGCGTTGCGGAACAGCGAGCGGAAGCACAGCACCTCGAGCAGCATGCGGCCCACCACCCCGCCGAACGACGAGGGGTTCTCCAGCTTGTTCTGCTTGATCCACGGCAACGACTTCTGCTGGCCGCACGTCGTGGGAATGCGGAACGGCACCGCGGAGGTGCCCCATTTGACGAGCCTGATGACGAACCCCACGACGAACAGGGTGAACGCCGCGTACGGGATGACGATCCCGAACAGGGCGTACCAATGCAGGTACGCGGTGCCTATCCAGGCGAAGGCCGCCAACGCGGCGACGACGAGCAGCGGAATCCCTAGTTTCATGCCAGCTCTTCCCCATTCCTCCGGATGCCTTCAAGCTGTCTGCGCAGCATCTTCTCGCCGCGCTGCACCTCGTCGACGCGCAGCTGCGCGATGCGGTTGCGGCAGGCGACGTAGCAGTCGAACGCGTGCAGCGAAAGCGCGTCGATGCGCGCGTCGAGCGCACGCAGGTCCTCCTCGTCCGCCGCCTTGCCCGCGGCGGAGCGTATGACGGGCTTCAGGTCGAACAGGAACGCGAGCGCCGCGGATGGGGGCTCGTCCCGCACGGCCTCGACGCGGCAGAGCTCTTCCACCGCGGCGGGCATCCCGTCGCCCTCGTCCGACAGAAGCCAGACCAGCACGTCGTCCATGCCCCGGGCTGCGTGGTAGCCGGCAGGATCGGCGAACCGGCCCTTCCGGTGCGAGGACGCGAATCCCACATCCCGCGAGGGCCCGACGGCTTTGCGCCACGCCTCCAGGATGGAGTCCTTCCCCTCGATAAGCTCTTCGGATAGAGCGGTCATTGCATTCCCCATGCCTCTCGTGTGTCCTGCGGCCTGCAGCGCGTGCCCCCTGTGCGCCCGCACCCTCCCGACGCGGGCGCACCCCGAAGCGCGAACGCGCGCCTATTCGGGCGGGGCGACTTTGCCCTTGAGGGCGACGAACGTCGTGGTGATGTAGAGGTACTCCACCTTGTCCTCGAACGCGAGCTCCTTCACCGCGAGGTCGACGGCCGATTTCGGCTCGCCGATAGCGGCGGCGATCTCCTTGCTCTTGGCCTTCTCCACCGTGTCGAGATAATCGAGAACCTTTTGCTTGACCTGAGGATCTGCCGGACCTTTTTCCATGACGAACGTCCTCCTTCGACCCGTCGAACGGGCCTGTCAGCGATACACGAATCCCATGCATCTCATTTAATCACGGGGTTCGCCACGTGTAAAATACTATGAATTCATCACCCCATTACAAAAGACAATGACAGGGTGTTTTACCTGTTCACGTGCCGTTTTTCTGCCTGTATGGCACCGCGGCGGGCAAATTGCCGCGCCCTCGTTTTCCCACCGGTGCTACAATCGTGCCCAAGCCGGTTTCCGGCGTTCGTCCGCAATCCGTTCAAGCGAAGATGCGAGGGCTCCCATGGCGAGAACCTACCCTGTTTCCCTGGTCCTGAAAGACAAGCGCGCCGTGGTGGTGGGCGGCGGCCCGGTGGCCGCGCGCAAGGTGCAGGGCCTCTTGGAGTGCGAGGCGCTCGTGGACGTGGTGGCGCCCGAGGCGACGCCCGATCTGCAGAAGCTCGTCGACGGCGAGCGCTGCACATGGCGCGTGCGGCCCTACGAAACCTCCGACCTCGACGAGGCCGACATCGTGTTCGCGGCAACCGACGACGAGGGCGTCAACCGGCGCGTGTACGACGATGCCACGGCCGCGCGCCTCATGGTGAACGTGGCCGACCGTCCCGAGGTGTGCACGTTCTTCCTGCCGTCGGTGCTGCGCCGCGGCAAGCTGTCCGTCTCCGTGTCCACCGAGGGCGCGAGCCCCCTGTCGGCCCGCCGCATCCGCGAGGGCTTGGAGGAGCGGTTCGGTGAGGCGTACGCGCCGTACCTCGAGCTCATGGCCTCGTGGCGCCCCCGGGTGAGCGACGCCCTGCCACCCGAGCGCCACTTCGCGTTCTGGGAGCAGGCTTCCGACGGGCGCGTCTTGGCCGCCCTGGAGGCCGGCGACGCGGCCGGAGCCGAGGCGATCCTGGAATCCCTCCTCAAGTGAGGAGGGGCCCGCTCGCCTGATCAGGCGAGCGCCGCCGCATCCGCCGCTGCGCGGGCGAGCTTCTTCTGGGCCTCCTTGTCGAGCCGCGTTTTCGCTTCCGCGGCGCACCAGGTGGTACCGCCGTTCTCCGCCGCGTAGGCGAGGCGCGCGCGGCGCTCGGCAGGGTCGGCCAGACACTCCGCCGCCTTCAGCGAGAACAGCACGGCATGCGCGGGAAGCGCCTTGGGCCCGTCGGCCACCTGGAGGTAGTCGGCCGCCGCCTTGGACGGCTTTCCGTTGAGCTCCTTGGCCAGCAGGTCGCGCAGGGCGACGTGCTCGGCGATGTGCGCGGGCGCGTCCTTCGACAGCCCCTCGCCGGAAAGCTCCTTCAACGCCTTGACCTCGGCCGTCAGGCCCTTGAGGTCGCGCTTGTCGAACGCGCAGTACGCCATGAGGTTGTGGTAGAGGAACCTGCTCTGAGGATCGTCGTCGTCCTCGAGGGTCCGCATGAGCTTGGCCGCCTCGTTCCACCTCCCCTGCCACCGCAGGGCGTAGGCGTTGCTGAACAGGCCGCTACGCGGGTCGGCGTTCTTCTTGTCCTTCTCGAGCAGGGCGAGCGTCCGGCGGCCGCACAGCACCGGATCGCAGTCGCGGTCGATGAGGCGCGTGAGGCCCTTGTTGACCGTGCCGCGCATGAGCACCCCGAAGAACACCGCGACGATCATGAGCGGCAGCAGGATGAGGGTGCTCATGGCGAACCAGGGAGTGCCCGACATGCCCATGGCCATCATGAAGAACGCGAAGGCGGCAACCCCGGCGACGCGCACCTTGATCGTGTAGCTGCGGTGCACCCATGCGCGGGACTCCTCGTCGGCCTCGTCGCCCAGGACGTCGACGATACGCTCGTAAGCTCTCATAGTGCTTCCTCTCCCCAACAAACCGGCGCGATCCCGCACGGCGTGCGGGACGGCGCATCTCAATACGTGCCGCAGAGGGCGTCGATGCCCACGCGATACTCGTCGCCCAACAGCGGATTCGCGGCGGCCACCAGCGCAAAGGCGGCGCGCAAGCTCTCATGGAACAGCGGCTCGTCGCGCGCGGCGTAAAACACGTAGGAAAAGTAGCCGTCGAAGCGCGGGGTCGCCCCCGCGATGACGGCGCCGGCCACCTCGGGGGCCGACCAGGAGTTGTTGCCTCCTTCGTCGTTCATCTCCCAGAGGCTGCGGCGGATGATCTCCAAGAAGAACGAGGGCATGGCCGCACACCGCTCGCGCGCGAGCGTCTCGAAGCATGCGACGGCGCGATCGTGACCGGCATCGTCGGGCGCGAAGGTGAGCCGCGCGAGGAACCTCCGCACCCGGCTCGGATCCTCGTCGAACGCCCTCAGAAGCGCGCCTGCGTCCCCCGCTTCGGCGATGGCGCGCACGCCCGCTTTGGTGATACTGCCCACGACGATCCTTCCTCCGCGTTGAAACGGCCGCAGGCAGCCTCGCTCGCACGAGACCGCCTGCGTTTCCGACCATGCGCCTACGGGACTAGATCATGCCCCATTTGCGCGTGTACTCGCTGTAGAGCGCGTAGTCGTTCTCGCTGATACCCGCTTCTTCGAGCTTGGGAAGGATGTCCTCGTAGATCATGGTTTCCGTTTCCATCCACACGCCGTCCTTCTTGACGGTGATCTCCCAGTCGTCATGAATGCTCAGCAAGAACTCCATGACCGCTGCGCTATGCACCATGCATCGCTCGGTGTACGCCGCGAGCTCTCGAATCGCATCCGGGGTCGCCTCGATCTTCTTGACGGACTTCCAAGGCGATTTTCCCCTTCGGCGCCACTCCCCCGCTTCGAAGAACGGAAGGAAGAAGCAGGCGCTTTGGATGCAGGTATGCTTGACTACGGTTGGCTCTTCCATTGCTTACCCAAGTCCGACGGTCGTCCAGTAGTTGTTCAGGATCATCGTGGAGAAGAGGAAGCCAAGCAGTACGTTAACCACGACGCCGCAGGTGAAGGCCGCGAAGGGCTTCCAGCCGGTAGCGGCGAGGGCCTTGAAGCGCGTGGTCAGGCCGATGCAGAGGAAGCACAGGATGAACGCCCAGCCGCGCAGGCCCTTGATCGGGCTGAGAACCTGCTTGTCCATGGTGGCCGCGATGTCGGGAGCAACGGACAGCGTCACGACGGTGATGAGGATGGAGGCGATGAAGAAGCCTAGGACGAACTTCGGGAAGCGCTCCCAGATGACGCCCGCGGACGGCTTCTGGCGCGTGCCGTCGGCGCTGTCGCTCTTCTCCCACATGGTGACGGAGATGATGGCCAGGATGAAGGCCCACACGCCGACGAAGATATCGCGGCCGACGACCTTCATGAGGGTGAACGTGGTGATGGCGCCGTCGCCGAACTGGGCGGCTGCGGCCATGCCGGCGGCATCCGCGAACTCGGACGTGCCGATCCACGCGCCGGAGGCGCCGTCGGACAGGCCGAGGGCACGGCAGACGATGGGAAGCAGGAACACCATGATGGTGGCCCAGATGACGACCATGGAGATCGAGACGGACACGTGCTCCTTCTTGGCGTTCACGGCGCTGCCGATGGCGATGGAGGCCGACACGCCGCAGATGGAACCGCCGGTGGCGAGGGTGGCCGCGAACGGCTTCTCAAGCTTGAACAGGCGGGTGGCGCAGAAGTAGATCACCAGGAAGGTGGACACGGCGATGATCGTGGCCTGCAAGAGGGCGACCGGGCCGGACTGGAGGATCAGCGTGAAGGGAAGCGTGGCGCCCATGAGGACGATGCCGGTCTTCACGTAGAACTCGGTGCGCATGCCGGCTTCGAACCAATCCGGGATCTTGACGAAGTTGCCGAGGATGATGCCCACGATCAGGGCCATGACCGGCGCCTCGAGGCTGAACTGCTTGGCGAGGTCCCACGCGGAGAGGATCTGGACCAAGATGGCCATCACGTACAGCAGCGTGAAGCCCGCGAAGAACTTCGGGACGTTCTTGCCCATGATGCCCATGACAATCGAGAAGATGATGGCCAGCACGACGTACAGGATGATCGCGTTCGGGAAGATGCCGGTCACGCACGGCAGCAGGCCCGCGAAGTCGCTGTAGCCGGCGAACTTCACGTTGAGCACGCTCAGGATATCGGACTGCCCGGCTGCCCAGAGGATCAGGCAGACGACGACGAGGCCCAGACCGATCCAAACGGCCCACCAATCTTCCTTCAGGTAGAGGCTCTTGAGGCCCCCGCCGTTGGTCTTGGTATTGTTTGTTGACATAAATATCCCCTTTTCTCTGTTCGAACAGCCGCACGGCTGCTCGTCCCTCGTGTATTCGATCAGCGATAGGTGATGCCATCAGCCATCGTTGATCAATCCGCGCCGACGGGTTCCGTCAGTCCCGCCGACGCGGATTGAGAGCCTGAAACGCTAGAACTTGAACGCCGACGACGTCCTGAAGGTCTCGCGCGAGAAGATGTAGTCGTCGATGAGCTTGTCGGAGAACGGGATTCCCGAAATGGAGAAGAACCGCTCCCATCCGATGCGCTCGATCCACTCGCCCAAACGCTCCCCCTGGTGCGCGTTCTCGACCCACACCTCCACGATGTGGCGCACCGCCTCGACCGTCTCGGGCCAGCGCGGCGGGTTGTTCGGCAGGAACGGGATGACCATGCGCGAGAAGCTGGGATCCGTGCGGGCCGTGGAAACCTTGCCGCCCACCATGATGGCCAAACCGTCGTTCTCGGCATCCATGATGTGCATGCCGGGCGACATGGTGTAGCAGTTGCCGCAGTACATGCAGCGTTCCTCCACCACGCTCACGCTCTTGTTCTTCGGATCGGGGCGGATGGCCGCCGTCGGGCAGCAGGCCACGAGGCTCGGGATCTCGGTGTTCTTGCGGATGGCCTCGTGATCCATGCGCGGGACGGTGCGGTGGATGCCGACGATGGAGATGTCGCTGCAGTGGGCCGCGCCGCACATGTTGAGGCAGCACGCCATGGCGATGTGCAGCTTGTTGGGCAGGACCTGCGTGCCGAAGTACTCGAACAGGTCGTCCATGATGGCCTTCACGATGCCGGACGCGTCGCTTGCGGGCGTATGGCAATGCACCCAGCCCTGCGTGTGCACGATGTTGCTGAGCGAGTTGCCGGTGCCGCCCACCGGGTAGCCCATCTCCTCGCAGCGCTCGATGATGGGCAGGACCTTGCTCTCGTCAGGCGTGAGGAACTCGATGTTGTTGCGGCTCGTGAAACGCAGGTGCCCGTCGCAGAACTCGTCGGCGATGTCGCAGACGTCGCGGATGGAGTCGACGCTCATGAGGCGCGGCTCGCCCACGCGCACGCTGTACAGCGCGCCTGCGGGCCCGACGTGCTTCAACACGCCCGGTCGCGGATGCTCGTGGTAGAGCCATTTGCCGTAGTTCTCTTTGATGATGGTGGGAAGGTACTCGTGAAAATCCGGAGGGCCGTTGTCGATCATTGCCACTTCAATCACCTCGTCTATCTGAATTGGATGCCGTAGCGAAGCCTCTCTGAGAGAAAGGCCGTACGTCTAGTTGTCGCCCTCCGCCTGACCGGCCGCTTCCTTGAAGATCTCCTCCTGGGGCCAGAACACGTAGGGGTTCGCGCGCGGGCGGTACACCATCTGGGGCACCGCTTCCATGCCCACCTCGCGCAGGAACTTGCCCATGCCGATGCGGTACACGGTCTCGCCGATGCGCTCGCGGGTCTTGCCGTTCTCGTCCCACCAGTCCCAGATGCGGTTCACCAGGTCCTTGAACTCGGTGTAGGGGGCCTCCATCTTCATGAAGGGCACGAGCACCCACGACATGAAGGCGGATTTCACGATGGTGGACTTGGCGCCCAGGAGAATGGTCGCGCCCTTCTCCTCGCCCTGCTTGATGGCCTTGCACATGACGTTGACGCAGTGCATGCAGCGCGTGCACTCCGCGCCGTTCACCGCGAGCTCGCCCGTGCCCTGGTCGTAGGTCAGGCAGCGGGTGGGGCACTTCTCCACCACGGCCTCGCGGATGTCGAGCCCGTCGGCGGCGTACTGCTTCACCGCCTCCTGGTCGATGACGATGGTGTCGCGCCAGGTGCCGATGACCGAGATGTCGGCGCGGGCGGCGGCGGCCACGCAGTCGTTCGCGCATCCGGACATCTTGATCTTGGACTTGTACGGCCACATCGGACGATGCAGCTCGTCCTGGAACTCGTTGGTGATGTCGTAGCACATGTCCAAGGTGTCGTAGCAGGCGTACTCGCACCGGCCGGGGCCGCAGCAGCAGCTCGGGGAGCGCAGGTCGGAACCGGAGCCTCCCAGGTCGAACCCGTTCTCGGCCAGCTCGTTGAACGTGGGTTGCAGCTCTTCGGTCTTCATGCCCAGCAAAATGAGGTCGCCCGTGGAGCCGTGCATGTTCGTGATGCCCGAACCGTGGCGCTCCCAGATGTCGCAGACGGTGCGCAGGGCGTCGGTGGTGTAGAACCAGCCGCTCGGCGCGTTGACGCGCATCGTGTGGAACTCAGCGACGTTCGGGAACTCCTCGGGCAGGTCGGTGTAGCGCCCGACGACGCCGCCGCCGTACCCCTTGACGCCCACGATGCCGCCGTGCTTCCAGTGGCCCACCTTGTCCTCGTAGGACCGCTCGAGCACGCCGAGCAGGTCGGCGCTCATCGCGCTCTTGTCGGCCGCCTTCTTTATCTCCGTGACGAAACTCGGCCACGGCCCGGTTTCCAGCTCGTCCAACTGGGGGGTCTTGCTGTTTTCATCCATGATCGCTCCTCCTGTGGTTCCTACCGGGAACCTGTTGGCGCTACAATTCCGTGACGGTGAACGCCCCGGCGGGACATACCATGACGCAGGCTTCGCATCCCATGCAGTCGCATGAATCTCCCTTGATCAAAGCGTGCGTGCCATCGAATCCGAGAATCTGAGCCGGGCAACCTTCGGCGCACGAATCGCATCCGGTGCACTTCTCCTCGTCCAACACCACCATGTACATGTCGTTCCACCCTCCTTTCCTTCCCTCACCTCGTCTTGTCCTTCAAAAGCCGATGATCAGCTGCTTTTGATTTAATCACCCCCTATTTGGCCTGTAAAATACATTGAATTCATGGCGTGATCACCATTGGCTATCGCCCGTCGTTTCGCTTGGTCAAACGCCCGTCGCGGCTTCGCCGCAGATTCCTGGTATAAAAGATTCCGATAGCTGGAACGTTTGCCATGCATCATCATGTTCCCTGATCAAATGCGGAATTTTCCGACTTCTGACAGCGCTTCGCCCGCCTCTCCCCTGCGGGATGGGCGGGCGAAGCGAAGAAGGCTGGCGCCGATGTTCTACATCCGAGCCAAGGCCGCCTCGATGCGCTCGAGGGTGTCGGCGATATGCGCGTCGGTGTGCGCGGCCGACACGAACAGCGCCTCGAACTGGCTCGGGGCGATGTACACCCCCGAGGCACGCAGGAAGCGGTAGAAGCACGCGTACAGCTCGGTGTTGGAGGACAGGGCGCTGCGGTAGTCGTAGACCTCGTCTTCGGTGAAGAACACCGAGAACATGGCCCCGGCCCGGTTGACGCGCAGGGGCACGCCGCGCGCGATGCCGAGCCGCTCGATGCCGCGCGCGAGCTCCTCGGTCCTCGCGACGATGCCCTCGTGCACGCCCGGCTCCCGCAGAAGCTCCACCGTGGCGAGGCCCGCGGCCACGGCCACCGGGTTGCCGGCGAGCGTGCCCGCCTGGTACACCGGCCCGAGCGGGGCCAGCTGCTCCAGGTAGCGGCGCTTGCCGCCGAACGCGGCGAGGGGCATGCCCCCGCCGATGATCTTGCCGAGGCAGGTGAGGTCGGGGTCGACGCCGCAGAGGGCCTGCACCCCGCCGAACGACACGCGGAAGCCCGTCATGACCTCGTCGAAGACGAGCAAGCTGCCGTACGCTTCGGTGATCTCCCGCAGCCCGGGCAGAAAGCCGTCCTGCGGCGGCACGACGCCCATGTTGCCCGCCACCGGCTCCACGATGACGGCGGCGATCTCCTCGCCGCGCTCGGCGAACAGCGCGCGGACGCTGTCGAGGTCGTTGTAGCGCGCCACGAGCGTGGAAGCCGTGCAGCCGGCCGGCACGCCGGCCGAGCTCGGCACGCCCATGGTGAGCGCGCCGCTGCCGGCCTTGACGAGCAGGGCGTCGGCGTGGCCGTGGTAGCAGCCCTCGAACTTCACGATGCAGTCGCGGCCGGTGACGCCGCGCGCGAGGCGGATGGCGCTCATCGTCGCCTCCGTGCCCGAGCTCACCAGGCGCACCATCTCCATGGAGGGAAACGCGTCCCGGACGACGCGGGCGAGCCTCGTCTCGCCCGGAGTGGGCGCCCCGAAGCTCAGGCCGTCGCGGGCCGCCGCGCACACGGCCTCCACGACGGCGGGATGCGCGTGGCCCATGATGAGCGGGCCCCACGAGCCCACGTAGTCGAGGTAGCGGTTGCCGTCGACGTCCCACAGGAACGCGCCCTCTCCGCGCGCGATGAACGCCGGTTCGGCGCCCACGGCGAGCGCGGCCCGCACGGGCGAGTTCACGCCGCCGGGGATGGCTTCGGCGGCCTGGCGGAAGGCCTCCTCGCTCGCCCGCATCGTGCGGGCGTTCTCCGTTTCCTGCATGGGCCCTCCTTCCTAGGCGCGCTCGGCGAGCCAGCGCGCCGCATCGAGCGCATGGTAGGTGATGATGATGTCGGCGCCGGCGCGCTTCATACCGCAGAGCGACTCCAGCACCACCTTGCGCTCGTCGAGCCAGCCGTTCGCGGCGGCGGCCTTCACCATGGCGTACTCGCCGCTCACGTTGTAGGCCACGACGGGCAGATGCGTCTCCCGCTTCGTGCGCCAGACGATGTCGCCGAACGCAAGCGCCGGCTTCACGATGATCATGTCGGCGCCCTGCTCCACGTCCAGCAGGGCCTCGCGGACGGCTTCGTCGCCGTTCGCGGGATCCATCTGGTAGCCCTTGCGGTCGCCGAAGCCCGGCGTGGAGCCGGCCGCTTCGCGAAACGGGCCGTAGTAGCCCGACGCGAACTTCGCGGCGTACGACATGATGGCCGTGCGTTCCAGCCCCGCGGCGTCGAGCGCCTGCCTGATAGCGGCCACGCGCCCGTCCATCATGTCGGACGGCGCCACGATGTGGGCGCCGGCGCGCGCGTGCGATACGGCCGTTTGCGCGAGCAGCTCCACGGTCTCGTCGTTCAGCACGTAGCCGTCCTCCACGAGACCGCAGTGGCCGTGGTCGGTGTACTCGCACAGGCACACGTCGGTGATCACCACGAGCTGCGGGTACTGCTCCCTGATGGCGCGCACGGCCCGCTGCACGATGCCGTCGTCCGCGTACGCCTCGGAGCCCACGGCGTCCTTGCGCTCGGGGATGCCGAACAGGATGACGGCGGGAATGCCGAGGCCGACCACGTCGTCGAGCACGGCGGGAAGCCGGTCGAGCGAGTAGCGGCACACGCCGGGCATGGAGCCGACCGGGTCCGCGATGCGGGCGCCGTGGCAGACGAACAGCGGGTAGACGAAGTCGGCGGCGCGCAGCTCGTGCTCGCGCACCATGGCGCGGACGGCTTCGTTCTGGCGCAGGCGCCGCGGGCGTTGGGGAAGGTTCACGATGGCTCTCCTAGGGATCCGAGGACCGCGCCCACGAGCCCTCCGACGGTGGACGAGCCGGCTTCGGCGCGCACGGCGAGCCCCAGCCCCTCCATCGTGGCGGTGGTGAGCGGTCCGATTGAAAACAGCGATACCCCCGCCAGCAGCGACGCGTCGCCGTCGAGCAGGGCGACGGTGTTGCGCGCGGCCGACGAGCTGGCGAACGTGAGCGCGTCCAGGCTGCCGGCGCGCAGGGCGGCCAGAAGGTCGTCCTTGCCGTCCTCGCGCAGCACGGTGCGGTACGCGGGCACGTCCACGAGCTCGGCGCCCGCCGCGCGCACGGCGTCGGCCACGACGGTCCGGGCATCCTCGGCCCTGACGAGCAGCACGCGCTCGCTCGGGCCGAGGCGCCCACTGAGGAGGTCCGCGACTCCCTCTGCGCAGAAGGAGTCGGGCGTGATCGCGCTGCGCACGCCGCGCGTCGCGAGCGCCTTGGCCGTGGCGGGGCCTACGGCGATGACGGCGGCGCCCGCGAGGACGGCTGCAGCGGAAGATGCGGAAGGGGCGGCGTCGGCCGGCGCGGGACAGGCCGCCTCGCAGGCGCGGAAGAAGGTCTTGACGCCGTTCGCGCTGGTGAACACGGCGAAGTCGTACGTCTCGCGCGAAGCTGCGGCCGCGGCGAGCGGCGCCGGGTCGGCGGGCGGCGCCAGGCGGCTCACCGGGAACTCCGCCACGGCGGCGCCGAGCGCTTCCAGCTCGGTGCGCAGCTCGGAGGCCTGATGGCGGGCGCGGGTGATGCCCACCGTCTTGCCTGCGAGCGGGCGGGGGTCGAACCACGCCAGCTCGTCGTGCAGGGCCGCAACCTGACCCACGACGATGACGGCGGGGTTCGCCAGGCCGCGCTCGGCCGCCTCGGCCGCGATGGTGTCCAAGCACCCGACGGCGACGCGCTGAGCGGGCCAGGTGCCGCGCTCGACGACGGCCGCCGGCGTCTCGCCGGGCATGCCGTACGCCATGAGGCTCTCGGCGATGACGGGCAGGTTCTTCATGCCCATGAGGAACACGAGGGTGCCCCTCAGGTGCGCCACCTGCTCCCAGTCCACGGACGAGGCCAGCTTCGAGGGGTCCTCGTGGCCGGTGATCACCGTGAACGACGAGGCCATCCCGCGGTGCGTCACGGGAATGCCCGCATACGCCGGCGCGGCGATGCAGGACGTGACGCCCGGCACCACGGCGAACGGGATGCCGTGGGATCGCAGCTCCTCGGCCTCCTCGCCGCCGCGGCCGAACACGAACGGGTCGCCGCCTTTGAGGCGCACGAGCGTGCGCCCCGGCGCGGCCTTCTCCACGAGCAGCGCGTTGATCTCGTGCTGCGCGAGGGTGTGGCGGTCGGGCGACTTGCCCACGTACACGAGCTCGCACGTCGCGGGCGCTTGCGCGACGACGTCCGGCGACACGAGCCGGTCGTACACGAGCACGTCGGCGCGCTGCACCAGCTCCAAAGCCCGCACGGTCATGAGGCCCGGGTCGCCCGGGCCCGCTCCTACGAGGTACGCCTGCGCGTTCTGCTCCATAAGGTGTCGCCGCCTCTCTAGTGGTCCGTCGGCGCGCCGCATGTGGCGCGCAGGATGGCATCCGCCCCTGCATCGAGGGCGCGGCGCGCGGCGCGCTCGCCCACCTGCCCGGGATCGTCGCCCGTTTCCGTCACGTGCACGAGCTCGGTGCCATCAAGGCTGATGACGCTGCCCGCAAGGCGTATCGCGCCGTCCTCCACCGTGGCGAAGGACGCGATGGGCGTCTGGCAGCCGCCGCCGAGCAGCGCGAGGAAGCAGCGCTCGGCGCGCGCCGCGAGCTCGGTGGGCCGGTGGTTGACGGCGGCAAGCGCCTCCCGCACGTCCGCGCGCTCGGTGAGGCTCTCCACCGCGACGACCCCCTGCCCGGGCGCCGAGAGCACCGTCAGCGGGTCGAAGAACTGCGTGATGCGCTCCTGCCATCCCAGGCGGACGACGCCGGCGGCGGCCAGCACGATGCCGTCCATGTCGTCGGCCTCCTGCAGCTTGCGCCAGCGCGTGCCCAGGTTGCCGCGTATCTCCACGCACTCCACGTCGGGGCGCAGGCGGCGCAGCTGCGCCGTGCGGCGCAGAGAGGAGGTGCCCACGCGCGCCTGCGCGGGCAGCTCGTCGAACGTGCGGCCGTCCTTGCCCAGAAACGCGTCGCGCGCGTCGCCGCGCTCGCAGTACGCGCCGATGCCCAGGCCCTCGGGCAGCACGGTGGGCAGGTCCTTCAAGCTGTGCACGGCGATGTCGATCTCCCCGCCGTACAGCCGCTCCTCGATCTCGGCCGTGAAGAAGCCCTTGCCGGCGACCGACGACAGCGGCACCTCGAGGCGCTTGTCCCCCTCGGTGTCCATGGTGACCAGCTCGACCTCCATGCCGGGGTGGGCCTCCTCCAGCAAGCGCTGCACGAAGCGGGCCTGCCACAGGGCCAGGTCGCTCTTGCGCGTGCCGATGCGAAAGCTCCTCATCGCGCGCACCCCCGCTCCGCCGCGTCGCCCGCCGTGCGCGCCACCTCGAGCGCGAACAGCTCCTGGAGCATGCGCGCGTACTCCCTGCTCTTCGCGGAGCCGGCCTGCGCGTTGAGGGACTCGACGGGCTCGTGGACGAACTCGTCGGTGATGGTGGTGGCCAGCACGCGCACCTGCTTCTTCTGCGAGGGGGTGAGCCCCGAGAGCCGCTCGAGAGCCACGTCCAGCCGCGCGCGCTTGATCTCCTCGGCGTGCCGGCGGAAGGCGGCGATGACGGGCACGAGCTCGAGCGACTGCACCCACCGCCGGAAGTCCGCCACCTCCTCCTCGATGAACCGCCGCACGCTCTTCTCGGCCGTCACCCGCTTCAAGCGGTTCGCGTCGGCCTCGTCGCGCAGCTCGTTGATGTTGTAGATGCTCACGCCGGGAACGCTCGCGGCCGCCGGGTCCACGTCGCGCGGCACCGCCATGTCCACGAACAGCAGCGGGCGGTCGGGGCGCGCCTCCATGGTGCGCTGCACGAGGGCCCGATCGATCATGTACGTCTTCGACGAGGTCGCCGAGAACACGACGTCCGCCTTCTCGAGGCAGGACGCGAGGCCCTCCAGACGGTGCGCTTCGAACCCGTAGCGGTCGGCCAGCGTGCGCGCCTTGTCGAGCGAGCGGTTCGACACCATGACCACCGAGGCCTCGTGGGCCACGAGGTACTTCATGGTGAGCTCGCTCATCTCGCCGGCGCCCAGGATGAGCACGCGCTTGTCCTTCACCTCGCCGAGCTCGCGCGCGGCCAGCTCCACCGCGATGCGCCCCACCGACATCGAGTAGCGCCCGATGCACGTTTCGTGGCGCACCTTCTTTCCCAGATGGAGCGCCCGCTGGAACCACACGTTGACGAACTTGTCCGTGGTGCCCGCCTTGCAGGCGGCGTCGTAGGCGCGCGACACCTGCCCGAGGATCTCGGCCTCGCCCACGATGAGCGAGTCCAGCCCGGTCACCACTTCGAACAGATGGCGCACGGCCATGTCGCCCGAGTAGGCGTACATGTGCTCGCGCAGCAGCGTGCGCTCGTGCTCGGTGATGGTTTGGCCCTGCGAGGTGAAATAGCCCCACACCTCCTCGGCCCCGCGCTCGGGGTCGTCGGCCGTCACGTAGAACTCCAACCGGTTGCACGTGCTGAGCACGACGGCCGCGCTCAGGCGCGCCGCCGACTTCAAGTCGCGCGCGCACGAAGCGTTGAGCGAATGGTGGATGCTCAGCTTCTCCAGCAGCTCGATCGGAGCGCTCTTGATGTTCAATCCCACAACCACGCTGTCCATGGACTACCCCTCGTCTGACGCTCCCGCCGGTCCCCTTGCGCCCGTTCGCCGTTCGCGGGCGGGCGCCTTACGCTTCCTCCAAGAACTCCAGGTACGGCTTGTCCATGCTGGCAAGGCCGTTCACCATGAGCTCCACGAGGCCGCCGTACTGCACGTTGTACGTCGCCGTGCCCTTGTAGGCCTTCAGCAGCTCGCGGATGGTGCCCTTGCAGTTCGAGCAGGGGGCGCACACGTACTTCACGATGTCCGGGTTCTCGAACTCGTCGGGGAACGCGTTCACGATCTGGGCCCACTTCGTGCGGGCGCTCACCTTGTCGCGGAAGTCGCCGAAGTTGTACGAGCTCATGATGGCGAACCCGCTGCCGCCTCCGCAGCAGTAGTTGTCCACGCCGTGCGGCGTCATCTCGCGGAATCCCGGCGCGATGGCCTTCAAGATGTCGCGCTGCGGCTTCACGATGCCCATCTGGCGCACGACGTTGCAGGGGTCGTGCAGGGTGACCGGGAAATCGTTCTTGGACGGATCGAACTTGAGCTTGCCCGTCTTCACGAGATCCGCCATGAGGGGCAGGAAGCTCTCCACCGGCACGCGCTCCTCCTCCGAGGCCATGCGGTCGGCGCTGATGGCGATGGCCTTGTGGGCGTGCCCGCACTCGCCCACCACGATGCGCCGGACGCCCAGCTTCTTCGCGGCCTCGAACTGCCCGAGCGCCACCTTCTTGGCCTGGAAGTCGTCGTACCAGATGCCGTAGTTCACGCTGTCGTAGCCCAGCAGGTCCGAGCTGAGGGTCCAGTCGATGCCCGCCTCGTCGAGCAGGATGGCGAAGGCCGCCGGGTTCTCCGGCCACGCGATGAACTCGCCGGCGTTGTGCATGAGCAGCACGTCGGCGCCCTTCTTGTCGATGGGGAACTTGATCTTGCGGCCCGTGCGCTCTTCGATGTCCTCCTCGATGAACTCGATGGTGTCGATGAGCGCCGGCTTCGTGAGGCCCGTCGTCGAGCCCGTCTTGAGCTGCAGCTGGGTGCCTTTCGCGTGCACCGGCGTGGGGGCGATGCCCATCTCCTGGCTGAACAGCTTGCGGATCTCCTTGGCTGCCAGGCCGTTGTCCAGCCCGAGGGGGCACGTCTGCGCGCAGCGGCGGCACAGGTTGCACCGGTAGGCGAGCTCGCCCAGACGCGCGATGCTCTCCCAGGTGACGTCCACGTCGGCGCCCACGAACCCGGGCATGAGCTTGCCGCCGGGCGTGAAGTGCTTCTTGTACATGCGGCGCAGCACGTCCACGCGGAAGCTCGGGCGGTAGATCTCGTCGCCGTTGCTGCCCTGGAACACGTGGCACGCTTCGGAGCACGTGTTGCACTTGGCGCAGTACTCCATCGTCAGCATGAGCGGCTGCAGCGAGCGCTTGTTGCTGTCCGCGAATAGCTTCTCGAGCCCGTTCAGGAACGAGAGGACGAACGCCTCCTCTTCCTCCTGCGTTTCGGGGCGCTTGAGCGTGTCGAGGGCGACGAAGCCGTCGAGCGAGGCGCAGTGCTCCTCGGCCCATGCGGGCTTCGGCTCCTTGAAAGGCGGCTCGAGGCCGTTTCGGTCGTACGGCGCGGGAAGCGGCGCGAGGTCGTCGAGCGGAGACAGGACGGGCGCGTCGTTCGCCATGTCGCGCGGGCGCAGCTGCTTGGTGTTCTGGGTCATGGCGCTATCCCTCCAACGTATCGGACGAGCTGGGACGGGTGTGCGGGGCCGACCAGGCGGCGGGCGCGGGGCCGCCGGCCTCGCGCTCGGCCATCGCGGCAACCTTGCTGCCCGCGACGTTGGGATCGTTGTCCCACAGCACCTTGTGGAAGGCGAAGAACTTGCCCACGTAATGGCTCATCTTGCTGAGCGGGATGTACAGGAGCATGATGCCGAGCAGCACGAGGTGCGCGACCACGACGGGCGGCAGGGGCGCCGCGTCGAACGCGAACACGCTGCGCGCCACGTCGAAGGGCGAGGCGAACAGCGTCCACGCCACGATGCCGGTGACGAGCGTGGCCAGGATGAGCAGGATGTTGAAGTACTCCTGAGGCGGCGTGTACGCGCGCAGGCTCTCGTCGACGGCGCGGCGCACGAGCAGCAGCACGGCGCCGATCGTGGACAGCGCGAAGCCCACCGCGCCCACGACGGCCGTTCCCACCACGAGGAACTCGGGGTTCCAGAACACGGTGAGGAGCAGCAGCAGGCTCCAGCCGAACATCACGTAGATGCCCAGGTGGAACGCGTACGACGCCCACCACAGGCTGCGCTGGTGCTTGAACAGCTTGCTGATGAGCAGCATCTCCTGCATGATGTCGACGACTTCGTAGACGGGATCGAGGCGGCGGGGCTTCTCCCACCAGTCCTCTTCCTCGAAATAGGAGCCGCCGTACTTGCCGCGGCCATCGCCCTCCTTGGGCACCGGGTAGAGCTCGACCCGCGAATGAACGGGCAAGTGGGCGTACTTCCACGCCTTGACGGCGGTGAGAACGACGAACCCCGCCAATCCGATGATGACAAAGACGAATCCCAGCAAAGCAGCATTCATCGTACCACCCCTCCCCAACCTCGTCTTGGCCGCGCATGGGCCTAGATACAAACTAAGGGACGCGGGTTCGAGTGTAAAATACCTATTTTGGATGGGGCGATGAACAAATCCTATGGCATGGTTTTTGTGCACGAACAGGCGTGCTCAACGGGATAAACGCGATGTTTTCGATCACCGCATGATAGAAATTCTTTATATCGCGATTGTAAATGCATATTTTACAGAATAATCTTAGTAGAGTACTTTAGTATACAGCTGAACAAGGTGGAAAGCGATCATCGCCGCTTCGGATAATTGCTTTTCACGTTCGTTCGTTAAGGCGTAGGGGGCCGTCGTGCGGGGAAAGCCTTTAGTTCGGCACGGTCCGGATGCGCACATGCGATATGCGGCATAGGAAGTTTTCCGATGTTTTGCTCATATCGTCCTGCCGGAACACAGGAGGAGGTGAGCCGTCTTGAGTTCTTTGGGGCAATTCGTCGTGTTCAAAGAGGTAGCCGATACCGGCAACGTCACTCAGGCAGCCAAACACCTGCATATCAGCCAACCGAGCGTAAGCATCCAAATCCAGAATCTCGAGCAGGAGTACAACGTCACGCTCCTCGAGCGCACCAACCGCGGCGTGCTGCTCACCGAGTGCGGCGAGATCTTCTACCAGTACATCAGCCAGGTGATTCAGGCCATGCGCGAAGCGCAGGAGGTCATGCTCGAGCACGAGGCGAAGCAGCACCGCAACGTGCACGTGGGGGCCACGCTCACCATCGGGGAGTACGTGGTGCCCTTCATAGCCGACGCGATGTATCACGAGCATCCCCAGATCAACCTCAACGTGAAGGTGGCGAACACCGCCAACATGGCCGAGGAGGTGCTCGACAAGCAGCTGCACCTCGCCCTCATCGAAGGGCCCGTGCCCACGAACCCCGACCTCATCATCGAGAACTTCTGGCACGACGAGCTGGTCATCGTCGTGGGCATCGACCATCCCTGGAGCAAGCTTCTGAGCGTGTCGCTCAACGAGCTCAAAGACGAGCGCTTCATCATCCGCGAGCAAGGTTCGGGCACGCGCAAGGTGATGGAGAACGCGCTGCAGGAAGGCGGGGTTGACGCCTCGGAGCTCAACATCACCATGGAGCTGAACAGCACGCGCGCCATCAAGCAGAGCGTGATGTCGGGCCTTGGCGTCACCATCATCTCGGCGCTCACCGTGCAGCGCGAATGCCGGCAAAAGCAGCTGTCCATGCTTCGGCTGGAAGGCTGCCAGCTGCAGCGCCCGCTCAACATCCTCACGCACAAGCGGGGCTTCCTCACCTCGGACGAGCAGACGTTCCTCTCCTTGATCCGCAACCGCAACCGGCTCAAGGAGATCCTGCCGCCCCCGCTGCTGCCGTAGCGCGGCTCCGGCGCCGAGGCGGCGTCCCGGACGCTTCGGACGCGGGCCCCTCGCTCGAGAACGAAAAAAAGCGCCCCGCGGGGCGCTTTGCTTTTCTGGCGGAGATGTGTGCGAATCGAACACACCCGAGACGTTCTGCACGCCTCACAGCGGCTTTGAAGGCCGTGGGGCCCACCAGGACCCATCCATCTCCAATAAGAAGGTGCCGAAGGCACCATCGATATAGTACCGTATTTGTCGGCGTTGCGCCCGCACGTTCCGAAATGTTGCGCAGCATTCAGCAATTCCCCACGAGCACGTCGTCCAGGTGGCGGCGCGCCACGTCGGCGAGCGCGCGGAGCGCGGGCACGGGCGTCGGGGGCCGGTCGAGCATGCGATGGCAGGGGAAGAACCGCGTGAGGTGGTACGGGATGCGCGGGTCGAGCGAAGCCAGCCAGGCCGCCGCCGCGTCGATCTCGCCGGGGTCGTCGTTGAGGCCGGGGATCACGAGGGTCGTCACCTCGAGATGGCACGCCGGGTCGGCCGCCAGCGTCTCGATGGTGCGCTTGACGGCGGCCAGGTCGCCACCCGCCAGGTCGTAGAACCCCTGCGTGAACCCCTTGAGGTCGATGTTGGCCGCGTCCACGACGCCGAGGAGCTCGGCCAGCGGCCCCTCGTTCACCATGCCGTTGCTCACCAGCACGTTCGCAAGCCCCGCCTCGTGCGCGAGCCGCCCGACGTCGCGCACGTACTCGTAGCCCACGAGCGGCTCGTTGTACGTGTAGGCGATGCCGACGCACCCCTCGCCGCGTGCGCCCGCCGCCAGCCTCACGGCGTCCTCGGGGGCGAGCTCGCGCCACGCCGCGTCGTCCGGCCCCGCGCAGGCGATGTCCGCGTTCTGGCAGAACGGGCAGCGCAGGTTGCAGCCGTAGCTCCCCAGCGACAGCACCGTCGATCCCGGGAGGAACCGCGCGAGCGGCTTCTTCTCCACCGGGTCGAGCGCGATCGAGGTGACGCGGCCGTAGTTCTCGTCCACCACCCGCCCGCCGCGCGCAGCGCGCGCCCGGCAGATGCCGCGCCGGCCCTCGGCGAGCGCGCAGGCGTGGGGGCACACGCCGCAGACGGCGCGCCCGTCAGCCACGACGGGCCTCTCCCCCGCGCACGTGGCGCACCACCTCGAACCGCTCGAGCTCCACGTCGTCGTCGAACGGGTCGATGCCGGCCTTGCGCTTCGCGATGTCCACCTGCTGCTGCGCCGAGTCCACGCCCTCGAGGTTCGGCAGCAGCAGGCCGCGCTTCCACCCCTTCGTCACGATCACGCCGTAGCGCGCGGGGTCGAGCTCGTCGATCGAGTCGATGGGCATGGGGGTGAGCAGCACGTCCACCGAGTACGACAGCGCGTCCAGCTCGTCGGGGCGCACGGGAGGGAACCGCGGGTCCTCGGAGGCCGCCGCCACGCCGTTGCGCACGATCTCGGCCGCCACGCTGCCGGTGACCGGCGCGATGGTGCCGATGCAGCCGCGCAGGTCGCCGTGCTCGTGCAGCGACACGAACACGCCGGCGCGCTCGTCGGCCAGCTCGGGCGGCAGGCCGTCCGGCAGCGCGATGGGGCTTCCCATGCGCACGAAGCCCTCGACGCTCGCACGGGCCAGCGCCACGTACGGGTCGACGGCCGCCTCGTCGGCCGCGCCGTTCTCGGCGTCCACCGCGTCCTCGCGCTCGTCGATGCCCGTCCGCACCGCGCCGTCGCCGGATGCGCCCTGCACCTCGAACGCCGCCACGGCGTAGCCCACGCCGAACGGCCCCTCGTAGCTGAGCAGCTCATGCGAGATCGGGAGGCCCTCCAGCGCGCCAGCCATGATCCAGAACGAGCGCAGGCCGCACTCGGCGGCCTCGTCGGCGAACTCCTCGTCGATGTCGAGCAGCCCGTCCAGGTCGCCCGCGTCGAACAGCGCCGTCACCGTGCGGTCGAACACCGGGCCCTGCGGCGCGTAGCCGTACGGCCCCTCGGGCGTGAGCTTGTGGGACAAATCGCCGCTGGCAATCAGCACGCAGCGACGGCCCAGGTCGGCGGCCGCCTCGGCGATGCAGCGCCCCAGGGCGAGGTGCGTCTCGGGCGACAGGCCCGCCAGACCGACGCGCACGAGCCGGTAGCCGGCGTACGCCTCGTTCACGAAATGGAGCGGCACGAAGGTGGCGTGGTCGAGCTCGCCGTCGCGCATGCCGCTGCCGCACAGCGGCACGGTGTGCTTGCGCGCGCAGGCGGCGATGGCGGCTCCCATCGCGCCGTCGTAGGGCACGGTGACGGACGCGTCCCACGCCCCGAACCGCCCCATGTCGCCGTGGCCCGCCTCGCCGGTGGACACGTGGAAGCAGTCGCGGAACAGCGGCGCGTGCGGCGAGACCACCACGATGGTGTCGGGCGCGTGCGCGGCGATGCGGCGCGCCACCTCGCGGTAGGCGTCGATGGTGTCCTGGATGGCGCGCTCCTGCCCGCGGCCCACCTCGGGCACGATGAGCGGCGGATGCGGCACGGCGTACGCGGCGACGATTCCCATGAAGGCTCCCTTCCACGGCGTTGACCGGGCGCGCCCGGAAGCGCGGGCGCGCCTATCGTTTCGGCCATTGTACACCGCCGGGACCCGTCCCCGCGACGCCCCGCGCCCGCCGCCGCCCATCCGGCACGCAAGCGTTGACGGACGTGCGCGCCTAGCGCACGTCGGTGCGGGTGGCGTCCTCGGGGTTCATCGTCATGGTCTGGAAGCGGTGCTCCATGTAGGCGTTGTCGAAGTGCTTCGCGTAGAACTCCTCGATGGGCGTGTCGGGCGTCTTGCCCGCCATGCGCTGGTACCAGCAGTCGATGGACTGGACGGACATCACGCCGTCCACCAGCATGAGCACCGTGCACACGGCCGTCACCGTGTAGCGCCAGTTCCACGGGATGAGGTTGATGAGCTTCAGCAGCTGCGGCAGCAGCAGCTTGATCCACGCCACGCCCAGCACGCCCCACATCACCATGAACGCGAAGTTCGTGCGCCCGTCGATGGACAAAAACGTGCCCGAGTAGTCCCACGCGCGGATGCCGAACGCGAACTCCATGATCCAGCTCGTGAAGTACTCGAACGCCCCGCCGATGACGGCGCTCACGAGGAAGACCGCCCACACGGGCTTGTCGTGGAAGCGGTTGAGGGCGATGGTCATGAGCAGCGCGCCGAACCCGTAGATGGGCGAGAACGGCCCGAACAGCATGCCGGCGCGGTCCTGGTAGCCGCCGAACACGATGAAGTGGTAGACCGTCTCGATGACGAGCCCCAGCACGCAGCACACCGTGAATATCCAGAACAGGTTGAAGAAGTTCAGCGTGATGAACCCTTTTTTGGGCGTGCGCTCGCGCGCCAGCCTCCGCTCCTCCGCGCGCTGCTCCTTGTCCATCTTCTTGAGCATGCGCTGCAGCTTGCGCTCCTCGCGCAGCTGCGGGTCGAGGTAGCTGGTCACCGCGATGAGGATGACGATCTGGACGAGGTAGCCGATATGGTGCGCCGACAGGCCGAACAGCATCAGCGTGCCGATGACGGCCAGCACGGTGAGCGCCACGAGGGTGTTGGCGGCCTGCGCCGCGTGCGCGCGGCGGTTGCGCAGCAGCCGCACGCCCAGCACCGCGAACAGCACGGCCGACGCCGCGAGCACCGCCATGAGGGCGGCGAAGATGACCACGGACGCCGTGCGGTAGCCCCCGCCGGCGATCCCCTGCACGAACGAGACGATCACGGGCACGAGATCGCCGAGCGACGTGAGCCCGCCGAGGATGCACAGCGCGCCGAACAGCTTGAGCGGCAGCGGCAGGCGCTGCTCGGGACGCTGCTCGGGACGCTGCTCGGGGCCCGCGTCCGGCGTGCGGCCCTCCTCGTTCACCGGATGGTTCATGGTCGCGTCCTTTCTTCGGTCGTTGACGATGACGTCGTGCGCACATCATACGATCCGCAGAGCCGGCGCGCGGCAGCCGCAACGCTACCGTAACGCGACCTGCGCCGAAATCCCCTGTTCCCTACGCGTCGCGGCGCCCTTCGCACAGGGCGTCGACGAAGTACCGATGGTAGGCCTCGTGCATCTTGCGGCGCTCCTTCACGCGCACCGGCACGCACGTCCCGTCGCGCAGGACGAAGTCGTCGCGCACGTCGGCGATGTAATCCATGTTCACCAGGCAGCTGCGATGGCAGCGCAGGAAGCGGGGGTCGTTCAGGTCCTGCTGCACGTCGTCGAGCTTCGCCAGGCCGCGGTGGCAGGAGCCGTCGGCGGTGTGCAGCAGCACCGCGTGGTCGCGGCTCTCGAGGTACACGATGTCGCCGAACGCGAAGTAGCGGCGCGACGCGCCCACCCGGAACGCCAGGCGCGGCTTGTGGGCGGGCAGAACCCGATCGAGGACGCGCTCGAGGTCGGCCGGGTCGAGGGGCTTCATCAGGTAGTCGGTGGCGCGCACCTCGTAGCTCTCCACCGCGTGCTCGCGCGATACCGTGAGGAACACGATGGGCACCGCCGCGTCCACGGCGCGCAGCGCGCGGGCCGCCGACACGCCGTCCTCGCCCTCGAGGTAGACGTCGAGGAACACCAGATCGAAGGGCCCGTCTCCCGCCGCATCGGCCACCAGGTGCTCGCCGGCGGTATACTCCTGGTACCGGGCCCGAACGTTTCGCCCGGCCAGCGACCGGTCCAGCGCGCTGCGCAGATCGCTTCGCAGCGCTCCGTCGTCATCGCAGATCGCTATCCTCAAACCGGAACCTCCTCGTATTCTCTTCCGTTTTTGACCATGTTGATCTATTTTCTGACGAAGAGGGTGGTGTTGTCCAGAACCGGTTACGACGCACAGAGCGCCGTTTTCGCAGTTGAGCATGGGGTCGCCCCCGCGATGCACGGCAAACGGCCTAGCCGTCCAGCTTCACGTCGCGCTTCAAACCATAGTGTAGAACGAGGTAGTACGCAATACCCGCGGCCATCCAGATGAGGCCGAGCACCTTCGCCGGCACGTCGAGGCTCCACCACGTGTACCCGATCACCGCGATGCCGCACAGCGGCGACAGCAGGTGCGCCACCCAGCGCCCGTCGCGCTTCTTGACGAAGAAGTACCCGATGACGGTGACGTGCAGCATGAGGAACGCCGTGAGCGCGCCGAAGTTCACGAACAGCGAGATGGTGTCGGTGCCCAGCCGCCCGAACGTCAGCACGAGCACGAGCGTGAGCGTGCCCACGAACAGCGACGCGACGTAGGGCGTATGGTACTTCGGGTGGATCCTCGCCAGCGGCTTGGGCAGCCCGCCCGCGCGGCCCATGGCGAACAGTATGCGCGACACGGCCGTCTGCGCGGCCAGCGCCGTGAAGATGCCCCAGGCCAGCGCCGTGGCCACGGCGCACACGACGTACAGCCACCGCCCGCCCACGAGCTGCGCCACGAGGTAGAAGGCGTTGCCCGAGTCGCCCGCGAACACGGCGCCGTCGGGGCTGATGCAGCCGGCGATGTAGGTTTGCAGCACGAACAGGCTGCCCACGATGGCCAGCGACGCCATCATGGCGCGGCCCGGGCCGCGTCGGCCGTCCTTCGCCTCCTCCGACAGCGTCGCGATGCCGTCGAAGCCCAAAAACGACAGCACGCCCAGCGACACGGCGCTCATGACGAGGTTCGGGTCGAACGTGGACGGGTTGAAGAACGGGTCGAGCGAGAAGCCGTGCGACGCGGGGTCGGTGAGCAGCCAGCGGACGCCGAGCACGACGAAGACGAGCAGCACGAGGATCTCCAGCACGAGCGCGACGCGGTTCACGATGTCGGTGAGGCCGATGCCGCGCACGTTCACGAACGTGTTCGCCACCACGAACACCACGGCGAACGCCCAGGCGGGCACCTCGGGCACGAGGCCCGCCAACGCCGTCGAGGCCACCACGTACATGAGCACGGGGATCAGCAGGTAGTCGAGCAAGAGCGTCCAGCCCGTCACGAAGCCGATGCCCTTGCCGAGGCCGCGCGAGGTGTAGGCGTACACCGACCCCGCCACGGGCCACTCGCGGATGAGCATGGCGTAGGACAGCGCCGTGAACACCATGGCCAGCGTGCCCACGAGGTACACGAGCGCGGGCATGCCGCCCGAGTCGCCGAACACGCCGCCGTAGATGCCCATCGGGGCGATCGGCACCATGAAGATGAGCCCGTACACGATCATGTCCGGCACGGTGAGCACGCGCTTGAGCTTCTGGGTGCCCGGCTGCTCGCCCGATTTCCCGTCGGCGCTCGCATCGGACGGGGCGCGCTTCGCGCCGCCTTGAGCGTTATCGACCATGCTGATGCTCCTTATCGAGGGTCGCTCCGAAGCGCCCGACGCGCAAGCGTCGAGGCGTACCCGATACACCCTACGGGAGAACCGCGGCGTCGCGCGCGGGGCCGCGCCGCCCTTGCCAACGCGTTGCCAGCCCGTCGACCAGGCGTTTTCGCTAAAAACCCGGAGGAGAGGGGACGAACTGGCCCGCGATGCCCACCATGAGCACCCCCACGACGAACGCGATCGAGCACACGAGCAGCTCGCGCTTCCAGGAGACGTTCGCAAGCCGCGGGACCAGGCGCCTGAGCGGGCGGCGGTCGCTCACGAAGTAGAGCACGGGGCCGATCATGAGCAGGGCGACGGGATAGTACTCGCATGCGCGGACGATAAGCGGCGCCGTCGCAGCCTGGTCGGTCGGCTTCGGATCGAACACCATCGACGTGGCCACGGCCACGAAGAGCGCGAACACGGCGAGGAGCACCACGTCCCACGCGACGCCGAGCTTCGGGCCGATGCGCAGGGGCTCGCGCGGGCTTGCGGGGATCGCGGGAGTCGCGGAGGGCGCCGGGTGCTCGGAAGGACGCGCGGCGGCCGGCCGGGTCGGCGCTTGGAACCGCGGGGGCTCGGCCGCGGCCGCGCTCCCCGACCCCGCCGCAAGCCCCGCGGCGCCCGTCGCCGCGCCGAACGCGCGGCGCAGCTCGGTCACGCTCTCATAGCGCTGCAGGGGGTCGAACGCGGTCGCCCGCGCGATGACCTGGCGCAGCTCTTCGGGTATGCGGGCGTCGCGAAAGCCGTCCTTGCGGGCCTTGGCGTCGGGGGTCTTCTCCGTCAGGCAGAAGTACAGCAGCATCCCCAGCGCGTACACGTCGCTGCGCACGTCGGTCTGCCCGTAGCCGAACTGCTCGGGAGGCGCGTAGGCGCGCGTGCCGAAGTGCCGCGTGTCCTCGTCGGCGCCGTCGTCGAACGTGCGCGAGATGCCGAAGTCGATGATGGTGAGGTTGCTGCTCGTCAGCATGATGTTCGACGGCTTGAGGTCGCGATGGATGAGGGGCGGGTCGAACCCGTCGTGCAGCTCGCTCACGGCCTCGCACAGCTTCGGGAACACGTCGCACGCGAGCGCCATCGACGGGTCGCAGCGGTACACCACGTCGGCCAGCGTCTCGCCCTGCACGTGCTCCATGACCACGGCGCGCTGCTCGCCCGCCGCGTAGCAGTCCACGATGCGCGGCAGGTGCAGGAAGCGGCTGCCGGCGCGCTGCGCCTTCCAGATGCGCTCGTACGCCGCGCCCAGCCCCGCGTCGCCGTCGAGGTACTTGCGCACGTACGGGCCCTGCTCGGCGCCGTTCGCGCCCACGAAGAACACCCGTTGGGTCGTCTCGAACGCGCCCTCCTTCAACACAGCATCGACGCGATAGCAATCGTCGCGCGCAAGGGCATCGAGCTGTTCGGCAAGTTCGTCTGGCATAGTGGAGTCCATGGTACCAGAAGAGGTTGCGCGCGCTGCCGCGCGAAGCCGATTCGCTTGCAGCGGCATCAGCAGATCGTGTCTTCGTTGAACCGGTACAGCTCCTCGTCGGTTTTCTGGAGGCCGTAGCCGTGATCGAGGCAGAAGATGATGATGGCGTCGCGCCGGTTCTTGCAGTACAGCTCGTTGGCGCCCGCCGCCTGCAAAAGCCGGTTCGCCTCCCGCAGCGTGCACCCCAGGGCGAACGCGAGCTGCAGCACCTTGTTGCGCGACGCCCCGCGCTGCCCCATGAATATCTGGTACCCGAACGTCTCGTTCAACCCCGCCTCGCGTATGACGTCGGCTCGCACGAGATCGTGCTCGTCGAGCAGCTGCTGCAGGTAATCGGGCAAGGTTCGCGTGCCGATGTGATGCTCCTTCGCGAACGAATGAGGATCGGGAGCGCTCAGCAGCTCGTCGAGCAGCTCGTCGGTAAGGGGTTCTTTCACGCGACGCTTCCTTCTTCTCGGCTTCTTCCTGTTTAACGCGTTCATCATTGTATTCCAAACGACCCGGTTCCGCGCACCGCGTCTTCGGGCACCCGCCGCCCGGTTCGCGCTTGATCGGGCGAACCGGGCATCAGAGCGCGTACCACGTTACGCTACGGTCCATGCAACCGAGCTGTCGTAGAACAGGCTCGAATAGTACAGGACCTTGCTCACATCCCCCTCGAAATACAGGTTGCCCGTAACCGTGCCTCCCGGGGCAAGCGACCCCGAGCTCAGATCGTCGGTCGCTTCGGAATAGTACGCGGTGTTCCTCTGGGCTCCCTGGGAATCCTGCGCCTTCCAGTCGAACAGGTTGAACGACGCTTCGCTGCTCCCGTTGTTCGCATACGAAACCGTCACGCCGGTGATCGCCGACCCGTCGTAGTTCGACAGCCCGGTCTCGACCGACTGCACGCAGACCGACAGCCCGTTGTCCAATTCGGCCGTCGTTCCGACCGCCAGGTTGCTGTAGTCGGCTTGGGGCTCCGAGGACTGCGGCTCCGACGAAGGCTGCTCGGCGGACGCGCCGACGGCGCTCGGGCCCGACGTCGCCTCGTCGATGGCCGCGCTGAACATCGCTTGCGTGGCAAGGACCACCGCGAAGGCGACGATGTTGAGCACGAGGGCCGACACGGCGAGGGGCTTCCCCCTCCGCGTGCCGCGCACCGTGGCGACCACGCCGACTACGCCGAAAACGGCGCCCAGCAGAGCCAAGAGGAACGATACGTTGTTGATGATAGGCAGGAACGACGTGAGCAGCGCGATGATGCCGAGGACCAAAGCCGTCACCGCCATCGCCGAAAGAGGTGCCGTCTCTTGAAACCGAGCGGCTGGCCGATACTCGTCGTTCGGCCGGTATTGCTGGTACTCGCTCATATGCATCCTTCCATTGCGGGCCTGCGCGGCCCTCCTTCATTAGCAGTGACCATGCTAAGGAAAGCCCCGATCAAAAACATTAGCTGCCAGCTAAGAACTTGCAGACGGCGCGCACGGAAAAGGGCCCGCTTGGCGGGCCCTTTGCATGAACGGGAGGAAACGGGCGTCGACGCTTAGAAGTCGACGGTGTCGGGGTCGAGGCCGCTTTGGCCGAGCGGGTCGAGCTCGTCGATGCGCTGCAGGTCCTCGTCGGTGATGTTGAACCAGAAGATGCGCGCGTTCTCGGCGATGCGCGCCGGGTCCGTGGACTTCGGCAGCGGGATGGCGCGGCGCTGGAGGCACCAGCGCAGGCACAGCTGCGCCACCGTGCAGCCGTAGCTGGCCGCGATGTCGATGAGCAGCTGGTTCTCCAGCACGCGGCCCGAGCCGAGCGGCGACCACGCCTCCACCACGATGTCGTGGCGGTTGCAGAACTCGCGCGTGACCTCCTGGTTGCAGCCGGGGTGCAGCTCGATCTGGTCGACCATCGGCAGGATGTCGGCCGCGTCCATGAGCGGCTCGAGATGATGGGGCTTGAAGTTGCTCACGCCGATGGCGCGCACCTTCCCGTCGAGGTAGAGCGTCTCGAGCGCGCGCCAGGTCTCCTGGTTCGTGCGCTGCCACTGCGCCTCGGCGCCCTTCGCGTCGGGCCAGTGGATGAGGTAGAGGTCGACATAATCGAGGTGCAGCTTCTTGCGCGACTCCTCGAACGCCTTGAGCGCGGCATCGTAGCCGCGATCGGTGTTCCATACCTTCGTGGTGACGAACAGGTCCTCGCGCGACACGCCGCCCGCGGCGAGCGCCTTGCCCACCGTGCCCTCGTTGTCGTAGGCAGCAGCCGTGTCGATGTGGCGATACCCGTCATGAAGCGCCTGGTGGACGGCCTCGATCCCCACTTCCCCGTCGGGCATCTTCCACGTGCCGAACCCCAGGCAGGGAATGCCGTAGCCGTTTCGCAGGGTGATCCGGTCCTTCGGGCTTTGCAAATCCGCCATGCGTGCTCCTTATCACTTATACGCCGCCCGCAGGCGTCGCAAACCGTCATAACGCGATAACGATACGCCCGCGCGGTGCGCGGTCACCGAACCGTAGAACGTTCGTAGAAGGAGGGATACGCAAGCGTTACCCCGCCGGCGCGGGGCGCTCCGGCGAGCGCTCGACCAGCCCGCGCCCACGACGGCGGCGCACGCCGAAGGAATCGAGGATTTTGGCAGAAAATGCGAGAAATTCGTCATCCTGCGCCGCCGTTTCGGCCAGGATGGCGAAGGGGCATCGGGCACCTTTTCGTTTCGCCTGTTCAAAGAGGGTGCTTCGAAACCGCCTTGAGCGGATCGCCGTATGCGGCGATGCTCGATGACGAATATCTCGCATTTTCTGCCACGAATCGCCGCTGCGACGACCCGGCCGTGCGGGAGGACGCCCAACCACGGAGGGAACGCGCCGGCCGACCGGCCGCGCTACTCGTCGACGCGGCCGCGCTGCGCCTTCGTCTGGGAGCGGTGGCGCTTCTCGGCGAGGCGGCGCTCCTTGGAGGCGCGGGTCGCCTTCGTAGCGCGCCGCACCTTCGGCGGCACGGCCTTGCGCGCGAACTGCTCGCGCAGCTTCTGCACGCACAGCTGGCGGTTGCGGAACTGGCTGCGCGACTCGCGGGACGTCGCCGTCATGCCGCTGGGCACGTGCGTCATGCGCACCGCCGAGTCGGTGGTGTTCACGCACTGCCCGCCCGGCCCGCTCGCGCGGAACGCCTGCACGTCGCAGTCGCGCGCGATGTCCTCGAGCGGCTGGCGCGCCCAGAAGGCGTAGTCGCGGTATGTCGGCTCACGGGAGTCCATGGGGCCATGATAGCACGACCCCGGCCGGCATCCCGCGGCGCGGCGGGCGCGGGAGCTATCGCAGGCCCTTGAGGGTTTCCAGGTAGGCGTCGATCGTCGGGCGGTCGTTCGGGCAGTCGTACGAGAGGGCCGCGCAGACCTCGGACATCGACGCTTCGAACAGGTCCATCGCGGCGCGCAGGGCCTTCCACGCCGCCTCGACGGTATCGAGCCGGTACGTGCCGAGCAGGGCTTCGCGCTCGCCCGGCTTCAAGAAGCGGGGCAGCAGCTTGTCATGCTTGCCCGTGTTCAGCGGGAAGCCGACGCGCACGCCGGCGACGTACCCGAGCATGCGGAGCAGCTCGACGCGCACGATCCGCTCGAACGTCCAGTTCGAGCACAGCAGCTCGTCGCGCAGCAGCCCGCGCGCCACGTACGTGCAGGAAAGGTGGAATTCGTTCGCGCAATCGCGGACATGCCCCGACGGCGGTTCCCGCACCCAGAAGCGCTCGTCGGAGGGCTCCTGCGCTTCCGGGCAGACGCCGTCTTTGTCGAGCAGCACGCGGATGAGCGGGTCTTGCGCGAAGTACGCGTCCCGATCCTCGCAGGGAACCAGGGTGAGGTCGATCTTCGCGCCGTCCGAGAACAGCATCAGGTAGGAGAACCACCCTGCGGGGAAATCGGGCGGGAACAGCTCCATCGCCTCGGGCTTCTGCATGAACACGAGGGCGCCGAAGCGTTCGAGCCATTCGTCGGATCGGGTGAAGCCGGCCACGTCCGTGACGAGGAAGGTCACGTCGTAGTCCTGCCACGCATCCGCCGCCGCGTTCGGGTTGACGCGGCTGCCCTCGAGCGTCACGACGCGTATCCGCTCGTCGGAGGAGGCGATCTCCTCGAACAGCGCAAGCATCTCGGCCGGCGATCTCATACGTGCTCCTTACGGTTCTTTGGGCGCGGCAACGGACAGCAGGTGGGGAAACGTATGGCCGCGCCGATCCGGGAGGCTCCCCGGTTGAACCTGAGAGACATCCGAATCGGCGCGGTCTCGCGTCTCTCCCCCCCACCTGCGGCTCGTCGTCGCGCCACAGGTGGTGGGGGGGGCAGCCCGTCGGGGGCGGGGGCTCTAGTCCTCGATGCCGTCTTGGTTGCGGATGAGCTTGCGCTTGATCTTGCCGCCGATGGTCTTCGGCAGCTCGTCCACGAACTCGACGATGCGGGGGTACTTGTACGGCGCGGTCGTCTTCTTCACGTGGTTCTGCAGCTCGCGCACCAGCTCGTCGGTCGGCTCCCAGCCCTTCGCCAGCACGACGGTGGCCTTCACCACCTTGCCGCGGATGGGGTCGGGCGCGGCCGTGACGGCGCATTCCACCACGGCGTCGTGCTCGATGAGCGCGCTCTCCACCTCGAAGGGGCCGATGCGGTAGCCCGAGCACTTGATGACGTCGTCGTTGCGGCCCACGAAGAAGCAGTAGCCGTCCGAGTCGCGCCACGCCATGTCGTGCAGGTTGTAGTACTCCCCGCCCACGGCCTCGCGCGTGCGCTCCGGCTCGCGGTAGTAACCCGTGAACAGGCCCGGCGGGTACGCCTCCTTGAGGCCCGTGACGCAGATGGCGCCCTCCTCGCCGTCGGGCACCTCCACGCCCTCGTCGTCGAGCAGCTTGATGTTCAGCAGCGGCGACGGCTTGCCCATGGAGCCCGGGCGCGGATCGACCCACGGGAACGTGGCCAGCAGCACGGGGCCCTCGGTCTGCCCGAAGCCCTCGCGGATGTTCTTGCCGGTCAAACGCTTCCACGCGATGGTGACCTCGGCGTTCAGCGGCTCGCCCGCCGTGGCGAAGTTGTGCACGCTCGACAGGTCGTAGGCGCTCACGTCCTCCTGCAGCATGAAGCGGTACATCGTGGGCGGCGCGCAGAACGTGGTCAGCCGGTAGTCCTGGATCTTCTGCAGCAGCTTCGTGGGCACGAACTTGTCCATGTCGTAGGCGAAGATGGTGGCGCCGGCGATCCACTGGCCGTAGATCTTGCCCCAGCCGAACTTCGCCCAGCCGCTGTCGGTCACGCTCATGTGCAGCGTGTCCTCCTCCACCTGCTGCCAGTACTTCGCCGTGATGATGTGGCCCAGCGGGTGCGCGAAGTTGTGGCACACGGCCTTCGCCATGCCGGTGGTGCCGGACGTGAAGTAGATGAGCATGGTGTCCGCGCTCGTGACGCCGGCCTCGCCCGTCGGGCGCTCGAACTCGTCCGATTCGCCCTCGATCAGCTCGTCGAACGGCGTCCAGCCCGGGCGCTCGCCCGCCACGATGATGCGGTTCTCGATGGACGGCGATTCGGGCAGCGCCTCCTCCATCTGGCCGCACACGTAGTCGTCGTCGACGCAGACGACGGCCTTCACGCGCGCGCTCTCGGCGCGGTAGACGATGTCCTTCTTCGTCAGCTGCAGCGACGCGGGGATGATGGTGGCACCCAGCTTGCACAGCGCCACGGCGCACACCCAGTACTCCCAGCGGCGGCGCAGGATCATCATGACCACGTCGCCCTTGCCGATGCCCAGCTTGGCGAACGCGTTCGCCGCCCGGTTCGACAGCCTCGACAGGTCGGTGAACGTGAACGTGCGCTCCTCGTCGCGGTCGTCGCACCACACGAGCGCGCGCTTCTCGGGCTCGACGCGGGCCCATTCGTCCACGACGTCGAAGCCGAAGTTGAACGCCTCGGGCACGTCGATGCGGAAGTTCTCGAAGAAGTCCTCGTAGGAGTCGAACTCGATGCGGGGGCAGTATTTTTTCAGGATATGGTTCACGGGCGGTGCTTCCTATTCTGCGATGATCGTCACGAATTTTGCAGGGATGTCGCCGCTGCAGCGCTGGCCGTGCGGGTACTCCGGGTTGAAGTAGATGCTGTCGCCGGCGTTGAGCTCGAACTCCTTGTCGGCCCAGGTGACCACGACGGTGCCCTCGATGACGAGGTTGAACTCCTGGCCCGTGTGCGTGACGAGCTTCGCCGGCTCGTCGGACGGGTCGAGCACCACGAGCAGCGGCTGCATGATCTTGCCGGTGTAGCGCCACGCGAGGTCCTCGAAGTGGTAGCCCGGGTAGCGGTCCACCTCGCGGCCCTCGCCCCAGCGCACCACCTGGTACGTGTCGAGCTTCGCCGCGGTGCCGGTGAGTATCTCAGTGAACTCGACGCCGAAGTGGTGGGCCATGTGGTAGATGGCCGAGATGGGCACGTCGTCGCCGGTCTCCTCCCAGCGCACGTACGTCTCCAGCGGCACCTCGAGCTCGGCCGCCATGTCCTCGCGCGAGACGTCGCACGCCTCGCGCAGGCCCTTGATGCGCAGGCCGATCTCGGCCAGTTCAGCTACCATGGTCGCTCCTTACGCGTCGATTCCCAGTTGCAGCGCTCGCTTGTTCATGTCGAGCATCTCCGCCTTCTTGGCGGGCACGCACTTCTCGATGGCCTTCCACAGCGTGGCTTCCTCGCAGAAGCCCGTCTCGGCGAACAGCTTGCCGGCCAGGATGATGTTCGCGAGCTTCTTGAAGCCCGCCTCCTCGGCCATGGCCGTCGCGGGGACGGCGCACATGCGCACGCCGTCGATCTCGGGGATGCTCTGGATGAGCGTGGAGTCGGCCACCACGACGCCGCCCTTCGCCACGCTGTGCTCGAACTTGTCGAGCGACGGCTGGTTCATGGCCACGAGCACGTCGGGCGCCAGCACGAGCGGGCTTCCGATGGGGTCGTCGGACAGGCACACGCTGCAGTTCGCGGTGCCGCCGCGCATCTCGGGGCCGTAGGACGGCAGCCACGACACCTCGCGGTCCTCCAGCAGGCCGGCGTAGGCGATCAGCTTGCCGGCGAACAGCACGCCCTGGCCGCCGAAGCCGGCCAGCACCATATTGACGGAGCGGCTCATCGCGCGCCTCCTTCCGCCTGCGGGGCAGGGTTCGCGATGGGGCAGTCGGCGTTGCGCGCGGAGGCGGCTTCGGCCACGTTCGCATAACCCTCTGCCACCACGTCCTTGTACACGCCCAGCGGGTAGTACGGCAGCATGTTTTCGTTCATCCACGCGAACGCGTCCTGCGGCGTCATACCCCAGTTCGTGGGGCACGTGCCCACGATCTCGACGAGCGAGTAGCCGCGCTTGTCGATCTGGGTCTGGAACGCCTTCTTGATGGCCTTCTTCGCCTTGCGCACGTTCTTCGGGCAGTCGACGGTGACGCGCTCGAGGTACGCCACGCCGTCGAGCGAGCTCAGAAGCTCGCACACGCGGATGGGGAAGCCGGCCGTCTCGGTGTCGCGACCGTAGGGGCTCGTCTGCGTCACCTGGTTCGGCAGGCTCGTGGGGGCCATCTGGCCGCCCGTCATGCCGTAGATGGCGTTGTTGACGAAGATGATGGTGATGTTCTCGCCGCGCGTGGCCGCGTGCACCGTCTCGGCCATGCCGATGGACGCGAGGTCGCCGTCGCCCTGGTAGGCGAACACGACGCCGTCGGGCAGCACGCGCTTGACCGCGGTGGCCACCGCCGGGGCGCGGCCGTGGGCGGCCTCGATCATGTCGCAGCCGTAGAAGTCGTAGGACGTGACCGTGCAGCCGACGGGGGCCACGCCCACCGTGGAGCCTTCCACGTCCAGCTCGTCGAGGCACTCGGCCACGAGGCGGTTGACGATGCCGTGGGAGCACCCGGGGCAGTAGTTCGTCACGACGGGCAAGAGAGCATGGGGTCGTTCGAACACGACGTTCATTTCCTTCTCGGCCATGGCCTACTCCCCTCCTTTCGCGGACGTTGCGATCGCTTCGTTCATGGATTCCAGCTTGGCCAGCACCTCCACGGGCGTCGGGATGACGCCGCCGGTGCGGCCGTAGAACTCCACCGGACGGCGGCCGGCGAGCGCGAGGCGCACGTCGTCCACCATCTGGCCCATGTTCATCTCCACCGACAGGTACGCCTTCGCGGTGGGAACCGTGGCCTCGATGGCGTCCACGGGGAACGGCCACAGGGTGATGGGCCGGATGAGGCCGGCCTTGATGCCCTGCTCGCGGGCCGCGACCACCGCGCTGCGCGCCACGCGGGCGCTCGCGCCGAACGCGACCACCACGATGTCGGCGTCGTCGGTCATGAACGACTCGGCGCGCTGCTCGTCGCGCTCGATGGCGGCGTAGCGCTCGTAGCGCTCCACGTTGAGGTCCTCGAGGGCCTCGGCCGTCAGGTACAGCGAGTTCACCACGTTGTGGGCGCGCTCGTGCTTGTGGCCGACGGTGGCCCAGGGCTTGTCGGGAAGCGCGTCGACGGGCTCGGGCATGACCACGGGCTCCATCATCTGGCCGAGCATGCCGTCGGCCAGGATCATGACGGGCGTGCGGTACCGGTCGGCCACGTCGAACGCGGAGAACACGTAGTCGGCCATCTCCTGCACGGTGGACGGCGCGTACACGACCACGCGGAAGTCGCCGTGGCCGAGCGCGCGGGTGGCCTGCCAGTAGTCGGCCTGGGACGGCTGGATGCCGCCGAGGCCCGGGCCGCCGCGCTGCACGTTGATGATGACGCCCGGCAGATCGGCGCCGGCCATGTAGGAGATGCCCTCGCCCTTCAGCGAGATGCCTGGCGACGACGACGACGTCATGACGCGCGCGCCGGCGGCCGCGGCGCCGTACACCATGTTGATGGCCGCGATCTCGCTCTCGGCCTGCAGGAAGGTGCCTCCCACCTTCGGCATGCGCTTGGACATGTAGGCCGCGAGCTCGGTCTGCGGCGTGATGGGGTACCCGAAGAAGAAGCGGCAGCCGGCGCGCAGGGCGCTCTCCGCCAGAGCCTCGTTACCCTTCATGAGCACTTTCTCTGCCATGGTCTACCTCTCTACCGTGATCGCAACGTCAGGGCACATCGTCGCGCAAGACATGCAGCCCGTGCACGCATCCATGTCGGTGCAGTACGCGGGGTGGTAGCCCTTCGCGGTGATCTTGTCGTGGTCGAGCGCCATGATCCGCTCGGGGCACGCGTCGACGCACAGGCCGCACCCCTTGCAGAAGGAGTCGTCTACGCTGATTCTCGCCATGATTCGCCTTCCTCGTCTCGTCTGAATGCATGAACGGCCGGACGGAATCCGTCCGGCACGCAGCTCTCTCGTCTATTCCCAGGGAGTTCGTACATATACTTGCACAGGATAGTACGTTTGCCGATCCCCATTCGGCGCGCGGTGGGTAGTTTCCCGGTCGGCGACCTGCCGAGCCAGCGCGGCGGGCACCGTCGTGCACGCCAGGGGCAGCCCGGCCGCCTGCGCGACGGCGCGCGCGAAAGGCACGCCCTGCTCCACCACCGTCGCGTCGGTGTCGTGCTGGAGGTGCGTGTTGTTCACGACGCACGTGGCCCTCAGGTGCGATTTCCGCTCGATCTCGCGCAGCACCTCGACCGCCTCGGCCGGTTCCTGCGTGAGGTTGCGGCTGCGGTTCACCACGTACAGCAGGGCGTAGGGAGCCTGCTCCACCGTGCGCGCGAAGCGCCCGAGCGCCGTGGCGCCCACGTCGTCGCCGCCCGCGTCGATGACGACGAGCGGGCGCTCGTCGCCCGCGCGCCAGGCGCGCTGCGCGCCGTCGATGGCCGGCTCGATGGTGCCCGACAGGCTGGGCCCGTCGAGGTTCGTGCCCGCGAACACGGGCGCGACGAGGCGGATGCCGCGCTCGTCGAGCAGCGCGCGGTAGTCGCTCGAGCGGAAGAAGGGGTTCACCACGTCGAGGTCGATCACCGTGACCGCGCGCCCCGCCTGGGCCGCGTCGAGCGCGATGTTGAGCGACAGGTTCGTCTTGCCCACCCCGTAGTGGCCGCACACCACGGCCACGGGCACGTCGAGGGCGAGCGGGCCGCGCGCGGAACGCTCCGGGTCGTCGGCCGCCATCACACGAGCCCTTCCGGCGCCGAGGCCGCCTCGTCCACCTCGCGGATGGCCGCGCGGCGGATCTTGCCGTTGACGGTCTTGGGCAGCGCCTCGACGTACTCCACGATGCGCGGGTACTTGTACGGCGCGGTCTTGTGCTTCACCCAGGTCTGCAGCTCGCGCGTGAGCTCGGAAGAGCCCGCGAAGCCGTCGGCCAGCACGATGGTGGCCTTCACGGCCTTGCCGCGCGTAGGGTCGGGCACGCCGGTGACGGCGCACTCGCGCACCGCCTCGTGCTCGAGCAGCACGCTCTCGATCTCGAAGGGGCCGATGCGGTAGCCGCTCGACTTGATGACGTCGTCGTTTCGGCCGACGTACCAGAAGTAGCCGTCCTCGTCGCACCAGGCCGTGTCGCCGGTGTGGTACCAGCCGTCGTGCATGGCGGCCGCGGTCTTCTCGGGGTCGCGGTAGTACTCCAGCATGATGCCGGCGGCCTTCTCGCGGATGTCGATGCACACCTCGCCCGTCTCGCCCGTGGTGCAGCGGGTGCCGTCGTCGCGCTGGATCTCCACGTTGTACAGTGGCACCGGCTTGCCCATGGAGCCGGGGCGCGGCACGGAGTTCGTGAGGTTCGCGATGGTGAGCGGCGTCTCGGTCTGCCCGAAGCCCTCGAAGATGGTGAGCCCCGTGTGCTCCTTCCAGAAGTCGAACAGGTCGGGGTTGAGCGCCTCGCCCGCCGTCGTGGAGTACACGAGCGTGCTCAGGTCGTAGGCGTCGATGTTCTCGGTCATCATCATGCGGTACATCGTGGGCGGGCAGCACAGCGTGGTGATGCCGTAGCGCCCGATGAGCGACAGGATGTCGGAGGGGTGGAAGCGGTCGTAGTCGTACGTGAACACGCACGCCTCCATGAGCCACTGGCCGTAGTACTTGCCCCACACGGCCTTGCCCCATCCCGTGTCGGCGATGGTGAAGTGCAGGCCGTCGGGCTCCACGTTGTGCCAGTGCTTCGCCGTCACGAGGTGCGCGATGGCGTACTCGGAATCGTGCAGCACCATCTTGGGATTGCCCGACGTGCCGGACGAGAAGTACATGAGCATGGGGTCGGCGGCGGCCGTCTCGCGGCGCGCGAAGTCCTCGGAGGCGGCGCGCACGCCCGCGTTGAAGTCGAGCCAGCCGTCCCGCTCGGCCGGAGCCGCGCACACGCCCTCCGGGCCGGACAGCGCGGGCCCGATGAGCTCGCCCTCGGGCAGCACGATGGCGCCGTGCTCGTCCTCGGGCGACAGCCCGCCGCCCGCGCCGTTCACGAGGATGCGGCATTCCAGCGTGGGGCACGCGCCGGCCACGTTGTCCACCACGTCGGCGATGTCGCCGAGCGACGTGGCGATGACGGCTTTGATGGAGGCGCCGTTCAGGCGGTACTCCAGGTCGTGCTCCTTGAGCATGAACGTGGCGGGCACCATGACGGCACCCAGCTTGGCCAGCGCCGGGGCCACGAACCAGAACTGGTAGTGGCGGCGCAGGATGACCATGACCATGTCGCCGCGGCCGATGCCCTGCTCGGCCAGGAAGTTCGCCGTCTTGTCCGACCAGCGCTTCATGTCGGCGAACGTGAACACGTGCTCCTCGCCTTCGGGGTTGCACCACACCATGGCGCGGCGGTCGGGGTCGTTCACGGCGATGTCGTCGACCACATCGTAGCCGAAGTTGAAGTCGGCCGGGCAGTTCACCTCGAACGAGGTGAGCACGCCGTCCTCGTCGTAAGCTTCGTTCACGTAGCGGAGGTTGATGTTTCTCATGATGGTGTCTTTCTGCGGAAGTGATGCGGCGGAACTATCCGCCGCGAGACGGATGGGATCATCGGATGCGAGGCGCGTGCGCCCGGGGTTCCGCGCGGCGCGATGCCGCGCGCCCGGCCGGCTGCGCCTAGATAATCTCCGTCTCCGGCTTCATGACGACCGCGAGGAACGTGCACGGCTCGCCGCCGGTGGCGATCATGCCGTGGCCGCGGCTGGAATCGTACATGAGCAGGTCGCCCGCCTCGAGCTCCTCGATGTGGTCCTCGTAGGCGAAGCGCATGCGGCCCGAGATGATGAAGTCGAGCTCCTGGCCCTTGTGGTAGGACAGGTGGATGGGCTCGCCCTGCTCCTCCTCCAGGTACGGCGCCGTCACCAGGAAGGGCTCGGCCAGCTTGTTCTTGAAGTGCGGTGCCTTGTGCAGGTACTCGAAGCCCGCGCGGCGCTTGATGGACAGCCCCTCGGCGGCGCGCGTGAGCGAGTAGCCCGAAAGGTGCGGGTCCTCGCCGGTCAGAAGCTCGATGACGTCCACGCCCAAGCGCTGCGCGCACTTGTACAGGAACGTGAAGGACAAATCCTGCCGCCCCGATTCCTGCGCGGCGTACTCGGCCACCGAACGGCCCGTCGCGTCGGCCATCTCCTGCATGGTGATGTCGAGGTCTTCGCGCAGCGCCCGAATGCGTCCAGCCACCTCTTCGATGTTCGGCTCCATGCTCGCTTGACCTCCTTCTTGTATGTCGTCGGAATAAAAGTCTACCTATTGTATAGCAAACCGCTTCGGTTCATACGATGACGAAATCATTTGGAAACAAAAAAGCGGCCCGGTGGTACCGGGCCGCCTACTGCGGGCGTCGGGTCGCGCAACGCCGGCGTGCACGGGCTCCCTACGCGGGGACGCCCTCGCCGAACAGCAGCTCGCGCTCCGGGCCCGTCAGCGCGGCGCGCGCCTGGTCGCGCAGGTTGTTCATGCCGCTGAGGAACTGGCGGTACATGACCACGGTCAGGTAGCGGCCGATGGGCGTGAGCGTCAGCTCGTCGGCGTTGTCCGTCGCGAACGCCCCGTTCAGGCGCATGAACGCCATCTCCATGGGAAGGCCGCGCTCGATGGTGCAGCCGAAATCGCGCGCGAAGGCGCGCTTGTCGAGGCGCAGCTTGTACAGGTCGAGCAGGAACCGGTAGCGCATGAGGTCGGTCTTGCTCATCACCGTCTTGCCCATGATGGACATGCGCCCGCTCTCGATGGCCGCGTTGTAGTCCTTGATGCTGAAGTTGTTGACGTACAGGCAGCCGTTCAGGTGCGTGATGGAGCCGCTGCCGATGGCCGGGTACTCGTCGTAGTTCACCTGGTACTCGTCGATCTGCGGCGCGTCGGCCGGCTTCTCGCCCTCGCCGTCGCGCGTGAACGTCCACAGCGTGGTGCGGTCGAACAGCGGGTCGTCGCCGCCGGCCAGCACCCCGTCGATGATCTGGTAGTAGCGGTACTCGCGCTCGTAGTCCATCTTGCCCAGCACCGACACCATCTTGCGTGTGGTGGCCGACGACACGTACAGCGGCGAGAACGTGGTCTGGCGGCAGCCGGACAGCGCGATCTTCTCGAGGTCGGACAGCAGCACGTCTTCGGTCTGCGAGGGGAAGTTGAAGATCATGTCCACGTTGAGCGAGTCGAAGTACGGCTCGGCCTCGGCGATGCGCTCGAGGATCTCGTCGCCGCTGCCGTACTTCTCGTAGCGGTCCATCTGCTTGAGCAGGTCGTCGTCGAAGCTCTGCACGCCCACGGACAGGCGCTGCACGCGGCCGTGCAGCTTGTCGAGCCAGGGCTGCGTCAGGTGGTTCGGGTTCGTCTCGGAAGCCACTTCCTTGATGTCGAAGTTGTCGCGGGCCATATCGAGGGTCTCGCACAGCTCGTCGATCATGACGGTGGGCGTGCCGCCGCCCACGTAGATGCTCTCGAAGTCGTAGCCCAAATCCTTGAGCATCATCATTTCCTTGCGCATGTTCGCGAAGTAGGGCGCGGCCACCTCGGCGCGGAACGGGTAGCGGTTGAAGCTGCAGTAGGGGCAGAGGCGCTCGCAGAAGGGCACGTGCATGTACAGCATGTACTTCTGCCCGGGGTTCGCGGGCGGCATCATGGTCTCGTCGGTCCGCTTCAGGGTCAGCTCGCGTTTGGTCATGGTATGGATCAGGCGCGAAAGCATGCGCTCGGAAAGCATGGGGTCTCCTTTTCTTTTCGGTCTACAGGATGGGCGGCGCGCGTCAGGCGGTGCGAAGGAACCGGACGGCGAAGTGCGCGTCCGACGATCCGGGGTACAGGCGCGTGGCGACGCAGGAGCGGCCGTTGATGGGGGCGAGCTCGAAGCCCGCGCCGGCGGCGCTCTCGAGGAACGCCTTCACCACGCCGTTGTTCTCCTCGCGCGTCACCGTGCACGTGGCGTAGGCCAGCGTGCCCCCGACGGCCACGTGGGGCGCGGCGGACTGGAGCATGCCCAGCTGCACGCGCGCGAACTCCGCGATGTCGGCCGGCCTGATGCGCCAGCGGATCTCGGGGTGGCGCCGCAGCGTGCCCAGGCCGGAGCAGGGCGCGTCGATGAATATCTCGTCGAACAGCCGCTCCCCCACCACGGCGTCCAGTTCCAGCGCGTCGCCCGTGAGCGCCTCGGCCACCTGCGCGTTGTAGCGGTCGGCGCGCTCCTTGAGGAGCCGCGTCTTGAAGTCGTGGTTGTCGAGCGTCGTGAGCTCCAGCTGCGAGCCGTAGGCGCGCTCGGCGTCGCTTTGCAGCAGGATGGTCTTCGTGGCGCGCCCGGCGCCCACCTCCAAGAGCGATCCCGGCTTCCGCTCGGGCAGAACCGAGGCGGCCACGAGCTGCGAGGCGGCGTCCGACACGAGGATCTTGCCCTGTCCGAACAGGCGCTTCACCTCGGGCAGCAGCAGCGCGCGCGTGTCGAGCACGCGGTAGCAGCCGGGGACGCGCACGTCGTCGACGGCCACCGGGTCGAGTCCCTCGTCGAGCTTCTCGAACGCGGCCACGAGGGCCTCGTCGGTCGTCTTCGCGGCGTTGACGGCGATGAACAGCGGCGCCTGCTCGTTCGAGGCGCGCATGAAGTCGAGGGCCGCCTGCGGCCCCAGGTCGGCGATGAGCCTGCGCGTCAGCCACAGCGGGAACGCGTGCAGCCGCGCGAGCGCCTCGGGGTCGCGCATCGGGTCGCCGAAGGGGAACGCCGCGCGCAGGGCCACGATCTTGCGCAGCACCGCGTTCGCCAGGCCCGACGCGCTCACCGCGAACGAGCGCACGAGCTCGACGCCCTGGTCGACGGCCGCGTGCGGGGTCTTGCCCAGGAAGACGATCTCGTAGGTGCTCACGCGCAGGGCGTCGCGTACGTCGGGCTTGACGTCGTCGGGCGCGTTGAGCGCGCGGTCGATGACCTCGTCGAGCGTGCCGCTGGCGCTGACCACGCCGAGCGCCAGCTTCGTGGCGAAGGCGCGGTCCTCCGAGGAGAGGTCCGAGCGGTCGATGCGCGTGCCGATGACGTCCTGCGCGAACGCGTCGCGCTCGCGCACGGCGCGCACCACGTCGAGCGCGGCGAGGCGCGCGGGGCTCGCCTTGGAGCGCGGTTTCTTCGGCGGGTTCTTGGGTCCCGCGTAGCCTTTCGGCTCGCGCTTCTCAGGTGTATCAGGCATGCGTTTCCTCCCACGTCAGGCCGCCGTCTTTGATTCCCTGGACGCCCGCGGCGAACGAACGCGCGTCCATGGCCTGCTTGCCGTCCGGCTTGAGCGCGCCCACCTCGAGCGCGCCGTCGGCCATGCCGAGGAACAGGCGCTTGCCGGCGAAGCGCACCGCCCCCGGGGCGAGCCCCGCCGCCAGCTCGCGGCCCGCCGCGTCCTCGGGCGCGCGCGCCTCGAGCACGGTGACGCCGCGCCCGGCGACCGTCGCGCGCGAGGGGTGCGCCGGGCCCGACGCCTGCACCTTGCGCGCCGCCGCGGCGGCGCCGTCGGCGGGCGACAGGTCCAGCTCGCGCTTCTCGATCTTCGACGCGTAGGTCACGAGGGCCTCGTCCTGCTCCGTCCACTCGGCGGCGCCGCGCTCGACGTGCACGAGGGCGGTGAGCAGGGCGTGCGAGCCCAGGTCGGCCAGCTCGTCGGTGAGCTCGGCGGCGCTCTTGCCCCCGACGTCGGCCGTGCGGCACACGCAGTACGCGCCCGTGTCGAGGCCCTCCTCCATGCGCATGATGCACACGCCCGCCTCGGCATCGCCCGCCAGGATGGCGCGCTCGATGGGAGCGGCGCCCCGCCAGCGCGGCAGCAGCGAGGCGTGCACGTTGAGGCAGCCGAAGCGCGGGATGTCGAGCACGGCCTTCGGCAGGATGGCGCCGTAGGCCGCCACGCAGACGACGTCGGGCTCGAAGGCGGCCAGCTCGCGCTGGGCCTCCTCGTCGCGCAGCGTGCGCGGCGTCAGCACGCGCAGGCCGTGGCGCTCGGCCACGGCCTTCACCGGCGAGGGCTCGAGGCGCTTGCCGCGGCCGCGCACCGCGTCGGGGCGCGTGTACACGGCTACCACGTCGTGCTGTTCCACCAGGTCGTCGAGGATGGTCGCCGCGAACTCCGGCGTGCCCATGAACACGACGCGCATATCAGCGCACCCGCGCTTCGAGCGAGGTCTCCCCCGGCTTCGCGCCGGAGGCCACCGCCACCTCGTAGTCGCGCAGCGCCTGGATGCGCACGAGCGGGTCGCAGCGCTCGAACATGGTGATGCCGTCGAGGTGGTCGAGCTCGTGCTGCAGGCAGCGGCCCAGAAGGTCGTCGCCCTCGATCTCCCACTCCTCGCCGTCGAGGTCGAAGTAGCGCACGCGCGCGAACGGCGGGCGCGCGATGGGCACCGAGATGCCGGGGCACGACAGGCACCCCTCGCCCGCCACGATGGGATCGCCCTGCGTGTCCACGAGCACGGGGTTCACGAGCACGATGGGGTTCTGCTCGCCCTCGTCCTGGTCGCAGTCGATCACCACGAGGCGCTTCGTCACGCCCAGCTGCGGCGCGGCGAGGCCGCAGCCGTCGTTCTTGTACATGGCCTTCGCCATCTGCTTGGCCAGCTTCTTCAGGCTCTTGTCGTCCAGATCGCACGGCTCGCACATCTGGTTCAGGATGGGGTTGGGGGACTGCACGATGGAAATCACGGTCAACACGTCCTTCTGCTTCTATGGGACGCGCCGCCCGAGTTCGGGGCGGCGCGGATTATCGTCGGATTCGTATTGTCCGGTTTCGGGCGCGCCTTGTCTAGCGATCTTCCGAAAGCTCCACAAAGCGCGAGGTGGGAAGCGCTATTCCCGCTTGTCCACGACGATCTCCTTGAGCGAGGCGGCGAGGCCCGCCATGCCCTGGATCTCGGAGGGGATGATGAGCTTCGTGGCCTGGCCGTCGGCCACCTTCTTGAGCGCCTCGAACGCCTGCAGCGTGAGCACGGCGCTGTCGGCGCCGGCCTCGCGCACCATGCGGATGCCGTCGGCCGTGGCCTGCTGCACGTTCAGGATGGCCGCCGCCTCGCCCTCGGCCTCGCGCATCTGCTTCTCCTTCTCGGCCTCGGCGGCGAGGATCACCTGCTGCTTCGCGGCCTCGGCGGACAGGATCTGCGCCTGCTTGTTGCCCTCGGCGATGGTGATGGCGGCCTGCTTCTCGCCCTCGGCCAGGAGCACGGCCTCGCGCTTCTCGCGCTCGGCCTTCATCTGCTTCTCCATGGCCTGCTGGATGGCGGCGGGCGGCGTGATGTTCTTCACCTCGACGCGGTTCACCTTGATGCCCCACGCGTCGGTGGCCTCGTCGAGGATGGCGCGCATCTTCGCGTTGATGGTGTCGCGCGAGGTGAGCGTCGTGTCGAGGTCGAGGTCGCCGATGATGTTGCGCAGCGTGGTGGCCGACAGGTTCTCGATGGCGATGATGGGGTTCTCCACGCCGTAGCAGTACAGCTTCGGGTCCATGATCCTGAAGAACACCACCGTGTCGATGGACATGGTGACGTTGTCCTTCGTGATGACGGGCTGCGGCGGGAAGTCGAACACCTGCTCCTTGAGCGAGATGTAGGGGCGCACGCGGTCGATGAAGGGCACCTTGACGTGCAGGCCGTTGTTCCACGTGGCCAGATACGAGCCGAGGCGCTCGACGATGGCCGCCTCGGCCTGCGGGACGATCTTGATGCACGTGACCGAGAACAGCACCACGAGCACGACGATCACGATGATGGCGATCAGGAGCGGATCGAGGGTGAACATGTCAGGACACCTTCCTTTCGACGATGAGCTTCACGCTTTCCTGCCCCACGATGCGCACGACGGCGCCCTTGGGTATGAGCGAGCCGTCCGCGGAGCGCGCGGCCCAGGTCATGCGGTTGTCCGTTTCCACGCGACCGGTGAGGCCCTCGTTGTCGACGTCCTCCACCACGATGGCGGTCTGCCCGATATGGGTGGGCTCCTCCTGCTTTCCGCGGTCGCGGTACTTCACGAACACGGGGCGCAGGGCGACGAGGCACACGACGGAAACGATCAGGAACACGACGATCTGCACGAGCAGGTCGGCGCCGAGCAGGTTCGCGCCGAACGCCACAAGGGCGCCCACGACGAACCACATGGTGATAAGGCCGAACGACGCCACTTCGACGACTGCCATGACGGCGGCGACGGCCAACCAGATGAAGGGGCTCACGGGCTCCTCCTTTCTCCTGCATCGAGTATACCATTCCATGCGCGCCTGGCACGCGAGGGGCGCGAACCCGATCAGGAAAGCGGCTTGTGCGCGGCGCGGCGGCGCTTGAGGTCCTGCTGCATGGCGGCCACCGTCTCGTACAGCATCTCCAGCTCGTCGGGATCGAGGCGCGAGGGGTCGGCGATCTGGGCGCGCAGGGCCCCCACCGCGTCCTCGGCGTCGCCGATGGCCAGCTCCTCCACGAGGAAGGCGGCCAGGTTCTCGGGCGTCGTCGTCTCGGACACGGTGCCCGACGTCAGCACGCTGGCCGCGGCCGGCAGCGCGCGCGACGCCTCGGTTACGAGGCGCGCCGAGGTGGCGCCGGGATCCTCGGCCAGCGTGTCGAGCATGCTCTGCGCGATCACGGCGTGCGCCTGCTCGTGCCACTGCGTCTGCGCAAGCGCGTCGGCGTGCAGGAGCGCGAGGTCGGGGCGGCGCGCGGCCAACGTGAGCAGCTGGCGCTCGAAGCGGCGGCGGTTGATCTCGGCGCGCGGCAGGCTGCGGCTCGGGCGCGGCGCGGCGGCCTCGGGCGCGCCGTCGGGCGCGTCCGGCCCGTCCTGCTCGCCCTCGGCCTTCGGGGCCTTCAGATGCTCCAGCTGGTCGATCACGTCCTGCTCGCGGGCGCGCACGCTCGTGGCGATCTGCACGGCGTAGTCGCGCGCGAGCATGGAGTCCTTGATGGGGGCCAGCACCTGCAGCGCGTCGGCCAGCGCCGCGGCGCGCCCTTCGGCGCGGCCGAGGTCGTGGCGGGCCAGGCGGCGCTCGATGCCGTACTTCAGCAGCGGCTGGGCGTGGGCGATGAGCTTCTGCAGCTCGTCGGCGCCGCGCTGCGCCACGAAGTCGGCCGGGTCGAGGTTGTCCGGCAGCGTGACGGCGGCCAGCTCGATGCGGCTCTTGCCCGCCTCGGGCGTCATGGAGTCGTCGATGAACGCGAGCGCGCGGTCGGCGGCGCGCTGCCCCGCCTCGTCGCCGTCGAACAGGTACACGATGGCGTGCTGCGCGTGGCGCGACAGCAGGCGGATGTGGCGCATGGTGAGCGCGGTGCCCAGCGTGGCCACGGCGTTTTTCACGCCCGCCTCGTGCAGCGCGATGACGTCGGTGTAGCCCTCCACCACCACGGCCACGCCCGTCGACGCCATGGCGGCCTTCGCCTTGTCCATGCCGTACAGCACCTGCGACTTGTGGAACAGCGGCGTCTCCTGGGAGTTCAGGTACTTCGGCTCGCCCTTGCCCACCACGCGCCCGCCGAAGGCGATGCACTCGCCCTGCGGGTCGTTGATGGGGAACATGATGCGGTTGTAGAAGCGGTCGCGAAGCTTGCCGCCGTCGCCCGACAGCGCCACGTTGGCCTGCACCATCTCGTCGGGCTTGAATCCCTTCGCCGACAGGTGGCGCACGAGCTGACCGCGTCCCGGCGCGAAGCCGAGCTGCCACGTCTTCGGCACCTCGCCGCCCAGGCCGCGCGCGCCCAGGTAGCTGCGCGCCGCCGACGCGTCGGGGCCGGGGTTGCGCATGAGCTGGGAGTGGTAGAACTGCGCGGTCTCGTCGCAGACGGCCTTGAGGCGCGCCTTGCGGCTGCTGCCGATGCTCTTGCGACCGCCGCTCTCGGCGATGTCGATGTGCGCGCGCTCGGCCAGCCGGCGCACGGCCTCGGGAAACGACAGGTCCTCGGTCTTCATGATGAAGCCGAACACGTCGCCGCCCTCGCCGCAGCCGAAGCAGTGCCACAGCTGCAGGGAAGGATCGATCTTGAACGACGGCGTCTTCTCGTTGTGCAAGGGGCAGCAGCACCAGAAATCGCGCCCGCGCTGCTTCACCGGCGTGCGCTCGCCGATGACCGCGACGAGATCGCTGGCCTCGCGTACCTTCTGAATGTCCTCTTCGCTGATGCCGCCCGCCACGGTGCGCCCCTACCTTCGCCTGTTCTGCTTTGCCAGCACGACGTTCACGAGGAACACGAAGGCGAGCGCCAGCGACGGGCCCAGCTCGGCCAGCCCGACGCCCTCCTCGCCCGCGTTCATGTACGTGAGCACGAGGCTGCCCGTCATGAGGACGAAGCTCAGCACGCCGATCGCCGCGAATATCCACTGCCTGTTTTGCATGCGCTCCCTTTCCGTGTTCGTCGCCGTCCAGTATAGCGCAAGCTCGCCTGCGCGGCAGCGCGGCGGGGGCGCGCGGGGTAATCAGCAGAACGCCAACCGAATCCTGACAAAACCGCAGCAGAATCGGCGGCGCCCGAGGCCGCTGCTATGCTGGATCGGTCGGCCGCTTCCGGTCGGCGCACCGCACGATCATCGACAAGAGAGGTTTGCCATGAACGACGACATCACGATTTTGGCGGACTTCGATTCTGCGCTCTACGAGCAGGTCGAGCCGCCCCTCGTATCGCTCTACCTGCCCACGCACGGGCGCGTCCCCGGCGACGACCAGGACCGCATCGAGTTCAAGAACCTGGTGGACCAGGCGCGGGGCAAGCTCGCCCAAGAGCGCGAGCGCCGCGAGTACAAGGGCGTCGACGAGCGCCTCGACCAGGTGGCCGCGCACCTCGACGACCTCGCGAGCCCCGCGCCCGGCGACAGCCTCGCCGTGCTCGTGGGCAACGACCGCACCTACGTCTACCAGCTGAGCTACGAGGTGGGGCCGCTCGCGTTCGTGGGCGAGCGGTTCTACGTGCGTCCGCTGCTGAAGAACTTCCAGTTCGGATCGCACTACTTCCTGCTGGGGCTGTCGGCCGACCGCTTCGCGTTCGTCCACGGCGACTTCGGCTCGCTCGACCGCGTCGAGATGCCGCAGGAGGTGCTCGACGAGTTCAGCGAGGAGTTCCCCCTCGTCTACGACGGGCACGAAGGGGCGCTCGACTACGCGTCGCTCGAGAACCACCTGCCGCCCTACCACGGCTGGAAGTCGCGCAACGACGTGAAGAAGGAAGAGGCCGAGAAGTTCTTCCAGTACGTGAACCGGGCGGTGACCGACCACCTCGTGCAGGGCACCGAGCTGCCGGTCATCCTCGTGAGCCTGCCCGAGCACCAAACGATGTTCCGCCGCATCTCCACCGTCCCCCACCTGCTGAACGAGGGCATCGAGAAGGACATCGGCGGCATCGAGGCGCCCGAGCTGCTGGACAGCGCCAAGGCCGTCATCGAGCACGTGCGCGAGGCGCGCGCGGCCGAGCTGCTGGAGAAGCTCGGAGACGCCGAGGCCCACGGCGGCGGCTCGACCGACCTCGAGGCCATCGGGCTGGCGCTCGTCGAGCGCAAGGTGCGCGCGCTGTTCGTGGCCGAGGGCGCCTACATCCCCGGCGGTTTCAACGACGAGACGGGCGAGGTCTACCTGTTCGAGCGCGAGCCGCACGGCCGCTTCCAAGGCCCCGAGCTGGCCGACGACTTCGCCCGCGCGGCGCTGGCCCAGGACGCCGAGGTGTTCGAGGTCGACCCCGCCCGGATCCCCGGCGACTCCGGCATGGCCGCGTTATATAGGTACTAGAAGGCGGCGGAGAGCGAGGGCGGCCGGCGGCCCGGCCTCCGCCACCTTCCGCCGCGGCGCGGCGCGCCCGACGGAAGCGCGCCGCGTCGGCCGAGCGCGGAGCCGGCGCATCGCTCCGGTCCCGAATGTTTCACGTGAAACATTTGTACGGTGTTGTTCTATGCGTTACAATGTCCTCGAACAATACGATGCGCGCCGCCCGGGCGGCGCGCCGCACAGCAGAGGACGCATATGGACAACGCGAACATCCCCTACCTCACGCTCGACCCCGCCGTCGAGGAGGCCATCCGCGCCGACCGCACCGCAGGCCGGCTGCACCCCCGCCGCTTCGACGACGCGGACGTCGTGCGCCGCGAGCGGAACCCGCACGACGACGCCACGCTCACGCGCCCCGCGTTCGCGCGCGACATCGAGAAGATCCTCAACGTGCCGGCGTACAACCGCTACGCCGACAAGACGCAGGTGTTCTCGTTCGTGGAGAACGACGACATCTGCCGCCGCGGGCTGCACGTGCAGCTGGTCAGCCGCGTGGCGCGCGGCATCGGCAGCCTGCTGGGGCTGAACTGCGAGCTCATCGAGGCCATCGCGCTCGGCCACGACGTGGGGCACACGCCCTTCGGCCACGCCGGCGAGCGCTACCTCAGCGCGTGCTACCACGCGCGCACCGGGCGCTACTTCAACCACAACGTGCACTCGGTGCGCGTGCTCGACCAGCTGTACCGCCGCAACGTCAGCCTGCAGACCCTCGACGGCGTGCTGTGCCACAACGGCGAGTTCGCCCAGCAGGTGCTGCGCACGGGCGACACCCGCGACTTCGCCGCGCTCGACGGGCTCGTGGAAGCCTGCAACGCCGACGAGCGCACCATCAAGACGCTGCGCCCCTCCACGCTGGAAGGCTGCGTCGTGCGCGTCAGCGACATGATCGCCTACGTGGGCAAGGACCGCGCCGACGCGCTCGACATGGGCGTGATCGACGCGCTCGACGTCTTCGACAGCACGGTCATCGGCCGCGACAACGCCCGCATCATCAACAACCTCACGGTGGACCTCGTCAACACGAGCTACGGCACCGACCGCATCGCGCTCAGCGAGGAGGTGTTCGCCGACCTCAAGCGCGCCAAGCGCCAGAACTACGAGCTCATCTACGAGCGCGAGGGCGCGGTGAGCGGCGCGGGCAACGTCGTCGGGGAGATGTTCGAGGAGCTGTACGCCCGCCTGCTGGACGACCTGCGCGCGGGCGACGAGAGCTCGCCGGTGTTCAAGCACCACGCGGCCTCGCTCGCGGCCAAGTCGCGCACGGTGGAGCTCGACGACTACCTCGCGTCCGAGCCGAACCAGGTGGTGGTCGACTACATGGCCTCGATGACCGACAGCTACTTCATGGCGCTGTACGCCCACCTGTTCCCGGAGAGCGACCGCCGCATCATCGCGCGCGGCTACTGCGCCGACTTGGGCTGAGGCCGCTCGAGCAGGTCGATGAGCTCCTGCTTGTCGTGCACGTCGAGCTTGCGGTACAGGTGCGCGAGGTGCGTGTTCACCGTGCCCGCCGTCAGCCCGAGCGCGTCCTGGATGCGCGGCGTCGAGCGGCCCTTCGCCACGAGGGCCATGATCTCCTGCTCGCGCGGCGTGAGATCGTAGTCGGCCGCCACGCGCTCGCAGCGCTCGCGGAACGGCCGGCGGCCGTCGCCGCCGGGGCGCATGCCCAAGAGGCTGGTCATCGAGCGATCCGTGAACAGGAACAGGTACGCCAGGAACAGCAGACACACGCACCCGAGCTCGACGATGCTCAGCACGCGCGGCGCCAGCTCCATGAACGAGCCCAGCACGGCCCCGCCGAACGTGCCGGCCAGCGAGCCGGCCACGTGCGCGCCCCAGCCCACGCCGATCGAGAACAGCGCCACGAGGCCGTACAGGCCCGTGATGCGCACGAGCACGATCCACACGAGCAGCGTCACCGTGGCGTACATCGTGAGCGCCACGATGTCGGCGGCCATCGAGCCGAGGTCGAGGATGGGCAGCAGCAGGAACATGAACCCGAGCGCGAGCACCGCCGCGCGGTACGCGGCCGCCACGTCGAGGCCGTCGGACGAGAACAGCGGCACGCACACGAGCGCGATGGACGCCATCGTGGCCACGAGGAACAGCCACGGGTAGCTGCCCTCGCTGATGATGGGCGACGCGTTGAAGAACAGCGCCCGGATGAACGACTCGGCGAACGACAGCACGCCGAGCGACAGCAGCGCGCGCAGCGAGAAGGCCCCGCGCCGCAGCGTCGCGGGCGCGGCCTCGTCGTCGCCCTTCCACACGCCCACCTTCGCGAACAGGACGAAGCCCACCGCCACGGGCAGCAGCACCGTCGCCGCGACGCTCACCGGGCGCGGCAGCGCCACCACGAGGGCGAACAGGATGGCGGCCAGCAGAAACGACGACGCCGTCTTCACCACGGCCTGCGCCGGCGCGAGGCGGCGGAACTCCTCGCCCCAGGCTAGGTACAGCACGCCGAGCCCCGCCCCGGCCGCCGTCGAGAAGAGGGAGCACCACGGCTGCGTGAAGAAGTTGAGGTCGATGATCACGAGCACGACGGTGGACACCGCCATGACCGCCGGCGCGAGCGCGCGCATCGCGGGCGCCCGCATGACGCGGGCGAAGCGCTTCGGCCCGAGCGCGCCCAGCAGCAGCACGGCCAGCGTGCCCACGTTCGAGAAGCCCACGACGCTGTTGAAATGGCTCACGTCGTTGCGCGTCGAGAAGTGGACGGTGGTGCTGAAGAACACGATGGACGCCCAAGCGAGCGTCAGCGCGAAGCCCAGCGCCCGCACGTCGAACACGTCGGCCAGCGTCACGGCCTTCAGGTGGGCCTTGACCGCCGCCATACGCTCCACGATCCCCGTCTCCATGGCGTTCCTCTCCCCCGTGCCGCGCGCGGCTGCCACGTAAGCGGCTATTGTACCGCAAACCAACCTCATATAAAACCTATGTTCACCCAGGTGGGAAAACGATTTTCTCCCGCTATGAAACCTACGATTCCAAACGGCCGGCCGCCTGCCTAAAGTGAACCCATCGCATAAGCGATCCTGGCACGACGCGCGGGGAAACGTCGGATGCGTGCACGGAGGAGGGGGACGCATCGCACGGGCCGACGGGCGCAGGATGCAAGGGGGAACCGATCCAAGAGGAGGGATCATGTCAGAACTGACGAGGAGAACGTTCTTCAAGGGTGCCGCCGCGCTCGGCGCAGCGGCCATGCTGGGCGGATGCGCCCCGCAGGAGATGAAGGAGACCGACGGCGCGGACGCTGCCGGCGCAGGCGGCGAGGACGCCGTCGTCGAGGTCAAGCACGCCTGGTGCAAGATGTGCGGGCCCGCCCGCACGCACTGCTCCACCCTGTGCACCGTGCGCGACGGCCGCTGGACGAACGTCGAGGGCAACCCCGAGGCCGGCAACAACTACGGCCGCGGCTCGCGCACGCTGTGCGCCAAGGGCAACGCCGCCATGCACACGGTGTACTCGCCCACGCGCCTGCTGTACCCCATGAAGCGCACCGGCGAGAAGGGCGAGGGCAAGTTCGAGCAGATCACGTGGGACGAGGCGCTCGACACCATCGCCGCCAAGCTCAAGGAGCAGAAGGAGCAGTACGGCGCCGAGTCCTACGCGGTGCTCAGCCCGCAGTTCTACGCCGTGCTCGGCAGCCTCGGGCGCCGCTTCCTCAACGTGCACGGCTCGCCGAACTACCTGCACTCCGCCATCTGCAACTCGCAGCGCATGTTCTCGCGCCTCGTGACCATCGGCGGCCCCGAGCACGCGAAGGCCACCGACACGGCGCCCGGCCAGCTGGGCAAGACGAAGCTCCTGGTGGTATGGGGCTTCAACTCCGAGAACTCGGCCGTGAACCAGGGCAACCCGAACGCGCGCATGAACGCCAAGGAAGGCGGCATGCAGATCGTCGACATCCGCCCGATGCAGGAGGGCCTCGGCGCGCACGCCGACTACTGGCTGCCCGTGCGCCCCGGCACCGACACGGCGCTCGCGCTCGCGTTCCTCAACGTCATCATCGGCGAGGACCTGTACGACCACGACTTCGTCGAGAACTGGACGACCGGCTTCGACGAGCTGGCCGAACACGTCACGCAGTTCACGCCCGCGTGGGCCGCGGAGATCACCGGGCTGCCCGAGGAGCAGATCACGGAGGTCGCCCGCCTCATGGGCACCGTGAAGCCCATGGGCATCAACTGCGGCAACGGCATCGGCGACCAGGCCAACGACGGCCACTGGACCGTGGCGTGCGCCTGCCTCATCGAGGCCATCACCGGCAACCTCGGCATCGCGGGCGGCGGCGGGGCCGGCATGGTCATGCCGGAGCCCCTCATCAAGACGAAGGGCATCGACCTGCTGACCGACCGCCTGCCGGAAAGCGACGAGGACAAGACGAACGGCTGGATGGCCGGCGTGTCCAAGCTCGTGGCGCCCGAGACGCCGCGCTGGTTCCAGGACATGGTGACCCAGGAATCCGGCCCGACGAGCGCCTACAACAAGGGCCTGCAGTCCATCCTGACCGAGGACCCCTACCCGCTGCGCTTCGTGTTCGGCCAGTCCTCGAACCCGATGTCGGCCACCCGCCAGCCCAAGACCATCGCCGAGGCGCTCAAGAAGCTCGACTACTACGTGGTCATGGACACGGCGTGGAACTCGTCGTGCGACTACGCCGACATCGTGCTGCCGGCCACCACGCAGTACGAGTCGGCCGACCAGTTCGCCACGAAGAACTCCCCCGCCGGCACGTTCATCGGCATCAACCAGGTGATCTCCGAGCCTCCGGGAGAGACGCGCTCCGACTGGCAGTACTACCTCGACCTGGCCGTGAAGATGGGCTACGGCGCGGACTTCTGGGACGGCGACATCGACAAGATGCTGAACGAGCAGCTGGACGGCTCGGGCGTGACGCTCGAGGAGCTGCGCGAGAAGGGCTACGTGTTCAAGGAGCGCACCGACGGCGCCAAGCCCACCGAGCCCGCGTACCAGGACTACGAGAAGATGTTCGCGAACCTGCCCGGCGGCAAGGTGCAGTGCGTCAACGAGTGGATCGGCGACAAGCCCAACGCCACGGACACCGGCACCATCGAGCGCCTGCCCGTGTACAAGGGCGCGCCCGAGAGCATCGTCGGCACGCCCGACGTGGCCGCGGAGTACCCGCTCGTCATCTCCGACGTGCACGCCTACCGCCTGTGCAACCACAGCTACTACCACGACGTGCCTTACCTGCGCGAGCTGCAGCCCGAGCCCTGGGTGAAGATCAACCCGGCCACGGGCGCGCAGTACGGCATCGCCGACGGCGACTGGATGAAGGTGGAATCGCCTCACGGCTCCATCAAGATGGTGGCGCGCTACTTCGAGGCCATCGCGCCCGACGTGCTCATGACGAAGCGCGGCTGGTGGGAACCCTGCGACGAGCTGGGCCTGCCCGGCTACGGCAGCCTCGACGGCGGCAGCGAGGTCAACGTGCTGTACGACGACGACATCGCGAACTACGACGGGTTCACCTCGGCCATGGCCAAGCAGACGCTCGTGAAGATCTCGAAGAGTGAGGGGTAGATCATGGCTGAGCAGTACGGATTCTACGTTGACACGAGCCGCTGCATCAAATGCTGGGCCTGCCAGGTAGCGTGCAAGCAGTGGCACGGCATCGAGGCCGGCACCGTGTCGCGGCGCAACGTGCAGGAGACGGTGGACGGCACGTTCCCCACCGTGAAGCGCTCCTTCGAATCGCTGTCGTGCATGCACTGCGAAGAGCCCGCGTGCTTCGCGAAGTGCCCGCAAGGCGCCATCAGCAAGCGCGAGGAGGACGGCGTCGTGGTGGTGGACGACGAGAAGTGCATCGGGTGCAAGACCTGCTCGCTGGCCTGCCCGTTCGACGTGCCGCAGTACCGCGAGGTGGAGGGCGGCGGCCTCAAGATGGACAAGTGCGACACCTGCCTGTCCATCGGGCGCACCGAGGAGGGCGACCCGCACTGCGTGGCGGCGTGCCCCATGCAGGCCCTGCACTTCGGCCCGCTCTCCGAGATGGAGACGCAGGCCGCCGAACGCGGCGGCGCGCGCATGGAGGGCGAGACGAACCCCAGCGTGTACGTGTCCTAGCGTCTCGACCATCCGGGGGCCGCACCTCCCCGCGGCCCCCTCCCCTCCCTCGCTCGAAGGGCGCTTCGGCGCCCTTCGGCACCGCGTTCACCGCCGACCCCGAGGAGCACTCCATGGAAACCGACGACCTCAACCTCATCGAGCTCATGGGCGACCGCGCGCTCGCCTACCGCTTCCTCTCGCGCGCCTACCGCACGGCCCCCGACGCGGCGTTCGTCGCCGCGCTACGCGCCGCATCCGCGGACCGGCCCGCCGAGGACCCGCTCGCGCCCTTCTTCGCGGAGCTGGCCTCCGCCGACGCGTCCGACGACGAGGCACTGCGCATCGACCTCGCCGCCGACTACAACCGGCTGTACCTGGGAATGGGACCGCACCCCGTGCCGCCGTACGAGTCGGTGTACACGAGCCCCGAGGGGCTGCTCATGCAGGACGCGCGCGACGAGGTGCTGGCCGCGTACCGCTCGCAGGGGCTCGACGCGCCCGACGACTTCAACCTGCCCGAGGACCATCTGGCGCTCGAGTGCGCGTTCGCGGCCGAGCTGGCCGAGCGCACGGCGGCCGCCTGCGAGCGCGGCGACCGGGAGACCGTCGACGGGCTCGTCGCGTGCCAGCGCGCCTTCGTCGAGGAGCACCTGGGCGCCTGGGTGCCCGCGTTCGCCGACGACGCGGAGAAGCGCGCCCGCACGTCGTTCTACCGCGGCCTGGCCGCGCTCGCGCGCGAGCAGGTGGAGGCCGACCGCGCGGTGCTGGCCGAGCTGTAGGGCCGGGTCGCGCGTCCGGGGCGTTTGCGCTACACTGGCACGATCGTCACGACCGATCGAAAGGAGCGCCTGTGAAGCTGCTCATCGCATCCGACCTGCACGGCGCCGCCCCGGCCGTGCGCGCGCTCGTCGCGCGCGTCGAGGCCGAGGCGCCCGACCGCGTCGTCCTGCTGGGCGACCTCCTGTACCACGGCCCGCGCAACGACCTGCCGGAGGGCTATGCCCCGAAGGAGGTCATCGGGCTGCTCAACGGCCTGGCCGCGAGCATCGTCGCCGTGCGCGGCAACTGCGACGCCGAAGTGGACCAGATGGTGCTCGACTTCCCCTGCATGGCCGACTACGCCCTCGTCGAGGCCGACGGCCACGAGCTCTACCTCACCCACGGCCACCTCGACCTCGCGCCCCAGCTGCGCCCCGGAAGCGCCTTCCTGTCGGGCCACACCCACGTGAAGACGCTCGACGAGCGCGACGGCGTGCTGTTCGTGAACCCGGGAAGCACCTCCATCCCGAAGGACGGCAGCGCCAGCTACGCCGTGTACGAGCACGGCACGTTCACACTGAAGGACCTCGACGGGACCGTGCTGGGAGCGGCAGCGCTTCGCTAGCTCAGGCGTCCTCGGTCCACCGTGTACGTCGTGTCCGCGATCGCGGCGGTGGAGGCCCGGTGGCTCACCAGCACGATGGTCTTTCCCTCGCGGCCCTCGGCCAGCGCGCTCAGCACGGCGGCCTCGTTCAGGCTGTCGAGGTTCGAGGTGGGCTCGTCCAGCAGCACGAACGGCGCGTCGTGCAAAAACACGCGCGCGAGGCCGATGCGCTGGCGCTCGCCGCCCGACAGCGTCTCACCCAGCTCGCCCACCGGCGTGTCGAGCCCCTGGGGCAGGCGCTCCACCAGCGTGCTCAGCGCCGCCTTGCGGCACGCCTCGGCCAGCTCCTCGGGCGAGGCGTCCGGCTTCGCGATGAGGATGTTCTCGCCGATGGTGCCCGCGAACAGGTGCGTCTCCTGCGTCATGTAGCCCTCCGTGTCGCGCAGGCTGGCCGTGTTCACGCGGCGCACGTCAGTGCCCGACACCTCCACCACGCCGCGCGTGGCGTCCCAGAACCGCATGAGCAGCTTGCACAGCGTGGACTTGCCCGACCCGCTGCGCCCGGCCAGGTGCACCACGCTGCCCGGCTCGATGCGCAGGCTCACGCCGTCGAGCACGGGGCGATCGCCGTAGGAGAAGTCCACGCGGCGCACCGCGGCGCCCGAGAACGCCTCCAGGTCCACGCCGTCGTCGACCTCCTCGGTCTGCGGGCGCTCCTCGATGAGCTCAAGCACGCGCGCGCCCGAAGCCAGCGTCTGCTGCAGGGTGGAGCCCAGGTTCGCCACGGCGATCACCGGGCCGAACGACGACATGAGGGCGGCCGTCGCCACGAGCGCGGCGTCCGGCCCGATGGCGCCGGACGCGCACAGCGCTCCGGACGCCAGCACCATGGCCACGTCGAGCGCCAGCACCAACCCGTTCGTCAGCGACATCGCCAGCGCGCCGCGGCCCTTGAGGCGCTCCTCCACCCGCGCGAGCGCGCCCATGCGCTCGTCGAGCTCGCGGGAGCGGTCGGCGGCGCGGCCGAACTGCAGCGTCTCGCGCAGGCCGCGCAGGCTGTCCAGCACGAACGCGTTCATGTCGCCGATGCCCTCGCGCAGCGCGCGGCCGCCCGAGCCGCTGGCCTTCGAGGCCACGACGGGCACCACGACGCCCACGAGCACGTAGGACGCCAGCGCCAGCGCGCCCAGCACGGGCGACACCGCGGCGATGAACGCCCCCATGCCCAGCGACACCACGAGCGCGATGATCGCCGGCGACAGCGTGTGCGCGTAGAACACCTCCAGAAGCTCGATGTCGCTCGTGACGAGGGAGACGAGATCGCCCTTGTCGCGCCCCTCGAGCTTCGCGGGCGCGAGCCGGCGCAGCGCGGCGTACACGCGGTCGCGCACGAGCGCCAGCAGCTTGAAGGCCAGGTAGTGGTTGCACAGCTGCTCGCCGTAGCGCAGGGGCCCGCGCGCGACGCCGCAGACGGCCACGAGCACCACGGCCGCGCCGTAGCTCACGGCCTGCGGGAACCCGGCGAGGTCGACGAGCGCGTACGTGCCGAACACGGTGAGGAAGATGGCGGCCGCGAATCCGAGCACGCCCAGCGCGACGGCCAGCAGCATCCAGGGCAGCAGGGGGCGCACCAGCTTGACGAGCTGCAGCATGACCGACAGGTGCGACCTGCTCGCCGGCGCGGCGCCGCGCGCGGGCGCGGCTTCGGGGCGCCGGTCGGGCGCATCGTCGAAGGCGTCGGCGAGCTCGTCCTCGGGCTCGCCCATCCGGGCGGCGCTCGAGAACCGCTCGAGCGCGGCCTGCTGGTTCCACAGCCGCGCGTAGGCGCCGTCCTGCGCCAGCAGCTCGTCGTGGGGGCCCGCCTCGGCGACGCGGCCGTCCTCCAGCACGTAGATGCGGTCGGCGTCGGCCACGGCGGCCAGGCGGTGCGAGATCATGATGACGGTCTTGGTGCGCGCCAGCTCGTGGACGACCTCGATGATGGCGTGCTCGCTCTCCGCGTCGACGTTCGACGTGGCCTCGTCGAACACGTACACCGGCGTGTCGTGCAGAAGCGCGCGGGCCAGCGCGAGGCGCTGCCGTTGGCCGCCCGAGAGGTTCCCGCCCTCCTCGGCGATGGCGGCGTCGAGGCCGCCGGCCGAGCGCACGAACCCGTCCACGCGGCAGCGCGAAAGCGCGTCCCACAGCTCGTCGTCGCTCGCCTGCGGGTCGGCCAGCAGCAGGTTCGAGCGCACGGTGCCCTTGAACAGGTAGCTCGAGAACGGCACGACCGTGACGGTGCTGGCCAGCGCGGCGCGCGACGCCTGCGCGAGCGGCACGCCGCCCACCTCCACCGAGCCCGTGAACCCGGCGTTGCGCCCGGACAGGATGCCGGCCAGCGTCGACTTGCCCGAGCCGCTCTCGCCCACGATGCCCGTGAACGACCCGGCGGGCGCGTCGAAGTCCACGGCTTCCAGCACGGTGCGCTCGCCGTCATAGGAATAGCCCACGCCCCGGCACGCGAAGGACGCGCGATCGGGCTCGATGACGCGCGACCCGCGCTCGGGTTCGGGCGTGTCGAGCATGGCGAACATCTTGTCGGCCGCGGCCATGCCGTTCATGGCCGTATGGAAGAACGAGCCAAGCGTGCGCAGCGGGATGAAGAACTCGGACGCCAGGAACACGACGGCGAACGCCGCGAAGAACGGCACCTGCCCGAGCGAGAACTGCCACAGCGCCATGATGATGCCCACCGCCGCGCCGCCGTAGGCGAACACGTCCATCACCGTCACGGAGTTCAGCTGCATGCGCAGCAGGCGCATCGTGGCCTGGCGGAACGTCTCGGCATCGCGGTTCATCGCCTCGTGGCGCTCCGCGTCGGCGCGGTATATCTTGAGCGTGGTGAGGCCCTGCAGGTTCTCGAGGAACGTGGCGCCCAGGTCGGTGTAGGCGCCCCAGTACGTGCCCATCGCGCGCTTCGCGATCTTCTGCACGGCCACGATGGACGCGGGGATGAGCGGCACGCAGGCCAGAAGCGCGACGGCGGCCGGCAGGCACAGCGGCGCGAGGCAGGCGAACAGCGTGACCGGCGCCACGACCGAGTAGAACAGCTGGGGCATGTACGAGCCGAAGTAGCTCTCGAGCTGTTCGGTGCCCTCGACGCTCACCTGCACGGCCTCGCTCGTGGCCACGCGCTCGGAGTACGACGGCCCGAGGCGCACGAGCTTGTCGTACACCTGCTTGCGCACGGTGCGTTTCGCGGCGGCGGCGGCCGCCTGGCCCATGCGCTGCGCGAGCGTGAGGCACCCCACGCGCACGACGATGGCCGCCACGGCGGCCTGCACGAGGCTCGCCTGCGACGCCGCGACGTCCCCGCCCTCGATGAGCGCCTGCACGAACAGGCCGATGAGCAGCATGAGGGCGACGTTCGCCACGAGCGCGACCCACTGCAGCGCCACGCTGGCCACCACGTACTTGCGCGCCGCGGGCACCATCTCCGCCAGCCGTTTGCTGAACATGCCCTAGCCCTCCGTTCGCTCGGGAGCGCGCTCGGAAACGAGCTCGGCCGCGGTCGCGGCCCCGCGGTCGGTCTTCACCACGAAGCCGAAGTACACGATATGCGCCACCCACACGGCCGCCACGACGGCGCGCCCCACCGGCACGTTCGCCATCAGCAGAAACGAGACGCCCAGCACGAGCGTGATGGGACCCAGCAGCAACAGCTTCGCCTTCACGGTCATGGCGCGCTTCTTCGTGAAGCCCTCGAGCACGTTGCGGTACAGCTTCGTCCCGTGGAACCACGCATCGAGGCGCGCCGAGCTGCGCGCGAAGCAGAACGCCGCGCCCAGCAGAAACGGCACCGTCGGCAGGATGGGCAGCACGGCCCCCAGCGCGCCCAGCCCGAAGCACACGAAGCCCCCGACCGCCCACAGCGCGCGGAGGCCGCCGCCGGCGCGCTCGTCCTTCTTGTTCGTCATACGTGCGTCCTTCCCCGCGCCGGCGCGTGCGCCGACGATTAGTTTGCTCAATCTAACAAAATGGGAATTGTACGCGATTCAGCCGAATTTGTAAACCACGGCTAATTTTCCATCGCATCGCCACGCACCCGGCGGAAGCGCGCGGGCCCGACCCCTCGCCCGCCGCATGAGCCGGCCCGTCCTCCGCGCAGGAGGAGCCGCCCGCGCGCCCGCCGCGCAGGGGAGCCCGCCAGCCGCGTCCGCCGCCCGCCGCACCGCGCCGCCCTCCGAGCCGCGCACCACCGACCCCACCCGCCCTATCAAGATGTTTCACGTGAAACATTTGTTCTGGCCCCTCTTTGGCGCAGCCCCGCCCCCCCCCCCCCCCCGACGGGCGCGACGCCTCGCGGGCGCCCCCAGGCATCCTCCCGCCGCCGAACAGGCGAGAAACCGCCGGATTCGGGCGTCTCGGGAACGCTGTCTCGAACAGGCATGATGCGAGAAAGGGTTTCCCGGCGCGCCTGCGGCCCGACCGAAAACACCCGAATCGGGTGATTTCCTGCAGGGCAGAGCGCGAGGAGCGGATGCGGCTCGTCGGGCATTGCGCGCCAATGCGCCCCTCCCGCCGCGGATCCGTGCAGTTTTCACCGAGATGTTGCAGTTCGGCGGCGTCCAAGACGCGCTCAAGGGCGCGCGGCGCACGACGACCAGGGGAAACGTCCGCGATCGGAAAAGCAGGGGAGCCCGGAGAGCCCGCTTGCGTCACATTTCGGTAAAAACCGCACCCGACAGGCAGCCCTCGGAATCGCAACCCGCCCGATCAAGATGTTTCACGTGAAACATTTGTTCGCAACTCAAAAAGAGCGAGCACGGAAGGCGAACGGCACGCACGGCCGCGAGCGGCGTGCTCGGACGGGACGCCCTCACTTCCTGTTCAGCGCATGCAGCATGCTGAGGCCGCGGAGGGTGAGGTGCTCGTCGGTGCGGGCGATGCGCTGCGAGAGCGCGGCGATGGCGGCGGCGTCCGAGCCCGTGGCGATGACGTCCACGTCGTAGCCCAGCTCGCGCTGCACCATGTCGACGAGGCCGTCGATGAGCGCGACCTCCCCCATCACGACGCCGGCCTGCATGGCCTCGCGCGTGTTCTTGCCCACCACCGAGGCGGGGGCCTTGAGATCGACCATGGCCAGCTGCGCGGCGGCGTCGGCCAGCGCTTTCGCCGACAGCTTCACGCCGGGCGCGATGATGCCGCCCACGAACGCCCCGTCCTCGTCCACCACCTCGAAGTTCGTCGTCGTGCCGAGGTCCACCACGACGAACGGCGGCTCGTAGGCCGCGCGCGCGGCCACGAGATCGGCCACGCGGTCGGCGCCCAGCTCGCCGGGGTCGTTGTAGCGCATCCTCACGCCCGTCTTCACGCCCGGCCCCACCACGAGGGGGCGTCGGCCGCACAGCGCGCGCGTCGCCGTCACCCAGGCGTCCGTCAGGCCGGGCACCACCGAGGCGATCACCGCGTCGTCGCAGGCCGCGTCCTTGCCGTCGCGCGCCCGCATGTCGAAGAGCCCGGCCATCCGCATGCGCGCCTCGTCGGCCGTCATGCGCTCCGTCGTGGTCACCGTCCAGGTCGCGTCGAGCTCGCCGTCGACGAAGAGCCCCAGGTTCGTGTCCGAGTTCCCCACGTCCACGCACAGCACCGTGCGCGCCGCGCCCTGCCCGTTGCCCATATCCGCCTGCCTTCCCGCGTTCTCCCACAATCATGCGATTTTAGCGATGTCGCCCGTCGTTTCCGTACAGTATACTGTACCCGTCCGTTCAGTAACCCGACTTCCCGATCGAGAGGGGAAGCGGATATACGAAAAGGAGAAGAGAATGGATTCTGTCAAAGGGCAGCTGACGCTGCGCGGCATCCTCATAGGCTGCGTCGGTTGCACCATCATCACCGCGGCATCGGTGTACACGGCCCTCAAGATGGGGGCTCTTCCCTGGCCCATCGTGTTCGCGGCCATCATCTCGCTGTTCTTCCTCAAAGCGCTCGGGCATGGCAAGGCCAGCCTCAACGAGGCGAACGTCACGCACACCGTGATGAGCGCGGGCGCCATGGTGGCGGGCGGTCTGGCCTTCACCATCCCCGGCATCTGGATGCTCGGCTTCGCCGACGAGGTGGGCGTCTACGAGATGCTGCTCGTGGCGCTTTCGGGCGTCGTGCTCGGGCTCGTCTGCACCGTGCTGCTGCGCCGCCACTTCATCGAGGACGCCGAGCTGGAGTACCCCATCGGCGAAGCGGCCGCGCAGACGCTCATCGCGGGCGACAAGGGCGGCAAGACCGGCTGGAAGCTGTTCGGGTCGATGGGCATCGCCGGCATCTACACGGCGCTGCGCGACGGGCTGGGCATGATCCCCGCCATGCTGTTCGGCAACGTCGCCATCCCCGGCGTGGCGTTCGGCATCTACAACTCCCCCATGCTGCTGGCCGTGGGCTTCCTCGTGGGAACCGGCGCCGTCGTCGTGTGGTTCGCCGGCGCGCTCATCGGCAACTTCGGCATCATCGTGGGCGGCTCGGCCGCCGGGCTCTGGGACGTGGCAAGCGGCCAGGGCATCGTGTCGAGCCTCGGCATGGGCGTCATGATGGGCGCGGGCCTCGGCGTCATCTTCAAGAACATCCTGCCCAAGGCCTTCCGCATGCTCAAGGACACGCGCGGCGCGGTGACGCTCGGCGCCGCCGCAGCCGACGCCGACGGAGCCGCGCCCGCCGCCCCCGAGGGCAAGGGCGCCAAGCGCGCCCGCTTGCGCCTGTCCGCCGGCATCGTCGCGTTCGCCGTGGCGGCCGTGGCGCTCGTCATCTGCTTCGGGCTGCAGCTGGGCCCCGTGCCCGCCCTCATCGTGGTGGCGCTCGCCTGGGTGGCCACGGCCATGAGCGCGCAGAGCGTCGGCCAGACGGGCGTCGACCCCATGGAGATCTTCGGCCTCATCGTGCTGCTGGCCGTGGCCGCCGTGTCCAACGTGCCGCAGGTGCAGCTGTTCTTCGTCGCGGGCATCGTGGCCGTGGCGTGCGGCTTGGCCGGCGACGTGATGAACGACTTCCACGCCGGCCACGTGCTGGGCACCTCGCCGAAAGCCCAGTGGATCGGCCAGGCCATCGGCGCCGTCATCGGCGCGGTGGTGGCCGTGGCCGTCATGGCGGTGCTCGTGAGCGCCTACGGCCCCGAGTCGTTCGGCCCCACCGCCTCGTTCGTGTCGGCGCAGGCGTCCGTCGTGGCCACGATGGTGGCCGGCATCCCGTCCGTCCCGGCGTTCGCGCTGGGGCTGGCGGTCGGCTTCGGCCTCTACCTGCTGAACTTCCCCACCATGATGCTGGGCCTGGGCATCTACCTGCCCTTCTACATGTCGTTCACCGCGTTTCTCGGCGCGATGGCGAAGGTGGCGTACGACTTCGTATGCAAGCGGCGCCGCGCGAAGCTCGCGCCCGAAGAGGCCGCCGAAAAGGAGAGGGCGCAGGGCGAGACGGGTCTCGTCGTGTCGTCCGGCCTGCTGGGCGGCGAGTCCATCGTCGGCGTCCTCGTGGCCCTCGCCGCCGTGGCGACGGGGCTGGGGGCGTAGGCGCTCCGCGGCGCCCGCGTCGGAAGAAGGCCGAACCGAGAAGCGCCGCCGGGTTCCCGGCGGCGCTTCCGTTAGTTGAACTTGAAGATCTTCTGGGCTACGCGGTAGCCGGTGATGCCGATGCGGCGGCCGAACGACGTGGGCAGGTTCGTGCCCATGTTGAGCGTGCTGCGACGGATGGGGCGGTAGGCGTCGGGGTTGTGCTCCTTGAGGTACGCCCAGATGGCCTCGCGCTTGTCCTCGGCCTCGTCGGAATCGATCATGCGCAGGAAGATGGAGCAGATGCACATCATCATGGACAGGTAGTTCTCCATGTAGCGCTCGAGGCGCCGCTCGGGCACGTCGTCGGGCAGCTTCACCGCGTCGATCATCTGGCGCGTCACGCGCAGCTGCTGGTCGATGCGGCCCATCATCACGCTCTCGTTCACGCTCTGGTCCTCGCGGCCGATGAAGTAGCGGTACATGTCCACGTCGCGGTAGTAGATGGTCTTCACGTGCGGCAGGGGCACGTACACGAAGATGTTGTCCACGTAGAAGCAGTGCTCCGGCAGCTCGAGGCCCATGTCGCGCAGCAGCTCGGTGCGGTAGATCACCGAGTGCATGAGCAGGTACTGGCTCTGCCCGAAGTGCCCCACGTCGGCCCAGCCGAATTCGCGGCCCTCGGGGAACACGTTGCGGTAGTGCATGACCGTGCGCGCGCCCTCGTGCACCTTCTCGTACACGTAGTTGCCGATGACGAGATCGGTGGGGTTCGGCAGCTCGGCCTGGCGGCGCAGGTACGCCATGATCTCGGACATGGCGTGCTCGTCGAGCCAGTCGTCGGAGTCGACCACCTTGAAGTAGCGCCCCGTCGCATGGCTCAGGCCCGTGTTCACCGCCGAGCCGTGGCCGCCGTTCTCCTTGTGGATGGCGCGGATGAGGTCGGGGTGGCGCTCCTGCCAGGCGTCGGCCTTGGCGGCCGTGTCGTCCTTCGTGGAGCCGTCGTCGACGATGATGATCTCGATGTCGTCCCCGCACTTCAGGATGGACTCGATGCAGGCGTCCATGTAGGCGGCCGAGTTGTAGCACGGCACGGCGAAAGAGATGGTCTTCATGGCGCTACCCCACCAACTCGTCGGCGAGGGCCAGCGCGCGGCCGATGATGACGTCCATGTTGTAGTAGCGGTACTCGGCCAGGCGCCCCAGCGGGTGGAAGTTGTCAAGCGACGTGGTGAGCGCGCGGTAGCGCTCGTAGTGCGCGGCGTTCTCGTCGTTGATGATGGCGTAGTACGGGATCTGCTTCTTCGGATCGTCGTAGGAGTGGCTGTACTCCTTCATGATGGTGGTCTTGTCGCTCACCTGGCCCGTGAGGTACTTGAACTCGGTGATGCGCGTGTAGTCCTCGGTCACCGTGAAGTTCACCGTGCCGCAGGGCAGCACGTGCTCGGCGTCGTGCGTCTCGTACACGAAGTCGAGGCTGCGGTACGGCAGGCGGCCGAAGCGCGACAGGAACAGCTCGTCGAGCGGGCCCGTGTAGATGATCGGCCCCTCGAACGGCGCGTCCTTGATGAGGATCGCGGACAGCGGGGCGTTCTCCTCGCCGCTCTCGAACTCGAGCTCGAACACGTTCTCGGCCTCGGTGTCCAGGCACACCATGATGTTCTCGTGGTCGAGCATGCGCTCGAACAGCGGCGTGTAGCCGTGCAGCGGCATGCCCTGGAAGGCGTCCTGGAAGTAGCGGTTGTCGCGCGACAGGAACACGGGCACGCGCGCCGTCACCGACGGGTCCACCTCCTCGGGCGTGAGGCCCCACTGCTTCTGCGTGTAGTAGAGGAAGACGTTCTTGTAGATGAAGTCCGCCACCTCGGTGAGGTCGGGGTCGTCCTGGCTCCGCAGCTCGGTGATGGTCACCTTGCGCTCGTCGCCGAACGTGGCGATGAGCTTCTCGATGAGCTCGGCGGCGCGCTCTTCGCCGAACGCGATCTCCATGGAGTTCTTGTTGAACGGCACCGGCATGTACGTGCCGTACCAGTCGGCCAGCACCTCGTGCTGGTAGTCGCGCCACTCGGTGAAGCGGCGCACGTAGTTGAAGGCGCGCTCGTCGTTCGTGTGGAAGATGTGCGGCCCGTAGCGGTGCACGAGGATGCCCGCCTCGTCGGCCTCGTCGTACATGTTTCCGCCGATGTGGGGCTTCTTCTCGACGACGAGCACGCGCTTGCCGCCGCGCTCGGCCAGCTCGCGCGCCATCACGCTGCCGGCGAACCCGCTGCCCACCACCACGGCGTCGAAATCGCCTCGATCAATGTCGCGAAAATCGCAGAACCGCACACCCATGGGTAACCTTCCTTTGCATTAAGAGAATCACGAGGCCTTTCCGGCCCGAAATATGCGCGTTTGCACTGAGGACGTATTATAGCCCGGTTTTTCCAACGCGGCGGGTAGTATCATAGTTACATCGGAAAACGGACAATACCGGAAAGGGATCGCCTATGAGTTCATTCCTGGAAACGATGCTCGCCCGCGCCAAAGCGGATCGACAGACGATCGTGCTGCCCGAAGGCGACGACGAACGCACGCTGGCGGCGGCCGAGCGCATCCTGGCCGACGACGTCGCGGACCTCGTCATCCTGGGCGACGCCGACGCCATCGCGGCCAGCCCCTACGCGCTCGAGGGCGCGCGCATCGTCGACCCGCGCACGTCGGAGCTGCGCGCCGGGTTCGCCGACGCCCTCTACGAGCTGCGCAAGGCCAAGGGAATGACGCCCGAGCAGGCGACGGCCCTCATGGACGACGTGCTGTACTTCGGCGTGATGATGGTGAAGACCGGCGGCGCCGACGGCATGGTGGCCGGCGCGTGCCACGCCACCGGCGACGTGCTGCGCCCCTGCCTGCAGATCCTCAAGACGGCCCCCGGCGTGAAGCTGGTCAGCTCGTTCTTCGTCATGGTGGTGCCCGACTGCGACCTGGGCGAGCAGGGAACGTTCCTGTTCTCGGACTGCGGCCTGGAAGTGCAGCCCGACGCCGAGAAGCTCGCGCACATCGCCGTGAACTCGGCGAAGTCGTGGAAGACCCTCATCGGCACCGAGCCCGCCGTGGCGCTGCTGTCGCACTCGTCCTACGGCTCGGCCAAGAACGACGACTCGGCCAAGGTGGTGGAGGCCACGGCCATCGCGAAGGAGCTGGCGCCCGAGCTCGCGCTCGACGGCGAGCTGCAGCTCGACGCGGCCATCGTGGGCTCCGTCGGCGCCTCGAAGGCCCCCGACTCCCCCGTGGCCGGACGCGCCAACGTGCTGATCTTCCCCGACCTCGACGCCGGCAACATCGGCTACAAGCTGGTGCAGCGCCTGGCGAAGGCCGAGGCGTACGGCCCGATCACCCAGGGCATCGCCGCCCCGGTGAACGACCTGTCCCGCGGCTGCACCGCCGACGACATCGTCGGCGTCATCGCCATCACCTGCGTGCAAGCGCAGGCGAAGAAGATGGAGGGGTAGGGGCAGTCCGCCTCCTGCGCCTGGCGGCGCGGGAGGTCCTCTTTTTACGCTTGACGGCATGGGAGGGATGGCTTCTCTTTTTGCGCCTGACGGCGCGGGAGGGATAGCTCCTCTTTTTGCGTCTGACGGCACGCTTGGGATACGGTGACCGTGCGCCAGGCGCAACCGGGAAGACCTCCTGGTTGCGCCTGGCGCTTTTCGAGGAGCTCCCGGAGCCGCTCCCAGGCGCACGGGAGGAGGGAGCACCAAGAGCCGTTCCCAGGCGCACGGGGGGGGGGGCAGGGAGAACCCCCACAAAAAAAGCCCCCGCATGTGCGGGGGCTTCGTTCTCTTCCTTACACCAGCGGGACGTCCACTTTCTCGTGGAGGATCTCGTAGGTGTCGCGGGCGATCATGTACTCCTCGTTCGTGGGGATGATGATGATCTTGACCGGCGAGCTCTCGGTGGAGATCTCGCGCTCGAAGCCGCGTTGGCGGTTCTTCTCCTCGTCGAGGATCATGCCGAGAGGCTGCAGGCCCGTGAAGATCATGCGGCGCATCTTCTCGCAGTTCTCGCCGACGCCGGCCGTGAGCACGATGGCGTCCACGCCGCCCATGACGGCCATGTACTGGCCGATGTACTTCTTCACCGAGTTCGAGTACATGTCGTAGGCCAGCATGGCGCGCTCGTGGCCCTGCTCGGACGCGTCGCGCACGCTGCGCAGGTCGTTCGAGATGCCCGAGATGCCCAGCAGGCCCGACTTCTTGTTCATGAGGTCGTTCATCTCACCGGACGTCAGGCCCTCGTGGTCCATGACGAACGGCACGATGGCCGGGTCGATGGCGCCGCAGCGCGTGCCCATCATGAGGCCGTCGAGCGGCGTGAGGCCCATGGACGTGTCCACCGCCACGCCGTGGTCGATGGCCGACATCGAGCAGCCGTTGCCGAGGTGGCACGTGATGAGCTTGAGGTCCTCGAGCGGCTCGTCGAGCACGACGGCGGCGCGCTCGGAGATGTAGCGGTGCGACGTGCCGTGCGCGCCGTACTTGCGGATGGCGTACTTCTCGTACAGCTCGTAGGGCAGCGGATACATGTAGGCCTTCGGGGGCAGCGTCTGGAAGAACGACGTGTCGAACACGGCCACCATGGGCGTGTCGGGCATGTGCTTGAGGCACGCGTTGATGCCCATGAGCGCCGCCTTGTTGTGCAGGGGCGCCAGCTCCGCCAGCTCGTCGATCTTCTCGATGACGTCCGCGTCGATGAGCACCGAGCGGTCGAAGTACTTGCCGCCCTGCACGATGCGGTGACCCACCGCGTCGATCTCGTCGAGCGAGTCGATGGCCTTCGTCGGGCCCCCGGTGAGCGAGGCCAGCACGAGCGCCATGGCGTCGTCATGGTCGGCCATCTTGGCGTCGATGACCTCCTCGTTCTTGTCGAGGCCGTGCTTGTGGAACGCTTCGGCCGAGCCCACGCGCTCGCAGATGCCCTTCGCGAGCAGCTCCTGCTGCTCCACGTTGACCAACTGGTACTTCAAGGAAGATGATCCCGCATTGATGACTAGTACGTTCAACGACCTGCCTCCTTCAGTATTCCTAAAACGCTTATTTTAGGCGGGTGCGAGAACCTCCGAGCGCAAACGGCCCTCAGTATCGGCCAACGGCGCGCCGCTCACCGAAAACACGGCCGAGGCCGCCCCGTCGCAACGCGACCGGACGGCCTCGGACAGCGGGTCGGCAGCCTTACTTCCCGACGTACGCGGCGGCGTTCCTCCCGCTCTGCCTTCCCATGCCGAGGGCTATGCCCTGGCACGAGCCGGGTATGTTGAGCCCGTAGGTCTCGCCCTGGAAGCCCCCGCAATCGTTTCCCGCGGCGTAGAGCCCGGGGATCACCGTGCCGTCCCCCTGGATCACCTCGGCGTTCGAATTGACGTGAATGCCGCCGAGCCACTGCAGAAGATTCGACTTGACCCGGAAGCCGTAGAACGGGCCCGTCTTGACGGGCTTCAAGAACTGCGGGTCCTTCGAGAACTGGGGATCGACCCCCTCCTCGACAGAGCCGTTGTAAGCCTCGACGGTGCTGAGGAAGGCGTCGGTCGGCACGCCCATCTTCCCCGCCAGCTCTTCGAGCGTGTCGGCTACGAAGACGTACGGGTTGTCGGAGGACAGCGCCTGCTCCATCTGGCTTTCGAGGTCGGTGAGCTTCTCTCCGGCCAACACGTAATAGCCGAAAGCGCTGACCGCGCCCTCGTTCACGTACAGGTCGTACATATCCTGGTCGAACACCGAGAAGGTTTTGAGCTGGGAGTCGATGGCGTTGAGCGGGTAGGTGTACATGCGGACCTGATCCTCGTTGAAGAAGCGCAGGCCGTTCTGGTTGACCCACAGGTTGGTCGGCTGCATCCCCGCAGCGGCTCCGATATGCGACGTTATCCCGAAAGGCTCGACCGTGACGCCGAGACCGGGGCCGCCGATGCGATAGGGCTTCCCCATTCCCGCCTCCGCCGCCATCATGATGCCGTCCCCCGTGATATTGGGCCCGCCGCACCAGTACATGTTGTCCGCGTTGCGGTTCGTGTAGGTGTTGATCAGGTCTTGGTTGTCCCCGACGCCTCCCGTTGCCAGGACGACCGCCCGGGCGTTCACGTTCAGCGTGCTTTTCCCGGCGTCCGCCTGCACGCCCACCACCTTGTCGCCCTCTTTCAAGAGATGGACCGCGCGCGCAGACTTCCGTATGGTCACCCCGAGCTCCTCGGCCTTCTTCTCGAGCGCCGCGATCGCCGTGCGCCCCCGATGCTCGAGGAACAGATGCTGGGTCCTGATCTCCACGGCGGGGCCGCCGGCGCCCAGCTCGGCGAACTCGACCCCCTGGTCCATCAGCCAACGCACGTCTTCGGGGGAATTGCCCGCAACCACGTTCCAAAGCGTGGAGTCCACGACGTAGCGCTGGAACGAGAACTCGGCCTGCAGCATCTTGCTCGCATCTGCGGGGATGCCCAGCTCCTCCTGCAGCGGGGAGCCGATGGCGAACAGCCCCTCCGCGAAGCTGGTGCCTCCCCCGAGCCCGGGATTCTTCTCCAGCATGATGACGGACGCCCCCTGCTCGGTGGCGGTGAGCGCGGCGGAGAAGCCGGCCATCCCGGTGCCGACGACCACGATGTCGGCCTCCATCGTCTCGTCGGCGGTTTCGACGAACTCCGGAAGGCCCCACTCGGGCCTGGTGGCGCCGCCCGCGCCTTCCTCGGGCGCCGACGGGCTCGGGTCGGCGGCCTGCGCCCCCGACTCCTTCGGAGAGCACGCGGTCAATCCGGCGGCCGCAAGACCCGTTGCGAACACGGACGCGCCGGCAAGGAATCCTCGCCTCGAAACGTTCTTTTTCTTCCCATTATCGCTTGATTCGGCAGACATTTTCTCCCCTATCTCTTACTCTGGACCTAGCTCCTGCAAGCACCATCGTACCCAGGGGGCGACGCGAGAAAAAGCAGGAGTAATCTCACTTTCAGGTAAAGAGGAACTTGACGGATACCGATACGACGCCGCAAAGGAAGACCATGCTCTCGAAGAACATCGAATACTTCATGCAGGTATGCCGCTCGAAAAGCATATCGAAGGCCGCCGAAGAGCTGTACCTGTCGCGCCAGGCGCTGTCGGAAAGCGTCAAGCAGCTGGAAAGCGCGGTCGGCGCCCCGCTTTTCCTCCGGAGCAAGAGCGGCGTCGCCCTGACCGAGGCCGGCGAGATACTGCTGAGGTACGCGGAGAGCGCCACCCTCCTGTGGAACGCGGCGCTCAGCGACATCGGTGCATGCGCCGCGCCCGAGCGGATGGCCCTGGGAGTGAGCCTCATCCACACCCCCGATTCGGTGATCGCCTCGATAGCGGAGTACGAATCGGTTCATCCCGAAGCGGAGATCCGCGTGGTCAGGGACGCGGATCACGAGCGCCTGTTCGGCAGGCTGCTGAGAAGGGAGCTCGACGTGGCCGTCCTCACGGCCGCGCCGATAGTGGACGACCTCGAAAAGGTGCTCGTCGCGCCGTCCGATTTGTATTGCCTGATGGGACGGGAGAACCGGCTTGCCTCCCGGGACGCGGTGGATTTCTTCGAAGACCTCGAAGGCCAGACGATAGCATGCACGTCGGAAAGCTCGCTGAACCGGTACGCCCAGCATAGCCGGGCGGCCGGGGCGCACGTCAAACTGGTCGGGCCGCACAGCGCGGTCCTCAAGGAAACGCTGATTCGCAGCGACAGCGTGTTCATCACGCCCGGCTACTCGGCGCAGTCCATGGAGTCCGAGGCCCTCGTGGCAAAGCCGCTGGCGTCCGCGCCGTTCGACGCCGACGCCTACCTGGCCTTCCACCCCGATCAGAAGGAGCGCCTGGAGCCGTTCTTGGAGCACCTGGAAAGCGTTTTCTCCAAGCTGCGGCGATCCTGAGCGGGCGGCGGCGAGGGCGGCTGGGGCGAGCGGGCGCGCCGGCCGGCCCGTCCGCTCCGGAAACGCCCCGCGCCGCGCCGCTTCCGCAGGCCGGGCGCTATCGCGCCGAGGGGTCGCCCGAGTTCATGGGGGCGCCGCCCAGCACGTGCACGTGGATGTGGTGCACGGACTGCTGCGCGTCGTCGTTCGTGTTGACGATCACGCGGTAGCCGCTCTCGGCGACGCCCTTGATCTCGGCGACCTTCTTCACGGTGTTGAACAGGTAGCCCATCTCCTCGTCGGGGATGGCGTCGCCGATGTTGTCGTAGTGGTTCTTCGGCACGATGAGGGTGTGCACGGGCATCTGCGGGTTCACGTCCTCGAACGCGAGCACGCGGTCGTCCTCGTACACCTTCGTCGAGGGGATCTCCCCCGCCACGATCTTGCAGAACAGGCAGTCTTCCTTGCGCATATCCTTCTCCTTCTCGAAACGGCCCGGCTGCGAGCCGGGTTCCCGCCTAGGACAGGCTCGTGTCGCGTGCGCCGTCGTCGGCGTCGGCCACGAGCTCGCCCATGAGCACGTCCACCTTCTGCTGCGCCTCCACGAGGCGGCCCTGCAGCGCCGCGAGCAGGGCCACGCCGCGCTCGTAGCTCTTCAGGCTGTCCTCCAGCTCGAGCGAGTTGCTCTCCAGCACGCCGACGATGCCGTCGAGCTCGGCCATGGCTTCGCGGAACGTGAGCTCCTCGATGGGCTTGCGTTCGGGGTTCTCGGTCATGATGCATCCTCCCAGTCGATGATTTCGGTGTCCACGCGGCGCGCCTGCTCAACCCGGCAGGCCAGCACGCCGTCGGCGACGGTGACGTCCACGGCCGTGCCGGGCGGCGCGGCCTCCACGCTTTTGACCACGGCGCCGTCAGACGAGCGCGCGATGGCGTAGCCGCGCCCGAGCACGGCGAGCGGCGACAGGTCGTGCAGGCGCGCGGCCGCCAGCGCCGCCTGCTGCCCGAAGCGCGGAACGAGCGCGCCGCCGCACGAGGCGAGGCGCTCACGCTCGTGGCCGAGGCGCGTGCGGTCGCGGTCGAGGCTGGCGGGCAGCGCGCGGGCAAGGCGCTCGCGCTGGCGCTCGACGCGGGCCTCGTCGCGCGCGAGGCTGGCGGGCAGCGCGCGGAACAGACGGTCGGCCGCCAGGTCGAGCATCTGCGCCTCGGTGGCGTACAGCAGCTGCGCGTCGCAGAACAGCGGGCGCGTGGCGCAGCGGCGCACCTCGGCGGCGGCGCGGTCGAGCGCGCGCCCCGCGCTGGCGCGCAGCGACGCGCCCCGGGCCTCGAACAGGCGCTCGAGGCTCTCGCGCGCAGGGCTCACCGCCTCCGCGGCGGCCGTGGGCGTGGAGGCGCGCAGGTCGGCCACCATGTCGGCGATGGACGTGTCGGGCTCGTGCCCGATGCCGGTCACCACGGGCACGGGGCACTTCGCTATCATGCGCGCCAACCCCTCGTCGTTGAAGGGCATGAGGTCCTCGAACGACCCGCCGCCGCGCACCACGAGCACCACCTCGGCCCCGGCGCGCACGACGGCCCGCATGCCCTCCACGATGCCGGCGGGCGCGTTCGCGCCCTCCACCGCCACGCCGGCCACGAGCACGCGGGCCAGCGGGAAGCGACGGCGCAGCGTGCGCAGCACGTCGTGGACGGCCGCGCCGCGCGGCGACGTGACCAGGCCGATGAGCGCGGGGTACGCCGGCACCGGCTGCTTGCGCGAGGCGGCCATGAGGCCCTCGGCCTCGAGCTTGCGCGCGAGGTTCGCCACCTGCAGGCGCAGGTTGCCCTCGCCGGCCAGCGCCAGCGAGAACACGTCGAAGTTCATGCGGCCCTTCGGCGCGTACAGCGTGAAGCGGCCGGTCAGCTCCACGAGCTGGCCCACGGTCAGCGCCACGCCCGTCGCCTGGAACCGGTTGTTCCACATCATGCACGGAAGCGAGGCGCTCTGGTCCTTCACGGTGAAGTACACGGCCTTGTAGCCGGGCTTGTTCGACACCTCGGACACCTCGCCCACGAGGCGCACCGTCACGCCCTCGAGCGCGCCCTTCGCCAGCGCCATCGCGCCCGATACCGACAGCGCCTGGCTCTTCTCCTGCTCCTCCATGGTCGGGCGCTAGTCCCGGCGCTGCCCGAGCAGCCACAGCAGCTGCAGGATGGAGGTGAGGGCCGCGGCCACGTAGGTGAGCGCGCAGGCGCGCAGCACGTTGAACGAGCCGGTCTGCTCGGCCTGCGGCAGGCCCGTCGTGTTCATGTAGGCCATCGCGCGCTGCGAGGCGTTGAACTCCACCGGCAGCGTGACCAGCTGGAAGATGACGACGGCCGCGTACATGACGATGGCGAGCGTCGTCAGCTGGGTGATCTGCATGAAGATGCCGAGCATCAGCAGGAAGATCCACGCGTTCGACGCGAGGTTCACCACGGGCACGAGCGCCCCGCGGATCTTCATGGGCGCGTAGCCCTGGGCGTACTGGCAGGCGTGGCCCACCTCGTGGCACGCCGTGGCCGTGGCCGTGATGGAACGGCCGGAGAACGCGTCGGGCGACAGCGTGACGGAGTTCGTCCGCGGGTCGAAGAAATCCTGGCCCGGACCGCCGCGGTGCACCTCCACGTCGCCGATGCCGTAGTACATGAGCATGCGGCGCGCGGCCTCGGCGCCGGTGAGGCCCGTGGAGATGGGCACGTGGGTGTACTTCTTCAGCTGGGAGTTCACATACCAGGTCGCCAAGCCGCCGATGGCGAGCGTGACCACGATCAGCAGCAGGTATCCGTTGCTCAATCCGAAGAACATAGGTGACAACACTCCTTCAAAAGGTTGCGTGCGCGGACGCGTGCGCCCGCATCGTTTTCGTTCCCCGATATTCTATAATGAAACAGATGATCGCCTCGAAACCGTCATCGATTCAGCGTGAAAGATTCGTAACTTCCCGCGCGAAAGCGTCCGCGCGCCTCAGTCGCGGCGCTCCACGCGCAGCTCGGAGCCGTCGATGCTGAGGGCGAGCCGGCCCTCCAGCAGCTCCAGCAGCTCCTCGCCCACGAGCGCGCGGCGCCACCCGCGCAGAAGGTCGATGCCCTCGCGGTAGCCGCGCGCCACGCGCGACAGGTCGTCGTGGCTGGCCAGCGTGGGGAACGCCACGCCGTTCTGCTTGGCGCGCAGGCGCACGAGCGCGCACATGAGGTCGAGCTCCGCATCCACGTTGGGCTCGTTCTTGCCGCAGCGGTCGGGCTCGGGCCAGGTGTCGGGCGACGCGTCCACCGCCGCCGCGATGAGGGCCACCACCGTGCGCGCGTCCTTCGTGGACAGCCGGTCGGACAGTCCGCGCACCATGAACAGGTCGTCGATGGAGCGCGCCTCGCGCTTGCAGGCCTCCACGATCTGCTCGTCGGTGACCACCCACTTGCGGGGCACGTCGCGGCGCTGGGCCTCCAGCTCGCGCCACGCCGCCACCTCGCGCGCGGCCGACAGCTGGCGGCGCGACAGCTGGGAGACGCGCTTGAGGCGCTTGTAGCGCTCGCGCTCGTTCGTGGCGTAGCGCGCCGGGTCGGCCATGTCCTCGAAGTCGCGGTCGAGCCACGCGAGGCGGCCGAGCTCCACAAGCTGCGCCCGCATGCGCTCGTACATGCGCGGCAGGTACACCACGTCGTCGGCCGCGTACTCCAGCTGCGATTCGGACAGGGGGCGGCGCGACCAGTCGGTGAACGAGTCGATCTTCTTGAGCGTCACGCCGCACTCGGCGTGCACGAGCGCCGCGTAGCCGATCTGCTGCGTGTGGCCCAGGAGCGCGGCGGCCACCTGCGTGTCGAACAGGGGGTGCGGCAGCACGCCCACCTCGCGCAACAGGATCTCGAGATCCTGGTTGCCCGCGTGGAACAGCTTCATGACGCCCTCGTTGCGCAGCACGGGCGCGAGCACCCGCAGGTCGTCCACCGCGAAGGGGTCGACGATGGCCGTCTCGTCGTCGGTCGCAAGCTGGATCAGGCACAGCTTGGCATAGTAGGTCTTCTCGCGCAGAAACTCCGTATCGATGGCCAGCACGCTCGAATGCATGGCGCGGTCGACGAACGCCGCGAGGTTTTCTTGGTTTGCTATGTACACCCGGTGTTCCTTACCTTGTGTTTCCCAGTTCATGTTGTACCATGCCATCATAGCAAACGATTGGAAAGGGAACCGGTGAAACTGCTCGTCATCAACAACCTCTCGTCCGGCTTCGGGGAAGGAGCCGTGTACGACTTCGTGCGCTCGTTCGTCCAAGACGGCGACGAGGTGTGCTTGCGCTCGACGGACGGGACCACCGGCGTGAGCGCCCTGCTGACCGACGCCGCGTCGTTCGACGCCGTCATCGCCAGCGGGGGCGACGGCACGGTGGCCACGGTCAGCTACCTGCTGGCCAACACGGGCATCCCCGTCCTGCCCTTCCCCGCCGGCACCGCGAACCTGCTCGCGCTCAACCTGGCCTCGCCCATGGAGCCCCACGCGCTGGCGAAGATGGTGCGCGAGGGCCGCACGCTCGACTTCGACCTCGGCGAGATCGAGGTGGCCGACCGCAAGTTCGGCTTCGGCATCATGGCGGGCGCGGGCTACGACGCCGCCATCATGCACGGGGCGGAGGCCGGCAAGCGCCTGTTCGGCCCCATGGCCTACCTGTCGGCGGCCATCGCGAACCCGATGCCGCAGAAATCGCACTTCACCATCGACCTCGACGGCGAGCGCGTGGAGAGCGACGGCCTGGGCATCCTGCTCGTGAACTTCTCGAAGATCCAGTTCGACATCACGGTGACGCACGACAACGAGCCGCGCGACGGCGAGTTCAACGTGGTGGTGCTCAAGGCGAAGACCGCCTTCGAGCTGATCCCCGCCGTGCTGGCCGGCCTGCTCGACCGCGGCGGCGACTTCCCCGACCGCACGGGCGCCCTGGAGATCCACCGCGCCCGCGAGGTGCGGGTCGAGGCCGATCCGCCGATGGAGGTGCAGTACGACGGCGAGGCGACGCGCCTCATGACGCCGTTCTCGGCCCGCGTGATCCCGCGCGCGGCGCGCTTCTTCGTCAGCGAGGAAGGCTACGAGCTGTTCGCCGCCGAGTAGGGAGCCGCCGCTCCTCGTCTTCTATTCCTCCTCCAAATACGCGCGCAGCGCATCCGCCAGCTCTTGGCGGCTGTGGACGAACATTTTCGCGTACATGTTGCGCAGGTGGGTGCGCAGGGTGCTTTCGGTGATGCAGAGCCGTTCCTGGATGACGACGTTGTTCTTCTCCTGCGCCACGAGCACGGCGATCTCCTCCTCCCGCTTCGACAGCCCGAACTCCCGCGCAGCGCTCCGGGCGCACTGCGCTGACGCGCCCTCATCGTCGGCCAGCCGCTTCGTCGTCTTGCGCCGCTCGAAGAACCGCCGGATGTCGCCTTCGCTCATCACGAACGCCGAGGTGACCACCGCAAGGGCGATGACGCCCGAGATCATGACCGGCAGCGGCACGTCGGCCGTGTGCAGCACGCCGTCGTAGAGCACCTGCGCGAGCGTGCTGCACGCGGTGAGCGCGAACTGCCCTGCGGCGAACACGCAGGCAGCCGGCGCGTGCGAGCGCAGGGCTATGCTGCACCACAGCGTCCAGGTGAAGATGCGAAAGAACGTCCAGCCTGCTCCGATGACGTACGCTTCGTAGTGCTGGTTGCCGCTTTCCAGCGTAAGCACGGGAATGATGCTCAGGATGATGAGCGGCGTGAGCATGCGGTACAGCAACATGAAGTCCGATTTCTCGCCGCGGCTCCGGGCGAAAAGAGCGATGAGCGCCGACACGGCCAACCCGGCAAGCAGCGTGTTGAGCTCGGCCGTGGCCGACGATTTCGCCTCGGAAAGCGAGTTCGTCAGCAGGTTGATGGCACCGAACAATCCGACGCCTACGAACAAGCGCAACGGCAGACGCGCAAGCGTACGCGCTTCGCGGGGACGAGCGTCCTCGACGGACGCGAGCGCGTCGTCGGAGCGCAGCACGAGCAGCGCGACACCCGAGAGCAGCGGAAACACCGCGTGCACTATAAGCGCCGCCATCGGTTCCAGCCCCGCCACCAGCAAACAGAGAGCGAACGCCACGACGTACACAAGCGCCACGCACAAGAGCGTGTCGCGGAAGCGGACGCGGCACAGGCACTCCGCCCACACGAGCAGAAGCGCCGCCTTCGATCCCTCGAGCACCACGCCGGCTGCCGCTCCGAGGGGCGCATCGAGCACCCAGCCGCACGCATACGCGCAGACGGTGGACGCGCATACCGCGAGCGGCGCCCCTACGACGAGGGGTCTGCAGGACAGCAGGCTTCCCCGCCGCTTCGCCACCTGAGCGAACACCATGAGCAGGATCAGAAACAGCGCGGTCTGCGCGTAGTTCGCAGGCTCGAGCACCGACGCGCTCGCGCTCAACGGCTGCGGGAACAGCGTCGGCGAGATGCCAACCGTCTGCCACCCCAAGTACAGCCCCAGCCCGCACACGAGCACGGCAAACGTCGACGCGGGCAACGGTTCCGCTGCGGCAGCGTCACGCAACGCCTTACTGCGGTTCATTTGCAGCCATCCCCTCTCTCTCCCTCAGTGCCATAGTAGCGAACATCGCGCCTTGGCGACCGGTCGTTTCCGCAATTCGCAGATGAGAAACCGTACTTCTTGCGCTACCTCATTTCTACCTCACGCCTACCGCACCGTTTTCAAAGATACCTCACGAGATGGTTTGACGCGATGCCGCCCGGTTCGCTTATATTCGGGCGACCGAACGCCAGCGAAACGAGAAAGGGATGATGGATATGAAGAAGCAGATAGCCGTCGCGGCGTGCTGCCTTGCGGTGTCGGTGAACCCGCTGCTGACCGGTTGCAGCCCGAGCGCCTCGGCGGAACAGGCCAGCACGGGCATCGAATCGGAGCAGGAGCGAAGCCAAAGCCAGGATGCAGCAGCGGTGTCGGAGCAGAAAAAGCAGGATGCGCCAGCTGCAAGCTACAAGGATGGCACGTACGTCGGCTCGGGCACGGGCATGGGCGGCCCCATCGACGTGACGCTCACGGTCGCCGACGGGCACGTGACGGTCGACGAGATCGTCGAGTCAGGCGAGACGGCCGGCATCGGCGGCAAGGAGGCCATCGAGGACGGCACGTTCAAGGCGCAGATCGAAGACGCGCAGTCGGCCGACATCGACGGCATCACCGGCGCCACCATGACCACAGGCGGCGTGAGGAGGGCCGTCGAGGCAGCGCTCGCCCAGGCGAAGTAGCCCCACGTACGATCCCGACGCGTCGAACGGAAGCGTTGGGCAGACGCAATCGAGAGAAGGAGACAGGGATGAACATGAATCGTCGTCAGTTCTGCGCGCTCGGCACGGCCGGCGCCTTGGCCGCCATCGCCGGAGGGGCGAGCGTAGGCTGCACCTCCGGCAACGAAGGCGCGAAGGAGGGCGCGGGCTCGCCCGCCGCAGCATCGGCCCGCGCCATCGGCGACGCCGACGTGAGCTTCGGACAGGAGGTGGACGCCCTCGTCGTGGGCGCGGGCATCTCCGGTATGCTAGCCGCCATCGACCCCGCCGCCGCGGGCCTCGACGTGCTCATCGTCGAGCAGAATTCCACCTACGGCGGCGACGCCATGTACTCGGCAGCCTGCCAGATGTGCACCACGGCGAAGCTCACGCAGGAGGAGCGCCCCGACAAGTACATGAGCGCCGACCAGATCCGCGAGAAGTTCGCCCCCTACTACGAGAACGACGAAGCGGGGCTCGAGCGCACCGTGCTTATGCAAACCTGGGGCGGGAAGTTCATCGACCTGATGCACTACGACTGGGGCTATCAGTTCCAAGAGTTGCGCGAAAGCCCTTACCATCAGGCGTTTTTTCCCAAGAATGGCCTGTGTACGATGAAGGACGAGTTCGAGCTCATAAACCAGAAGGTCATCGAAGCAGGGGCTTCCTACCTGTTCGAGACCACCTTCAAGACGCTCATCGTGGACGACGAGGGCACCATCGCGGGCGCACGCTTCGTCGCGAAGGACGGGTCGGTCGTCGACATCAAGGCGAAGGCGGTGGTGCTGGCCGCCGGCGGATACATATCGAACCAGGAATGGATGGTGAAGTACGCGCCGGAGTGGGCGTTCGTCGGCAACATCGTGGCCGGTCGCAAGGGCGACGGCATCGCCGCCGGCGTAGCCGCGGGCGGCACGCTCTCGGGCATGGCGGCTTCGGGCAACCTCAACCCGCGCTACGAGGCGGGTCACATGCTGGGTACGTTCTACCCGCTCGTCGGCCTCCTGCCCAACGGCAAGCGTTTCTACTGCGAGACCGCCGTGCACAACGCGGCCACCGGCTGCTTGGCCGCCGGCTACAACGAGTGGTACAGCATCTGGGACAACACGGCGCAGAACGGCCTCGACCAGGAAGCCATCGCACATGCCGGGAACGCCGTGCAAACTGCGGACTCCCTCGAGGAGCTGGCCGAGAAGACGGGGCTCGCGATCGAGACGGTGCAGGCGGCCTTCGACGACTACAACGGCATCTGCGACAAGCAGGAGGATCCCGAGTTCGGCAAGACCCTCTTTCTGCAGAAGCTCGAGCCGCCGTACTACTTCTTGCGCAACGTGCCCGTGCGCTACAAGAGCTGCGGAGGCCTGACGGTGAGCGATCGCATGGAGGTTCTCGACGGCGACGGCAACCCGATCCCCCGCCTTTACGCCGCCGGATGCACCGCCGGCACCGAGGACATCGTCCCCGCCGCCGGCAGCGGCTTGCTGCTGGGCACCGTCCTCGCGGAGGACTTGGCGTAGGAACCCCCCCCCCCTGCAATCCCCCTCCCAATGGAAACGGCCCCTCTCGGGGCCGCTTCCTTGCTTCCTACTTGCCTTCCGGCACCTCGTAGGCGGGGTCGGACGCGTCGGCGGCGTCCTCCACCGTCACGTTCTCGGCGCCGATCTCGAGCGGCTGGCCGAACGCGGCGCTCGCCGTGTCGGACGTGGCCATGAGCTCCTTGAACGACGCGGCGTCCTCGCCGGTCATCGGCATCATGACGTATACGTTGTTGCCGATGATGACGGGCCGGATGCGCTCGGCGTCGGCGCTCGGCGCGCCCGCGGCCTGCGGCTGGGCGCTCTCGCGCTTCATCTGCTCCATCATCTCGGCGCGCACGTTCTCGATCTGGGCCGCCGTCTCGTTCTTCCAACGGTCCTTGCGCCAGGCGAGGAAGTTCGCGTTGTAGCGCATCTGGATGACCTCGAGCACGATGCAGAACACCATGGCGAAGTACACGATCAGCTTCTCAAGCGGCATGTGCAGAAGCTCGATGCCGGTGTGGAAGCCCGCGCTGTCGATGACGAGCAGCGCCCCGATGGCCACGATGAACGTGAGCGCGAGCATCTTCATCTCGGGATGGCCGTTGATGAAGTTCGAGATGGGGTCGATGAAGATCATCATGAGGAACACGGCCAGCATGACGGCGATGATCATGATGATGAGGTGGTCGGCCATGCCCACGGCCGTGATGACCGAGTCGATGGAGAACACGACGTCCATGATCATGATGGTGCCCACGGCCTGCGGCAGCGTGATCAGGTGCAGCGCCTTGTGCTCCTCGCAGTGCTCGGCCTTGATCTCGGTGAGCTTGAGCGTCTCGCGCAGCTCGGCGATGCCCTTGTAGATAAGGTAGCCGCCGCCGACGAGCAGCACGAGGTCGCGCACCGAGAACCCGTGCGCGTAGGGGCCGAGGTCGATGGTGAACAGCGGCGCCGTCATGTGCACGAGGTACGATGCGAAGCTCAGGAACACGATGCGCATGACGAGCGCGCCGGCCAAGCCGAGCTTGCGGCCGATATGCTGCTTGTCCTCGGGCAGCCGGTTCGTCGTGATCGAGATGAACACCAGGTTGTCCACGCCGAGCACGATTTCCAGGAAGATGAGGCTGACCAGGCTGATCCATGCCTCGGGTGACGCGAAGATTGATAGGTCCACGGGTTGTTAGCTCCTTCTTCGGTTGCTCGTCTGTTCCGCGCGCGGGCCTCGTCCATAAAAAAAAGACTCATGGCGCGCCGCTCGATGCCGGCTGCGCCATGAGTCTCGTTATTTAAGACACGCCAGGCTTCTCAGCCATGATGTTGAACGTGCCGCTCGCATGTCCCAGCATGCGAGCCAACTACTCCCCCACGGGTGTCCTGGTATCCTAACACGACGCCCCCAGCTCGGCAATTGCCAAAACATAATTTAACGCAACCCGTACAAACCCGCCGGACATCGGCATGTTCCCTGTTGTTCGGCGGCTCGACGTTGCCCCGAGCGCCCCCGCGATCGCCCTCGCGCTCGCCTGCACCGCCTTCCCCGCCCTGCTGCTGCCATCCTGCGCAGCCCCTGCGAGCAACCCGGAACCGGCGGAACCCTCCCCGGGCCACGCGGAGCGACGACGAAGGAGAGGAAGGCGCAGGGCAAGACCGTCCTGACCGTGTACGAGCAGGACGGCAGGACGGCCGTCGGAGAATTCGAGCTGGGGTGACGCCCGAAAACCTCCGGGAACTCTGCAAATAACGTTGACGCGTCAGCTTGCGCGCAGGTCGCAGCGGGCAATGCTATAATGCGCAAAGCGCAACATCAGTTTCGCACCGATCACGCACATCACCGCAGGAGACGCAATGCTATTCAAGTCACGCAGAAACGAGTACGTGGACACGGAAGGCCCCGTGCGCTATCTGGACGGCAGCGGCCTCGAGCGGCCGCTCGACATCCCGAAGCCCCAGATCGCCGTCATGATCGCCTTCGTCGTGGTCGCAGCCCTCATCGGCGGCTACCTGCTGTTCAACATCCTGGACACCGTGAAGGGCGGCGCCGCGCGCGCCCAGGCCAGCGTGGAGGAGAACCTGTCGCGCGAGGTGTCCTACGACCTGCCGGCGCTCACGTCCTACATCGCGCTGAGCGACGAGGAGATCAAGCAGGCCGTGGCCGACGCGGGCCTCACGGTCATCGACAAAGGGGGTATGTCCGACGACCCCGACGCCGCCCTCGAGCTGATCAAGCTCCCCTCCGACGTGAGCGAGCTCGACGCGGGCCTGCTGTACAGCAAGGGCGTCTCCAAGCTCACCGCGAGCGAGGCCGCGCTGCTGCTCAACGGGTCGTGGACGCTCGACGCCGACCGCACCGACGGGCTGTCCATGCGCCTGCGCTACGCCGACTTCTCGTCGGGCAGCCTCGACGCCGCCATCGACAGCGCCATCGCCGCGGAGGGCTTCGACCCTGCCACCATCGCCGAGGACGGCATGGGCGTGGACGAAGTGGGCAACACGTTCAAGCAGGGCACGGTGGACGCGAACGGCACCACCTACACCTGGAAGGTGTCGGCCATCCCGCTGTCCGACATGTACGACATCTCGGGCCTGCCCGAAACCGCCACCTACGTGGGCGTGCGCCTGAGCGCCTAGCCCCCGCGCCCCGCGCGCCGTATCGCATCGCTGCAAAACCGCGCCCCGCATCGTGTCCGTCGATGCGGGGCGCTTCGTTTCTCCTCGTCAACATTATTCTTTCCTAAAAACAGTATAAAACCCTAGCCCCGCAACGGGGTTTTCCTCGTGCGCCCCCGGATATACCCCGATAGGCACATGACCAGCTCAAGCGGATGATACGAGGCGAGGAAGAGGAGATTTCATGAAAGTATCGAGCGTCATAGCGGGTGCGTCGGCTGCCCTGGTGGCATTCCAGGCCGTGTTCTACGCCACCCGCGGCGAGGCCGACTTGCTGCGGCCCCCCGGGGCGCACGGCGAGAAGGACTTCGTGGCGCGCTGCATCAAGTGCGGCAAGTGCGTCGAGGCCTGCCCCTATCTCGCCCTCAAGCCCGCGCGCGACAGCGCGGGAGCCGCCGTGGGAACGCCGATGATCGACGCGCGCGCCCAGGCCTGCCGCCTGTGCGAGGACTTCCCCTGCGTCGAGGCCTGCCCCACGGGCGCGCTGCGCGACGTCGAAGCCCGCTCCGACGTGAAGATGGGCGTCGCCGTCATCGACGAGGACCTCTGCATCGCGTTCCAGGGCATGCGCTGCGAAGTGTGCTACCGCACCTGCCCCCTCATCGACGAGGCCATCGTCATCGACTACCGCCTGCGCGAGGGCGACGCCATCCACTCCGTGTTCGCCCCCGTCATCGACGAGGACAAATGCGTGGGATGCGGGCTGTGCGTCGAGCGCTGCGTGGTCAGCGAGCCGCGCGTGGCCATCCGCATCGCGAGCGACCAGGAGCGCGCCCGGGACATCGCCGCGCCCGAACAGGCGTAACGGACGCGGCGCAGCAGCGCAGCAGCGCCCCGCGTCCCTGAAAAGTACTGCCAAACCGTTGGAGGACGGTAGGACATAAAGAGTGAGCAACGGGAGGAAAAGGAGGGATGTCATGGACATCTCAAGGCGAGGATTCGTCAAGGCCACGGCGGTAGCGCTGGCAAGCGCCGCGGCGGCGGGCACCATGTCGTCGCTCGTTGGATGCGCGAGCGGCGAGGGTCAGTCGACCACCGCCGCGGCGGGCGAAGGCCAGAAGTACACGGCCGTGTGCCGCTTCTGCGGCTGCGGCTGCGGCGTCATCTGCGAGGTCAAGGACGGCAAGCTGATCAGCGTCACGGGCGACCCGGACAACGAGTCCAACAAGGGCCTCAACTGCGTCAAGGGCTACTACCTGGGCAAGATCCTCTACGGGGACGACCGCCTGACGAAGCCCCTGATCCGCGAGGACAAGTCAACGAAGGGCACCGGCGAGGGCCTGCGTGAGGCGACCTGGGACGAGGCGCTTGAGCTCGTGGCCTCCAAGCTCAAGGAGACGTGGAAGGCCGACAAGAGCCGCATGGCGTTCTGGCTGAGCGGCCAGCAGCCCATCACCGAGGGCTACGCCTGCGCCAAGCTCATCAAGGCCGGCCTGCTCTCGAACAACGTCGACCCGAACGCGCGCCTCTGCATGGCCAGCGCCGTGGTCGCGTTCATGAACGTGTTCCAGACCGACGAGCCCGCCGGGTCGTACAGCGACCTCGACCAGGCCGACGTGTTCATCACCTGGGGCGCCAACATGGCCGAGGCGCACCCCATGCTGTACTCGCGCCTGACCGCCCACAAGCTCTCCGACCCGAACGTCAAGCACTACGACCTCGGCACCATCAGGACGCGCACGAGCGCGAGCGCCGACAAGACGATGATCTTCCATCCGAACACCGACCTCGCCATCGCGAACTGCATCGCCAACTACCTCGTGCAGGAGAAGAAGTACGACGAGGCCTTCGTGAACGACCACCTGCAGTTCAAGCAGGGCACCGAGGACATCGGCAACTCCTTCGAGGACGGCTACGACAAGAGCGACATCGGCTCGACCGTGGACGCCGTGAGCCCCATCACGTTCGAGGAGTACGCCGCCCGCTTGGAGCCCTACACCTTCGAGTACACCTCCCAGCTCTCCGGCGTGGCCGTCGAGGACCTCAAGGAGCTGGCGGCGGTCTTCGCCGACCCGAGCAAGAAGGTCATGTCGCTGTGGACCATGGGCGTGAACCAGCACAACCGCGGCACGTGGATGAACCACCTCATCTACAACATCCACCTGCTGTCCGGCAAGATCGCCCAGCCCGGCTGCGGCCCCTTCTCGCTGACCGGCCAGCCCACCGCCTGCGGCACCGCCCGCGAGGTGGGCACGTTCAGCCACCGCCTGCCCGCCGACCTCCTCGTGGCCAACGAGCAGCACCGCCGCTACACCGAGGCCATCTGGGACCTGCCCGAGGGCTACCTCGACGAGATCAAGGCGCCCGGCATGCACACGGTGAAGATGTTCCGCGAGCTGTCGAAGGGCAACATCGACTTCATGTGGTCCGCGCACAACAACTGGGCGCAGTCCATGCCGAACCTCACCCGCTTCCTGGGCCAGGGCGCGGAGAACAAGGGCATCTTCGACGCGTTCATCGTGGTCAACGAAGTGTACCCGACCCTGTCCACGCAGTACGCCGACGTCGTGTTCCCCGTGGCGCTGTGGGTGGAGCGCGAGGGCCAGTTCGGCAACGCCGAGCGCCGCACCGCCGTCTTCGAGAAGGCCGTGGACGCCCCGGGCGAGGCCAAGTGGGACCTCTGGGCGTTCATGGAAGTGGCGCACCGCGTGCTCGACGGCGAGAAGATCGACGGCAAGGACTCCTTCGACCACCTGTTCGGCTTCATCTACGACAAGAACGCCCACGACTTCAAGAACGACGACCGCGAGACGAACCGCCTGCTGTGGGAAGAGTACCGCATCTTCTCGAACCCCGACATGAACGACAAGGCCAAGGCCATCAACGACGACGCCGACGGGACGTTCAACGCGAAGCTCAAGATGGAAGCCAAGCAGCTGGCGCCCTACGAGGAGTACCTCGCGCACCACGGCATGACGTGGCCGGTGCGCAACGTGGGCGGCACCTGGAAGTCCACGAAGTGGCGCTTCGCCGAGGGCTCGCAGGACGAGGGCTTCGACGAGATCGGCGTGGAGCAGTACGGCAAGGCCGGCCAGGCCGGCGGCGTGAGCTTCTACAAGTCCGCCAACCTGAAGCCCTCCGTGGTGTTCCGCCCCTACGAGCCGCCCGCGCAGACCCCGAGCGACGAGTACCCGTTCTACTTCGTCACGGGCCGCTTGCTGGAGCACTGGCACACCGGCACGATGACCCGCCGCGTGCCCGAGCTCGACCGCGCGCTGCCCGAGGCGCTGCTCAACATGAACCCCGACGACTGCAAGAAGATGGACATCAAAGACGGCGACATGGTGAAGGTCAAGTCGACGTACGGCGAGTTCGACATCAAGGTGTCCACGGCGGGCCGCACCGAGCCTCCCACCGGCGTGACGTTCGCCCCGTTCTTCGCCGAGGAGACCCTGGTGAACCTGGCGGTGCAGGACGTGTACTGCCCGCTGTCCAAGGAACCGGACTATAAGAAAACCTGCGTATCCATCACGAAGCTCTAGGGGGAAGACGATGAAGAAGCACATGATAACCGCTGCCCTCGTAGCCGTGATGGCGATGGGTTTGGGCACGGTGGCCGGCTGCAGCCAGGAGGCGCCGAAGGAGAACGTCAACGCGGACGTGCCGGCCGGCGCCCCGCCGCTGATGCCGACGAGCCACGACGGCCGCTTCGAGAGCCTCGGCGCGGCGGGCTGCTACGGCTGCCACGGCGCGAACGAGCAGGCCAACCCCATGCTGGCCGACGCGGTCGCCCTGCCTGACGACCACTACGCCGGCGGCGACGCGGGCTCCCTGGAAATGGACCCGACGCACGAGCAGTGCATCACCTGCCACGCGCAGGCGTAAGAGAACGAGGCCTACCCGGCGGACGGAGCACCGCGCGTCCGCCCTCCCTCCTCGCCCGCCCCTTCCTCGGAGGGGGCGGGCCCTCCGAGGAATCGATGAACGAAGGTGAGGAACCCATCATGGTCATTTCGAGTTTGGTCGTGGAAACGATCCCCGAGCGCACCGGCGACGTGGCGCAGGAGCTCGCGCGGCGCGAGGGCGTCGAAGTGCACGAGACGAACGGATACAAGGTCGTCGTCACCATCGAAGCCGAGACCGTGGACGATTCGCACGAGATCGCGAGCGGCTTCATCGGCATCGAGGGCGTCATCGGCATCAACCTCGTCTACGCGAATTTCGAGGACGACCCCACGCTCGCCAAGGCCGGTACGCGATGAGCGACGCTCCGAACGCTCCGCGCACGTTGCGTTGGTCCTGGCTGCGCCACACGGTGCAGGCGGCGGCGTTGGTGCTGTTCGCCGCTCCGGTGATCGCGGTGGGCTGGGGCCTGTTCGGGACGTCCGTCGGCGGCGACGACGCCGTGGCCGCCCCTGCCGACCTCCCCTTCTTCGGCAGCCTGTCCTCCTCTTCCATCGGAGGCTTCGAGATTCTCGACCCCTTCGGGACCCTGCAGGTGGCCGCCGCCTCCAAGACGTTCGAGCTCGATTGGCTGCTGGCCGCGCTGCCGGTGCTCGTCGTGTACGGGCTGATCAGGGGTCGGGCGTTCTGCGGATGGGTGTGCCCGGTCAACCTGCTGCTGGAGATCGTGGACGCCGTGCGGCGCAAGCTGCGCATCGAGGTGCGGGAGATGCCGGTGCCGCGCCGCGCGAAGCTGTGGATCGCGCTGGCGGTGCTCGCGCTGTCGGCGCTGACCAGCGTGCCGGTGTTCGAAGCGTTCTCGCCCATCAGCGTCATCAACAAGGGCATCCTGTTCGGCGCCGTAACGGGCGTGTGGGTGCTGCTGGCCATCGTGCTGGCGGAGCTGTTCTGGAGCCACCGCGTGTGGTGCCGCGCGCTGTGCCCGCTCGGCGGCTTCTACGAAGCGCTCGGGCACGTGGGCCAAGTGAACGTCAAGTTCGACCGCAGCGCGTGCATCCGCTGCGACGCGTGCAAGCGCTCGTGCCTGTCCGACCCCGCCATCCTCGACCCGGTGCTCACCGAGCGCGACGTGATCGTGCGCGCGGGCGACTGCATGGCCTGCGGATCGTGCATCGACGCCTGCCCCACGCGCGCCCTGTCGTTCACCCTGGGACGCACCGCGAAGCCGAAGGCGAGCGCCGAGAAGTAGCCGGTGCCGTCTTCGGTGGGCCGCGCGGCTTCGCGGCTTACCGAAGACGGCACCGGGAAGGGCGGCTACACGTTCAGCAGCTTGTGCCGGAGGGCGTAGTCCACGAGGTCGGCACGGGTCTTGAGGCCGAGCTTCTGGTATATCTTCGAGCGGTGGGCCTCCACGGTCTTCACCGAGAGGAATATCTGCTCGGAGATCTCCTTGTTCGTGAAGCCCTTCGCCAGAAGCTGCAGGATCTCCAGCTCGCGGTTCGACAGCTGCTGGTAGGAGCGGTCCTCCTCCTCGCCTCCCGTCACGAGCTGCTTGGTGAGCAGCGCCGTCATCTTCGGGTGGATGTAGCTGCCGCCCTCGGCCACCGCATGGACGGCCGCGATCAGCTCCTCGGACGACGAGTTCTTCAGCACGTAGCCCGCAGCTCCCCCGCGCAGCGTGTAGAACAGGTACTCCGGCTCGGCGAACATCGTGAGGATGACCACCTTCGTGCCGGGGAAGTCCTTCGCGATCTTCTCGCAGGCCACCAGGCCGCTTTGCCCCGGCGGCATGGAGATGTCCATGAGCAGGATGTCGGGCTTCTCGCGCGCCACGATGGCGTAGGCCTGCGCGCCGTCGGCCGCCTCGGCCACCACGCGCACGTCGGGATCCTGCTCGAGGATCATCCTGAAGCCCGCGCGCACCACCTCGTGGTCGTCTGCCAGCATTACGCGGATCATGCGTCCACCTCCTTGCCTTCCACCACGTGCATCGGCGCGACCAGCGTCACCCTCGTGCCGTGCTCGTCGGATTCCATCGTGAGGGTGGCGCCGATGACGCTCGCGCGCTCCTGCATGCCCACGAGGCCGCAGCCGCTCCCCTTGATCTCGGGCTGCTCGGTGTCGAAGCCGCAGCCGTAGTCGACGACGCCCACGTGCAGCCATCCGGCCGAGTCCTCGAGCTTCACGACCACCTTCTCCGAGCCCGAGTACTTGCAGGCGTTCAGGATGGCCTCCTGGCAGATGCGGTACGCCTGCGTCTCGAGCGCCTGGTCGAAGCGGTCGCGCGACAGGCTGCCCTCGAACACGATCTCGCTGCCGTACGTGCGCTCGAACACGGCCGCCTGCGAGCGCAGGGCCGCCACAAACCCCAGGTGGTCGAGGGCCGACGGGCGCAGCTCCACCGAGATGTTGTGCAGCTCGTCGAGCACGCGGTCCAGGTCGTTGTTGGCCTCCGCGAGCAGGTCGGCGCCCTCGGCGTCCACGTGCGCGCAGAGGCGCTTGAACACGAACGACAGCGTGAGCAGCTCCTGGGCGATGCCGTCGTGCAGCTCGCGCGAGATGCGCTTGCGCTCGTCCTCCTGCGCGGCGATGACGCGCGAGAGCTCCGAGCGGATGAAGATGGGGTTCTTCTGGTTGTCGGAGCGCTTCTCGGCCGCGATGCTCTCGAAGTCCATGAAGTCGCTCGTCACCACCCTCAGGCCGCACAGCGTGTCGCCCAATCCCTCGATGAGCCGGTGGAACGCCGCCTCGTGCTGGTCGCTGGCGGTGCGGAAGGCGCACAGCAGCACGGCCACCACGCGCCCGTCGCGCGTGAGGGGCAGCGCGCAGAAGCTGTGCAGGTCCTCGGCGAACACGATGGGGTACGACGAGTACTCGCGCGGGTCGATCTCCTCGTCGATGTTGGTGAACATCATGGGCTTGCCCGCCTTGATGGTGATGCCGCCGATGCCGTGCCCGGGCGCGAGCACGATGCGGCGGTGGCGCTCGCCGGTGGCGCCCGCGCTGTAGACCCACTTGAGCGGCGCGCCGATGAAGGCCGTCAGGCCGATGGACACGAAATCGAACCCGTACCGATCCTTGATGTCGTTCACCGTCCGCGCGTACGTCTCGCACCCGCCCGCCAGTTCCCGCTCGCTGAAATTGGACGCTCCCACCGCGTCTCCCCCGTTTCCGTCGCCGAACCGCTCGTTCGCTTGTCGACGTCCCATTATCCCCTACTTCGCCCCGATTTGCACGGGACGCCTTGCCGCGCGCCTCACCGACGCGCGTAATCCGCCATGCGGCAGGCGCCTGCCGCACCGACCTCCCTGATCAGAGGCTCGTTCTCGTCGGTGATGCCGCCCAGCGCGAACACCGGCACGTGCGCGCGCCGCACCGTCGCGCGCAGGAAGGGCAGCCCCCGCGCCGTCGTCGCCGGCTTGCACGAGGGGGCGAACACGGGGCTCGCGACGAGCGCGTCGGCCCCGAGCGCCTCGGCCTCGTCCGCCTCCTCGGCCTCGTGGACGTTCGTGCCCACCCAGGCGAACCCGTCCGGGCGCCCCTGCGCGCGCAGCAGCGGCAGCGGCAGGTGCACGGCCGCGCACCCGATGCGGCGCGCCGCGTCCACCTGCGTATGCGCGGCGAACGCGACGCCGCAGCGGGCGCAGGCGGCGGCCACCTCGGCCGCGAGGCGCGCGTACGCATCGGCGTCGAGGTCCTTCTCGCGCAGGATGACCGCGTCGACGGCGCCCGCCGCGGCGAGGAGCTCCACCTGCTGCGGCAGCGGGCGCGCGCAGCTCACGCGGTCGGTGACGAAGATGCGCGCGAACGACGGGGTCCGGAAGCCGGGCTCACAGGCGCACATAGTCGTTCATCACCGGCTCGAGGCCGGCCGCGCGCAGGGCGGCGCGCACCTGGGACACGTCGCGGCCGTCGGCGATCTCGAACTGGTCGTCGCCCGCCTCCTCCTCGCCCGCGTGCTCGCCGACGCCCGTGGACACCCCGGCCGATATCTTCGTGGCGGCGATGCCCATGACCTCGTCGCGGAAGCCCGCGCGCTCGCGCGACGAGATGGTGATGCCCGCCTGCGGCAGCAGCAGGCGGTAGGCGCACATCACCTGCAGAAGCTGGCGCTCGCCCACGTCGCGCGGCCCCAGCGATCCGTTCCCGACGATGGGGCGCAGGCGCGGGCACGACAGCGACAGCTCGGCGTGCGGGTAGGCGCGCTGCAGCAGCCACGCGTGCAGGCCGCAGGCGAGCGCGTCGCGCCGGAAGTCGCCCAGGCCCAACAGGGCGCCGAACGCCGCGCCCCGCATGCCGCCCCTCAGCGCGCGCTCCTGGGCGTTCGCGCGGTAGGGGAACACGCGCTTGCGCCCCGCCAGGTGGAGCTTGCCGTAGAGGGCGGGGTCGTACGTCTCCTGGAACACCGTGACGTAGTCGACGCCGCATGCGTGCAGGTAGGCGTACTCGTCCTCGTTCATCGGGTACACCTCCACGCCCACCATGCGGAAGCGCTCGGCGGCCAGCTTGCACGCCTCGCCGATGTAGGCGACGTCGGTGCGCGCGCGATCCTCGCCCGTGAGCAGCAGGATCTCCTCGAGGCCGGTCGCCGCGATCGCGTCGAGCTCGGCGACGATGCCGGGGGCGTCGAGGCGCGCGCGGCAGATGTCGTTGTCGCGGTTGAACCCGCAGTACACGCAGTGATTGTCGCAGTAGTTCGCCAGGTACAGCGGCGTGAACAGGTACGCGGTGCTGCCGAACCAGCGCCGGCGCGCGGCGCGGGCGGCGGCGGCCAGCTCCTCCAGCATCGGCTCGGCGGCCGGCGACAGCAGCGCGCCGAAGCCCTCGGGCGTAAGGCGCTCGGCCGCGAGCGCGGCGCGCACGTCGGCCTGCCCCACGGCGTCGAAGTCGAACGCCGCCGCACGGTCGAGCAGCTCGCCGAGCACGGGCGAGTCGGTAACGTCCATGTCGGGAAGGTAGGCCAAGGGATCGATGCCGCGGTCGCGCGCCACGTCCGCCGGGTCCACGGCGTCGAGGCGCGGGAAGCGCGGGGCGCTTGCGATGTCCATGCGCGCCCCCTAGTCCGCGAGGAACCCGGTAAGGGGCGAGGAGGCCTCGGCGCGGTCGAGCACGCGCCCCATGCCGGCGAGGTAGCCCGCGCGGCCCGCCTCCACGGCGCGTTTGAACGCGGCCGCCATGAGGGGCACGTCGCCCGCCGTGGCCACCGCGGTGTTCGCCATGACCGCGGCCGCGCCCAGCTCCATGGCCTCGCACGCCTGCGACGGCCGGCCGATGCCCGCGTCCACGATGACGGGCACGTCCACCTCCTCGACGATGATCTTGATGAAGTCGCGCGCCGCCAGGCCCTTGTTCGAGCCGATGGGCGCCGCCAGCGGCATGACGGCCGCCGCGCCCGCCCGCACGAGGTCGCGCGCGCAGACGAGGTCGGGGAACATGTAGGGCAGCACGACGAAGCCCTCCTCGGCCAGCAGCGCCGTGGCCCGCACGGTTTCGGCGTTGTCGGGCATGAGGTAGGCCGCATCGCGGATGACCTCCACCTTCACGAAGTCGCCGCAGCCCATCGCCCGGGCCAGCCGCGCGATGCGCACCGCCTCCTCGGCCGTGCGCGCCCCCGACGTGTTCGGCAGCAGCGTCACGCTTTCGGGGATGGCGTCGAGGATGCTCTCGTCCTGCCCCGTGTTCGCGCGGCGCACGGCCAGCGTGACGATCTGCGCGCCCGCGTCGCGCACCGCCGCCTCCACGAGGTCGAGGTTGAACTTCCCCGACCCCAGGATGAAGCGCGAGGTGAACGTGCGGCCGCCGAGCGACCAGGTGTCCGGTTCGTATGCCATGGCTATCCCTTCCCGGCCGCCTCCGCGGCCCGTTTCGCGTATGTCGTCACGTTTCTTCGAGCCCCAGCACGAGGCGCACCGCGACGAGCGCCTGCTGCGCCGCGCACAGGGCGACCCGCGGCGCGAACAGCGCGGCGTCCGCCACGTCGGTCGCGCCGTCGCCGCACACGTACAGCCGCCGTCCCGCCCGGCGCGTGACCACGGCGTCGGCCGGGCCCGCGCCCGCCATGCCGCTGCCCGCGACCACCACGGTGTCCGGCGTTTCCGCCAGCAGCGCGTTCACGAGGTCGGCCTTGCACGCGGGGTCGTCGAAGGCCTCGCACACGATGCGCTCGCCCGCGAACAGCGCCGCCGCGTTGCCGGCGTCCACGCGCACGCGGTCGAGCGCCAGCTCGATGCCCGGCTCGATGCGCCGCAGCTGCTCGGCGAGCGCCTCGGTCTTCGGTCGGCCGAGGTGCTCGCGGAAGTAGTGCTGGCGGTTCAGGTTGCCCTCGTCCACGCGGTCGAAGTCCACGAGGTGCAGCGCGCCCACCCCCGAGCGCGCCAGCATGACGGCGATGTGCGACCCCAGGCCGCCGAGCCCCGCCACGCCCACGCGCGCCGCCGCCAGCCTCGCGCGCGCGTCCGCGCCGATGCGACGGGCGAGCGCATCCATCAGCCGCCTCCCACGAAGCGGACCACCTCGAGCGCGTCGTCCGCCCGCAGCACCGTGGCCGCGTACGCGTCGCGCGGCACGATCAGGCCGTTCAGCTCGCATGCCACGCGCGCGGCGTCCACGCCGTCGAGCGCCAGCAGCTCGGCGAGCGTCCCGCCGTCCGCGTCGGGCCGCTCGACCCCGTTCACCTTCGCCACCGTCCCTCCTCTCCGCCCGCCGGCGCATAACCGCCCTCCGAGCATGAAAAAAGCGCGCACGAAGCAGATCGCACCCGAGGTGGTGCGCCCCTTCGTACGCGCTTGCGTACTCTCACGACGGCTAGGATACCGGACTTCGCCCGCCCCCGCAACGCCCCGCCGGCGAACGGCGGGCGGGGCGCGACGCCGCGAGGGCGCGAGGGCTAACCGGGCACCACGATGCGATAGCGGTTCGAAAGGCGCGAGCCATCTTCGGCGAAGCGCGACTCCACCGTCAGGTAGCCCTTGCGCTTCAGCTCCCGAACGGCCAGCTTGATCGCGTCGTCGCTGTAACCGGACAGCATGCTCATCTGGCGCTTCGACAGGATCGCGCCGCCGCCCTCCGCGGAATGCGCGGCGATCATGCCCATCACGCACATCTGCGCGGGCGACAGGTGCTCCCGGGGGTCGGCCGCTTCGACCCTCATCGGAAACCCCCTCCCCGCATGCGGCGCGCGTCCGCGCCGTCGGGCGGCAGCGGCGGGCGGGGCGCGGCGGGCGGAGCGACGTGGCGCCCGCGCAGCACGGCGAGCTCGGCCTCCAGCGCGCGCGACCGCGCCTGCTCCTGGGCCAGCGCGCGGGCGCTCTCCCTCCTGCGCTGGGCGAGCAAGCCGGCGAACCGCTTCACCTGCAGCCCGATGAGGACGGAGAACGGCGCCAGCACGAGCACCACGTAGCCCAGCGGCGACTTGAAGAACTGGAACACGTAGCCCGCCTGAGGGATGCGGAACGCGTACTGCCCCACCACCCGGCTGAACGGCGCGGGATACGCGTCGTCGTCGCCGGTGGTGGTGCCGTAGGTGACGAACGCCCGCTCGCCCTCGTACTCCGTGATCTCGCGGATCTTGTGCGTGAACACCTCGCCGTAGCTGTCGGGGTCGACGGATTCGAACGTCACGATATCGCCCGGCCCCAGCGTGGCGGGATCGACCGCATGCGACACCGCAATGTCGCCCACCTGGAACTCGGGCCGCATGGAATCGGACAGCACGACGTAGGGCTTCCACCCCAGCAGGCTGGCCTCTCCCCGTCCCGACGCGAGCGTCGTCGCCACGACGACCGCCGTGAAGCACAGCGCGAGCGCGAAGACGACGCTGGCGACGATGTTTGACAGCATGGTGAAGGTTTTGCGTGCAGACACGGATCTCCTCAGACGATGGAGAGCGGGGGCCGGCGGCGCGCCCCCTGCTCGATTAGCTTGCTGTTCGCCGAACCGCCCCCGGTCGGCGGATGCGGCCCCCTCAACGACGGCCCGCGCTCACTGCACGCCGACGTCGACGCCTGCCGCGCCGGGGGCCGCGTCGAAGCTCACGTTCGAGATCGTCAGATCCTTGACCTCGGTGGCCGGCGGATATGTTTTGTAGTACCCGATGCCCGTGCCCACCCGCGTGATGGAGGCGTCGGAGATATCGAGCTTGCCGCTGTAGCGGATGGTGGGGTTGGCCGCAAGGCCTTCGGCGGTCTTGTCGGTGACGAACGAGCCTCCCCGTATCGTGTCGGAGCTGTAATCGCTCGTGAGCTTCACGGCTGTGCTGTGGCCCGCGTTCACCGTCACGTTGCGCAGAACGGTTTCGCTCGCGCCCGAGCTGATGCCGCAGCTTTGCATCACGGACGAAACCCCGACGTTCACCGTCGCATCGGAGACGCTCAGCGTGCCGCCCGTCCCCGTGCGCTGGATGACCGCTGCGCCCTTTTCGGTGGCGGTGTACGTCCCCCCGTTCACCGTGAGGTTCGCGTTCGCATTTCCGCATACGGCCCAGCCGGCGTCTACGCTCGACGCCAGGGAGAACCCGGTCCCGGCGTTGATCACGACGTTGCCGTTGCTGTTCGCGTAGACGCCGCCTGCGATATGGCCGTCGCCCTCGATGACGAGCGTCTTGCCCGACGCGACGTTGATCGGCTGCGAGCCGCCCGCGACGGTCAAGGTCCTGCCCTGCAGGTCGAGCGCGGCGTCCTCGACGAACGTCACCGATTCCGTCAACGCCACGTCGGCGGCCAACTCCACGACGCCGCCCTTCGCTGCAGCTACCCTGAGCTCCGCTTCCGACGACACCAGCGCGGGGTACGTCGCCGCAGCGTCGTAGTCATTGTTGCCGAAACCGTCCGTCTCGTGGGCGAATTGAGCGGCGACCACGTTGATCGTGAAGTCGATGCCCGCGTTCTGGTAGGCGTTGCCCGCCTCCTCGCGCATCTTCACCACGAGGGTGAATGCGTCAGCATCGGCGTACGCGGGATCGCTCGCATTCCCCGCAGGCGCGAGGACGGCGTCGCCCGTCCCCTCCTCATCGGCGGCAAGGCCGGCCAGGGTGCCGATCTTGTTGTCGGCGGTCAGGTCGTCGGCCGTGACGCTTTCAGCCGCCTTGTCGACCTTGTACACGTCGAGGACATCGGCGATGTCGCCGCCATTGCCCGCTTCCGCAACCGAGAGGTCGGAAACCGAGAAACGGTACTTGAGCCACAGGCTGCCGACGTTCCTCACCGTCACCGCGGCCTTCTGCGACGAGCCCGGCTCCCACAGCACGCCGTCGCCGCTGATAAGCGGCGCGGCGCTGCCGTCGTTCAGCTCGATTTCCAGCGTGCCGGCCTGGATCTTGTTGCCCCTGTTCGCCGCGGTGTCGGTGAACCAGGCGAACGTGAGGCCCAGCAGCAGCGCCACCGACGCCACGATGAGCGCCGCGCTGGCGATGAGCTTTCTGTTGTTGGTCGTTTCCATAGATACTCTTCCCCGTTTCTCCCGAGCGAGCCTACGCCAGGACGTCGACGCCGTCGATGATCAGCTTGTTCCCCGACAGATTGTCGTACCGGTGTATCGGGGCGTCCTCGCTGCCGACCGTTTCGCCGTTGTACACGAACGTGCAGCCCGTGCAGGTGACGGTGTTGTCGTTGCTTCGGATGCTCAACAGCGTCTGCGCGTTCGAGTTGGTCTCGACCGCCTCGATGCGGCAATTCAGGAACTCGATCGCGCTGCCGCCGGCATCCTCGTTGATGACGACCGTGGAAAAGCCGTTCGAAGGCCCTTCGGATTTGTCGTTCGTCCCGATGAGCGTGCAGTTCTCGAACGTTGCGCGCGTATTCGGCGACCATGTCTGGAACGCGCACCACCCGTCGAGGACCGTGTTCTTCACGGTCAGGTCGACGTTCTTGTTCTCGCTCGCCACGTTGAGCGCGTACGAGCTTGCGGAGACCGAGCAGTCGTCCATCGTCAAGCGGACCTCGGCATTGCCGTAGAACGACATGCCGCGCGTGTAGGAACCGGAATCCGGCCCCTTGACGTCAACCCCCGAAAGCGTGATGTTGACGGGTTCGCTTGCGTTCGAGACGTCGATGACCCGGTCCGCCCCGTCGGGAACGACGAGCGCGTTGCCGTTGCCCTGTATCACCACGTCGCCTTCGAGCTTCAGCACTTCGCCCAGAACGACGTCCTGCTCCAAAGAGACGCTTTTGCCGCTCTCCAGCGCTTTCTTCAGCCCCTCGCCGTCGGAGACCGGCGCGAAGTCCACGACGGCATCCTTGTCGTAGTCGCTGTTGCCGAAGCCGTCGGCTTCGGAGGGGGCTTGCGTGGCCGTCAACAGGATGTCGAAGTTCGCGATGGCGCCCTGGTACTCGTTGCCCGCTCCGGCGCTCATCTTGAGCACGACGTTCACGGCGTCGCTCGTGGCGCCCGGGGCTAGGTCTCCCTCGGCCAGCGCCTTCGAGCCGTCCGCGAACTCGGCCAGGGTGCCCGCGGGCACGTCGGCGTCGGTCACGGCGCCGTCGTGGTCGAGCACGTACACGTCGATGACGCGCTCGATGCCCTTGCTCTGGCCCATGTCGCCGAACTGGAAGCCCAGCTTGTATTTCACGGCGAGCGTGCCGTCGTTCCTCACGGCCAAAGCGGTGCCGGTCGAATAGCCGGGCTCCCACAGGTTGTGGTCGAACACGGGATCGGACGACCCGCCGATGTCCGTCCCGTTCTCCAGCAGCGCCACCTGCAGCGTGCCGGCCTGGATCTTGTTGCCCCTGTTCGCCGCGGTGTCGGTGAACCAGGCGAACGTGAGGCCCAGCAGCAGCGCCGCCGACGCCACGATGAGCGCCGCGCTGGCGATGAGCTTTCTGTTGTTGGTCGTTTCCATGTGACTCTCTTCCTTGTCGCTTCGTTTCGGATGAAGGGCGTCGCCCGCCCTCAATGCGCAATCGCGTATGAGCGCCTCACCCCTCTCCCTCGACGTCCTCCGGGACGGGATCGGCGCCCTGCCCCACAGGGGCGGGAGGCGATTTCCCCGCATCCGACGCCTCGCCTTGCGCCGCATCGTCCGCAGGGAGCGGGGCGGCGTCGGCGGGATCGTCGGCGGGGGCGTCGGGCCCGCCGGCCCCCTCCGCCGGCTCGGGAGCCTCCTCAAGCGGCGCGACCGCCGGCTCGACGTACCTGACGACGTTGCCCTCGTTCACCACGGCGTCGGCGAGCCAGGCGCGCGTCGTCCCGGTCGCGACCAGCGCCGACGCCGCCAGCAACAGGGCGCTCGCCGCGAGCGCGAGGCGAAGGCCGCGCGGCGCGGCGGCCGTCGAAGGGCTCGCCGAGGCCATCAGAACCCCCCTCCCCCGACGTTCGCGACCTGCACCGCGTCGGCGCAGAGGTCGAACCCGACGCCGCCGCCCTGGCGGTCGTCGCCGGCCCCCTCCCGCAGGCGCACCGAGACGGCGAGCGTCTCGGCCTGGCCGGGTTCGAGGATCGTCGGGGACGCGCAGGAGCCGCGGCGCTCCAGCTGCGCCGCGTCGCCCGAGAACAGCACCGCATCGCCGAGGAGCACGGTGAACTCCACCGCATCGGCCGCGTCGCCTTGGAGGTTTTCGAGGTACAGGCAGTAGCGGGCGGCGGCCGTCCCCGTGTTGGCGACGACGAGCTCCTCCGTGACGGCCCGGCCCGGCTCCAGCCGCGCCGATCGCTCGGAGAACGCCGGCGCGCCGCCGTTCAGGTCGATGGAGACGGTGCCCGTGTCGAAGACGTTCCCGCGCACGCTGGCGCGCGGCGAGAGCAGCGCCCAGGCGAGCGCGACGACCAGCGAAGCCAGCGCGGCGGCCGCTACCAGGCGGAGCGCCTGCCTGCGCCGGCCCCGCAGCCTCCTCGCGGCGAGGGCCGCCGCCGCGGCGACGCACAGCAGCGCGAGCGCCCCGAGCGCGGCCCCGAGCGCATCGCCCGTCTTCGCCAGAGGTGCCAGTTTCCCCTCGTCGGACGCGTCCACCGACCAATGCAGGTCGACCTGCGCGTGCGCCCCCTGGAACTCGTTGCCCGCCGACGCGCTCAACGACACGGTGACCCGGCAGGCGAGGACGGTCTCCCCCGCGCCGTCGTCCACCCGGAGCGCGGCGGGCTCCCGCGACAGCGCGCTCGCCGGCCCGTCGTACACGACCGCGCCCGCAGCGTCCTCCAGGCGCACGTTCAGGACGTCCGCCAAGCCCCGCTCGTCCGAAACGACCTCGACGGCGAAACGGACGTCGAGGGGTTCCGCGTGCGCCACCTTCACGGCGAAGTCGCGCGACTCCGCGTCGCCGGGAAGCATCCCCGCCACCGAGAACCGCTCGTTCGCCGAGGGGGCGCCCTCGTACAGCTCGACCGACGCGCCCCCGCCCTCGGCGCGCGCCGGCGCCGCCGGGCAGGCCAGCGCCAGGCAGCAGGCAGCGAGCGCCGCGAGGAGCGCCGTTGCAGCGGCCCTCCTCGCGGTTCTGAGCATGCTATGTCGCCGTGTCGGTTCCAGCTCGATCCTTTACCCCGGCGCAGGCACCGACAAGCCAAGCCCCCTCTCGGAGGATTCCGTCTTGCCTATGCGATTTGCGCTTGATGTAGTACCGTCAAGGGTAATGATAGAGCCCCCCCCCCCGCAAACAATCGGCATCGGCGTTTCTTACCCCGGGGTAATCTTGATTTTTTCGATCAGGAAGCGCCCGGCGCCCGAATTCGCAGCGCAAAGCGCCTCGTACGCGCCGCCCCGCCGGCGGGCGGCGGGCGGGGCGCGCCGACGCCTCCTCGGGCGATGCGCCCTGCCGAAGACGGCCCCGTACGGGCCGGAACATGAAGAAAGGGCCGTAAACGGCCCTTTCTCGGAGAGAGGAACGGGAGGGAGGGGGTTCCTCGGGATCCGCGTCGCGCGGCGGCGCCTACAGGTTCGCCACCGTCTTGCCGGCCAGCCAGCCGTGCGTCATCGCCATGCCCACGGAGTTGCCCGCGAACGGCGTGCTGTAGCCGAAGCCGTAGCGGCCGCCCAGGCAGTTGCCGGCCGCGTACAGGCCCTTGATGGGCGTCCAGTCGGTCTTCAGCACGTTCTGCGACTCGTCGGACACGAGGCCCGACATCGTCACCATCATGGGCGTGGAGCTGTGGGACAGCTGGCCCTTGCCGCCGTAGAAGGGCGGGGTCTCGATGGGCGCCAGGTAGGCGGCGTCCTTGCCGAAGTCGGTGTCGCCGTCGGCGCTGCGGCACAGCTCGTTGTAATGCTCGATGCTCTTGACGAACTCCGTCGCCGCGTCGCCCTCGTAGCCCAGGATGGTCGCCAGCTCCTCCAGCGTGTTCGCGGCGAACACCGTGCCCTTCATCATCTTGCGCTCGGCCAGGTTCGCGCCCACCACCTCGTAGCCTTCGGCGTCGCCCACGGGCACCTTCGCCATGTCGGCCTCGAGCGCGTCCATGTAGTCGTCCATGCCGAAGTTCGGCGCGCCGTGGTCGAGCGGGGCCTTGCCCACGATATCCTTCCAGTTCGCGTCCGACACCCAGGTGCACAGGCCGTGCGGCTGGCGCAGCGACACCGCCGAGAGCTGCGGGATGGCGCCCTCGTTGCAGAAGCGCTTGCCCTCGGAGTTGAGCATGAGCAGGGGCGCGGTGCCCCACGGGCCGCTCGCGGCGCCGCCGAGGCCCATCCAGCCGCGCGGGCTGGGCTCGATCATGCCGCCCGCCCAGCAGCCCATCTTGTGGGCCGCGCCGGTGCGGAAGCCGGTCTGCGTCCAGTCGTCCTTCGTCGCGCCGCTGCGCTCGCCCCATTCCATGCCCTCGTTGAGCAGCGCCCAGCACATGGCGGGATCGCCGATGAAGTCGCCCGCGGCCAGCACCACGCCCTTGTTCGCGTTGAACTTCACGTAGCCGTCGGGGCCCTCGGCGATGAGGCCGGTCACGTCGCCCGCGTCGTTCTGCACGAGCACGGTGCCCGTGTGCTGGAAGAACCACTCCGCGCCGTTCTCCTGCGTGTGCTTGACGATGTACTTGTGCACGAACTCGATGTTGTTGCCCTGGTAGCCGTAGAACTGCGCGTTGCACGGCCAGGTCTTGTAGCCGCCGCACTCGATGGGGTACTCCACGTTCGCGCCGCTCCAGGCCGCCTGCGTGTTGCACAGCGGGTACTCGAACATGTTCGACATGTCGAAGGTGCCCTCGTCGGGCACGTCCACGCCGGGGATGACCACCTGGGTGTCCTTCATGAACACGGCGCTGTCGTTGGCCTTGCGCTCGGCCTCGTAGCCGTCGTAGATCTCCTTGTAGCGGTCGAACATGGGGCCGGAGCTCTGCACGTAGTTGCGCAGCAGGCCCGGGTTCACGCGCCCGCCCGCGCGCTTGCAGAACTCGGCCGTGATCTCGCCGGTGTTGTAGGGGCCGAACCCGCGCTCGATGAGGAACTGCGAGTTCACGTGCCCGATGTCCTCGCCGTACCAGCCCGCCAGGTTCGTGCCGCTCGTGTTCTCCTCGTCCACGTAGCTCGACCACGGCTGCATCTCGATGACCGCCACCGTGGCGCCCTCGTCGACCGCGCCGCACGCGGCCATGAGGCCCGCGTGGCCGCCGCCGAACACCACCACGTCGAACGTCTTCTCGTCCACGATGTCGGCGTCGTCGACCGTCGGCGGCGCGCCCAGCCAGTCGCCGGGGCCGCAGTAGCCGCGCACGCGGCCGTCGTCGGTGAGGCCCGAGAACGCCGTGGGCTCGGACGATCCGCCGCCCGGGCCGCCGCCCTCCCCGCCGCCTTCGCCGCCCGCGTCCGCCTTGGCCGTCTCGGTCTTGTCGGCGGCGCCCGCGTTCGTCGTCTGGGGCGCGCACCCCGCCAAGCCGAGCGCGGCGATGCTTCCCATCGCGGCGGCGCCCATCAGGAAATCGCGGCGCGTCAGATCTTCTCCCATGTCTTTCCCCTTTCCCGTTCGTGCATGATGCCGGGCCGCTCGGCCCGCTGCACCGCATCATCGCCGCTGCGCGGGCGCTTGTACTCACCCGACGGGGGCCCAAACCCGGAAATCGCCCGCAATTCACCCGTCTCGGGTGAACGGTGATCTGCGATTTCATGCGACCATGGAAGGGAAAAGGGAGCGTCGGCGTCAACGTTTCGCTTGTGCGGGCAACCGCGGTTGCGTACCATGGGATCGATGTCGGCAAGAGGGGTTCGGCGGCCCGTTCGGGGCTGCGAGGGAGACGGTGGTTCATCATGGCGAAGCGGCGCGCTTCGGCGCTCGATATCGTGTTCTGCATCGTGTTGGGGCTGTTCTGGTCGTGGAACTGGATCATCTACCAGAGCCCGACGAGCCTCGTCATCGAGCTCGGGCCCGTCGCGCTGCCGTCGCGCTTCGCGCTGCTGCTGGCCTTCGCGGTCACGGGGTTCGCCCTGTTCCTCATGCGCTACCTGGGCGATGGCGGCACACGCTCGCAGCGGCGGGCGCGGCGCTACGCGCTCGCCTTCGCGCTGGGAGCCGTCATCCTGGCGTCCGACCTCGCCGACGGCAGCTTCGACGGCGAGCTCGCGGGCGCGCCCTTCGCCGTGCAGTCGGTCGCCATGGGCGCGGCCAGCGCGTTTCTGTACGCCGAGATCGGCGAGCTGTTCGGGTCGATGGGAGCCACGCGCCTGCGCTTCATCTCCACCGCAGCCATCGCCGCGCTCGTCATCTGCGTGCCCGTGCAGATGTCGCTGTACTGGATCGGCGGCAACGCCCGCGAGGGGCTCATGGTGGCGTTCCTCGTGCTCGCGCCGCCCGTGCTCGACCGGCTGCGCCGCCACTACGGCCTCAAGGAGTCGCGGAAGGTGGAGCGGGCGCGCATCCCCGTGAAGTTCGTGCTGACGCTGCTGCTGGCGGGGCTCGCCCTAGGCATGCTGCAGGGCATCTTCACGCAGATCACCGCCGGCGAGGGGCACAGCGCGCTCAACCCGCTGTCGTCCATCGGCTTCTTGCTGGCGGCGGGCGCGGCGGCCGTCGTGGTGTTCCGGGGCCGGTTCGACTTCAACCGCCTCATCTACCACACGGGCATCCCGCTTCTGGCCCTCGGGTTCACGCTCGTGGCGCTCAACGGCAATGCGTTCGTCGGGTTCATCCTGTGCGTGGCCGGCTACTACATGACGCAGGTGGTGCTTTGGGTGCTGTGCGTGTACCTGGCCACGCAGTCGCGCGGCATGGTGCGGTGGCTGTTCGCGCTCATGGGGTGCATGATGGCGCTCGGCCAGGGGGTGGGACTCATCTCCATCGACACGTTCCTGTACGGGCTCGACCACGAGGCGTCGGTGCTCATGTCCACGTCGCTGCTGCTGGCGTGCCTGTTCATGTCCACGAGCGCGTCGCCCTACGAGAGCTGGGGCATGGTGCGCCCGGCCGAGCACGCCGCCGAGACCGACATCGACACGGCGTGCGCCACCCTCGCGCTGGAGAACCTGCTGACTGCGCGCGAGACCGAGATCCTCCCCTACCTGGCCCAGGGCCGCAGCCGCAAGGTGATCGCCGAGAAGCTGGTGCTGTCCGAGAACACCATCAAGACGTACATCTCGAACGTGTACAGCAAGCTGGGCGTGCACACCCAGCAGGAGCTCATCGACCTCGTGCAGGAGAAGGGGCGCGAGGCGGCCGACGCCCCCGCGCGGCTGTAGCGCTCAGCGCGCCCAGGCGAACATGCCGCGCCGCGTGAGGCGCGACGCGCCCCCGGCGCGCTCGAGGAGGCCCGCCTGCTCCAGCTCGTCGAGCTCGCGGGCGAGCGCCGCGTCGAGCGGCCCGCACGCCGCGGCGAGCTCGTCGGCGGTGAAACCGCCGCCGCAGGCCAGGCGCGTGCGCACGAACAGGCGGGCGCGGGCCGCAGCGTCGAGGGCGGCCGCCTCGGCCACCGTCTCGCGCGCATCGGCGCTGTGCGCGACGTACGCGGCGTAGTCGGACGTGTTGACGTAGGCGACGGAGCCGTAGACGCTGCGGGCGTCGATGCCGAGGCCGACGAGCTGGGCGCCGCGCCCGAGCGCCGTAGCGAACGCCTCGCGATGCGCCGCGTCCCGGGCGAAGCGGCCCACGGCGTACTGCTCGAAGCCGTACGAGGACAGGCGCTCGCACGCCGCTTCGTAGAGGCGCCGCTGGGCCTCCTCGTCGGCGACGCCCTCCTCCGCCGCCAGCAGCGGCTCGAGCGTGAGGTGCGCCGGCTCGATGCCCGCGACCGAGCGGAGGGTGCGCATGAGCGACGCCTCCGTCTGGCCCGGGATGCCGTAGCGCAGCGCCACGTCGACGTTGCCCAGGTGGAAGCGCTCGAGGAACAGCAGCGCGTTCTGCACCTGCACGCTGTCGAAGGGGCGTTGGAGGGCCGCGAGCTCCTCGGGCTGCACGCTGTCGGCCCGCAGGACGACGCGGTTCACCTTGCCCTGGCCCCAGCCCGTGAGCGAGGGCACGCCCACGGTGTGGGGCGCGGCCTCGATGCCCACCTCGCAGCCGTCGGCCACGTCGAACAGCTGCCGCACCTCGCGCAGCAGCGCGCCCAGGGCGTCGGGGCTCATGATGGAGGGGCTCGGCCCGACCACCTTCACCGCACGCACCGTGCAGCCCGCCGCCTCGGGCGCCACCGCGCGCGCCTCGGCCGCGAGCGCGTCGAGGTAGCGCATGCGCGCCTCCCGGTCGCCCACGAGGCAGTGGCCCGTCTGGAAGGGCCGCTCGTCGCTGACGAAGGGGATGTTGATGGAGATGACCGCATCGCGCGAACCGACGTCCATGGCTCCTCGCTTTCCGCCCGCATCCGGGCGCTCGACCGCTTTCGTTTCGCCCCTCATCTTCCCGGTTGCGGGCGCGGCGCACCATACCCTATCCGGGTGAATTGGCGCGAATTCGCGCGCCGGGCCGCGCAAGCGAGCGGACGGGGAACCGTTACGGCGCCGCCACCGCACGCGGGGGCGGCTGCGGTAGGCTGGGGGCGCGAAGGCACCCGACCGGAAGGAGACGACCATGGAATACCAAACCGGCGACAAGCCCGGCGCAGGCCGCTACCGTTGCGAGCACTGCGGCTACGTCGTGCGCATCACGAGCGACGCCGAGGCGCTGCCCGCCTGCCCCAACTGCGGGCACCACGAGTTCAAGAAGCTCGAGGACGAGGACTAGCGCGCACGGGGGCCGCTGCGCCGGCCCCCGCCCCGCGCGCTCTCCCGCCGCCCGGCGCGGCCCTGGTACCACGAGACTGCTGCCGGACAACAAAAAAGAGCCTTCGACTGCGAAGGCTCTTTCAGAATTCATGGTGGGCGATACAAGATTTGAACTTGTGACCCCTACCGTGTCAAGGTAGTGCTCTCCCCCTGAGCTAATCGCCCATGAACGTGCGCTGCGTTGGAAGTTTTCCGCGTCAGCAAGCAGATAGTCTACCAGAAGATCGCTGAGCGTCAAAGACAAATTTCGGAAATATTTTCGTGAACTTTTCCGAAATCAGGGGTTGCGCGGTCGAATCACTTCAAGTATCATATTTCCTCGCCGATGCGGACGTGGCTCAGCTGGTAGAGCACGACCTTGCCAAGGTCGGGGTCGCGGGTTCGAACCCCGTCGTCCGCTCCATCGTCACTACAAGGCCGGTCATACGCAACAGTTTTGACCGGCCTTTTCATGACGACATCGACGAGATGGCGACGTGGCCAAGTGGTAAGGCAGAGGCCTGCAAAGCCTTCACCCCCGGTTCGAATCCGGGCGTCGCCTCCATCCTTCCCTTGCGGGACGGTTGGTTTGAGAACTGAAGAGCGTTACCCATGCGGACGTGGCTCAGCTGGTAGAGCACGACCTTGCCAAGGTCGGGGTCGCGGGTTCGAACCCCGTCGTCCGCTCCATGATCGTACAAGCCCGTCGGTTCGCCGACGGGCTTTTTTCATGCCCCGCTCCGGGTGATGCCGCTTAGAGCAACTCCAAGAGATCGGTGAGCGCCGCCATGCGCTCGTAACCGCAGCCGGCCTCGGCGTCGTGGCGGTCGATGATCACGGGCCGGACGCCTGCCGCGCGGGCCCCGTCGCCGTCGGCGTCGGGCCGGTCGCCCACGTGCACGCACGCCGCGGCTCGCACGCCCATCCGCTCGCAGGCGAGATCGAAGATCACCGGGTTCGGCTTGCGATAGCCCACCACCGCCGAGGACACCACCGTGTCGAAGTACGGCAGCAGCCTCAGGTCGCGCAGGAGCCCCTCCAAGCCCGCATCCCAGTTCGACACCACGCCCAACGCGTACCCGCTCTCCTTGAGCGCTCTCAGGCACTCCACGACGTCGGCGTACAGCTCCCAGGAGCCCGCGCTCCGGTACGCCTCGTGCACGGTCTGCGCCACGCCCTCCGCATCGTGGCCGATGCCGGCGAGATGGCACACGTAGCGGTACTGGTCGAGCCAGATGGCCGTCGAGCCCTCGTGCGAGCACCAGAAATCGCCGTCGCGCAGGTACTCGGCCTCGTAGTACGCGTCCATGGCCGGCATGTGCGGCTCGATGTCGCGCACCGTGCACCCGTGGCCGCGCTCGGCCGCCACGCGCGCGAGCGTCTCGGCCACCGAAGGGCACGGCCGGATGAGCGTGCTGCCCACGTCGAAGAACACCGCCTCGGTCATGCGCGCCCCCTAGTCCTCGTGGCCGTCGTTCGGCTCGATGTGCACGAGCACCTCGATCACGTTGGGGAACCGCCGCATCACGGCCCGCTCCACCCGCTCGGACAGTTCGTGGGCCTCCCCCACCGTCATCTCGGGCGCCACGAGCACGTGCAGGTCGGCGTACACCTCGCCCTCGGTGCCGCGCGTGCGGATGTGGTGGGCGTCCTGCACCCCCGGGACCTCCATGGCCGCGGCGCGCACGTCCGTCTCGGGGATGCGCGCGTGGTCGGACAGGGTGGCCAGCGCGTGCTTGAACACGTCGTAGGCGGTGGCCAGGATGGCCACGGTCACCACGAGGGCCATGATGGGGTCGGCCATGGGGAAGCCGAGCGCGACGGCCGCCAGGCCGATGATGACGCCGATGGACACGAGCGCGTCGGACAGCGTGTGGTTCGCGTCCGCCGCCAGCACCTCGCTCTTGAGCCGCTTCGCGCACCGGCGCTCGTAGGTGGTCACGCCCAGGTTGACGGCCAGCGTGCCCACCATGACCACGAACGACAGCGGGGTGACCTCGGCCGTGTACACGCCCGACGCCAGCTTGCCCACCGCGCTCGACCCCACCTCGAAGGCCGCCAAAAGCAGCAGCACGCCGATGACGAGGCTCGCGTACGTCTCGAACTTCGCATGGCCGTAGGGGTGGCTGTCGTCGGCCGGCCGCGCCGCCAGCGCGATGCCGACGAGGCCCACCACGTTGCCGGCCGAGTCGAACACCGAGTGGATGCCGTCGGCCTGCATGGACGCCGAGCCGCTTATCGCGCCGTAGGCGTACTTGGCGGCGGCCACGGCCAGGTTGAGCACGAGGATGATCCACAGCACGCGCCGTATCGAGCGCATGCGCTCCGATACCGCGTTCTTCGTTGCAAGCGCCTTCGCCACGCTCGCTCCTTTCGCCGACGGCGGTCGCGGCCGCGCGCGAGGAGGCGGCCATATACGAAAAGAGAGCCCGAAGGCTCTCTCGTTTCTCTCTGGTGTCGGAGGCGGGATTTGAACCCGCACACCCTTAAACGGGCACTAGCACCTCAAGCTAGCGTGTCTGCCGTTCCACCACTCCGACGTGTTGCCTGAAACGCAACGCAGGTTATTCTACCCGAACCCCTCTGCGTTGTGAAGGGGCAATTTCCGCTATTTTGAGATCGTGCCGTGCGGGTAGATGATCATGAGCACGATGAGCGACAGCATGAAGACGATCGCGAAGGCGATGGTGATGCGGTCGAGGTTCTTCTCGACGATGCTCGTGCCGGTCTGGGTGGAGTACACCGAGCTGGCGATCATGTCGGAGATGCCCGTGCCCTTGCCGGAATGCAGCAGGATGAATACGATGAGGCCCAAGCCCGAAACGACGAGCAGGATGAGCATGATGATGAGGAGCGGGTTCAAGGTTCGTCTCTCTTCTTTCATTCAAGGTATATCGGTACGCAAGTTGCTAAGTATAGCGAAACGCGCCCGTCAGGGCAAGCGCGGCGCAGCACAAACACAGGAGTCCTCGCCGGCCGCGTCCAGCTCGCGCCTGAGCACCCGCAGGCCGTGCCCGAGGCGGGCGGGCGCGTCCCAGGTGGACAGCGACACGCGCAAAAACGAGCCCGGCGCCTCGCCCGAGACGCGGAACCGGTCGCCGTGGTAGACGCGCACGCCCGCCGCGCGCAGCCGCTCCTCGATCTGGGCCGACGACCCTTCCAGGTCGATGGGCATCCAGCGGAACAGCGGGTAGGGAAACGACGGGGCCGGCGCCTCGGGGAAGATGCGGTCGTACAGCTCGTTCATCTCCACCATGAGCTGGCGCTTGCGGGCCACGATGCCGGCCGCTCCCCCGCTGAGGATGAGCTCGGCCACCACCTCGGCGTCGAGCGAGGACGTCTTGACGTTCACGTTGAACACGGCGTGCGCGATGCGGTCCTTGAAGCGCTCGGAGCAGGCCAGAAACGCGATGCGCAGGCTGTTGGCCAGGGTCTTGGTGGTCTCGGCGATGTGGACGGTGCGATCGGGCAGCAGGTCGATGAAGCGCGGCGTGACGGGCCGTCCCAGCTCGCCGTCGAGGCCCTCCACCGTGCCGCCCAGGTCGTCCTCGATGACCACGAGGTCGCGCCGCTCCGCCACGCGGGCGATGTCCTCGCGCCGCTCGGCGGGCATGTGGACGGTGGTGGGGTTCGCGCAGGTGGGCATCAGGTAGACGCCCCGCACGTCCACCGAGCGGCACAGCGCGTCCAGCGCGTCGGCGCGCATGCCGGCCGCGTCGCCCGCTACGGGGATCAGCTCGATGCCCAAGAGCTTCGCCAGCTCGATGAAGTTCGGGAAGGTGTAGGCGTCCACCGCGATGCGGTCCCCGGCGCGGAACAGCGCGCACAGCGTGACGACGAGCCCGTTCTGCACGCCCGACGTCACCATGACGCAGGCGGGCTCGCTGCGCACGCCCTTCCAGGACAGCCAGCGCCGCCCCGCCTCGATGTGGTGCGGGTAGCCGCAGGGGTTGGAGTAGTCCATGAGCTTCGACAGGTAGCCCCGCTGCGCCACCGCGCGCACGGCCTCGGCCACCATGCCGTCGCACTGGTTGAAGCCCGTGACCATGCCCAGCTCGATGCAGCCCTCGTCGAAGCCGTCGGCCGTGAGCGTGAGGTCGCCCTTGGCGTGCGGCGCGACGAACGTGCCCTTGCCGGTGACGCCGTACACGAGCCCGCGCTCGCGCGCCAGCGCGTAGGCGCGCATGACGGTGGAGGGGTTGAGGTCGAGGAAGTCGGCCAGCTCGCGCTGCGGCGGCAGGCTCACGCCCACGGGCAGCTCGCCCGTGCGGACGGCCTCCTCCAGCATGTCGGCGAGGCACGCGTAGTACGGCTTGCGCAGCTGCGCGCGATCGGGCCTCCAGCTCATGGGGTAGTCGTCGAACGAGTTGAACGGCACGCGAGCCTCCTTTGCCGTGCGCGGGCGCAATTGCATTGCATGCAATTTCGATATTGCATGGTTTTCGCGGCTAGCATAGCATAGCCACCACCGAACGAGCATGACGAGGAGCATCATGGACGAGAACCCGGACGGCGCCGCCTTCGACGGCGCACCCGCCCCCGCCGCCGACGCGGCGCGCACCGCCTCCCGCCGCGCGCGGGCGGCGGCCGCCTTCCCCTTCGCCTTCAAGCAGACGCTGCCCCTCATGGCGGGCTTCGCGTTCTGCGGGCTGTCCTACGGCGTGTACGCCACGTCCATCGGGCTTCCCGCCTGGGCCGCGCCCCTCATGGCCGTGTCCATATTCGCCGGGTCTGCCGAGTTCGTGGTGGCCGACATGCTCACCGCGTCGTTCGCGCCGCTCGCGGTGTTCCTCGTCGTGCTCATGATCAACGCGCGCCACCTGTTCTACGGCATCAGCATGCTGGAGAAGTACCGCGGCGCGGGGCGCCTGCGCGCGTTTCTGCGCTACGGCCTTATCGACGAGACGTTCGCGCTGTGCCAGCCGCTCGAGGTGCCGCACGGCGTCGACCGCTTCTGGACGTACGCCTGGATCACCGGGCTCAACCTCGTGTACTGGGCCGGGTTCGCCGCCGTGGGATCGTACGTGGCCTCGGGGCTCCCGGTGGACCTCACCGGCATCGACTTCATCATGAAGGCGCTGTTCATCGTCATCTTCCTGGATTGCTGGATGGCCGAGGACGACCACCGGGCGTCGCTCGTCGGGCTGGGCGTGGCGCTCGCGTGCCTCGTCGCGTTCGGAAGCGAGGGGTTCCTCGTGCCGGCGCTCGTGTCCATCGTGGCGCTGCTGCTGTTGCTGCGCACGCGGCTCGAAGGCGCGGGGGCGAACGCGGAAGAGGAGGAGACGCGATGAGCGCGGTCGAGATGCTGGTCATGATCGCGGCCGGCGCGCTGGCCACGCAGATCACGCGCTGGGCGTCGTTTCTGGCCTTCCCCACCGCCGAGAAGACGCCGAAGACCGTCACGTACCTGGGAACGGTGCTGCCCGCCGCCATGTGGGGGCTGCTCATCGTGTACTGCTTCCGCACGAGCGACCCGCTGGGCGGCTACCATATGGCGCCCGAGCTGATCGCGGCCGCGGTGGTGGTGGGGCTGCACGCGTGGAAGAGGAACATGTCGCTGTCGATGATCGGCGGCACGCTGATCTACCTGCTGCTGATCCGCACGGTGTTCGCGTAGGGAGCGAGGTGCCCGCAACCTGGGCTGCGGGCACCTCGCATGCAAAGACGGTTACGCCAGCAGGCTCTTGCCCGTCATGGCGGCGGGGGCTTCGAGGCTTACGAGCTCGAGCAGCGTGGGCGCGATGTCGCAGAGCGCGCCCTGCCGATCGTCGAGCACCCGCCCGGTGCCCGCGAAGTCCACGAGCGCGAACGGCACGAGCGCCGTGGTGTGGGCCGTGAACGGCGAGCCGTCCTCGGCGAGCATCTTGTCGGCGTTGCCGTGGTCGGCCGTGATCAGCGCCACGCCGCCCTTGCGCTCGAGCGCCGAGAGCACCTGGGACACGCCGGAGTCTACCGCTTCCACGGCGGCCACGGCGGCCGGGATAACGCCGGTGTGGCCCACCATGTCGGGGTTCGCGAAGTTCACGATGTAGACGTCGGCCTCGTCGGCGTCGATGGCCGCGGCCAGCGTGGCGGCCACGTCGGGCTCGCTCATCTCGGGCTGCAGGTCGTAGGTGGCCACCTTGGGGCTGGGGATGAGCGCGCGCACCTCGGCCGCCTTGGGCTCCTCGCGACCGCCGTTCAGGAAGAACGTCACGTGGGCGTACTTCTCCGTCTCGGCGATGTGGTACTGGCGAAGGCCCGCTTCGGCCAGCACGTCGGCCAGCACGTCGTCGGGGAACTCCTTGGGATACGCCACGGGAGCGGGGATCTCGGGATCGTACTCGGTCAGGCACACGAAGCTCACCTGCGGGTACGCGCCGCGATCGAAGCCGGCGAACGCCGGGTCCACCAGCGCGCGCGTGATCTCGCGGGCGCGGTCGGGGCGGAAGTTGAAGAACACGACCGCGTCGCCCTCGCGCACCCCGCGGCCGGAGAGCGCCGTGGGCGCGACGAACTCGTCGGTGACGTCGGCGGCGTAGGAGGCCGCCATCACCTCGGCGGGCGTCGCGTCCGTGCACGGCTCGGCGGCCACGATAGCGCGCCACGCCTGCTCGACGCGCTCCCAGCGGTTGTCGCGATCCATGGCGTAGTAGCGCCCCGAGATGCTGCCGACTTCGGCGACGCACGCGTCGTCGGCCAGCTCGGCCAGCACGGCCTCGAGCTCTTTGAGGTAGCCCGCGCCGCTCTTCGGCGGCACGTCGCGCCCGTCCATGAAGCAGTGCACCACGATGCGCCCCACGCCGGCCGCCTTCGCGGCGCGCGCGAGCGCGTAGAGGTGCTCGTTGGACGAATGGACGCCGCCGTCGGACACGAGCCCCATGAGGTGCAGCGCCGCGCCCGGCCGCGCGGCCGCCGCGAACGCGTCGTTCAGCACGGGGTTCGCGGCCAGCGAGCCGTCGGCGCAGGCGCGGTTGATGCGGGTGAGCTCCTGGAACACCACGCGCCCCGCGCCGATGTTGAGGTGCCCCACCTCGGAATTGCCCATCTGCCCCTCGGGCAGGCCCACGGCCTCGCCCGACGCTTCGAGCTTCGTCCACGGGCGGGTGGCGAACACCTCGTCGAGGCACGGCGTGCGCGCCTGGGAGATGGCGTTGCCCGGGCCCGGCTCGGCCAGGCCGAAGCCGTCCATGATGACGAGGCACGCGGGAAGCACAAGGCCGCCTGCGGGCGCGGGGGCCTGCGGGCGCGCGTTCGGTTCCTGCGACATTACAGGCACGCCTTGATCAGCTGGACGAACGAGTCGGCCTTGAGGCTGGCGCCGCCGATGAGGCCGCCGTCGATGTTCGGCTGCGCCATGAGGCCCTCGACGTTGCCCGGGTTCATGGAGCCGCCGTACAGCACGCGCATCTCCTCGGAGACGGCCGGACCGTACAGCTCGGCGAGCGTGGCGCGGATGGCGGCGCACACGGCCTCGGCCTGCTCGGGCGTGGCCGTGCGGCCCGTGCCGATGGCCCAGATGGGCTCGTAGGCCACCACGCAGCGCTGCGCGTCCAGGGCGTCCACGCCGGCGAACGCCGCGCGCACCTGCGCCGTGACGTACTCCTCGGTGGTGCCCTCGTCGCGCACGGCCAGCGACTCGCCCACGCACACGATGGCGTACAGGCCGCCCTCGACGAGCGCCTTCACCTTGCGGTTGACGTCCTCGTTCGTCTCGCCGAACAGCTCGCGGCGCTCGGAGTGGCCCACGATGCTGCCCGCGCAGCCGATCTCCTTGATCATGGGCACCGAGATCTCGCCGGTGTAGGCGCCCGAGGGCTCCCAGTACACGTTCTGGGCGTTCACGGCGATCTTGGTCTTGTCGAAGTCGAGCACGGTCTTGGCCGGCTTGAGGTCGACGTAGGGCGGGCAGATGACGATGTCCACGTCCTCGACCCACTCCTTCTCGTAGTTGTTCGAGATCTCCTGCGTGAGCACCACCGCCTCGGCGATGGTGTTGTTCATCTTCCAGTTGCCCGCCATCATGGGTTTGCGCATCGGTTGCATCCTTTCTATCGAAGAGCTTCCACGCCCGGGAGCGCCTCGCCCTGCACCAGCTCCATGGAGGCGCCGCCGCCGGTCGAGATGAACGTCATACGGTCGGCCAGGTCGAACTTGTTGACGGCGGCCACGCTGTCGCCGCCGCCGATGATGGTGTCCGCGTCGGCGTTGGCGGCCACGGCCTCGGCCACGGCCTTCGTGCCGGCTTCGAACGCGGCCATCTCGAACACGCCCATGGGGCCGTTCCAGAACACGGTCTTGGCCTCGGCCACGGCGTCCGCGTAGAGCTTCGCCGTCTCGGGCCCGATATCGAGGCCCATCATATCACCGGGGATGTCATCGACCGAAACCGTGAGCGTTTCGGCATCTTCGGCGAAGCGGTCGGCGCACACGACGTCCACCGGAAGCAGCAGCTGCACGCCGCTGTCTGCGGCCTTGGCGATCATGGCCGCCGCGCGCTCCACCCACTCCTCCTCCTTGAGCGACGTGCCCACGGCCTTGCCCTGCGCCAGCAGGAACGTGAAGCACATCCCGCCGCCGATGATGAGCGTGTCGCATGTGTCCATGAGCGCGTCGATGACCTTGATTTTGTCGGACACCTTCGAGCCGCCGAGGATGGCGGCGAAGGGGCGGCGCGGCTCCTCGAGCATGCCCGAGAGCGTGCCCACCTCGCGCTGCATGAGGTAGCCCGCGTACGCCGGCAGCAGCGCCGCGACGCCGGCCGTGGAGGCATGGGCGCGGTGCGCGGTGCCGAACGCGTCGTTCACGTACAGCTCGCCGAGCGCGGCCAGCTCCTCGCAGAACGCGGGGTCGTTCTTCTTCTCGCGCTTGTCGAAGCGCAGGTTCTCCAGCACGAGCACGTCGCCGTCGCGCAGCGACGCGGCCTTCGCGCGGGCGTCGTCGCCCACCGTGTCGGCGGCGAACACGACGGGCTTGCCCAGCAGCTCCGAGAGCTTCTGGGCGGCGGGGCGCAGCGAGAACGCCTCTTCGTAGCCCTCGCCGGCCGGGCGGCCGAGGTGGCTCATGAGCACGACGCGCGCGCCCTGCGCGACGAGCTTCTCGATGGTGGGCAGCGCGGCGCGGATGCGCGTGTCGTCGGTGACGACGCCGTCCTTCACCGGCACGTTGAAGTCGACGCGCACGAGCGCGCGCTTGCCGTGCGCGTCCAGCTCGTCGATGGTTTTGATGTCGGCCATGGGGCCCTCCTGTCTAAACGCGAAACGAGCCTGCCAAGGCAGGCTCGTTCCAGAGAATGCTGCTAGAGAAGAATCTTGACGAGGTCCTTCACGCGGTTCGAGTAACCCCACTCGTTGTCGTACCAGGAGATGCACTTGACGAAGTTGCCCTCGCCGCCCAGCACCATGGTGAGCCCGCTGTCGAAGATGGAGGAGTGCGGGTTGTCCACGATGTCGATGGAGACGATCGGGTCCTCGGTGTACTCCAGGATGCCCTTGAGCGGGCCCTCGGCGGCGGCCTTCATCGCGGCGTTGATCTCCTCGACGGTGGCGTCCTTCTCGAGCTCCACCGTGAGGTCGACCATCGAGCCGTCCGGCGTGGGAACGCGGGTGGCGAAGCCGTCGAGCTTGCCCTTGAGCTCGGGCAGCACGAGCGACACCGCGCGGGCGGCGCCCGTGGTGGTGGGGATCATCGACATGGCGGCCGCGCGGGCGCGACGCAGGTCCTTGTGGGGAAGGTCGAGGATCTTCTGGTCGTTCGTGTAGGAGTGGATCGTGTTCATGTAGCCGCGCTTGATGCCGAAGTTGTCCATGAGCACCTTCGCGAAGGGGGCCAGGCAGTTCGTCGTGCAGGAAGCGTTCGAGATGATGTTGTGCTCGTCCTTGTTGTACTGGTCGTCGTTCACGCCCATGACGATGGTGATGTCCTCGTTCTTGGCCGGCGCGGAGATGACGACCTTCTTGGCGCCCGCGTCGAGGTGCGCCTTGGCCTTCGTGCCGTCGGTGAAGAAGCCCGTGGACTCGACGACGACGTCGACGCCCAGCTCGCCCCAGGGCAGGTTGGCCGGCTCGCGCTCGGAGAGCACCTTGACCGCATGGCCGTCGGCCACGAAGCCGTCCTCGGTGACCTCGACCGTGTCGAAGGCGCGCCCGTGGATGGAATCGTACTTGAGCAGGTGGGCCATCGTCGGAATGTCGCCGAGGTCGTTCACTGCCACGACCTCGATCTCGGGATCGTTCACCATCGCGCGGAACGCCAGGCGGCCGATGCGACCGAATCCGTTAATGCCTACTTTGATTGCCATGCGTATCCCCTTTCAGATACTCGCATTAGAATTGCAGGAACGTCCCGATCATAGCCGGTATCGCTGCCTCGCGGCAAGCCCTATCTCGCCAGCGTATAAAAAAAGCAACCGAGCAGCCCATTCGCAGAAGTTTCCCACCGCTCGCCGAGGGGCTGTCGCATGACGGCCGCCGATGTCCAAAGGTCCCGCAGGGGGACAGTCCCCATGCCCTGCCCTCCCCTAGCCTTGGACCTCTTTCGCCATCTGCTCGATGCGGCGGACGCGGTGGTAGACGGCCGACTTCGACAGGGGCGGGTTCGCGCGCTCGCCCAGCTCCTTGAGCGTGGCGTCGGGATACGTGACGCGCAGCTTGATGAAGTCCTGCAGCGCGGGCGGCAGGTTCTCCATGCCGTGGGCCTCGAGCACCACGCGGATGGCGTACAGCTGGTCGACCGAGGCGTTCGCGGCCTTGGCCTGGTTCGCGATCTCGGCGTTCGTCATGCGGTTCACGTCGTTGCGCACGCTCTTGATGACGCGCGCGTTCTCCATGGCCAGCGCGCTCTGGTGCGCGCCGGCGAACGCGAGGAACTCGAGGATGGCGCTGCCGCTTTTGAGGTACACCATGTAGGAGCTGCGCCGCTGCATGACGCGCGCGCGGATGCCCTTGCGGTCGAGCAGGTCGACGAGGCCCTCGGCCAGGTCCTCGTTCTCCACGGTGATCTCGAAATGGAAGTCGCCGCGCGGATCGGACACGAAGCCGCTGCCGAGGAACGCGCCGCGCAGATAGGCCGCGCAGCAGCACTGCTTCTCCACGAGGTCGGGTTTGAGACCCAGCTCCAGGCCGCCGTCGGCCGACAGCACGCCCATGTCCGCGAGCGCCGGCGCGAGGCGGGGCTGCGAGGGCACCTCGATGAGGTAGTTCGGCGTCTTGTGCAGCACGCTGCGGCGTACCGTGAGGTTCGTCTCGAGGTGGTACAGCTCGTGCAGCAGCTTGATGATGAGGCGCGCCACGGACGGCACGTCGGTGGCGATCTCGATGCGGTACTTGCCCTGGCCGCTGAAGAACAGCGTGCCCTCGATGCGCACGAGCGCCGCCAGCGTGGCCTTCTCGCAGTGCGAGCACACCGGAGGGACGCGCGCGAGCTCGTCCTTTACCTCCGCCGTGAACGACATAGCTTCAACACCCCCGCAAACGCGTCGCGCAGCGACGCGGGATCGTGCCAGGTAGGATGAATGGGATCGACGAGGTCGCGCGCGATGACCACGGGGCCCTGCGCCTGGATGGCCTTGACGTCCTGGTAGCAGATGCGCACGGGGCGGATGCGGCCCGACAGCACGAGGTCGTCGAGGTCGGCGGTGGAAGCGTGCTCGGAATCGGCGCCGGTCACCGCGGTGAACACGCCCGTGGCAGGGCTGTCGGGGCGCAGCGTGACCGGGGTGTGCACGAGCACGTAGTCCAGCAGCCCGCGCATGCCGTGGTCCATGAGCGCCTCCACGTGCTCGCGCGCGGCGAGGCCCCACGTCTCGCCCTGCATGTCGGCGAGCGAGCACACGAACAGCGTGGAGCCCTTCGACGCGCGGATGGCGTCCACCACGCCGGGCACGAGCAGGTTCGGAATGATGGACGTGAACAGCGACCCCGGGCCCAGCACGATGAGGTCGGCGTCGCGGATGGCGTCGAGCGCCGGCTGGTAGGGGACCACCTCGTGGGCGGAGCGCAGCCCCACGCACTCGAGCGCCGTGCGCGAGTGGCAGGCCACGGCCTGGCCCTCGATGGAGCGGCCGTCGCGCGTGCGGGCCACGAGCGTCACGCGGTCGAGCGTGGAGGGGTACACGTGCCCCCGCGCGTCGAGCAGCCGCTCGCAGATGGAGATGGCCTCGGGAAACGACCCCGCCGCGTCCTCGAGCGCCGACAGCATGAGGTTGCCCAGCGTGTGGTTGCGCGCGAACGAGAAGCGGTACTTGAACGCCTTGGTCAGCGGGTCGTTCGGATTCGCCGCCATGGCGGCGATGCACTTGCGCACGTCGCCGGGGGGCGTGACGTCGGCCTCCTCGCGCAGGATGCCGGTGGAGCCGCCGTCGTCGGCCATGGCCACGACGGCGCTCGTCTCGAGCCCCATGGACAGAAGCGTGCGGATGGACACGGGAGCGCCGGTGCCGCCGCCGATGACGACGACGCGCAGGCGCTCGTCGCGGGCGACGACGGGCTGCGAATCGCGCAGCGCGGCGAACGCGGCCGTGGCCGACGGATCGTGGGTGAACGGGCGGGCAGCCATGGGTCCTCCCCTACCGGCCGGCGGCGGCGCTCGGACGCGCCGAGGCCTCGCCGCCCTCGGCGAGGGAGAGGTCGCGGTGCGCGATGCTCACGCGGTAGCCCTTCGCCTTGAGGTAGTCGGCGGTGGACTCGGCCAGCGCGACGCTGCGGTGCTGGCCGCCCGTGCACCCCACGGCGATGGCCAGCTGCTGCTTGCCCTCGGCCACGTAGCCGGGCATGACGCAGTCGAGCAGCGCGCGCCACCTTTCCTGGAACTCCTCGGTTTCGGGACGGTACAGCACGAAGTCGCGCACCGGCTTGTCGAGGCCCGTGAGGGCGCGCAGCTGGGGCTCGTAGTAGGGGTTCGGCAGGAAGCGCACGTCCATGACGAGGTCGGCGTCGAGCGGCGCGCCGTGCTTGAAGCCGAACGAGTACACGGTGACGGACAGGCCCGCGCGCTCCTCGCCCGGCGCGAACAGCGCGCGGATGGTCGAGCGCAGCTGCGGCGGCAGCATGGACGTGGTGTCGATGACGTGGTGGGCGTTCTCGCGCACCTCGAACAGAAGGTCGCGCTCGCGCTCGATGCCCTGGGCGATGGACGCGCCGTCGGCGCACAGCGGATGGCGGCGGCGGCTGGACTTGTAGCGCGCGACGAGCTTCTCGTCGGCCGCGTCGAGGAACAGGATGCGGTAGTCGATGCCCAGCTCCTTGAGCTTCTTGAGCTCGCCGTCCAGACTCGCGAAGAAATCGCGGTTGCGCGCGTCGCACACCACGGCGAGGCGGCGCTTCTCGTCGGGCTGGCCGGGCATGCCGGTGAGCTCCAGCAGGTTCCCGATCAGGCTGGACGGGAGGTTGTCCACGCAGAAGTAGCCGAGGTCCTCGAACGAGTGCATGGCCTCGGTGCGGCCCGCGCCGCTCATGCCGGTGACGATGACGAGCTCGGGCATGTGCCTCAGGTCGGTGGCCTGGTCTGCCGTCTTGCCTGCGGTTTCTTCGCTCATAGCGCTATCCTTCCGTATCCGTACGCGCACCCTGCACGGCCGCCTCGACGGCTGCGTCCACCACGGCGGACGCGACGGCCGCCGGGCCCTCGCCTGCGGGCGGGCAGGCGGCCTCGTCGGCCTCGCCTCCCACGACGCGCTCGTCTTTCCGATCCCTATTATACTGCTGCACCACGCGATACAGCTCCTCGGCCACCTCTTCGGGCACGACGCGCGCCTCCTTGATCTCCTCGAGCGTGGCCGCCTTGAGGTTCCTGAACGACTTGAAGTGCTTGAGCAGCGCCTTCTTGCGCACGGGGCCCATGCCCGTCACGTCGTCGAGGATGGAGGCCGTCATGCCCTTGCCGCGCAGCTCGCGGTGGAACGTGATGGCGAAGCGGTGCGCCTCGTCGCGGACCTGCTTCACGAGGTAGAGCGACGCCGAGCCGCTGGGCAGAACAACGGGGCCCGTGTCCTGCCACGGCACGAACAGCTCCTCGTCGCGCTTGGCCAGGCCGCACATCGCGATGTCGTCGATGCCCATCCGATCGAACATCTCGAGCGCCGCCGACAGCTGCGGCTTGCCGCCGTCGAGGATGATGAGGTCGGGTTTGCTGCCGAAGCGCTCGTCGGCCATGCGCTCGGGCGCGTAGCGGCGGCTCATGACCTCCTGCATGGACAGGAAGTCGTTCGCCTCGTCGAGCGGCGTCTTGATCTTGAAGCGGCGGTACTGGTTCTTGTCGGGCTTGCCGTTCGTGAACACCACCATCGAGGCCACCGTGTAGGAGCCGTGGATGGTGGAGATGTCGAAGCACTCGATGCGCATGGGCGCCTCGTCGAGGGCGAGCGCGCTCTCCAGCTGCAAAAGCGCGTTGTTGATGCGCTTGTCGTCGTAGTTCGTGCGCACCTTGTAGCGCATGAGCGTGTGCTTCGCGTTCGTCTCGGCCATGCCCACGAGCTCGGCCTTCTCGCCCTTCTGCGGCGCGGTGATGCGCACCTTCGCGCCGTGGGGGCTGGCCAGCTTCTCGGTGAGCCATTCCTCCATGGCGGCTTTGTCCTCGGGCTCGTCGCGCAGGATGACCTCGTGCGGGATGGACGTGGTGGCGTCGTAGTAGCGCAGCAGGAACATGTGCAAGAGGTCGTCGTCGGGGACGTCCTTGCCGCGATCGAGCACGAACTCGTTGGAGTTGATGATGCGGCCCTCGCGCACCATGAACACGTGCACGCCCGCCACCGTCTCCTCGCGGAACAGGCCCACGACGTCGGCGTCGAGGTTGCGCGTGGACACCGCGTGCTGCTTGTCGGTGAGGCTGTTGATGGTGTCGATGCGCGCCTTGATGCGCGCGGCGCGCTCGAAGTCGAGCTCGGCGGCGGCGGCCTGCATCTCCTCGGTCAGCTCGTCGATGAACTCGCGGTGCTGGCCCGACAGGAAGCGCTCGATGCGCTTGACGTTGACCTGGTACTCCTCGGGCGTGATGCCGCCGCAGCACGCGCCGGGGCCGAGGCCCACGTGCGCGTCGAAGCACGGGCGCGCGTCGTGCGCCGCCGATGCGAGCGGGTCCTTCTCCAGGCGGCGCTTGAGCTGGCGCCAGTCGGCGCACGACGTGGCGCACAGCGGCACGACGCGGCGGGCGATGTCCACCATGTCGCGGGCGGCGCGGCTGTCGGTGTAGGGGCCGAAGTACTTCGTGTCGGGGCGGTGCTTCTCGCGCGTGTACTTGATGGCGGGGAACACGTCGCCCTTCGTGAGCGCGATGAAGGGGTAGGACTTGTCGTCCTTGAAGTCGGCGTTGAAGAACGGGGCGTGCTGGTTGATGAGGTTCTTCTCCAGCACGAGCGACTCGTGCTCGTTCTCCACCACGAGGTAGTCGAAGCTGTCGATCTGGTCCACCAGCAGGGGAATCTTGGCGCGCTCGTCCTGGAAGTTCACGTACTGGCGCATGCGGGCGCGCAGCTGCTTGGCCTTGCCCACGTAGATGACCTGGCCGGACTTGTCCTTCCACAGGTACACGCCCGGCAGCGCGGGCACGCTGTCGAGCTCGCGCTTGATGCGTTCGAGCTTGGCGCGCTGGCCGGTTTCGGCGCGCGCGGCGTCGGCGTCGTGCTCGCGCGCGGCGCGGTTGAGCGCGGGACGGCGGCGGCCCTCGCGCTCGAGGCGCTCGTCGTCGCGCAGGCGCCCCGCGTCGAGCGAGGCGTCGCCCGTCAGGCGCTCCACGCCGCCCGCGTCGGGCGTGCCGAGGCCGTCGTCGGAGCCGAACGGGCCGGCACCGTCGAGGTCGTTGATGTTGTCGTTGAGATCGTCCATGCCGTCAGTATAGCAAACCGCACAAGCGTTCCCCTGAGCGCGCCCCCGCTCCACGCGGTTTGCAAAAGGAAGCGGGTCGTGCACGAGGCAGCTGTCGCATCCGATACGCACCTCGGCTGCCTTGCATGCCGAGGAGAACAGTCGACCGGACACGGAATCGACCGGTTTCTGCACAAAAACAGGCGACGTGCGAAACCTCCCGGGGCCACGATGCGCGCCCGCCGATGCGCCTCGCGGAAACCCCCAGGTCAGAGAAGTGAGAATTTTCGAAACATGCGCGACGCCCTGAAACCCAACTTCGTAGGGAGCGCCAAGAGCCTCCGGGTTCGCACGTCGCCTGTTTTTGTGCAAAAAAGCGCGTAATAGGTGCCGGAGGTGAAAAGGAGTTCGCCAAGGTGCTTCCGGCCGTCGATGCGGAGCGCCCCCGCACGTCGCACACTTGATACGCGTACAAATGTTTCACGTGAAACACCTCGCAACAGCTGTGCGACGAATGACCGCGCGGCGGGCAGACCGGCAATCGCCGGGTGGGCGGGCACTCGGCGGGCGGGCGACGGGCGGACGGCTGCGCACAGGACGCGGGACACGACCGGGCGCGCCTCGTCAGGCTTCTTCCAGCTTGGCTTTGAACGAGATGGTCCGGGGCGTGTCCACCCCGTCGAACTCCACCTCGTAGGCGCGCTTCTCGGTGTCGACGGCAGCCACGCGCCCGACGCCGAACACCGCGTGGGCCACGCGGTCGCCCGCGGAAAAGCGCGCGTCGCGGACGAGGTCGGCGATCCAACGGTCGGTCAGCGCGTAGGCGGCGCGCGCATCCTCGATCCGCCGCTCGTCGGGCTTGTTCGAGAACTCGAGCGCCGCCGGGTCGATGTCCAGCAGGAAGCGGGAGGGGTAGCGCGGCGCGCCCTCGTGCGAGCGCCCCTCCGCCTCGGTGAGGTACAGCCCGTCGCGCGCCCGCGTCATGGCCACGAACGCCAGCCGGCGCTCCTCCTCCATGCCCTGCGGCGTGCTCGTCTTGCGCGACGGGAGCACGCCCTCGCTCATCGAGCAGAGGAACACGTGCGCGAACTCGAGGCCCTTCGCCGCGTGGACGGTCATGAGCCGCACCTTGTCCTGCGCGTCGTCCATCGCGTCGGCGTTCGTGAGCAGGGCCACGTGCGCCAGGTAGTGCTCGAGGGTCACCTCCTCCCCGCACGTCGATTCGAACTCGTAGATCGACTGCTTCAGCTCGGCCAGGTTGTCGAGACGCTCCTGGCTGCCCTCGGTGCGCAGCGCGCGCTCGTAGCCGCTTTCCGACAGCACGGCCGGCGGCACCTCGGACACGGGGCGCCCCTCGTACGACGAGCGGAAGCGGTCGACCAGCTGCAGGAGCTGCCGCGCCTTCGTGCGCTTGAACAGCTCGTCGTCCGCCGAGCGCGCGAGCGCCTCGAGCAGGCTGCATCCCCACTCGTCGGCCTTCTCGCGCAGGAAGGCCATGCGCCGCTGCCCCAGGTTGCGCTTGGGTGTGTTCGCCACGCGCGCGAAGTCCAGGTCGTCCTGGTAGGCGACGAGCCGCAGGTACGACAGCGCGTCCTTGATCTCGCGCCGGCCGAAGAACGGCACGCCGCTGTACACCGCATGGGGCACCTCGGCGCGCAGCAGCGCCTCCTCCACCGGCCGCGACGCGTAATGGGCGCGGTAGAGCACCGCCATGTCGCGGTACGCCACGCCTTCGCCGTGCAGCGCGAGGACGCCCTGGGCGATCCACGCGGCCTCGTCGGACGAGCTCTTGGCATGATGCCACACCGTGGGCCCGTGGGCCGCGCGCGCGGCGACGAGCCTCTTCGGCATGCGCTCGCGGTTCTTCTCGATCAGCGAGTTCGCGACGGCCACCACGCGCGGCGCCGAGCGGTAATTCTCCAGCATCATGACGGTGCGCGTGCCCGGGAACGTGCGGTCGAAGTCCAGCAGGTAGCGCACGTCCGCGCCGCGCCAGGTGTAGATGGTCTGGTCGGGGTCGCCCACCACGAACAGGTTCTTATGGTATCCGGCCAGCACCTCCATGAGCTCGTGCTGCAGGCCGTCGATGTCCTGGAACTCGTCGACCATGATGTACTCGAGCCGCTTCTGCCACTTCGACCGGATGTCGGGGTTCTGCTCGAAGAGGTACAGCACGAACACGATGAGGTCGTTGTAGTCCAACCCGAAGCACTTCTTCTCCTGGTAGAGGTAGCCGTAGAAGATGACGTCCGACGCGTCCGTCGCATCGAGGTACTTCTGCCGCAGGCCTTCGAGCGGCATGGCCAGCATGTCGCGGTAGTAGTCCGGGCGCTCCTTCAGCTTCATGATCTCGATCATGTCGCGCGCCTTCGAGAACGTCATGTCGCGCAGCGTGAGCCCGCGCTCTTCGTAGACGACCTGCAGCATGGCGTCCACGTCGGCGTTGTCCAGCACGAGGAAGCTCTTCGGGTACTGGACGGCGTGGCAGTCCTCCTGCAGCACCGACACGCAGAAGCCGTGGAACGTGTTGATGTAGCCGGTGTCGCTGTCGCCCGTCAGCCGGCGGATGCGGCGGCGCATCTCGTTCGCCGCCTTGTTCGTGAACGTGGCGCACAGGATGGTGCCCGGCATGATGCCCAGGTCGTTCACCAGGTAGGCGAAGCGCTCGGCGAGCGCCCGCGTCTTGCCCGTGCCGGCGCCGGCGATCACGCGCACGTACCCCTCGGTCGCCTCGACGGCCTCGCGCTGGGCCGCGTTCAAAGGCGGCCTGCCGCCTCCCCCGTCGCCCGCTGGGAAGTCTCCTGGTTTTTCGATCATTTGTTCCATACGATCAGTGTACCAGAAAACGCACAGATGTTCCTACATAAATTGGTGGAACGCCTCGATCAGCACGGGGACCAGCGCGGAGCAGATGACGCCGTTGAGCACCGAGAGCACCACGGTCTCGCCGTTCGTGCAGCGGATGAGCATGGGCAGCGTGGTGTCCTCGCTCGTGGCGCCGGCGGGCGCGATGCACGTGGGGTAGTTGAGGTGCTTCGCGATCCAGGGGATGCTGAAGAACGACACGAGCTCGCGCAGCAGGTTCGCCAGAAACGTGATGCTGCCCACCTGGGCGCCGGCGATGTCGGTCATCATGACGCCCGCAAGGCTGTACCACCCCAGGCCCGACGCCACGGCCGCGCCCGTGGGCAGCGACACGCCCGCAAGCGGCGCGCACGCGAGGCCGCCCAGCACCGAGCCGATCACGATGCCCGCCGGGACGATGAGCACGCGCACGTGGTACTGGCGCAGCTTGCCCAGCAGGCCGCGGCTGCCGCCCACGCTGATGCCCACGAAGAACATGAGCGCGTAGAGGACGGATTCGGAATGGCCGGCCACGAAGTCGATCGGCGCGATCGGCACGCCCGCCAGCCCGTACGCCGCGCCGAGCACGAGCGCGCCCACCGCCACGCCGATCATCGCGGCCTCGCCGCGCGCGCCCGCCCCGCCCTCGGCGCCGTCCTGCGCGGCGGCCACGCGCGGGCCGGCCGGGCGGCGGGCGATGTCGGACATGAACAGGCTCGTCAGCACGTACACGGCGATCGTCGAGAACGCCACCGGCACGAGGCAGAACAGGACGCTGGCCCACCCCACGGTGCCGAGCTCCTCCAGAAACGAGTCGCGCCCGGCCAGCAGCACGCCCATCGAGAAGATGAGCAGCCCGGTGGCCGCGAGCGTCAGCTTCTCGTTCAGCCCTTTGAGCCGCGCGGGGAACACCGTCGCCCCCACGAGCACCCCTGCAACCATGACGACCAGTATCTCCACGACATCCCTTCCCGCCGTGCGCATGGCGAGAGCCTGCGCTGCGATCCCATCGGTGAAGGAGCTATCTTACCGCAAGTTCGCGGGCGGCGCAGCGTTTCGCGCCAGCGCGGCCCACGCGAGCTTCGCCGCCCCCGCGACGACGAGCAGCGCGGCGCACAGGACGAGCACGAGCGCCGCGTCGGGGGCGAACGCGAGCAGGTCGCGCCAGGGCGTGCCCCACGACGAGGGCAGCGCGAGGAGGGCGGCGGGCAGCGCCGCGTGCAGCGCGAGCCCCTGCGCGAGCAGGCGGCGGCGCGGCACCGCGGCCAGCCGCCGCGGCCAGCGGCCTATCAGCAGCAGCGGGGCGGCGCAGGCCAGCACCGCGCACGCGTACAGCACGTCGGTGCGCTGGCGCCACAGCGCGGTCCACTGCGCGTCCACCGGCGCGGGCACGCCGCCCACCGCCGCGGTCACCACGCCGCTGACCAGGTCGAAGAATCGGCTGTTGCCGCCGGCGTTGTCGTTGGCGTCCGCCAGCACCACCACGCCGATGCCGCGCTCGGGCAGCAGGCACATGCTGGCCACGTAGTTCTCCACCTGGCCGTCATGGGACAGCACGAGCTCGCCGTCGTCCCAGCAGAACGACGTCCATCCCATGCCGTAGTACGTGTCGCCCTCCGGATCGGGCACGCGGTCGAAGAACATGCGCCGCACGCTGTCGGACGACAGCACGCGCCCGCCGTCGTCGGCCGCGCCGCCGTTCAGGTACATGCGCAGGTAGCCGGCCATGTCCTGCACGCTGGACGCCACGTAGCCCGACGCGGGGCCGCCCCATGCGTCGTCGCCCTGCGCGTGCCGGAACCCGTCGGCCAGATGGAGGCCGAACCAGTCGCGGTGCCCCGGCGCCATGCCGAGCGCCTCGGCGCGAACGGGATCGGCCGTCGAAGCGGTCATCCCGAGCGGGCCCAGCACGTGCTCGTCGAGGTAGCGCGCGTACGGCTCGCCCGACGCGCCCTCGACGACCCGCCCGAGCAGGTCGTAGTTCGCGTTCGCGTACGAGAACGAGCCGAACGTGTCGCCCAGCTGCCCGTCGGCGGCCTCCGAGAGCGAATCGTGGGAGCCGAACCCGCTCGTCTGGTTGAGCAGGCTGCGCACCGTCACCTCGTCGGGCACGTCGTAGCCCTGCGCGTAGCGGGCGGCGGGGGCGTCGAGGTCCACCGCCCCCTGCTCGACCAGCTGCATGACGGCCACGGCCGTGAACGACTTGCTGAGCGAGCCCACGACGAACGGCGCGTCGGCGCCGGGGCAGTCGCCGAGCGTGGCGAGGTAGCGCACGCCGTCGGCGTCGACCACGGCGACCGCCGCCCCGGGCATGCCCACCTGCGGGAAGTTCGCGGACAGGTAGGCGTCCAGGCGCGCGGCGAGGTCCTCCCCCGTCGGCTCGAGCCCTGCGGGCGCGGCGCCGTCCGCGTCCTCGGGCCCCTCCTCGTCGTCGGCGGGGCCTTCGTCCGCCGTCGCCGCCGTTTCGGCGGCGAAGCCCTCGTCATCCGCCGTATCCGCCTCGGCCCCGCACGATGCCAGCGGCAGCGCGCACGCCAGCGCGAGCGCCGCCGCGGCAAGCGCCCGCGCAACCCGTCCCGCGCGCGACGCGCGCGCCCGCCTGTCGTCGTCGCGAGCCATCAGAAGCTGCTGTACACGAACTGCACCGGCCCGTTCAGCCCCGAGAACACGAGGAACCACGCGAGCAGCACGACCATCGCCGCCGTCGCCAGCGCCGCGAGCGCGCCGAGCACCCGGGGCCGCGCCTCCACCGCGGCGCGCACCGCGGCCGCCGCCCGCATCGCTCGCGCCATCACGAGGCCGCCTCCCCCGCGCCCGCCAGCGACGCGCCCGCGTTGCCCGCCGCGTCGAGGCCCTCGGCCGCGCCGAACGAGCCGCCGCCGAGGAAGGCGTCGTCGCGATCGTGCACGAAGTCGTAGAACGCCTGCTCGATGCGCACCCAGCCGCGCCACCCGGGATGCACGGTGTCGCAGAGGAAGTACTTCTCGTACTCGCAGGTGGAGAAGTCGGCGTAGGCCGCGCCCGCCGCGTCGGCGATGCCGCGCACGCGCTCGTAGTACGCTTGCCGCTCGTCGGCGGAGACGCCCTCGCGATCGTACCAGGCGCCGTGCACCGGCAGGATGACCACGAGCGGCTCGATCCCCGTCTCGCGGCACACCTGGAGGAAGCACGCGAGGTCGGCGTACTCCTCGTCGGCCTGCGAGAAGGTCTGGCCGCGCTCGGCGTCGTAGCCGGAGTTCTTCTGCCAGTACGCGTCGTAGACGCCGTAATCGTTCGTGGTGCAGGCGGCGTCGCCCGACGCGTCGGCTTCCTCGAGCAGCGCGTCCCAGTCGGGCTCGCCGGTGGGCTCGCCCGCGGCGCGCACGGCGCTCTTGAGCGGCGCCTGGCTCACCACGCTCGGCAGCTCGGAGCGCAACCGCAGGTCGTCGGCCGCCGCGCGCACCGCGTCGTTCACCGCGTCGAGCGGCGTGTCGCGATGCGCCGACGCCGTGGTCTTCGCGTCCACGCCCAGCTGCTCCACGCGCGAGCGCACGTAGGCCTTCGTCTCGTCCGAGATGCTCGGGTTGTCCGCGAACTGGCGGTACAGTGCGTAGGAGAACTTCGAGGCGAACTTGCCCTGGTCGCCGTTGCCCTTGAAGAACCACTGGGGCGACACGACGATCATCGCCTTTTTGTTCTTCACCTGGCTGCCGTACGCACCCGCGGCGATGGCCTGCCACAGGCTCTGGTCGTATGCCTCGCCGACGTAGGTGAGGTCGACGCCCGTCACGTTCTCGCCGAGCACCTGCTGCGGGCACTGCGCCACCTTGTCCTTCGAGATGTAGAATTCCGACGACCCGAACGCCAGGTAGCCGTCCTCGCTCATGGTGGCCAGCGTGAACGCCGTGCTCTCGGACTTCGTGCCCGAGTACACGTAGTCGTACAGGCGCGCGGGGTCGTGCGCGGTCTGCGCGGGCAGCAGGGCGTTCGCGCCCGCCAGCACGAGCGCCGCCGCCAGCAGCCCCGCCAGCACCGCGCGCAGAAGGCGCATGCCCGACGGAGCCGCGCCCGGGGTGTCCGACCGGTTCGCCACGGTCGCCTACAGCCTGATCTCCACCTGGTGGATGATGAGGTTCACCGTGTTCATCTCGGCGCGCTCCACCTCGGTGGGGGCGATGAACACGCCGAACTCGTCCTCGATGTCCACGAGCAGCTCGATGGCGCCCATCGAGTCGAGCAGCCCGAGCGCGAACAGGTCCTCGTCGCGGCGCACGCGCACCTCGTCGTCGCCGCACACCTCCTCGAGGATGTCGAGCATCTTCCCCTCGAGCTCCTCGTGCGTCGTATCAGCCATGGAACGCTCCTTTCACGAGCATCGTGATCTGCCCCGAGAACAGCGCGAACCCGAACATCACCAGCTGCAGCGTGACGAACCAGGACAGCGCCTTGAACGCGGGGGCTTTCCTATGCGCCTTGTAGAACTTCGACTTCTTCTGGAACGCCTCGGTGCCGGCCAGCAGCAGGCCGTGGAACAGGCCGTACAGCAGGTAGTCCGCCGTGAGGCCGTGCCAGGCGCCCATGAGGGCCATGTCGAACACGAAGCCCCAGCACGCGACAGCCAGCCGGCTGTCGAACCAGCGGCGCTTCAGCGCCAGCCGCGAGAAGCGCATGAACACGAAGTCGCGCAGCCAGAACGAAAGGGTGATGTTCCACCGGTTCCAGAAGTCCTTGATGTCGACGGAGGCGAACGGGGCGCGGAAGTTGCGCGGCGTCCTGATGCCGAAGCAGTAGCTGGCTCCCATGGCCATGAGGCTGTAGCCCGCGAAGTCGAAGAACAGGTACAGCCCGTACACGTACGCCGTCTGCACCTGCGCGCCCAGCTCGGCCAGAAACGGGCCCGAGCCCCAGGCCGCCGGCGCGTAGAACCGATGCAGCCACGCGGCCACGACGAAGGTGTACACGAGCCCGACCAGCAAAAGCAGGATGCCGCGCGCCAAGAGGCCCGCGTACTCGTCGCGCGAGCGCACCGTCCGCGCATCCTCGGCGAACCGGCGCGACCGGTCGATGGGGCCCGAGGTGAACACCGGGAAGAACAGGAGGAAGTACAGGTAGTCGAACAGGCCGAGCTCCTCGATGATGCCGTCGCGCACCTCGAACAGCACCTGCAGCGCCTTGAACGTGATGTAGGACACGCCCATGAAGCCCAGCAGGTTCTGGTCGAACACCGCGCCGACCTTCGCCGAGAGAAGCGGCGCGAGGATGAGCGCGAACGCGACGGCGAAGCGCTTGTTCGAGCGCGGGCTCGCCAGCACCCAGCGCGTCGAGAGCACGGCCACCGCCACGAAGCACAGCGCCACGGCCAGCCCGGGCAGGTCCTTGCAGAACAGGCACGCGAGGAACGCCACCGAAGCGGCCATGCCGTAGCGCGCGAGCGGCTTCTCGCGCAGGCCGAGGAAGGCGGCGCCCGCCACGGCCAGCGCCAGCAGCGCGAAGAAGCTCGGATCGGCGTAGAACGTCATCGATGCTCGCCATGCCTCATGCCTCGGCCAGCGCCTTGCGGTCCACCTTGCCGTTGCAGGTGAGCGGCAGCTCGCCCACGAGCGTCACCGCGCGCGGCACCATGTAGCCGGGCACGCGCTCGGCGAGCCGCGCCTTGATGAGCCGCGCGATCTCGAAGTCGGTGCCGGCCGGACGGTCGCGCAGCACGACGCACGCCTTCAGGTACGCCACGCGCTCGCGGCGGCGCACGGGCACCACGGCCGCCTGCTTCACGAGCGGCAGCGCGCCGAGGTTCTCCTCCACGTCTTCCAGCTCGATGCGGAACCCGTTCACCTTCACGAGCGAGTCGAAGCGGCCGTCGCAGTACAGCATGCCGCTCTCGTCGAGGTGGCCCGCGTCGCCCGTGCGGTAGGCGCGCGCGGGCGAGCCGTCGGCAAGCGTCGCGTCGAAGAAGGCCGCGGCCGTCTTCTCGGGGTTGCGGAAGTAGCCCTTGGCCACCGTGTCGCCCACGATGACGATCTCGCCGGTCCGCCCGGCCTCGCACGGGGCGCCCGTCTCGGGGTCGACGATGCGCAGCTCGGTGCCGGGGCGCGCCGCGCCCACCGGCAGCGGGCGCTCGCCGGCGAGCTCGGCGTCCCCGATCTCGACGTAGGTGACCGCCACCGTGGACTCGGTGGGGCCGTACGTGTTCGCGATGCGGGCGCGGGGGAAGCGCTCGCGCAGGGCGGCGGCCGTGGAGCGGCGCAGGGCCTCGCCGCAGAACAGGAACAGGCGCACGTCAGGCAGCAGCCGCTCGTCGAAGCTGCGGTCGACCAGGCACAGGTCGGCGAACGACGGCGTGGACGTCCACACCTCCACGCCCGAGGCGCGCAGGTCGGCGAACAGCGCCCGCATATCCTCCGTCTCCTCGCGCTCGACGGCGTGCAAGCAGCCGCCCGTGGACAGCGCGCCCACCACCTCGTACTCGGACAGGTCGAACGAGTACGGCGGTTGGTCGAGGAACACGCGCCCGCCCTCGCCGATCACCGGGAAGGTGCGCACCCAGTCCATGAAGCGCGCGACGTTGCGCGCGCTCACCTCGATGCCCTTCGGGCGGCCCGTGGATCCGGACGTGAAGATGAGGTACTGCGTCTGCTCGCCCGTCACCCACCGGCTGCGATCGGGCGCGGGGCCGAGGTCGGCGGCCGCGGCCGCCGCGCGCGCGTCGAGCGCCGCGCCTGCCGGGAGGGATGCGGCAAGCGCGGCGGGCACGGGCACGGTGGTCACCACGGGAGCGTCGCCGAGCTGCGCCAGGATGTCGGCGAGGCGCGCGGGAGGCATCTCCACGTCGACGGGCACGAAGGCGTGGCCGCTTTTGAGGCAGCCGAGGAACCCGGCGGCCATGAGCGCCGATTTGTGGCCGAGTACCACCACCGGCTGCCGCCCGTCCGTGCGCGCCGCCAAGGCGGCGGCGATGCGGTCGGAGGCTTCCCACAGCTCGCCGTACGTCGTCGTCCGCCCGTTCGACGCCCGATGCGCGGGCGCCTCCGGGTGCGCGCGAACCTGCCGCTCCACGGCGCATACGAACTCGTTCTCCCTCGTCATGGCGATCCTCCCGCAGCTTCGACTACCGTACGGGCAAGAATCTATGACGAAGTTCTCAACAAAATATCTACGGCGAGGGCCGATCACCGTCTGCGCACATTTCGGTCACCGTACCGTCGCATTGGCGCGCTCCGGCGCGCCCGCACGCCGTATACTGGAGGCCTCCGAGAGAAAGCGAGCCCATGAAGCCCACGATCTACATCGACGCGGACGCCTGCCCCGTCACCTCCGAGGCGCTCGCCGTCGCGCGCAGGAACAAGCTGGCCGTGGTCATCGCCGGCAACGCGACGCAGAACCTCGCCCGGCACATCCGGCGCGGCGACCCGCGCGAGCCCACCGGCGGGTTCTGGGTGGACACGCTTGCCGTGGGCGTCGGCGCCGACGCGGCCGACTTCGCCATCGTGCAGGAGCTCGAGCCCGGCGACATCGTGGTGACGCAGGACATCGGGCTGGCCGCCATGGTGCTGGGGCGCCGAGCGCGGGCCATCGGCGTGCGCGGGCGCGTGTACACGCTGGCCACCATCGACCTCGACATGCACATCCGCCACGAGGAGAAGAAGGTGCGCCGCCAGGGCGGCCGGACGAAGGGCCCCGCCGCCTTCGAGGACGACGACCGCGAGCGGTTCAGCGCGAACCTGCAGCGCCTCGTCGACGAGGCGCTGCGCGACGAAGAGTAAGAGCGCCCGCTGGCGAAGGTCCTGCTACAAAATCGCCGTTTTCGACGCATCGACGGGCGCTCGAGGGGACCCGTCACAAAACGGTCCCCCTCGACACCGTCCCCATCAGGCCTTTCGACTAGGGCTTCCGAATCGATACGCGATGCGGGGCATTCCCCGACGTGCCACGACGCCGAAATCGATGATTTTGCAGCGCACCTGCGTTTCGACGGAGGCCGGGCCCCTCGGGTTCAGAGAGCCGACGCATTACGCAGCGGGCATGTTCTCCCAGTAGTCCGATGAGGTGTCGTCGTTGCCGACGATCACCTTCGCGCGCAGCACGCCCTCGGCCGGCAGGTCGGAGAACCCGATGACCACGCCGTCCATCCCCCACTGCAAACCCTTCATGCCGTAGAGGCGCCGCTCCACGAACGCCTCGGACACGCGCAGCTCGGTGCCGTTCTCGATGAAGCCGCCCCCGTCGTCCACGCGGAACGAGAACCTGCCCTCCCCGACGGCCGAGGTCACCGTGCCGGTGATCGCGTAGGGGCAATCGTACGACGCGAGGATGTCGTCGAGGGTCCTCGCAGGACCGTCCTCCTGCCGATAGTATTCGCTGATTTCGACGTATACGTCCTGCGCGACGAACGTTCCGCGCGAAAGGCCCTGCTCCGAAACGATCTGCACGCTTTCTCCCACGGCCAGCTCCTCGAACGGAACGTCGAAGTGCTCGGCCGACGCGCACTCGACGTCCACCTCCGTTCCCGGTTCCAGATACTCGGTCGAGTTGGTCACCGCGAGCACGAGCGTGCGCGCTTCGGCGTCGAGGGACACGATCGCGCCCGAGACGAGGTAGGAGCTTCTCATTTGCCCGGGATCGCTCGCCGCGTCGTCCTCGGGAACCGCCGCCTCGCGCGCGTCGGGCAGCATCCTCATGAACAGGGGGCCTTCGGGCGTCGCGTACTCAAAGGTGGCCGCGCCGAACAGGAACGGCTTCTTCGTCACCTCGATCCTGCCGTCGTCGAGCACGGTTTCCTCGGGAGGCGCCAGGCGCACCGTGGAGAACAGCGCGGTCGGCAGCAACACGAGCGCGCAGAGCGCGGCGCACCCCGCAACGCGATAATCCTTGCTCGGCCCCGCTGCCGTGCCTATCGCGGCGAACGGAATCGCGACGAAGCACGTGAGGAACACGCAGATGGTCGGCACGTCGTAGACGACGCGGCGCAGCTCGAGGCCCTGCGCCGCCGCCTGTCCGCGACACGCGAAGAAGAACGCGAGGGCGGCCACGCTGATGCCCGCCGACACGACCAGCACGGCGATGCACGCCGCGCGCAGGTTCCACCGGGACGCGGGGCGCGGGCGCTCTGCCGGGGGTGCGGCGGGGCGCGGCGCGGGATCGCGCCCCTCGCGCGAGCGCCGCACGAGCTCGCAGACCAACCGCTGCACCACCGCCGCAGCAGCTAACGCGGCCGCCACGAACAGAAGGCCCTGCACGATGAACCCCGCCAAGGAATACGCCAGGTCGAGCACGCCGCTTGCGACCAGCACGCCCACCGCCACGACGAACGCCGCCTCGCCGCCGACGCGCCCCCATGAACGCCGCACCCACCGCTCGCTGCTGCCGAGCGCCCACGCTGCAGGCAAGACGAAGCCGAGGCTGCTGTACAGCATGAAGACCACATGGTCCCACACCCACGAAAGCGGGTTGGAGTAGTGGCCTATCAAGCTCGGCGATTGCAGGGAGCTGCCGACCATCAGCAGCGCCATCACCGTGACCACCACCACGAGCGCCTCGACGGCAACCGAGCCGCCCGCAACGTGCGAGGGCTTGAACGACGCCCACAGCATGAGCGTCGCCCCCATCGCCGCTGCGGTGACGAACAGGGAGAGGGTCGAGGCCTCCATCGGCCATGGCACGAGCGACGCCGCCGCCGACACGAGCACCGCGACGAGCGCGCCCGCCAGCGCATACCCGACCCGCGCGAGCGTCGTCGCAACCGGCGTTGCAGCGCTACGACTCATCGCCGGCCTTGCGGGACGCCAGCTCCTCGAAGGCGGCTTTCATGGTGGGGTTGTTCCTCGTCAGGCGCTTGATGGTGAGGTCTTGGGCCTTGTTGTTCGCCAGGCGCAGGTTGTTCTCGGACGACACGAGCGCGTCCTTGGTCTTCTGCAGGTGCAGGATCGTCTTGTCGATCTCGTCGATGGCCGTCTGGAACTTGCGGCTGGCCAGGTCGTAGTTGCGCGCGAAGCCGCTCTTGAACGTCTCCATCGACTCCTCGAAGTTCGTGATGTCGATGTTCTGGTTGCGCACGACGGCGAGCTCAGCCTTGTACGCCAGCGAGCCCAGCGCCGCGTTGCGCAGGATGGAGATCATCGGCACGAAGAACTGCGGGCGGATGGCGTACATCTTCTCGTAGCGGTACGACACGTCCACGATGCCCTGGTTGTACAGCTCGCTCTCCGGCTCGAGCAGCGTGACGAGCACGGCGTACTCGCAGCCCTTCTTCGCGCGATCGGCGTCGAGCTTCTTGAAGAAGTCCTCGTTTCGGTGCCGGTGCGACGAATCGTCCGACTCGTTCTTCATCTCGAACATGATGGAGACGATCTCGTTGCCCTCCTCGTCGCACTCGCGGAAGATGAAGTCGCCCTTCGAGCCTTCCGACGCGTCGTTGTCCTTCTCGAAGTACGCGCGCGGGAACGCGGTGGCGCGGATCTTGTTGAACTCCGTCTCGCAGTGCTGCTCGAGCGACTCGCCCACCATCTTGGTGGACAGGCGCGCCTTCATGTCCTTGTAGCGCTCGATCTCGCCGTCCTTGTAGGCGATGATGTCGTCCTTCGCCTTGAGCTCGATGGCCAGCTGCTCCCTGAGGGCGCTCGTGGCCTGGCACTTCTCGGCATCCTTAAGCGCCACCTGCGCGGCCAGCGCGTCGCGCTCGCGCTCGAGGGCCGAGCGCGCCTGCTCCACCGCCAGCTGCTTCTCCGCCTCGAAGGCGCGCTGCTGCGCGGTCGTGCGCTGCTCGAGCTCGGCGATGCGGGCGTCCTTCGCCGCGACGGCGTCGGCCAGCGCCCGCTCGCGCTCGACCTGGGCGAGGCGCGCCTCGTTCTCGCGCTCGCGCGCGGCCGCCTCCAGGCGGGCTTCCAACTCCGCGATGCGCGCCTCCTTCTGCGCCGCCGCCCCCTGCGCGTCGCCGAGCGCCTGGGCCACGGCGAGCTCCACCGCCTGGCGCTTCTCGGTTTCCAGCAAGTCGGCGTGGCGGCGCACCTCCTTGTCGAACTCGGCGTCGCGCACCTGCTTCACGATGGCCGCGAACCCGGCTTCGTCGATGGTGAACATCTCGCCGCAGTGGGGGCACTTGATCTCGTTCATGCTGCTCTCCTTCTCCCGTATCCCTCCGATTCTACCCCATCGGCCCCGCGCGCCCGCCCTCCTTTCGGGACAGGCCGGCGTTTTCCGCGTCGCGCGCTCATTAAGCCTATCGTTGATGGTTGCGATTGGCTATTGACAAAAAATGGGGGGGGGGGGGCAAGATGTTGCACTAGGTGAATTCGCTTGCGTGCCGTGTTCCTGCGCTCATGCCGAACCAGCCGTCCCAACCACCAAGGAGACAAGGATCGCAGGATGATTTTGAAGAAGAGGCTTATCGCCGTGGTCTGCGCGGCAGCGCTCGCGCTCGCCCTGCCCACGCTCGCTTGGGCGAACCCGAGCCCCGGCGGGTCGACCTTCCCACCCGGAAGCGGGATAATGGGAGGCAACAGCACCAAACAGATCGGGATCACGCTCGTCTCCTTCGATGGAATGGTTGATGAGATGGATTTCGCCCAGGTAGCAGCTTCGAATGTGCCCGATGGCGCAACGATTCACTTTTCCTGCAAGCTCAAGGGCAATGCGACCAACCTCAACTTGAAGTTCATTGCATCCCAAGCAACAGGCAAAACCGTGACCGTCTTCATCGAGCATGACGACGGCACCTTCGAGCAGAAGGTCGCCGACGTGGCCGCGGACGGCACGTTCTCCATCCACAGCGACCGCCTTTCTCTGTTCACGATCGTGATCGGCGATTACGGCAACATCAGCGCCCCCGATCCGAATCCGATCCAGCCCGGAGCGGTGATCTCGGGCGAAGGCAGCGGAGCCCAGGCTGTCACGCTCGCCAAGTTCGAAGGCACCGTCGAAAGCGTGTCGTTCGGCAGCACGCCGAGCAGCAACGTGCCCTCCGATGCAACGGTCATCGATACGATCGAGATCAAGGGCGACGCGACCGACCTCGACCTGCAGTTCCTCGTGGACGCCAAGTACGCAGGCAAGAAGGTCACCGTGTTCATCGAGCACGACAACGGCGACCTCGAGCAGAAGGTCGCGACCGTCGGAGCCGACGGCAGCTTTTCCATCCACGTCGACCGCCTCTCGTCGTTCTCCATCGTCCTGGGCGACTACGGCACCAGCTCAAACGCGAACGCTGCCGACGCCGTCAAGAAGATCGACCCGACCGCCAAGTCCCCCAAGACCAACGCCGACCTCGGCGGCGTTGCCGCCCTGACCGCGCTCATGGCGCTTGCGGCCGGCGCCGCGTTCATCGGCCTGCGCAAGGTGGCCGCCAAGTAGCGCGGCGCGCTCTTCCGCTCGCCTATCGCACGAACAAAGGAGCCTGCTGTCGTTCGCAGGCTCCTTTTGCTATGACCCTTCTCGTACACGCCCGACCGAACGGCGGTTCACCATGCCGAATCACCCCCATCGCGACCACGACACGACGGCCTCGCCCCCGCCGCACAGGAGACGACGCAGGACGCGCGTCGTCGCGCTGGGCGCCCTGTTCGCCATCCTGCTCGTAGGAACCGTCGCGGGCGGAAGCTATCTGCTGTGGCAGCAGCTGGAGCTGGACCACGCGGCGCGCGTTTCCAAAAGCGCCCCCCTGCCCGAGGTGCACGACACCCCCTTGGGCACCGGGGAGAACCCCATCGACTTCGCAACGCTCCAAGCCGAGAATCCGGACATCTACGCGTGGGTGTACCTGCCGGGCACCGACGTCAACTACCCCGTGCTCAGGCATCCGAGCGACGACTCCTTCTACCTCGATCACAACAAGGATGGCGATTACGCCATCGAGGGAGCGGTTTACACGGAGTCGGTCAACGATGCCGACTTCAGCGACCCGGTGACGGTGCTGTACGGGCACTGCCTCGTGAACGGCACCATGTTCTCGAGCCTGCACGACTTCAAGGACCAGGCCTTCTTCGACGAGCACGATACCCTGCTGATCTACCTGCCCGGTCGCATACTGACGTACCGCATCGTCTCCGCGTACGAATACGACGACCGGCACATCATAAAGACGAACGACTTCTCCGACCGTTCCGCCCTGCAATCGTATTTCGACTCCGTGTCCGACCCCGACTCGGAAACGCGCACCGTGCGCGAGGGCGCCCAGCTGACCGTCGACGACAAGATCGTGCAGCTGAGCACGTGCACCAGCCCGACCGAGGATACCGCCTTCCGCTACATCGTGACGGGAGCGCTCGTCGATGAGCAGCAGACCGACTAGGGAAGCCGCGCATGCCGCCCGCCCGCTCGGCATGCGCGGCAAGCTGATGCGCGCAGGGGCCGTCGCGCTCGCCGCGATCGCGCTCGTGGCGGCAGGAGTGCTCGTTGCCGCGTTCGCCATCGTGCAGCAGGGCCGCGCCTCCGCCCTGAGCGCCTCGGCGAGCGAGGGCATCGAGCTGTTCGAAGGCGCTTCGTCCGACGATGGAGGCAGAACGATCGAGTACGGCGGCGCGCGCTACGCCCTCAACGAGAACATGGTTTCGGCGTGCTTCCTGGGATTCGATCGGGAAACCCCTTCGGAAGAAAGCGCCGGGCAGGCCGACGCCGTCATCGTCGCGGCATTCGATCTGGATGCGAACGACGTCAAGCTGATCAGCGTCCCCCGCGAAAGCATGGTGGACGTCGAGATGCTCAGCCCCGAAGGGACGTACGGAGGCACCGCCACGACGGCCTTGTGCCTCGCCTACGCGTACGGGGACGGAAAGCACACCAGCTGCGCCAACACCGTCCGCGCCGTCTCGAACGCGCTGTACGGCATCCCCATCCCCTTCTACCTGGCCCTCGACCTGAGCGGCATCGTGCCCTTGAACGACGCCGTCGGCGGCGTCGAAGTCACCGCGCTCGAGACCATTCCCGACAGCGACATCGAGCAGGGGCAGACGATCCGCCTCGAAGGGGAAGACGCGCGCCGCTACGTGCAGTGGAGGGACGAGCCGGTGCTCGAGTCGCCCCTGCAGCGCCAAGCCCGTCAAGCGCAGTACGTCGAAGCCTTCGCCTCGCAAGCGGCGAGCAATCCAGCCGCGCTGCTCGACCTCTACCAGGCTGCTGCCGAGCACGTGCTCACCAACCTCAGCATGAACGAGCTGGGCTGCCTCACGCTCTGCCTCGCCGCAAGCGACGCTTCCGACCTCGACATCGTCACGCTGTCGGGGGAAATGAGGGACGGAGCGAGCTACGGCGAGTTCTACCTCGATCAAGCGGCGGCGTACGAGACGATCCTGTCGATCTACTACCATCCGGTAGGCTAGCCCGCACGCAGCCGATCCGTCGCGCGACGGCTTTCCCCGACCTTTCAACGTGCTGTTTTGTTTCGATTCGTTTAATAAAGCGCGGGAGGCGCGTCCGGCTCCCTATAATGAACGCAGTATGAGCAACCGCATGAATGGAGGTCCGCCAAGATGGGTTACGTCGATAACGTCATCGAGCAGGTCAAGGAAAAGAATCCGAACGAGCCTGAGTTCATCCAGGCCGTCACGGAGGTGCTGTCGTCCCTCAAGCCGGTCATCGAGTCCGATCCCGCCTACGAGAAGGCCGGTCTGCTCGAGCGCCTCGTGGAGCCGGAGCGCGTCATCATGTTCCGCGTCCCCTGGGTCGACGACGCCGGCAACGTGCACGTCAACCGCGGCTACCGCGTGCAGTTCAACAGCTGCATCGGGCCCTACAAGGGCGGCCTGCGCCTGCACCCGTCGGTGAACCTCGGCATCATCAAGTTCCTCGGGTTCGAGCAGATCTTCAAGAACAGCCTGACCACCCTGCCCATGGGCGGCGGCAAGGGCGGCTGCGACTTCGACCCCAAGGGCAAGTCCGACATGGAGGTCATGCGCTTCTGCCAGAGCTTCATGACCGAGCTGTACCGCCACATCGGCGCCGACACCGACGTGCCGGCCGGCGACATCGGCACGGGCGCCCGCGAGGTGGGCTTCATGTTCGGCCAGTACAAGCGCATCAAGAACGTGTGGGAGGGCGTGCTCACGGGCAAGGGCCTGTCCTACGGCGGATCGCTGGCGCGCACGCAGGCCACCGGCTACGGCCTCGTCTACTTCGTGCAGGAGTACCTGAACTGCCATGACGACTCCTTCGAGGGCAAGACCGTGTCGGTGTCCGGCTCGGGCAACGTGGCCATCTACGCCACCGAGAAGGCGCAGCAGCTCGGCGCGAAGGTGGTCACCCTCTCCGACTCCACCGGTTGGATCCACGACCCGGCGGGCATCGACCTCGCCCTCGTGAAGCAGATCAAGGAAGTGGAGCGCGCGCGCATCTCCGCGTACGCCGAACGCAAGGAGGGCGTCGAGTACCACGAGGGCCGCGGCGTGTGGAGCGTGCCCGTGGACATCGCGCTGCCCTGCGCCACGCAGAACGAGCTGCTCATCGACGACGCCAAGCAGCTCGTGGCCAACGGCTGCAAGATCGTCGCCGAGGGCGCGAACATGCCCACGACGATGGACGCCACCGACTACCTCATGGAGAACGGCGTGGTGTTCTGCCCGGGCAAGGCGGCGAACGCCGGCGGCGTGGCCACCTCCGGCCTCGAGATGTCGCAGAACTCCGAGCGCCTGTCCTGGACGTTCGAGGAAGTGGACGGCAAGCTGCAGGAGATCATGAAGAACATCTACCATGCGGCCGACGACGCCGCCAAGGAGTACGGCCACGAGGGCAACTACGTCATGGGCGCCAACATCGCGGGCTTCAAGAAGCTCGCCGACGCCATGATGGCCCAGGGCATCGTGTAGGCGCGGCGCAGCACCGACCGCGCGCAGCGAAACGGCCTCGTCCTCGGACGGGGCCGTTCGTTTTCTCGGGAGCGAGGGAGCGAAGGGGCGAGGCGCTACCGGTCGGGGCGGTCGCGCTCCAGCAGCGACACCGTGCGCTCCACGAGCGCCGCGGGGTCGTCGCCGTCCTCGGGGAAGCGCACGGCGGCCGAGCGCGCCATGCAGAACGCCTTCTTGCCGTCGATGCGCACCTTCCACAGCAGCGCCAGCTCGAGCGCGCGCATGAGGTCGCCGAGCGCGCGGCGGTCCACGTACTCGCGGATGGCGATGGCGAAGCAGCCGGCGCTCACGCGCGCGGCCTCGTAGTCGCCGTGCACCACCGCGTCGATCTCCCCCTTCACGCTTCCCAGGTAGGCGCGGCGCGCGTCCCAGCCCAGCGAGAGCGCCGTATGCTCGAAGCCGTCCACCGTCAGGCAGACGATGGTGAACGGCGCGCAGCCGTCGCTGCAGCGGGCCGCCTGATCGAGCACGTCGATGAAGGCGCGGTAGGTGAGCAGCCCCGTCTCGTCGTCGCTGCGCACGGCCTCGGCGTGCAGCCGGCGGGAGCGCCGGGCGGCCACCACGGTGCCGCCGAGCCCGACGGCCAGCGCCTGCGTCGCGATCACGCCCGCGGCGATGAACCACAGCCAGCCCTGCGGCACCCAGCCCTGCTCGGGCATGATGGACAGGGTCCACTGCGTCGGCATGTTGAAGGACGCTTTCACCGCATGCGAGAAGTCATGGCCTCCCTCGGACGCCGCGATCACGTCCTTGCTGCCGTCCTGCGGGCTGACCGCCCACAGCTCGTAGCGGTACCCCGCCTCCTCGAGCGACGCGAGGTTCAGCTGCTCGACGACGTACGACGCCCGCACCCCCACCACCATCTCGCCGCGGTAGGCGCCGTCGACATCGACCGGCTCGATGAACAGGAACGCCGACACGCCGTTCGAGAGCTCCACCGGCCCCTCCACCACGAAGCCATCGGTCACCTTCGCCAGGGTGTAGACGTAGGAGAACGTGGCCAGGTCGGCGCCCACGGAGTCGCCGAACGCGTCCTCGGGGTAGGCGTAGGCCATCGTCTCGTCGCGGACGTACGCCACGTAGGCGATCTCCTCGCGTTCGAGCAGGTCGTTCGCGACGCGGGGAAGCCAGGACTCGTCGTCCGGGTCGACCTCGAGCGCCGACGAGAGCCGGCTTACCGGGCTCGCCACGTTGTGCAGCTTCAGCTGCATGGTCTGCTGGAAGTAGGTCAGCACGTGCTCGGCGTCGCGCTGGCGGATGGCGCCCGCCTCGGTGTGGACGAACACGCCGAGCAAGCCCGTGAGCGTGCACACGATCAGGACGTACGCTGCGAAGCCGAGCGCGGCCAGCGCATCACGCCGCCTCACCGCTCCCCCTCGTCGCCGAATACGACGTATCCTTCCTTGCCGTGCTGCTTGACGCGGTAGAGGGCCTGGTCGGCCTGCTCCATGAGCGCGTCGGCGTCGATCGAGCGATCCCACACGGCCACGCCGACGCTGCAGTGCACCGAGAACACGGCGTCGCCCGACTGGATGTCCACGTGCAGCTCGCCCACCATCTCGTCGAGCACGCCGCGCAGCTCGGCCTCGTCGTCGATGTCGGTCATGAGCAGCACGAACTCGTCGCCGCCGTAGCGCCCGACGAGCCCGTCGTAGCGACGCTCGTAGCCGCGCAGCGCGTAGCCGATGGTCTTGAGCGCGATGTCGCCGGTCGCGTGGCCGAACGTGTCGTTGACCGTCTTGAAGTCGTCGAGGTCCACGAAGCACAGCGCGTACAGCGACCCGTCGTCCTCGGCGTTCTCGAGCGCGCCCGCCAGCTTGCTCGCGAACACGGAGCGCGTGACGACGCCGGTCAGGCCGTCGGACAGGCCCGACGAGGTGAGCTCGAGGATGTCGGCGATGTCGGCGTCGGCGGGACGCTCCTCGCTGTACACCTTCCGCTGCAGCTCCTCGACGGACTTCTCCAACATGCGCGCGTTCTCGGTCTGGCGCGCGAAGTTGGCGCGCAGCAGCGCGAACGTGCCCGCGATGAGGGCGAGCACGATGACGACGAGCGGCAGCAGCGAGCCCATGACCCCCGCGTAGGCGCTCCAGAAGCTCGTGACGCACACGGCGTCCCAGCTGGTGTTCGCGATGGGCGCGGCCGCGTAGTAGCGCACGTCGAGGCCGTCGACGACCCAGAAGGTCACCGGGTTGAGGTCGAGCAGCTCGGCCTCGATCTCGTCGGCCGTCGCGCCGAAGGCGATCGAGTCGCGCAGGGGGTCGAGGAACAGATCGTCGTAGACGAAGCCGGACGTGGCCGACATGACCTGCCCGCGGCTGCCGACGAGCACCGAGTCGACGGCGCCGCTGGTCGCGCTCTCGTCGAGCACCTTCACCATGTCGTCGAAGTACAGCGACACGAACAGCGAGCCCGTCATCTCGCCGCCGTCGAAGAGGGGCACGAGCACGACGTAGTTGAGGGTGACGCCGTCGGCGCCGGCCGCGAAGCTGTCGGTGACGAGGCTCTGGCCGGTAGAGTAGCACTTCTGCATGAAGTCACGGCTGGCGAGACTCGCCGGGCCGGTGGCGTCCCACACGTTCATCTCGTCGTCGACGTAGCACAGCAGGAAGTAGCCGAAATGCTCGTTCACCTGATCCAGCATGGCCACCTTGTCCATGACGGGGACCGAGGCGTCGTACAGCGTGGGCTGGTCGGCCAGCGACTCGAGCAGCTTGAACGACTCCTCGACGCTCGCCTCGATGCGCGGCTTGGCGCCGGCGAGGGACACGTCGGCCTCGTGGCGCATGCTCTGCACCGCGAACACCGCGCCCACCGCGCACACCGCCGCCAGGAACGCCGCCGCGAGCGTGACGCCGTAGACGGCCATGCGCCGAAACGAGAACCGCGAAGCCCCGCGGGCTATGTCCGTCTTGCGTGCCATTACGTCGTCCTTCTCATGCGCACTGATTAAGTCAGTGTAGCACCCCCCCCCCCCCCCCGCAGGTATGCGCATCGAGGAACTTCCTCCGCTTCACGGAAAGATTCAGAGGCGGCACGCCCCCTGCCTCAGCGCCCGAACGCGTCCCTGCGCCGGGCCGCCACCTCCTGGAAGCGCAGCTGCGAGGGCGTGCCGACGACGCGCTCCCGGGCCGGGAACCGCGCGTCGTAGGCCGCGGCGGCAGCCTCGTCCACCTCGTACGCCGCATCCTCCACGTAGCGCCCCGCCGCGCCGGCCAGCGCGCCCTCGAACAGCTCGCACGCCTGCAGCGCCGCCGCGTACGCGTCGTCGGCCATGCGGATGCCCCGGCTTTCCGCGGGCACGAAGCCGCGGCGCCCGTAGTAGGCCGGGTCGCCGCACAGCAGCAGCGCGCCGAAGCCCAGCGAGCGCGCCTCGTCCTTCGAGCGCTCGATGAGGGCCGCGCCTGCGCCCGCTCCCTGATGCTGCGGCAGCACCGCGATGGGGCCGAGGCTCAGCACCGCGCGCGCCACGCCGTCGTCGCCCTCCACGACCGACCGCAGGCACGCGGAGCTGCCCACCACGTCGCCGCCGACCGTCGCCACGAGGTCGAGCTCGGGAACGTAGGCCGGGCACGCGCGCATGACGTGCAGCAGGTAGTGCTCGCAGCAGCCGGGGCCGTAGCGGTTCCAGAACGCCTCGCGCATCACGCGCTCCGTGGCGGGACGGTCGTCGGTCCGGGCTCGCCGCACCTCGAGTTCCAGCTCCATAGGTTCGATCCTTTCCCAAACAGCGCGGAGGCCCCGGCGATGCCGGGGCCTCCGATGTCGCGCAGCGGTCGGCGCGGCGTTCAGATCGCGCTTAGAACATGCTCTGCACGAAGATGAACAGCGGCGAGAACGTCAGCGAGACGATGGTCATGAGGTTGATGAGGATGTTCATGGACGGACCGGAGGTGTCCTTGAACGGGTCGCCCACCGTGTCGCCCACGACGGCAGCCTTGTGGGCTTCGGAGCCCTTGCCGCCGTGCGCGCCCTTCTCGATGTACTTCTTCGCGTTGTCCCACGCGCCGCCGGCGTTCGACATGAAGATGGCCAGCAGCATGCCGGTGGACACGGCGCCCGCGAGGAAGCCGCCCAGCATGGCCGGGTTGAAGCAGCCGATGACCACGGGGATGACGACGGCCAGGATGCCCGGCAGCATCATCTCGCGCAGCGCGGACGACGTGGAGATGGCGATGCACTTGTCGTACTCGGGCTCGGCCTCGTACTCCATGATGCCCTTGATCTCGCGGAACTGACGGCGCACTTCCTCTACCATCGCGTGGGCCGCGCGGGACACGGCGCCCATGGTGAGGGCCGCGAACATGAACGGGATCATGGCGCCGATGAAGATGCCGGCGATGATGAGCGGGTCGGTGAGCGTCAGCTCGAACTCGGGGATGGCATGGTGCATCGTGGCCTGGTAGGACACGAACAGCGAGATGGCCGACAGGCCCGCGGACGCGATGGCGAAGCCCTTCGCGATGGCGGCCGTGGTGTTGCCCACGGAGTCCAGCTCGTCGGTGCGCTCGCGCACCTCTTCGGGCAGGCCCGCCATCTCGGCGATGCCGCCCGCGTTGTCGGCCACGGGGCCGTACGCGTCGACGCCGATGGTGATGGCCGTGTTGGACAGCATGCCCGTCGCCGCCAACGCCACGCCGAACAGGCCGACGGCGATGCCGCCCATGTCGTCGGCGTTCGGGAACGCCATGTTGCCGAAGGTGTACGCGCCGATGATGGCGAACGCCACGAGCAGGATGGGGATGATCGTGGACAGCATGCCCGTGGACAGGCCCTGGATCACGTTCGTGCCCGGACCGGTTTCAGAGGCCTCGGCGATCTGGTGCACCGGCTTGTAGGCGTCGGAGCAGAAGTACTCGGTGGTCTTGCCGATGAGCAGGCCGGCCACGAGGCCGCACAGCACGGAGCCGAACAGCCAGATGGGCTGCGAGTCGACGGTCTGGCCGTTCCACACGAAGAAGATCGCGAGGATGGCGACGACCTCGATGAGGGCCGCGAGGTACGTGCCGCGGTTGAGCGCCTTGTGCAGCTCGGCGCCTTCCTTCGTGCGCACGGCGAGCAGGCCGATGATGGACGTGATGATGCCGCATCCGGCGATGAGCACCGGCACGACGATGGCCCACGTGGCGTCGATGCTGCCGAACGCGCCGAAGTAGCCGAGCGCGGCGAACGTCGTGGCCAGGATGGTCGGCGCCAGGATGGAGCCGGTGTACGACTCGAACAGGTCGGCGCCCATGCCCGCGACGTCGCCCACGTTGTCGCCCACGTTGTCGGCGATGGTGGCCGGGTTGCGCGGATCGTCCTCCGGAATGCCCGCTTCGACCTTGCCCACGAGGTCGGCGCCCACGTCGGCCGCCTTCGTGTAGATGCCGCCGCCCACACGGGCGAACAGCGCCACGGCCGATGCACCGGTGGCGAAGCCCTCGACCATGCCCACGTGCTCGTGCATGAGGTCGAAGGAGTCAACGCCGAACACGAGCAGGATGAGCCACAGGCTCAGGCCCAGCAGCGCGAACGAGGCCACGGACAGGCCCATGGTGAGGCCCGACTTGAAGCTCACGTTGAGCGCGGCCGCCACGGACTTCTCGGCGGCGTAGGCCGTGCGCGTGTTGGCGCGCGTGGCCACGTGCATGCCGATGTAGCCGGCCAGGGCGGACAGCACGCCGCCCGTCACGAACGCGATGGCCGTGATCGGCGACAGCGCGACGGCCATGACCACGGCCACGACGACCATGAAGATGACGAGCAGCTTGTACTCGCTCATGAGGAACGCCTTGGCGCCCTGCTGGATCTTCAGCGAAATGTTGTTCATCTTCTCCGGACCCGGGTCCTGCTTCAGAACCCATGATCCGAGATAGCCCGCCACGCAGATGCCGATTAAGGCGCAGATGGGGGCCATCCATGCGACTTGGAGCGTCACTTGAATCCTCCTTTTCCCGTACGAATACAACTATGCGACCTTTTCGCCGGGCATTCTAAGCGGGAAAGTCGCATGCAACTGCACTATTGTAGGATATTTGCAGATAATGTGAAGCCGGAATCACAGTTTTTTGTCGCTTGGGTCGAATCGCCCGGTCAGCGCCCGAAAGCCCGACGACCGTTCGCAGGCCCCCCTGCGCGATCGCGCGGGAACCGGTATCATGCACCCCTTATACTTGAGACGATCACTGCCTGCATATATATAGAGGAGTTCTGTATGACCGTTCGTCAGCGCCTTGAACCGGCGCTCTCCGCGGCCGCTGCGTTCTGTTCCGACCTGCGCGTTCGCTTATCCCCCACGCGCGGCGACCTCGTCGGCGCCGCCCTGTGCGCCCTCGCCGCCGCGGGTCTCGCCGTCTACGCCGCATGCGGCCTGACCGACGCGCCCTGGTTCGCCGCGGCGCTGGCCGTCTGCGCGCTTCTGGGCTGCGCCGCCGCGTTCCTGGCCCGCACCGGGCGCTCGGAGCGGGCGCGGGAGGCCTGGCGCCTCGCGCGGCCCCTCGTCGTGCTGCTCGCGATCCCCGTGGGCTTCTACCTGCTGGAACGTCCCTGGAACGACCAGCTGCTCGCCATGAGCCCCTACTACGCGGCGGTGAACCTGTGCGTGCTCGGCGCGCTGTTCGCCATCGTGTACGCGGCCGGCCAGCGCACGCGCGGCGCCGTCGTCCTGTTCCTGGCGGCCTGCCTCGTCGCGGGCGTGGCGAACCACTTCGTCATCCTGTTCAAAGGCCAGCCCATCGTGCCCGCCGACCTGTTCGCGCTGTCGACGGCCGCCTCGGTGGGCGCCGGCTACACGTTCGCGCTCGACGCGCGCCTGCTCGAGACGATCGTCGCGTTCGCCGCCGCCTCGACGGCCGTCGCTTACCTGCCGAAGGTGGCCGCCACGCCGCGGCGCGCCATGGCGAACGGCGCGTGCGCGCTGGCGCTGGCCGGCTGCTTCGGCTGGTGGGTGGCGTCGTCCGACATCGAGGAGGCCTACGCGTGCACCGTGGACGTGTGGGGCGTGAAGGAGTCGTACGCCGAGCAAGGGTCGGCGCTGTGCTTCCTCAAGCGCGTGCAGGACCTGAGCCCCGAGCGTCCGGAGGGCTACGACGCCGACGACGTCGCGACCCTGCTCGGCTCGCTCGGCCGCGACGCGCCCGACGCGGACGAAGGAGCCGAGGCGCCCACGGTCATCGCCATCATGAACGAGACGTTCTCGGACCTCTCGCGCTACCCCGGCCTCGCGGGCACCGACGCGCGCCCTGCGCACTACTACGAGATCGCCGCCGAGGCGCTCGAGGCGGGCGACGCGTACGTGTCGGCGCTCGGGGGCGGCACGTGCAACAGCGAGTTCGAGTTCCTCACCGGCTCGAGCATGGGGCACCTCGGCGGCGGCGTGTACCCGTACGTGCTGTACGACCTCGACGGCGCCGAGAGCCTCGTGTCGTACTTCGACTCGCTCGGCTACGGCACCCACGCCATCCATCCCGCCGAGAACACGAACTGGCGGCGCGACCGCGTGTACGACCAGCTGGGCTTCGACGAGTTCGCCGACCAGGACGCCTTCGCCGACGCCGACACGCTGCGCGGGCTCACCACCGACCGCGCGACGTACGACTACGTGCTCGACCTGCTGGAAGCCGACGAGGACCCGCAGTTCATCTTCGACGTGACGCTGCAGAACCACGGCGGCTACGACGTGGGCGGCCTGTCCGACGACCTCGCGGTGAGCGTGCCGCTGGGCGACGGCAGCACGTCCTCGGAGCTCGACGAGTACGCGAGCGTCATCCGCCAGGCCGACCGCGACCTCGCCTACCTCGTGGATCGCCTCGATGCGCTCGACCGGCCCGTGGTGCTGTGCTTCTTCGGCGACCACCAGCCCGGTTTCAGCGATTGGCTGTTCGAGGCCACCCACGACGGCGCGACGGCCGACGACCTGGGGCTCGAGGCCGTGCAGGAGCGCTACACGGTGCCGTACCTCATCTGGGCGAACGACGCCGCCCGGGCGCAGGGCGTCCACGAGCTGGACGGCGGCGCCGACGGGCGCACGAGCCTCAACTACCTGGGATCGAAGCTGGTGGAGGCCGCGGGCCTGCCCACGACGAGCTACCAGCGCTTCCTGCTGGCCGTGCGCGAGGCGATCCCCGCCATCAACCTCAACGGCTTCCTGACCGCCGACGGCGCCTGGCACGGCTTCGGCGACGAGGAGGAGGCCGGCGTGCTCGAGGCGCTGCGCGCCTACGCGACGGTGCAGTACGACAACCTGTTCAACAAGGATTCGGAGTGGACGGGCAAGTAGAGGATCTCCCCTCCTCGGAACAGGGATCCTCCTCCCCTCTGGCGCGGGGAGAGGTGTGCGGTTCGGCACGGGCATCCGCGCCGATTCGACCGGGGCGCGGCGTGCGATCGGCGCGACGCGAGCCGCACGCATCCCGCCCCCGTCGTCGCGCCAAAAACGAGATGGGGCCGCGCCAAAGAAGCGGCAGCCACCCCGAAAGCCGGGTTACCCGAAGACGAAGGCTACAGGTTCTCCCTGACCCAGGCTATGTTGCCTTTCACCGTGGACACGAGCTCGTCCAAGTCGTCGAACTTCCGCATCTCGCGCAGCCAGTGGAGGAACTCCACCTTGACCGGCTTGCCGTAGAGGTCGCCGGAGAAGTCGAGGAGGTGCACCTCGCAGGTGGCGGTGGCGCGGTCGGCGAAGGTGGCGGCCACGCCCACGTTCACGGCGGCCTTGTAGCGCGCGCCGTCCACGTGCGCGTAGGCGGCGTACACGCCGTCGCCGAGCGGCCTCATCTGGTCGGGCACGGTGAGGTTCGCGGTGCGGAAGCCCAGATCGGCCCCTTCCCCGCGGCCCGGCTCCACGACGCCGGTCATGAAGTACGGGCGTCCCAGCAGGTGGTTCGCCTCTTCGATGTCGCCGTCGGCCAGCAGCAGGCGGATGCGCGTGGCCGTGATGGGCGCGCCGTCGTCGCTCTTCAGTTCGTGCGCCTGCACGTCCGTACCGCCCTCGGCAGCCCATGCGTCGAGGTCGCGCACCGTGCCCGCCGCCCGCGCGCCGAACTTGAAGTCGTAGCCCACGTGCAGGCACGACGGCACGGTGCCGTCGAACGTCTGCACGAGGAACTCCTCCGGCGACGACGCGGCGAAGTCGCGCGTGAACGGCAGCACCGCGACGGCGTCGACGCCGCTGTCCGCCAGCATGAGCACGCGCTCCTCGTTCGTCATGAGCTTCTTGAGGCGCGTCGGATGGAACACCTCGTCGGGATCGATGTCGAACGTCAGCGCCACGCTGGCGCCGCCGCTCTCGGCCGCGGTGGTGCGGGCGCAGTCGAGCAGGAAGCGATGACCCCGATGCACGCCGTCGAACACGCCGAACGCGCACGACGTGCCTTTGAAGAACCCGTGGTCGAACGATGCGTCGACCCTATATATCTCTGCCACGAGACACCCCCGTTTGAAACACGCAGCGCGTCTCGAACCGAGCGCGCCCCTCGTCGAACGCGTACAGCGCGACGAGCTTGTTGTCCGTCAACACGGCCACGAGCTCGCCGTCGCGCGGCGGCTCGCAGCTTTCGCGCACGCCTGCGGTGCAGGCGCACATCTCGGCTGCCGACGTCGTTCTTCTCCGTTCGAACAGCCCCAGCTCGGCAGCAGGCAGCTGCGCGCCGTTCGCCACCTTCTTCGCCAGCTCGTCCTGGGCGTAGGAGAACCGCACGCCCAGCAGGCGCACCGGGTCGAGCGCGGCGCGGTCCTTGAGCTCGGCCAGCGTCTCCAGGCTCACGCACTCGTCGAGCGCGAGCAGCCCCAGCTCGGTGCGCTCGAGCGCGCCCACGTGCGCCGGACAGCCCAGCGCCACGCCCGCGTCGCGGGCGAGCGCGCGGATGTAGGTGCCCTTCGACACTTCGAACGACACGTCCCACGAGGGCAGCTCCTCGCCGTCGCCCTCGCGCACGCCCAGCAGCCGCGCATCGTACACCTCGATGTCGCGCGGCGCGAGGTCGATGATGTTGCCGGCGCGCGCGGCTTCGTAGGACTTCTTCCCGTTCACCTTGATGGCCGAGTACGCCGGCGGCATCTGCTTGCGCTTGCCCACGAGGCCGGCCACGAACGCGGCCGCGAACTCGGGATCGAGCACGCGGTCGGGCACCTCGCCCGTGCGCACCACCTGGCCGGCGGCGTCGTCGGTGTCGGTGCCGGCGCCGAACGCGATGGACACGCGATAGCGCTTGTCGTGCCCGGTCAGATACGACCCCAGGCGCGTGGCCGGCCCGACGCAGATGGGAAGCACGCCGGTGGCCATCGGGTCGAGCGTGCCCGTGTGCCCCACGCGCCGCTCGCCGAAGATGGACCGGCAGCGGTTCACCACGTCATGAGAACTCATGCCGGCGGGTTTGTTCACCCCGACGACCAGCGACAGCCCCGATAACCCCCGTTTCACGCGCGGCACGCCCCCTCGTCTGCGGCGAAGGTCGCCCCAAGCGTCTCGTCGACCAGGCGGCGCGCCTCGTCCATGGTGCAGGACAGCGTGAATCCGGCCGCGGCGACGTGGCCTCCCCCGCCGAACGAGCGCGCGATGGCCGCCACGTCGGTGTCGTCCTTGGCGCGCAGGCTGCCGCGCACCACGTCGCCCTGCTCGCGCAGCATGCAGGCCACGCGCACGCCCGCCACCGAGCGCAGCGCGTCGATGATGGGCTCGGCGTCGGCCTTCACCGCGCCGGCAGCCGCGAAGTCCTCGGCGACGAGCCAGCTCATCGCGTAGGCCCCACCTGCGCCGAACGCCATGCGCTCTACGGCGACGCCCTCGAGACGCACGGACGGCAGCGTGCGGTTCTGGAAGATGGCGCGCGACACCGACGCCGGGTCGGCCCCCGCCTCCACCATCTCGGAAGCGGCGCGCATCGCGGCCGCGTCGGTGTTCTGGTACTGGAAGCGGCCCGTGTCGGTGACGAGGCCCGTGTAGCAGCACAGCGCCACGTCGCCGGAGCGATCCGCGCCCAGGAGGTCGGCGAGCTCCCACACGAGCATCGTGGTGGACGCGGCGGCGGGGTCGACGTACACGAGGTCGGACATGGTGGTGTCCACCGCGTGGTGGTCGACGGTTATCGCCAGCTCGCAGCCGTCGCGCAGGGCGGCGGCCGCCTCGCCGACGCGCTCGCGGGTGGGGACGTCCACCCCGACGAACGTGCGGGCGCGCCCATCGAAGGACGCCGCCGGCACCAGCTCGGACGCGCCCGGCAGGAAGCCGAGCCGCTCGTCGATGGGCTCGTCCGACGCCAGCAGGCAGGTCACGCGCTTGCCGAGCCCCTTGAGGGCCGCGGCCAGGCCGAGCTGCGAGCCCAGGCAGTCGCCGTCGGGGCTCACGTGCCCGCAGATGATGAAGTCGTCATGGGCCTGCAACGCCTCGGCGATGGAGCCGAGGTCGGTGTTCGTCTGGGGCGTGACCGTCATGGGGTCTCCTACTCGTCGTCGGCCGCCGACTGGGCCTCGGCCTCGCGGTCGGCCATGATGTCGGCGTCGGCCGGCACGTCGCTGTCCGTGGGCGCCGTCACCTTGTTGCGCGCGGCGTCGCGTTCGAGGGCCGACGCGATGCGCTCGGCCTCGTCCACGCTCTTGTCCAGCAGGAAGCGCAGCTCCGGCGCGATGCGCCACGACAGCTGCTTCGCCATGAGCGAGCGGATGCGGCCGGACGCCTTCTGGAAGGCCGCGGCCACGTCCTCGTAGCGCTCGGGCTCGGTGGTGTAGAACACGTTGCACACGCTGCGGTCGTAGCTGACCTCGCAGCCGGTGATGGTGACCAGCTCCAAGCGCGGGTCGGATATCTCGAACAGCAGGATTCCGGCGATGATCTCGCGTGCCTGCTCGTTGACCTTGCGATTCGATGAACTCTGTTTCATGATGCGTCTCCTTACCGTTATCGGGGTCTGCGCGAAACGCGCCCGCCGCATCCAGTGTAGCGTGGATGAACCGGCGAGCGCGCTGGTGTACGCAGTGGCGACGAACGGTTACTCCGTGCGCTCGACTTCCTTGACGGTGTAGCCCTCGATGTGGTCGCCGATCTTGAGGTCCTGGTAGCCGTGGATGCCGATGCCGCATTCGTAGCCCTGCTTCACGGACTTCACGTCGTCCTTGAAGCGGCGCAGCGACTCCATGACGCCCTCGAAGATGATGGTGCCGTCGCGGACGATGCGCACCTTGTCGTCGCGGTGGATCTCGCCGTCGATGATGTAGCAGCCGGCGATCGTGCCCACCTTCGGCACCTTGAACGTCTCGCGCACCTCGGCCACGCCGGTGTCCTCTTCCACGATATCGGGGGAAAGCAGGCCCACGCGCGCGGCGTTGATCTCCTCGATGGCCTGGTAGATGATCCTGTACAGGCGGATGTCCACCTTCTCCTTCTCGGCCTGCTGCTTCGACTTGCCCGTGGGACGCACGTTGAAGCCGATGATGATGGCGTCGGAGGCGGAGGCCAGCGTGACGTCGGTCTCGGTGATGCCGCCGACGGCCGAGTGCACGATGTTGATGCGCACCTCGGACTGGTCCATCTTCTCGAACGCATCGCGCAGCGCCTCGATGGAGCCCTGCACGTCGGCCTTCACGATGAGGTTCAGGTCGGTCTGCTTGCCCTCCTCGATGCGGTTGAACAGGTCGTCCAGGCTCATGTGGCTCTTGGATTCCTGCTCGGCCAGGCGGGCGCGCAGCGCGCGCTCCTCGGCCAGCTTGCGGGCGTCGCGCTCGTCCTCGAACACGCGGAACTCGTCGCCGGCGACGGGCACGCTGTTGAGGCCCAGGATCTCCACCGGGTCGGCGGGCAGCGCCTCGTCGACGTGCTTGCCGTGCGGGTCGACGAGCGCGCGGACGCGGCCGTACGACGTGCCGGCGACCACGACGTCGCCCGGATGGAGCGTGCCGCGCTGCACGAGCACGGTGGCCACGGGGCCGCGGCCCTTGTCGAGGTTCGCCTCGATGACGAAGCCGGAGGCTTCGGCGTCGGGGTTCGCCTTGAGCTCGAGCACGTCGGCCTGGAGGATGATGGTCTCCAGCACGTCGTCGATGTGCAGGCGCTGCTTGGCCGACACCTCCACGAACATGTTCGAACCGCCCCACTCCTCGGGGATGACGCCGTACTCGACGAGCTCCTGGCGCACGCGGTCGGGGTTCGCGCCCGGCTTGTCGATCTTGTTGACGGCCACCACGATGGGCACTTCGGCCGCCTTCGCGTGGTTGATGGCCTCGACGGTCTGCGGCATGACGCCGTCGTCGGCGGCCACCACGAGCACGATGACGTCGGTGACCTGGGCGCCGCGGGCGCGCATGGCCGTGAACGCCTCGTGGCCCGGCGTGTCGATGAACGTGATCTGCTTGCCGTCGATCTCGACGACCGACGCGCCGATGTGCTGGGTGATGCCGCCGGCCTCGCTGGCCACGACGCCCGTGTCGCGAATGGCGTCGAGCAGCGACGTCTTGCCGTGGTCGACGTGGCCCATGACGGTGACCACGGGCGGGCGGGGCTTGAGGTCCTCGTCCTTGTCGTGGTACACCACCGCGTACTCCTCCTCCGGCGACACGACGCGCACCTTGCGGCCCATGTCGTCGGCGATGAGCTCCACGAGGTCGTCGCCCATGGACTGCGTGAGCGTCAGCACCTGGCCCAGCATGAACAGGCGCTTGATGATGTCGTTGGGCTGCACGCCGAGGATCTCGGCGAACTTCGCCACCGTGGCGCCCTGGGGGATCTCCACGACGGAGTCGTCGAGCACGAGCGTGGGATCGAGGCCCTTCTCGATGGCCTCGAGCTCCATGCGCTCGCGGTTCTCGGCCTCGCGCTTCTCCTTGCGCTTCTTGCGGCGGCCCTCGCCCTCGTGGGTGGAGGCGGCGGCGACGGCGGCGCGGGCCTCGGCCAGCACCTTGTCGCGCTGCAGCTTCTCGGCCTGCACGGCCATCTGCGCGTAGCGGTCCTCGGGCTGGGAGGCCTGCTGCTCGAGCTCGGGAACGATCTGCTCGACGTGGCCGCCCTTCTTGCCCTTCTTGGCCGGACGCTCGGGCTTGGAGCCCTTGCGCGCGGCGTCGCGGGCGGCCGGGGCCGCCTGCTTCTGGGCCTCGATGCGCTGCTTCTCGGCCTCGATCTGCGACAGCAGCGAGTCGAACGCGGGCTTCTTGGCGCCCAGCACCGGCGCGGGCTTCTTGGGAGCGGCCGCGGGCGAGGCGCTCTTGGCGCCCTTGGCGTTGCGGTTGCGCAGCGCCTCCTCCACGGCCTGCTTCTTGGCCACCTCAGCGGCCATCTTGGCCTGGCGCGCACGGGCGCGGGCCTCGGCGGCCTCGCGGGCGACGCGCTCCTTCTCGCTCTCGATCTGGCTCGCCAGGCTCTCGAACGGCGAGGAGCCCGGGGCCTTCTTCGGCTTGTCGGAGCCGTCGGCGCCCAGCGCGTGCTCGTCGTCGGGCGAGCCCTCGGCGCGCTGCGCGCGCTCGGCCTCGCGGGCGGCGCGCTCCTGCTCCACGGCCTCGCGGCGGGCGCGCTCCTCCTCGGCCTTCCTGGCCTCGGCTTCGGCGCGCTCCTGGGCGAGCTTGGCGGCTTCCTCGTCCTCCAGCTGGCCGGCGCGCTGCTTGATCTCGGGCTCGAGGTTCTTGCGGATCTTGTCGACGTAGGCGTCCGCGAGCATGCTCGCGTGGCTCTTCGCGGGGATCTTCATCTGTTGCAGCTTGTCGAGCAGCTCTTTGCTCGACATATCGAATTCCTTCGCCAACTCATGTACTCGCATGCTGGCCATATACCACTCCTCTACTTCTATCTCGCTTCGCGCGCAGCCGAAGCGACGTCGGCGGCGATCCTGTCGTACTCATCGCTGCCGAGCGTCGCCTTGAGCGCCCGGTCGAGCTTTTTCTTCTTGCATGCGGCGGCGAAGCACTCCTCGGAGCAGACGTACGCCCCCCTGCCCGGCGCACGGCCGGTCTTGTCGAACGACACGGCGCCGGACGGGTCGCGCACGATGCGCATGAGCTCGGCCTTGCCAGCCAGCTTCCCGCATGCGATGCAGCTGCGCTGCCGCTTCGTCGCCGTCGTCGTCATCCCAGGCCGCCCTCTCTCGGTAACCCTCGCCTACGCCTCGTCGAGGTCGGCGTGCACGCCGCAGTACCGGCTGCCCGGGCGGGCATGGTTGCGGCAGCGGACCCCGTCCTCGCCCACGTAGGCGCACAGCCCGGCCTCGTCGTCGCCGGCCTCTTCCTCGTCGATCAGCATGTTGTCCATCGGGGCCAGCGACTCGCCCGTGAAGCTGGCGCTCTTGATGTCGATGTGCCACCCCGTCAGGCGGGCGGCGAGGCGGGCGTTCTGGCCCTCCTTGCCGATGGCCAGCGACAGCTGGTCGTCGGGCACCACGACGGTGGCGTAGTTATTCTCGTCGTCGACCACCACGCGGGTCACCTTCGCCGGCGACAGCGCGTTGGCCACGTACACCGCCGGATCCTCGGCCCACTGGATGACGTCGACGCGCTCGTTGCGCAGCTCCTCGACCACCATGCGCACGCGGCTGCCCTTCGGGCCGACGCAGGCGCCCACGGGATCGAGGTTCGCCTCGCGCGACGCCACGGCGATCTTGGAGCGGGCGCCGGGCTCGCGGGCGATGGACTTGATCTCCACCATGCCGTCGTAGATCTCCGGCACCTCGATCTCGAACAGGCGGCGGATGAGGTCCGGATGCGTGCGCGACACCACGATGGCCGGGCGCGCCTGCTCGCCGCGCATCTTCGGCGCGTCGGAGTTCGGGTCGCGCACCTCGATGATGAGCACCTTGAGGCGCTGGTTGTGGCGGTAGTGCTCGTTGGCCGGGCGCTCGTTGCGCTCGTTGGGGTTGCGCTTCACGTCGTAGTGGGGCAGCTCGGCCTCCACGCCGTCGCGGATCTTGATGATGGTGAAGTCGGGCGTGCCCTGCAGCACCGTGCCCGTCACGAGGTCGCCCACGCGGTCCGAGAACTCCTCGTAGATGGACTGGCGGCCGGCTTCGCGCACGATGGAGGCGATGACGCCCTTGGCGTTCTGGGCGGCGATGCGGCTCACGTCGTCGGGGGTGACGTCGCGCTCCTCGAACTCCTCGTACTCGCCGGTCTCCTCGTCGGGCTCGCCCACGGGCACGAGCTCGTACACGTAGATATGGCCCGACTGGCGGTCGATGGTCACGCGGGCATCCCACTCGAGATCGAGGATATGCTGGTAGCTCTTGGCGAGCGATGCCTCGAGGCGCTCGATGAGATAGAACTCGTCGATCTTGCGCTCATGGGCCAGCGCCTGCAACGCCTCAATCAGTTCTGAACTTGCCACGTCTTCGCTTCCTTTCCTCAGATGCTCGTCTGCGAGCTGAAATCGATCGTGCCCTTGAGATGGGCGCGCTTGATGGTGTTCATCGGGATCTGCACCTCGGCGCCGTCCACGTCGAGCGTGACCGCGTCGCCTTCGGCGCCCACGATGGTGCCGGTCCAGCTGCTGCGACCGTCCACGGGCTGCGTTTTGAGCACCGCCGTGTCGCCCGCGAACCGTGCGAAGTGCTCCACGGTGCGCAGCGGCCGGTCGATGCCGGGCGACGACACCTCGAGCGTGTACGCCCCGGGGAACGGGTCGAGCTCGTCCATGAGATCGTTGATCCACGCCTGCGCGGAGGACAGCTCGTCGAAGCTCACGCCGTCGGGCGTGTCTATAAACACGCGAATCGTCGGGGCCTTCTTCGCGCCCGCGACCTCGACCGTGACGACCTCGACGCCCTCCCGCTCCGCCCGGGGGGCCAACGCGTCGAGCAGCTGCTGTTCCTTCTTGCTGAGCACGCGCCTCCTCCTTCCCGTTCGGTTCCGCTTCGCCGCCCCATGACCGCCGCCGCGCGGGGCGGCGAGCCCTTACAAACAAAGAAAGCGGGAACAAGCCCACTTTCTCAATGTGTCGAAAGTATGGTGCGCGAAAACGCGCTTGCTTCTTTGTCGTGCTCTGCATTTATACCATATCAACTGCGCTTTGCCTAGTGCGCTCATCAGGCAGCCCGCAAGTTCACCACATTTTTCACGCGTCGTCCAAGCACAGGGCGATGCGGACGACGGCGGTGCCGTCCTCGACGTCGGCGAGCAGCGCGCCGCGGTGGCACTCGACGATCTGGCGCATGGCGGGCAGGCCCAGGCCGTGGTTGCGCGCGTCGGGCTTGCTCGTGGCGCCGAACGCCGCGCCGGGCGGCGCCGCGTTCTCGCAGCGCACGGCCAGGCGGCCGTCGCGCTCGTGCATGGAGAGCGCCAGCCGCGGCGCGGGCACCCCGGCGGCGCGGGCGCGCTCGCACGCCTCCACGGCGTTCGACAGCAGGTTCGACAGCAGCACGACGAGCTCGGTGCTCTTCATGCCGAGCGTCGGCGGCACCTGCACGTCCCAGCTCACGCGCACGCCGGCCGCCTGCGCCGGCGACAGGTAGGCGGCCATGACCGCGTTCACCACGAGGTTGTCGGCGTAGCGCAGCGGCGCTTCGGAGTCCTGCAGCTCGCCCAGCTCGTCGAGGTAGTCGCGGCAGCGCTCCCACTCCCCCGCGTCGGCGAGCCGGCGCAGCGTCCCCACGTGGTGGCGCAGGTCGTGGCGCGCGGCGCGCGTGGCCTCCTCGCCGCTGCGCAGGTGCCTGACGCTCGTTTCGGCCGCGCGCACCTGCACCTCGAGGTCGCGCACCTGCTCGCCGGCGGCGCGCAGGCGGCGCACGCGCTCCACGAGCATCCAGGCGAAGATGCCCACGAGGAAGAGCCCCGCGTACTCGCTCTGCCACAGGCCGTACAGCGGCTCGTAGGCGTTGTTGTCCAGCAGGTTCGCCACGAGCGCCGCCCCCAGCACCGCGCAGCCGTACAGCACGAAGCGCGCCTCGGCGCTGCGGTTGAGCGCGCCCGCGACGGCGCAGCCCACGAACAGGGCCCAGCAGCCGGTGCGCGCGACGGTCTGGAACAGGCCGTACGCCTCGATGGACGCCGGCAGCGCGGGGATGGCCAGCGCCCAGGCCAGCGTGACGGCCGGCAGCGCCCACAGCGCGCGGGCGGCCCAGCGCGCGGCCGGGCGCCGCGCCCGCGTCCACGGCAGGCCCGCAGCGCGGGCGGCCAGCGCCACGGCGGCCACGAGCACGCAGGCCCACGCCGCGTCCTCCACGGCGTACCACCAGGCCCCGGCGATGCCCAGGCGCCACGCCGCCCCGTGCGCCCCCGCCACGGCGAAGGCGGCGCACAGCACGCCGAAGTCGCGCACGAGCGCGTCGCCGTCGCGCCTGCGGCGCACGGCCAGCGCGAACAGCGCCGCGGCGAGCGGCCCCAGCACGAGCACGCAGGTTCCCAGCGCGTTCGCGAACACGACGTTCGCCACCTCCTGCGCCGTGCCCAGCACGGGCGGGTAGTACAGCCCGCTGTAGTAGTGCGCGTCGTTGACCACCTCGAGCCGCAGGCGCGTGTCGCCGTCCACCACGATGCCCACGTCCGCGCCGTCGCCGCTCGACGCCGCGACGACGCCGTCCACGTACAGCGCGTAGTCGCCGTACACCTCGGGGACCAGCAGGACGAGCGCGCGCTCGTCCTGGGCGCCGACGTAGCGCAGGGTGAGCTCGTAGGAGGCGCTGCCGAAGGCGGAGGTGCCGCCCGGCGCGTAGGAGAAGTTGGAATACTGGCCGATGAACGTCTCGGTTTGCGGCCCGCCGTCGACGGAGAGCAGCCATCCGTCCACGAGCGCGAGGGGGCGCGCGAGGTCGGCGTCGGAGATCTCGACGACGCCGTCCGAACCGTACGGGGGCGGCGCCAGGTATTTGTTATCATGGTAGTACGTCAACGCGAACAGGCATCCCGCCAGCAGGAAGATCGCTGCTGCGGGAGCTGCCGCGCGACAGAGCGCACGAACCGGCATATGCCACCTTCCGCAACGACGAGGAGCCTCCGTGCAGCATGGTACCAGAAAACGCCCCGGCCGCGCGCTCGCGTGCGCGCTGACCTTCGGACTCGCGGCCGCGCTGGCCCTGCCGGGCGGAAGCGCGCTCGCCCTCGCGGGGGTCGGGGGCGTCGGGGGCGTCGGCGGGGCCGGCGATGGCGGCATCGACCGCGTGGACGAGCCGTTCGGGCAGATCGTCCGCATCATCCCCGACGTCGGAACGCTGTCGATCCTGTTCCTGCCCGCGCTGCCCATCCTCGACGAGGAAGGGCGCCTCCCCGGATCGCTCGAGACGCTCGCCATCGAGCGCGCGTACGCCGACGAGCCCGATGCGTGGGAGCCCCTCGGCACGCTTGCCTGGGACGACGGCTGGGGCGAGTACAACACGCCCGACGGCAGCCTCTCCCTCGTCCCCGTGTACGCCGACGACCAATGGACGATCGTGAGCTACTGCACGGTGCACGTCGAATCGGACGTCGTCGACTACCGCGATTTCTACCTGCGCGCGACCGCGGTGACGTGGGAGGACGGCGTGCGGACGACCACCGCGTTCGCGCCGGCGCTGTTCGCCTACGAGGAGGAATGGCTCCCCGACCCGCAGCCCGATCCCGACGACCCCGACGATCCTGACGGGCCCGGAGCGGAGCCTCCGAGCGTCGTGAACCCGCCGAAGGCGGACGGCGGCGACAGCGGCGGCAACCGCGGCGGCGTGGGCCAGGGCGAGAGCGAGCGCGTGGACCCCGCCGGCGCCCCCGAGGACGTCGTGCCCGCGGCGCAGGAGGCCGAGGCGGCCCCGCGGCGCGGCGCGCCGTCGGCCGGCCAGGACGCGACGGGGAGCGGAAACGGCGGCGAAGGCGGGGCGGATGCCGAAGGCGGGGCGTCCGCGGACGAGGGCGCGACCGCGCCCGCCGCGCAGGGCGGCGCCGCGGCTTCGAGCGCCGCGCCCGCAGGCGCAGGCGCGGCCGAGGCCGACGGCGAGGGGCGCATCCCCGGCTTCGCGTGGGCCGTCGGCGTCACCGCCGGCGCCGTGGCCCTCGCCGGAGGCGCGCTCGCCGCACGGCGAGTGCGTTCGGAGCGCCCGCGCAAAACGCGTCCCTGAACGCGCGCCGCTTGCGGCCGCGCTGGCGTCGCCGTGCGGTCGTCTTCCGCGCGAGCAGAATCCTCGCGCACGCCCACTCGCCGCGACGAGCCGCGCTTCGGCGGAAACGGGGGCGCCGCCCGCTCCGCGAGCGCGCGGCGCCTTGCCTACTTCCCGGACCTCACCAGCTCTTCGGCCATTTCGCGCAGCTTGAACTTCTGGACCTTCATGGACGGGGTCATGGGGAAATCGTCCACGAAGAACACGCGCTTGGGCACCTTGTAGCGCGCGATGCGCGGGATGGCGAACGCGCGCACGTCGTCCTCGGTCATGCCCTCATGTCCGGGACGCACGCGGACGAACGCGCCCACGAGCTCGCCGAGCTTCGCGTCGGGGATGCCCACCACCTGGGCGTCCAGCACGCCGGGCATGGTCAGCAGGAAGTTCTCCACCTCGAGCGGGTAGACGTTCTCGCCGCCGCGGATGATCATGTCCTTGATGCGCCCGGTGACGCGGTAGTAGCCGTCCTCGTCCACCGTGCCGAGGTCGCCCGAGTGCAGGTAGCCGTCGGCGTCGATGGCGCGCGCCGTCTCCTCGGGCATCTTGTAGTAGCCCTTCATCACGTTGTAGCCCTTGCAGCACAGCTCGCCCGGCTCTCCCGGCGCGCAGATACGGCCGTCGGCGGGGTCGATCACGCGCACGTCCACGGGCGGGTGCTTGCGGCCCACCGTCTCGCACTTGTGCTCGATGTCGTCGTCGGCGCTCGTCTGCGTGAACACGGGGCTCGTCTCGGTGAGGCCGTAGCAGATGGTGATCTCCTTCATGAACATCTTGTCCATGACCTCGCGCATCGTCTCGGGCGGACAGGGGCTTCCGGCCATGATGCCCGTGCGCAGGCTCGACAGGTCGAACGTGTCGAAATCGGGGTGGTTGAGCTCGGCGATGAACATGGTGGGCACGCCGTACACGCTGGTCGCACGTTCCTTGTGGATGGCCTGCAGCACGAGGCTCGCGTCGAACTCCTCCACGATGATCATGGTGGAGCGGTGCGTGAGGTTCGCCATGACGCCCAGCACGCAGCCGAAGCAGTGGAAGAACGGCACCGGCAGCGTCACGCGGTCGTCCGGGCCCAGCTTCTGCCCCTCGCCGATGTAGAAGCCGTTGTTGAGGATGTTGCGGTGCGTGAGCATGACGCCCTTCGGGAAGCCCGTCGTGCCGGACGTGTACTGCATCATCACCACGTCGTTGTTGTCGAAATGGGTTTCGGCCTCCGCGAGCGCGTCGGCCGGCACGTGCTGGCCCAGCAGCACGAGCTCGGGCACGCTGTAGCAGCCGCGGTGCTTCTCGGGGCCCATGTAGATGATGTTCTTGAGGAACGGGTACGTCTCGGACTCCAGGTAGCCGCGCTGCTGCGTGAGCGTCTCGGGCACGAGCTCGCGGATGATCTGCAGGTAGTCCACGTCGCGGTAGGCGTCGATGACGCAGAGCGCCTTCATGTCCGACTGCTTCAGCACGTAATCCAGCTCGTGGCTCTTGTACACGGGGTTCACCGTCACCATGACCACGCCGATCTTGGCCGTGGCGTACATGAACGTCAGCCAGTCGGGGATGTTGCGCGCCCACACGCCCAGGTGGTCGCCCGGGCGCATGCCGATGGCCAGCAGGCCGCGCGCCAGGTTGTCGGTGCGCTCGTCGAACTCCCCGTACGTCCAGCGCAGCGCGCGGTCGGGGTACACGACGAACTCGTGGTCGGGGTCGATTGCCGCCTGGTCGCGGAAGTAGCGCCCGATGGTCTTCTCGGAATGCAGCGGGTAGCCGGGATCGCCCGGGACGGGCTCGTTCTTCTCGTCGGTCGTCATGTCGCCCCCTCTAGATCGGCGTGTACACGACGGCCAGGAACTTCGCCTTCTGGCCGTCGTGGGCGCGCACCTGATGCGGCACGATGCAGTCGTAGTAGATGCTCTCGCCCGGATGCAGCACGTAGACGTCCTTGCCGTACTCGATCTCGATGGAGCCTTCCATGCCGAAGAGCCATTCCTCGCCCTCGTGCCCCACCAGCTCGTGGTCGGTCGCGCCCGAGGGATCGACCGTGATGACGAACGGGTCCATGTGGCGCGAGGGACGCCCCGCGGCCAGGCTGAAGTAGCTCAGATCGCCGGCGTCGCTGGCCGTCTCGAGCGTCTTGACCTTCGCGACCTCCTCCATCTGCGCGCGGTCGATGTAGGCGGGGCCCAGGTTCTCGTCGTCGTCCATGAGCGTGCCGAGGCGCACGCCCAGCGCGCGCGTGATCTTGATGAGCGGCGCGAGCGAGGGCGGCAGCTCGCCGGCCTCGAGCTCCTCGATGACCGAGACGTCGCATCCGCAGCGATCCGCCAGGTCCTGGCTCGACAGGTGGTGCGCCGTCCGAAGGGTGACGATCTTCTCCCCGAGCTTGTTCTCATCTGCCATACCGCGCTCCCCCTCCTCAAGTCAATGTGCTCCTTCATCGCATAGGAGCCATTATCGCTTGTTTGCGCCGAAATGCAGCGTGAATCGCGCAAATGGCGCGATTCGCCCAACGGGGTTCAAACGATGACCGGCGCGGGGGAACCGTATATACTGGAGCGAGGGGATAAGGAGGGGTTATGAGATTGGAAACGCTGCGCGAGTTCGTGATGGTCGCCAAGCATCTGAACATCACGAAGGCCGCCCAGGAACTGTACCTATCGCAACCGTCGCTGAGCAGCCGCATGAGCGCGCTGGAAAAGGAGTTGGGCTACCCGCTGCTGGATCGCTCGAGAAACCGGATCGCTCTCACCTCCGCCGGGGCCGTGCTGCTCGATTACGCCCAGCGCATCATCGAGCTCCACGACGAGGCGCTCGAGAAGAGCCAGCGCGCCGCCCGGCTCTCCCCCACCGTCAAGGTGGCGACCATCGCGCCGTCGTCCCCCCATTACCGCATGCTCCCGGAACACGAATCCATGCCGTTCTCCTTCGTCGACCTCGATCTGAACACCGCGGCCATCGACGCCCTGCGGCAAGGCCTCATCGACGTCGCCGTGGAGTCGGACTATTCGATCGTGGACGCCCTGCGCGAGGAAGGGGACGCCATCGGCATAACCTACCGCCGCATCGGCGAGGACGCCTGCTTCCTCGCGATGATGGCGGGCAACCCGCTCGCGCGCAAGGAACGGCTCGTGCGCCGCGACCTCAACGGCCAGACCGTGATCATCAACAGCGGGTTCCACTTCGACCGCTGGAGCAAGATGGTGCAATCCCTGCTGGGCGAGGACGTGAAGCTGGGGTTTCGCATCAACGCGCTGGACAGCATCAGCAACCTCTCCTTCGTCGACCTGGGATCCTCGATCTACATCTGCGGGGACAAAGCCTCCCAGGAGCTGCTGAGGCAGCGAGAGGACGTGCGGGTCTTCGACGAGGTGGACGGCAGGAAGCTGACGCACCCCGTCGCCCTCGTGTGCCGAACCGGCGATCTGCAAGACGACGAGAGCCCCGTGCGGCGCTTCGTCGACGAGTGCCTGCGGCGCGTGCCGGCGACGGAGCCTCGCCGGCACGCGCTCTCGGAGCAGGGACGGTGACGGAGACCGGCTACCGCTGCGCCGCCTCGACGCAGTGCTTCGCGGCCACGTAGCCCATCACGCCGCCCTGCCCGAGCGTGGCGCCGCCCGCCCAGTACCCCGCGACGCCCGACGAGCAGTTGCCCGTGGCGTACAGCCCCTCGATCGGCTGCCCCTCCACGTCAAGGACCTGGGCGTTCTCGTTGATATGAAGGCCGCCGCGCGTGCCGCCCATCATGCCCGGCACGTAGCGGCAGCAGTAGAACGGCGGCTCGCTCACCGTGCCCAACACGCTCTGCGGGATCTCGGCGCCGGGCAGCGACATGAGCGCGCTCATCATGGCCAGCGTGTTCGCGCTCGCCGCCTTCTCGCCGCGATGCCACGCGGGGTCGGCGCCCTGCCCGGCATGCTCGTTGAAGGAGGACACCTCGGCGAGGAGCGCTCCCTCGTCGATGCCCATGCCCTCGGCCAGCTCTTCGAGCGAATCGAACTTGAACACGAATTCCGGAAGCTCGTCGGGCGTGGCGTAGCCGGGCAGCAGGAACGTGGAGGTGTACGTGCTGTCGCATATCCAATAGCCGGGGATGTTGACGTACTCCAGCGTGCCGGTGTCGTAGGTGCCGAACGCACGGTTCATCGTGTCGTACATCGTCGATTCGTCGCAGAAGCGCCTGCCTTTGCGGTTGACCATGATGCTGTGCGGGAATCCGCGCGGCGCGAAGGCGTCGCTGCCGACCTTGTCGTATCGGAACGCGCCCGGCTCCCACTCCTTCTGCGTGTCGAAGTACGGGTTGCCGAACGTCGTGTCCATGTAGGCCAGCTGCGCGCCGATGCGGGCGCCCATGCGATGCGCATCGCCGGTGTTGTTCGCGCTGCCGTTCGAGCGATAGTACGGGAACGGCAGGTGGAACCTGCGCATGTCCTCGTCATGCTCGAAACCGCCGGTGCCCAGGATGACGGCAGACGCCTTCACCCTCGTGCCGTCGGACAGCACGGCGCCCACGACCGCGCCCTCATCGTCGGTGACGAGGGACTCGACCGAGGTCCCCATCGCAAGCTCGATGCGATCGCTCGCATCGACGTACGCCCGGTACCCCTCCCACTGCGCAGGGGCCATCAACGGCTGGCCGTCGCCGTCGAACGGATACCAGCTTCCGCGCCCGTACGCGTCGTCGAGCGAGCCCTGGTACAGCTCGTAGTAATCCCCGAACGCCTTGCTCGTGTGGCCCCATTTCGACCAGCCGTGCGTCTCCAGGACGAAGCGGCAGAACTCGTTCGCGTTGTCGACGAACGCGGCCTGCACGTTCTCGTCCATGCGGCCGTCGCCCACGAGCTTCATGTACTCGAGCACCTTCTCGCGCGTATCCTCGATGCCCTCGTCGGCGTTGAAGTCGAGCATCGCCAGCGCGTACCCGCCGCCGGACGTCGCGGAGGTACCGCCGAACATCGCCGAGTCCTTCTCGACGACGAGCACCGATTCCGCCCCGCGCTCGGCGCACGCGATGGCCGCATGCACGACCGTCCCCGTCCCCGCGACGAGCACCTGCACCTCCTTGTCCCACGATGCCGCGCCCGCCCCGGCGCCGCCCGCGGCGTCGTCGCCGCCCTTGCCGGGAGCGCAGGCGGCGAGCGACGTTGCGCCCAGCAGCCCCATGCCCATGACGGCGGCTCCCTTGATCGCATCGCGCCTGCTCAGCTGCATGCCGCTTGCATTCCCCATCGATTCTTTCCCCGTGTTCATGCCAGCCCCTCCTTCGATCGGACGTGCCTACGATCTGGAGTATACGGGGCGCGGCGCCTATACCGGAAATCGGATAATCCCAGGCCGGCATAAGGGAACGGCATGGTGCCATAGCGAAAGCCGATAGGTGAAAACGGGGGCATCGCCCGACGGCCGGTGCGGCGCGCCTTTCGTTGCGGGCGCGACCCTCGCGTCGAGCCCGCTCCCCGGCAACCGGAAGCGCCGAGACGAACGAAGCCGCCCCGGGAGGGCGGCTTCGCGGAGTGCGGGGATGTGCGCGGGGACGCCGAGGCGCCGGGGCCTAGCCCTTGAAGAGGGCGTGCTTGAGCTCGTCCTCGTCCTTGATGGACAGCGAGGTCTGCAGCACGTCGCCGCCGAAGGGGCGGATGGCGTCGATGAACTTGTCGGTGGTCATCTCGTCGACCACCATGAACACGGCGGCGCTGTCGTCGGTGGACAGCAGGTTGCGCACGCGATCCTGGAAGTCCTTGTCCACGCCGTGCTTGACGATGGCGCCCGTCAGCGCGCCGATGCCGGCGCCCAGGGCCGCGCCGAAGAACGGCACGAAGAACAGCAGGCCGAACAGCACGCCCCAGAACAGGCCCCACACCGTGGAGGTGCCCACTTTGGAGCCGGGCGTGACCACGTCGTACTTGCCGTCGGCGCGACGCGCCACGACGGCGACGGACTGCAGGCTGACGATGAGGTTGTTGTCGAGATCGAGGATCTTCTGGTAAGCGGACTTTGCCTCCGCCTCGCTCGGGTAACCGAGCACGATGAGCGTACTCATGATGATGGGGCTCCTTTCGACGCGTTCGTTGGAGCCTCCACTCTAAGGCCTCGCGGGCGCGAGCGGCGGGAAGCGTTGCCGGCCGCCACCCGTTTGAAACCGTCGCGTAAGACGCGCCGACTCGGGGCGGGAGCGGCGCGCGCAGACGGGAAACCAGGCCCCGAAGTCACGAAAATCACCGCTGTGAAGCTCCGAGAAGGCCGAGCGACGAAGCGGAAGCATCAGCCAACGAGGAATCCCCCGGTCGCGTGTTCCGCACGATCCATCAAGGGCTCGCGATGGCGCTCCGCAGCATCCAGATCGCTTCACAGCGGTGATTTTTGTGCTGCTCGACCCCGTTTCGCGTGAAGCGCGCGAGAAAAAGCGATGCGAGGACAGGGCCTCGCATCGCTTCGACGCTGCATATGGTGGGAACGGCCTACCCGAAGCGGTATTCCACGCCCATGGTGGGCTGGGGGTTCTCCCACTTCTTGACGATGGTGCCCTCGCAGGCGATGCGGCAGGTGCCGCACTCGAGGCAGCCGGCGTAGTCGAAGGACTTGGCGCCGTTCTCGTCGATCTTGTACAGGGCCGCCGGGCACACGCGGACGAGCTTCAGGAACTCCTCCGTGTCGGGGTCCTCGACCAGCTCGATGTGGGCGTTCTCCTCGTCCACCTCGTACTTGTCGATGGCCAGGAACTCGTCGACGTTGACCGTGATCTCCTTGACCTTGCTCACAGCGACTTCACCGCCTTCCTCACCTCGCCGGCCAGCTTGAACAGGCCGCGCTTCTTCACAATGGGCATCATACGCTTCATCAGCGGCTTCTGCGGCTCGCCGTCCACGCTGAACATGGCGTTGAAGATCTCCTTCACCATGACCGGGTAGTCGGTGAACATGCTCGACCAGCCCTCCATGGTGTGGGGCCACTTGCGGAACGTCGCCAGGTCCTGGATGACGAAGGAGTTCTCCATCGCGGTCTTGTAGGAGGACAGGCCCGCGGCCGACGTGTCGCCCGCGTCGAGCGCCTTCACGGCCGCAAGCCCCGCCATCTGGCCGGACGCCACGGCGAAGTCCATGCCGCGCACCTGGTAGCCCATGTTCATGCACAGGCCCGCCGACTCGCCCGCCACGAGCGCGCCGTCGAAGACGTACTGCGGCACCATGTCGTAGCCGCCCTCGGGCACCATGTGGCCGGAGTGCTCCACGAGCTTCGCGCCGCGGATGATGGGGGCCACGGCCGGGTGGTTCTTGAAGTCCTCGAGCATCTGGTAGACCGGGACCTCGTTGGAGCCATCGGCGGCCAGCGAGATGGTGGCCACAAGGCCGAGCGAGATGGAGTCCTTGTTCGTGTACAGGAAGCCGCCGCCCACGTTGCCATGCGTGCAGTCGCCCACGAACAGCATGGCCGCGCCTTCGCCCTCGGGCACGAGGAAGCGGTCCTCGATCTGGCCCGCGGGAAGCTCGAACACCTGCTTGATGCCCACGGCCATCTGGCTCGCCTTCGGGCGGGGGTTGCCGAGGCTGCGCTCGCACAAAAGCGAGTTCACGCCCTCGGCGACGATCGTCACCTCGGCGGTGATCTCGTCCTCGCCGGCGCGCACGCCGACGACCTTGCCGGACTCGTCCTTCAGCAGCTCCTCGACGGCGATGCCGCAGATGTACTCGGCGCCGGCGTCCTCGGCCTTGCTCGCGAGCCACTGGTCGAACGGGGCGCGCAGCACGCTGTAGGAGTCCTTGGCCTCCTCGGCGAGCTCGGGGCTCGTGAAGTCGATGGCCATCTGCGAGGTGGGATCCATGAACGCCATGCGCTCGTGGGTGATCTTGCGCTCGAGGGGGGCTTCCTGCTCGAAATCCGGGAAGACCTTCTTGAGCGAGTGGGAGTAGATGCGCCCGCCGGTCATGTTCTTCGCGCCGGCGAAGTTGCCGCGCTCGACCACGAGGACGCTCTTGCCGGCCTGGGCGAGCTCGTAGGCCGCCACGGCGCCCGCGCATCCGGAGCCGACGACGATCGCGTCGAAATCAGCCATGTCCTGTCCTTTCTTGTGTGTGCGTTTCCACTATAGTATCGTGCCGCGACGTTCGCCGCAAACCGTTGAGGCTGTCATCCCGAGCGCGCGGGGCGGGCGCGGGGCGCGGTTCGTGCTACCGACGAGCTGGCGAAGGTCTCGTCGAGGAGAGGAGGGAGGATGCGGCGTCCCGCGTCCGCCCGCAGCGCTCGGGATGACAGCCTGACCGGCTTCCCCGGACCCGCGAGGGCCCGGGGAGCAAGCTTGGCTTACAGGGCGGCGGCCAGAGCCGGCAGGACGTCCTTGATGTCGCCCACCAGGCCGTAGTCGCACTGCTTGAACACGGGGGCGTTCTTGTCCTTGTTGATGGCGAAGAGCGCGCCGGCGCGGTTGCAGCCCACCATGTGCTGCATCTGGCCGGAGATGCCGCAGGCCACGTACACCTTCGGCGACAGCATGAGGCCGGAGACGCCCACGTACAGCTCGGTGGGGAGCCAGTCCACGCCCTCGGTGAGGGGGCGCGAGCAGGCCAGGCCGCCGCCCAGCTTGTCGCACAGGGCGCGCGCCAGGTCGAGCTCGGACTCCTCGGCGAAGCCGCGGCCGGCGGCCACGACGATGTCGGCCTTGTTCAGATCCACGCCGCTCTTCTGGATGGGGCTGGACGAGACGAGCTTCACGGGGTTCGCCGGGGCGACCCAGGCGACGTCCTCCACGGCGTTCGCGCCGGAGGCCTCGGCGCCCTCGAAGGCGCCCGCGCCCACCGTGTAGACGGCCACGTCGCCCGCGGCCTTCTGCACGCGCTCGGCCACGCCGCCGAAGTACAGGCTCTTGGCGCCGTCCTCGAAGGACATGACGTCGGTGATGACGGAGGTGTTCGCATGGGCGGCCAGCTTGCCGGCGATCACCTTCATATGACGGGTCGGCTCGACGATCACGACGCCCGGCTGCTCGGCGTCGAACACGGAGATCACGGTGTCGGCGGCGTCGTCGACGACGGAGCCCTCGGGCACGGAGATGCGGGCGATCTTGTCGGCGACGGCCTCGGGGGCCTCGCCGAAGGAGACGAGGACGACCTCGTCGGCCATGGTGCGAGCGCCAGCAGCGAGCTCCCGGGCGGCGTCCGCGCGTTCAGCGATAACGAGTGCTTTCATGGATATCAACTCTGCCTTTCTGTATGCAACGGATGGTCGGGGGAACTTACAGCGCGGCCTTGAGGGCGGCGGCGAACTGCGCGATGGCGCCGTCGGCCGAGGCCTCGAGGATCTCCTGCTTGCGGTCGGCCTGCTTCGGCGCGAGGCAGGACACGACGTCGATGGCGTTCTCGTACGCGCCGGCGGCGCCCGCCACGTTCATCGGCTTCTTGCCGGCGGCGAGGATGTCCTTCATGCCGGGGATGCGGGGCAGCGCGATGTCGGGAGCGACCGACACGACGGCCGGCAGCGGCACCTCGACGACCTCGACCACGTCCTCGAGCGTGCGCTCGACCTCGAGCACGTCGCCCTTCGCGGTGATCTTCGTGGCGGCGTTCACCACGGGCAGGCCCAGCTTCGCGGCCAGCTGCACGTCCACCTGCTGCGCGTAGTTGTCGGCGGAGCCGTCGCCGCAGAGGATGACGTCGAAGCCCCCCACGGTTCCGACGAGCTCGGCCAGGACGGCCGCGGCGGCGTTGGCGTCGAGGTCGGCGCACGCGGCGTCGGCCGTCATGTACAGCTCGTCCACGCCGCGGGCGAGCACGTTCTTCTTGAGCTTGGAGTCGTCGATGTCGGCGCCTCCCACGGTAACGGCGACCACCTTCGAGCCCTCGTTGGCGGCGGCCAGCTGAGCGGCGGCCTCGATGGCGTTCAGGTCGTAGGCGGACACGGTGTTCTTCGCCTTGGAGTAGTCCAGCGAGCCGTCAGCCGACACCTGGATATCCTGATCGTCGGGAACCACCTTGAAAGCAGCAACGATGTTCATCCTGTACCTTTCCCTTCTCGATTGACGTACCTTGGTATGCAGGTCCTTGGCCGGGAGCGTCGCGGGCCTTCCCATCTTCTCGGAAGCCGTCCGGGCTGCCTCCCAGCGCGTTGATGACAGTTTGCGGCCCCGTCATCGTCCCGTCATCGCAAAATCGCTGTGAAACCCTCATTACTCAACTTTTGACTATGCTTTTCCGAGCGGGGCGCGCGGGGGTGCGGGGGCCGTCCGACGACCGGGCGGCGAGGGCGGCGCGAAGGGACCCTCGCCCGCGCTCACTACCCGGGTTTACGCGCGGCTACTGCTTTTTTTGCGATGCCCCACTTGCGCAGTATCGTCGAATTACTGCGCTGCTTGCGATGCGGCGGATACCTGACGATCCCTATGATGGAATCAGATTTCAGGCGCGTTGAACCTCCCTCTGCGCCGTGCTGCACATGCCGCAGAGGGAGAGGATGCCGCTTGGGAGACCAGCGTGAAATCGCAACGATCCAAGGAGGAGCAATGGCAGATTACTATGGCACCGACACCGTCGTATCCGAACTTCGCGAGGACGGCCTGCTGATCATCCGCATCAACCGACCCGACGTGGCGAACGCCCTCAACGGCGAAACCTCCAAGGCCATGGAGAACATCATGAACAACGCCGAGCTTGATCCCGCGGTGCGCGCGATCATCGTCACCGGCACCGGCAAGGTGTTCTGCGCGGGCGAGGACCTCTCCGAGCTCAGCGAAGGCGGCGAGTGCCAGACCGTGACCGAGCACGGCTTCGGCGGCCTGACCGCGCGCCTGTGCTCCAAGCCGGTCATCGCGGCCTGCAACGGCTCCGCGGCCGGCGGCGGCATGGAGATCGCCCTGTCCTGCGACATGGTCGTGGCCTCCGAGCGCGCCAAGTTCGGCTGCACCGAAGTGGGTCTCGGCATCATCGCCTCCACGGGCGGCCTCGTGCGCCTCGCCCGCGACGTCAACCGCAAGGACTGCATGGAGCTGCTGCTCACCGGCAAGAAGATCTTGGCCCCCGAGGCGAAGGCGCTCGGCCTGATCAACTACGTCGTGCCGGCCGAGGAAGTCATGGACAAGGCCATCGAGCTGGCCGAGCAGTGCCTGAAGAACGCGCCTCTGGCCCTGAAGTGGACGAAGTACATCGTGCACGCCGCCGACCAGATGTCCGAAGAGGACGCCATGCGCTACAGCGACGCCGCGTACCGCTTCCTCGAGAAGACCGCCGACGGCATCGAGGGCCCGGCCGCCTTCGTCGAGAAGCGCACCCCGAACTGGCAGGGCAAGTAACTCCTCCTGGTCTTACCCTAACGCGGGCTTGCCGGATGCGTCCGGCAAGCCCGCCCTGAAGCCCCCGGACGCCTCCGGGGGCTTTTTTGCGGCGCGGGGAAGCGCGGGGACGGGACGCCTCCTCATTCCTCCAGCTCGCCGGTCAGGCGCTCCTTCCAGGTGAGCTTGCGCGGCGCGAAGGGGCTCGGCAGGGGCACGTCGGCGCCGATGGAGCGCAGGGCGATGTCCCACAGCGTGCGGCGGCCGCCGAAGAAAAGGTAGCGCTTCTCGAGCCCGGGCAGGGCCGCCTCGTCCACGGAGCCGGCGCGGGCGAACCCGTCGAGGATCGCGTCGCTCTCGCGCTTCGCCTTCGCCAAGCGACGGGCCACCACGGCGTTCGCCACGAACACGCCCACGGTGTAGGGCAGCACGAACGCCTTCACGAGCGCCACGAGGTCGTCGGCGCGGTAGTCGGCCAACGCCTGGGCCTTGTCGCCCACGAGGTCGGGATCGAGGACGTGCGCGAGCTGGCCGTCCCCGCCCGCAGCCGCCCAGCGCTGCACGTCGACGAGCCAGGCGCCCGCGAACACGATGGCCGCGCCCGAGAACGCCACGGCCGCGATGCCGAGCCCCTTGAACCAGCGCGCCACGCTGGCCATCCAGTAGTACGGCACCGTGTAGGCGTACAGCAGCAGGAGCACCGCGGCGAACACGATGGAGCCGCCGATGATCACGGCGTCCTGCCGCACGAAGTAGTCCGTGGCCGAGCTGAGGACGCGCTGGACGTCGTACACCCACGAGAAGCCGTCCGCGACGACCCCTTCGGCCGAGACGCCGAGGGTGCCCACGAGCGCCGTGAGCCACGACAGCAGCATGGCCGCCACGGCCACGATGACGAAGAACGCCGGCAGGGTGACCGCGACGCTGGCCAGGCCCCGGGCGAGGCCGCTGTCGAAGCGCAGCGCCAGGAAGTAGAACAGCAGGAAGCCTCCCAACAGCACGGCGGCGAAGCCGAGATACAGGGCGATCGAGCCCGACAGCTCCGCCTGCCCCGCGAACGCGAGCGCGAGCTTCGCCGCCAGCAGCACGACCGCGAGGCCTACGAGCGCGATGCAGCCGAGCACCCAGGCGCGCTGCAGCCGGTCGGCCTCGGTGCCGAGGTGCGCGGTGCCGTCCTCGTCGACGAGCCGCACGAAGTCGAGCCGGTGGATGCGCTGCGACACGCGCACGGCCTTCGCGCCGAAGGCGAGCGCGAGCGGCAGGAACAGCGCGAGCCCCGCGCCCGCCGGCAGCGCCAGGCAGAGGCCCGCGCACAGCGCGAGCGGCAGGCCCCAGCGGTAGCCCGTCGCGAACGGGCGCCGGGTCCAGGCGCGCAGGCGCGCGAAGGCGGCGCGCGCGCCGCGGGCGATATCGGGAAGCGGGTTCATCATGTATCCAGTGTATGGCGCGACGGCGCGGTGGACAAGCAACGGCTCCCCAACCGCCGCTCAAAAGGACATGCTACACTGACCGTGCCGAAGCGATCGACCGACGAGGAGGCCCCATGAGCGCCGTCATCTGCCTGCGCGACCATCCCGAACTGCTCGACGAGGCCGCGCGTTGGTTCTCGGAACGTTGGGCCGTGCCGTGCGCGGCCTACCGCGCCAGCATGGAGGAGTGCCTCGGCCGCCCCGACGGCACGGTGCAGTGGTACGCCGTGCGCGACGGCGAGGGCGTCATCGTCGCCGGCGCAGGCGTCATCGCCAACGACTTCCACGACCGCACCGACCTCTCCCCCAACCTCTGCGCGCTGTACGTGGAGCCCGCGCACCGCGGCCGCGGGCTCGCCCGCCGGCTGCTCGACTTCGCGCGGGCCGACCTGGGCGCGCGCGGCTGCGAGCGCCTGTACCTGATCACCGACCACGTGGGGCTGTACGAGCGCTGCGGTTGGGAATTCGTCTGCATGGCCGTCGACGACGAGGGCGCGCAGGTGCGCCTCTACGGCGCTGACGCGACGCGGTAGGCGATCACGCTCGAAGCGGCTTTCAGAACGCGTTTCCGACGCCGTTCCAGCGCGGTTCCGACGTGATTCCGACGCGGTTCCAGCGCGGTTCCAACGTTGCATAACACCTGGTAAACAGACGTTTGTCATCATCGTTACCGCGGGGCTCGCGTGGTACGCTCGCGCCATGAACACGTATCTCAGTCATACTTCGGCCCTTGAGTGGCTCGCCCGGACGCCCGAGAAGGCGCTCGCCCTCGCCGCGTCGGACCATCGGCGACGGCTCCCCCGTCGCAACGGAGCCGGCATTCCCTGCGCCGGCAAGGCGTCCCGCGCCGTCATCGACGGGTTCGCCGCCTCCGGGGTCGGATGCCTCGCCGTCCCCGTGCACGTCCTCGTGCCGAGCGACCGATGCCGCACGAGATGCGCCGCCGCGCGCTGCCATGTGCGATCCGGCGGATTTCCCGCGCACTCGTTCATCCCCGCGGCCGCGGATACGTTCTCGTCCTCCCCCGAGCTCGCCTTCGTCCAGATGGCGGAAACGCTCGACTCCCCCCGCCTCGTCAAGCTGGGAGACGAGCTGTGCGGCACCTACGGCATCGAAACCGTCGGCATCGTGGACTTCGACCGGGAGTCCCCCTTCACGACCGTCGAGCGCCTGGAGCGTTTCTTGCTCAAGGCGGAGCGCATGCCGGGGCTGGAAAAAGCCCGCAGGGCCGCACGCCGCATCGCGCCCGGATCGGCCTCGCCCATGGAGACGGCCGTCATCCTGCTGTTCTGCCTACCGCCCCGGCTCGGCGGGTACGGCCTGCCCCTCCCCGCGATGAACGGCAGGGCGAACCTGAAAAAGCAGGCCGGCCTCAAGCCCTCCGACAAGCGTTATCGCTGCGATCTGCTGTGGACCGACGCGGGCATCGCCGTCGAGTACGACAGCTTCCTGCATCACAGCAGCCGCACGGAGCTCGCCAACGACGCGAGGAGGAGAAACGACCTGCTCGCCAGGAACGTCACGGTGGTGTCGATAACGGGCAGAACGGTCTGGAACCTCATCGAGCTCGATCGGATCGCACGCCTGCTGGCAAAGCGCCTGGGCAAGAGGCTCGACGTGGGCGGAAGCGGCTGGCGAAAGGCTCAGCACGAGCTGCACGGGATGCTGACAGGCTCGTTCTTCAGCGAGCGCTGAGCCCCGCCCCGCAGCTCTTCAGCGCGATTTCCGTCGGCTTTGTGCGGGAAAATCGGGTTTTTGGCAATCTCGTCAGCGTGCCCCGCGAAGAGGGGAATTCTCCACCTGGGGTTTTGCCCGCGCGGCGCCCTGGAGAGAGCCGCTGTCCGCACGGAACGCCCGGCGGCGATTGCCAAAAACCCGATTTTCCCGCACATCGATGCGACCGAACGTGCACGGCGGTCGCGCGGCGCTTCCCCCTACGCCCTGCGCGGGCTCGCATCCCCCTCGTCGAGCGAGCTCGTCTCCAGAAGCGACTTGCCCTTCGTCTCGGGCGCCATGAACACCGACAGCACGAGGCCGAGGATCACGAGGCCCGCGGCGATCAGCATGGTGGGGCCCACGCCGTACGCGGCCAGGAACAGCGGCGTGCCGTACGTGGCGACGATGGTGCCGATGCGCGAGAACGCGATGGCGATGCCCACCGCCGAGGCGCGCACCTCGGTCGGGAACAGCTCGTTGGGATAGAGCCACTGCAGGATGCCCGGGCCGCCGCTGAAGAACGCGTACAGGCCGAACCCGAGGATGATCACGACGACGGGCGCGTTGGGGAACACGCCGAGGATGACGAGGCCCACGGCCATGAGCGCGAGCGAGCGGATGAGCAGCGGGCGCCGCCCCATCGAGTTCAGCCAGAACATGGCCGGGATGGAGCCGATGAGGAAGAACAGGCTGACCACGCTCTCGCCCAGGATGGCCTCGTGGCCCTGCCCCAGCCCGAAGGCCGTCATGATCTCGGGACCGAACGTGTAGATGGCGTACATGGGCACCACCTGGCACAGCGTCAGGATGCCCAGGAACACGATGCGCTTGGCGTAGCCGCCGGCGAACACCTTGCGCAGGCTGGTCTTCTCGCCCGGCTCCTCCAGCTCGAGCTCGACGCCCTCGCCGAAGACGCGCTTCATGACGGCGTCCGCCTCCTCGGTGCGGCCCTTCTGGGCCAGCCACATGGGCGACTCGGGGATGTCGTGGCGCCCGACCAGCAGGATAATGCAGGGAATGACGGCCGAGCCGAGCATCCATTGCCAGCCGTTGGGCACGCTGTAGAGGAAGTACCCCACGAACGCCGCCACGGTGGCGCCGAGGTACCAGGCGGCCGACACCATGCCCATCGAGATGGAGCGGTGCTGCTTGGGCGTGAACTCGGCGATGAGCGAGGTGGCGATGGGATAGTCGGCGCCCACGAACACGCCGATGAAGAAGCGCGCCAGCACGAGCTGGAGCGGATCGGAGCAGAACACGCTCAGGATGGAGAACACTCCGATGGCCACGATGTCGACGATGAACATCTTCTTGCGCCCAATGCGGTCGGTGAGGTAGCCGCCCGCGATCGTGCCCACGAAGATGCCCAGCAGAACCGACGCGCCGATGGCCGCGCTCCAGGCCTCGTCGAGGTTGAACAGCGGCGTGATCTGCGTGAGGGCGACGCCGATGAGCGAGAGCACGTAGCCGTCGAGGAACGAGCCGCCGCTCGAGAAGAACGTGATCTTGCGGAGGAAGGGCGTCATGGCGACGTCGTCCATGGTCTTCTTGGCCGACTTCTTCACCTTGTCGACCACGTCCTCGCCGATCTGCTTGGCGCTATCGGCGATCTCGCCCATCGGAGGGCTGGTCACCTGGGTCATCTGCTTTACGTTGTTCATGCTCTCGTCTCCTTCTGTGCCGGATGCTGGACGCCTGCGGCGTCGGCGCGCGAGGTTCCCCGCGACGCCTGGACGGAGCGCGGCGGGAGCGGCGACAGGCGCACGCTCCCCCGCGCTCGCGGACCTGCGGCTACGACCACTCGCAGATGCCGAAGTTCAGATGCGGCTTGGCGCCGGTCTCGTCGGCGTCGGCGTCGACGAGCTGGAAGCGGATCTCGTTGTCGCCCACCTTCCACATGCGGGTCTGCAGCGTGGTGCCCGGCAGCACCGGCGAGGTGATGCGGGTCTTGAAGCGCGTCATGCGCTCGGGCTCGCCCGGGAAGAACGAGCTGATGATGTGGCGCATCGTGAAGCCGCCGAGACTCACGCCGTGCGCGATGGGGCGCGCGAGGCCCGTCTGCTCGGTGTAGGCGAAGTCGATGTGCTGCTGGTGCCAGTCGCCCATGAGGCGGTAGATGAGCGGCATGTTGAGCGGCATGGTCTCCTCCACCACGGCGTCGGGTGCGCCTTCGGGCATCTCGACGATGTCCTTCGGGGGCTTGGGGCCTCCCCAACCGCCGTCGTAGATGCACACGTCCCACGTCTCGGTCTCGCACAAGAGCGTGCCGTCGGAGGAGTAGGAACGGCCCGTCTGCTTCGACAGGCAGCCGCGGCCCTCGCCGCGGTCGTACAGCGCGTCCTGGGTGACGAACGTCTCGATGCGGTCGTTCATCTTGAAGGGCGCGTGCAGCTTGATCTCGAAGCCGTAGTGCAGCGAGCCGTCGTAGTCGTAGCCGTAGTCCAGCGTGCGCGTCATCTCCTCGTGCACGGTCAGCGGCACGCCGAAGATGGGCAGCACCTTGAGGTCGGGGTGGGCGGCGTCCCCCTCGTTCACGTACTCGAGGTCGGTTTGGCCGTCGTAGCCGGCGTTGCAGCCGAGCGCGCAGATCTCGAGGTCCTTGAACGTGTACTCCCGCACGAACGGGCCGAACTCCTTGCCCACGATTTCAGTGCTGATTGCCATGGTCGTTCTCCTTTGTTCGGTCTTCGTTTTGCACGCCGGTCCAGCAAGGTCAGCGAGGGTTTCCGTGATGCCCGACCCCTTGCGCCGATCGCCAGATCACCGCAACAGCTTCTTCTCGATTTTCATGGAGCAGGTGCGCGGGAAGCTGTCCACGATCTCCACGAAGGAGGGCACCTTGAACCCGGCCATGTGCTCCTCGCAAAAGGCCAGCACGTCCTCCTCGGTGAGCTCGGCGCCCGAAACCGGCAGCACGAACGCCTTGACCGCCTGGTCGCGGATGGGATCGGGCACGCCGATGACGGCGGCTTCGGCGACGAGCGGATGGTCCACCAGCACGTTCTCGAGCTCGGTGGTGGAGATGTTCTCCCCCGCCCGCTTGATCATGTTCACCTTGCGGTCCACGAAGAAGAACCAGCCGTCCTCGTCCACGTAGCCCTTGTCGCCGGTCTTGAGCCAGCCGTCGGCGGTGAACGTGCGCGCCGTGGCCTCCTCGTCGTTGAAGTACTCCTTCATGATAGTGCGTCCGCGCACGCCGTGCACCTGGATCTCGCCCACCTCGTGCGGCTCGGCCTCCGTGCCGTCCTCGCGCATGATGCGCACCTCGTAGCCCATGCCCGCGCGTCCCACCGAGGGCCACCGGCGCGCGCCGGTGGGCGGGTCGGTGAGCACCCAGCCGATGGACTCGGTGGAGCCGTACGTGTTCATGAGCGACACGCCGAATCGCTCCTCGAAGGCCTCCTTCTCGGCGTCGGACACCGGCAGGAAGTAGAGGATCTCGCGCAGGGTGTGGTTGCGGTCGTCGGGATGGGCGGGCTGCAGCATGAGCGTGCGCAGCATCATGGCCACGCACTGCGTGACGGTGGCCTTGAACTCGCGGATCTGCGACCAGAAGCGGCTGGCGCTGTACTTCTCCACCACGATGAGCGTGGCGCCCACGGTGAGCACCGGCATGAGCGCGGCCAGCTGGAAGTTGGAATGGCAGGCCGGCATGGTGGTGAGCAGGCGGTCGTCGCGCGTGAGCGCCACCTCCCAGTCGCCGTACAAGCCGCTGAACAGGATGTTCGCATGGGTGAGCACGACGCCCTTCGGGCGCGACGTGGTGCCGCTCGTGAAGATGATCTCGGCCGGGTCGTCCGCGCAGAGCGGGCGCACCTCGTCGAGCCCGACCGCGGCGGCGGCGCGCATCCGCGAGAAGTCGTGCAGGTCCCCCTCGCGCCCGAGCGCGCTGCGGGCGGCCTCGACGCCCTCCACGCAGTCGTCCTCGGTGCGGGCCACGAGCACGCCCTTGGGCAGGTACGGGCCGCTCGCGCGCACGTCGCGGTACAGGTCGAGGAACTTCGGCTCCACGAGCGCGCAGGAGGCCTCGGTGCGCTCGAGCACGAACGCGGCCTCCTCCACGAGGTACTGCTCGTTCATAGGCACCATGACGGCGCCGATCTTCGCGAGCCCGAACAGGCACATCATGAACTCGGGGCACGTGCACAGCTGCACGGCCACGCGCTCGCCGGCACGCACGCCCAACGACAAGAACACGTTGGCCGTGCGGTTGATCTCCTCGTCGAACGCGCGGTACGTGTACGTGCTCGTCGAGCCCGTGCGATCGCGGAAGATGAGGAACTCGCGGTTCCCGCAGGCGGCCACGAGGCCGTCCCACAGGCTGCGCACCGTTTCGTTTCCCACGATGTCGGTCAATCGTCTCACCTTTTCCATCCATCGATCCCCTGGTTATCCGCACGATGCCGTCGTCGCGAGCGCGTGCCCGGCGAGGGCGGCATCGTGCGGATGCGCGGCAAGCGGCGGGCCGCGCATCCGCCGAGCCGCCGGCTCGGAATGCAGCTTCCGAACCGGCGGCCGAAGCAGGCTAGCCGATCTTCACGACGCCGGCCGCGGCCAGCTCGTCGATCTGCTCCTGCGTGTAGCCCAGCTTCGTCATGACGTCGACGGTGTCGCCGCCCTGGTTCGGCATCGGGCGCCAGATCTGGCCCGGGTTGTTCTTGAACTTCGGGAACACGCCGAGGCCGTGGAACGTCTCGCCGTCGACCGTCTCCCAGTCGACCCAGGTGTTGCGGAGCTTCAGGTGCTCCTCCTCGACGAGGTCCTCCATGTCGTTGACCACCTGAGCGGCGATGCGGTGCGCGGCGAAGTCGGCTTCGATGTCGTACTTGGAGTTCGCCAGGCAGTAGTCCTCGAACGCCTTCTGGATCTCGTCGGCGTGCGGGTTGGACAGCCACAGTCCCGAGGTGTCCTCGGGGATGTCCTCGGTGCCCCACAGATGGCCGAGGCCGATCGTCTCGAGGAAGTACTTGTTCTGGTCGACGCCGTACAGGCACACGCCCAGGAAGCCGTCCTTGCACTTGAACTCGCCGATGCCGCAGAGGTTCTGGTTGCGGGCGCCGGGACGGGGCCACTTGATGCCCTCGTTGAGGTAGTCGACGAGGTAGTACTGGCCGATGGCCAGCAGCGTCTCGTACATGGCCAGGTCGATGCTCTCGCCCTTGCCGGACTTCTCGGCCTTGTAGAGGGCCGCGAGCGCCGAGGAGGCGATCATGAGCGTGTTGAAGTAGTCGCCGGCGTAGGGTCCGGGGAGCATGGGCTGCTCCTCCGTGCCGTTCTGCATGATGATGCCGGAGTAGGCCATGACCGTCAGGTCGTACGCCGCGCGCTTGACCATCTTGGGGTCGCCCTCCTGGCCGAAGCCGGAGACGTGCACGATGACCATCTTGGGGTTGAGCTCCCACAGCACGTCGTCGGTGATGCCCTTGCGAGCCCACGTGCCGCCCTTGGAGGCCTCCATGAAGATGTCAGCGTCCTTCACGAGGTCGAAGAAGACCTTCTTGCCCTCTTCGGAGAAGTAGTTCAGGGCGACGGAGCGCTGGTTGCGGCGCTCGGCCTGCTTCACGTACGGGGTGTCGCGGATGGTGTCGCCCGCGCCCGTGTTCTCGAGCCAGACGACGTCGGCACCCCAGTCGGCCATGAGGTCGGCGGCCTTCGGGCACGCCAGCTCCACCGCTGCGTAGACGACCTTGACGCCGTCGAGGGGGCCGTACGAGGGCTTTTCGGTAGGAATTGCCATGTTGTTTCTCCTTGCTCGCATGAGTTTCATGAAGCGGGGGCGCAGGCCGCGCCCCCGCGGAGGTACGGGGACTCGTGCTTACTGCTTGTACTTGATGGAGGCGCCCTTGGACGTGGCGAGGATCATCATCTCGTCGGTGCCGCCCGAGACGCGGTCGACGCGCAGGTCGCGCCAGATGCGGTTGATGCGATGCTCGCTGGCCACGGCGATGCCGCCCATGATCTGCATGGCGTCGTCGACGACCTCGAAGGAGGCGTTGGCGCAGTAGTACTTGCACATGGCGGCCGCGGCCGGGTCGAAGTTGCCGTCGTTGTTGTCGGCGTTCCAAGCGGCTTCGTACAGCATGTTCTTCATGTTCGTCAGCTTGATGCACATGTCGGTGATCTTGATCTGGTTGAGCTGGAAGCGGCTGATCGGCTTGCCGAAGGCGATGCGGGTGTTCGCGTGCGCCATGGCGTCCTCGAACGCGCTGATGGCGGTGCCGTAGTCGCAGGCGCCCACGAGCCAGCGCTCGAAGTTGAAGTCGGACACGCCGCGCATGAAGCCGTTGCCCTCCTTGCCGAAGATGTCCTTCTCCTCAAGCTCCACGTTGTCCATGTAGACCTCGCAGCAGCTGTCCATGCGCAGGCCCAGCTTGGTCAGCGGGGAAAGCTTGACGCCCGGCTTGGACATGTCGAGGAAGAACTCGGTGAACACGCTGGGGTCCTCGGCGCTCTTCGCCATGATGACGAGGTACTTCACGCCCAGCGAGGAGGTGATGAACGTCTTGGTGCCGTTGAGGTAGATCTTGCCGTTCTCGCGCTTGTACGTGGTGGCCAGCGCGCCCACGTCGGAGCCGGCGCCCGGCTCGGTGCAGGCGGAGTTCCAGATCTGCTCGCCGGAGCCCAGCGTGGACATGACGGCCTCGATCTGCTCCTCGGTGCCCTCGCGGATGATGGTCTCGAAGCCCGGGAGCTGGTAGAGCACGTAGGTGGGGGCGCCGAAGCGGCCGAGCACCTCGTAGACGGCCATGAGCGTCACGCAGGGCTGCTCGAGGCCGAGGCCGCCGTGGCTCTCGGGGAGCATGATCTGGTCGAAGCCCAGCTCGCAGAGGCCCTTCACCCAGCGCAACGGGTACTCGTGCTTCTCGTCGCACTCGTGGAAGTAGGTCTCCCAGTTCTCGCTCTCCATGTACTCGCGGTAGCTATCGACGATCAGCTCCTGCTCGTCCGTCAACTTGAAATCCATGACGATCCTCCTTTTGGTGTTTGTGCAACGGGGGCTTTCCCCCGCTGTAGCCTTGATTGGTCTTCCGGCCGCGTGCCGGGCCTACAGCCCCAGCTGCTCGCGGTAGAAGGTCGCGCCGTGCTCGAGGGCGTCGTTGGCCGCATCGAGCATTTTGGTGTAGTGCAGAAACGCGTGGATGACGCCTTCGAACACCTCGTAGCGGACGGGGGTGCCGTACTGCTCGCAGATGGCCGCCAGCGTGGCGCTGTCGTCGCGCAGCGGGTCGAACTCCGCCGCCGCGATGTAGCAGGCCGGCAGGTCGCGCTCCAGGTCGTTCAGGAACAGGTTCGCGTACGGGTTGGTTTCCAGCTCGGCGGGGTCGTTCGCGTACATCTGCATGTAGAACTGCCAGTCGGCCTCGGTGAGACCGTCCCACGGGCCGCCCAGAAGGCGCATCGAGGACGAGTCGGTCAGGCCGAACCAGCCGTAGAACAGCAGGCAGCACTTCACGAACCCGCTGCCGCCCAACTCCTCGCGCAGGTACAGCGTGGCCGCGAGGCCCAGGTGCGCGCCGCCGGAGTCGCCGGCGAAGGACAGGCGCTCGCCGTCGATGCCGTGCCGGGCGCCCTGCTCGTGCAGGTACGCCGCCACGGCGGCCACTTCCTCCACCGCGCTCGGGAACTTCGCCTCGGGCGACAGCCGGTAGTCCACGGCCACCACCGCGACGCCGGCGTTCTGCGCCAGGATGCGGCAGACGCGATCGTGCGTGTCGAGGTTGCCCAGCACGAACCCGCCGCCGTGCACGTACACGATGGCCGGCGTGGCGGGCTCGCCCGCCGCACGGCCCGCGGCGGCCGCGGCGGTGGGATAGTAGTAGCGAACCGGGATGGGGCCGTGGGGGCCGTCGACCTCGGCGTCGAGCTGCTCGGCCATGACCGGGCCGCCTTCGGTCCAGTACGCGCGGCCCGCCACGTAGTTCTCGCGCATCAGCTCGAAACCCACGCTCGTGTCGTTCGCATCGCCCGCCAGCTCGTCCTCTTTGGCGAGGACCGCCTTCATCTGCGGGTTGATCTTGGACAGGACGTCGAGCTTGTTCATGATGCTTCCTTCCCGGTTCGCGTTCGTTGGTGAGAGGTTCGAGATGAGGGGACGCGGCTTGCAGCGGCACGTCCCCGCATTCGTTCGAGTGGAGCCTTACGCCTTGGCGGCCTCTTCTTCGACCTCGGCGACGGCATCCGTGGCACCGAAGTGCTTCTTGATGCTGCGGAGCAGCATGACGAGGGCCACGCAGCCGATGACGCCGAACATGATCTCGAAGCCGAAGATGCTCGAGAAGGCGGCCGTGCCCTGGGCGTCGATCATGCCGCCGTACCAGGTGTGGATGAACACGTCAGGCAGGAAGCCGATGACGGACAGCAGGCCGGAGGCGGTGCCGAAGATGGCCATGGGGATCTTGACCTCGGACAGCGGCGAGGAGCCGATGGAGAAGGCGCCGTAGGTGGTGAAGCCGAACACGACCACGAGGATGGAGGCCACCATCGCGCCGGAGGGATCCTGCGGGAAGAGGATGAAGCCGACGAGCACCGCGATGGACAGGATGAAGCCGCCCAGGATGGTCTTCGAGGGGCTCTTGATCTTCGTGGCGATGAAGCCGACGATCGGGCCGGCGATGAGGCCGATGCCGTAGGTGCGGATGAGGCCGACGATGTTCACGAGGTTGCCGTCGGCGTTGAAGCACTGCGTGAGGTACGGGGTGGTGTAGGTAGCGCCCTGGTACACGGCGTAGCAGGCGAAGTACGCGACGCAGGCCCAGATGACGCCGGGGTGCTTGATGGCCTGGACGGCCTCCTTGATGCTGAACAGCTTGGCGTCCTTGTTGATCTCGCCCTTGAAGTCGGGGATGAGGAAGAAGGAGACCACGCCGAGGATGGCGATGACGACGCCCAGGAAGATGAGCATGGCCTGCACGCCCGCCGAGCCGGAGATGGCGGCGATGATGCCGGCGTTGATGAGGCCGATGACGAGGCCGGTGACGCCGTAGATGGAGTAGCTGATGCCGATCTTGGAGGCGTACTCGTTCTCCTCGCAGCACAGGCGGATGACCTTGAAGCGCGTGCCCCACCACACGAGGATGGAGGTGACGCCCATGAGGACGAACAGGATCAGGCAGATCTGCACGGAAGGCAGCATCGCGTACACGAACACGAGCACGGCGGTGGCGAGGAAGCCGAAGCCGGCCAGCGAGCGCATGCGGAACTTGTCAGCCACGATGCCGGAGGGCAGGTAGCAGATCATGGCGGCGATGCCGTAGGCCGACACCATGAGGCCGAGGTCGGCGTTCGTGGCGCCGAGCGCCTGCATCAGCGGATCGTAGAACACGTTCTTCAGATACATCGGCGCGTAGATGATCGACGACCCCATCGAGATGAGTACGACGAGGGCCCACTTGTGGAGCGTGGTGAGCTCCTTGTAGGTGACCTCGCCCTTGCTCTTGGCAAGCAGTGACATCTTGTCTTCCTTTCTCCTTGTCTTCGCCCGGTCTCTCAGTCGGTCGCCGGCACGTTCATGGCGGCGACCGGCGGTGAACCGAGCCGTTGGGAGCATTCTGTTCTCAGACTGTGGTTTTGCCATCGCAAAATCGCCACTAATTACCCTAATACTTACTTTCTTGCGAGGCGTTACCGTAGAATTAGTGATAGATTTTCGCCGTGATGAGTACGGCATGGGCGCTGCGGGTTACCATGCGTTAGAGCAGTTCAACGACATCATCATCCATCGCTAACGGGAGATAGGAAGGGTGGTCTGCTTCATGACACTCCAAGCGGAAGCATCGTCAGAGCTCAAGACGGGGAAAGCGGGGGCGCTCACGGAATTCGCGGACCGCCCCGCGCTGAAGTACGTCGGTTTCGCGCTGCTCCTGGCGTGGCATTACGCGCTGTGGTTCGTCCCGCACATGTTCACGCAGACCGCGCTGCTCGACGAGCGCGTGACCACCTCCTGGCTCGTGAACCTGGGCGCCACCGTCGTGTTCCTGCTCCTGATCGCCTTCCTGCTGGGGCGCAAGCGCCACCTCTCGTCGTTCCGCTGGCTGTTCGTCGCCGCGCCCGGGCTCACGTGCGTCGCGACGCTGGCGCTGTGCCTGCTGCCGCAGGCGTTCACCGTGCCGGGCCTCGCCTACGCGCTGGCCTTCTTCCTCGGGGCCACCGAATCCGTCATGTGGATACTCTGGGGCGAGCGCTACGCCTGCGTGAAGGCGAACTTCTCGCTGCGCCACATCGGCACCACGTTCGGCCTGGCGCTGCTCGTCACCATCGCGCTGGCCTGGGTGCTGCCCACCTACGTGACGACGGTGTTCGTCTCGCTGCTGCCCATCGCCTCCGGCGCGCTGCTGGTGGCCGCCCGCCGCGACGGGGCGCACTGCTTCCCCGTGCTGCTGCCGAAGAGCACCGCGCAGGGCGGCCTCAAGAACATGGTGGTGGTGAGCGCCATCACGTTCCTGGCCAGCACGGCGTGTTACTTCCTCGTGGCCATCATCCCCTGGGAGGTGCTGCCCACCAAAGACCTCAGCTTCACGCTGGGCATCCTCGGCGGCGCCGTCATCATGCTGGGCATCGCGGGCATCAGCATGCTCTCGAAGGACAAGGCCAGCATATTCAAGATGTTCCCCTGGCTCATCGTGCTGCTGATCGCCGCGTTCGCGCTGTTCCTGGCCGATGAAGTCGCCTTCTTCCCCGCCTTCATCATGGCGACCGGCATCTCGTCGCTGCTGGAGATCCTCCTCATCATGTACTTCGGCATCCTCACGTCGAAGGGCTACGTGACGCCCGCCGTGGCGTTCGCCTTCTCCGGCGCGTTCGTGCGGGCGGGCATCGCGGTGGGCAACACCTGGGCCGTGGGCTACGAGCACGCGCCCGACCTGGCTCTGGCCATCACGCCCGAGACGTGCCTGGCCTTCATGTGCCTGCTGGCCGTGCTGCTGGTCCCGCTCGTGCGCCAGGAGTTCAACATCGTGGCGCTGACGGCGGCCCCGCCCACGAAGGCCGAGATCGACGAGATCTGCTCCGAGGTGGCCAAGGAGTTCAGCCTGTCGGGACGCGAGGCCGAGATCCTCGTGCTCATCGCGCGCGGCTACACCACGAACAACATGGCCGAGAAGCTGGTGATCTCGCCGTACACGGTGAACACCCACGTGCGGCACATCTACGAGAAGATGCAGATCCACAAGCGCAGCGAGCTGCTGAACTACCTCAACATGCAGCGCAGCGATTTCTAGGGGCGTCCGCGGCGCTCCCCGCCGCGGCCAACCGCTGGCCTCTAGCCGCGATCGCGCCGCCTCGCGATGCGGCGCGCCGCCAGCACGGCCGCGAGGCCGAGCAGGAGCGCCGCCCCGACCGCAAAGGGCGCCAGCAGCTCGGGCTTGAGGCCCTGCTCGCCGTCGCCCGCCGTGGGCACGCCCGTGACGAGCAGGCGGTGGGAGTTGATGCCGTAGGGCGTGCAGGTGAGCAGCGTGAGCTTGTCCTCCCCCGCCGTCGGCTGCAGCAGCGCCGTGTCGTCGGGCTCAACCACGTCCACGGACGCCACCTCGTAGGAGAACGTGCGGTCGAGCACCTTGACGCGGAAGACGTCCCCCACCTTCACGAACGACAGGTTCGTGAACAGCAGCTTGTCCGGAAGCCCCGTGTGCCCCGTGAGCACCGGGTGGATGGAGTCGCCGTCGATGGGCAGCGCCGTCGTGGCGATATGGCCCGCGCCCTTCTGCAGCACCTCGTCGCCCGTGCCATGGTACAGCGGCAGCTCGAGGCCGATGGAGGGCACCTCCACGTAGCCCATCATGCCGGTGCCGTCGGGGTCGAGCACCTCGAAGTAGCGGTCGAGCGGGGCGGTGACCTCCTCCACGGCGAAGGGGTCGCGCACCTCCGAGGCCGCGAGCTCCTCGTTGTAGGCGTAGGCCTGCGCCCACAGCTGCGCCAGCTCCTCGGGGCTGCGGCGGGCCACGGCGTCGTCGTAGGACGACACGGCGCTGTACGCGCCCAGCTGGTAGGCGACGTTCGTCACGATCGGGTACAGGATGCAGCCGATGCCGAGGACGAGCACGGCCCCGAAGAACCAGCGCGCGAGGCGGTGGCGGGCGCTCACGAGCGCTCCCCTGCCGCGCGCCTGCGCCGCCGCCTGCGCGCCGCGCGCACGGCGAAGGCGGCGGCCAGCGCCGCGGCGGCGGCCGTCGCGCCGACGAGCGGCCAGGGCACGGGCGCCGCGGCCGCGAGCGCCGCATCGTCGGGCAGGTCGCAGGGCGCGCCGCGCACGAGCAGGCGGTGCGAGTTCACGCCGTAGGGCGTGCAGGTGAGCAGCGTCACGTAGTCGTGCTCGCCGTCGACCCGGATGGACGACACGTCGTCGGGCTCCACCACGCTCACGTCGTCCACCGCGTAGGCGCGGCGCTCCCCCAGCACCTCGATGACGAACACATCGCCCTCCTTCAGCCGTTCGAGATCGGTGAACAGGCGCGCCGTGGGCAGGCCCGTGTGGCCCGTGAGGACGGCGTGCGTGCCCGCGCCGCCCACAGGCAGCGACGTCTGCGGGATGTGGCCCGCGCCGTGCGCGAGCACGTCGTCGGACGTGCCGTGGTAGATGGGCAGCGTGAGGCCGATGGACGGGATGCTCACCGTGCCCATGAGGCCGGTGCCGTCCACGTCGAGCACGTCGTCGTAGTTGTCGGGAACCGCGTAGCCGCTGTTCGCCACGAACGGGTCGTGCACGGGATCGCCGCGCAGGCTGTCGTTGTAGGCGCGCGCCTCGGCGAGCATCTGCCGGCGCACGTCGTCGGGCAGCGTCTGCACCGCCTCCTCGTAGTGGCTCACCGCGTCGTTGAACGAGCGCTCGTTGAGGTACGTGCCCACCACCGGGTACAGCACGAGGGCGATGCCCGCCAAAAGGCACGCCAGCATGAGGGCGCGGCGCACGCCCTCGCGCGCCCTCATGAGGAGGCGCGCCGCGCGCGATGCAGCGCGATCGCGATCGCGATGAGCACGAGGCCCAGCAGCGCGCCCGCGTACGGAGCGATCGCCGGCGCGCCGGCGAAGGGCAGGTCGTAGCGCGCCACGTTCACGAGGTACACGCCGCGCTCGACGGCGCCGCCCACGGTGATGGAGGTGGAGAACGCGGTGGGCAGCAGGCCGCCGTCGCCCTTGCGGGCCAGCAGCGTGCTCACGTCGATGCCGTAGCCGCCCGCGCCGGACAGCTCGATGGCCTGGAACGCCCATTGCCCCGTGGGCTTCTGGTAGCCGTCGGGCGCGCTCACCTCCACGAGCATGTACCAGGACGCCGGCGCCAGCTGCGTGAGCTTGACCTGGCCGAGCGTGTCGGCGCTCGAGGACGATTCGAACACGTAGGGCACGTTCGACGCGTCGCCCGGCGCGCCCACGGTGCCGTCGGCCGCGATGACGGGCGCCCACTGGGCCGAGGCCGTGGTGGCCAGGTCGATGGAGCCGCCGTTGATGGTGAGCGGGCCGAGGGCGACCGAGCCCACGTAGCGGTACAGGTTGAACTGCGCGCCGCCCAGCTTCACCGTGGCGCCGGTGCGCTGGTCGGCCCCCACCTTCGTGAACGTCACGTCCGCGTGCAGGCCGCGCCACACCACGGCGCTGCCCGTGCCCGCCACGGCCGCGAGGCCCGCGTTCGCGTTGTTGAAGAACAGCTGGAGGCCCACGACGGGCGTCGAGCCCGTGCGCGAGGCGAACTGCGCGCCGGCCGCGAGCAGCGTCGGGTCGGCCGACGTGATGCCGACGGCCGCCGTGGGAGCCAGGCCCGACGTGTCCACCGCGATGGCGTAGGAGGTGCCCGAGCGGGCCGCTTCCAGGTCGGACGCCTTCGGCGCGTCGGTCGACGAGCCCTTGACGGGACGCCCCACGTTGCCGGAGACGAGCGCGGCGCCGCTGAGCGTGACGAGCGGGGACGTGCCCGCGTAGGCGCCGAGCGCCACGCCGCCGACGTAGGCGCCCGCATAGGCTCCCCCGTCGTTGTTCTCGGCCGAAGCCGCGTTGTTCACGACGGAGCCGCCCGTCATGACGAGCCGCGCCGCAGGATCGACGTACACGCCGCCGCCCGTGCGCTTCGCCGTGTTGGCGCGCACCTCCGCGAGGCCCGACAGCGTCACCGTCGCCTGCGGGCCCGCGTACACGCCGCCGCCGAAGCGCCCGGACGCGTTCGAGGCGATCGAGCCGCCGCTCTGCGCGAAGGTCGCCGCCTCCACCGTCACGCCGCCGCCGTCGGCGGCCGTGCAGCCGGCGATGCTCGCGCCGACGGTCATGCGCAGGGTTGCTCCGCCGGCGGCGAGCACCGCGCCGCCCGGGCCGGAGGCGTTGTAGGCGTTGCGCAGCGCGGCGCCGGCCCCCACCGTCAGGGACGAGGAGGCGCCCGACACCTCGAACAGCGCGTGGTCGGCCGCGATGCCCGTGCCGTCCTGGGCCTGGCGCACCGTGCAGCCGCCGTCCACGACGAGGTTCGTCACGCTCAGGCCCCCGGCCACCGAGAACCACGAGGAGACGGAGCCCGACGCCGTGCGCGTGAGCGTGGCCGCGAGCGACCCGGTGGACGGGACGGAGCCCAGCCACCCGCTCGCGCCCGGGACGGTCTGCACGAGCGGCGCCGTGGTCAGCGCGACGCCGCTGGCGCCCGCCGCCAGCGCCACGCCGCCGTCGGCGGGCTTGCTGGAGGCCGCGAAGTCGACGATGGGCGCGTCGCGCAGCATCTCGATGCGGTCGTTCGACTGCGCCGCGCGGAACGCGTCGTAGAGCGTCGTGTACGATTGGAAGAACGCGTCGGGCACGCCGTCGCCGTTCGTGTCGCGGATGATCTGGCACACGCGCGGCGGCGTCTGCCACACGGCGTACAGCACCATATGCCCGTTCTTCAGCGGGTCGAGCGACGCATCGTAGGACAGCGTCGCCCCGGGCTGGTACTGCGCCGTCGTCGCCGTGGGCGACGAGGCCCACCCCTTGAACGTGTAGCCGCTCACCGCCATGGTGCCCTGGTCGAGCAGCGTGGCCGCGCCGCCCGTGCGGGGGTACGCGTTCGCCATGCCGCCCACGCCGTCGAAGGGCGCCGTTCCCGCGAGCGTGGTGCCCGCAGGCGCGTTGGCGCGGTAGTCCACCACGAAGCCGCTCGCCCACACGAGCTGCGTGCCGCTGGCCGCCGCGACGAGCGTGGGGTCCACGTCGTTCGCGAAGGGGCCCAGGTTCGCCGAGGCTTGGAACACGGAGCCGAACGTGGCGCCGCTCACGTTGAGCGTCGCCAGCCCGTCGGACACGAGGACGCCCACCTTCGACCCGTTCACGAACGCGCCGCTCACGGAGATGCGCGCGGAAGGGTAGAACGCGTTCGTCCACACGTTGGACGCGATGCTCGCCACGCCCTGCGTGTTCGCGCGCACGATGCTCGGCGCGACGATCTTGCCGGTGAGGATGCTCGTCTTGTAATAGGTGGGGTTCGTGAAGCCGCCGTTGCCGGACGCGGGGTAGTTGAACACGAGGCCGCGCGGGGCGCTCGCCGTTCCTCCCGCGAACCCGTACAGGGCCACGCCGCCGCCCCCGAGCCCCGCGTGGTTGCCCGTCACCGTGCCGCCGTACCAGAACAGGTCGTTGTACATGTCCTGCATGATGCCGCCGCCGTACATATCCGCCGTGCAGTTCGTGACGGAGCAGTTGTACATCGTGGTGGACCCGCTGTACAGGTACATGCCGCCGCCGAACGCGCCGGCCGTGCAGCCGTCGATGCGCACGCTCTCGATGCTCGACCCGGCGCCGATGCTCAAGCCGCCCGCGATCTTGCCCGAGGTGCAGTTCGAGATGGACGGGCCGCCGCTCAGGTCGGCCGAGCCGTCGAGGCAGAACACCGACGTGCCGTAGTTCGACACGGCGCCGCCCTCGCTGTACGTGGAGCACCCCGCGATGCGCGAGCCGTCGGCCAGCACGACGAGGCCGTTGAACGCGCCGCAGATGGCGCCGCCGCCCACGCCGTAGCGCTCGAAATCGCCGTAGGAGCCCAGCGTGATGGCGCGCAGCGTGCCCACGTCCGTGGTCGAGCAGTTCTGGATGGTGCCGGACAGCGTGACGGTGTCGTACACCTTGTCCACCACCTGGGCGGCCGAGGTCAGCGGCGCGTTGCCCGCGCCCACCCACAGGTTGTCGCCCTCGCCGTAGCCATCCGCCTCGCTCCAGTAGAACACGCCGCCTCCCGCGATGGCCGAGCAGTTCGAGATGGTGCCGCTGATGGAGGTGCGGCAGTCCACGGCCGCGGCCGTCGTGCACCCATAGTCGTAGAGGTACGCGCCGCCGCCTCCGGCGTAGAAGTTGGCCGCGGTGATGTTCACGCTGCTCACCACGTTGCACGCGTCGATGGTGCCGGCGATGTCCACCTTGCAGTTGTTGGCGAACAGCCCGCCGCCGCCCTGGCGCGTGCCCGTCGGGTCGAACAGCAGGCCGAGCGTGCTGCGGTACGTGAGGTCCGACGAGCGCACGGCGGCGCCCGCCTGGATGCTGACCACGGCGTCGGCGGCATGGATGGCGCCGCCGCCCGACAGCGAGGCGTTCGCGGTGAGCTGCGTGTCGCAGTCGACGATGGACGAGCCGCCCTGCATGGTGAACGAGGCGCGGTTCGACGAGGAGGGCGTCGTGCCCGTGCCGGGCGTGCGGTTCGCGAGGACGCTGACGGCCGCGCCGCCCGCATGGGCGCCCGAGGTGACGAGGCGACAGCCCTGGATGGTGCTGCCCGCCTGCATGGTGAGGGCCGCGCCGTTGGCGTTCACGCGGAACGCGCCCGCCGTGCCCGAGCTGTACCAGTTGCGCACGGTCGTGCCTGACGAAAGCGTGACCTGGGAGTTCGTGCCCGTCGCCTCGACCACCCGATGGTCGACCGACGTGGATGCGCCGTCGAACACGATGTTCGAGAACGTGATGGACCCGGTGTTCACGGTGAACAGCGTGGCGGCGGTCGAGCCGGTGACCACGGCGGGCGCGCTCTGCGCCGGATCGGTGGTCACGACGACGTTCTTGGCACCCACCGCGGCCGTCGTGGCGGCGGCGAGGTTGCCGATGACGGCCACCGTGGTCGCGGCCGACGCGGAGGCCTTCTGCACCGCGGCCTGCAAGGTGGCGAACGGCTTCGCGTGCGTGCCGTCGCCCGTCAGGTCGCTGCCCGACGCAGACACGTACAAGGTGTCGCCGGTTGCGCGCGGCTCGGCCTGCGAGGCGGCGGCCGCGTCGGCGGCGTCGTCGGCGGGCTCGTCCGCATCCGGCGCGACCGCAGGTTCGTCGGCGGCATCGTCGGCGGACGCGGAGGGCGCGGAGGGCTGCGCTCCGTCGGCGGGCTCGTCCGTCGGCGGGAGCTCGTCGGAGGGCCGCCCGTCGGCGGAGGCGTCCGTCTCGGGCGCGGGCGCAGGATCGGGCCGGTCGGCATCGGGGGCGGACGCGGCGGGCACCTCCGCGCGGCCGTCGGCGGCGCCGACGGACGCGGAGCCGGCGCCGATGGAGGGGAACAGCGTGAGCGCCAGCAGGGCGCACAGCAGCACGCGCCATGCCGCGCGCAGCGGGCGGGCCGGACGTCGCCGGTCGTCGAGCTTCTTCATGGGGCCGTTCCTCCTATCGATCGTCCGTACGTTCGCCGCGCCGCCGCAGGCGGCGCACCATCCCCGCGCCCGCGAGCGCGACGACGGCGGCGAGGGCGGCGGCGAGCAGCCAGCCCGCATCGCCCGTCTTCGCCAGCGCGCCGCCCACGGCGCTCCCCGCCCGATCGAGGGGCGTTTCGAGGCGGTTCGCCACCGCCACGCGCACCTCGGCCGCCGCCGGGTCGGCGGGGATGTCGACGGCCGCGGGCTCGGCAAGGCGCACGCAGGCCCGCTGCCGACCCTCGGCGTCCTCGTAGGAGGGCGCCTGCGTCTCCACGAGCCAGCAGGTGCCCGCGCCGAGGCCGCCGAGGGACGCCGCGCCGTCCGCGTCGGTGACGAGCTGCACGTCCTGCAGCACGCCGTCCACCGTCCGGGCGATGAAGTGTCCGGCCAGCGCGTCGGCGCGCGAGCGCGCCACCTTGAACGTCGCGCCGGAGAGCTTCTCCCCCGTTTCCTCGAGGTGCTTGTCGATGCGCACGCCTCCCGTGGTGATGCGCGGGTGCGCCGGGTTCGCGGGGTCGGGCACGCCTCCGGGGATGACCTCGGCCCCGGTCGGCGCGCCCGAGGCGGCCGTGAACGACACCGCGGCGTTGTTGTAGATGGCGCCCGGCTCGTCGTAGGCGGCCTCGTTCACCCGCGTGGTCACCGCGATGACGAGGTTGGCCGCGCCGGCATCGGCGATGCGCCGCAGCGCCTCGTCGGTGAAGGTCCACGATACCGTGCGCCCCTGCTCGTCGTACGCCTCCTCGTAGTCCGCGCCGGGCACGAGCGCCGTCGCGCTCGGCTGGCCCGTCGCGTCGACGAGCGACACCTGCGCGCCGGGCACGTCGTCGAGCCGGGCGTCCAGGATATCGCGCACCTGCAAGCCGCGCCCGTAGCGCACCGAGCCGTCGGCCGCGACGAGCTTGAGCTCGGCGGGGACGGGCACCGTAATGCGCCAGCGCGCCTCGTCGCCCACGCCGTACACGGCGTCCGGGTCGTCCGCCGCCTTGGCGATGGACGCCGCCACGTACGATTTCGGGTAGACGTGCACGTCCCAGCGCGCGTCGCCGCCAACCGCGCCCTGCATGGGCACGGCCACGAGCAGCTTCTTCTGCGCGGGCTGCACGCCGGCGACGTCGCCCTGCACGAGCAGGTACACGCCGCGCGGCAGATCGCGGAACGCGAGCACGCCCTGCGCGTCGGTCGTGCCCGTGCGCGAGTCGAACGACGCCAGCGGCGGCGAGTCGACGTCCACCGCAGGCTCGAAGCCGTTCGCCGCCTCGGGGTCGGTCGAGAGCTGGTACAACGTGAGGGGCACGTCGGCCAACGGCAGGGCGTCCTTCGGCAGCACGGGGTCCTCGTCGCCGTTTCCCGGGTTCGTGCCGCCCAGCTGCGAGCGGTACTCGTGCACGACGATGGAGCCGGTGCGCGCCGCGTCGGCGCCGGCGTCGGCGAACGCCGGGTCGCCCGCGCCCGCGAGCGCCGCGGCGCAGAGGGCGAGCGCGGCGGCGAGCGCCGTCGCGGCGGCTGCGGCGCGCAGGTTCGCGCGCATCGCGCGTTCGCTCGTTCGTTTCACCCGATCACACCTCGCTCTTCCCTGCTCGCCGTGCGGCGGGGCCTCCGCTCGAGGCCCCGCCGCATCCGTTGCCTTTACGATTGGTCGTGCTGGTCGCGCCTGCGCGAGCGCACGAAGTACGTCACCGCGGCGCCGATGAGCACGGCGCCCACGATGCCGAAGATCAGCGCGCCCGTGCCGCCCGTGTTCGGCAGCGCGAAGTTGCCGCCGCCCTCCTGGCCGTCGCGCGTGTTGACGAGGGACAGCGGGCCGCCCACCACCGTGGTGGTCACCTTGGCGTCGGCCGTGGCCTTCACGATCTGCAGCGTCACCTTCTGGGGGGCCTGCAGGATGCGGTAGCCGTTCGGCGCCTTCGTCTCGCACATCCACAGCTCCACGTTCTGCACGGTGCCCAGGTTGGCGCGCGCGGCCGTCACGGCCTGCTCGATGGCCGTGTAGGCCGTGCCGCCCGAGGTGAGGTTGTCGAAGCTCAGGCCCGAGAACACGGCCTTGCCGTCGGCGAGGTTCGTCGTGGCCTGCAGATCGGCGGTGGCGGTGGCGTTCTTGAGGAACGTGCCCGCGACCGCGTTGTCGTAGGACGTGGCCAGCTTGAACGTGGCCGTGTCGGAGAGGATGGCGTTGCCCTCGGCGTCGACCTTGAGGAACTGGAAGCCGATGAGCGGGATGGCGACGGTCGTGCTCGCCTTGGTGTCGATGGTCGTGGTGCCGAGCGCGTCGATGACGGTGACCGCCGCGGTGTTCTGGATGATCGGCAGCCCGTTGGCGTCGACGCCCGCGTTGAAGGCGTTGTCGTTCACCGTGGCGTTCACGCGGATGAGGATCTTGCCGATCTGCTTCGCCGGCGTGGCGGTGTTCGCCACGTTGATGACGTTGATGGCCTGGGCGATGGCCGGCGTGATGGTCCAGGTGGCCTGCCCGTTCGTGGCCGAGGTGTCGGAGAAGCCGATGTCGCCGGGGGTCAGCACGTTCTCGGTGCCGTCCTGGGCGAGCGCCACCACCGAGTAGTCGTTCTTGATGGTGATGGTGGGCTGGCCTGCGGCGTTCTTGGGAAGCATGTCGACGATGGTGCCCTTGAGGCAGTTCGCGGGATCGGTGAAGATCTTGGAGGCCTCGGGGATCATGAACGCGATCTGGTAGCTCAGCGTGTCGCCGGGCTTCACGAGGTCGGGCTCGTCGATGACGGTCTTCTCGACCTCTTCCTTGCTCACGTTCTTGGGATACACGTGCACGTCCTTGAGGTACGTGGTGGACCCGCCGCTCGCCTGCTGCGCGTAGGGCAGCGTGATGATGGAGGGCACGCTCGTCTCGACGTTCGCGCCGCCCGCGTTCGTCTCGACGAGCAGGTAGTAGCCGAACGACAGGCTGCCGAACACGGCCGTGCCATCGGCGCCGGTGGTCTTGACGACCGGCGTGGAGCTCGCGGACTTGTACAGCGTGAGGAACGCCGCCACGCCGTCGGCCGACGGGGCTGCGCTTGCGGCCGCCGTGCCGGCGACCGAGCCCTCTACCTTGGCGGAGTCGAGCTTGTACAGCGTGAAGTCCACGCCCGACATCGGCTCGGCGCCGGTGGGCACGTTGCCCGCGTCGGCCGTCGACCCGGTGCCGGGCTCGGACGAAGCCGCGGGGGTCTTGTACTTGTGCACCGTGATCGATGCGGTGCCGTCGTCGGTCAGGCCGCCGTTGTTCAGCGCGAACGCCGGCGTGGCGCCCAGCGCCATCGACGCGGCGAGCGCGAGGGCCACGGCTGCGGCCATCACCCTTCCCGACAGCCCAGATAACCTCTGTTCCATCTGTCTTCCTTTCATACCGGTGGGGACGGGTCGATCCCGTCTCGTATTCCGCTCCGCGCCGACGATTGCGCCGCGAGGCTCGCGATCCCGCGTTCCGTGCCGGAAGCGATTGCGCTGCAAGAGGGTATGAGCTCGCAGCCAGATAGGAGGACGGCTGGGCTCGTGACCGCAGCATAAGCCCTACCTGCCCGGTGAACGATGACGGGGCCCGTCCTGGCACCATGGCGTGCCGATACCGCCACGAAGGCGTGGCCGACCGTTCACGCAGGCGTCAAGAAAAGAAAGACCCGCGCACGGCTCCGATCTTCCCAGCGGACCCGCAGCTGGCGTGCGAGGCGCGCGGCGGACGAGCGCATGCGAGGCGAGGATTCCGCCGGATCTGCTAAAAATATCGACTTATGAACGGTTTCAGAACCCGATTTCGCCGTGGCGCGTTTTGCACCACCTAAAATCCCAGGTAGACCGCGTGGAGCTTCTTTTATCCTCGCAAAAGATCGTTCACAAGTCGAAATTTTCAGCAGAATCGTTCGATTCGCCCGAATTTCGTCCTCGGGGAGGGATCCCTGAAGGGTCGAGCAGGGGGCAAGCGCCATCTCACCGCCCGCACGTGAAAGCGCGGCGATCGCCAGCATGCGGCGGCGCGCAAAAAAGCGCCCCCGGGGGAACCCGGGGGCGCTCACGTACATACTGGATGCGAGCCCTACTTCGCCGGGTAGAAACCGCTCGGCTCCTCGCCCAGGTTGATCATGATGTTCTTCGTCTGCGTGTAGTGCTCGAGCATCACCTTGTGCGTCTCGCGGCCGATGCCCGACTCCTTGTAGCCGCCGAACGGCGCGCCGGACGGGATCTGGTTGTAGGTGTTCACCCACATGCGGCCCGTCTGGATGCCTTCGGCCACGCGGAAGGCGCGGTTGATGTCGCGCGTCCACACGGCGCCGCCCAGGCCGTACACCGAGTCGTTCGCCATGTCGATGACTTCCTGCTCGTCCTTGAACTTGATGACGACGGCCACGGGCCCGAAGATCTCCTCCTGCGCCACGCGGCACGAGTTGTTCGGCACCTCGAGCAGCGTCGGCTTCATGAACGCGCCCTTCGCGAGGTCGCCCTCGGTGTTGCGCTCGCCGCCGCAGAGGACCTTGCCGCCCTCCTGCTTCGCGATCTCCACGTACTCGAGGATCTTGTTGAGCTGGTTCTCGTCGATCTGGCTGCCCATCTGGGTGTCGTCCTCCCAGGGCATGCCCACCTTCACCTTGCTGAAGGCCTCGCAGGCGTCCTTCACGAACTTGTCGTAGATGTCCTCCTGCACGAAGATGCGGCTGCCGGCGCAGCACACCTGGCCCTGGTTGAACAGGATGCCCAGCTGGATGCCGTCCATGACCATGTCCCACTTGGCGTCGTCGAAGACGATGTTCGCCGACTTGCCGCCCAGCTCCAGCGTGGCCGGGATGAGGCGCTCGGCCGCCGCGCGGGCCACGTCGCGGCCCACTTCGGTGGAGCCGGTGAACGCGAGCTTGCTGATCTTCGGGTTGTCGAGGATGTACTGGCCCGACTTCGAGCCGCGGCCCGTGACGACGTTGAACACGCCGGCCGGGATGATGTCCTGCGTCAGCTTCGCCAGCTCGAGCACCGTGAGCGACGTGGTGGACGAGGGCTTGAACACCGTGCAGTCGCCGGCGGCCAGCACGGGGGCCAGCTTCCAGGCGGCCATGAGGAACGGGAAGTTCCACGGCACGATCTGGCCGACGACGCCGATGGGCTCGTGCAGCACGATGGACAGCAGGTTGCCGGGCAGCTTGTCGGCCTCGCCCGTGTCGGCCAGCAGCACGCCGGCGAAGTAGCGGAAATGGTCCACGGACAGCGCCACGTCGATGGCGCGCGTCTCGCGAATGGGCTTGCCGTTGTCGAGCGACTCGAGGAGCGCGAACTTCTCGGCGTTCTCCTCGATGAGGTCGGCCACCTTGTTCAAGATGATGGCGCGCTCGGCCTTCGTCGTCTTGCCCCAGGTTTTGAACGCCTCCCACGCGGCGTCGACCGCGCGGTCGACATCTTCCTTCGTGGCGTCGGCGATGGTTGAAAGCTGCTCACCGTTGGCGGGGCAGTACACGTCGAGCGTACCGCCGTCCGACGCGTCGACCCACTGGCCGTCGATGTAGAGCTGGTAGGATTTCTGAGCAGGGTTGTTCATGGGCGCTTCCTTTCGCACGAGAGTCGCTGCCCGGCCTTCAAGGCCGTTGCGGCCACGATACACCCCCGCGTCCCGCGTCCCCGCCCCCGTTGCCGAACGTTTACACGAGCGGTACCGTTTTCTCGATTGATGCCACACAGGTAACAATAAAGGAACGTTTATGTGCAGCATCTGCGCAAACGCCCCCTCCCGTCCCTGCAATGGCGAAGGGCCCCGGCGGTTGCCGGAGCCCTTCGCTTGATAAGGGAAAACGGTGCAGGTGGTTTCGGAAGAGCTTACAGGGCGGTGCCGGCGATCCAGTCGGCGTACTCCACGTGGCCGTCGTGCTTGTCCACGCCGCGCGCGATGGTGATGCGCTGGACGGTGGGAGCGCCTTCCTCAAGCCACATGGCGCGGCAGTCGCGGTACAGGCGCTCGGTCGGGCCGTACGGCGAATCCTCGAAGTAGCCGTCGCCGCCGAAGATCTCGAGCATCTCGTCGGACACCATCTTCACGGTGTCGATGGAGAACAGCTTGCACATGGCGGCCTTCTCGTCGACGAACTCGTTGTGCGGGTCCACGTCGTACTCGTCGGCGAAGTCCATGATCATGCAGCGCAGCGCGTGGATGTTCGTGGCCATGTTCGCCAGCTTCATCTTGATGGCCTGGCGCTGGATGATCGGCTTGCCGAAGGTCACGCGGTCGCGGGCACGGGCGATGGACATCTCGAGCATGCGCTGGGACATGCCCAGGTTGGAGTCGGCGATGTGCACGCGGGAGATGGCGAGCGAGTGCATGGCCACTTCCATGCCCTGGCCCTCCTCGCCCAGCAGGTACTTCGGGTCGAGCACGACGTTGGTCATCTTGAAACCCGCATGGCCCGCGCCGCGGCAGCCCATCATGTGCGGCATGGGGACGAGCTCGAAGCCCGGCGTGTCCATGGGCACGAAGAAGGCGGACAGGCGCTCGTCGCCCTTCTTGTCAGGGTCGGTCACCGCGATGACGTAGGCGTACTGCGAGCAGTCGGTGTGGGAGATGAGCCACTTCTCGCCGTTGAGCACGTAGTTGCCGTTCTCGTCCTTGAGCGCGGTGGTGTGCAGGTCGGCGCCGGTGCCGCCCGTCTGCTCGGTCAGCGCGAAGTTCGTGAAGATGGTCTTGTCCTGGAACTTGTCCATGAACTCGGCCTTGAGCTCCGGCTTGCCGTAGTCGTCGAGGATGCGCCAGTTCAGGTCGGCCGCGTAGTGCAGGTGCATGCGCATGCCGCCCGGGCCGCGGGAGAACTCCTCCTGCACCTGCAGGATCTCCTTCTCGGACAGGCCCCATCCGCCGTACTCCTCGGGCAGCGCGTAGCGGTACAGGTTGTTCTCGATGGCCAGGTCGTAGAATTCCTGCGGGAACTTGTTGGTGACCTCGACCTCCTTCTGCATCTCCTCGAACGGGCCTTCGGCGAGCGCGCGCACGGTCTTGAGGTACTCGCGGAACTCCTCGGGGGTTAGCTTGCTCATACATCCTCCTTCAACGTAGTGCCAGACGGCGGGTTTCGGGTTGCTTCGTCTCCGGTATTGGTGAGTGGCAACCGCGTTGATCACAGTTTGCACCCTAAACGATTATTTTGTCCAATAGGTAATCATTGATGAATCATGTGCCAAAGATAGGTTTTGGCTATGATTCGCCGCCGATTTCCGCTTTTCCCCGGGTGGAGCGCTCCGGATTCCCGTTTCGACGTTCTATATTTTACCTGATCATAAGCGTTTCATACCACCATCATACGAACGTCCTTGTCCGGTTGTCCCCCTTCATCGATAGAAGAAACCTATGGATTAACCTATGAATCACTGAAAAGAACCTATTGGACATTGACGTGATTCTGGGTGCAAACTGTACGAAGCAACCGTTAGAACGAGACAAGTGCGGCAGCACGGCCCCCGCCAACCCGGGGGCGAACGGGGACGAACCGCACGCATGCGGGGTAAGACACTGGACAGAAAAGGAGCGTTGACTATGGATTTCAGCCTGACCGTCGATCAGGAACTGCTGGTCGAGAGCATCCAGGAATTCGCTGACCGGTACTTCGACGAGGAGACCGTCAGCGCCATGTACGAGAACCACGGCATTCCCGACGAGATCGGCGAGGCGTACCGCGACGCGGGGTTCGCCTTCATGGGACTGCCCGAGGAGTGCGGCGGCATCCCCTGCGACAAGCTCACGCTGGGCCTCATGACCGAGACGCTGTACCACGCCACCGGCTGCATGACCCCGTTCATGACCGCCATGCTGGCCACGGCCGACGTCGCGGAGTTCGGCACGCCCGAGCAGGTGTCGCTCGTCGTCGACCAATATAACAAGTCGGGCAAGCCCATCGCCTCGCTGGCGCTGTCGGAGCCGGGCGCCGGCTCGGACAACAAGGCCATGAGCACGTACACGAAGCGCCAGGCCGACGGCACGTACATCATGAACGGCCAGAAGACCTGGGTCACGAACGGCGGCAACACCCCCTACATGCTCGTGGTGTCCAAGGACGAGCATCCGGCCCACGCCAACGAGAGCATGTCGCTGTGGCTCATCCCCACCGACACCCCGGGCCTGTCCACCGCCCCGCTCGAGAAGATCGGCCAGCAGATCATCCCGTTCGTCGACGTGTTCTTCGACGAGGTCGTGCTCACCGAGGACATGCGCCTCGGCAAGGAGGGCGAGGGCTTCCTGCTGCTCATGAAGAACTTCGAGATCGAGCGCTGCCTCGTGGTGGCCCAGTCGCTCGGGCTCGCCCAGGCGTGCATTGACGACGCGGCCGCCTACGCCAACGAGCGCTACGCCTTCGGCAAGCCCATCGGCTGGAACCCCATGATCCAGGACATGCTGGCCGAGATGGAGACCATCCTCGAGAACTCCCGCAACATGCTGTACAAGACGCTGTGGCAGCTCGACCAGGGAGAATCGGTGCGCACCGAGGCGGCGCTGCTCAAGCGCTACGCCACGGTGGGCTGCACGAAGGTGGCCGATATGGCGCTGGAGATCTTCGCCGCCCTCGGCTACACCACGGCCTCCCGCGTCGGCCGCATCTGGACCGACCTGCGCGGCAACCAGCTTGCCGGCGGCACCGTGGAGATCATGAGCTACATCGCCGGGCGCCAGATCCTCAAGCGCTACGCGAAGTAAGACGACCAGGCACGAACGAGAGCAATCGTACCCATCGAGCGAAAGGAACCCGAATGAACATTGCCGTAGCGGTGAAAGTGGTGCCCGACGACCAGGACATCGCCGTCGCATCCGACCGCACCCTCGACTACTCCAAAGCCCATCAGATCGTGAGCGAGTACGACCTCAACGCCATCGAGGCGGCCACGTTGCTGGCCGAGGAGGCGGGCGCCACGCTGTACGCCGTGAGCGCCAGCAACGCGAAGGCCGACGACCTCAAGGTGAAGAAGAGCATCCTGTCGCGCGGCCCCGCCGAGCTGCGCATGATCGCCGACGACGCGTTCGCCTTCGCGGACGCCCGCACCACGGCGCGCGCCCTCGCCTCGCTCGTGAGAGGCATCGGAGAGGTGGACCTCGTGGTGTGCGGCGACGGCTCGGCCGACATGTACGCCGGCCAGGTGGACGTGCAGCTGGCCGCCGAGCTGGACCTGCCGGTGATCAACGCCGTCTCGTCCATCAAGCTGGAAGACGGGGCCGTGGTGGTGGAGCGCACGCTGAGCGACGTGGTGGAGGAGATCGAGGTGCCGCTGCCCGCCGTGGTGGCCGTGACGCCCGAATGCGCGTTCCCCCGCATCGCGGGCATGCGCGAGATCCTCGCGGCCGGCAAGAAGCCCGCGACGGTGACCTCGGCCGCGGACGCGGGCGTGGACACGAGCCCCGCGGTGGAGACCGCCAGCATCACGGCGCCCGAGCTGGCCGAGCGCAAGCGCCAGGTGTTCGACATGAAAAACGACGGCGACTTCGACGCGTTCGCGTCGGCCGTGGCCGCGGCCGTCCGCGCGTAGTCGGTAGACGAGAGAGAGGCATCCATCATGAAAGCATTCGTTATCGCTGAATCGGCCGATGCGCAGAAGGAGCTCTGCGCCGGAGCCCGCACGCTCGCCGACGAGGTCCTGCTCGTCACCATCGGCACCGACCCCGCGACGGGCGTGGCCGACAAGGCCTTCGCCGTGGAGCTGCCGCAGGGCGAGCTCGTGGAGAACGCCTACGGCGCCGTGGCCGCGCTGTTCGACGAAACCGCGCCCGACGTGGTGCTGTTCGAGCCCACGCCGCGCCTCAAGATCGTGGGCGGGCGCCTCGCGGCCCACGCGAACACGAGCGTGATGAGCGACATCACCGCCCTCGACGGCGCCGAGGCCGAGAGCCTGTACTTCGGCGGCCTCGCCACGAAGAAGCAGCATGCCGTGGGGCCCGTGGCCTTCTACTCCTGCAATGGCGCCGCCTTCGACGGGGCCGAGGCGTCGGGCACCGACGTCGTGGAGGCGCGCGCGTTCGTCGCGCCGGAGAAGCCCCTCAAGCTGCGCGGCACGCACGAGGTGCCGCATGTGGGCGCCGACCTGGGCCGCGCGTCGGTCATCGTGGGCGCCGGGCGCGGCTTCGCGCACGAGGAGGACCTCGAGCTGGCGCGCAGCCTGGCCTCGGCCGTGCACGGCGAGATCGCCTGCTCCCGCCCGCTCGCCGAGAACGAGAAGTGGCTGCCCAAGAACCTCTACCTGGGCGTGTCGGGCCGCATGGTGTCGCCGAAGGTGTACTTCGCCGTCGGGATCTCCGGCCAGATGCAGCACATGATCGGCGTGCACAACGCCGACATCATCGTGGCCGTGAACAAGGACCAGAACGCGCCCGTGTTCGCCCAGGCCGACTTCGGCCTCGTGGGCGACCTGCACGAGGCGCTGCCGGCCCTCGTCGAGAAGCTGTCCTAGCGGACCGGGCTGAGGAAAGGTATCCCCATGTCCGATGATCAATTCGACGCGATCGTCGTCGGCGCCGGGTGCGCCGGCGCGGTCGCGGCCTACCGGCTGGCCTCCGCGGGCCTCGCCGTGCTCGTGGTGGAGCGCGGCAACTACGCCGGCGCGAAGAACATGACCGGCGGGCGCATCTACACGCATGCGCTCGCCCGCGTGTTCCCCGACTTCGAGGAGCGCGCTCCCCTGCAGCGGCGCATCACGCACGAGAAGATCTCGCTGGCCGCGCCCGATGCGCTGTTCACGATGGACTTCACGGCCGACGAGCTGCGCGAGTCGGGCAAGGACTCCTACGCGGTGCTGCGCGGGCCCTTCGACCAATGGCTCGCCGAGCAGGCCGAGGAGGCGGGCGCCGACTTCATCTACGGCATCGCCGTGGAGGACCTCATCGTGCGCGACGGCAAGGTATGCGGCGTCGTCGCCGGCGGCGATGAGGTGGAGGCGCGCGTCACCGTGCTGGCCGACGGCGTGAACTCGCTGCTCACCCAGAAGGCGGGCCTCGCCGACGGAACGCCCCTGCCCCACCAGATGGCCGTGGGCGTGAAGGAGACCATTGCGCTTCCGCCGTCGGTCATCGAGGACCGCTTCCTGTGCGCGCCCGGCGAGGGCGCGGCGTGGATGTTCGCCGGCGACTGCACGAAGGGCCGCGTGGGCGGCGGGTTCCTGTACACGAACGACGACTCGATCTCGCTCGGCCTCGTGGCCACGCTGTCCGACCTCGCGGCGGGCGACGTGCCCATCTACCAGATGCTCGAGGACTTCAAGCAGCGCGCCGACATCGCCCCGCTCGTCAAGGGCGGCGAGCTCGTGGAGTACTCGGGGCACCTCGTGCCCGAGGGCGGCCTCGCCATGGTGCCGCGCCTCTACGGCGACGGCGTGCTCGTGTGCGGCGACGCCGCGATGCTCTGCATGAACCTGGGCTACTCGGTGCGCGGCATGGACTTCGCCGTCAGCTCGGGCGACCTCGCGGCCGACGCCGTCATGCGCGCGCTCGAGGCCGACGACGTGTCGGCACCGCGTCTGGCCGCCTACGAGCAGCTGCTCGACGGCTGCTACGTGCTGCAGGACCTCAAGCGCTTCCGCCGCTTCCCGCACTACATGGAGGAGACGACGCGCATCTTCAACGAGTACCCGGCCATGGCCCGCGACGTCATGCTCAACCTGTTCAAGGTGGACGGGCATCCGCAGCAGCGCGTCAAGGACAAGCTGCTGGGCCCGCTCAAGCGCGTGGGCCTGTGGCAGCTGGCCCAGGACGGCAGAAAGGGGATGAAGGCCCTATGAGCGATCCCGTCATCAGCGTCAACGTCGACGCCAAGCTGGCGCTCAACAAGTACAACGTGGACGAGGGCCACGCGCACATCGAGCTCGTCGGCGACGCGGACCGCGCCGAGTTCCGCAAGCTCGTGCTGGCCTGCCCCGCCGCGCTGTACAAGTTCGACGAGGACGGCGGCCTGTCGTTCGACTACGCCGGGTGCCTCGAGTGCGGCACGTGCCGCATCCTGTGCGGCGCCACCATCCTCGAGCGCTGGGAGTACCCCCAGCCCACCATGGGCGTCGAGTACCGCTACGGATAGGCCCCTCCCGGCGCCCCGCTCCCTCGCGCGCACAAGGGAGCGGGGCGAAAACCCCTAGATCAGCCATTTTGTGTGGCAATCTCCTCGTCATTCACCCGTATAATGGAGGTGGTGTTCGATGCGGCGTGAGACCCCAGGGGGCGACCAATGAACCTTTCGCAGCTGTACTACTTCCGCAAGCTCGCAGACCTGCAGCACTACGCCAAGGCGGCCAAGGAGCTCTACATCACGCAGCCTTCGCTTTCGAACGCCATCAGCTCGCTCGAGCAGGAGCTGGGCGTGTCGCTGTTCCAGAAGACGGGCCGCAACATCCACCTCACGAAGTACGGCAGCGAGTTCCTCGTCTACGTGAACAAGGGCCTCGAGCAGATCGACAAGGGCATCGCCATCATGAAGAACTACGCCGGCACGAGCGACGGCGGCAAGATCGACCTCGGCTGCATCATCACCGTGCAGACCGACTTCATCCCCAAGCTCCTCAACGGCTACAAGGCCTCCACCGGCGGCGTCGCGTTCAGCGTGCGCGAGGACACCTCGCAGCCCCTCGTGAAGGACCTGTTGAGCGGCTGCTACGACGTGGTGTTCTGCGCGCGCGGCGACGACGACCCCGACCTCACGTACGTGCCCGTGCTCACCCAGAAGGTGGTCGTGGCCATGAGCGCCGACTGCCCGCTGGTCGACAAGGCGTTCATCACGCCGGCCGACCTGTACGAGCAGCACCTCATCACCTACGTCGACACCATCCCGCTGGGACGGGCCATCAGGCGGATGCTCGACGAGCGCGACATCAAGAACGTCGAGTACAGCTACCTCGACGAGTCCATCCTCGCCGGCTTCGCGGCCAACGGCGTGGAGGCGGCCATCATGCTGGACACCTTCCTGCTGCGCAGCGTCGACAACGTGGTGGTCAGGCCCTTCTACCTGAGCCCGCTCGAACGCCGCAGCTGCTACCACCGCGTGTACATGGCCTACAGCACGAAGAACTACCACCCGTACTGCGTGGACCACTTCATCCAGTACGTCGCCGACACGAAGGCGCTCGCCACCGACCCGAACGCCCGCTACATCGACTGATTCGATTTTCCCGGAGGATTGCCATGGCAGACACCGACAGCACCGCGTTGAGCCCCACGCGCACCCGCGCCACCTGGAAGCCCGGCGTGTTCGACGAGCCGATCCCCTTCTACGGCTGCGACGGGTGCGCGGCGGTGTTCGTGGGCGTCGACGGCGGCGAGGGCCCGCAGCTCACGGGCGGCGGGCGGCGCCCCACGATCGAGCTGCCCTACGCCCCCGCCCCCGACCCCGCCGCGTGCGACGGCTCCCTGGCGCGCCTCGCGGCCGCGGACGCCGCCTCCTGCGCCGACGCGATCGAGCTCTCCTACGACGTGGTGGGCGGGTTCGACCAGAACGCGCTGCGCGTGTCCTGGAAGGTGCGCGAGGACGGCTGCGAGCCGCGCTGGATCGCGCTCAAGACGTTCACGGGGATGCAGCTCAAGTACGTGCTGCCGGGCAAGCGGCCGCCGCTCGTGTTCGCGCTGGGCGACGAGGACGCCTACGCCTACTGCGACGAGGACCCCTGCGTCAGCTGCACGTTCCACTGCAAGCGCGGCTTCGAGCTGTACGCCTACGTCGAGCGCGTGGGGCTCGTCGCGCAAAGCGTGCACCGCGAGGCCGTCACGCGCTAGGAGGCGCGCCCTCGGGCCGCTCGGGACGGTAGCCGAGGTCGATCCCCGCACCTTCGGCGTCGAACCCCTTCACGAACTCGATGAACGACTGCACGGCCGCCGTCTTGGCGTGCTTCGCGCTGCTGGCCAGGTACACCCAGTAGAAGTCGGGGCGCACGCCCTCGAGGGGCACCGTCGTGATGTTCGAGAACACCTTGAGCCCGATGGAGTTCAGCATGAGCGCGCCCAGGCCGCCGTCCACCGACAGCGCCGAGGCCATGGTGATGTCGTCGTCGTAGAGCGCCTCGACGCCCTCGAGCGAGCTCCGGGCGAGCAGGCGCTGCACCTCCTCGCCGATGGGCGTCCCGCGGCGGTACGTGATGAGACGCTGGTCGCGCAGCTCGTCGAACGACACCGACGCGCGGTCGGCCAGCGGATGGTCCACGCGTACGCCCAGCTCCAGGCTGCGGTTCAGCACGGGGAAGTACTCGATGTCGGGCTCGTGGTCGCGCCGCCCGCAGAACGTCACGTCGAGCGTCTCGTTGTGCAGGCTCTGCGTGAGGTAGTTCGTGAAGGCCTGGTACGTCTCGATGCGCACCTCGTCGCCGAAGCGCTCGCGGTACGCCTTGAGCAGCGTCGGCAGGTAGTCGTCCTGCACGGTGAACGTCGCCCCCAGGTTGATGGTGCCGCCCAGCTGCTCCTTGCGCCGGTTCATCGCGTCGACGCCGTCGTCGAGGGAGCGCAGGCTGTCGCTCACGTAGCGGTAGAACTCGCTGCCGTTCGACGTCAGCCTGACGCTGCGGCCGTCGCGGCAGAACAGCGCAACGCCCAACTCCTTCTCCAGCGAGCTGATCGCGTCGGAGAGCGTGGGTTGGGCGATGTAGAGCTCTTTGGCCGCTCGCGTGTAGTGCTGCAGTTCGGCGAGCTTCTTGAAGTAGTAGAGCTGGGACAGGTTCATTGCGATGCTCCCCCACGATCTCGACCGGTTTGAAGAAGACGCTCGGCGGGGGCCCGCCGAAGCGGGCCCCCGACCGAAGTGCAGAGCTGATCTAGCAGAGTATACCCGTGTTTAGTCGGTCCACTGGCTGCGGAGCTTCTTCGCCTGGGCGAAGGAGTACAGGCCGAGCAGCAGCACCGCGACGATCATGACGAGGCCCACGACGAACACGGCGTTGAAGCCGAACGAGGAGCCGATCCAAGCCCAGATCATCGAACCGAACGCGGCGATGAAGTTGAACACGGTGGAGATGCGGGAGTAGATGATGGCGTTGTCGCGCAGGCCGAACACCTGCTTCACCACGATCGGCACGAGCACGACGGCCGTGGCGTAGAAGGCGCCGAAGATGAAGGAGCCCACGTACATCATGTACTCGGACGCGGAGCCGAGCCAGCACAGCAGCACGCCGCCCACGCCGGCCACGAACGCGAACCACAGCGCGCCCTTGGCGTTCTTGTCGGCCGCAGCGCCCAGCACGATCTTGAAGATGGCCTGGCCCACCATCATGACGGTGGCCATGAGGCCGCCCACGACAAGCACGTCGAACGTGGCGTCGGTGAGGGTCTTCGTGTAGGTGGGGAACTGCTGGGCGATGAGCACGGCCACGTTGATGATGCCGGCGAACAGGCACAGCGCGTAGAACACGGGCATCTTCATGGCCGGCTTGGCCGAGATGCCGGTCGGCTTGACGGCGCCGCCGTCAGCGGCGACCTTGGCGCCGTACGGGGACAGGCCCACGTCCTCGGGACGGTTGCGGATGCAGAACAGCGTGAAGGGAAGCGACGTGACGAGCGCGATGACGCCCCAGATCAGGTAGATCGTGTGGTAGTCCATGCCGCCGGAGCGCAGCGCGGTGAACAGCGCGGACCACAGCGCGCCGCCGATGCCGGTGAACGCCATGCACAGGCCGATGAAGAAGCCGGCGCGCTCGTGGAACCAGCGGTTGATGAGCTGCGGGATGGTCAGCCACAGGATGGAGATCTCGCCGAGGCCCAGCAGGACGGCGGCGATGTAGAACATGATGATGTCGTTCGAGAAGCTCATGAGGATGAACGCGCCGCCCACGAGACAGGCGGAGACGCTCAGGATGATGCGGATGTCCATCGTCTGGATGAGCTTGCCGGCGAACGGCGAGGCGACGGTCATCGTGAGGTACATGACCGTGACGTACAGGGCGAACGCCGTGGTGGGCACGCCCAGGCCCTCGGCGACGACCGGCTGGAACAGGCCCCACGTGGAAAAGCACAGGGCCGAGCACCCGAAGGTGATCATGATGCCCGTGAGAACGACGAGCATGTGGCGCACGCTCATCTTCTCTTTCTTAGCTGCGGTACTCAATTTGTCCTCCTAAATTTCTCCGTCGTCCCTCTCCGCGGGATTGAGCGCTCGCGAAGGGGAACGGCACCCCTGACACTATCTGCTTAGAGCAGGCTCTCTAGCAGTCATTATTCCGTGCTGTCCGACACACGAGAATGGTCATAACATCGGAACTGACCCAGAAATGAGCTGTACAATGGATAATATTGAACAATTGAGTAATAGTTTTGAGCACTTGCGCAGGACTATCCGCCTTGCTTGTACCAAAGCATGAAAAAGGGGCGCCCGCCGCATCGTGCGGCGGGCGCCCCGTTCGTCGCCTTCGAGCGCCGGGACCGGCGGTCTCAGTACTTCTCCATGATGAGCGGCGAGGCGATGTACACCATGATCTGGTCGGTGCCCTCCGCGATCTGGTTGCCGCGGCAGTCCTGCCACAGCTGGCTCACGCGCGCGCCCTCCGTATAGCCCATGCCGCCGAGGATCTGCATGGCGCCCGAGGCCACCTCGGTGGCGGCGTTGGGCACGTAGCGCTTCATGAGCGCGACGGACAGGCGCTCGTCGGGGCCGCCGTTGTCCACCGCCAGGGCCGCGCGGTACAGCATGGAGCGCATGTTGGAGATGTTCACCTCCATGTCCGTCAGCATCTGCTCGATCTGCTGGAAGCGGCCGATCTGCACGCCGAACGCCTTGCGGCTGCGCGCGTGGGCCACGGCGTCCTCCATGGCGGCGCGCGCCATGCCCAGCGACGAGGCGCACGTGGTCACGCGGCCGAACTCGAGCAGGCGGAACAGCTGGCGGAAGCCCTCCTGCCGCCCGTTGAGGCGGTAGGCCGGCGACAGCTCCACGTTGTCGAACACGAGGGTGGCGAACGGCAGCATCGACTGGCCGATCTTGTTGATGGGGTACGCGCTCACGCCCTTGAGGTCGCGCGGCAGCAGCCAGAACGTCATGGGCGGGTACTTCCCCGGCGCCTCCTTGTCGCGATCGATGGCCGCCACCATGATATAGGGTGCGTACTCGCCGTTGTTCACGTAGGTCTTGCGCCCGTTCAGGATGAGGTGCTCGTCGACGGTGCGCGTGTACGTCTGCATGTTCATGGCGTCCGAGCCGGCCTCCGGCTCCGAGATGGCCAGGGCGAACAGCAGGCGGCCCGTCTCGCGGTAGTCCTTCAGCACGTCGGCGAACTCGCCCGCGCCGGCGAACTGGCGCACGATGGAGAGGTTGAACAGGTCGTTCTGGAACGGCAGCGTGGCGCCGGCGCACCGCGACAGCTCCTCGATGATGAGCGCCTGCGAGCACAGGCTGAACGTGCCCTCGCCGTCCTCGAGATCCTCGAGGCCGAAGTACAGGTCGACGAACCCCTTCACCACCTCGTCGGGCAGGCCCTGGTCGCGGCGCCATTGGTGCACGTGCTCGGGCGTGAACGTTTCCTCGCCGAACGCGCGGAACGCCTCCACGAGCTTGCGCTGCTTATCGGTCAATTCGAAATCCACAGGGTGCCTTCTTTCCTTCAGAACGCCGCGGCGCCCGCGCTCTTCCCGCGGGCCCCCGCAACGCTGCAAGCAGGGATTACTTGTTACCAGTATACTGAGACTGCCCCGCCGCATCACCCCCAAATCTGCCGAATTAACCAAAAGGACGGACGAATTCGCCGATTGAGACCCCCTCTCCCCGGCAAATGGCCAACAAATCGGTGAACCTGTGAGTGAAACCCTCCCAACCCACCAAAACGAACAAGCGACCATCAAGTATAAATAATTGTCCATAGCAACAAAACGGATGACATGTGAGTATATCTGCAGGAGGAAAACAACAAGTCATCGAAGAAAGGAGAACCGTCGTATGTCAGTGACAGAGAAACTGAACGGGTATGGTCCTCTGAACGGCGTCAAGGTCGTCGAGCTGTGCGAATGGGTGGCGGCACCTGCGACGGTGCGCGTTCTGTCCGAAATGGGAGCCGAGATCATCAAGGTCGAGCCCCTGCACGGCGATGCACAGCGCACGCAGGGCCCCGGGTTCGGATGCGAGCAGACCGAGCGCGAGGATCCCACCATCGACCTGAACAACACGAACAAGAACTGGCTGTCGCTCAACCTGAAGACCGAAGAGGGCTCCAAGGTCATGCACCAGCTGCTGGCCACCGCCGACGTGTTCGTGAACAACCTGCGCGACAAGGCGCTCGTGAAGCTGGGCCTGGACTACGCCTCCCTCAAGGAGAAGTACCCGACCCTCATCTGGGCGCAGATGCGCGGCTACGGCGAGTTCGGCCCCGAGCGCGACACCCCCGGCTTCGACGCGGTGTGCTGGGCGGCGCGCGGCGGCGTGGCGAACGTGTTCCGCGAGGACGGCCAGTCCCCCGCCATCCCGCCTCAGGCGTTCGGCGACTACAACGCGGCGTCCATCCTTTCCGGCGGCATCCTCGCCGCGCTGTTCAACCGCACCCGCACGGGCAAGGGCGACAAGGTCACCTGCAACCTGTACGGCGCGGCCATCTGGGGCGGCAACATCGGCGTCATGGCCACGCAGTTCGGCGCGCCCTACCCCAAGTCCCGCAAGGCGGTTCCGAACCCCTTCAACAACACCTACAAGACGTCCGACGACAAGTGGATGCTCATCTGCATGCCGCAGTACGACAAGTACTACAACATGATGATGGAGATCACGGGCAACGACGAGCACAAGGACCAGCCCGACACCTGCAACCTGCCGTCCCTCAAGGCTTCCGGCAAGCAGCATGAGGTCATCGGCTGGCTCGAGAACTCCTTCGCCACGAAGACGTTCGAGGAGTGGGACGAGATCCTGCGCGAGCACGAGGTGCCCCACCAGAAGTGCTTCCGCTACACCGACATCATCAAGGACGAAGAGGCCTACGACAACGACTCGCTGCGCTGGGTGGAGTACGAGGCGTTCGGCAAGAAGGCCATCCCCATGTCGCCGCTGCGCTTCGACGACTACGGCGATCCGCCGATCATCCTGTCGAAGCCCATCGGCTACCACACGGCCGAGTTCCTGCAGGACCTGGGCTACAGCGACGCCGAGATCGCCGAGATGGAGGAGAAGGAAGCCATCAAGTGCTACCACGGCGAAGAGGTGCCGGACGTCATCTTCAAGTCCGAGCGTCAGATCGCCGGCGAGGCCCCCTGCAACTGGTAGGCAGCCCCCGCACCGATCGAAAGAGCCGCAGCATCGCGCTGCGGCTCTTCTTTGCGCCCCACCGCCGCCTCGGCGCAGCAGAGGGCCGGGGCGGGGGCGGCGCCAGCCGAAAGCCCCCCGGCGCGATGCGGCGCGGAGCGCACGCGGCTCGATGTTTCACGTGAAACATCCGTTCTGGTTGTAGCCTACCCCAACCGTTCGACGAGCTCGACCATGTCGGTGCCGAGCTGGCGCGCGAAGGCGAAGGCGGTGCGGTCGTCCTGGACGCGGCGCCAGCGGATGCGGCCCTCGTCGTCCAAGCCGGCGAACTGGGACGCCGCCGTGCCGTTCGCCTGCACCGGCCCCGCGGGGCGCGGGTGCACGACGAGCATCTCATGGGTGGCGAAGAAGCGGTCGAGCGCGCCGAGCGTCTCCTCGGCGCCGCAGTCGACGAGCCCCGACGTGGTCACCATGCCGCCCACCTTGCCCTTGAGCGCGTTGGCCGTCATGTGCAGCGGGCGGGTGCGGTCGATGAACGTCTTCATGCGCGCCGTGACGTTCGCGAAGTAGTCGGGCGAGCCCAAGACGATGCCGTCGGCCGCCTTCATCTTCTCCACGAGGCCGTCCATGTCGTCGGACAGCGTGCAGGACGGCTTCGCCAGGCACGCGTTGCACCCGATGCAGTAGCCGATGTCGAGCCGCGCGAGCTCCACGAGCTCGGTCTCCGCCCCCGCGTCGCGCGCCGCGTCGAGCGCCGCCTGCAGCAGCGCCGCCGTCCCCTTGCCCGGCCGATGGCTCCCGTTGATGGCGAGTATCCGCATGCCCTCATCCTCTCTCGTCGAAACGCGCCGAAATGCGAAGCGCCCCCGACCGCAGTGCGGGCCGGGGGCGACCGAGGCGAGCGCGCTTGTGCGCCGTGCGCCTTACAGGTTGTGGAACTGGTACTTCTCCGGGTTGTCCTTCACGTCCTGCTTGTTCTTCGGGTTCATCTTCAGCGTCCCCATGCGGCCGTCGGTGGTGTTGGAGGCCAGCACCTGGTTGCGGTTCTCCATCTTCACGACGTTCTCGAAGCTCGTGCCGTCGAGGGAGGCCTGCAGGCACTCCTTCGTGAGGCGCAGGCCGAACGGGGCGGTGGCGTCGCACATCTGCTGGGCGAAGGCCACGGCCTCTTCAACCACGTCGTCGTCGGCGACCACCTTGTTGGCGAAGCCCCACTCCAGCAGCTTCTCGGCGCCGAAGCGGTTGGGGTTCATGAGGATCTCGCAGGCGCGGGCGTAGCCGACGATCTTCGGGAGGAAGAACGCGCCGCCCATGTCGGTGCCGGTGTAGCCGATGGACAGGTAGCCGGCGTTCATCTTGAACGACTCGCCCAGCACGCGCATGTCGCACGCGCAGGAGATGGACAGGCCGCCGCCCACGGCGTAGCCCTTGAGGGCGCCGATGATGGGCTGCTCGCAGCGGCGCATGTTGATGATCTGGTCGGAGCACATGCGCTGCATGATGTAGAAGTCGCGCTGGATGCGGCCCATGTCCTCGGGCGGCTCGAGCGCCAGGTCGTTCAGGTTGAAGCCGGCGCAGAACGACTTGCCCTCGCCCGTCAGCACGATGGCGCGGCAATCCTTGTCCATGCGCACCTTGATGAGGAAGTCGTTGAACTCGGCCATCTGGGCGTACGACATGGCGTTGAGGTTCGCGGCGTCGTTGAAGCTGCACACGTACACCGGACCGCGACGGTCGATGATCAGCTTCTCGTAGTCGTACTCGAACTCCGGCAGATGGTAATCCTCCTGGTACACGCTCATTGGCACTACCCCTTTCCCTGTAGTCTTCATATCGTTCGCTTGCGTCCTGGGACGCGATACGGGCCGTGCTCATCGGCCCTTCTCTATGATCTACGGATACGCGCGATTAATCTACGGACAATCGGCTGATACTGTCTAACATACCAAATCGAAACTTCTCATTCTTTATATTTTGTCCATCATTTTCCTGAAACGAGTACTCATATCGTTTCAGGTTTGCCTCGATTTCGAAAAAGCGTCTCCCGCGAAATCCCCTGCTGCCCGTACCTCTAAACCATAGCTTGAACAGGTATTTTATATATTAATAGGTTCTGGCTATCAACACATAGGAACTTCCTATGAGTATACCCACAAATGTGGATCATCGACCATCACCGAGGGGTCTACAATGGAGGACACTGAGCAAGGCATGGGATTCCATGCGCAGCGCCTGGCACTCGCCGCATCGTGCGGGACGGGCCGGAGGGGATCCGGAGGAGCGGGCAGGCAGATCGAGTCAAGCGGAGCATCCGGCAGGAGCGCCGGATGAGAGAAGCGAGCCGTCATCAAGAGAGGACTCAGGGGTGATGATTACCGATCTCAAAATCAATGCCGAGCGGAAGCGATTCTACTACGAGAAGGGGTACTGGACCGACAAGACCATCGGCGACGTATGGGCCGACCGCGCGGCCTCCCATCCGGAGCGCACGTACGTCACCGACGACCAAGGGTCGTCGTACACCTACGGCGAGGTGGACGACCGGGCTGCGCGCCTGGCGTCGTGGCTCATCGCCGAAGGGGTGCGGCCCGGCGACGTCGTGACGTTCCAGGTGCCCATCTGGGCCGAGTTCTGCATCGTGTACGTGGCGTGCCTCAAGTGCGGCGCCGTGATGCACCCCGTGCCCCCGAACTTCAACGACGAGGACCTCGTCTACAACATGAACAAGGTGGGGTCGCGCGCGTTCATCTGCCCGACCGAGTTCCATCGCTGCGACTTCGTCGCGCAGGCCTACGCCGTGAAGGACCGCATCCCCACGCTGACGTCCATCGCGTTCATCGACAAGCAGGCCCCCGCGCCCGACGGCGCGCCGTGCCTGAGCGGCATCTGCGCCTCGTTCGAGCCCGTGCGGGAGCGCGCCGCCGCGTCGTCCGACGACGTGGCGTGCATCCTGTCCACGTCGGGCACCACCGGCCGCCAGAAGGCGGTGCTGTTCACGCACAACAACATCCTGTTCTCCGAGCGCTCCTACGTGAAGGGGCTCGGGCGCACCGCGGACGACGTCATGTACATGCCCTCGCCGCTCAACCACGCGACGGGCTTCTACCACGGCCTCATCTCCCCCATGATCCTGGGCGGGCGCACGGTGCTGCAGGAGCACTTCGACGCCGCGGGGGCTTTCGAGCTGTGCAACCGCGAGGGCGTCACCTGGTCGATGGGCGCCACGCCGTTCATCTACGACATCCTCAAGTACCTCACGGCCGAGAACCTCGGCTCGTTCGACACGCTGCGCCTGTTCATCTGTGGCGGCGCCCCGGTGCCGAGCACGCTCGTGCAGTGCGCCCACGCCCACGGCATCCTGCTGTGCGAATGCTACGGCTCCACCGAGAGCTGCCCGCACGCGTTCGTGCCGCCCGAGCACTGCCTGGAGTGGAACGGCGCCTGGTCGGGCATCCCCTTCCCCGGCATCGAGGTGCGCGTGGTGGACGCGGACCATCGCGACGTGGCGCCGGGAACGCAGGGCGAGGAGATCTCGCGCGGGCCGCACCAGTTCGTCGGATACCTCAACGATCGCGAACGTACCGACCGCGCGCTCGACGACGACGGCTGGTTCTACAGCGGCGATCTGTGCTATATGGACGAAGCGGGCCGCATCCGCATCAACGGGCGCAAGAAGGAGATCATCATCCGCGGAGGCGAGAACATCTGCGCGAACGAGATCGACGAGAACCTCATGGAGTGCCCCGGCATCGGCGACCACGCCACCATCGGCATGCCCGACGAGCGCCTGGGCGAGCGCATCTGCACCTTCGCGGTGGCGACGGGCGACGAGCGCCCCGCCCTGGCCGACATCACGGACTTCCTGGCCGAGCACCACGTGGCGAAGCGTTTGTGGCCCGAGCGCATCGAGTACATCGACGAGATACCGAAGACGGCCACCGGCAAGGTGAAGCGCCATCTGCTGGCCGCCGAGCTGGCCGAGCGCATGAAGTAGTCGCGAGCGAAGGATCGGGGGAGCCCCCGATCCTTCGCTTTTCGCGACGCTTGCCGGCAACGCGGCGCACGCATCGCCGGTTCGTTGCGTTCGTGGCAGGTTTTGCGAGAAATTCGTCGTCTCTCGACCCCGCTCGATGGAGCGCGCTTCCCTGCTCGCTTCCAACCTGGGACGACGAGAACGACTCGGCAGCCGAGCGCGCAGCCGTGGCCGCATCCGGGCGAAACGCGACGAAAAACTCGCAAAACCTGCCACGAGCGGCGAAACGCCCGCGCGGCGGGACCGCAACGGGCCAGCCGCGCAGCGCGGACGGCGCGCCCGTGCTTTACCGAAGCCCCTGCTGCTCGAGGTACTCCAGCTGGGCTTGGATGTTGATGCGGGCGGCGGGGTCGAGGCGGACGTCGACGTCCTGGTACACGGCCTCGATGATGCGCTCGACGTCCGAGCCGGCGCCGGCCTCCGCCGCGGCGCGCACGCGCTCGAGGCGGTCGAGGCGATGGCGGCGCGCGCGATCGATGGCGTCGAGCGGGTCGTCGATGAGCGGGCCGTGGGCCGTCAGCAGCCGCGTGACGCCGTGCGCCTCCACCGCGGCGCGCAGGCGCTCGAGGCTGTCCAGGTACTCCGCGAGGCTGCCGTCGGGCCAGCAGATGAGCGTGGAGCTCTGCCGGAACAGCATGTCGCCCGTCACGATGGACGCGTCGGCGGGAACGAGGAACCCCACGAGGTCGCTCGCGTGCCCGGGAAGCGGGATCACCTCGAGGCGCGGCGCGTCCGCACCGAGGTCGAGCGGCCCGTCGGGCAGCGTGCCGCCCTTGCGCGAGAGCACCGGCGCGCCCGTCATCGCGGCGAAGCGCTCGGCGCCCTCCGCGTGATCGGCATGGTCGTGCGTCACGAGGACGGCCGCCACCGCGCGCCCGTCCTCGGCGCAGGCGCGCTGCACGGCGCGCAGGTGGGACGCGCTGTCGGGCCCGGGATCCACCACGACGCACGCCGGCGAGCCGGGATCGGCCAGCACCCAGGTGTTCGTGCCGAGGTACGTGAGCGGCGAAGGGTTGTCGGCGAGGATCACGCGCGCGTGCGCCGACACGCGACCGCTTCCCCAGGCGGGCGCGCCCGCCGCGACGGCGGCGCGTCGCGCTACGGCAGCCGGCATGAGAGCACCGCCTCTCCCCCGTCGCGCACGGCGGGCTCGAGCATCACGCGGCCCGCGCGCTCCACGCCCGCCGCGAACGCCTCCACGCTGGGAGCGTGCGCGAGGTGGGCCAGGTTGTAGGCCGTGGGCGGCACGAGGCGCAGCGCGCCGGCCGCGCCGCGCTCGAGCATGAGCCGCGGGTCGGCCCAGCCCGCCCCGTCGGCCTCGGTGGTGCGGCTGTCGGGCTCCTGCCCGGCGGGCGCGAGCGCGGCGAAGAAGTAGGTGTCGTAGCGGCGCGGCTCGAACGTGGGCGTCAGCCAGTGCGAGCGCAGGCCCAGCAGGTCGGTGCGCAGCGCGAGGCCGTGGCGGCTCAGCACGTCGGCGAACGAGGCCTCGTGGCGCACGAGCCGGCGGCGCTCCTCGGCCCACGCGGGCTGCGCGGCGTCCACGGCGCAGACGCCGCGCTCGTCGCCGGCCAGCAGCACGCCGCACTCCTCGAACACCTCGCGCGCGGCCGCCGTCACCACGCGCCGCGCCACGTCGGCGCTCGTGCCCATGCGACGGGCCCACTCCTCCTCGTCCGGGCCGATCCACGAGCAAGGCGCGTCGGCGTCGCGCGGGTCCACGCCCCCGCCCGGGAACACGACGGCCTCCGGCACGAACGCCATCGTCGCCGCCCGGCGCAGCATGAACACCTCGCGCGGGCTGCGCACGAGCATCACGGTGGCCGCGAGCCTCGGCGCGACGGGAGCGGCCCCCGCGGCGCGGAACTCCTCGTACGTGCGGGCCAGCTGCTCGCTCATCGGCACCTCGAGCGTCTCGCCCGACCTCCACGCGTTCATAGGCCACCTCCGTGCGCACCTATCATCCATCTCGGTTTGCCCCCTTCGCGCACCGCGCGCAAGGGGGTTCACCTCATGGTATCACCGCTCGAGGGCAAGTGCGTCGGACAACAGTTCGGCGATGTCCCGTACGGGCGGCGCGTCGTCGTGCGATGCGAGGCCGTCTTCGAGCATCGACAGGCAGAAGGGGCAGGCGGTGGCCACGGCGTCGGCGCCGGTCGCGCGGGCCTGCTCGGCGCGCAGGACGTTCATGCGCTGCCCCTCGCGCTCCTCGAGCCACATGCGCCCGCCGCCCGCGCCGCAGCAGAAGCTCTTCTCGCGGGCGCGCTCCATCTCCACCACCTGCGCGCCGCTCGCGGCCACGACGGCGCGCGGCTCGTCGTACACGTCGGCGTAGCGCCCCAGGTAGCACGAGTCGTGGTAGGCGACGCGCTCGAACGCCGCATGCGCGCCCGCCTCGGCCGCGCCCGGCAGCCTCCCCTCGGCCACGAGCCGTTCGAGCAGCTGCGCGTGGCGCACCACCTCGAACGTGCCGCCCAGCTGCGGGTAGTCGCGTTCGAGCACCTGGGCGCAGTGGGGGCACTGCACGATGATCTTCTTCGCGCCGAAGCGCTGCAGCGTCTCGATGTTCTCGGTTGCCAGCTGGTAGTACACGAACTCGTTGCCCATGCGGCGCGCCGCGTCGCCGCAGCACTTCTCCTGCGCGCCGATGACGGCGAAGTCCACGCCGGCGCGCCTCAGCAGCGCCACGAGGGCGCGCGACACCTTGCGGTTGCGCGCGTCGTAGGCGCCGGAGCAGCCGGGCCAGTACACGTACTCAGCGTCCGGCCGGTCGGCCAGCGTGGGCACGTCGAGCCCCTCCGCCCACGCCAGGCGGCTCTGCCACCCCAGGCCCCACGGGTTGCCGTTCGTCTCGAGGTTGCGGAAGGCCGCCTTCGCCTCCGCGGGAAACGCGCTCTCCATCGACACCTGGTAGGTGCGCATGCCCACCACTTTCGGCACATGCTCGAGCAGCGCCGGGCACGCCTCCATGCACGCGCCGCACGTGGTGCACGACCACAGCGCCTCGGGCGCCACCACGTCGCCCACGAGCGCCTTGTCGAGCACGGCCCGCTGCTGCTCGGTCGGCTCGAACGCGCCGCCCGCCGCCTCGGCCCTGCGCTCGGCGCGCACGAGCGGCCCGCGCTCCTCCAGATGCGCGTCGAGGGCCTGGATCAGGTCCTTCGGCGACAGCGGCTTGCCGCTTCCGTGCGCGGGACACACGGTCTCGCAGCGCCCGCAGCGCACGCACGCCTCGGCGTCGAGCAGGTCCTTCCACGTGAAGTCCTCCAGCTTGCCCACGCCGAACTCCTCGAGCTCCTCGTCCTCCAGATCGACGAACGGCAGCGTGCCCTTCGGCTCGAGCGGGCGGCAGTACACCGTGGCGGGGACGAGCAGCACGTGCACGAGCTTGGAGTACACCCAGTACGCCAGGATGCCGAAGGCGATGGCCATGTGGAACCACCACAGCGCCTGGTGCGCGAGCGTCACCTGGGCGGCATCGAGGCCCGACAGCGCCTGCGCGAACAGGTTGCCGATGGGCGACCACGCGGCCCAGGGGTCGTTCGTCCCGACGATGCGCAGCCCCTCCACGACGAAGCCCGTGACGCCGATGACGAGCAACCAGACGAGCACGACGATGTCGGCCGGCTTCGTGTCGAGCGCGGGGTTGCGGCCCGCCGCGCGCCGCACGATGCACGCCACCATCGCGATGCAGAACGCCAGGCCGGCGATGTCGGTGCCGAGCGCCAGCACGTAGAGGTAGTAGTCCCCCTTCGCGATGTCCACCCCGAGGTCCACCTGCGCCGCGTAGCTCACGGTGGCCACCACCATGACGGCCATCCCCACGTACATCCCGAGGTGCGCGATGCCGATGCCGCGCTCGCGCACCACGGTGGCCTGCAAAAGCGCGTCGAAGAACGCGCCCTTCAGGCGCTCGCGCGGGCGGTCGGCGCGCTCGAGGGGACGGCCGATCCTCCACAGCCGGTAGCGCCGCACGAAGAAGTACGCGGCCACGGCCAGCACCACCAGGAAGCAGGGGTACATGATCCACGACCCCTCGATGTTCCACAGCGCCTCGCGCGCGGGCGTCGCCGCCTCCACGCTAGGACGCCTTGCTCGCGCGGAAGGCCTCGGTCAACAGCGGCACCGCCTCGAACAGGTCGGCCACGATGCCGTAGTCGGCCACCTTGAAGATCTCGGCCTGCGGGTCGGTGTTCACGGCCACGATGCACTTCGACGCCGCGGCGCCGGCCATGTGCTGGATGGAGCCCGAGATGCCGCAGGCGATGTAGAGCGACGGGGCGACGGTCTTGCCCGTCTGCCCCACCTGAAACTGGATGTCGGTCCAGCCCTCGTCCACCGCGGGGCGCGAGGCCCCGACGGCGGCGCCCAGCACGTCGGCCAGCTCCTCGACGAGCGCGAAGCCCGCCGCGCCCTTCGTGCCGCGCCCGCCCGACACCACCGCGTCGGCCTCGGTCAGCTCCACGCGGCCCGACGCGCGGCGCACCACGTCGGCCACCGTCTGGCGCACGTCGCCGAAGCCGTCGACGTGCTGCATGAGCACCGGCGCCGTGCGGCCCTCGTCGGGCGCGGCCGGGTCGAACGCCTTCGGGCGCACGGTGACGACCATCGGGCGCGCGTCGGCGGCGAAGGCCACGTCGGCGCGCACCTTGCCCGAGTACGGCTCGCGCGTGAACAGGAAGCCCTCCCGCGCGTCGGCCTCGACGGCCACCACGTCGGCGACGAAGCCGGTGTCCAGGCGCTGCGCGAGCACGGGCCCCACGTCGAGCCCGGTGGCGCCGTCGGCGAACAGCACCGCGTCGGGACGCTGCTGCGCCGCGAGGGCCGCGAGGGCCGCCGCGTAGGCGTCGGTGGTGTACGGGGCCAGCGCCGGATCGTCCAGCGCGAGCACGGCGTCGGCGCCCGCCGCGCCGAGCGGGGCGCAATCGACGTCCCCCAGCCCGCTGCCCAGCACGACGGCGGCCACGTCCGTCCCCTCCGCGTCGGCCATGCGGCGCGCGAGCGCCAGCATCTCGAACGTCGCGCGCGGAAACGACCCGTTCCGCGGCTCCGCGTATACCCAGATTCCTGCCATGGATGCTCCCTTCCCGTCCTACCAGACCTTGGCTTCGGTTTCCAGCAGCCCCACCGTGGCGGCGACCGCCTCGGCCGTCGTCTCGCCCTCCACGATGCGGCCGCCCTGGCGCGCGGCCTTGGCGCGGTAGCGCACCACGCGCGTGCGCGCCGCCTCGGGCGCCGCGGCGTCCTCCCTGCCGAGGTCGGCCAGCGTCCACACGGTGACGGGCTTCTTCTTCGACTGCATGATGGCGCGCACGTTGGGGTAGCGCGGCTCGGCCAGCCCCTGCTGCGCCGTGACGACGGCCGGCAGCGCTACGTCCACCACGGCCACGCCGTCGTCGATCTCGCGCGTGGCGCGCGCGGTGCCCGCCGCGGGGTCCGCCTCGAGCGCGGTGACCACCTGCACGCACGGCAGGCCCAGGAGCTCGGCCACGCGCGGCATGGTCTGCGCGCCCGCCGTGTCGGCCGACTTGCAGCCGCCCATGACCAGGTCGGCCGGCACGCGCTCGAGCGCGGCGGCCAGCACGCGCGCCCGCGCCGCCGCATCCGCCGCGTCGAGCGCGCGATCGTCGATCAGGTAGCCCGCGGCCGCGCCCATCGACAGCGCGTGGCGCACGGCCGGCAGCGCCTCGTCGCCGCCGATGCACACGACGGCCACCTCGCCGCCGTGCTCCTCGACGAGCTGCACGGCGCGCTCGACGGCGAACTCGCCGTACGGGTCGATGACGAGCGTCTGCCCCTCGGTGAGCACCCGCCCTTCGGCGTCGACGCCCACCTCGGCCTCGGTGTCGACGGTTTGCTTGATGCACACTGCGATGTTCATGGCTGCGATCCTCCTCGCCCCCTGCGCGCCGCGCCCGGCGGCGCGCTCCTAGTATTCCTTCAGCACCGACTTCGCGATGAGCGAGCGCTGCACCTGGCTCGTGCCCTCCACGATGGTGAACGACTTCGCATCGCGGTAGTAGCGCTCCACCGGGTAGTCCTTGCACAGGCCGTAGCCGCCGAATATCTGCACGGCCGTCTCGGCCGCCTTCACCGCGGCCTCCGAGCAGTACACCTTCGCCACCGATGCCGTCTTCATCATCGTCTGGATGTCGCCGCCGAACGCCGTGGCCGCCTGGTCGAGCAGCAGGCGCGACGCCTCGAGCGCGATCTCCATGTCGGCCAGCATGAAGCGGATGGCCTGCAGGTCGGCGATGTGCTTGCCGAACTGGATGCGCTCCTTCGCGTAGGCGGCCGCCGCCCCGAGCGACGCCGCCGTCACGCCGGCAGCCAGCGCCGCCACGGCCAGCCGGCCGCGGTTGAGCGTGTGGTGCGCGATGGCGAACCCGTCGCCCACCGCGCCCACCACGGCATCGGGGCCCACGTGCATGTTCTCGAAGAACAGCTGCGAGGTCACCGAGCCGCGCAGCCCCATCTTGTCCTCCTTGCGGCCGATCACGAGGCCGGGCGTGTCGCGGTGCACGACGAAGCAGGAGGGCTTCGACTGCCCGTCCTCCACCACGCGCGCGAACACGGTGAACCAGTCGCCGACCGCGCCGTTCGTGATGAATATCTTGCTGCCGTTCACGGTGTAGCCCTCGCCGTCGGGCAGCGCCGTGGTGGCGATGGCCGAGATGTCGGAGCCGGCGTTCGGCTCGGTCAGCGCGAAGCAGATCTTCGCCTCGCCGGCCGCCAGCGCGGGCAGGATGGTGCGCTTCTGCTCGTCGGTCCCCGAGAACACGAGCGCGTCGGAGCCGATGGCCGAGATGAGGATCATGAGCGCCACGGCCGGCGACTCGCGCGCGATGCGCTCGATCACCTGCACCCAGCAGTGCATGCTCACCTCCACGCCGCCGTGCTCCTCGCCGTAGGCGAGCGCGAACAGCCCCTGCTCCACGAACAGCTCGTAGATATCCTGCGGGAACTCGTCCTCCTCGTCGATCTCGGCCGCACGCGGCGCCACCACGTCGACGCACAGGTCGTCCACCATCGAGAGGATCATGCGCTCCTCTTGCGTCAGTTCGTACATGGAACCCCTTCCCCGCGTGACGGCGCCGCCGCACCCGCGGGGCCCGACGGCAATCCATTTCCATTTCCTATTGATTACTCTTCAAATGATAGGCTGCGTCTATGGTTTGCCTACGGTCAAAACCGAAACCCTGAGCATACGAACTGGTCAATCGAATGCGTTTGTTGGCTTTTGCTCCACCCAATCCCGCGATTCCGTGGAAACCATGAGCCTTGACAGGGTCCCGAGGGCGAAAACCGCACAGTCGAGCCAAACTAGCCGGTCAATCCGTGCAGACGGTGCTCTATGATCTATACAGGAAGAATCGTGCACGAAAAGGAGCGTCCATCATGACCGGAGCCGTACGGCAGATCATCGAAGTCCCCTGCACCGTGGGCGCGCTCGAGCGCTCCGAGGTGCTCGCGCAGCTGCCGCCCGAGGCGGCCCGCGCGCTCGGCGCGGACGCGGCCGACGGGGGCGCCCTCGACGCCGAGGCGGGCGCGCGCATCGACGCCGCCGTCGCGGCGTGCCTGGCGGCCTACCGTCCGCGCGGCGTGTACAAGCTGTTCAACCCCGCCATCTGCACGCTGCCGCCCGAGTACGTGGAGCCGGCCATCAAGCTCGTGGGCACCATGATGATGTTCCACGGCCAAAGCGTGTACGAGCGCCTGCGCCGCGCCGCGCACTGCGCGCTCATGGCGGTGACCATCGGGCCCGACAACCCCGCCGCGCTGCCCGCGGACGCCGACGAGCTCGACCGCGCGCTGGCCGACGCCTGCGCGAAAGCGCTCGTGGAGAGCGCGGCCGACCGCGTGAACGCCGCCATCGTGGCCGCCGCGCTGGACGACGGCCTCTACACCGACGATCGCCTGAGCCCCGGCATGGGCGACTTCCCGCTCGACACGCGCTCGCAGTTCGTGTTCTACACGCAGTCCGAGAAGCGCCTGGGGCTCAAGCTGGGCAAGGACGGCGTCTTCGAGCCGCGCTACAGCACGGTGGGCGTCATCGGGCTCTACGACCCCTCCCAGAAGAACCGCAAGCGCGCCTGCGGGCGCTGCAAGTACCGCTCGTACTGCTCCATCCGCGCCATCGGCATGACCTGCCACGGCGCCAAGGGAACCTTCGCCAAGTAAGGCGGCCCCCTTCCCCCCTCCCCCACGCGCCGGATGTTTCACGTGAAACATCCGTTCGCCCATCGCATCGACCGCGCGCCTCGGATCCTGCCGGAACGCGGCGATGCGCAACGTCCGCGAGCACTTCGCCGCGCCGCCCGACCCCCCTACGCACCGGATGTTTCACATGAAACATCCGTTCGCCTCATCCTGAGGGAGCGGGCCTCCCCTTCCCGGCGCCCGTCCGCCGTGCGCGCAACGGCAAACGCCCCGGCCGGAGCCGGGGCGTTTCCGTGCGGGGCGGGCGAATCGCCCCGCGTGCTGAAGCGTCGGGTTAGATCGTGTACAGGTAATCGGGATCCTCGGCGACCTTGGCGTACTCCTTGAGGATGCCGCGGCCGGAGATGTGCACCATGATCTCCACCGTGCCGCCGCCGATCTGGAAGCCGCGGCAGTCGAGCATGAGGCGGGACACGCGGGTCTCGTCGGTGAAGCCGAGGCCGCCCATGAGCTGCAGCGCGCGCGAGCAGCAGTCGGTGAGCGCCGGGGCGCCGTAGCGCTTGAGCATGGCGGCGTCGTTGTTCACCGGGATGCCGTTGTCCATCTTCCAGCAGGTGCGGTACAGGAAGTTGCGCGTGTTCGAGAGCTCGATCTGCATCTCGACGATGTGCTCCTGCACGAGCTGGTAGGTCTTGATGCCCTTGCCGAACTGCATGCGCTCGTTGGTCCAGGCGCACGCGTCCTCCATGGCGGCCTGCGCCTCGCCGAGCAGCTCGGCCAGAAGCACGCAGCGCTCCCACTCGAAGTTCTTCATGAGCTGGTAGAAGCCCTTGCCCTGGATGCCCAGGAGGTCGCTCTCGTCGATGACCACGTCGTCGAAGTGGATCATCGCGAACGGCATGATCTGCATGCCGATCTTGTTGAGCGGCTCGATGGTGACGCCCTTGGCGTTGGCCGGCACGAGGTACATGGACATGTTCTTGTTCTCGCGGGACGGATCCTCGTCCTTGCACACCACGATGAAGCCGTCCACGTGCTCGCCCTGGGTCACCCAGGTCTTCACGCCGGTGATGTGCACCTTGCCGTCGCCCGTGCGGGTGGCCAGGCATTCCATGCCCTGGTTGTCGGAGCCCGCCTCAGGCTCGGAGATGGCCAGGCAGTACGGCGGGTAGCCGTTCTCCACGTAGTAGTCCATCGCGTACTTGATCTGCTCCGGCGTGCCGAACTCGCACACATCGAACATGATGAGCAGGTTGGGAGCCATGGGGATGTTGCCGCCGGCATGGTTGAGCTCTTCGATGATCATGGCCATCGTCTGATGGTCGACGGGCTTTCCACCGTACTCCTCGGGCAGGCCGTACATGCCCCAACCCGAATCGACCCACGCCTTCGCCACTTCGGGGGCGATGCCGCGGTTCTTGTAGCCGGCCGCGATAACCTCTTCCGTCAGGTTCTCGTTGGCCCACTCGCGGATGCCCTTCTTGATGCGGAGCTGTTCCTCGGTGTATGCGAAATCCATGCTTCCTCCTTAACCGTTTTCCCTATATTCAAAACACCTGCGTGTTTGAATCGAAGTTCTGCGGCGCCCGCCCCCTCGTGCAGCGGACGAGGCGGGCGCCGGTCGTGCCAGGCAGCGCTTAGAAGGCCATGGCCTCCTTGTAGCCGGCGTTCACGGCCTCGAGCGTGCGGTACACCTTGCCCGCGGGCGTGGTGGCGTCGCCGATGAGCTTGGCGTTCGGGAAGATCTTGACCACCTCGTCGTACAGCTTGGTGTTGGCCTCGACGCCCAGCGACAGCAGCACGGTGTCGCACTCGAGCAGCTGCTCCTCGCCCGTCTCCACGTTCTGGACCTTCGCGCCCTTCTTCGTGACCTCGACCAGCTTCGTCAGCGGCATGAGCTTCACGCCCTTCTGCTTCACGAGGTTGATGGTGGGGTTCTTGTCGATGATGCCGATGCCGTTGCCCATCTTCTTGGCCTCGTCGATGACCGTGATCTCGCGGCCGTCGCTCATGGATTCGGCGACCTCGAGGCCGGCGAACCCGCCGCCCACGACCACGACGCGCTTGCCCACGATGGCGGTGGGGCCGCTCGCCATGTTGAGGCCCATGCGCATGAAGCCCACGGTGCCGCCCTGCGCCTTGATGGCCGCAACGGCCGCCTTCCAGATAAGGCCCTTGCCCTCGGGCACGATGCCCGCGACCATGTCCTTGATGTCCTGCGAGCTGACGACGTTCTTGCCGTCGATGCCCGGCACGTCCACGCCGATGACCTCGCCGCCCGGCGCGACCACGACCTCGTCGGGGTCGAGCGCCTTGATGGTGTCGGCGGTCACCTTCGTGCCCAGCTTGAGCTCGATGTTGGGATGCAGCTTCAGCTCCTCGTTCCAGTACGTCACGAGGGGCTCGATCTTGGCGTTCAGCACCTGCGCCATGTTCAGCAGGCCGCCCACGCGGTCGGACTTGTCGAGCACGGTCACCTTGTGGCCGCGCACGGCCGCGACGCGCGCCGTCTCGAGGCCGCCGGGGCCGGCGCCCACCACGACGATGTGCTTCTTCTCGTAGGCGGGCTGGTCCTCGGGATGCCCGATGGCGATGTTGTCGATGTTGCCGTTGACCGAGCACCAGATGGGCTGGCCGAGGAACGTGTGGTCGAGGCAGCGGCTGCACACGATGCAGGGGCGCACCTGCTCGGGATGGCCGGCGGCAACCTTGCCCGCCGTCTCCGGGTCGGCGATGAACTGGCGCGCCATGCCCACGGCGTCGCCGTAGCCCTGCGTGACCACCTTGTCGCACATGTCGAGCGAGTTGATGCGGGTGCCGGGGAACACGGGCTTGTCCGTGACGGTCTTCACCTGCTTGGCGAGGTCGATGAACTCGCCTTCCGGCACGATCTGGTTGGCCACGGGGCGCGGGGCCTCATGGAAGCCCGCCTGCACGCTCCACGCGTCCACGCCGTGCTTCTCGATGATCGGGATGAGCTCGAGGGTGTCCTCGATGCGGTTGCCGTTCGGCATGAGGTCGTCGGCCGAGATGCGCACGAGCACCGGGGTGTCCGGGCACACGCGGTGCACCTCGTCGAGGATCTCGGTCAGCAGGCGCGCACGGTTCTCCGGGCTGCCGCCGTATTCATCGGTGCGGTGGTTGGAGTACTTGGACAGGAAGCGCATGACCATGTAGCCGATGCCCGCGTGGATCTCGATGATGTCGAAACCGGCCTCCACGGCGCGGCGCGCGGCCTCGCCGTACTGCTTCACCACGGTGGCGATCTCTTCGGTGGTGTACTCGCACTCGGGCATGCCCACGAACGGGCCGCTCGGCACGTCCTTGGACGGGGCGTAGCTCTTCAGCTCGTCGTCGCCCGACGCGCGCCACTCGTAGCACAGCTGCAGCTGGACGGCCGTCTTGGCGCCGTGCTTGTGGCAGGCCTCGTTGATGCGCGTGAGGCCGGGCACGAACGCGTCGTCCCAGATGCCCGCAGCGCCCGTGGTGGTGTGGTACTTCGGCGTCGCGTTGAAGCAGTCGCTGATGTAGGCGCTGCCCAGCTCCAGCAGGCCCGTGCCGCCCTTGGCGCGCTCCTCGTAGAAGTCGACGATGGCGTCGGTGATGTAGTAGTTGTCGACCATCTCGGTGGTCATGGGCAGCATGACGAACCGGTTCCTGATCTCGACCCCGCCGATGCTGAACGGTTCCAGCAGCTTCTGATACTTTGCCACGATGCAAACCCCTTTCCGCTTTGAACAGTGCTAAGCGTCTCTCTCTGCGCGATTGGTGCGAGGTCGATCCGTGCGAACTATCCCTCTCGATGCGCGCGGCTTCCTCGTTGCCAACATTGTAGGCTCCCGAAAAGGACGATACGATGGACAGAATTCCAAGATTGGTTAGTCATCGTGAAAAAAGTCTCCCAATATTGCCTAGGATGGGCCTGTTTTTACGGGGAATATCCCCAAAACACGGAGACTCGACCGGAATCACTCCGAACAATTACTGCACATATTTTAATCTTTGTCCTAGAAATGTGCGAAAACGCGACGTATAATAGCCCTGGCACTATCATCATTATCGAGAGCGAGGCCCGATCCTATGAACGCGCTCAGCACGATGCTCCTCATCGCCGACACGTTCGTCGCGCTATGCGACGAGATGCCGCTCAAGAAGGTGTCCATCAGCGACATCATCGAGCGCACGGGGAAGAACCGCAAGACGTTCTACTACCACTTCGAGAACAAGGACTGTCTCATCACGTGGATCTTCCGCTACGACCTCGGCCAGGAGCTCAAGCGCCGCTTCCCCGAGAGCGCGCTCGTGTACGAGACCGGCACGAACGACTCCTCGGCGCAGTTCCCGTTCTACATCCTGCAGAAATCGGGCGTGCGCTCCCTCGACCATGCCGAGTTCTTCGACTGCTTCGCGCGCGTGCTCGAGGCCAAGCGGCACTTCTACACCCAGGCGCTGGCCGACACGAACCCGTACTCGCTGCGCAACTACCTGTACCACCTGTACCTGCCCGCGCTGCGCAACGACATCGACCTCATCCTGGCGAACCGCTACCTGCCCCAGGAGAACATCCAGTTCCTGGCCGAGTTCTACACGTGCGCGTTCCTGTACTACTTCATCCGCAAGTGCGACCAGCCGGGCGCCGAGCGCCTGACCGGCCAAGCCGGCCCCTTCGCGAACATCATCCACAGCTCGCTCGAGGCCCAGATCAAGGAAGCGCAGCTGCGCCGCAACCTGTAGAGCGGCCTGCCGAGCGCGCTCAGGCGAGGAACTTCGGCGGCAGCGCGGCGGAGCCCAGCTCGCGCACGGCCGCGCTCATCGGCTGCAGGTGCGCTCCCACGAGCATCTTCGACGTCGCGTGCGCCAAGAGCGCGCCGCGCTCGTCGTGCGCCTCGGCTTCGCACAAACACACGGTGCGCCCGCGCTTGATGACGCGCCCCGTCGCCGTGACGGGCCCCGTGCCGGTCGCCTTCAGGCAGGTCGTGGCCAGGTCCATCGTGGTGAACCCCTCGTCCTCGGCGAGCGACCCGTACAGCGCCCAGTACGCGGCGCAGTCGAGCAGCGAGGCGTACGCGCCGCCGTGGGCGCCGCCGAACGCGTTCATATGCCTGCGCTCGAACGTGCACGCCACCCGGCACGATCCCTCGGCCAGCTCCACGAGCTCGATGCCGAGCAGCTCGAAGTACGGCGAGCGGTTGATCAGCTCCATCACCGCGTTCGCATGATCCGGATTCATGGTGCCCATCGCGCGTGCCGTCCTTCCCTCTTCGCCTTCTCCTCCTTTCATGGTAGCGTCCCGCGCCGCGCCGCGACACGGGCAAACCGCGCGCTTCGGGACGTCGCGCCCGCCGCCTATGACGCGCTGCGCACGGCGCCGCGCCGCTCGAGGCGCGCGACGTCGTCGGCGGAGAGCCCCGCCTCGGCCAGCACCGCGGCCGTGTGCTCGCCGTGGGCCGGGGCCTCGGTGAACGTGTCGATGGACGGCCGCATCCCCGCGATGTTGTGCGGCAGGTTCGTCTGCAGCACGCGCCCCGCGCGCGGGAAGTCGCGGTAGGCCATCATGTCCGGCTCGCGCTCGAGCAGCTGGGCGATGGCCTCGTCCTTGTCGATGACCGAGGCGATGCACAGGTCCTTGCCGACCAGCCACTCCTCCCACTCGGCGCGCGTGCGCGACGCCACGAGCTCGCGCATGCGCTCGTAGGCGCCGGCCGGCTTGCACGCCAGCTCCGGCACGCCCGCGGCCTCGCAGAACGCCGTCCAGAACTTGTCCTCGATGAGGCCGAACGCCAGCTTGCCGCCGTCGCGCGTCTCGTAGATGTTGTAGAAGCAGCAGTCGGCCGGGTAGATGACCGAGCCCTCGTCGATGCCGCCCTGGAAGCACCAGCGCTCGTCGATGAGCGAGTTCCACCACACGAAGGAGTCGAACATCGACACGTCGATGAAGCGCCCCTCCCCCGTGATCTCGCGGTCGTACAGCGCCGCGAGCACGCTCTGCGCCGCCACCATCGAGCTGGCGAGGTCGCATAGGTGCAGCGGCGCCTTCACGCCGCCGTTGAGCGAGAGGTAGCCGCTCTGCGCCTGCATGTTCAGGTCGTGCAGCGGCAGCTGGCTGCGCGGGTCGTCCTGGCCGTAGCCCGAGAACGAGCAGTACACGAGCCGCGGGTTCGCGGCGGCCAGCGTGCCGTAGTCGATGCCGAGCTTCTTCGTCACGCCCGGGCGGAAGCTTTCCATCACCACGTCGGCGCCTTCCGCCAGCTTGAGGAACGCCGCGTGCGCCTCCTCGTCCTTGAGATCGAGCGCGACGGAGCGCTTGTTGCGCCCGAGCGCCTCGAGGTAGTAGCTCATCGTGTTTCGCCGGGGCTGCTCGTGGCGGCAGAAATCGCCGAGCCCGACGTCCTCCACCTTCACGACGTCGGCCCCGAGGTCCGCCAGCACCTGCGTGGCGTACCCGCCGGGAAGGTACCTCGACAGGTCGAGCACGCGCAGCCGCGCAAACGATGGGTTGCCCATAGGTCCGCTCCTTTCCCTCGGCGCGCGCCCGCGCGCCTCGCCGCTTCCCCCAACGATAGCTCAACCGCCGGGCGAAACGGGGCGCGTTTGCATTGGCGTTCTCAATGACACCTGTGCATCGAGCCTATCGACGCAGGTCGCGCGCCGCATCCTCCGGCGGCCAGGAGAACGAGCGGGCCAGCTCGATGAAGGCCTCGGCGGCGCGCGACTTGTAGGAGCACGTGCGGTAGACGAGGCACACCTCGTGGAAGCCCTCGCCCACGTCCGCGAGGGGCACGACGGTCAGGTCGCCGAACGGCGCCACGCCGAGCGTGTCGAGCACGAGGCCCACGGCGTCGGGCGAGGCGTCCACGAGGCTGCCGATGGTGATCTCGTCGTCGGCCCCGTCCGACACCGCGATGCCGGCGTCCGCGGCGAGGCGCGCCACCTTCGCGCCGAGCGGCGTCGCGTCGCGGTAGGTGACCACGGGCGCGCCGAGGGCCGCCACGTCGGAAAGCCGGACGGCCGCGCGCGCCGCAAGCGGGTGCGTCCGGTGCACGAGCGCGCCGAGGGACTGGCGCAGCACGGGGACGAACGTGAGGCCCGGGCGATGCTCCGCCCGCGCGGTGAAGGCCAGCTCGTAGCGGCCCCGCTCCAGATCCTCGAGCAGCGGCAGCGTGAGGCCCTGGAACAGGTTCACCGTGAGGCCCGCGCCGTACTCGTCGCGGTAGGCGCGCACGAGGGCCGGCAGGTAGTCGCCCTGGATCGTGTACACCGTGCCCACGTCGATGGTGCCCGTCATCCGGTCGGCGTGCTCGCGGGCGCGCGCCACGCCCTTGTCCAGCACGTTCAGGGCCTCGACGACCGACGCCTGGAACTCGCGCCCGTACTTCGTGAGCTCGACCGTGCGCCCCCGCCGCTCGAACAGCGTCACGCCGAGCTCCTCCTCCAGCCGGGCCATGGCGTTCGACAGCGTGGACTGCGCCACGTACAGCTGCTCGGCGGCCTTCGTGAAATGCTCGAGCTCGGCGAGCGTGCGGAAGTAGTAGAGGTGGGCGAGGTTCATGGCGGCCTTTCCCGGCGGGGTCGATGCCGTCATCATACGGCGCGCCCCCCGCGCACGGCAACGGCCAAAACGCCCCAAGCGGGCAGAACCGGCGGGCGCCCTGGCGCGGCCCCGTCTCGCGGGGCGCGCCGCCCCCTCTGGCGCGGAGGGGGCTTGCGGCCCGACGAGCGCGCGCCGCGGGGCTCCGCGGCGCGCCGCGACCTTAGTACCGGTAGGAGAGCTCGCCTTTGCGCTGCTGGCAGGCGCGGGCGATGGTGATGCGCTGCACGTTCGGCGCGCCTTCCTCCAGCCACATGGCGCGCGCGTCGCGGTACAGGCGCTCCACCGGGCCGTAGGGGTTGTCCTCGAAGTAGCCGTCGCCGCCGAAGATCTCGAGCATCGCGTCGGAGACGATGCGGGTGGTGTAGATGGAGAACAGCTTGGCGATGGCGGCCTTCTCCTCGATGTCGGCCCCGTGCGGATCGTCGTCGAAATCGCGCGCGAAATCGTGCACGAGGGTGCGCAGCGCGTGCACGTAGGTCTGCATCTCGGCGATCTCGCGCTTGATCATCTGGCGCGAGGCGATGGGCTTGCCGAACGTGACGCGGTCCTCGGCGCGGGCGAGCGAGATCTCCAGCATGCGCTGCGCCATGCCGAGGTTCGAGCACGCGATGTGCACGCGCGACACCGACAGCGAGTGCATGGCGATCTCCATGCCCTGCCCCTCCTCGCCCAGCAGGTGCTCGGGGGACAGCACCACGTTGTCGAATTTGAGGCCCGCGTGCCCCGCCCCGCGGCAGCCCATCATGTGCGGCATGGGCACCAGCTCGAAGCCGGGGGCATCGGTGGGCACGAAGAACGCCGAGAGGCGGGAGTCCTTGTCCGAATCGGGGTCGGTGGCGGCGATGACGTACGTGAAGTCGCTGCAATCCGTGTGGGAGATGAGCCACTTCTCGCCGTTCAGCACGTAGTTGCCGTCGGCATCCTTCACGGCGGTGGTGTGGATGTCCGCGCCCGTGCCGCCCGTCTGCTCGGTGATGGCGAAGTTGCAGTAGATCGACTTGTCCTGGAACTTGTCCATGTAGCGGGCCTTGAGCGCGGGGCAGCCGTAGTCGTCGAGGATGCGCCAGTTCATGTCGGCCGCGTGGTGCAGGTGCATGCGCATGCCGCCCGGGCCGCGCGAGAACTCCTCCTGCACGCGGAGGATCTCCAGCTCGTTGAGGCCCCAGCCGCCGTACTCCGCCGGCAGGTAGAAGCGGTACAGGTCGTTGTCGCGGGCGAGGTCGTAGAACCGCTGCGGAAACCGGTTCGACACCTCGATCTCGGGCTGCATCTCCTCGAAGGGGCCCTCCGCGAGCGCCCTGATCTGCAGCAGGTAGGCTTGGAATGCTTCGTCGGTGATCGTTGCCTGGGGATTCATGGTCCTCTCCTTCTCTCGCGCTCCATCGCCCCCATTATCCGCCGTCCGCGCCGTCCGTTCCAATTCAGAACGCCCCTCGATTCGCGCCCGATCGATCGATTCCGCGAACGCCCCGCCCCGCAGCGCGCCCGAGCCCCGCGCCGCGCGCCCGAGCCCGCAGCGCGCCCGAACCCCAAGCCGCGCGCCCGAGCCCCGCAGCGCGCCCCTCCTCCCAAGCCGCGCGCCCGTCGCGCGCCCTCCCGCCGCGCGCCGCCGACGTGCATCCATAAATCCAACCTATCGATTCCCCCCGGTTTTCTAATTGGACGGGCGGCCGCGCGCGAGCGGACAATACGGGCATACCACGCGCCGCGCGGCAGCGGCGCCAGACCGGAGGAGGAACCATGGGCAAGCTTACGCCGCAGGAATTCGAATCGTATCTCAAGGAGCTGCGCGCCTTCGTCGAGGGGCCGTGCGAGGAGATGCAGGCCGACATCGAGGTCACGAACAAGTTCCCCCAGGAATTCTACGACCAGTGCAACGAGCACAACATCTACCGCATGTCGCTGCCCGAGGAGTACGGCGGCTGGGGCCTCAGCGAGCTCGAGACGCTCAAGTGCCAGGAGGAGTTCTCGCGCGGCCCCGGCGGCATGCGCATGCACATGCACTTCGCCCAGGACCTGAACTGGCGCCCGCTGTACGACTACGGCTCCGAGGAGCTCAAGGCCGAGCTCATGCCGAAGTTCCAGGACAAGTCCATCTTCTCGGCCTGGTGCCTCACCGAGGCCACGGGCGGCACGGGCGCCGACCTGCACACGACGGCCGTCAAGGACGAGAACGGCGACTACGTGCTGAACGGCGAGAAGTGGCTCATCTCGTTCACCGACATGAACACGCACTCCTACATCCACGCGGTCACCGACCCCGACGCCGACCCCGACCATCGCCTGTCCACGTTCTACGTGCCGGTGGACACCCCCGGCTACGAAGTCACGCCCATGCCGCACATGATGGGCTGCCGCGGCGCCGGCCACACGGGCCTCAAGTTCACGAACATGAAGGTGGACAAGAAGTACCTCCTGGGCGAAGAGGGCCAGGGCATGGAGATCGCCATGCACTCGCTGGCCGTGTCGCGCGTGCACATCGCCGCGTCGAACCTCGGCATGGCGCAGCGCATGCTGGAGATCTCGCTCGCCCGCGCCGCCGACCGCATCACGTTCGGCAAGCCCATCCTGTCGCGCCAGGCCATCAAGATGAAGATCGCGAACATGCAGATGTACATCCACGCGCTGCGCACCATGGTGTACGACTTCTGCAAGGATTACATGCACGAGCCGAACGGCGCCTACATCGCCGAGAAGGCGGCCTGCTGCAAGCTGTTCTCCATCGACACGACGCGCCTCGTGTCCGACGAGATGCTCGAGATCTTCGGCGGCGACGGCTACTTCGAGGACAACCCGTTCGGCCCGGTGGAGCGCCTGTACCGCGACTGCCGCGCCATGTGGCTGGAAGAGGGCGCGCCCACGGTGCAGCGCATCACCATCGCGCGCGACTGCATCAAGCACGGCGGCACGATGGCCTACCTCGACTAGCGCCCCGCGCGATCCGACGGCCCGATGACCGACCGCCCGACATCCTCCTCGCGCGCGTGCGCGCCGCCAAGGCTCTCGCCGACGCGCACGCGCGCCACCTGGAAGCCCCGGGTGGACGAGGCGGACATCGCCCTGTACCGCTGCCCGCGCTGCGGGAGCCTCCTCATGGGGCTCGGCAGCGCCGCGGCGCGGGTCGATGTCGACCTGTGGCGCTCGGTGATCGCATGCGCGCCCTACGGCGAGGACGGCGACGCGCATGCGACGTGCGCGCGATGCGGCGACGGGCCCGTGCAGCCCGTGGCGTTTCGCAGCGCTTGCGCCGCCGACGAGGGGTTCTCCTTCGCGTTCACGGGCGGGATGGACGCGAACCGCCTGACGCTCGCCTGGGAGGACGGCGCGGGCGACCCCGCGCTCGTCGTGCTCAAGACGTTCACCGGCCTGCAGGCGCGGCCGCGCCCGCGCGGCGGGGCGGCCGTGTTCCCTCTCGCCGACGAGGACGCCTACTGCTACTGCGACCTCGACCCCTGCGAGCAGTGCGTCGCGCGCTGCAAGCGCGGCTTCAAGCTGTACGTGGTGCGCGCCGACGGGGAGGGCCTGCGGTTCGCCTGCGAGAACCCGCCCGACGCACCCGCCGTCCCCTGAGCGCCGGGCGCCGGCCGCGGCGGGCGCCTTCGGGCGCTTTCGGGCGAAGCGCAGCCGCTCAGGCGGGGACGGCGAACGTGCCCGGAGCCTCGTCCTGCGCGATCGAGGAGAAGCGGCGCGCCGTCTCGATGAAGCTCTCCACCACCTGGCTGCGGTAGATGCGCTTGTCGTACGCCAGGTAGATGTAGTGGAAGGCATCGGGCACGTCGGCCAGCGCGATCTTGCGCACGCCGTCGAAGCGCTCGATGGCGAACGTGTCCAGCATGACGCCGGGCATGGCGTGGTTCGCCACGACGACGCTCGTCAGCATGAACTCGTCGTCGTAGACGATGGCGGGCTGGATGCCGACCCCCTCGAACAGCCGCTTCGCCTCCATCCCCAGCGGCGTGTCGGGCGCGTAGCTGGCGAACGGCACGCCGCGCAGCTCCGACAGCGACACGCTGTCGCGGTCGGCGAAGGGGCTTTCCTCGTGCACGACGAGGATGAGGCGCTTCGTCAGCATGGGCACGAAGCACAGGTTCGGCTCGTTGTCGGCCTTCGAGGCGAAGATCAGGTCGAACTCCTGGGCCTTGAGCGAGCGGATGAGCGGCAGCGAGAACTCCACGGTGAAGCCCATCTTCACGTCGTAGCCGTACTCCTGCCAGAACTGCTGCAGCAGCTCGGGAAGGAAGTCGTGCTGGATCGTGGGGATGGTGCCGATGCTGAGCGAGCCGCATCCCACCGTGCCCTGGGCGCGCACCGCCGCGATGCTGCGGTCGAGGTCGCTCAGCACGCCGGCGACGTCGGCGTAGAAGTCGCGCCCGTGCTTCGTGAGCTTGATCTGGCGCCCGTCGCGGAAGAAGAGGGGCACGCCCAGCTCGTGCTCGAGCGCCTTGATGGACAGGCTCAACGTGGGCTGGGTGATGTAGAGCTCTTTCGCCGCGCGGGTCATGTGCTGCGTCTCCGCCAGCTTCTTGAAGTTGTACAGCTGCGAGAGGGAAAGCGAAGAAGAGTTGTTCACGGGTATCTCCTCACCTGCCGTGGATGCAACCGGCACTCGGCCCTTGCCCCTATCCTAGGCGCTGCGGCGCCGCCGCGCCACGGCCAGCCTGGCCGTTCTGTTCCGTTTGCGCGCCGCGCGGTCGGCCCTCCCCCGCAACGGCGCGAGGGGCGCGCCGCGCGGCGCGCCCCCGGCCGGTCACTCCCACAGCGCGCGCAGGCGCCGCTTCCCCACCGACAGCGCCGCCAGCCCGGTGACCAGCACCACCGCCAGCATGACGAGCCCCACCGCGAACACGGCGTCGAACCCGTAGGACGACCCCACCCACGCCCAGATCATGGACGCGAACGCCCCGATGAGGTTGAATACGGTGGAGATGCGCGAGTAGATGACGGGGTATTCCCGCGTGCCGAAGATGGCGCGCGTGAGCGCCGGGACCAGCACCACCGCCGTGGCGTAGAACGCGCCGAAGATGAACGCGCCGGCGTACAGCATGAGCTCGGACGCGAAGCCGAACCAGCACAGGAAGATGCCCACCACGCCGGCCGCGAACGCGAACCACAGCGCGCCCTTCACGCTCTTGTCCACGGCGGCGCCCAGCACGATCTTGAACAGCGCCTGGCCCACCATCATGACGGTGGACATGATGCCGCCCACCACGAGCACGTCGAAGGCCACGCCGGTGAGCGACTTCGTGTACGTGGGGAACTGCATGGCGATGAGGTTCGCGATGTTGATGATGCCCGCGCAGACGCACACGAGGTAGAACGCCGACGACTTCATGGCGAGCTTCGCCGACAGGCCCTGCGGGCGCGCGGCCTCCTTGCCCTCGGCCACGGTGGCGCCGTAGGGCGCCAGCCCGCAGTCGGACGGGCGCGTGCGCACGCAGAACAGCGTGAACGGCAGCGAGGTGACCAGCGCGATGACGGCCCAGATGAGGTAGATCTGATGGAAGTCCATACCGCTCGACTTGAGCGCGGTGAACACCATGGACCACAGCGCCCCGCCGATGCCGGTGAACGCCATGCACAGGCCGATGAAGAACCCGGCCCGCTCGTAGAACCAGTTGTTGACCAGCACGGGGATGGCCAGCCAGAGAATGGATATCTCGCCGAGGCCCAGCAGCACGCCGGCCACGTAGAACATGAAGATGTTGGTCGAGAAGCCCATCAACGCGAACGCAGCGGCCACGCTGCATGCCGATGCGCTCAAGATGATGCGCACGTCCACCTTCTGCAGCAGCTTGCCCGCGAAGGGCGAAGCCACGGTCATGGTCAGGTACATGATGGTCACGTACAAGGCGAACGAGGTCGTGGGGATGCCGAGCGCCTCCGACACGACCGGTTGGAACAGCCCCCAGGTCGAGAAGCACAGCGCCGAGCATCCGAACGTGATCATGATGCCGGTGAGCACGACGAGCAGATGACGAGACGAGAGTTTTTCACGCGTTTGCGCAGCCATACAACCCCCTCTAGACGGTGTGGAACGAACCCGGGCGTGAGCAGCGCCCGGGTTCGCAGGGTGGGGTGCCAGCGCCGAGGCGCGGCGGAGATCAGAGGTTCTTGAACTGGTACTTCTCGGGGTTGTCCTTCACGTCCTGCTTGTTGTGCGGGTTCATCTTCGCACGGCCGACCACGCCGTCCTGCGACACCGCGCCCAGCACCTGGTTGCGGTTCTCCATCTTCACCTGCGTCTCGAAGCTCGTGCCGTCCACGGCGGCATGGATGGATTCCTTCGTGAGACGCAGCGCCATGGGGGCGGTGGTGTCGCACATGTGGTGCGCCAGCGCCACGGCCTTGTCGACCACCTCGTCGTCGGGCACCACTTCCAGGCCGAAGCCCCAGCTGTGCAGCGTCTCGGCATCCCAGCGGTCGGGCGAGGACATGATGCGGAACGCGCGCTCGTAGCCGACGATCTTCGGCAGGTAGAACGAGCCGGACATGTCGGTGCCGGTGTAGCCGATGGCCAGGTAGCCGGCGTTCATCTTGAAGCTCTCGCCCAGGATGCGCATGTCGCAGGCGCAGGACAGCGACATGCCGCCGCCCACCGCGTAGCCCTTGAGCGCGCCGATGATGGGCTGCTCGCAGCGGTGCATGTACACCACCTGGTCGGAGCAGATGCGCTGCATGAGGTAGTACATCGTCTGCACGTCGCCCATGTCGTCGGGATGCTCCATGGCCAGGTCGTTGAGGTTGAAGCCGGCGCAGAACGCGCGGCCCTCGCCCGTCAGCACGATGACGCGGCACTCGTGGTCCATGCGCACCTTGATGAGGAACTCGTTGAACTCGGCCATCTGGGCGTACGACATGGCGTTGAGGTTGCCCGGATCGTTGAACGAGACGATGTAGACGGGGCCGTCCTTCTTGACGGTGATCTTCTCGTACTCGTCGTACGTGAACGTGGGAACGTGGTACTTCTCCTGATACAGACCCATGATTCCTCCTCATGAACGGATCGTCCCGGTGACCCTGAGCATCCGGGATCGCATGAGTTGCAGCCTACCGGCCGCACGCCCCCTCGAACACGGACAGGATCGCCGGTTTTGTCCCCTCGTTTTTCTTCCATTGAAAGTTTCAATGGATGGGACGGCCCTGCACCGACGTTTCCCGAGTAAAACGCCGCAACGACCCCTCGAAATACCAATGAGTCCACCGCCCGCCGCTGCGGTCGGGATAGGAAAATCGGTTCGATCCCGCGCGCGAAAACGTCGCCCGTCGACAGCTTGCATCGGACACGCGATTCGCCGAATTCCAAGCAATTTTTTCGTTTTGCGTACGTTGGAGGCCCGACGAGTCCGTTTCCGCCATCGACGCGGAGGAAGACGTGAACCGTTTCCCCAGGTCGCCTACAATGCGACTCCTGAAACAGGCGTCGTGCGCGCCCCGTGCGTTCGCAAAACGCAAAAATTGCTTGCTTCGAGCCGATTCGCGTGCCGCCGCGCCTCGCGAACGACGGCGAAACGGGCAAGCGGGTTCCGAGAGCGCATGCAACTCGAAACGCCGACGGCCCGTCCGAAGACGGGCCGTCGGTGACGCACGGAAGCCGCAAGCGTTAGCGGCGCTGCTCCTGCTTGTCGTTGAGCAGGCGGTTGAGCGCGTTGAGGTAGGCCTTCGTCGACGAGACGACGATGTCGCCGTCGGCGCCGCGGCCCGTGTACACGGCGCCGCTCGGATCGGTCACGCGGATGGTCACCTCGCCGAGGGCGTCGATGCCGCGCGTGACGGACTGCACCGAGAACTCGGTGAGGTCGTTGTCCACCTGCACGATCTTGTTCACGGCCTTGCACATGGCGTCGATGGGGCCCGTGCCGTACTCGCACGCCGTGACCACCTGGTCGGCCGCGTTGCGCAGGGTGACCGTGGCCGTCGGCGTCAGCGGGAAGCCGGTGCTGATCTGCACGCCCTCGAGCGAGTACAGCGCGCTCTCGTTGCGGTCGCGCTCGTTCACGAGGCTCTCGAGGTCCTCGTCGTACACTTCCTTCTTCTTGTCGGCCAGGTTGAGGAACGCCTCGTACACCTGGTCGAGCGCCTCGCCCTCCAGCTCGTAGCCCAGCTCCTCGAGGCGATGCTTGAGGGCCGCGTGGCCCGAGCGCGCCGTCAGCACGATCTGGCTGGTGCCCGCGCCCACGTCGGCGGGGTCGATGATCTCGTAGGTGTCGCGCTTCTTGAGCACGCCGTCCTGGTGAATGCCGGAGGAGTGCGCGAAGGCGTTCGCGCCCACGATGGCCTTGTTGGCCTGCACGTTCATGCCCGTGATGGACGACACGAGGCGGCTCGCCTTGATGAACTCGCGCGTGTTGATCTCGGTGCAGGCGTCCAGCTCGTCGCCGTGCATCTTGATGCCCATGACCACTTCCTCCATGGCCGTGTTGCCCGCGCGCTCGCCCAGGCCGTTGATGGTGCACTCCACCTGCGTGGCGCCGTTCTTCACGCCGGCCAGCGACAGCGCCGTGGCCATCCCCAAGTCGTTGTGGCAGTGCACCGACACCGTGGCCTTCTCGATGCCGTCCACGTTGTCCATGAGGTACTTGATGCGCGCGCCGAACTCCTCGGGCAGCGAGTAGCCCGTGGTGTCGGGGATGTTCACCACCGTGGCGCCGGCCTTGATGACGGCCTCGATGACCCGCACGAGGAAGTCGTAGTCGGAGCGGCCCGCGTCCTCGGCGTAGAACTGCACGTCCTCCACGAACGTCTTGGCGTACTTCACGCACTTCACTGCGCGCTCGACGCACTCGTCCTCGGTGATGCGCAGCTTGTCGTGCAGGTGGCTCGGGCTCACGCCGATGCCCGTGTGGATGCGGGGGCGCTTGGCGTACTTGAGCGCGTCGGCCGCCGCGTCGATGTCCTTCTCCACCGCACGCGTGAGGCCGCACACCGTGGCCTGGTCGCCCGCCAGCTCGGCGATGCGGCGGACCGACTCGAAGTCGCCCGGACTGGAGATGGGGAAGCCCGCCTCGATGACGTCGACGTTGAGTCGCAGAAGTTGACGCGCCACGACCAGCTTCTCCTCGGTGTTCATGGAGGCGCCCGGCGACTGCTCGCCGTCGCGAAGCGTCGTGTCGAAGATGTTGATCTTGCGAGTCATGTGCGTGTTCCTTCCTTCTCGTGTCCAGTCCCGCCGCATCGAACAGCGCAGGCGTTGACCGCGACTCAAATTGATTTGACAATCATAGCAAATATGCCGACCGAAGCCGTGGGAATTCGGCGGCGGCCCCGGGTTCTCCCCGGTCATTTTCGCGCGCATGGCGAAACGAGCGCAGCGCTCCGCCGTCACCGGCAGGCATCCACCCGTTCCGCAGGTTATATATGATTGGCAAGGTAATGGACAAAAGTGCGAGTATTCGCTAGATTTTGCCCGCGCTCGAGGCCCTCCGAACATGGCGGTTCGCATAACACCTGGTAGAATGGTTGCTCTCACGATTATTCCCAACAAAAGATAAAGAATACTCGCGTTTTTGTCCACCGTCCCTTCGCTCCCGCCGCTGAAACCGAGGTCGCCCCCCCGCTCGGCGGCGTGGCGGCGCGACGGGACGGGGCCTCACGCTGCTTCCGGCTGGCAAGCGCGCCTCCGATTCCGTATACTCGGAGGCGCGCTTGCGGCGCTCGACGAGACGAAGGGGCTGCCATGTTCGAAAACGATGCGTTCGTGCGCTCGGCCGAGATCCTCTGGAGCGAGGTCCCCGCCGCCGACGCCTACCCGTTCAACATCCCCGCGATCGCCTCGCTCGATGCGATCCGGTTCGACAAGGGGGTCACGTTCTTCTGCGGCGAGAACGGCACGGGCAAGTCCACCCTGCTCGAGGCCGTCGGCATCGCCTTCGGCTTCAACCCCGAGGGCGGCTCGCGCAACTACACGTTCTCGACGAGGCCCACGCACTCCCAGCTGCACGACTTCATCCGGCTCGACCGGTCCATCTACCGCCCGCTCGACGGCTACTTCGTCCGCTCCGACACGCTGTTCAACCTCATCAGCGCCACCGACGAGCTCGAGGACGACCAACGCTACTACGGCGGCGTGTCGCTGCACGCCCGCTCGCACGGCGAGAGCATCATGGCGCTCATCACGCGCCGCTTCCGGCCCGAGGGCTTCTACATCCTCGACGAGCCCGAGACGGGGCTGTCGCAAAGCGGGCAGATCGCGCTGCTCTGCGAGCTGGCCCGGCTGCGGGACGCGGGCTGCCAGCTCATCATCGCCACGCACTCTCCCATCCTGCTGGCGCTCGACGGCGCCACCGTCTACCAGTTCGACGACGACGTCCGCGAGATCGACGCGAAGGACTCGCTCGAATGGATCATGATGCAGCGCTTCATGGACGACCCGGACGCCGCCGTGAGGGCCTTCCTCGAGCCCTGATCCAAAACGTCCCGAACGGAACCGTCCCACGGGAAACACTCGAGCGCAAAAAGGCCCGGCAAGCGCAGGGAGCGCTTGCCGGGCCCGATGCCAACGGCGTGCTGAAGAGGAGGTCGCACGCGCTAGCAGGAGGGTGAGCTCGCTTTCGCGTCGGCGCCGGCCGCGTCGGCATGGGCCGCGTCGGCGTCGATGAGGTCGGTCGGCTTCGCCTTCATGATGAAGCGCTCGACGAGGACGAGGAAGGCCAGCGCGCCCAGCGCGATCACGCCGAGGAGCACCGCGAACTCGACCCAGGTGGGAGCGTACCAGCTGGTCGCCGCCCACACGTCCATCCCCGAGGTAGCGGCCGACGTGCCGTCGATGAGGCCCGGGCCGCCGAAGGTGTTCGGCGTGATGAACGACGAGAACAGCAGCCAGATGCGCTTGCAGAACACGCCCACCACCACGCAGGCCGACGAGAACACGATGAGGCCGGTCTTCTGGCGGTTCTTCGCGAACACGAGGATGGTGAACGGGATGAGCACGCCCACGATGATCTCGATCCAGAAGTACGGGGCCGTGGCGCCGAAGAACATCTGCGACAGCACGTGCCAGCCGCCCTCGGAGCCGGGATACGCCGTGGTCAAAAGCTCGCAGCCCACCATGTAGCCGTCAACCGCGATGCAGGTGGCCAACAGCCCCGCCAGCATCCCCATGAGCTTCTTCGACGTCTCCCAGATGCCGCGGCGGTTCATCCACGCGAGCGAGACGAGCAGCAGCGCCAGGCCGGAGTCCATGGCCGAGGCCACGAACAGCGGGCCCATGATGGCCGAGTGCCAGCCCTCGCGAGCGATCTGCAGGCCGAAGATCCACGCCGTCACCGTGTGCACGAGGATGGCGATGGGCAGGGCGAAGCGCGACACGATGGCGATCTTGGACTTGTCGGCCTTCTTCGACGTCATGAAGTACAGGTAGACCAGGTTGATGATCAGGTAGCACGTGATGACGCAGATGTCCCAGAACAGCGGCGAGATGAAGTTCGGGGAGAGGATCAGGTTGAACAGGCGCGCCACGCCGCCGAGGTCGAGGATGACCAGCAGGCCCGCGCAGCAGATGCACACCGTGGACACGCACACGGCCGGCAGCGCCACCTTCTTGAACTCGGTGACGTGGAAGATCGACGCCGAGGAGGCCACGATGAGGCCGCCGGCAGACAGGCCGACGAAGAACATGAACGCGGCGATGTACAGGCCCCAGGAGGTGCCGTTGTTCATGCCGGTCACGCCGAGGCCGAACATGGTCTGGTAGATCCAGGCGGCTGCGCCGACGGCGGCGATCACGGCCAGGACGATCATGACCGGACGGGAGATTCGTTTCGTTTGCATCTCAAGCCCCCTAAGCGTTGTAGTAGCGGAGCTGCGGGCGGGTGCCGAACTCCTCGAGAAGCTGATAGGCCTTGTTCTCGCGCACGACCTTCGAGATCTCGGAGTCGGGATCGTCCAGGTCGCCGTACACGCGGGCGCGGCCCGGGCACACGCGCACGCACATGGGGATGTCGCCGCGGTCGGTGCGCTCCTTGCACAGCGTGCACTTCTCGGCCACGCCCTTCGGGCGCACCGGCACGTCCTTGTCGCCGTAGTTCCAGTTGGGGTCGCGCTCAGGCTCGTTCCAGTTGAACACGCGGGCGTTGTACGGGCACGCGGCCATGCAGATGCGGCAGCCGATGCACTTGTCGTAGTGGATCTCCACGCGGCCCTTATCGTCCTTGTACGTGGCGCCCACGGGGCACACCTTGAGGCACGCGGGGTTCTCGCAGTGCTGGCACGCCACGGGGATGTAGGTGCGGCTGAGGTTGGGGTAGGTCCCCTGCGCGCCGTCGGCGGTGTCCACGCCGTCGGTCTCCACGCGGATGTACAGCATGTTCATGGGGATGTTGTTCTGCATCTTGCAGGCGTTGGCGCAGGTGTTGCACCCGACGCAGCGCTCAAGGTTGATGGCGATGCCAAGCTTGGTCATGATCGGTCACCTACGCTTTCTTGATCTCGACGAGGGTGTCGGAGAACGGGATGACCGGGCCGCACATGAGCTCGGCGCCGCGCTCGACGTAGCCGTCGTTCGTGACGTTCTGGACGTTGCCTTCGATGAGGAAGTCGGCCGTCTGCCCCTCGAACATGCGGGCGCTGCCGGGGCGGATGGACTCGTTCGCCTTCACGCGGCACTTGAAGGAGCCGCGGTCGTTGAACACCTCCACCGCGTCGCCCGTGGCCAGCCCGCGCGCCTCCATCTCGGAGGGGTTGAGCTCGATGCGCGGCTCGGCGAACTGCTGGATCCACTTGGCATCGTTGAACTGGTTGTGGATGCGGTAGCGCGTGCGCACGTTGGCCAGCTGCAGCGGGTAGGTGGAGGCCAGCTTGCTGTCGGCATGCGCCTCCAGCGGGGGCTCGTAGGTGGGCAGCGCCTGGTCGTAGGAGGCCAGCGCGTCGTAGTACACGTCCATGCGGGTGGACGTGGTGGCGAACACGCGGTCCATAAACTCGCGGCGCGGCTCCTCGATGCCCTCGAGGGGGTACACGCCCTGCTTCTCGTTGATCTTGTCGACGGTGAGCGCCGAGACGTAGGGATCCTCGGAGGAGGACAGCACCTTCGCCACCCACTCCTCGGACGTGGCGGGCAGGTACTGGTCCTTGCCGAAGCGCTTGGCGATCTCCTTGCCGATCCAGAAGTCGGTTCGGGCCTCGAACAGGGGCTCGATGATCTTGTTCTGCAGCACGATGTTGCTGTAGCCCACCTTCACGTTGCCCACCTCCGCGTCGTTCTCGAAGCGCGTCGTGGCGGGCAGGATGATGTCGGCCCACTTGGCGCCCTCGGTGAAGTACGGGTCGATGGTGACGATGAAGTCGAGGCCGCGGGCGAACTCGGCCGTCTTGTTCATGTTGCCGATGTGCTGCTGCAGCACGTCGCCGCAGAAGATGCAGGCGCGCACCTTGGCCTGGCCGTCGCGGGCGTCGTACAGCGGCATCTCGAGGGTGCCGGCCGCGAGGTCCTCAGGCAGCTCCCAGGCGCCCAGCGTGCCCGCATGGCCGTTGTAGCTGCCGCCCACGAACACGCCCACGCCGGCGCCCACCTTGCCCACGTTGCCCGTGAGGGCCACGAGCGTGGCGGCGGCGTGTCCCGCGATGTCGGCGTTGCCCATCTTGTCGTTGCCGCCCCAGCCGAGCGCGAGGCACGCAGGGCCCTCGGCGTACTCGCGGGCGAGGTTGCGGATGACGTCGGCAGGCACGCCGCTCACGCCTTCGGCCCACTCGGGAGTGTATTCGGCCTGCTTCTTCTTGAGGAGCGAGAACACGGTGGTGCAGGACGCGCCGTCGACGGTGAAGGTGCCTTCGAGCGCCGGCTTCGCGGCCGCGTCGGTGTGGGCGGCCTTCGCGTCGGCCGCCGTATCCCACACGAAGAAGGGGTTCTGCTCGCCCGTCTCGGGCTCTTCGGCGTCCACGTCCTCCGCGTGGTCGCGCAGGAGCTTGCCGGTGGAGGCGTCCACGAGGAACGGCAGCGAGGTGTGGTTCAGCACGAAGTCCTCGTCGTAGAGCTTCTCGTCCAGGATGACGCTGGCCATGCCGAGGAAGAACGCCGCGTCGGTGCCCGGCGTGATGGGCACCCACTGGTCGGACTTGCCGGCCGTCGTGGAGAAGTGCGGGTCCACCGTCACCATGCGGGTGCCGGCTTCCTTCGCCTCGAAGAACAGGCGCACGTTGGGCAGGCTCGACTCGAGGAAGTTGCTGCCCACGTTGAGCACGAGCTTGGAGTTCACCCAGTCGCGCGCTTCGCAGGTGGCCATCGCGTAGCCGCCGCCGAAGCCGATGGCCGGGTCGAGGCCGTTGCCGATGCCCACGTCGATGCCCGAGCTGCCGTCGACCTGCGCGCCCAGCACGGCGGCCAGCCACGGGAAGTTCGCCTCGGCGCCCGTGGAGATGACCACGCAGTCGTTGCCGTGCTTGCTCTGGAGGTCCTTGAGGGTGTCGCACACCTCGTCGAGCGCCTCGTCCCACGAGATGGGCTCGAACTCGCCCGCGCCGCGCTCGCCCGTGCGGCGCAGCGGGGTCTGCACGCGATGGTCGCCGTAGATGTGCTGGACCTCGGAAATGCCCTTCACGCAGATCGTCTCGTACCGGTCGTCGCAGCAGTTGTTCGGCTGCACCGACACCATGCGGCCGTCGCGCACCGTGCACGCCAGCGGGCACATGCCGCCGCAATGCGACTGGTGGTACGTGTACGCCGTGTACTCCTCGCCCGAATCGGCATGGGCCGGCGACAACCATCCATCGGCGGTGGTCATCGCGCCTGCCGCGCCCAGCAGCGCCAGGCCGGCTCCCGCGGCGGCGGTTCCCTTGATGAAACCCCGACGCGTCACGTTCGTCTCGTCTGTGGCCATTGCATCCCCTTTCTCAGTGACTCATGACCGTTTCCTCGACCACTAATTAACTGTTTTCATAGTAATATAGTTAAATAGGAAATTGAATATGTATATTTCAAGAATAATTTGCCTGTCCGCGAACGGCGCCGAAAACACGGCGAAGGCCGCAGGAGCATGCCGCTCCTGCGGCCTTCGCCGCTGCGGGAACAACGCCTCGTCGGCATCGTATACCCTTGTCAGCCATTATATATGACCTGTTGACAAATGTTTTACTCCCCTCCCCCAACGAAGGGTTCCGCACGACGCGCGCAAGCCGATTCGTCCGCTCCCGGGCGCGCGTCCAAAGCGTACAGATGTTTCACGTGAAACATTCGCACGCCTCGATGCCCCTGCGGCGCAAAGCGGCGAAACGACGGTACCCGGCACCTGGGAAGCGTCCGCCGCTGCACGAAAATCACCGTCGTGAAGCGATTTCGGGACCTCCGACCGGTTTCAGGCCCCATACGCGTACGACCGGCACGCCTTTCACGGGCGTTTTACCAGCTCGCAATCGACGACGGTGCGGAACATCGGCTCGACGAGCTTCACAGCGGTGATTTTCGTGCAAGACGGCGACCCGCCACACGTACAGATGTTTCACGTGAAACATTCGCACGCTTTCTGCGGGGCCCCGCGCGATCAGAAGAGGGGCCCTACTTCTTGCCCTTCAGCGCGGAGGCGATGTCGCCGGTGAAGCCCTGGGCGTAGGGGCTCGGCACCACCACCATGTTGCCGCCCTCCTTCACGCTCTCGTTCACGAGGCTCATCATGCGCAGCTGGAGGGCCAGGTCGTCCTCGCGGTAGGCGTGCGCGGCCTCGATGAACATGTCGGAGATGTCCTTCTCCACCTCGGCCAGCACCACGCGGGCGTTGCGCTCCTGCTGCGCCTGGGCCTCGGCGCTCATGGCGTTCTGCAGCTCCTGGGGCATGCGGATGTCGCGGATCTCCACGTCGATGATCGTGACGCCCCACTGCTCGGTCTTCTCCTCGATGTTCTTCTTCAGCTGGTGGTCGATGTGCGCGCGCTGCATGGACAGCTCGGCGATCTCCACCTGGCCGATGGCGTCGCGCAGCGCGGTCTGCGCCACGAGCGACGCGGAGTGCTCGTAGTCCTCCACGGCCAAGCACGCCTTCTTCGGGTCCCACACCATCCAGAACACGACGGCGTCGAGGTCCACCGGCACGAGGTCGGCCGTCAGCACCTGCTCGGCCGAGCACGAGATGGACGAGATGCGCTGGTCGATGACGATGGTCACCGAGTCCACCACGGGGATGGTGACGTACAGCCCCGGCCCGGCGAGGCGATGGAACCGCCCGAAGCGCAGCACCACGGCGCGCTCCCACTCGTAGGCGATGTGCACGCTGCCGGCCAGCCCCAGGCCCACGAGCACGCCCGCACCTACGGTGAACGCCGAGCGGAAGGGGTACGTCGCGCCCACCACCACGGCGAACGCCACGAGGAACAGCGCCACGGCCAGCACGACCGCGCCGCGACGCGACGCCTTCCGCCTGCCGGAAGCGGGCTCTTCCCCGCCCGACAGCACGTCGTTCGATCGCTCGTTGCCGCGTTTGACGAACTTGATCATAGCTCGCTCCTATCCCAACCGGGAGATCTTGTCCTGAAGGCGTACCACGATCTCGCCGCGCGTCATGCCCAGCTCCTCGCACTGGCGGATGAAATCGCCCATCATGGCGTCGATCGTCGACTCGACGGAATCCTCGTCGGCGGAGGCGGGGTTCTCGGCGACGAAGGTGCCGCGGCCCCGCTTCGACATGATGAGGCCCGAGGTCTCCATGCTGCGGTACACCTTGTTCACGGTGTTGTAGTTGATGTTGAGGTTGACGGCCATCTCGTGCACGGTGGGCAACTGGTCGCCCGGCTGGTACTGCCCCGTCTGGATGAGGTAGACGAGCCTGTTGCGCAGCTGCACCCAGATGGGCACGCCGCTGCGTTCGTCTATGCTGAAATTCTCCATGAGCCGAGCTTCCTCGCGCCGCCGGAGGCGAGCGCTGCTTTTCCTACATCCCTAGCCAAATACAACCGTATATATTCTAACGCGCTTCGTCCGCGTTGCCGACGAGAATCGCAGATTGAACGGGAACGAGAGGGAACCCCACTCCTGCCCCTGTCTCAAAGATAGGAGGCGATGCCCACGAACGGCGCCATGCAGAGGCAGTACCGCAGGAAGAAGCCGCCTGCGAGCAGCAGAACGCCGATGCAAGCGCAGGCGCGCGCATCGGGCGCGCGCAGCGCCGCCTCGAGCGCGAACGGCGCCGCGATGCCCGCCAGCGCGAGCCCGCCCCAGAACGCGGGCGCCAAGTCGCCGGCCAGCAGCCGCGCGGCGGCCGCGCTCGACAGCGGGTCGTTCGCCGCAAGCGTCACGAGGGCCGCCAGCGCGAGGGCCTCGAGCGCCAGCAGCACCGCATCGACGCGGGCGATCTCCGCGAACAGCGGCCGGGGGTCGGCGTCGCACAGCACCGGCAGCACGAGCAGCGCCCCTCCCCCGCACGACAGCGACGAGCACACGAACAGCGCGGGGACGAGCGGCGACGCCAAGAACGGCAGCGTCCAGATGGTGGACAGGAACAGCCCCGAGTACACCATCACCACGACGGCGGCCGCGCACCCGAACGCCTTCACGGCGGTCGCGGCGCCCCGGCCGAGCCTGAGCGCGCCCAGGTTGCACGCGACGAGCGCCGCGGCGGCGGCCACGAACGCCACGAGCGCCCACGCGCCCGCCGACAGCACGCTGCCCAGCGGGTTCGCCAGCACGTCGAGGGCCAGCTCGGGCCGCCCCAGGTCGAGCATGAGGCACGCCGCGCCCACCGCCACCATGCCGCACGAGGCCACGAGCGCCGGCAGCGCGACGCGCCCGAGCGAGCGCTTCAGCGCCGCAGACGAGCGCGCCCGCCACGATAGGAACACAGCCGCGACGAACGTGCCGCAGCCCGCGCCCGCCAAGAACAGGTAGATGACGATGAGCGGGCTGAACATCGCGCGGCCGCTACAGCTTCACGTACCAGAGGTTTTTGAGGTCGCCCAGCCCGGCGCGCAGCGAGGCCAGCACGGCGTCGTCGACGTCGCCTTCCACGTTCATGTACACGAGCGCGCACTGCTCGGCCGGCTTGGTGCCGATCTGCATCGTGGTGATGTTGATGCCCGCCTCGCCCAGGATGGTGCCGATGGTGCCCACGCGGCCCGGCGCGTCCACGTACTCGAACACGAGCGACTGGCCCGCCGGCGCGATGTCCAGCTTGTAGCCCAGCAGCGACACGAGGCGCGCGGCCTGGGCCTCGCCGGCCAGCGTGCAGGCCACCTCGGTGCCGTCGGCCACCACCGACACGGTGGAGGCGTAGCCGTCGGCGTCGGCCACCGAGAGCGTCTCCACCTTGATGCCGTGGCGCTTCGCGATGGAGTCGGCGTTCACCGGCGTCACCGTGGTGGAGCTCTTGTAGGACAGGATGCCCTTGAGCGTGCCGGCCACGAGGATGGACACGTCGGCGTTCGCCAGCGTCCCGGCGGTCGTCAGCTTGAGGAACTGCGGGATCTCGCCGTCGATCTGCGCGAGCATGCTGCCCATCATCTGGCACGCGGGCACGTACGGGCCCACCGCGTCCATCACCTCGGGCGGCACGGGCGCCATGTTGAGCGCCGTCGGCACGATGGACCCCTCGAGGCCCGCGGCCACGTACTCGGCCGTCTGCACGCCGGCGCGCAGCTGCGCCTCGCGCGTGCTCGCCGCGATGTGCGGCGTGAGCACGGCGTTGTCGAACTCGTGCAGCGGGCTCGTCAGGCAGGGCTCGCTCTCGTACACGTCGATGCCGACGGCGCCGATCTTGCCCGCGGCCAGGAAGTCGGCGAGCGAGTCCACGTTGTAGATGCCGCCGCGTGCCGCGTTCACGAGCACCACGCCGTCCTTCATGCGCGCGTACTGGTCGGGACCGAACATGCCGATGGTTTCCTTCGTCTTGGGAAGGTGCACGGTGATGAAATCGGCCAGCAGCACGAGCGCGTCCACGTCGTCGTACAGGGTGACGCCCAGCTGCTCGGCGCGCTCGGGGCTGCAGTAGGGGTCGTAGCCGACGAGCTTCATGCCGAAGGCGCGGGCGCGCTCGGCCACGAGGCCGCCGATGCGGCCGAGGCCAAAGATGGCGAGCGTCTTCTCGTACAGCTCCACGCCGGTGAAGCGGCTGCGCTCCCATTTCCCCGCGTGCATGGACGCGTTCGCCTGCGGCACCTTGCGCGCGCAGGCCAGCATGAGGCCCAGCGTGTGCTCGGCGGCCGAGACGATGTTCGACGTGGGGGCGTTGCACACGATGATCCCGCGCTCGGTGGCGGCCTCCACGTCCACGTTGTCCACGCCCACGCCGGCGCGGCCGATGATGCGCAGGTTCTCCGCGGCCTCGATGACCGCGCGGTCGACCTTCGTCGCCGAGCGCACGATGAGCGCGTCGTAGGCGGGGATGGCCGCGACCAGCTCCTCGGGCCCCAGCTCCAGCCGCACGTCCACCTCGTAGCCCTTGTCGCGAAGCACCGCGAGGCCGGCGTCGGCCAGCTTCTCGGTAACCAGCACCTTCTTCGTCATAATGGTAACCACCTTGCGTCTTGCGTCCTATGCGTTTCATTGATCCGAATCGTTGCCGCGTCCCGAACGGGGCGGCGCGCCGCGCTTGACGAGCGCGACGAGTCCATGATAGTGCGAAACGCCGCGAACCGAAGGCTCAGCCGGCGAAATTCCCAGAAACCCACCTTTGAGGCGGCCGCGGCGCCCGGGAGCCCGCGGCATCGCGCGCGCCGGGACGAAAAAAGGGACCCCCGGCGCGTGGCGAGGGGTCCCCGAGGCTCTGGCGCCGAGGCGCGGCCTACCTCCGCACGAAGCTGAACATCGAGCGGATGTTGGCGCCCACTTCCTCGATCTGGGCGTTGCCGTGCTCCATGCGCTGCTCCTTCAGCCACGCCTGGCCGTTCTTGGAGTCCTCCATGAACTCGTGGGCGAAGCTGCCGTCCTGGATGCGCTCGAGGATGGTCTTCATCGCGGCCTTCGCGTCGTCGGTGATCACCTGGGGGCCGGCGTAGTAGTCGCCGTACTCGGCCGTGTTCGAGATGGAGTAGCGCATGTTCGACATGCCGCCTTCGTACATGAGGTCCACGATGAGCTTCATCTCGTGGAAGCACTCGAAGTAGGCCATCTCGGGCGGGTAGCCCGCCTCGACGAGCGTCTCGAACCCGGCGTTGATGAGGGCCGTCACGCCGCCGCACAGCACGGCCTGCTCGCCGAACAGGTCGGTTTCCGTCTCGTTCTTGAACGTGGTCTCGATGACGCCGGCGCGCGCGCCGCCGATGCCCCACGCGTAGGACAGCGCCACGTCCTTGGCCTGGCCCGACGCGTCTTGGCTCACGCAGATGAGGCACGGCACACCGGCGCCCTCGGTGAACACGCGGCGCACCATGTGGCCCGGGCCCTTCGGCGCGATCATGACGACGTCCACGTCCTCGGGCGGCGTGATGTAGCCGAAGTGGATGTTGAAGCCGTGCGCGAACGCGAGGGTGTCGCCGGGCTTGAGATGCGGGGCGATCTCAGCCTCGTAGGTTGCGGCCTGCGTCTCGTCGGGCGTGAGGATCATGATGAGGTCGGCTTCCTCGGCGGCGCCGGCGACGCTCATCACCTTGAGGCCCGCCTCCTCGGCCTTGACCCGCGACTTCGAGTCCTCGCGCAGGCCCACGCGCACGTCGACCCCCGAGTCTTTCAGGTTGAGCGCATGGGCGTGGCCCTGGCTGCCGTACCCGATGATGGCCACTTTCTTGTCCTGGATGAGCTGGGGGTTCGCGTCGTTCTCATGATAGATCGTAACAGCCATGGTTGGTTTCCTTTCTTGAGGCTGGTTGTACCTGATGCGGCGTGCGTCCGCGCGCCTTACACGTCCTTGCTGTTGCGGGACATAGCGATCTTGCCGGTGCGGGTGATCTCCTTGATGCCGTAGGCGCGGAAGAGGTCCTCCATGCCCTTGAGCTTGCTCTCGTCGCCCGTGGCCTCGATGGTCAGCGAGCTTCTGCCCACGTCCACGATCTTCGCGCGGAACACGTTGGCGATCTCGATGATCTCGTTGCGGCGGTCGGGCTGGGCGTTCACCTTGAACAGCACGAGCTCGCGCTCGATGGCGGCGTCGTTGGTGAGGTCGGTGATCTTGTGCACGCTGATCAGCTTGTGCAGCTGCTTCGTGATCTGCTCGTAGGCCACGTCGTCGGCCTTCACGATGGCCGTGACGCGCGACATGGTGGGGTCTTCGGTGGGGCCCACCGACAGCGACTCGATGTTGAAGCCGCGCCGCGAGATGAGGCCGGTCACGCGCGACAGCACGCCGGGCTTGTTCTCCACCAGGACGGACAGGATGTGCTTCATCGCGCGCCCCCCTTCTCGTCGTTCTCGTCGACCTCGTCGAGTGCATCGACCTCGTCGCCTTCGGGCACGTCGGTGCGCACGGCGCCCACGGCCACGTCGATGGCGCCGATCACCTCGTCGAGCGCGCGGCCCGGCGCCACCATGGGATACACGTTCTGATCGCGCGAGATGGCCACGTCCAGCAGGTACGGGCCGTCGCTGGCCAGCATGCGCTCGAGCGCCGCCTCCACGTCGGCGGGCTTCTCCACGCGCTCGGCCTGCCAGCCGTACGCGTCGGCCAGCTTCACGAAGTCGGGGTTCGCGTCGAGCAACGTCGAGGAGTAGCGCTCGTCGTAGAACAGCTTCTGCCACTGATGCACCATGCCGAGGCAGCGGTTGTCCAGGATGAGCACCTTCACCGGCACGCGGTGGATGCCCGCCGTGGCCATCTCCTGGCTGTTCATCTGGAACGACCCGTCGCCCGCCACGCACACCACCTGCTTCTCGGGACACCCGATGGCGGCGCCGATGGCGGCCGGGAAGCCGAAACCCATCGTGCCGAGGCCGCCCGAGGAGATGAAGCTGCGCGGCGCCTCGCGGTCCACGCTCTGGGCGGCCCACATCTGGTGCTGCCCCACCTCGGTCACGACGACGCTCTTCTGCGGGTCGAGCAGCTCGGAGAGCTTCTTCAGCACCACTTCGGGCACGATCTCGTCCGGATCGTCGCCCACGCCGGGATGGTAGAACGGGTAGCGCGTGCGCCACGCGGATATCTGCGCCACCCAGTCGCCCGTGTTCGGACGGGCGCCCTCCTTCCGGAGGCTCGCCACGATGCCGCCGAGCACGCCCTTGAGGTCGCCGACGATGGGCACCTGCACCTCGCGCACCTTGCCGATCTCGGCCGGGTCGATGTCGATGTGGATGACGTCGGCGTGCGGCGCGAACTCGTCGAGCTTGCCCGTCACGCGGTCGGAGAAGCGCGCGCCCGCCGCGATGAGGAGGTCGCTCTCGGTCATGGCGAGGTTCGCGTACTTCGAGCCGTGCATGCCCACGGGCCCCAGGTTCAGCTGGTGCGACGCGGGGAACGCGCCCTTGCCCATGAGCGTGGTGACCACGGGGATCTGCATGAGCTCGGCGAGCTCCCTCAGCTCCTCGGACGCGCCCGACGACACGGTGCCGCCGCCCACGTACAGCACGGGGCGCTCGGCCCGGGCGATGCGCGCGACGGCCTGCTTGATCTGCTTGGCGTTGCCGCGGTAGGTGGGCTTGTACGACGGCAGGTTCACGTCGTCGGGGTAGTCGAACACCATGCGTTCGCTGGCCAGGTCGGACGGGATGTCGATGAGCACGGGGCCGGGGCGCCCGGTCTTGGCGATGTGGAACGCCTCGCGGAACGTCCGCGTGAGCTCGTCGGTCGATTGCAGCAGGTAGCTGTGCTTGACCACCGGCATGGTGATGCCCACGATGTCGGACTCCTGGAACGAGTCGGTGCCGATGACGCCGCGCGGCACCTGGCCCGTGATCACCACGAGCGGCACGCTGTCCATGTAGGCCGTCGCGATGCCCGTCACCGTGTTCGTGGCGCCCGGGCCGCTCGTGACGATGGCCACGCCCACGTTGCCCGTGGCGCGCGCATAGCCGTCGGCCTCGTGCACGGCGCCCTGCTCGTGGCGCGCCAGCACGTGCTTGATCTGGGCGGAGTCGTACAGCGCGTCGTATATCTTGATGGCTTGGCCGCCCGGGTAGCCGAACACGAGGTCGACGCCCTCGGCCTCGAGCGAGGCCACGACGGCCTCGGCGCCGATCATGGCAGTGCCTTGCTTGGGCGTCCTGCTGCCCAGGCCGCGCGACGCGCCGGCGGCCGTGGCGTTGGCCTGCGTCGGACGCGGCGCGGCGTCGTCGGTTGAGGTGCTGCGTGCGTTGGTCATGACACATACGCCCCCTTGTCTGCGGATGAGACGAGCTTCGCGTACTTCGCGAGCACGCCGTGGTCGTGCTTCGGCGCCGGCGGCGTCCATGCCGCGCGACGGCGTTCGAGCTCGGCGTCGTCCACGCCCAGCGTGAGCGCGCCGCCCTCGATGTCCACCGTCACCGTGTCGCCTTCCTCGATGAGCGCGATGGGGCCGCCCGCGGCCGCCTCGGGGCTCACGTGTCCCACGGCCGGGCCCTTCGTGGCGCCCGAGAAGCGTCCGTCGGTGATGAGCGCGACGCTCGTGGACAGGCCCATCCCCACGATGGACGACGTGGGCGTGAGCATCTCGCGCATGCCCGGGCCGCCCTTGGGGCCCTCGTAGCGGATGACCACCACGTCGCCCGCCTCGACCCGCCCGCCGTTGATGGCGGCGCAGGCCTCCTCCTCGCTGTCGAAGCAGCGCGCGGGGCCCGTGTGGGTGAGCATCGAGGGGTCGACGGCCGACTTCTTCACGATGGCGCCGTCGGGCGCGATGTTGCCGTGCAGCACCTTGAGCGCGCCCACCGGGGAGAACGGGTTGTCGTGCGTGCGGCACACCTCGCCGTCGGCCGGCTTCGTGCACGTCCGCAGGTACTCGTCGAGCGGGCCCATGCAGGTGATCGCGCGCCGGTCGAGCAGGTCGAGCTCGGCCAGCTCGTGCATGACCACGGGCACGCCGCCCACCTCGTACAGGTCGGACAGCGGGCGCGGGCCCGAGGGCTGCAGCTTCACGAGGTGCGGCGTGCGCGCGCTCGCGGCGTCCCAGTCGTCCATCGTGATGGGATGGCCCGCCTCGCGGGCGACGGCCGTGAGGTGCAGCACCGTGTTCGTGGAGCCGCCGAAGGCCATGTCGCATTCCATGGCGTTGTGGATGGCGGCCTCGCTCACGATGTCGCGCGCGCAGATCCCCTGCTCCAGCAGCTCCATCACCTTCATGCCCGCGTGCTTCGCCAGGCGGATGCGCTCGGAGTACACCGCGGGGACGGTGCCGTTGCCGGGAAGCGCGATGCCGAGGGCCTCGCACAGGCAGTTCATCGAGTTCGCCGTGAACATGCCCGAGCAGCTGCCGCAGGTGGGGCACGCCGTGTCCTCGTAGAACTTGAGTTCGTCGGCGGTCATCGTGCCGTTGTGCACGCGCGCCGCGCCGTCGAACAGCGTGTTGAGGTCGGTGGTGGGGCCGCAACCGCCCGGATGCTTGCCAGCCAGCATCGGGCCGCCCGACACGAACACCGTGGGGATGTTCACGCGCAGCGCGCCCAGCAGCATGCCCGGCACGATCTTGTCGCAGTTCGGGATGCACACGAGCGCGTCGAAGGCGTGGCCCTGCACCGCGCACTCCAGCGAGTCGGCGATGGCCTCGCGCGACACGAGCGAGTAGTGCATGCCGTCGTGGTTCATGGCGATGCCGTCGCACACGCCGATGGTGGAGATCTCGAACGGCACGCCGCCGGCCATGTAGATGCCGGCCTTCACGGCCTCGGCGATCTTGTCGAGGTTGTTGTGCCCCGGGATGATGTCGTTGCGGGAGTTGAAGACGGCGACGAGCGGCCGTTCCATCTCCTCGTCGGTGATGCCGTCAGCCTTGAGCAGGCTGCGGTGAGGGGCGCGCGCTGTGCCGCATCGTACGGCGTCGCTGCGTAGCTGCATGTCCGATCCCTTCTCTCTGGGTTCCGCCCGTAAAAAAATCCTGCTGCAAGCAACCTGCACCAGGACCTCAGAGAGAAGTGAGCTGCCGCGTCGCGCCGCCGGTGCACGGCGGTCGAGCGGGGCTCGTTTCGGACTGATAACGGAGTCGCCGGTTCAGGTTACTTGCCTCGGCTGCACCCGGAGATCGTCCGTCGCGGGCCAAGACGTTCAGCTGAACTGCTCGGAGGGGGCATTCGGACCGTCCACCGCCGGCTCGCAGCATCCGCCGGCTCTCTTGAGATGGATTCGTCCCTACTGTCCTCGTCATCGCATTTCATCTATGAACTTGTTGGAGGAAAGTATACCCCCGCGCTCCGCGGATGCAAGAAAAACTTTGACGGTCGAAGCGTTTGCGCGGGAAATTCACATGGAACGGCTGGGGGTTGCGCCGCAGGACGCCCGGCGGGCTTCGGACCGCATGGGCATTCGCTGACGTTTGGGGATCGAACGGCGATCCGCCGTGCCCGCTGACGGTTCGAATGATAGATTGGGGGCCGTGGGGATTCTCGACGGTAAGGCAGGAACGGGCATGGACGAAGCAACGACAGGCGGCAGGACGGCGGCACGGGCGGCTCAGAGCCGCCGCTCCCCCGTTCGCACGGCGCTCTCGATCGTTCTGTGGGCCGTCACCGCATGCGTGGTCGTGATCATGGCCGCGCGCTTCGCGCCCTCCGCCCTGAGCAACGGCCGGCTCGTCCCCGAGGCCGCCGCGTTCGTGCCCTGGCTGGCGGCACCGAGCGCCATCATGCTCGTCATCGCAGCGCTGACCAGGAGAAAGGCGCTCGTTGCAGTCACGGTGCTGTGCCTTGCCTGCCAAGTCGTCTGGCATGCGGGCTTCTTCGTGCCCGCGCCCCGCATCGCCGAGGAGGCGACGCAGCCCGCGCCCGCCCGAACCGCGGACGACGCCGTCATGCGCGTCATGACCCTCAACACGAAGAACGGCAACGCCGACGCCGAGCAGATCGTCTCGATCGTCCGCGACCAGCGCGTCGAGGTGCTCGCCCTCCAGGAGGTCAGCGACTCGCTCGTCGAGCGGCTGTCGGCGGCCGGCCTCGACGAGCTGCTGCCCTCGCGCGTCCTCGGCGCGGCGGGGGCCGGCGACAACGGCGGCATCAACGCCATCTACGCGCTCGCGCCCGTCAGCGACGCGTCCGACAGCATCCTGCCCGTCACCGGGTCCGCCGTGCCCGCCTGCACGATCGTCGCCGGCGGACGCCCGGTGCGCCTCGTCAGCGCGCATCCCGCCTCCCCCAAGACGGGCGCGCGCGGCTTCTGGAACGAGAGCCTCGCCAACCTGGGCACGCTGCGCCGCTACGACGACGAGTACCTCATCATGGGCGACTTCAACTCGACGTGGGACCACTCGCGCTACCGCAAGATGCTCGGCGACACCCTCGTGGACGCGTCGCAGCAGGCGGGCGAGGGCTTCCACATGACCTACCCCTCCGAGCCGTACTACGCCATGGTGCCGGTGCCGCCCATGATCGAGATCGACCACATCGTGTACTCCAAGAACAGCGGCATGTCTGTGGGCGACCTCCAGACGGTCGACGTGCAGGGCACGGACCACTTCGCGCTGCTGGGCACCTGGGTGATCGAGTAGCCGGGACGGGCGCTTCGCCGGCGCCCGGCCCTCCAGCCTCGCACCTCCCCCTCGCTTCGAATACGCCGTCAACGCGCCGAAAACATGTCGGATTGCTGACCGATCGCTCATACCGGGGAAACGGTTGTCCCAGCTCGCATGCGCACGATCACGCGGGCGGTACACTCACCTACCACGAAAGCCCCGCGAGCGCCCCGTGCGACAAGGGGCTTGGTCTATCTCCGCACACCACCATGAAAGGAGGCGTTCATGCCGTATCGAGGCTTACTCTACTTCGTTTCCCAAAGCGCCGGCTCCGATTACCGCACCGACCCGTACGCGACGGAACGCCGCTGCCTCCCCAACCGCACGCACGGCATCCGCTACGCGTCCGCGCCGAAACGCTCCACCTGCATCAGAACCTACGCGCCCTCCGAGGCGGTGCGCCCCGTATGCGCCCGCAGCTCGACCGCCTCGCGCCAAGCGCGCCAAAGCTTCGAGCCGCAACGCGTGCTCAAGGCGGTGTTCGCCATGGTGCTCGTCGCCATCCTGTCGGCGTTCCTCGGCATCTTCGCCGCGCGCGCGTTGACCGGCGCCATCGACGAAGGGGCCTTCCCCCTCATCGGGTCGGCGAGCGCCGCCGCCTCCACGGGCACCGCGAGCCTCAGCGCGCCGCAGTCGTCGTGGGAGCAGGGCACGGTGCCCGCGCTGTACCAGGACGACCCGCAATGGGCCGACCGTCCCTACGGCGCCAGCACGGTCGGGGACGCGGGCGCGGCGCCCCTGTGCCTGGCCATGGTGCATATCGAGGCCACCGGCGACACGGGCACCGGGCCCGTCGAGGTCGCCTCGTTCTCGCAGAGCAGCGGCTACGCGAACTCCGTCGACGCCACCGAGCTCCTCACCGAGGGCGCGGCCCAGCTGGGGCTGGCCTCGCGCGAGATCGAGGCGAACGAGCTGGCCATGCGACGCGAGCTCGTGGGCGACCGGCCCATCATCGCCGCCATGAAGGCCGGCTCGTTCGGCTCGTCGGCCACCTACATCGTGATCACCGGCATCGACGAGCACGGCACGCTCGCCGTGGTGGACCCGCTCAGCCGCGACCACACGAGCCGCCACTGGACCTTCGACGAGATCACGTCGCAGGCGACCGGCCTCTGGTCCTACACGCCGGCCGCGTAAGCCGCGCCGTTTTAATCGACCAAATCGACCAAGGCGTAGTCGTCCATGTCCTGCGTGGAATGGACGACGCGCCATATGGTGAGCGTATCCGCGGAATACGAGTAGAACAACCGGTACGAGCCCACCCGATAACTGCGGCGATCCCTGAATACCAGACGGTCGTCATCGAACGGCCTTCCAAGATCGGGCATGTCGCACAGCAGCGATACCGTCTCTTTCAGGCTTTCGTACCTAGTTCGCGCCGCTTTAGGCGAATCGAGCACCTGCCCGATATAGACGACGATCGACTCGATGTCGTAGCTGGCGCGGGGCCGATACGCTGGCGCCAAGCGCGCCATCAGTGATCCCACATCGCGAACACCTTGTCCAAACGCTCGTCAAGCTGGGCTTGGGAAACGGTTTCCGGACGATAGCGAGCCTCTATCTCGGCCTCGCGCAGTTTCATGACGTAGCGGTCACGCTGTCGCTGCTGCTCGTACGCCTCACAATCCATCACCACGAGGCTCGCCTTTCCATTCTTCGTCATGAAGATGGGCTGCCTCGTATCGCGAGCCTCGTCGCAAATACCGTTCAAATCGGTACGAAGATCGCTAATGGGCCTGATCGCAGGGAGCGGCATCACCATGAGAACCTCCTTTGTTCATATCTTATGCAAGGATTGTATCACGTTTTGCATGAATTTTGCTCTTTCGAAATGCAGGCGACATGCATGCCTATACGACGCATCGCATCCAATGACATCGAATGGAAAGCATGCTTTACATTTTTGCGTTCGCCTCGTATACTGTATGGAAAGCTAGCTTTACATAGTCGTATCGGGAGAAAGGGGCGCGCATGGAGAACCGCTTGGAGGAGATCCGCAAAGCGCGCGGCATCAAGCAGGAGGACCTCGCGCTCGAGCTGGGCGTGTCGCGCCAGACCATCAGCTCGCTCGAGAAGGGGCGCTACAACCCCTCCATCCTGCTCGCGTTCAAAATCGCCCGCCGCTTCGACCTGCGGATCGAAGACGTGTTCATCTACCAGGAGGAAGACCATGAATAAGAAGCCCGCTGTCCTCACGCTGTCCCTCGGCATCGCCTGCGCGCTCGCCGCCGTCGTGTTCGCCCTCGACCTCGGCGGCGCGTCCGCCCTCCTGCCCCTCGCGGGCAAGGCCGTGTGGGGCTTCGGCGGGTGCGCGGCGGCGCTCATCGTGTGCGGCGCGTTCGCGCTGGCCCACAAGCCCACGCGCGTCGAGCTCATCGAGCAGGGAGACGAGCGCAACGCCGCCATCAACGGCAAGGCCGCCCTGCTCGCGTTCGAGACGTTCAGCGTGCTCGTGCCCATCGCGGGGCTCGTGCTGTACGTCGTCGGGGAGGTGAGCGTCGCCGGGCTGCTCGCGCTCATCGGCGTGGAGATCGTCGCCACGGTCGTCTACTTCGCGCAGATCGCGCGCATGCAGAAGACCATGTAGGAGACGTGCGGGACTAGCGGACGCTCACGAGCATGGCCTGGTACGCCACCTGCACGACGGCGGGGTGCCCGGCCTGCTCGACCACCGCGCGCAGCGCCTCGTCCGGCAGCCGGTACGTGTTGTTGTTCTGCGAGATGTGCATGGCCACCACCTGCTCGAGCGCGTCGCTCAGCAGACCCTCCAGCTCGTCGGCGGCCTGCGCGTTCGACAGGTGGCCGAAGTCGGATCCCACGCGCCGCTTCACCGGGTAGGGATACGGCCCGTCCTTGAGCATCTGCACGTCGTGGTTGCTCTCCAGCGCGAGGATGCGCACGCCGCGCAGCGCCTCGTCGGCCTCGCCGGTGACGATGCCCGTGTCGGTCATGAAGCCCACCGCGTCGCCGCCGCCCTCGAGCCGGAACCCGCACGACGCCGCCGCGTCGTGCGACGTGCGGAACGCGTGCACCTGCATGCCCGCCAGCGACAGCGCGTCGCCCGCGGAGAACGCGCGCAGGTCGCACGCGCCCTCGAGCGCGCCGATCTCCTTGCTGGCCGCGCGCACGGCGTCGTCCGCGAACACCGGGGGCTCGATGCCCAGCTTCGCCAGCCCCCGCAGCACCACGCCGAGCCCCTTCGTGTGGTCGGTGTGGTCGTGCGTGACGAGGACGGCCTCGAGGTTCGCCGGGTCGAACCCGGCCTCGTCGCAGCGCGCGAAGAAGTCGCGCTTGCAGATGCCGCAGTCCACGAGCACGCCCTTGCCCGTGACGGCGTCCTCGATGACGGCCGCGTTGCCGCGGCTGCCGCTTGCCAGCACGTGCAGTGCAAGTCGATGGTTCATGTGGTTCGCTTCCCGTATCTCTTCTCAGTCTCTCGGTCGACCTCCGATTGTACCCGAACGCGCCCCGAACGCGCCTCGCGTCCGCAAATGTCCCGAACCGACGCCCCCGAGAAACGGTCCCCCGCGGGGACGCGCTGCCGCGCACGGGCGGAATTGCCGCCGATCGGGAATCGGCGGCTCGCCGCGCCGCACGGTTCGCCTACTATGGTTCCCCACACGAACAGGCAGGTCGAACCAAGGGGACGGGGTACCATGGCATCATCGGTTGCAGCATTCTTCGAACGCAAGGACATCGAGATCACCTTCCAGCGCTACGCCATCGACGCGCTGTCGGCGATGGCGCAGGGGCTGTTCGCGTCGCTTCTGATCGGCACCATCCTGAGCACCGTCGGCGACCTGTCGGGATGGGGGTTCTTCAACCAGGTGGGCACGTTCGCCAAGAGCGTGGCGGGGCCGGCCATGGCCATCGCCATCGGATACGCGCTGCGCACCCCTCCCCTCGTGCTGTTCTCGCTGGCCGCCGTGGGCTACGCCGCCAACGACGTGGGCGGCGCCGGCGGGCCCTTGGCCGTGCTCATCATCGCCGTGGTGGCGGCCGAGGCGGGCAAGGCCGTGTCCAAGGAGACGAAGGTGGACATCATCGTCACGCCCGCGGTCACCATCCTCGTCGGATGCGGGCTCGCACTGGCGGCGGCGCCGTGGATCGGCGCGCTGGCCTCGTCCGTGGGCGGGTTCATCATGTGGGCCACCGAGCTGCAGCCGTTCTTCATGGGCGTCATCGTGTCGGTGGTCATCGGCATCGCGCTCACGCTGCCCATCTCGTCGGCGGCCATCTGCGCGGCGCTCGGGCTGACGGGGCTCGCGGGCGGCGCGGCGCTGGCCGGCTGCTGCGCGCAGATGGTCGGCTTCGCCGTGCTGAGCTTCCGCGAGAACCGCTGGGGCGGCCTGCTGTCCCAGGGGCTGGGAACCTCCATGCTGCAGATGGGCAACATCGTGAAGAAGCCGCTCGTCTGGGTGCCGGCCATCGTAGCTTCGGCCATCACCGGCCCGCTTGCCACCTGCGTGTTCCAGATCAGCCAGAACGGCCCCGCCGTGGCCTCGGGCATGGGCACGTGCGGGCTCGTGGGCCCCATCGGCGTGTACACCGGCTGGATCGCGGGCATGGAGGCCGGAGCGGCCGCCCCGGGCGTCTTCGACTGGGTCGGCCTCGTGCTGGTCTGCTTCGTGCTGCCCGCGCTCATCGCCGGGGCCGTGGGCGCGCTCATGCGCAAGGCCGGCCTCATCGTCGAAGGCGACCTGAAGCTGGAGGCGTAGGCCGCGCGGACGCGGGCGGCCGCACAGCGGGCGACGACGTCCGCGCGGCGATCTCCGCGTCGGGGGCCGCAGCGTCCACACGCCGCGGCCCCCGACGCCGTTACAGCTGCTCGACGATGCCGGTGACGAGGCGGGCGAAGTCCGTCTCGCGCGTCTTCGCCACGTCGAGCACCTCGAGGCCGGTGGGGCTCGCGCCCTCGATGCCGCAGCCCATGTTCGACACGAGCGAGATGCCCAGCACGCGCATGCCGACGTGCCGCGCGGCGATGACCTCCTCGCATACGCTCATGGCCACCGTGTCGGCGCCCCATGAGCGGAACATGCGGATCTCGGCCGGCGTCTCGAAGCTGGGGCCGAGCGCCCCGAGGTACACGCCCTCCTGCACGCGCACGCCGCGCTCGGCGGCCACGTCGTGCGCGATGGCGCGCAGCTCGGGGTCGAACGCGTCGAGCATGGAGAAGAAGCGGTCGGACAGGTTCGCCGGGTCGGGCGCCGCGATGGGGTTGCGCCCCGTGAAGTTGATCTGGTCGGCCATGATGCAGAAGTCGCCCACCTCGTAGTTCGGGTTGAGCGCCCCCGCCGCGTTCGTGGTGATGAGCGTGCGCACGCCGAGGCGCTCCATGAGCCACACGGGGTACGCCACCTCCTGCGCGCTGTTGCCCTCGTAGGCGTGCAGGCGGCCCTGCATGGCCAGCACGCACTTCCCGCCCAGCGTGCCGCAGACGAAGCGGCCCACGTGGCCTTCGGCCGTGCTCGTCTTCATGCGCGGCACCTCCACGTAGGGGATGCTCACCGCGTCGGCGATCTCGTTCGCCAGGGGGTTGAGGCCCGATCCCAGCACGAGGCCGATCTTCGGCTCGCGGCCTTCCAGCCGCTGCCGCAGCACGTAGGCCGACAGGGTCAGGTTATCGTCAAGAACGTTCCGCTCCAGCATGGCGCCTCCTCGTTCGCGTTTTCGCCCCATTATAGCCGACTGCGCCGCGCCGCTTCCGCCGAAGGCGCATCGGAAACGCGGCGGGGCGCGTCGAAGGCCCGCCGGGGGCTGGGACTCGTAGGGAGCGCTCCTGCGGCACGCGAATCAGCTCGCAGCAAGCAATTATTTCGTTTTGCGAACGTTCGGGGCTCGATCGCGCGCCGAGCAGTGTCATGATCTGGGGTTGCAAGAACCGCTTGCATGGCGTGCCGCCCAACGGAGCCCCTCGACGGTCGCAAAACGAAAAAATTGCATGGAATTCGGAGATTTCGCTGTTAAACCGCCGTTGACATGCACCTGGGCAAGCCGCCATCCTATGGGCGGGCAGGTTGTCGTCCTGAGCGAGCGGAGCGCGCTCCCTGCGGTCGCTCCGCTCAGGATGACGGGGGGGTTGGTCTGCGGGATGTCAACGGCGGTTTGACAGCGGAATTCGCGCATGCTAGCCAATTCTTTCGTTTTGCGTGCGATTCGGCGCTTCGAAGCGCCCTTGGACGTCGATTTTCGAAAGCAGTTTTTGCGTTTCCGCAGGTCGCGCGATGCGCGTTCGGGCGCTGCGGGGCGACAAGCCCCCTCGAGCGCACGCAAAACGAAAAAATTGGCTAGAACTCGGCGATTCGCGCGCCGCGCCGACGGCGGCGCGAATCGTCGTTCCCGTTCCGAAACGCGCGCACGGCCGGCCAACGAAGCCGCGAGCGGCCCGCCGGCTACGCGAGCGGCTTGCGCCCCGTGAGGACGCGGGGGCGTTGGGCGAGGTCGGAGACGATGCGCACGTCGGCGAAGCCGGCGTCCCCGGCGAGGCGGGCGGCCTCGTCCAGGCACGTCTCGTGCAGCTCGAAGGCGAAGCCGCCGCCCTCCTTGAGGGCGCGTCGGCAGAACGGCAGCAGGCGGCGCAGCACGTCGAGGCCGTCGGCGCCGCCGTCGAGCGCGAGCGCGGGCTCGAACGCGGCCACCTCGCGCGGGATGCCGTCCATGACGGCCGTGGGCACGTACGGCGGGTTGGACACGACGAGGTCGAACGCGCCCAGGAGCGCGTCGTCGATGCCCTCCCCCAGATCGCACGCGAGGACGTCGACGCGCCCGGACAGCTCGAGCGCCGCGACGTTGTCGCGCGCGAGCGCGACGGCTTCGGGGGCGATGTCGGTGGCCACCACACGCGCGAGCGGGTGCTCGTAGGCCACGGAGCAGGCGATGCAGCCGGACCCGGTGCAGAGGTCGGCCACGAGGAGCTCGGGAGGCTCGGCGGGCTCGGGCCCGGGTTCGCCCGGGGAAGCGTCCCCGTCGGCCGTCTGCGCGGCGCCCTGCTCCCCAAAGTCGCCGTCCGGACGCAGGGAGTCGGCGGCCACCCGCTTCGGCGCGGCGGGCAGCAGGGCCAACGCCTCGCTGACGAGGACTTCGGTCTCGGGGCGCGGGATGAGCACGCCGGGGCGCACCTGCACGGTGATGTGCCGGAAGCCCACCTCGCCGGTGATGTACTGCAGCGGCTCGCCCTTGCCGCGGCGCGTGACGTAGGCGCGCAGCACGTCGCGCTCCTCCATCGACAAAGGCTGCTCGAAGTTCGCGTACAGCTCGATGCGCCGCAGGCCGGTGGCCTCGGACAGCAGCCACTGCGCGGACAGCCGCGGGTTCTCGTCGCCCTTGCGCTCGAGGTAGCCCACCGTCCAATCGAGGGCGGCCTGAATGGTCCAGATGTCGTTCGCCACGTGCGGTTCGCCGGCTAGACGGCCTGCTCGAGCTTCTGCGCGCGGTCGGCGGCCTGCAACGCGGTGATCACGTCGCCCAGGCCGTCGCCCAGCAGCACGCCGTTGTACGTGCCGTTGAAGCCGATGCGGTGGTCGGTCACGCGGTCCTGCGGGCCGTTGTACGTGCGGATCTTCTCGCTGCGGTCGCCCGAGCCGATCTGCGCGAGGCGCTTGGCGCCCTCGGCGGCCTGCTGCTCGGCCAGCATCTTCTCGTACAGGCGCGCGCGGAGCACGGCCATGGCCGCGATCTTGTTCTGCAGCTGCGACTTCTGGTCCTGCGATTGCACCACCAGACCGCTCGGCAGGTGCGTGATGCGCACGGCCGAGTCGGTGGTGTTCACGCACTGGCCGCCCGGGCCGCCGGCGCGGTACACGTCGATGCGCAGGTCGTTGTCGTTGATGTCGATCTCCACCTCGTCGGCTTCGGGCAGCACGGCCACCGTCGCCGTGGACGTGTGGATGCGGCCCTGGCTCTCGGTCTTCGGGACGCGCTGCACGCGATGCACGCCGCTCTCGAACTTCATGACCGAGTACACGTGATCGCCCTTGACCTTGAACTGGACTTCCTTGAAGCCGCCGGCCTCGGATGCCGACATGTCCATCGTCTCGGTCTTCCAACCCTGCGCCGCCGCGAACCGCTCGTACATCTTGTACAGGTCGCCCGCGAAGAGGGCCGCCTCGTCGCCGCCGGCGGCCGCGCGGATCTCCACGATGATGTCCTTGTCGTCGGCCGGGTCGGCCGGGATGAGCATGAACTTGATGTCCTCTTCGAGCGCCGGCAGCTGACCCTCGATCTCGGCGATCTCCTCCTGGGCGAACTCGCGCATGTCGGAGTCGGCCAGCATCTCGCGCGCCGCGGCCAGGTCGTCGGCCGCCTGCACGTACTCGCGCGCCTTCTTGGCGAGCGGGCCCTGGTTGGCGTATTCCTTGGCCAGGCGGTTGTATTCCTTCTGATCGGCGAGAACGGCCGGATCGCCCATCTTCGCCTGCACGTCCTCGTAGGCTTCGATGATCTTGAGCAGCTTCTCGCGCATATCGGTATCTTGCATCCTGTGCTGTCCTTCGTGACGTGGTTCCCGAGCGCGCCCCCGCGCGCGGAGAGCGCCCGCCCCAAGCATGCGGAGCGGGCGCTCGTGCTGTAACCGGTTTATGATAGCAGATCGTCAGGCGTTGCGCACCCCTTGCTAGATCGCCAGGAACTCGGCGGCCTCCTCGGAGCAGACGGCGCCGTCGGACACGGCGGTCACCACCTGGTGCAGGAACTTCGTGCGCACGTCGCCGGCCGCGAACACGCCGGGCACCTCGGTCGTGCACGACTCGTCGGCCACGATGTAGCCCGTCTCGTCGAGCTGCAGCGCGCCGCCCAGGAACTCGGTGTTCGGCTCGGTGCCCACGGCCACGAACAGGCCGTCCACGGGCAGGTCGCGCTCCTCGCCCGTCTCGAGCATCTCGAGGCGCACGCCGGCCAGCTTGCCCTCGTCGGCCACGAGCTTGCGGGGCACCGCGTTCCAGACGAACTCGACGTTCGGCAGGTCCTCGAGGCGCTTGTGGTAGATGGCGGTGGCGCGCAGCTTGTCGCGGCGGTGCACGAGGTACACCTTCTTGCAGATGCGCGACAGGTAGATGGCGTCGCCCGCGGCCGTGTTGCCGCCGCCCACCACCATGACCTCCTTGTCGCGGAAGAAGTTGCCGTCGCACGTGGCGCAGTACGACACGCCGCGGCCCTGCAGGTCCTCCTCGAGCTCGAGCCCCAGCTTGCGCGGGCGCGCGCCCGTGGCGATGATCACGCTCTTGGCGCGGTACTCGTTGAACGCCGTCCTCAGCACCTTCGGGTTCTGGGTGAAGTCCACCGACACCACCTCTTCGCCCACGTTGCTCACGCCGAAGCGGTCGGCCTGCTGCTTCATGGCGAAGGCCAGCTCGAAGCCGTTGGCGCCCTCGGGAAAGCCCGGGTAGTTCTCCATGTGCTCGGTCTGGGCCAGCTGGCCGCCCGGCGCGATGCGCTCGAACAGCACCGCGTGCAGGCCGGCGCGCGCGGCGTACAGCCCCGCCGTGAGTCCGGCCGGGCCGGCCCCGATGACGGCGACGTCGATGACGTCGTCGGTCGTCGCCGTCTTGCACGCGGCGGACGTTTCGTTGCTCACGGTTTCCTCGGTCATGCATGCCTCCTGGTTTGCCGGTGTTCGCGTTTTCTGAGGGCCAGTATAAGGTACGTCGCTTAAATGTCACAAACTTGGCACCAATATGCGCTAAAAGAGCAGGAATGGCCGGGGGCCGGCAACGCGTGCGTGACGGATTCGCGCAGTCGCCCCCGCGCCCGCGCCCCACGCACTACCATGGACGCGATCGCTAGCGAAAGGACCGGGCAATGCATCACGCGAACACCGCTCACACCGACGAGGCCGCCTCGACCGACGAGGGAGCCCTCGATCCCGCGCCCCCGCGCACCCTGTATCTGGCCGGAGGCTGCTTCTGGGGGCTCGAAGCCTACTTGAAGCGCCTGCCGGGCGTGCGCGGCACCGTGGCAGGGTACGCGAACGGCTCGACCGAGAACCCCAGCTACCACGACGTGTGCCGCTGGAACACGGGCCACGCCGAGACCGTGGCCGTGACCTACGACCCGCGCATCCTGCCCACCGACGTGCTGCTGGACGCGTTCTTCGAGGCCATCGACCCCACGACGCTCGACCGCCAGGGCAACGACCGCGGCACGCAGTACCGCACGGGCATCTACTGGACCGACGAGGCCGACCTGCCCGCCATCGAGGCGTCGCTGCTGCGCCAGCAGGCGCGCTACGCGAGCCCCATCGTCACCGAGGTGGAGCCGCTCGACGGATTCTACCCCGCCGAGGAGTACCACCAGAACTACCTCGACAAGAACCCGGGCGCCTACTGCCACATCAACCTGCGCGACGCCGACGCGTTCGCCGAGCGCATGGGCCTCGCCGAGGGGAAGCCGTGCGTCCAGGTGGACGGGCTGTGCGAGCCGCTCGCGCCGGGCGAGGGCGCAACCGCGCGCGCCGTGGAGCGCGAGGACATCCCCACGCCGTCGGTGTCGAAACGCGCGGTTCGCCCGCACCGCGGAGGCGACGGCGCGGACGAGGCGGCCGGCGGCGACGCCGCCGTGGACGCCCGCATCCGCGAGGCCGGCTACGCCGCCCCCTCCGACGACGAGCTGCGCCGCACGCTGACGGCCGACCAATACCGCGTGACGCGGATGAACGCCACCGAGCCGCCGTTCCGCAACGCGTACGACCGCACGTTCGATCCGGGCATCTACGTGGACGTGACCAGCGGCGAGCCGCTGTTCGCCTCGTCGGACAAGTTCGACGCCGGATGCGGCTGGCCCGCGTTCTCGCGCCCCATCGCGCGCGAGGTGGTCACCGAGCACCTCGACCGCACGCTCGGCACCTACCGCACCGAGGTCCGCAGCCGCGCGGGCGACGCGCACCTCGGCCACGTGTTCACCGACGGCCCCGCCGAGGCGGGCGGCCTGCGCTACTGCATCAACAGCGCGGCCCTGCGCTTCGTGCCCTACTCCCGCATGGACGCCGAGGGCTACGGCTACCTCAAACCGCTCGTCGAGCAGGAGTTCGCCGACGCGCGCTGAGCGCGACGCGGGGCGCGGCGGAACCCGGCGTGCGCGCTAGCACGCCTCGCCCGCCGCCGGCTCCAGCGCGGGCTCGGCCCGGCGCGTCCGGTGCCGGTAGCGCAGCAGCGTGCCGGCCGCCACCGACAGCACCATCTGCACGGCGGTCACCGACAGCCAGATGCCGTCGAGGCCGAACAGGCGCGCCGCGCCGAACACGATGAGGACGACGAGCAGCGCCTCGCCGTACACGATGGCGCTCGACGCCTTCGCGTCGTCCACCGCGTAGAAGTACGAGGTTGACGCATGGGTGAACCCGTAGAACACGTACGCCGTGGAGAAGATGGGCAGCGCGTAGGCGATGAGGCCCGCCGTCTCGGCCGACGCGCCGAACAGCAGCGGCACCTGATTGCGCAGCAGGTACATGGCCGCGAGCCCCAGCACGCCCAGGCTGATGGTGATCAGGTAGTTCGTGTTGCGGAAGCGGCGCACACCGTCGGCGTCGCCCGCCCCGTAGTGCTTGCTGATGAGCGGCTGCGAGCCGTCGCCGACGCCCTGGATGAGCATCTGGATGACGCAGGCGGTGTAGGACACCACCGCGTAGGCCGCCAGCGCCTGCTCGCCGCCGTACATCGACAGGTTCACGTTGATGGCCACCACCGTGGCCTCCGGCAGGATGGTCAGGCCGAACGGGGCGAGCCCCAGCCGCAGCGCATGGAGCGCGATGCGACGGTCGGGACGCAGGTCCGACCAGGCGATGCGGTTCCTCTTCGCGAGGAAGAAGCCCAGCACCAGCACGAACGACGACGCCTGCGAGATGACGGTGGCGCCGGCCGCGCCCGCCGTGCCCATGCCCAGCAGGATGACGAACACGTAGTCAAGCGCCACGTTCATGAGGCCCGCGAACACCTGCACGGCCATCGCGTAGGCCACGTTCCCCTGGTTGCGGATGAGCGGCGTGCAGCCGGTCACGAGGATCTGGAACGGCACGCCCCAGGCGATGACGCTCGTGTACGCCACGGCCTGCGCGAGCGTCTCGCCCTGGCCGCCCAGCAACCTGCAGATGGGCTCGGCGAAGGCGAGCAGCAGCGCCATGATGGGCACGGCGGCGATCGCGAGCATCGTGAGCGTCGTGCCCATGGCGCGCCGGGCTTTCGGGGCGTTGCCCGCCCCGCGCGCGATGGACGAGATCACGCCGCCGCCCATGCCGATGCCCGTGCCCACGGCCATGATGAACGCCACGAGCGGGAAGGCCACGTTGATGCCGGCCAGGCCCGCGTCGCCCACCGCGTGGCCCACGAACACGCCGTCGATGATGCTGTACACGCCGCTCAGCGTGAACGTGATCATCGTCGGGACGATGTACTTCAGATATTCTTTGAACATGCCTTTGGTAATCATGGTGCGCCGCTCCGCTATGCGATTTGCTGAGATTTTTTCCGCATGGTACTCTAAACCTTAAAGCTACTTGAAGGTAAAGCCCGCATTTCACAGGATTCTCCGAATCTTCAGACGAACGCGAAGGAGCGCGCCCATGGGAACGCCACGCCTCTACGACATCAAGGACGCGGCCCGCTACCTGGGCATCGCCGCCTCCACGCTGCGCTACTGGGAAAGCGAGGGGCTCGTGCAGGCGGGGCGCAGCGCGGCCAACGGCTACCGCCAGTACTCGCTGCACGACCTCATCGAGGCGAGCGAGATCGCGTTCTACCGCGAGCTCGGCGTGCCCGTGAAGGAGCTGCGGGGCTACCGGGCGCTGTCGGCCCGCGGCCTCGACGAGGCGCTCGCCCGCACCGAGGACGACGTGGAGCGCCGCATCGCCGAGCTCGAGGCCACGCGCGAACGCCTCGCCCGCCAGCGCGCGCTGGGCGCGGCCGCCGACGAGCTCGAGCGCGCCGGCATGCGCCCCGGCGCCCCCGCCATCGCCAGCCTGAGCGCCATCGACTACGATGCCGCCGCGCCCTGGAAGCTGCTCGTGGAGGAGCCCTGGCGCTACGGCGTGCTCGTCTTCGCGAGCGACCCGGACGAGGTGCGCGAGTCGGTGGTGGACGCGCAGGCGGGCGACGGCGCCGTGCTATGGCGGCGCACGGGCGCGCACGACGAGGCGACGTGCCGGGAGTGCCTGCTCAAGGTGTCGCCTACGGCCGAGGGCAGCAACGCCCGCGCGCTGTTCGCCGAGGCGGCCCGCCAGGGCATCGAGCCGTACGCGGTGGCGGGCAGCTACCTGCTGACGGCATCGGACGCGGACGGCCGCTGGGACTACCACCGCGCGTGGGTCGTGGGAACGCGCTGAACGGTGCCGGCCGCACGCAAGAACGCCCCGGCCGCGTGCGGTCGGGGCGTTCCGTTCGTTCGGTGCGGCGCTGCGGTCCGGTCCCGGATGCTAGCCGATCATCGACAGGATGTTCTGCTTCGGCTGCACGCCCACGGCCTGGTTCTTCACCTGGCCGTTCTCGAACACCATGAGCGTCGGCACGCTCATCACGCCGTAGCGCTGGGCGATGTCGGGGCTCTGGTCGATGTCGAGCTTGTACACGGCGGCCTTGCCGGCCGTCTCGGTTGCGACCTCGTCGAGCGTGGGCGCGAGCATCTTGCACGGTCCGCACCACGTGGCGAAGAAGTCCACGAGCACGGGTCCCTGGGCGTCGAGCACCTTGGACTGGAATTCAGAAGAAGAAACGACCTCGCTCATGTTAAAGCCTCCTTTTTAAGCGCCGCGCGCTTCACGTGCCCGCGGCAGTTCTTGTTCGCCTCGTATTGTAAACGCGTTTGCTCAACTGTGCATCAAATTGTTACGGTTCAGACCATAAATCTTGATATTCCCGACAAAATCGCTCGGCAAACGGCAGGCGGGGACGGTTTCCTCCACCGTTGCTCCACAGACGGGCAGCCCGTTACGCGACGGTCACCCGCGAGCGCGCGAAGCGCGAGCCCGCTGCGATATAATCGGAGGCGACGCATAGAAAGGAACCCCGCATGAGCGCATCGACCGAGCACGCATCCTCCCCCGCCCCCTCCGCCGCGCCCGCCGCCTCCTCCGCGCGGCCCACCCACACGCCCGCCTGGCGCGGCCACGGCACGGTGCAAGCGAACCTCGTGCTGGAAGGCGGCGCCATGCGCGGCCAGTTCACGGCCGGCGTGCTGGACTTCTTCATGGATCAGAAGCTGTTCTGCGAGCGCGTCATCGGCGTGTCGGCGGGCGCGCTGTGCGGCTACAACTACGTGGCCGGCGAGGACGGGCGCACGTGCTACCTCAACACGAAGTACTGCGACGACTGGCGCTACCTGTCCATGAAGAGCTTCGTGCGCACGGGCAACGCGTGCGGGCGCGAGTTCGCCTTCGACGAGGTGCCCAACCGCCTGGAGCCGTTCGACTACGCCGGGTTCGACGAGTCGCCCATGCAGCTGATCGCCGTGTCGAGCGACCTCGTCACGGGCGAGGCCGACTACCATCCCTTCGCCGACTCGCTGGCCGACCTGCCCTACCTCATCGCCTCGTCGTCCATGCCGCTCGTCAGCCAGATCGTGGACGTGGACGGCAAGCTGCTGCTCGACGGCGGCACCTGCGACAGCGTGCCCATCGTGTACTCGATGCTGACGGGCGCCAAGAAGCACATCGTCGTGCTCACCCAGGCGGCCGACTACGTGAAGGGGCCGAACAAGCTCATGGCCATCCTGCGCCAGCGCTACGCCCTGTACCCCCACTACATCGAGCGTTTGCAGCACCGCCACTACGACTACAACCGCACCTACCGCGCGCTGCCGCGCCTGCACGACGCCGGCGAGCTGTTCCTCATCAGGCCGCCCGAGCCGGTGTGCGTGGGCAGCATGGAGAAGGACGCCGACAAGCTGTTCGCGCTCTACGAGCAGGGCTACGCCGAGGCCGCCCGCACCTGGCCCGGCCTCCAGGCGTACCTGGAAGCGTAGCAGGTTCAACCGTCGGTTGAACGCCCGCGCGACGGGGGCGGCGGGTCGTGCCTCATCGTACAATTGACTCTCTCAGGGGTACGACGGAGCGGAGAGGAGGTGCGGGCATGGGCAAGCGGATCACTTGGCGCGCCAACGTCCTCATCTGCCTCATCATCGTCCTTGGCTTCGTGCTGACGTCCTACATCAGCTACCACTCGAACCGCGAGACCTTCGAGCGGGACGCCCAGCAGGTGTCGGTGCTCACCTCCGAGAGCATCGCGCGCGAGATCGACGCCCAGTTCACCCGCCCGGTCAACGTGTCGCTCACCATGGCGAACGACAGCCTGCTCAAGGAGTACCTCGACGGCGAGCTCGAGCGCCTCGACGACCCCTCCTACGAGGCGTCGCTCACCGGCTACCTCGAGGCCTATCGCGCCAAGTACGGCTACGACTCGGTGTTCCTCGCGTCGGCCGCCACCACGCGCTACTACCATTACAACGGCGTCAACCGCACCCTCAAGACCGGCGACCCCGAGAACGACTGGTTCTACGCGTTCCTCGACGGCGAGGACGAGTACGCGCTCAACGTCGACAACGACGAGGCCACCGACAACGCGATCACCGTGTTCGTGAACTGCCGCATCCTCGACGAGGACGGCGGCACGCTCGGCATCGTGGGCGTGGGCTTCCGCATCGACGATCTGCGCGCGCTGTTCGCCTCCTACGAGCAGCAGACGGAGACGAGGGCCTACCTCGTCGACGGCGCGGGGACGATCGAGGTATCCACCGACGGGCGCGACGAGGGCGCCGTCGACCTGTTCGAAGCCGACGGCCTCGAGGCGCTCCGGGACGAGTCGCTCGTGCGCGACGACGACCTGTTCCGCACGTGGTACAACGAGGCCGGGTCGTCGGGCTACCTCGTGGCGCAGTACGTCCCCTACCTCGACTGGTTCCTCGTCGTCGACCACGACACCTCGGCCCTCGACGCCCAGATCGCCCGCCAGTTCGCGCTGGCCCTGCTGGTCATCGCCGCGGTGATCGCGCTCGTGCTCGCGGCCACGACGAGCGTGTTCCGCCGCTACAACACGATGATCATCGAGCAGACCGCCGCAACCGAGCAGAAGCACCGGTCCATCTTCCAGGAAGCGGCCGAGCAGCTCTACGACGACATCTACGAGATCGACGTCACGCACAACCGCGCGGCGAGCGAGTCCACCGAGGCGTACTTCGAAAGCCTCGGCGCGCCGAGGAACGTGCCCTTCGACGAGGCGATCGCCGTCGTCGCCGAGCGGCAGATCGCGCTCGAGCACCGCCAGGCCTACCTCGACACGTTCAAGCCTGAAGCCGTGCTCGAGTCGTACCGTCGCGGCGTCGAGAACCTCACCTTCGAGTTCAAGATGACCGAAGACGGCGCGTCGTACCACTGGATACGCATCTACGCCCACCTGTTCGTGTGGGACGAGGACGGCTCGGTGCGCATGCTCGTGTACCGCCAGAACATCGACGACGAGAAGCGCCGCGAGCGGACGATGTTCGAGCAGATGCAGCGCGACTCGCTCACGGGCCTGTTCAACAAGGCGGCCACGCAAAGCCACATCAGCGACCTCCTGAGCGACGCGCCCGACATGTCCTTCGCGTTCTTCATCCTCGACATCGACGATTTCAAGGGGGCGAACGACCGGCTGGGGCACGGCGCAGGCGACGCGGTGCTCGCACGGTTCGCCTCCGCGATGCGCGCGCAGTTCAGGCCCTACGACGTGGTGGGTCGGATCGGCGGCGACGAGTTCGTGGCGTTCGCTCCCCTGCCCGACGAGGCGGCCGCGGCGGCGAAGGCCGGCGAGCTCGTGAAGGCGCTGAGCATGACCGTCCTCACCGACGCGGGCCCCTGCACGGTCTCGACATCGGCGGGCGTCGCGTTCGGCCAGGGCGCGCGCACCGACTTCGAGACGCTCTACCGCCACGCCGACCAGGCGCTCTACCGCGCGAAGGCCGACGGCAAGAACCGCTTCGCCCTCTACGAGGAGGGGTCGTCGGGAGCGTCGTCCGAGGAGGCGCCGGCGTCCTCGTGACGCGCGCGCCGGCGGTCGTGCGCGTCCTGCGCGCGGAACTCCGACACGAAGCCGGCCGAGAAGATGCCCGCGGGGATGCCCACCACGCCGATGGACAGCAGCATCGTGCAGAAGCCGACGAAGCGCCCCGCCGCCGTGAGGGGCACGAGGTCGCCGTAGCCCGTCGAGGTGATGGTGGTCATGGCCCAGTACATGCCCGTGAACACGCTGTCGAACTTGTCGGGCTGCACCGGGTGCTCGATCTCGTACATCAGCACGCTGGCCGTGACGGTGAGCAGGGCCAGCACCATGAACGCCGCGACGATCTCCTGGCGGCGCTTGTGGAACACGCGCGCGATGGAGTGCAGGCCGCGCATGTAGCGCGACAGCTTGATGAGGCGCACGAGCCTGATGATGCGCGCCGCGTTCAGCATGGACGCCGACACGGGCACGAACAGCACGAACAGGCCGGGGGCGAAGGCCAGAAGGTCGATGATCCCCATCGGCGACAGCGCGTAGCGCGCGCGGGCGCGCGCCGGGCCGAGGTCGGGATGCACGAGGTCAGCCGTCCACAGGCGCGCCGCGTATTCCAGGGCGAAGCACACGCTGGAGGCGAGGCCGAACACGAGGAAGGCCGCCGACACCCCGGCGGGGATGCCGGGGCGCGTCTCGGCGAACACGAGCACCGCGTTCGCCACGATGAGCGCGAACAGCGCGATGCCGACGAAGCGCGCGACGGCGTTGCCGCGCCGCACGTCCTCGAGCGCGAAGTACGCCTGCCGTTTGAAAGCCGAGGGCTCCCGCCGGGGTGCCCTCCCCTCGCTCGACGCGCTCCCGGCGTCCCGCTTCGTCGCGCTCATCGCACCGGTTCCCTTACGCCTGCTCGAGCGTGACGGCGGTGCCGGAGGCGGTCACCATGAGCATGTTGCCCTGGCCGAGCACCTCGTAGTCCATGTCCACGCCCACCACGGCGTGCGCGCCCATGGAGGCCGCGCGCTGCTCGAGCTCTTGCAGCGCCTCGGTGCGCGCCTGCAGAAGCTCGTGCTCGTAGCCTTCGCTGCGGCCGCCGACGATGTTGCGGATGCCCGCGCCGAAGTCGCGCAGGAAGTTGATGCCGGTGATGACCTCGCCGAACACGACGCCGTAGTAGCCGGTGATGCGGTAGCCCTCGACGGACGGGGTGGTGGTCACGATCATGGTCGTTCCTTTCAACGGACGGTTGAACCGATGCGCATTGCGTGTCGCTTAGCATACCACGATCCGCGCAAGGCCAAAGGTGTACAATAGTAACGTTTACCTGCACCTATGCCAAATATGCACGAAAGGCGCTCCATGACCGTCGACCTTATTTCGCTCGCCATCATCGCGCTCGTCGCGGCGGCGTGCCCGATCGTCGCCAAGCTCATCCCCAACAAGCTCGTCCCCGAGACGGTGTTCCTGCTCATCGCCGGCGCGCTGCTGGGGCCCCACCTGGCGGGCGCCATCGTGCTCACCGATTCGGTGGGCCTGCTGTCCGACCTCGGCCTGGCCTTCCTGTTCCTGCTGGCCGGCTACGAGATCAACCCCAAGAGCCTGACGGGCTCCCAGGGAAAACGCGGTCTGCTCACCTGGGGCATCTCCATCCTGCTCGCCTTCGCCGTGGTGCGCGCCACGCCGTTCTTCTCGGTCAGCCACATCGACGGCATCGCCGTGGCCATCGCGCTGACCACCACGGCGCTCGGCACGCTCATGCCCATCCTCAAGGAGCGCGAGCTCACCGGCACGCGCGTGGGCGAGTCCATCCTGGCGTACGGCACCTGGGGCGAGCTGTGCCCCGTGCTGGCCATGGCCGTGCTGCTGTCGTCGCGCGCCGAGTGGAAGACCGTCCTCATCCTGCTGGCGTTCGTGGCCATCGCCGTCATCGTGGCCGTGGTGCCGGCGAAGGCGAAGAAGGCCGGCCACCGGCTGTTCCACTTCCTCACCGCGAACGCCGAGGGCACGTCGCAGACCATGATGCGCATGGTGGTGCTGCTGCTCGTGGGCCTCGTGGCGCTGTCGGCCGCGTTCGACCTCGACATCGTGCTGGGCGCGTTCGCCGCGGGCTTCGTGCTGCGCTACATCATCCCCGAGGGCGACCACGGGCTGGAGAAGAAGCTCGACGGCGTGGCCTACGGCTTCCTCATCCCCATCTTCTTCGTGGTGTCGGGCGCGAAGATCGACCTCATGGCCGTGTTCCAGCAGCCGGCGCTGCTCGTCGGGTTCATCCTCATGCTGCTGCTCATCCGCGCGGTGCCCATCTTCGTCGCTCTGTCCACCGGCAAGGACACGCGCGACATATCCACGCACAACCGCCTGACCATCGCGCTGTACTGCACCACGGCGCTGCCCATCATCGTGGCGGTGACCTCGGTGGCCGTCAGCGCGAACGCCATGTCGCAGGAGACGGCCAGCGTGCTGGTGGCCGCCGGCGCCATCACCGTGTTCCTCATGCCGCTTCTGGGCATGCTCACCTACCGCGTGGCCGACGCGAAGCCCCTCGAGGCCGTGAAGGAGATCACGCGCAACCCGCGCGACATCGGCGACATCCTGCGCGAGCACTGGGAGCTGGAGCGCATGCTGGCGCGCAAGGAGGCGCTCGAGCGGCTGGCGACGCGGCGCGAGGGGCGCGAGGCGGACGACGGGGACTGGCAGGAACGGGCCGCGCTGCTGCAGCGGAGATCGGCGCGCAAGCGCGCGATCGACGAGGCGCTCGACTACGCCGCGCAGGAGATGGCCCGCCGCGAGCTGGCGCCCGACGCCGATCCCGACGGCGATGGGCCGCTGCTGGCGGAGAGCCAGCAGCGGCGCGAGGATCGGCGCCGCCACATGGCCGAACGCGTGGTGCGGGAGTACCGCCGCCGCATGGGCGAGATGGGCCGCGCGGCCGAGCGCATGGGGCTGAGCGAGGACGACGTCAAGCAGATGTTCGACGACGCGCGGCAGCGCCGCGACGAGCGCGGCCACGAGCGCGGCGGGCGGCGCTAGCTCGCGCGGCGAGCCCCCGCGGCGCCCCGGTCGTCCGCACCGTCCGCGTCGCCCGGGAAGAACACGTCGAGCCGGGCCTTCGGCGCGTGCGAGCCGACCAGCGAGCCGACGACCATGCACGCGCCGGCCACGACGACGCCGATGACGATCTGGTGCAGGTCGGCCACCTTGAAGCCGAGCGCCATCGTGGCGCAGTAGGCCAGCGTCCCGCCCGCCATCGACCACAGCGCGCCCGTGCGGTTCGCCCGCTTCCAGAACAGGCCGCACACGAGCACCCAGAGAAACGCCGTCTCGAGGCCGCCGAACGCGAACATGTTGATCTTCCAGATGACGTCGGGCGGCACGATGGCCAGCACGAACACCGCCGCGCCCAGACCGAGCGTGATCGCCTGGCTCGACACGGACAGCGTGCGCTCGCCCACGCGCCTGCCGCGCGCCTCGGCGTAGTGCATCCACACGTCCTTGACGAGCGCCGAGGACGACGAGATGAGCAGCGACGACACGGTGGAGATGGAGGCGGCCACCGGCCCGATGATGGCGATGCCGGCCAGCACCGGCGGCAGCGTGCGCACGATGGCCAGCGGGATGATGTTGTCCACGCTGCCGCCGTAGGCCGCGAGATCCTCGGTGAGCACGCCCGCGGCCAGCACGCCGAGCGCCGTGACGCCGATCATCATCGCGCCGATGATGACGGTGCCCACGATCATGGCGCGGTGGAGCGACTTCACGTCCTTGTATCCCATCGTGCGCACCACCGACTGCGGCAGCACGAACGTGAAGATGCCCACGAGCAGCCACTGGGTGAAGTACAGCGACGGCGGCATGTTGCCGCCCGACGTGGGCTCGAGCATCTCGGGATGGTTCTGCGCGATCGAGCCCATGATGGCCTCGTAGCCGCCGCCGGCGTCCAGGATGCCCGCGGCCAGGACGACGATGCCCACGAGCATGGCGATGCCGCACAGCGCATCGGTGAGCGCCACGCCGCGGAATCCCCCGATGGTGGTGAACAGCACCACCGCCACGCCGAACAGCGCGAGGCCGAACACGTAGGAGTAGCCGGTCACCGCCTCGAACAGCTTCGCGCCGCCCACGAACTGCGCGATCATGGTGGCGCCGAAGAACACGACGATGATGACGGCCGACAGGTTCGCCAGCGCGTCCGAGCCGTAGCGGGCGCGGATGACGTCGACCACCGTGATGGCGTCCAGCTTGCGCGCGATGAGCGCCATCTTCTTGCCCACGATGCCGTACAAAAGCACGAGCGCCGTCACCTGCACCACGGCCATGTACACCCAGCCGAAGCCGATGCTCCACGCCTGGCCCGGGCCGCCCACGAACGAGCTCACCGAGCCGTACGTGGCGATGGTGGTCATGGCCAGCACGAAGCCGCCGAGGCCGCGGTTGCCGATGAAGTACTCCTTCACGAACCCGCCGCCGGTCGACGCGGCCCGTGCGCGACGGCGCACGACCATGCTCATACCCACGGCGAACGCGAGGAACAGCGCGACGGGAACGAGCGCGGCGAGGTCACCCATCGAGGCCCTCCTCGTCGTCGAGGCTGAAGTCGGCGAACACGCAGCGCGTCAGCACGATGGCCGCGACCACCGCGGCGATCCACGTGCCCACGCATCCCACGACGATCCACAGCGGCGTGCTGAGCACCTGCACGTCGAGCCCCGCGAGCCCGAACCCGCCGACGAGCCACACCGCCACGACGACGGCGAGCGCCACCACCGTGGCCTTCGCCTCCCTGTTCGTCTGAGCGAGCTTCTCCCGATAGCCCGTCAGCGCCTTCTGCGCCATACGCCCTCCCCTGCTGCGGCCGTCGCGCCGCGTCGTTTTGCTCATAGCATGGTACACCAACCGGGGGAGACGGGTGCGCGCGAGCGCCCGCCCCGTCGAGCGAACGGAGCGGGCGCGATGCCGAAAGCGGAGGGAGCTCCCGGCTTACCGACCTGCGTTCACGGCGAAATCGGCCAGCTCGCTCGACAGCCCCAGCGAACCGCTCGGGCACCGCAGCCAGCACTGGCCGCAGCTGATGCATTGCTGCACGTAGGCGATCACCGACTTGTTCCGCTCGCCGTCGTAGTACATCACGTCCATCGGGCACACGGTCTCGCAGGTGCGGCACCCGATGCACGCATCCAAATCCTTGCGCGTCACAGCCATATCGTTGCTCCTGTCCTCTCGTCAGTTCTTCTCGCCGTACTTCGCCACTTCTTCGGGCGTGGACAAGCTGGGATAGCGCTCGACATAGCTTGCCGACACGTCGCCCACCCAGCGGCTGGGCAGCTCCACCGTGCCGAACACCGGCTCGCCGTCGTCGCCCTTGGTCTGCACGAGGTAGTGCAGGAAGTTGGCATCGTCTTTGAAGGGGTAGTCGGTGCGGTAGTGGTAGCCGCGGCTCTCCTTGCGCTCGAGGCCCGCGTTGATCTTGAGCTCGCAGGCGAGCAGCTGGTGCTCGACTTCCTGCACGAGGCGCAGGTCATGGGGGTTCTGGGCCATCATCTTCCCGCTCGTCAGCTCTCTGAGCTGCACGATCTGCGTCTTGGCGGCCTGCAGGCTCGCCTCGTTCTTCGCGATGGTCACCCATCCCGGCGCCATGATGCCGTGCAGCGTGTCGCGCACCCACGTCGGGTCGTAGCCCGTCTCGCGCGACAAGGGGGCCAGCACCTCGTCGGAGATCTCCGCGACCTTGTCGGCGGGGAGGGCGACTTCGCCCACCGTGTCGGCGTACGCCGCCGCGGCCGCGCCGGCGTGCTCGCCCTGCACGGTCATGAACGACGAGGTGCTGCCGCGCTGGGCGCCGTAGTTCGGCCCGCCCACGTAGCACCCGTTCGTGCCGTCGCCCGCGGCGTACAGCCCGGGGATGCCCGTGGAGCAGTCGGTGTTGTCGACGCCGCACCAGATGCCCGCGGCCGTGTGCACGCACATGCCCGGCGCGGCGCCGTAGGTGTTCCCCTTGGGGATGGGGCTCGTCCATTTGCCCTTGCGGGGGTCGTCGGCGTTGCCCTTGGTCACCGCGGACGAGCACGCGGCCCCGGCGATGTCCTCGAGCTCGGTCGTGTCGCTGCGCTTGAACCCCTCGAGGAAGCTGCTCGTGCGCTCCTGGACGCCCGGCTTCTTCATCATGTGCTCGGCATCGACGGTGCCGCCCGTCAGCCAGATGTTCTCCAAATAGGGCCAGCTGTTGTCCATCTGGATGTTTCCCGCGGCGAAGCGCGTGGTCATATGGAAGTCCTCGAACTCGACGCCCGTGATGGGCAGCCCGTGCTGGTAGCCCATCCAGATGCCGTCGAACGTGTCGGCTCCCAGCGGGTACCCGCTCGACTTCGTCACGCCGTTGCCCGTGGCCAGCACCACCGCCTTCGCCGCGAACGACAGCATCGTGCCGCTCTTGAAGTGCAGCCCCACGGCACCGACGCACGCGCCGTCCCGCTCGACCACGTCGACGATCATGACGTGGTCCACCACCGTCACGCCGCTCTTCTCGAGCACCGCGCCGAACACCTTGCGGCGGTCCTTGTCGGCGAATTCCCGCTAGTACCCGCGCACGTCGTCATGCCAGCACAGCCCGTCGACCCAGTACTCGGTATCGGCCGCGCGGTCGTAGGACGATATCCAGCCCCAGTCGATCAGGCGCTGCGTCGCGCTCTTCGACTCCTGCACCCACACGTCCTCCCACGTGAGGTTCGCGAAGCAGTCGCAGCTGCGCCGCATGTACTCGTCCCACGTGTCCAGATCGGCGTCGAGGTCGGGGTCGTAGTACGCCGTGCAGCTCGGCCAAGCGGAAAGCCCCGAGTACCCGGGCGTGCCCTTGTCCACCAGCACGACGCTCTTGCCCGCCTCGGCCGCGGCCCACGCCGCGTTGAGCCCCGTGAGCCCGCCGCCCACCACCAGCACGTCGCATGCGTACTCGGTCGTGTCGGGCGCCGGCATCTTCGGCGTGGGGAGCTCCGTGTTGAGCGGCAGGTAGCTCGGATCGCCCGCCGTGTCCGTCGTGCGCACGTCGGGCGCGCTCGACGCGGCCGATGCGCTCGATTGCGCCTTGGACTCGGCGCTCGCCTGCGGCGCGCATCCTCCGAGCGCGGTCGCGGCCATCGTCGCCCCCAACGTCACGGCTCCGCCGATGAACGTTCGACGCGACACCCCCGCGGCCTTGGCGCCCTTGGGTTCGTTTCCCATAACTCCTCCTATCGTTGCATCCTTCGCGCCGCCCGGCCACTTTGACGGGACGGCGTGTACGACGCTCGAGATCATAGGAGGAAGGGAGCGCGCTGTATTCAGGCGCAGGAGGGGATTTACGTCCCGAGGGCCGAATCCCCTCTCATAGGGGAGGTTCCATCAGGGGAAACGCATCACGCGGAGGAGTCCGAGGCGTACCCGTCCACCAGCTGGGACAGGTCGCGTCGGGAGTGCACGTCAAGCTTCTCGTAGATATGCTTCACGTGGGTCTTCACGGTGGATTCGGCGATGCACATGGTTTCGGCCACGTCCCGCACGCTCATCCCCTCGCACAGGCACACCAGCGTCTCCGTCTCGCGCTTGGAAAGACCGCCCGTCCGGGCAAGGCGCTCGCAGCGCTCGGCCAACCGGTCGCTTTCCTGGCCGCGCCCCTGTTCGCGATACTGCTTGCCGTAGCGCATGAGCAGCACCACGATCAGCACCGTGAACACGAAGATGACCGCCGCCGAGACGGTTGCCATGGAGCCGCTCGCGTCGAGGGTGATCCCGGCTCCCGCGAAATACACGAGGTCGTTCGCCGCGAACCGGGGCACGAGGAAGCACGCGGCCAGAAACGCGATGACCGCCACGAGCGGCGACAGGCGTTTCCTGATGCAGGTCGACACCAGCACCATGAAGCAGAGCAGCTCCTGGCAATGCTCGGAAGCCACCGCGATGCGCTTCGTCGAAAAGGGAAGGTCGTGCTGGTTCAGCAGGATCACCACGACGAAACCGAAGACCGCCGCGACCGCCAAGAACGAGAACATCGAGAACTCCGTGTCCGAAGACCAGGTGGCGGCGAAGCACCAGACCGTCATGATCCCCGCGATGACCAGCGAGGGCACGATCGTCATGAACCGCGAGTCGGTGGTGAGGATGCCGTTCGTCGAACCCACCATCAAGCGGGTGCTCACGATTCCCAGGAAGATGAAGAACCACAGCGGCACGATGATCCGGTACGGCAGCTCCCTGAACGCCTGCGCGCCCACGAACGTCGATCGCTCCGACCGCTCCGGGAAGAACGCCAGGGCGAGCGAGGCGAACAGGGGGCACGCGAGCTGATAGGCGACCAAGGGGACGCCCGTCAGCAGCACCAAGGACACGACGACGAGGTGCACGACGAACGACAGGCACACGTTCTGCGCCATCTCGCTCTCGCTGCCGCGCATCAACACGTTCGTCCATCCCAGGAACACGAGCACGAGCCACAGGGCCAGCAACGTCGTGGCGGCGCCGATCTCGACCTCCTCGACGCCCCGCACCGACGAGCCGAGCGCCAGCACGAAGGCGCCCGTCACGCCCGTGACGACGCCCGCGACCGCCAGCGCCCTCGCATGGAACCGCACGAGATCCTGGATCAGCCTTCGGGCGAAGAAGCAGATGGCCAGCAGGCACAGCAGCACGACGCAGAACAGCGTGTGAAAATACGAGAGGTCGGCCTGCGAGAACGTCCCGCTGCCGTCGAACACGAACGACAGGGGAAAGTAGATGTCCGAATACAGGACCGACCACAGAAACGACAAGCCGACGACCGTCAGCACCCTCATGCCCATCTCAGCACTCCCCTTTGCCCCACCACCTTGCTACCCTTTGCAGTGTAGCGCACCTTTCGGGGATGCGGCAGGTTCAGCACGACACCTTCTCCAGCAGGTCGGCTTTGCCGCTGACGCCCATCTTGGCATAGATGCGGCGCACGTGGCTCTTCACCGTGTTGAGGGACACCACCAGCTCGTCGGCGGCCTCGGCGAACGTGCGGCCCTCCATGAGCAGGCGCAGCACGTCCTCCTCGCGGCGCGTCAGGTCGTAGGAGCGCGCGAGGCGCGCGCAGGTGGCGTCGAGGCCGGTGCCCCATTCCGACCCCGGCGCGGCGGCCGGCTCCGCGGGCCGGGGAGCCGGCCGATGAAGCTGCAGGTAGGCCACGGCCGCGGCCATGTCGCGGTTGCGCCAGCGGCGTTCGAGCAGCAGGCACAGCGGGAACGATGCGAGGCACGCGCAGGCCGCGAACGCCGCGGCCGCGTCGACGCCCTGCGCGTCGAGCGCCATGAGCGACCCGACGACGGTCACGCCGAAGCAGGCCGCCCACGCGCCCGCCGTCCGGTACGCCGCCCGGTCGGCCCGCGCGCGGAAGAACGCCCGCGCCGCCGCCGTGCAGAACGCGCCGTACACGACGCACGCCAGCGCGAGCACCGCCGCCGTCGACCACGAGACCATGCGCCGCCCTCCTTCTTGCCGATTTGCCGTTTGGATTTCCCCAGCATAGCGCAAGCTCCCGGCGCGCCCGGGCAGAACGGGTGATGAAAAACTTCATCATTGCCGTTTCGCGCCGGGTCGTGCTAGGTTGGATGCGTCGGATCGCGGACCACGGAGAAGGAGCGTCCCATGAGCGCAGCACGCAGCAGGATCGCACGGACGGCCCTCGGCGCCGTCTGCATCGCGGCGGCCACCGCCGCGCTCGTCTGGTTCGCCTTCCAATTCACCCCCGGCGAGCCGCGAGCGCGGACGGCGGATGGGGAATCCCGCCCTGCGTCGATCAGCGCCGTCGGCGCGGGCAGCTACGAGGCCGAGCGCATCGTGGACGTGCCCTTCGGGCAAACCTTCCGAACCGAGAGCCTGACCCGGGGGAAATGGTTCAGCGTAAGCGAAGAGGAACGCGCGTCGTGGAGCGACGAGGAGCGCAAGCGCTATCTGGACGAATACAACTACCTCTACGATTCGGACGGCGTCGAGATAATCCCTCACGAGCTCAAGACGGTTTCCCTCGATGCTTTCGCGGAATGGTATCCGCACTACGCCCTGACGACCGGGTACACCGAAGCCCGCAAACACGAATGCAAGATCGTGCTCGTCGACCTGACCATGACGAACACCATGGACTACGAGCAGAATCTCCCCGTCGTGCAGCTTTGGAGCGAAGACTTCAACGGGGCGAACGACATGCTCGACAACGGCGGAGGCGGCGATTCGGGCGGTTACCTGCTCGAAGAGCTGTACGGCGTCCCCTCCGAGCGCGGGCTCGTCCAAAACAGCCTGCCCGACGAGTGGTTCACCCTGCAGCCCAGCGAGGCGCGTACCTTCACGCTGCCGTTCCTCGTGTACGAGAACACGTTCCGCGACCCGGCGGCCTACGACGACATCGACCCGTCCCGCTTCTGTCTCGCGCTGTCCGACTACGACCCGCCCACCGTCTACCGGCTCTGGCTGGGCTGAGCCTACTCGCGCACGGCGCGTTCGCGCTTCAAGCGGCGCAGCTTGCGCGCGACCCGCACGAACCCGCACGCCACGAGGATCGAAACCGCCGCCCACAGCACGGCGAACGGCAGCGCATCCAGCGGGTAGTCGCGCATATGCAGCAGGTTCGCGCCGCCCGCCAGGCAGATGACGAGCACCGCCAGCACGAGCACGTTGATGCGCCGCAGGTGCGCGATCTTGGAATCGACGTCGGAGAACAGATCGAAGGGCGCGCCGTCGCTTCTGCGCCGCAGGTACACCCAGCGGCCGTACGACCCGATGCACTCGATGCCCATGTCGCGCAAGAAGTCCAGGTAGCAGCGGCTTTCGGCATGGTTCGCCGTGTATTCCAGCAGCTCGAGGCGGTACGCGTACTCCCCCGGCGCGCTCTCCTCGAACACGTAGCGGAACCCGCACACGTCGACGAGCGCCCATCCGCGCGCGGCCCACGTGTTCAGCCACTCCTCCTCGCGGTCGAAATCCCACGCCCAGAACAGCCGGTGCATCACCCGCTTCACGACGGCCACCTCCCCACGATCTCCTCGCCGTTTTCCACCAGCTCGCGCAGCCGCTCGAGCTCGCCTTTCACCGCGTCGCGGCCGGCGTCCGTCAACCGGTACTCCTTCTTCCGCCCCGACCCTCCGCCGGGCGCCGGCTCGATCCAGCGCCGTTTCTGCAGCGTGTCGAGCGCGCCGTACAGGGTGCCCGCCGCCAGGCGCACGCGGCCCCGGCTCAGACGCTCGGCATTCTGCATGATGCCGTAGCCGTGCAGCGGCTCGTCGAGCGACAGCAGGATGTAGAACACCGCCTCGGTCAGCGCTATCGGTTCCACGCCTCCCCCTCCCTCTTCGCCCTCGCCATCGCAACTATATCGGCTTCCGATATAGTCAGTATATCGGAAGCCGATATAGTATGCAAGGAGGAATCCGTCTCGGGCCGGAAGCGCTCGATACCTGACGGTTTAACTGCGGCACGCGAATCGCCGAGTTCTAACCAATTTTTTCGTTTTGCGTACGCTCAAGGGGGCTTGCTGCCCCACAGCGGTCGAACGCGAATCGTGCGACCTGCGGAAACGTAAAAACCGCTTTCGGAAATCGGCGTCCAAGGGCGCTTCGAAGCGCCGAATCGCACGCAAAACGAAAAAATTGGTTAGCATGCGCGAATTCGCGTGCCCGACCCTTGGCGAAAGGGCTTGCGGACGGCCCCTGCTGCATGCCACGCCCCTGCCTCCTGCACGCAGCCGGAACTTACCCCGAGCAAAAAACGACCCCGGCGCCGTTGGCCGGGGTCGTCGTCGAACGCGAAACGGATCGGGAGGCTTACAGCGCCGCCTCGCGGATCTTCTCCAGCAGCTGCTCGACCGGCCACGCGCCGAGGTCGCCTTCGTGGCGCTCGCGCACGCTGACCGTGCCGTTCTCGATCTCCTTGTCGCCGAGCACCACCATGTAGGGGATCTTCTGGCTCTGGGCCTTCGCGATCTTCACGCGCATGGGCTCGTTCTGGTCGTACACCTCGATGCGGCCGCCCGCCGCCTTGAGCTGCTTCGCCAGCTCGGCCGCCGCGTCGTTGTGGCGATCGGCCAGCGGCAGCACGGCCACCTGCACGGGAGCCAGCCACAGCGGCAGCGCGCCGGCGTAGTGCTCGATGAGGATGCCCAGGAAGCGCTCGATGGAGCCGAAGATGGCGCGGTGGAGCATCCAGGGGCGCTCCTCGGTGTTGTCCTCGGTGCGGTAGGTCAGCTCGAAGCGCTCGGGCATGTTGAAGTCGACCTGCACGGTGGAGCACTGCCAGGTGCGGCCGATGGCGTCCTTCACCTTGATGTCGATCTTCGGGCCGTAGAACGCGCCGTCGCCCTCGTTGATCTCGTAGGCCAGGTCGTGGCGCGCGCAGGCCTCCTTGAGCGCGTTGGTCGCGTGCTCCCACATGTCGTCGGTGCCGATGCTCTTCTCGGGGCGCGTGGATATCTCGGCCTCGTAGGCGAACCCGAACGTGTTCATGATGTGGTCCACGAGGTCGAGGATGGCCACCACCTCGTCCACCACCTGGTCGCGCGTGCAGAACACGTGCGCGTCGTCCTGGGTGAAACCGCGGGCGCGCAGCAGGCCGTGCACGACGCCGCTCATCTCGTGGCGGTACACGGTGCCGAACTCGAAGTAGCGCAGCGGCAGGTCGCGATACGAATGCAGCTCGCTCTTGTACAGCATCACGTGGCCCGGGCAGTTCATGGGCTTCACGGCGTACTCGGTCAGGCGCGGGTCCTCGTCGGTGCCTTCGTTGATGTTGAAGAAGTACATGTTCTCTTTGTAGAAGCCGTAGTGGCCCGAGGTCTTCCACACGTCGGCGTTGTACACGTGCGGCGTGATGACCTCCTCGTAGCCGCGCTCGTACAGGTCGCGGCGCAGCCACTCCTGCATGGTGCGGATGACGCGCGCGCCCTTGGGAAGGTACAGCGGCAGGCCCACGCCGGCCAGCGGGTCCATGGTGTAGATGCCCAGCTCGCGGCCCAGCTTGCGGTGGTCGCGCTTCTCGGCCTCCTCCATATTGTGCAGGTGCTCGTCAAGCTCCTTCTGCTTGAAGAACGCGGTGCCGTAGATGCGGGTGAGCATCTCGCGCTCGGCGTCGCCGCGCCAGTACGCGCCGGCCAGCTTCGTCAGCTTGTACGCCCCGATCTTGCCGGTCGAGGGCAGGTGCGGCCCGCGGCACAGGTCGGTGAACTCGCCGATGCGATAGGTGGTGATGACGGCGTCCTCGGGAAGCTCGGCGATGAGCTCCAGCTTGAACGGCTGGCTCGCGAAGATCTCCTCGGCCTCGGCGCGCGTGACCACGCGGCGCTCGAAGGGCTCGTCGGCCTTCACGATCTCGGCCATGCGGGCCTCGATGGCGGCGAAGTCGTCGGGCGACAGCGCGCGGTCGAGCTTGACGTCGTAGTAGAAGCCGTCCTCGATGGCCGGCCCCACGCCGAACTGCACGTCGCCGTAGAGGTCGACGAGCGCGGCGGCCATGACGTGCGCCGTGGAGTGGCGCAGAAGCTCGAGACCCTCGTCACTCTTGGCCGTGACGATGGCGACGGCGTCGCCCTCCCGCACGGGTGCGGAGAGGTCGACCGGCTGGTCGTTCACGATGCCGGCGAGCGCGGCCTTCGCCAGGCCCGCTCCGATGGAGGCGGCCACGTCGGCGACGGTGGCGCCTTCCGCGAGTTCCTTGGTCGAGCCGTCGGGAAGTACGATGTTCATATCAGTTCCTTTCCTGTGCCGGGTGCGCACAAAGCACCTGCACGATCGGTTCGCAGCGGGCGCGTCCGGCGCCCGCCGATGCGACAAAACAACGAAGCCGCCCCGTTGTTCGCGAGGCGGCTTCGATGAAAAGCGAAGTGGTTACTGGGCGCCGTGCTCGGATTGAGCGGGGCGCGCCTGCCTCGTCTGCTGCTGGGATGCCGCCTGCTGCGGCTGCTGCGTTCGCGAAGCGCGCTGCTGCTGCGGGGCGCGGCGCGTGCGGGGGCCGCCGGCCACGGGCGTGGCGCAGTACGGGCACACGGTCCAGGTGGGGTCGAGGGCGTGGTTGCAGGTGCCGCAAAGGTTCTTGAGGCGCTGGTGGCAGTTCGGGCACAGCACGAAATCGGATTCCACGGGATAGCCGCAGTTCGCGCACTCGCCGTACTTCATGAGCTCGCGCTGCTTGAGCGCGATCTCCAGCTCCTGCTCGTCGCGATCGATCTGCAGCAGCGGCGGGCGCAGCAAGCAGTACGCGATGATGCCGAGCAGCGGAATGAGCGCCACGATGGCCCACACGTACCAGTAGGAGCCGCGCAAGTACGCGTCGCGAACCACCCAGATGATGGACAGCACGTACAGGATGACCAGCAGCACCACAACCACGGTGAACGCGGCTTGCAGTTCAGGAGTCCACAGCTGGGACAGCAGTTCGCTCATTTCAACCTCGTTTTCTTGTATATTCAGCGACTGGCGCACACGCATCGAAACACCTGATACCTGCACACGATCAGTCATTATAGCAAAGATGGCGAAGAACGAGCAGACGTGCAGGTAATTTCCGCAAGCAGTTGAGTTACAGGTTGATGAAGGGACGTCAGTCCCGATCCGGCACGTACTCCATGATATCCCCCGGCTGCACGTCGAACCGCTCGCAGATGCGAAGGATCGTGTCCGTCGTGACGGACTCGCCCTTGGAGAGCTTGGCGATGGTGACCGTGGACAAGCCGACCTCTTCTCGAAGGTCGGTTTTCTTATAGCCGCGACGCGCGATCATGTCGAACAGCTTGCGATATTGGATGGACGCCATGAATTCCTCCTACCTGATCAGGGTATCAGAATTCCCCAAAAGGATTGCGAAAAACTCCAAGTACCGCTTTACCTTACACGTACGATCCTCTACAATATTTGAATATTCAAATCTTATCGTAGATCGTTGAGGCTGGCATGTACAAACAAACACCCCAAATCGAAACGACGCTGGAGGCAATCGACGAACTGACCGATGTCCGTATGACCCTTCATGGGCTGTCGACCCTGACCCTCGCGCTATCGAACAGCGGCATGCACGCACCCGAAGCCATCAAACTGATATCGTGCCTGCTGGAGCATTGCGCTTCGACCGCTTGCAACTCGCTCGCAATACTGAGCCCAGAAAACAAGTGAGGCCCATCGACCCTCGACGAGCAACTGCAACTCGCAGATTCGAAACAAATCGTCCCTCGCAAAATGCAAAACATGGGGCAGACGCCTCTATCTATTTGGCGCGTTCTCACCGAATAAGGCCCCGATGCGACCACACGGCCCAAAGACGGTACAAAAACACCGACACTTCCGAGGCGCTTGCTGCAAGGCACAGCGCTCTCGCATCGAACGAACCTGTTCCAAAGAGAACCCCGACGAGCGAAACCTGGACGATCGCGCCTATCACATTCGATCGGTTGGCATACCGAGACAGCCCCATAGGCACCAACATGGGAAAGCAAAGAACATACGTAGGAAGAATAACCACGATTGCCGGCATAAGGCAACGCAATAGCTCCGCAGATCCCTCATAACCCTTTCCGAATGCGAACAGGCAAATCGGCTCGGCGAACACCCACCCCATAACGGCGGCAACCAGAACGAGAGGCATCGCCACGACAAGAATCTTGATGCAAAGACTGTAATTTCTCGTCCGCACCATATACGGATACAAGCTATCGGCTACGGGCGAAGACACCGCCTTCGAGTACGATAGGAACTTCTCAGCTGCACCGTAATAACCGACGATCGCTTGCCCTGGATACGCGAAACCGAGAAGAACCGAGTTCATGGATTGGTAAAACACCGAAGCGAAACGCGAGACGAAGAAACCGAAGCTCATCCTAAGAAGACCCAGCGATTCCGCACGTTTGCATACCAGAGACCTCACACGATATCGCTTGCGGATGTCGTAATAAGAGAATGATACCGCAGCCGCATTACCAACAAGCAGCAGAGCCGGAACCACCCACATATCGGCTGGACTACGCAGCAAAAAGAAGATAGGCAACGCCGAAACCACTTTCACCGCCATCGTGCGAACCGTGATAATGCGCATATCCTCGTGACCTCGATAGAAGAAATCCGGAAGAAACGCGCTGACGGCATACGCCAGATAATATAGGAGGAACAATGCACGATGATCGGAAAATGGCTGAACGAAAATAACCAGCGCACTCACGACGAAGCCGACTGCGAGTGCCAAATAGGCCTTCGCACATGCAACGTTGCCCAACAGGCGAGCCAAACCACGCGTGTCGCCAACAAGCTTGACCGTTCTCTCAGTCGCCGACAAGATGAATCCGAAGTCCAGGAGGACGGTAACGACCGAAGACATAGCAACCGCCAGCGCGATCACGCCGTACGCCTCGGATCCAAGCACCCGAGTTTCGAAAGGGATGAGAGCGAGGTTGACTATCTGAGACGACAGAGAGAGAAGGTAGAGAAAGCCCGTATTTTTCGCGAGCCTTATTACGCCGTTCTTGCCGTTATCTTCCTCTTCCATGGTCACCCAGCCCTCGCACCGCTCGTTTCAATGCAACGCGAACGCCAACCGGGATCAGAATCTTGACAAGGCGCTTCGCTCTCCATCCTATCGTAACGGACTTGCAGTATTTGCGGGCAAAACCTCGATAGTCGAGGACGCGCAAATCGCCATAAACATCTTCCCGCGATCCAGGACGCGGCGACGGCCTGCTCAGCTGCCCGTTCAGCTGAGCTTCCAGCGAAAAATCCAAGGGGACGAAATCAATGTCAATGCGCGAAAGTACAGACTCGAGCGCAACCTGTCCCGCATCGGTATTCGCAATAACCGAGGATACTGGTTCGCATGGATGAAAATCCGGATACCTGTCTCGCGACGCACAATCTCCTATCGTAATATCGCCCATCCGCTCCTCTCGAGCATATGAGCACATATAGCACGACTCGCGCAAAGACGCGTTTCCCATGAACAGCGTAAAATAGGGATCTTTTTCATAAGGTATTCTTCTTCTGCCATAAGTCCCTTTGGTGTTTAACTCGAAATTGACCCGGCTTCGCCTGTCCGAACTGCGGAACAGCACGTCCTTGCGTGATGCCAAAAGCCCTCGCGAATTCTGATACTCCAAGTTTTTCGCCCAGAAACCGGGACTGGGCACGCCGTGGCAGATAAGATCGCATGTAAGCAAGCGGTCGCAATCCCCGCACAACATCCTGACCGCTGCAACCTGACAGGGCGTTCCCATGAAAAGAACCTCGCGACCGGCCTCAAGCGACACCCCGCACAGCCTATACCCCTCACGGGCATCGCTTTGCACGTATTTCGACCCCTGCATCGCACGAAGCTCGTCAAGGGTTTCGAATGCAGCATGACGCGCGGTCCCCTGCGCGTCAAAAGCGCAAGCGACCACCACCCCGCCGCGCGCGATAACCGACAACGCGATCGCGAACGCAGCCCCTCCCGACGAGCTATCCCCTGAACCCTCCCCGAAGTACCGGAAAAGCACGGCCTCTTTTCGCGATCCGGTTTTAGGCTCACCGCAAGCAGGGCACACGTTCAGGCATTTCGAACATCCTATGCAACACGCCTCTTCGACCGACGGACGCAAGAAACCTTCGCCATCGGAAACCAGGACGATGCACTGGACCGGACACGCAACCTCGCATACACCGCAACCCGTGCACTCATCGCATCTTACAGAGCCGACGTTACGCACAGCCGCTGGCCTTTCCAAGAGCAGCTGCCAACCAGCGCATATCCTTCGCCCTGCGCTCGTCAAGAGTAATGCGAGCGCCGCCGAAATCGATATCGACCGACCCAGCGGCTCCTTTATCGGTTTCATCGATCATGCACGCCTCCAGCCCCATACCCGCAAGCAATTCCTTCAGACGAACGTTGTTGCTAATGTTCGGCAATGCGGCAAACGGAGTTTCAAGATTCGAGCAAAACGCTATCCCGTGAAACGAGTCCGTAAGGACGAATGATGCGTTATCGATGAGCCACAGAAGCTCGAACGGTGTTGCCGGAATCACGTGATCGACGCTCGGCGCTTTTTTCGAATTCAGGCGAACCATCACGACGGGAACACCCAAACGCGCCCGTAACTCTGACAGAATGCATGCGTATCGAGAAGGGGCAGAGCTAACCATGAAAACCAAGATGAATCCGTTGCGCACATCCACCCGAGGCTCGATCGCTCTTTCTCGCCACCGTTCGGCACTGATCTGCAACGTGGGATCAAGTGCGATATGGACACCACACGAACATAGGCCCTCGATCTGCTTGCGCGTAAAGTCCTCTCGCACGCTCACCGCATCGAAGCGCTGCAGGTGTTTTCCACATGCCGCAATCTCATCCGACGACAACGTGTACGATCCCATGCTTGACGCAAACGACACCCTTTTCTCTGCATTGCCGAAATCAAGGAAGAAGGCAGGATCCACTTCACCGGTTATCTTAGGGCTCCACACCTGATCGGAGGCAACCAGCAAGACATCTGCGGAGACGTCGTCCATTTCAGCTGCGCTACTGTACGATCGAGGCGTCACCGGAAGCATCTTATGGAAGTCTTCGAACGCGCGCCTCTGATATTCTTCCTGACGATAGATCGTCTTCTTTGCGAAGGCTGCGAGACGCTCCTTAAGAGTGCCGTAGCGAAAAACGGCGTTCGATTTCATTCGCGCTTCGTAGGGGTTTTCATAATCCACGAAAAACGCCGCATAGCCGAGCTTCTCAAGAAGCACCTGGGTAGCGTAAGCTTGAAGACAGCCCCCGTAGCTCAACGATTTATGAAAAGTGACTATTCCGACCGTAGGAGTTGTGCCGACAATTCCGCTTTTCATTATTCAACCTCCGTATCCGCACGTACGAGGGCCTCGTACCGCGCGAAATACTGACGTACGACCTCGTCTGCATCGTAGCGCCTAAATAGCTCGGCGCTAGGCGATGGATACGACTCAAGAGCACCCTTGATGGCCTCGATATAGTCTCCGATGGAATCCGGCTGAACTAGATAGGCGGCAAACTCCCCCGTCAGTATCTCCCGAGGCCCGAAATCACAATCTGCGCTCACGACGCGCGTGCCCGCCATAAGCCCCTCGATCAAAACGGTCGGAAGAGCTTCACGATCCGATGTCATGATCATCGCGCTCGACCGGTTCATCCACGCATAGGGATTCTCCGTATAACCCGGGAAATAGACAGAAGCGCCGACTCCCAAGGATTCAGCAAGGTTCATCAGGTCGCCCTTCAAGGGACCTTCGCCCAAAAAGACGAGGTCGAACCTTTCATCGAAACCTCCTTCCGCAAACGCCCTCACCATCCGATCGAACCGCTTGCTGGAAGCGAGCCTCCCAACGCAGAGCAAGAACTCCTTCTCAAAAGGGATGTCCTCGTGCATCTTCTCGCGTATATGCTCGCACGGAACGGCGTTGTAGATAGTGGTCACGTTCGAAGGATCGGCTCCAAACAGCTCCACAACCTGCCGTCTCACTCCATCTGATACGCTAACCGATTGCCCATGCCGATATATTCGACGCAGATAGCGCAAAAGCGGCATAGGATACAGCTGATGAATCGCGAAAGGAAGCGAGTGGTGGACGTACAAGCACCTCTCTGCCACCCGGGAAAACGAGGTAAGAACATGGGAGGCGGTCAGATGCGCTGTGACGAGATCGTACCGACCTTCTTGCTCGCGTCGCGATACGAAAGCATCGAGCTTCTTCCGAGCGGCAAACAACTGCGAGAGCTTGGCCGCTTTCCCGACATCCCGTCCAAGGCCAAGTGACTCAATATGCACGCCAGCGAGCTCCGGCATAGAAGCATCCTCGTACAATGTCACAATATCGACGTCGGCGTCTTGCGCCATGACATTTGCGAGGTATACGCAAGTCCGCTCGGCCCCTCCTCCTGCTAGAGAGTTGACCACGAACAACGCTTTCTTCCGACTAACGCCTTTCGACACGTTCGCTCCTTGCTCGTTTGCGGTCACGAAGCTTTTGCAACGACTCCACGGCGCACAACGGAACCGAATCGACGACAAACGCGAAAATGCGGTCTTTTAGAGTCACTTGCCGGACGGCCCACGCTTCGTAGCCCGTACGTGAAATATCCGCATACACTTCGTCGCGCGCTGCAGGACGATTCGTGGGACGTTCCAAATTGGGATTGCCCTTCAGGATATCGTCAACTTCGATTTTATGCATAACGCCATATGCCTCCAAGCGCTCAGCAGCCGCCCGCCCCCTGTCCGTGTGCGCGATGAAGGCAGAGACGCCGAGGCGTTGGTCGATAGATCGCGAGGCTCGATCCACGCCCCAGAAATCGCATAGCGTCAAGTCAGAGCATCTCGCCACAGTCGAGTACGGGCATCGGTAGCAGCACTCTCGCATGGTGAGCGCTTTCAGATACGCGTTGTAGTAAGCGTCGGCCTTCCAATTCCCCTCCACATCGTCCCTACGGGCGAAACGATACCGGAAATGCTTGCTCATCAGCCAATGCGTTGTTTTCTTATCCCTAAACGAGTACTCGATGAGATCGTCTTCGAACCGCTTCTCCAAATAGCGCACGTGCCTTTCGAACATCGCAGGAGAAGGCACGCCATGGCACACGAGGTCGATCAAGAGAACCTTGTCGCGCAAAGCGCTCAAGCTCGAGCGAATTCCCGCGATCTGGCATGCCGTGCCGCACACCACAATCGGCAGACCGAGAACGGCATCGCGTTCAATCTGATCGAAAGAATCGCCGATCGACCCTTGCACATATTTGGAGCCACGGAGTTTGTCAAGGTCCGCTGCTTTGTCCGCACGTCTCATCACCAGGTCGCAACCGTTGAAGGCGAAACCGTACGCCACCCCGCCTCGAGCGAGCACATCCAGTCCAAGCGCATGAAAAGCGCCGCCCGACGAGCTTCGCAGCGCAAAGTCGCCCTGCTCTTGAAAAGCCCAGGCGCAAGCTGAATCCTCGTACCGAACATCCATGTTGTTGGGACACGCTCGAACGCACGCCTCGCACGAAATACACAAGAAATTGTCAATAGATGGGTACGCGAAGCCCTCTTTGTCAGGAACCATTTCGATACAAGATCGGGGGCAAGCCCGCATGCATGCCTCGCAGCCCGTGCAGCGAGAGTCGAAACTATCGCAAATTGATTCGATCACGACAGCATTCCCTCGCATATGCCGAGCTGCAAATCAAGGTACGCCGAGCCCTCCGAACGCAGAACCTTCACGTTCTCCTCAACCGCTTCATAGCTGAACGGACGGTCAAGGATATCCCCAACACCAAGTCCATCCGTCACAAGACGGCTTTCGAGTCCCAATTGCCTCACAAGGCTACCCAGCTTTACCGTATTCGTAGGACGTGTGAAAAGAGCAAGTGGGGCATGGGTGATGACCGAGCTGATGGTTCCATGGAACGTGTCCGTGATCACCGCCGATGCCGACGAAAACCAGGCAAGCATATCCATCGGATTGCAAACCACGTTTTTGTCGCACCAAGCATGGTACCCCTCGATGGACACCAGCTCTAAACCACGAGCGCGCGCATACGATTTGACCGACTCGACAACCTGCGGTTCGTTCATGTTCGTCGTGTAAGCGTACACAAGAGCATACGGCTTCCTTGGCTTGCCGCGTGAGAATTCCGCACGCTCTCGTTCGAAGTCGTACAGCAGTGCAGGATCGCAGACGATGCAGGGGCGAATGCCGCAAAGCTGCTCGACGACATCAGCGCTGCCCTCGTCTCGCACCGAAAGCCCTTGCAGGGAGGCAAGCCCTGCCGCAATAAGCGATCTAACGCGAAACCTCTCGATCCTCCCCATGTCGGTTTGCCCGAACGAAGGCGCATAGGAAAAAACGCTTCGGGCATCGACCCCGTGTCCGTACATCATGCTATTGACGCCGTATTGCAAGCTGAACACCTCGTCAGCGCCAATGACGGCGGCATCCATGTCCGCCTGCGCGTAAGGCGCGTAAGAAAAAGTGCGTCGCCCGAAAGATATGAGCTCTCTATGCTTTCTCAGCTGGAAATAGCTGTTCGCCGGTCCGGCATCGACAAGATATTTACGAAGATAGTACGAGACATTGGATAAACCAACCTGAAACTTCTTCGCCTCATCTCCTTCGGCGAAATCGAAATTTTTACAATAGGTCAGCACGAACGGCTCATGCCCTCGCTCTTGCAAGACGCGGCTCATCGCGTAAAGCTGCAAATAAGCTCCGTGGCTCGATACATCGTAATGGGTCAGTATGCCGATTTTCATAGGATCTCTTTTCTCATGCGCCGCAAAGGAAGTCGGATCGACGACTTAAGCTAAACGGATCTTCGGATAATGCGCCCTCAATGCTTTCCGATGCGATCTTCGCTTTTCGTCGAGCGAGGTTCCGCGTTTCGGCAATTCGACCGCCATGCTTTGCGAGCTGGCGGGCAGAAGAGCGAGAACGACGATCGATATCTGAAGATAGGTGCAATCGAAGTTGATCGAGAAGACAGCGAAAGCTGCGATCAGAAAACTAATCACCGGGCTTTCGGTCTCCCGCATGGCAAAGACGAATATCGCGACCAGCACGATAAAAGCTAGAGCGCCGAACTCGGAAAGCGTCTCCCAATACGAACTGTGGGGATGAACGTACCACCCGTTCTGCATCATCGAGTTGTACGTTCTGAACGACGTAAGGCCGTTACCGATTAGCGGCGATTCCAAAAACAGATGGTAAGCGTTCGTCCACAGCGTATAACGCGTGCTCATCGTCTGGAGCGAACCAACTTTCAGGATCGGCAGCAGAAGGGAAACAGCTGCAACGGCAATCGGCAAAGAACAGAGAGCCGCCTTGCGCAATCGCGGCTGAGAATATGCAAGCGCAACGAATATCCCCGCCAGAGCGGATCCGAATGCGACCGTCCTCGACCAAGACAGGGAAATCCCGATGACGGAGACGACGAGAGCCATTTTCGACAGCAGCGGCTTCTTTCTTCTGATACAGACGGCCATCGCCCCGCAAAGCACGTTGAAGAAGCAGGCGTAGTTCGGATCCTCCGCAAAACCCGACACTCTGAAATGCTGCCCGAAAAGATTAAGGTGCTCGCCAGCACCGCGATCGACCGCCATCGTTCTCACATCCTCCGACTGGAGGAAAAGGCCGAGATCGAAACCGAGATAGACCGCAATCTGACTCGCTCCGAGAATGCAGCCCGAAACGCAGATTGCGCTTGCGATCGAGTCGAAAGAGACAATTTTCCTGTTGGAGACGATGAGCACGAGCATGAGGAGGTTCATTCCGTGCAAGACCGCAACGTTGCCCGCTATTCCAGCATCTATGGGAAGCTCCGTCGTAGTCAGGCTCAGCGAGCTTATCAGGATCAAAGCATAGTAGACGAAAAACAGTTTGTCGACAGTCCCCGCCCGAGTATTACGCCACCCAGCCGCATCGCAGAGGGTGAAGAAAAGGGCTGGAATCATGATTGCGATAAGAAAATAACGCATATCCAGGCCGAACAAAGACGCTTCTCTATTGATTGACGAGAATGCAAACAGGTACAAAGATGCCAAAAACAGTATGTGGCTCAAAGGCTTCTTGCTAATCACAAGTCAGAACACTTTCAATGGAAGACAGGGCGTTACCGAAATCAAAGAATTCTCGAACATGCGCAGAACTATCGCAGGAGCGCTTCCGAAAAGCGCTCATCTCGACGCACAGAGCATCAGCTATCTCCTCGTCGCTCTCTCCGATAATCCTGCCGTCCCCGATCGCAAACAATTCTTCCGTACCCGAGCAAGGGGTGGATACCACCGGAACACCCAAGATAAGCGCCTCGCTCACCGTCGTGCTCATGCCTTCGGCCCGCGACGTGCATACAAATGCATGAGAACGAGCGATAAAAGGATAAGGATTCTCTCGATATCCGATAAAATGGATCAGATCCGTCACGTCCAAGCTGGACGCAAGGGACTGCAAGCTCCCGCTGTCGGGACCTTCTCCCATGACCACAACGGCAAAATCGTCTTTTCCCCGCTGCCGGCAGAGGGCGACAGCGCGCACAAGACGGTCAAAAGCCTTCTGCTCGCAAAGGCGCCCAACCGAACAGAACACGAACGACTTGTCAAAAAGGCATTCGCATTCCGCAGGAATCGCCTCATGCGCCTTTTCCAGCACATCGCGCATGTCGATAGGATTACGGGCGACCAGCAGCTTGTCTGCAAGAGCAGGAAACATGCGCCTCATCGAACCCTCTACGCCATTCGATACGCATACAATCTTTTCGAAGCGTTCATATGAAGAACGCTCTTCTCGCAACGACTTAAACGCTGTATGCGACTTCCCCTCTTTTTCGATATCCACGTGAACCCAAGCGATCCTTTTAGCATGCCTATCCGAAGAGGCCGCAACAAACTTCGTGCAAATCCCTTCAAGAAACGCAACTTCAATGTCGTACTTTTCACGCACGGCGAATCGATGAAGGGCCGAGGCGGGTGCATGCCTCCAGAACAACATGTACAGCTTTTTCACAATCGTCTTGAAGGACGACTTTCCCGCAAGCAAGCTGCCGGAAACGCTGCCGTTGCGCTCACGAGCTCCCTTCCCTCCAGGCAGAGAAAACAGCGAAAGGTATCGCACATGCTCCGCAAGACTCCTTCGATGTAGACCGCTATCGACAATCGTCATGACGGAGACATCGAAGCTATCACGAGGCAGGTTGTTGGCTATGTTCACAAGAATGCGTTCAGCCCCGCCACCTCCAAGCGAGTGGACGACAAATAGAATCTTTTTCATAGCACGTCTTTCATGAAGCCTCAAGGGAAGCGTTTTCGGCGACGGGAAGCGAAAGGCTGGCGTTAGAACCACCCGACGCGCTGCAGGAGCGCTTCATCACCGCACCTTCAACCGACCTCGTCTTTACAATTCGCATCGCGCAAGCCGTTGCCATTGCTACTTTCCAGTTCTATTGAGCACGGCTTTGAAGGTCATTAAGAAGATACGGGCATCGAACAGGAGCGAGGCATGCTCTACGTAATGCAATTCGAGTTTCTGACGATCTCCGCTTTCGTAGGTCGCTTCATTTCGATCCCTAACCTGCCACCAACCCGTCACGCCGGGCCGCACGGAAAGCAACAGCTTTTCATCCGAGCCGAACCAGATAACCTCATCCTCGACAATGGCGCGTGGGCCCACTACGCTCATTTGGCCAGCAAGGACGTTGAGAAAATTAGCGAACTCATCGACGCTCGTCGCCCGAAGGATCTTCCCAAGGGAGGTAATCCTAGGATCGTCGGCGACTTTGTGCTCGCGAGCCCATTCTTCAAGCTGCCCAGGATTCAAATACTTTTCGACGTTGTCGGAATCGGCCACCATAGTGCGGAACTTGAAGATCCGAAACGGCTTGCCGTTTTTTCCTACACGTTCTTGCGTGTAGATAGGACTGCCCTTCGTTTCCATGGCGATAGCCAGACTGAGAACAAGTCCGGGCACCAAGCCCGCGACGATCACGCACAGGCTGAACGCGATGTCGAAGGCGCGCTTGACGAAGCGATAGCCCAAGCGGCACTTGGCGTGCGCGGGAGCGGGCGCCAAGCCTTCGGCTTCGGCGGCCGGCTCCGGGGCCAGGTACGCCACGTCGGTCGCCGCGCACGCCCCGTCGCCGACCGTCGCCGCTAGCGCGCCGTCTTCGAGCAAGTCTTCGGTTGTCGTGCAGGATTCAACCACCAGTACGCGACCCATGCGGTCAGCACCCCCCCCCCCGTCGGGCGATTCGGCTTCATGCGGATTTCCTGACGATTTCCAGGCCGACGCTGGCGGGGACGGTGCGCCCGAACAGGCTGACGTCGAGGTAGGCACGGCGCTTGTGCCGGTCGATCTTGCGGATGTCGCCCTCGAAGCCCATGAGCGGGCCCCTCGTGACGGTGATCTTGTCGCCGGTGATCACGCCCTCGCTCATGCGCACGGTATGGCTGCCGTCCATGAACGACAGGAACCAGTCGCGCTCCTTGCCCGTGAGCGGGAAAAACGAGTTCTCCTCGTTGCCCAGCAGACGGATGGGCAGGGGCACCTTCGACAGCTCCCGATGGAGCGCCTCGGGATCGTCGGCCACGAAGAACAAGTACCCCGGGAACAACAGCCGCTTCACCAGGCGCCATTCGCCGCGGATCTTCCACATGACCTCGTATTCGGGCATAAAGCAGTCCTCCATGACGGAAGGGGGTACCAAGCGGCGGCACATCTCGAGCGTCGAGGACTCACGACCCGCTTGCACTTGCGCCACATACCACATGCCTGCTCCTTCCTCTCGCCTCTCGCGCACGCCGATCCGTTCCGTCAAAAGAAAAGAGGACGAATAGCTGCGCCGTGCCGTCGCCTTCCGGCGACAGCCGCTCGTATCGAGCCAACGCATCTATTCATCCTCTTGTCGATCGACGGAACGCGCTTCGCGACGATTTCGTCTTCTCAAGATATGTACCGAGCCCGACGGCTCACGGGTATGTTGCATACATACAACATACCCGCCGAAAGAAAAAGGCGACGAGCGCCTTTCCCTCCCTCAACGATTGTGCAATGTTGTATATAGTCCGTTGTTATATACACAACACACACGATACGCTGCGACGATGCGAAACACACTTCAAACAAAAGTCGGTCTGCGTATCAAGGACCTGCGCGCCATCAACGATGTCAGCCAGGAGCGGTTTGCCAACAAAATCGGCATGGACCGCACCTACCTCGCATCCATCGAGGTCGGGCAGCGCAACGTCACCTTGCAGAACCTTGCGAAAATCGCGAACGGATTCGACATGACGCTGTCCGAGTTCTTCGAGGGAATCCCCCGCATCGACCCGAGCGCCTGACCCTTCCATCCAACGGTTTGCCCGTCGCGCATTCGATTATACCTATATGTTGTATAAAAGCAACAATGCCGTAACGAAAGCCACGAAAAATGGAACGAGCGGAAGCTCTCGGGAAGCCTTCCGGCAACCCAAGAGGCGTCGCTCGTTACAAGATCGCGTTTACGAGAAAAGCGGGTGATCGGTGCCCAGGCCTTGAAGATCGAGGGAGACTTCGGGGAGTATGGCCTTGATCTCGAGGGTACCGCCCAGGCTGGTGATGTAGCGGCGCAACGTATCCACCTGCATGACGTCGATGCTGCCGTTCTCCAAGTCGGAGATGCGCTTCTGGCTGACGCCCATCTTGGCCGCGACCTCCTTCTGCGTCATACGGCACGCCTTGCGCGCCTGTTGCAGCTCGTATCCCTTGATCTTAGCCTCGGTAAGAAGACGCCCCTCCTCGATCATTTCGGGAGTGATATCCGAACGTGTCGCAAGGTATTCTTCGATGGTAAGGATTTCCTTCACTTTGAATCCTCCAACCCTTTCAAGTAGTGCCGAAAGATCCTATCGGCTCTCGGGATTGCTCTCGCATACCAACGGCCCCATCGTTCACGCGTTCCGCCGACCGATTTATCGCCCGCCAGAAGCATCACCGCTTTCCTCGACGGATCGAATGCGAACAGGATCCTGATCTCGCTTCTGCCGGGAGAGGGCGGTCTGAGCTCTTTCATGTTCTTGAACGCTGATCGCTCGACAGTATCCACAAGCGGCCTTCCAAGACGAGGGCCCACGTCGCGAAGCTCGTTGAGCGCCGCCGTTATGCGGATAATCGTCTCGCAATCCTGCTCATCGAGCCATGGACGTATCAAGCTCAGATCAACTTCCCAAGTCCCCATAATATACCTCACACGTTATTTCTTGTCGAGCGATTCTCCTCCTTCAATGGTAACAACGCCGTCTTACGCGGCGATGGCGGGGATCTAGCGGGAATTCGCCTCGATCTCGCGCGGATCCAACGCGGATCCAACGTAGATCGCACGCGCCTTGCCAACGAATCAAACGTAGATTGCACGCACGTTGCCAGCCGACCCAGCGCGGATCGCACGCGCGTTGCCAGCCAATCCGACGCGGATTCCCGACGCGGATTCGCCCGCATCCGTCAACGTCGACGGATGCGGGCGAGGATCACGGCGACGAGCATGATAACCGCGATCATGGCGATGCCGACCGGAAGCCTGCCCCCCGTCGCTGCCAAGGCGGAGCCTTCCGAAGGAGCAGGCGTCTGCTCGCCGGCAACCTCGGGCAGCGGCTTCGCCATGCTCTCCGCATCGGTCGAAACGTCAGACCCTCCGGGCTCAGGCTCGCTCGGCGCATCAGGGTCGCCAGGCTCAGGCTCGCTCGGCACGACCGGCTCGTTAGGTTCGCCGGGGCCGTCAGGGTCGGGCTCATCGGGCACGACCGGTTCGTCGGGCTCGTTCGGCTCGGGCTCCTCCTCCCGCCCGTTCGCGAATGCCTTGATGAGGGCGTTGCCGTACTCGACGCGTACGCTCGAATCGTACCGACAGCCCACCGTGTCCAAATCCACGACGTCCGTCCAACCCGCGCCCTCCTCGTAGAGGAAGCTCTCGCCTTCATGCACCACCACCGTCGTGTCCATGCGCGACAGCTCGCTCCACCGCCGAGAACTCGTCTCGTCTGCTGGCCCGTTCTCGAAATAGGACTGGTAGAGCATCGAGCCGTCTTCAGCCAAGGACGTGATCGTCTCCACTACGGAGAATCGCTGCCCCACGGACACCTCCACCGGCACGTCGAGTTCCATCGTATGGTACCCGCTGAACGCGAACGTCTCGAACGCGCTCGCCACCAGCTCGCCGTCGGCAGGATCGGAGGCATCCTCGCCGAGCAGGTACACCTGGGCGCTCACGCTCATTCCCGGCCGCATCGCGACCGAGGACACGGCCCCCACCTCTCCCTCTTCCTGCGCAACGAACACGTTGGCAGTCGACCTCCCCGCGCGCGTGTGCTCCTCCTCGACCAGCATGGCCGACATCCCCAAGAAATCGTGCTGGTAGCTCGTCTCGTAGTCGAACCCGTCCGCTGCGCCGTCTCCCTGGAAGCTCATGAATTCGCCGGCCGACTCATCGTAATAGGAAAGGTGGAAGTACCCGGTTCCCTTCCCGTTCCCATCCGGAATCCCCCACGATCCCGTCCCCCAGCTGTTCTTGACGATCCACGCCCCGTCGCCCGCAGGCTGATGCCCCTCCGCGAAGTTGCTCTTCGAATACGAATCATCCCACCCGACCACGGTGATCACGTGGTTCGGCTTTACGAACGGAGCGTCAAGCTCGTCGACGTTGGTCACGCACGACGACCACGTATCCCGGTTGAAGTACTCCGAGGAGCCCGGCTCAGCACCCGGCGAACTCTGCTCGGCGTAATACGAGGCCGAAACCGCGCCGTTTTCGAGTATCGAGCGCTTGACAGCCTCGATAGCGGGCCAACTGCACACGTAGGAATCTCCCTCCTCGGTCACGGGCGTCGGCAGGAAGTCGACGTCGGTCAGATGATCGACCGAGTCGAAGCGCAGGCTCTCGTCCACGCGCCAGCTCTCGTTGCCGGGCTCCACTGTTCCCAAGTCGTCGGAATACGGCACCGCCGCGCCGTCCTCGGCCCCCTCCCAGGATGCAAGTGCCGTCAGGGCAAGGTACGAGGTCCCCGCAGCCATATGGTACACCGGCCCCCATATCGGACTCGCCGATCCCACGTCTGCAGGCACCACGCCCTCCCCCGCCTGTTCGCCCGCAAGCAGCGGTTCGTAGGCGAACCAGGCCAAATGCCGCTCGGAATAACCGGCCCACCCTTCCAACGGCGCCTCGCCCGAAACGAGCGCGTTCGACTCGAGCGATCCCAGGGCACCGAACGCCCAGCATGCGTTGAAGGGCGTCTGATCCTTCACCCCGGTCGCCATACCCTCGGCGCGCAGGTCGAACGATGCGGGCAGATCGCTTTCGGCAAGCACCGTCGGCATGTCGGCATCGTAGGTGTAGGCAAGCCAGTCGGGCGCAAGCGGCAGGAGCCCCCCTCCCCGCGCCCCTCCGCCCCCTCCTTGCGATTCGGCGAGGACGGGGTCCGCCCCGGCAGCGGGCGCGCAGCCCGCCGCCAGAGCGAACGCGAGAACCAGGCCGACGGCGAATCGAACGATGAAGCGCGCGCTGATTCTCATCGGTATCCCACCCCTTCGCCTAATAGCCCAGGGCAACAAGGTCATTCGGCACGGCCACCTTCGTGTAGTCGGCCTTAGAATTTCCCGACGGACTTTCGAACGTGACGGTCATATCGCTCCCGACGACCAACTTCAGGCCGATATCGGCGGGATGCAGCGGATCGTAGGCATCTTCTTCTTTGAGGACGTGCTCTTTGAGTTGCGATTTGTCCACTTTGCGCGCGATCCCTCCGAACAGCAGCTTCGCCAAGGATCCTCCCATCTTGCTCATGCTTTTGGCTGTATCGGATGGATCGATCGCGTCGGAAACGTCAACGGTCGCGCCAATCGCATCTCCTCCTTGCATGATGAAATAATTGCTCACCAGGTTGAACATAGAAGGAGTGGTGGCGCAAACGAACCGCTGCCCCGCCTCCTCCGTCTCCCAGCTTACCAACCACCAATCGTTGTCGGTCATGTTGCCGAACCCGGTGGCGTACGACACGTTCTTCGTGTCGCTGAGCATGCCTTCGCCGGACTCGATCGCCCTCGACCAGGTAAGCACCTCAGGTTGCTCGTCGCCGAACACGTGGATCACGCGCGCGTCCAGCAACGGCACGCCGGAGCGGTTGGCGATCGCCACGCGGGTCATATGCGGCGCACTCATGCGATCGCCCCTTTCTTGGCGGATGCCAGAACATCCTCGGGCGTGAGGGCCTTGACCTCCTTCTGGATGCGCTCCTTGACCGAGGTATCCACGGTGGGCGCCGCGCCGCGCAGCAGGTCGGATGCGCTTGCGGAGACCGCACCCTCGTCGAGCAGCTTCCAGCACATCTGAAGGTTCTGGATAAAGGGCATCACCTGATCGAGGGACGGACCCTCGTCCGAGTCGCCCCACAGCATGTCCACGACGGCGTGCATGAGGAAGTCGACCCCCACTTTCTTGTGGTCGACGATGGACTTCGCCATGGTGTAGACGAACACGTTCTCCACGTTGTTCGCGAGGACGCCCTTCGACGAGAACGTGTACTTGTAGGCCATCACGTCCACGCGCACGATGGAGTAGTTCTCGGGGAACACGAAGAACATCTTCTCCTCGGTCTCGCCGATGGAGGTGTTGCCGATCAGGCCGGACAGCCCCTGCTTGACGAGCTTCTGGAAACCCGCCTTGACGCCTTTGCCGCCCTTGAAGAACTCGTCGACCGCCCCCGTGATGGCATCGTCGCATTGCTGCGAGATGTTGACGTGCTGCGAGTTGTGGTACTCGAACGCCTTGTCGCCCACGATCTCGAGCGCGCCCGCCGTCTCCTTGTTGCTCAGCATGAGCTTGAGCCGGTTCTCGAAGGTCTCCGACTTCGCGCTAGCCATCTTCTGAAGGAAGCTGAACTGCTCCTTCATGCGGATCTCCTCCTCGGACTTGCCCGTGAGGTCGTCGATCATCTTGCCGATTTTCGCCATGGTGGTTTCTCCTGTCCCGAAGCACCGTTCGCATTGTGCAGGGCGGCTCCGCATTGTCCCTTGCTTTGATCATAGGGAATCAGGGGGCATGAGTCAAGGAGAATTATCGGGCTAGGTGCGCTACCGAGGCGGCACTATGCCCTCGTCGAGCAGCTTCCAGCACGTCTGAAGGTTCTGGATGAAGGGCATCACCTGATCGGGGGACGGACCCTCGTCCGAGTTGCCCCGCAGCATATCCACGACGGCGTGCATGAGGGAGTCGAGGCTCACCTTCTTGCAGTCTACGATGGACTTCGCCATGGTGTAGACGAACACGTTCTCCACGTTGTTCGCGAGGACGTCCTCGGACGAGAACGCGTACTTGTAGGCCGTCACGTCCACGCGCACGATGGCGTAGTTCTCAGGGAACACGAAGGACTTCGTCTCCTCGGTCTCGCCGATGGACGTATCATTGATCGGACCGGAAAGGCCTTGCTTGACGATGGCTCGGAAGCACGCCTTGACCTCCTCGCTGCCCTTGAAGAACTCGGCGATCTCCTTGGGAACGGCGTCGTCGCATTGCCGCGAGATGTTCACATGCTGCTCGCTATGGTACTCGTACGCCCCGCCGCCCATGATCGCAACGTCCCCTACCGCTTTCTCATCGCTCAACATGGTCGCAATCCGGCCCTCGAGCTCCTTCGACTTCGCACATGCCATCTTCTGAAGGAATACGAGCTGCTGCCTCGCGCGTACGTCCTCCTCGGTCCTGCCCTTGATATCGTCGATCATCTCGCTGATCTTCGTCATGGGACATCCTCTCTCGCAGAATCGTCCATACTATGCAGGGTGCAGCGCATCGTCCTTTGGTTCAATCGTCCTGCACGTCCGCAGGACGCTTGAGAACGCAAACTAATCAAAAAACGCGACCTGAGCTACCCGCGCAGCAGGTCGGATGCACTTGCGGAGATCGCGTTCTCGTCAAGCAGCTTCCAGTACATCTGCAGCTCCTTAACGAACGGCATCACTTGCTCGATGTTGAGGTTCTCGCCCGTGTCGTCGTTCAGTATATCCACGACGGCGTGCAAGAGGGAGTCGAGGCTCACCTTCTTGCAGTCTACGATGGACTTCGCCATGGTGTAGACGAACACGTTCTCCACGTTGTTCGCGAGGACGTCCTCGGACGAGAACGCGTACTTGTAGGCCGTCACGTCCACGCGCACGATGGCGTAGTTCTCAGGGAACACGAAGGACTTCGTCTCCTCGGTCTCGCCGATGGACGTATCATTGATCGGACCGGAAAGGCCCTTTTTGACGAGCTTCTGGAAGCCCGCCTTGACCTCCTCGCTGCCCTTGAAGAACTCGGCGATCTCCTTGGGAACGGCATCGTCGCATTGCTGCGAGATGTTCACATGCTGTCCGCTATGGTACTCGTACGCTCTGCCGCCCACGATCTCGGGCGCGCCCGCCGTCTCCTCTTTGCTCAGCTTGAGCTTGAGTCGGTTCTCGAAGGTCTCCGACTTCGCGCTGGCCATCTTCTGAAGGAAGCAATACTGCTCTCTCGTGCGGATCTCCTCCTCGGTCTTGCCCTTGAGTTCGTCGATCAACTTGCTGATTTTCGCCATGGGACATCCTCTCTCGCGTCAAATCGCACCTACGGGATCATCGTATCACCCGTACCCTGCGCAGCGCGCCCGCACGAGGAGAGAATCCGCAGGAAGGCGCCGTTCCCTAGCGCACGGCCAGCCTGCGGCCGAGGGGCTTGGCGCGGTACATGGCCTCGTCAGCCCGGTCGAGCAGCGTGCGGGCGGTGTCGTCGGGACGCACGAAGCATGCGCCGCAGCTGGCCGTGAGCGAGAAGGAGCCCGCCTCGGTCTCGAACACGTGCTGCTCGATGACGTCGACCTCGGCGAACAGGCGCTCGAGGTCCGCATCGACAAGCCCTTGCGGCGCGCACAGCACGAACTCGTCGCCGCCGAAGCGGCCGACCCACGCGTCGAACTCGCGCGCGAGGTTGCGCAGGCGGTTGGCGAAGTACTGCAGCGTGTCGTCGCCGGCCACGTGGCCGTACGTGTCGTTGATCAGCTTGAAGTCGTCGATGTCGAGCACCACGACCGCGGCGGCCTCGACGGCAGGATCGTCCTTCGCGGCCTGGATGAGCCCTTCGAGCTCGTTGTTGATGTAGGTCTTGTTGAACAGCTTCGTGAACCCGTCGCGCACGGCGAGATCGTTGAACTTCGTCACCATGTGCGTGATCTCGATGTTGTCGTGCACCTCGATATCGGCCACGAGCAGGCTGTCGGTCACGTCCTTGATCAGCTCGAGGGCGAAAACGCGTCCTTCCACCTCGGACGGCAGGCTCGTGACGAGCAGCACGCGCCCGTCGAGGTACTCGATCTTGAACATGGGCGCCTGCAGCGCCAAGCAGGAGCGCGACGTGCAGTTGAGGCACGGCGCGCCCTGCTTCCAGACGCGATAGCAGAGCTCGTCGGACGCGCGAAGCTCCGCCGTATCGCAACCGTACGCGAACACCCGGTGGTCGCTCGGATCGACCAGGCGGTAGAAGTCGTACTTCAGCTGGTCGAATGCGGCATTCGCAACAGCGGGATGGATGCTCGCGTACGGGAACATGGCTACCCCAATTCCGCTAACTGCGCCTCCACGCGAGCCAGCTTATCGGCCATTTCGGCATGCTTGGCACGATCCTTCTCCACGATCTCGGGCGCGGCCTTCGCCAAGAAGCCCGGATTCCCCAGCTTCTTCTCCAGCTTGCCGGCGTCGGCGGCCAGCTTCGCACGCTCCTTCTCCAAGCGCGCGCGCTCGGCGTCGAAGTCCACGAGGCCCGACAGCACGATGTACACCTCGAGGCCCGGCGCCAGCGACACGCTGGACTCGGCCGGCTTCTCGGCGTCGGCGGCGATCGCGAGCGACGCCGTGGCGCCCATGCCCTCGATCAGCCCGCGCTGCGCCTCGAGCAGCGCCGCGTCGGCCTCCCCCGCCTTCACGACCACGTTGAGCTCGGTCTTCGGCGAGATGCCGTAGCGGGCGCGCGTCGAGCGGATGGCCGACACCGTCTCGCACACCATGTCGATGGCGCGCTCGGCGTCCGCGTCGGCGTAGCGCGCCAGCGCCTCGGCGTCGGGCCACGCAGCCACGATGAGGTACGGCGCGTCCGCGCGATCGATGGGCAGCTGCTGGTAGATCTCCTCCGTCACGAAGGGCATGATGGGATGCAGCAGGCGCAGCGCCTGGTCGAGCACGAACACGAGGTTGCGCTGGCAGGACCGGCGATCCTCCGGCGAGCCGTTCAGGCGGGCTTTCGAGAACTCGATGTACCAGTCGCAGAACTCGTTCCACACGAACGAGTACAGCTCGCGCGTGATCTCGCCGAACTCGAAGTTCGCGAACGCCTCGTCCACGCGGGCGACGAGCCCCGCCAAGCGCGAGAAGATCCAGCGGTCGGCGGGCGTCACGGGCTCGGGCGCGCCCGGCTCGTAGTCGTCGAGGTTCATCGTCACGAAGCGCGCGGCGTTGCGGATCTTGTTCGCGAAGTTGCGCGAGCTTTCCAGCTTCGCCTCGTTGAACTTGAGGTCCTGCGCGCCCGTCACCTGCATGAGCAGGCCGAAGCGCATGCCGTCGGCGCCGTAGTCCTCCATGAGGCGCAGCGGGTCCACGCCGTTGCCGCGGCTCTTGGACATGGGCTTGCCGTCGGCGGCCATCACCGTCGGGTGGATGATGACGTGCTCGAACGGGATGCGATCGGTGCAGTACATGGACGCCATCACCATGCGCGCCACCCACAGGCCCATGATGTCGCGCGCCGTGGACAGCACCTGCGTGGGATACGCCTGCTTCATCTGCGGCGCGTCCATGCCCTCCTCGGTCCATCCCATCGTGGCGAACGGCCACAGCTGCGACGAGAACCACGTGTCGAGCACGTCCTCGTCCTGGCGTGCGGGCTTGCCGCACACGGGGCACACCTCGACGTCCTCCACCGACGCGTCTTCCCAGCCGCACTCGTCGCAGTAGAACATGGGGATGCGGTGGCCCCACCACAGCTGGCGCGAGATGCACCAGTCCTTGAGGTTGTCCAGCCAGTCGAGGTACACCTGCTTCCAGCGCTCGGGGTGGAACTGGATGGAGCCGTCCTCCACCACGCGCGCCGCGTCCTGCTTGAGGCCGTCCACGGCCACGAACCACTGCTCGGACTCCCAGGGCTCGAGCTTCGTGTGGCAGCGGTAGCACGTCATGACGGAGTGGTCGTGGTCCTCCACCTTCTCCAGCAAGCCCAGCTCGTCGAACGCGGCCACGACGGCTTCGCGGGCCTCGTCGCGGTCCATGCCGCTGAACGCGCCGAAGCCGTCCACCACGTGCGCGGTCTCGTCGAAGATGTTGATGCGCTCGAGGCCGTTGCGCTCGCCCATCGCCCAGTCGTTCGGGTCGTGCGCGGGCGTGGTCTTCACGCAGCCGGTGCCGAACTCCCTGTCCACGTGCCAGTCGGCGAAGATGGGGATCTCGCGGTCGACGAGCGGCAGCTTCACCGTCTTGCCCACGAGGTGCTTGAAGCGCTCGTCCTTCGGGTTCACCGCCACGCCCGTGTCGCCGAGCATCGTCTCGGGGCGCGTCGTGGCCACCACGAGGTACTCCAGGCCGTCCTCGGGCTCGGTCAGCGGGTAGCGCAGGTACCACAGGTGCCCCGCCTCGTCCACGTACTCGGCCTCGTCGTCGGAGATGGACGTCGTGCAGTGGGGGCACCAGTTCACGATGCGCTTGCCCTTGTAGATGAGGTCGTCGTGGTACCAGTCCACGAACAGCTTGCGCACGGCCTTCACGTAGGCCGGCTCCAGCGTGAAGTGCTCGTCGGCGTAGTCGCACGAGCAGCCCATGCCCTTGATCTGGTTCACGATGGTGGTGCCGTACTCCTTATACCAGTCGTAGCACGCCTCGATGAACGCCTCGCGGCCGATTTCCAAACGGCTGATGCCCTGGTCGGCCAGCTTCTTGTCCACCTTGGTCTGCGTGGAGATGCCGGCGTGGTCGGTGCCGAGGATCCAGCGCGTGGGACGGCCCTGCATGCGGGCGCGGCGGATGCACGTGTCCTGGATGGTGTCGTTGAGGGCGTGGCCCATGTGCAGCACGCCCGTGATGTTCGGCGGCGGGATGACGATGGTGTAGGGCTGCCCCGTGCCCGCGCCCAGCTCGGGCGTGCGCTGGAAGTAGCCCGCGTCCATCCACGCGTCGAAAAGCGGGCGCTCGTGCGCGGCGAAGTCGTAGTCGATCTTCTTGCCGCTCTTGTCGTTCGTGTTATCGGCCATGATCTGCTCTTTCGTCCTCAAAGTCTCTCAAACCGAAAAGCGGGCGCGCCGCTCGTCCGCGATCCGCCCGCTCGTTTACCGCATCCTGCGCCCGCGCTACGCGCTTTGCAGGCTCGCCTCGCCGCCCGCCGGAAGGGCCTCGATCTCGTCCGCCGGCTCGATGTCGGGCTTCGTCTCTCCCGTGATGTCCGTCGCGCGGATGGTCACCGACGACGGGCCGTTCTGCTCGGGCAGGTCGTACATCACGTCTTGCAGCACGCGCTCGCAGATGGAGCGCAGGCCGCGGGCGCCCGTGCCGTGCTCGACGGCCTCGTGCGCGATGGCGCGCAGGGCCTCGGGCTCGAACGTGAGCGCGGAGTCCTCGAACTCGAACATCTTCGTGTACTGCTTCACCAGCGCGTTCTTCGGCTCGGTGAGGATGCGCACGAGGTCGTCCTCCGACAGCTCGTTGAGGGACGTCACCACGGGGATGCGGCCCACGAACTCGGGGATCATGCCGTACTTGTTGAGGTCCTCCGGCAGCACCTGGGCCAGAAGCTCGGCCTCGGCGTGCTTCTTGCTCTCGGGCATCTCGGCGTTGAAGCCCAGGCCGCTCTTGCCCACGCGCTCGGCGATGATGTCGGCCAGGCCCACGAACGCGCCGCCCAGGATGAACAGGATGTTCGTGGTGTCGATGTGGATGAGCTCCTGCTGCGGATGCTTGCGGCCGCCCTGCGGCGGCACGCTGGCCTCCGTGCCCTCGACGATCTTCAACAGCGCCTGCTGCACGCCCTCGCCCGACACGTCGCGGGTGATGGACAGGTTCTCGGCCTTGCGGGCCACCTTGTCGATCTCGTCGATGTAGATGATGCCGATCTCGGCGCGCGGGATGTCGAAATCCGCCGCCGTCATGAGTTTGAGCAGGATGTTCTCCACATCCTCGCCCACGTAGCCGGCCTCGGTGAGGGTCGTGGCGTCCGCGATGGCGAACGGCACGCGCAGCGTGCGGGCCAGCGTCTGGGCCAGCAGCGTCTTGCCCGAGCCCGTGGGGCCCAGCAGCATGATGTTGCTCTTCGCCAGCTCCACGTCGCCGTCCTCGGCGTCCGCGCCCAGGCTGATGCGCTTGTAGTGGTTGTACACCGCCACCGACAGCGCGCGCTTCGCCTGTTCCTGGCCCACCACGTGCTCGGAGAGGTCCGCGTACAGCTCGTGGGGCGTGGGCAGGTCGGCCAGCACGTCCTCCGGCGCCGGATCGGCGACCGACGCCATCACGGCGCCGTCGCCCACCCGCGCGTGGCGGCCCTCTTCAGCATGGGAGAAGCCCTCGGCCGACGCGTCCGCGTCGTGGCCGGGAACGCTCAGCCCCAGGTCGCGCATCATCGCGTCGGCGCACACGGAGATGCACTCGTCGCAGATGTAGATGCCGTTCGGCCCCGAGATCATCGCCGCCACCTGATGCGGCTGCTTGCCGCAGAAGGCGCAGGCGATGTCGGAGTTCCGGCCTTCGAATTCGTCGTCGCGTCTGTCGTTCATGTATCCTGTTCGCTCTTCTACTCGTCGGTGCTCGGCGCAACCGCGCGCGAGGTGGTGATGCGGTCGACCAGGCCGTAGGCAACGGCCTCTTCGGCGGTCATGTAGTTGTCGCGCTCGGTGTCGTTCTGGATGGTCTCGAGCGTCTGGCCCGTGTTGTCCGCGAGGATCTTGTTCAGGCGGTTGCGGGTCTTCAGCATGAAGTCGGCCACGATGGCGATCTCGGTCTGCTGGCCCTGCGCGCCGCCGGACGGCTGGTGGATGAGCACCATGGAGTTCGGCAGGCACAGGCGCTTGCCCTTGGCGCCGTTGGAAAGCAGCACGGCGGCCATGGACGCGCACTCGCCCAGGCAGATGGTGGACACGTCGCACTTGATGAAGTCCATCGTGTCGAGGATGGCGAGACCGGCGGTCACCGAGCCACCCGGCGAGTTGATGTACAGGGAGATGTCCTTGTCGGGATCGGCGCTCTCGAGGTGGAGCAGCTGCGCCACGACGGAGTTGGCCACGTTGTCGTCGATCTGCTCGCCCAGGAAGATGACGCGATCGTTGAGCAGGCGGGAGTAGATGTCGTAGCTGCGCTCGCCGCGGGGGGACTGCTCGATAACGTAGGGGATCAATGCTGATTTGGGATCAAAACTCATAGGTATGCCTCGCTTGTCTCTTGAGGCCGCTGGGCGGCTCTGCTTGCGTTCATGCCATAGTGCGATGTATCGCTGCGCTGTGCAAGGCCCGGGTACCGTTTCGTTACCTCGGGCCGTCCAACCGCGCAGGTGCGCAGCCGGACGGCCCGAGCAGTTCGCGGTGCTATTCGGCGTCGTCGGCCTTGGCCTCGGCACCCTCGTCCTTCTTCGCAGCCTTCTTCGGAGCGGCCTTCTTGGCCGGCTTCTTCGCGGGCTCGTCGCCCTCGGCGTCGTCCTTCTTGGCGGTCTTCTTGGCGGCAGCCTTCTTGGCCGGCTTCTTCTCCTCGTCCTTCTTCTTCGAGGGGTCGAGCTCGGTCACGACGGCCTTGTCCATGAGGTCCTTCACGGCCTTCGTGCGCAGCACGCCCTGGCGCACCATGTGCAGCTGGCCGTTCGCGCGCCACTCGGCCTGCAGGGCCTCGGGGTCCTCCACGCCGCTCTTCACGAACTCCTCGGTGACGTCCTTGCCGGTGGCCTCCATGCCGAAGTGGCGGGCCCACGCGTCGAGCGCGAGGTCCTGCTTGGACATGTCGAGCGCCTGCTGCTTGACGTCTTCCTTGAACTGGTCAGGCGTGATGCCCTGCTGGGCGAGGTACACGTCGAACGTCATGCCCTGGCTCTGGAGCTGCTGGAAGAAGTCCTGGATCAGGCTGGCTTCCGCATCCTCGCGCAGGGCCTCGGGGACCTCGGCCTCGACGCGCTCGGCGAGCGCGTACAGGCAGGCGTTCTCCTTGAGGCGCGGCATCATGTCGGCCTTCTGGCTGGCGATGGACTCGGCGATGCGGGTGCGCAGGTCCTCCACGCTCTCGAAGCCCATCTGCTCCTTGGCCCACTCGTCGGTGACCTCGGGGACGATCTTCTTCTTGACGACCTTGACCTCGACCTCGAAGTTGATCTTCTCGGTCTTGCCCGCCAGCGCCGACAGCATGATCGGCGGGTCGGCCGGCATGTCGAGCGTGAACGTGGCGGTCTGGCCCTTCTTCAGGCCCACGAGCTGCTCGTCGAACTCGGCCGGGAACAGGTTGGCGCCCAGGCCGTAGGGACGGTTCTCCGTCGTCAGGGACGGGATCTCCTCGCCCTTGTCGTCGGTAGCCTTCATGGACAGGTCGATGTAGCTGTCGTCCTTCACCTTCGTGGCGGCCGACGCGTCCTCGAACGAGTAGTAGTGCTCGCGCAGGGCGTCGATCTGCTCGTCGACCTCGGCGTCGCTCGCGCCCTCGGCGGGCAGCTCGATCTCAACCGGCTCGTAGCTGGAGATCTCGATCTCCGGCTTCACCGCGACGGTGAACGCGAACGTGTACGGCTTGCCAGCCTCGACGAGGTCGGTCTCGTCGAACTCGGGCTTGGCGATGGGGTACAGGTCGCAATCGTCGATGGCGAGAGGATAGGTTCCGTTGACGACATCGTCGGTCACCGTCGCGCGGACGGCTTCGGCACCAAGGGCGTTGTCGATGATCGGGCGCGGGGCCTTGCCCTTGCGAAACCCGGGGAAGTTGTACTTGTTGGCGAAGTCCTTGTAGGTCTTCTTGATGCGGGCATCGATGTCCGCAGCATCGACGGTAACGGTCACTTTCGTGCGGTTATCTTCCAATGCCTCAACTTTTGTTTCCACGTAGCTATCCTCCATCATTCTATGTCGCCTTGCGGCATCGTTCGGTGCGATTGCCTTGGCTGCCTTCATGCGGCGATGCGCGATGACCTGCACTGCGCCAAGCACACCGAGACGGAATTATCGCACATATGAGGCCGCCCGGGAAGTAAAGATGAGGCAGGTTCACGAAGAACCGACGAAACGGGGCGGGTTGCGCGCCGTTCGCGCCGCGCGCGCCGTTCGCCCGGTCCGCCCGTCGTGCTAGTATAGGCCTGTTTCGTCCCCGCCCCCAAGGAGCCCCCATGCCGCAGGACCGCACCCTCAAAGCCATCAAGACCCGCAGCCGCAGCGAGCAGGTATCGGTGATCTCGCTGCTGTTCCTGCCGTTGCTGGGGCTGTGCTGCCTGCTGCTTCCCGAGGCGTCCACGATGGCGCTGCCGTTCGTTCTGGGCGGGATCATGGCGGTTTCCGGCATCGGCGGCATCGTGCACGCGGCGGCCGGCGCGAAGAGGGACGAAGGGGACGGAGACGGGCGCGGGCGCGCTGCCGAGCACGCGATCCTCGGCAAGGCCATCGTGATGAGCGTGCTCGGCATCGTGATCCTCGTGCAGGGGCACGCGTCCATCAGCTTCGTCGGCGTGATGTGGGGCCTGCTCGGCCTGTACAAGGCCGCCGACGAGATCGACGAGGTGGTGCATGCGCTCAGGGCCCGCCGCCGCTTCGTGCTGAAGCTCGCGTTCACCGTGTTCGAGATGGTGCTGGCCGTGCTGCTCATCGTCAGCCCGTTCGCCAACATCGAGCACCACGTGCTGCTGCTGGGCCTCGAGCTGATCGCCTACCCCTTCCGCATCGAGTCGGGCGACTCCGGCAAGCTCACCATCGAGACGGAGGCGTAGCCCCCGCCCCCGTGCGCGGGCGGGGTTCGGCGCGCGCCTGCGCAGCCGCCGTCCACCTCATGGAATAAGGTTACAAATCGATTTCCCCCTCCCGCGGAATGGCCGGTCACGGTATCATGGGAGCGAACCGAAAACGTACACGAAACGCAGCAGCGGAGGCTTTCATGCCCACCATCGATCTCAACATCATGCAGGAACGCGAACTGGGGCGTCTGCTCGACTACGAGCGCGCCACATGCACGGTCGACGGCGACCTCGTGTACCGGTGCGCCTTCCCCTACCGGCCCGACGACGATCTGCAGCGCGAGCTCGTCGAGCGAGGCGCGCTCATGCAGAAGATCGACGATCGGCGCGGCACCGTGGTCACCATCACCTCGGACGGCTACTCCTACTTCCCCATGCTGCAGCAGGAGGAGGACGAGCGCAAGCGCCGCGAGCGGCGCGAGGTGCGCCTCGTGGGCACCGCCGCCCTGTTCGCCGTCATCAGCATGCTCATCGGCTTCCTGCTGGGACACTTCTTCGCGTAGCGCCGCAACGCGTCCTCGTCGCGCCCATTTTCGCGCAAGCCGACGATTGCGGTTGGCTTTCCCGCCTTTTTTGGTATCATGATCGCTGCACGCTTCCAAGCGTGCGCTCACACGTGCGGGCGTGGCGGAATTGGCAGACGCGCCAGATTTAGGTTCTGGTGGGGAAACTCGTGAAGGTTCAAGTCCTTTCGCCCGCACCAGCTGGGGGGAGGGTGCCATCGGCATCCTCCCCCCAGCTGGTTTCAACGGCCGCCGCACGGCCGACGTCGAGAAAGGAACGGGAACCGCATCATGGGAATCAAGAAGGTCGCGCAGGCGTGGAACTCCGTCAGCCTGGTGAAGCGCATCGTCATCGGGCTGGTGATCGGCGGCGTGCTGGGCGTGGCGGCGCCGAACATCGAGATCATCGAGCTTTTGGGCACGCTGTTCGTGTCGGCGCTGAAAGGCGTTGCCCCCATCCTCGTGTTCTTCCTGGTCATCAGCGCGCTGGCCAACGCGAAGGCCGCCGGCTCCATGAGGACCGTCGTGCTCCTCTACGTGGTCAGCACGTTCGTCGCGGCGCTCGTGGCCGTGGTGGCCAGCTTCCTGTTCCCCATCGAGCTCACGCTGTCCGCGCCGGCGACCGACCAGAGCTCGCCGTCGGGCATCGGCGAGGTGCTGGGCACGCTCGTGATGAACGTGGTGTCGAACCCGGTGGACGCGCTCATGAACGCGAACTACATCGGCATCCTCGCCTGGGCCGTGGTGCTGGGCATCGCGCTGCGCGCCGCGTCGCAGGGCACGAAGGACGTGTTCACCAGCGTGTCCGACGCCGTGTCGCAGGTGGTGCGCTGGGTGATCGCGCTGGCGCCGTTCGGCATCCTGGGCCTCGTGTACTCCACGGTGAGCGAGAACGGCCTGGAGATCTTCACCGAGTACGGCCAGCTGCTGCTCGTCCTCGTGGGCTGCATGCTGTTCATCGCGTTCGTCACGAACCCGCTGCTCGTGTTCTGGGGCATCCGCAAGAACCCCTACCCGCTCGTGCTGCGCTGCCTGAAGGACAGCGGCATCACGGCGTTCTTCACGCGCAGCTCGGCGGCGAACATCCCGGTCAACATGGAGCTGTGCCGCAAGCTGGGCCTCGACAAGGACAACTACTCGGTGTCCATCCCGCTGGGCGCCACCATCAACATGGCGGGCGCCGCGGTGACCATCTCGGTCATGGCCATGGCGGCCGCGCACACGATGGGCGTAGGTATCGACCTGCCCACCGCCGTCATCCTGAGCGCGCTGTCCGCCGTGTCCGCCTGCGGCGCGTCGGGCGTGGCGGGCGGATCGCTGCTGCTCATCCCGCTGGCGTGCTCGCTGTTCGGCATCGGCAACGACGTGGCCATGCAGGTGGTGGCCATCGGCTTCATCATCGGCGTGATCCAGGACTCGTGCGAGACGGCGCTCAACTCGTCGTCCGACGTGCTGTTCACCGCCACGTCCGAGTACCGCCAGTGGCGCAAGGCCGGCAAGGAGATCACGTTCGGCAAGGACGCGTTCAGCGAAGACGAGCTGGCGTAAACACACCCCCTGCAAACGAAGCGGCCCCCGGGGGGCCGCTTCGTTCTTCTTCGGCGCGGCGAGGTTCCGGGTATCCGGGCGCCGCCGCGAAGCGGGGCGGCCTACTGGTCCACCACCGCCACCGTGTAGGCGTTGTCGCCCACGGTGAAGGGCTTGAGGAGGTTCTCCACCAGCGTGTGGGCCTGGGTCTTGGCCTGCTCCAGCATGTTGGCCTGGTTCACCTTGCCCTCGGCATCCTGCTGGGCCACCTTGAGCGCCTCGGCCGTATCCTGCTTGTTCTCCCAGTTGAACAGCGCGAACGAAGAATCGTAGAACTCGATGGAGTTCGGGTCGATCTCGATGCCCAGCAGCTTGGGCGCCGGCAGGCTCACCGTGATGGCGTTGCCGCTCACCTCGACGCTCGCCTGCGCCAGATCGACGCCCGCGCGCACCTCGGCATCGTAGACCATGGTGAACGCCTTCTTCGTGATGAAGTCGATGTCGCCGTTCTCGTAGCGCACGAGGCCGCGGTAATCGAGCTTGGCCGTGGCCAGCTCGCTGCAGTCGGACAGCTGCTCCTGGATGGACGTGGACGACAGCGACACGCTCGGCTCGAGCGTGCGCTGCACGGCGAGCGTTCCGAACACGCCGGCCGCGACGAGCGCGACGGCGACGACAACCATGAGGATTTTCTTCATGCCTCTCCTACCCTGTCAGCTTTCACCCTGCAAGGATACCATGAGGCCGAGCCGCGAAAACGTCGACGCGCAGCTTCAATGATCGGTTGTTGCCCGATCGTCACGAGACGCGAGCCGCCGCCGGCATGGGCGGCGACGGCTCGAAACCGGCAACCTATCGATCGAGGCGAGCGTACGATTGACCGTCCCGCTGCTCCACCTTGATGCCTGCGAGGTCGGCGAGATAGGGTCTGAACTGAGCATATCCCAAATCGCGCAGCTTGAACGAACGGAACTTGCCGCGCACGCGCTTGCCGAGCACCGAGAGCGCGATTCCTTCAGGCTCGGCATCGGCCACCGTTTGGCGGATGAACGCCTCGGCATCGGACGGGGCGGCGGCGTTCGAGGCAGGAGCCTTCGACGTCGCCTTGACCGGGCGCTTCGCAGGACGCTTCGCGGAAGCGGAAGCCGGGGCCGCCTCGTCGACGGACGCCTCCTTTGCGGCCTCGGTGTCGACAACCGGCCGTTCGGTCTTGGGAGCTTTGGCCCTTGCAGGCTTGCGCTTCGGCTTCGCCGCGGGCTTCAGCTCTTCGGAAGGCGCCAGGGCCTGGGCATCGGCTTCGCCGGCGCGATCGGCCTTCTCAACCTGGTTGCCAGCTGCCGGCTTCTTGCTTCCCGATCCCTTTGCGCGCGTCGCCGCGACACGCTTGCGGGCCGCTCGTCCGGGTCGGTTGTCCAAAGAGGGCCGCTCGACGGGCTCGGCCTCGACGGGGACGACAGCTTGCCCCTCGGCGGACTCGACCGCGGGGTCGGCCGCCTCGGCAGGCTCCTGTTCGACGGCTTCGGGAGCCTGCTCCTTGCGGCGGCGCGGCTGGCGGCGCGGCGCCGGCTTCTTTTCAGCGGGCTTCGCCTCGGCCGCGCCCTGCGCGTCCGTCGGCTCCGTCTGCTCCGCACCCGACGCGTCTTCCGAGCCGTCGCCCTGCGTGCCCTCGGGAGCCTGCTCCACCTCGACCGGCGCGTCCTTCGCGTCCTTGCCTTCGGTCAGCACCACGGCCACCGAGCTGCCGTCCTTGATGATCTGCACGCTGGCGAACTCGTCGAGCAGCTTCGACAGCAGGTTCGTGCCGTAGCTGCGCACGTCGAAGTCGGGATAGCGCTTGAGCAGGCGGCTGCCCACCTCGCCGAGCCCCGTCGACTTGCCGTTGTTCTGGTTGTCCGTGATGATGTTCACCACGGCCTGCTCGATCTCGTCCTTGCTCATCGTGGTGGTGCCGGCGCTCTGGCTGCTCGACGAGCCGGGCTGGTCGTGGCGGCTCTTGCCGCGGCCGCCGGAGCTCTTGGAGCCCGTGTCGCCCAGCAGCAGCTCGAGCGTGGTGAAGATGTCGCACGCCTTGCGGAACGGCGTGGGCGTCTTCTTCTCGCCCATGCCGATGACCGTGAGGCCGCTCTCGCGGATGCGGCTGGCCAGGCGCGTGAAGTCGCTGTCGCTCGACACGATGCAGAACCCTTCCACCGAGCGCGTGTACAGGATGTCCATCGCGTCGATGATCATGGCCGAGTCGGTGGCGTTCTTGCCCTGCGTGTAGCCGAACTGCTGGATGGGCGTGATGGAGTTCTCCAGCAGCGCGTCCTTCCATTTGGCGTGGAGCGTGAGCGTCCAGTCGCCGTAGATGCGCTTGTAGGTGACGGTGCCGTACTTCGACAGCTCGTCGGTGATGGGCTTTATATACTTCGCCGACACGTTGTCGGCATCGATCAAGAGTGCGAACCGCTTTTCAGACGATTGCTTGGTATCCACGTGGTGCTCCTCATTCCGATTGCGGGCGAGCCGGATGCCCTGCCCCTCGGGCGCCGCATCGCGCCGCGCCTTGGTTGACGGGACGTTTTCGGCGTCTCGACTGATTCTATACTACTTGAAAGTGAGCGTTGAGCGGGCAATTGCAAAATGCCTGATACATTTTGTTCATATTCCTCTTGCGCTCGAGGCCGATAATCCGTATACTTCCACCTTGCGCCTTGGTGGGTGTAGTTCAGTTGGATAGAACGCCAGATTGTGGCTCTGGAGGTCGTGGGTTCAAGTCCCATCATCCACCCCAGCGCGAGTTTGAAAAAAGTGCTTGCAATTGCTGGAAACGTGCTTTAAAATAATCCAGCGCTTTGCGCACTTCGAGTTTTGAGAACTTTGACATAGGCGTTATTTTCGGACTGTTAGCTTAGTTGGTAGAGCAGGGGACTCTTAATCCCAAGGTCCGGGGTTCGAGTCCCCGACAGTCCACCATTTGAATTCGAGAGGTCAGACATTGCGTCTGGCCTTTTTTGTTGCCCTCAAGCTGCAAGCTGCGTTGCGCATCGCCGCCCGATCCTCGAAGCCCTCCGGTCCCCCGACCGCAGCACCGGTGCGCTCCACCCCCCCTTCTCCCTTGAATTGTGGGCACCTTGTGTATGATGGCGGTAGCATCTGCAACAAAACGCTCCTTCGTCCGTGTTGGTAGCGGAAAGGAGATGGGATATGGATACAGGTTGCGAGGCTCTGGGGGCGGGAATGCCCCTGAGCGATCGCCCGGTTGCTGCAGCGACCGGGCGAAGACCGCGCATCGACGGAGAACGCGATGGCGCGCACCCCCTCGACACCGTCGCGCTCGAGCGCCATGGAGCGTTGGGGCGACACCGTGCTGCGCTTGGCGACGAGCCGCATGGGCAGCGTCGCCGACGCCGAGGACGTGTTCCAAACCGTGTTCATGCGCCTGCTGCAATCGAGGGACCGGTTCGTCGACGACGAGCATCTGAAGGCGTGGCTGTTGCGCGTGACGGTCAACTGCTGCAACGATGCGCACCGCAGCCCTTGGAACAAGCGGCGCGCCGAGCTCGACGATGCCACGGCGGCCACGCTGCGCGCCTCGGAGCTCGACGAGCCGGGGCAGGAGCCGCCCGACGACGCCTTCGGCAGCCGCGATCTCGAGCGCGGCGACCTGACCGCGGCCCTCGCCCGCCTCACGCCCCAGCAGCGCACCGTGGTGCACCTGTTCTACTTCGAAGGCTACGCGACCGACGAGATAGCGCAGATCACCGGCGAGCGCCCCGGCACCGTCCGATCCCACCTCCACCGCGCGCGCAAGGCCCTCAAGATCAATCTAGGAGCGCACTCATGAACGAACGTGATTTCCGCCAAGCATACGAGGCGATGCAGCACGACGTGACCGCATCGTCCGATCTCAAGCAGCGAACGCTGGCCGCCGCGAACCGCGAGGCCCATCGCGGCGCCCCCACCCCGCAAGCGGCCGTGCCCGCGTCCGCCAAGCGCCCGCATCGGCGCACCGGATCGCGCGGCGCGCAGGCCGGCGGCATCGCCGTCGCGCGTCGCTGGGGACTTCCCGCCGCGGCCTGCCTCGTGGCAGTCGCCATCGTCGCCGGCGGCGTGCCCGTCGTCATGGGCGCGATGGATGCGGGCAGCCACTCGGCCATCTCCATGAACGATGCCCAGCTGACCAGCGGGTTCTCGGTGCGCGCCTACGCGGCCGACGGCTCTTCGATGCTGGAACTCGGCAGCGACGGCACCGTGGTGTTCGGGAGGCGCGCGCCGACGACCGGCCTCAGCGACCAGTACGACGTCGAAGGCGCGTTCACCGGCTGCACGTTCCGCGTGGAAGGCGACGGCATCGCCCGGGTGCAGATGAACGTCTCGAAGGGCGTGCTGTACCGCTCCGCCATCGAGCAGTTCCGCCGCGGCGACGAGCCGGAGAAATGGCAGGAGCTGATCAGCACGAAGCCGACGAACCGCGGCATGGGCGAATACTACGGGGCGTACGACGAAGCGTACCCGCTCATGATCGCGAACGACGGCGCGAAGGACAACCCCGACGCCATCGTGGGCGCCGAGCTGAACAAGCTGCTGGGCTCCACCATCGACGTATCTGCACAGGACGACCCCGGCATCGCCACCGGCGAGACGAGCTTCGGCCTGTGGACGAACGAGGGCAACCCGTCCGCAGACGCCGCGTTCGACCCCTACGCCGGCGTCATCGACCAGTTCGACGGCCAAACGCTCACCGTCACGGTGACGTTCGAAGACGGACACAGCTCCACCCAGGTCATCGAGCTGCACGCCGCCGACTTCCGCGTCGAATACACCAGCAGCACCGAAACCGAGCTCATCCCCGAGATCGTCGACCCCGCGCAGCTGGGCGAGGGCGAGCACTCCCTCCGCTCGCTGTACGGCACCGTGATCGAGGCGAACAAGGAAGCCTTCCCGCTGCCGCTCGACAACGCGAACGACCGCGCTGACGAAGTGCTGCCGGCCTACACGCTCGACCGCCAAGACGAGACCCGTCCCACCGACACGAAGCTCGGTGAAGATGCGTTGCTCGGCGAGGGCACCACGATCGAAACGACCTACCGCAGCGAGGTCGCCGGGGAAGCATCCTTCGTCCCCCTCTCCTACGGATACCCGACCGTGGAGCGCCTCAGCGCGCCGCCCGACGGCAAGACGCTCGGCGACTTCAACGGCGTCATCTACGGCTGGTTCGGCGACACCGCGTACGTGAACAAGTGCTCGAACGAAGTGTGGGGCTACGGCTTCAACGATGACGGCACCCTCACGAGCGACGACTTCACCTACGTCACGGCAACGTTCGACGTAACGAACACGGGCGACGAGGCCATCGAGGTATGGCCCGCTTGGATCGGCGAGTTCGCCATCGTCAACGGCGACGGCGTCGTGGCCACGGCGAGCACGGGCTACAGCCTCGACTTCTCCACCAGCGACAACGCGCTGCCGTGCGACGAGCCGCAGCACGTCGGCATCGCGGCCGGCGACACCGTGCAGATCACCATCCTGCGCGTGCTGTCGAACCGCCTGGCCGACGACGACAGCCTCCTGTTCGTCCCGGACGGTACGAGCGCCGTCACCCAAGCGTTCTCCGTCGGCGGGCAGATCTAGCTGCTCCGCCACGCAGGGGCCCGCAGGTCGAACCTGCGGGCCCTTCTTCATGCCCTTTACCCGCGCGCGAGCTTCCGGGCACCGACGTACGTCACGGCGAAGTACACGCCGTACACCGCGAGGAACGCGCCGGCGCACACCAGCGCCATCGAGGTGATGTCGAGGTGCCCGAACACGGCCACGACGTCGGTGACCACCACGAGCGCGCACGCGGAGTGCGCCACGGCCAGCAGCAGCGGGAACAGGAAGTACACGAGCACCTGGGTGAACAGCGCGCCGCTGATCATGCCCTCGGGCGCGCCCAGCTTGGCGCACAGCCCGTAGCGCTGCGCGTTGTCGGACGCGTCGGACAGCTGTTGGATGGCCAGGATGGCCGCGCATGCGATGACCAGCACGAAACCCAGGTAGATGGCCAGGTACGCCACGATGGTGGACAGGCTGATGCTCTGGTCGATCACCTCGGCGCGCGTCATGGACAGCGTGACCGGCCAGGTGTCGGGGTTGTCGGTGTCCGCCACGGCGTCCATCATCTCGCCGAACGCGGCCTCGTCCTCGTCGCTTGCGCACTGCACGTCGAGGACGGACTGGAGGATCGCCGATCCTGTCGGCACCGCCTCGTCGGGCACCACGAGCGTGCCCGTGTTCATCGGAAACGGCGTGGTCTGCAGGCTCTCGCCCCGGAATTCGGCCACGCGCAGGTCGCGCCCGCCCACGGACAGCACGGTGCCGCGATCCACCGCGTCGCGGTAGAACCCGCTCGTGATGTCGGAGTCGCTGAAAACCGCGCACTCCCCCGCGCCCAGCTCGAGCGTCGGCCGACCCGCCAGCTCGAGCGCGGCGTTCACCTGCGACAGCTTCGCCAGGTACACGGGGTACGCGCCGTAACCGCTGTTGACGGACGCGCCCGCGTAGTCGGACAGCTTGAGGCCGCTCGCGCGCTCCACGTCGTCCATCACGAGGCCGTCGGCCGGATCGACCAAAAAGTCGATCTGCGCCGTGCGGGACGCCGCCGCATCGAAGTCGCCCGCGCCCACGGCCGCCACGCTCGCGCGCAGCCCCGCGGCCATATCGTAGCCCTGCCGCTCGGCGAAGGCCCCGAATTCACCCAGCTCGGCAGGCTGATAGCCCGCCTCGGCGTTGTACGAGCCGAACGACGTGGACACGCTGGCGCTGTAGCCGGTGCTCTTGTCCAGCGAGCCGTCGATGGCGTTGCGGATGCCGATGCCGCCGCACACGCTGGTGATGGCCAGGAACAGCACGAGGCACACCACCGACAGCGACGCGAACGTGGTGTTCACCTTGGCGTTCAGCTGCCGCAGCGTGAACATGTTGAGCCCGCGCAGGTACAGCGGCCGGATGAGCTGCACGAGCTTCAGCAGGAAGCCCGACAGCGCGTAGAAGAACAACACCGTGCCCAGGCACACGAGCAGCGCAGCCGCCGCGAATTCCGGCGAGGGCTCCATCAGGCCGTTGTCGATGAGCAGCTTGTACGATACGCCGATAAGCACGAGCGACGCCGCGAACAGCGCGAGCGACAGCGGCAAGCTCGTCAGCTTCATCTCCTCATTCTTGCGCTGCGCGCGCAAGAGGTCGATGAGCTTCGCCCGCGCCACCGTGCGCGCGTTCAGCAGCGCGGCGACCAGGAAGATGACCGCGAACACCGCGACGGTCTTCGCCATCGCGTCGGCCGAGAACACGAACGCGAACCCGCCCGCCTCGGCCACGTCGGCCTGGAACAGCGCGCTCGTGAGCTGCAGCAGCAGCTGCGACAACCCGACGCCCGCCACGAGGCCCACCGCCAGCGACGCCGCGCCCACGATGAGCGACTCGAGCGCCACGATCTTCACCACGTCGCCCGTGCTCATGCCCAGCGTGAGGTACAGCCCGAACTCCCGCTTGCGCCGCTTGACGAGGAAGCTGTTCGCGTACACCACGAGGAACACGAGCACGAACGCGATGAACACCGACACGCCGTCGATGACCATGCCCAGCAGCTCGAACATCTTGTCCTGCGTCTGCGAGAACGCGAGCACGCCCTGCTGGGCCGTCATGGAGTTGAACGCGTAGAACACGGCCACGCCCAGCATGACCGTGAGGAAGTAGATGCCGAAGTCCGCGAGGGACTTGCGCACGTTGCCGAGCGCGAGCCTAGCAAGCATGGCGCGTCACCTCGCCCGCCGCGGCATCGTCCTCGACCGCGCCGCCCATGCTCGTGACCACCTCGACGATGCGCTGGTAGAACGCCGAACGCTCCGCGCCGTTGCGGCGCAGCTCGCCGTAGAGGCCGCCGTCCTTGATGAACACGATGCGGTTGCAGTAGCTGGCCGAGAACGAGTCGTGCGTGACCATGAGGATGGTGGACCCCCGCCCGTTGAGGTACGCGAGCGACTCCAGCAGCGCGGCCGCCGACTTCGAGTCGAGCGCGCCGGTGGGCTCGTCGGCCAGCACGAGGTGCGGGCGGGTCACCGTGGCGCGCGCCGCGGCCACGCGCTGCTGCTGGCCGCCGGACAGCTGGTAGGGGTACTTCTGCAGCACGTCCGCGATGCCGAGCGAGCGCGCCGCCTCCTGCACGCGCGGGTCGATCTCGCGCGCGGGCACCTTTTGGATGGTCAGCGCCAGCGCGATGTTCTCGTAGGCCGTGAGCGTGTCCAGCAGGTTCGAGTCCTGGAAGATGAAGCCCAGGTCCTCGCGGCGGAACCGCGCCAGCTCCCTGCCCGCGAGCTTCGTCACGTCGCGCCCGCCGACGTGGATGCTGCCGCTCGTGGGCGCGTCGATGGTGGCCAGACAGTTGAGCAGCGTCGACTTGCCCGAGCCGCTGGGGCCCATGATGCCGGTGAACTCGCCGGCCGACACCGCGAAGCTCACGCGGTCGAGCGCCTGCGTCACGCATGAATCGTGCTTGCGCCCCCCGGCGCCGTAGCGCTTGCTGAGCGCGCGCACCTCCACCACCGTCGAGCCGCTTGCGTCCTTCGTTTCCATGATCGTCTCCTTCTTCTCGCTTGCTCCTTCCCCCAGGATACGAACCGCTCCTTACGGCGCCTTGCAGCGTTCCTTGCGCCAACCTTGCCGTACCTTGCGGCTGCCTTACGTTGTGCGCAACCGGGTGCCCGCGACCGCCCGGCTGTGGCATACTGGCAAGCAAGAGAGAAAGGGGTTTGACGATGACCGGCGCATTCGGCATGGTGGAGGCGCATCTGCGCGACAAGCGCATCTTGCTGGTGGACGACGAGCGCGAGCTGGCCGACATGGTGGCCACCATCCTGCACGGCGCGGGGTTCGCCTCCGTCGACATCGCGAACTCCAGCACCGAGGCGCTCGCGTCCATCACGGCGCGCAGCGCGACGCCCGAGGCGGCCTACCAGCTGTTCGTGCTCGACGTGATGATGCCGGGCATGGACGGCTTCGACCTGCTCGGCCGCATCCGCCAGCTGCCCGCGCACGCCTCCACGCCCGCGCTGTTCCTCACGGCGAAGGACGAGCCCTTCGACCGCGTGTCGGGGCTCACGCTGGGAGCCGACGACTACATCGCGAAGCCGTTCCTGCCGCAGGAGCTGGTGCTGCGCATCGCCGCCGTGCTGCGCCGCTGCTACGTCGCCGAGAACCCGCTGCTCGAGCTGGCCGCGAGCCGCGTGAACTTCGCCACGGCCGAGGTGGAGCGCGCCGACGGGAGCACGGTGCTGCTCACCGCCAAGGAGCACGAGATCCTGAGCGTGCTCGCGCGCAACGCCGGGCGCATCGTCACCATCGACGCGCTGTGCGAGGCGTGCTGGGGCACGTCGTTCGGCTACGAGAACTCGCTCATGGCGCACATCCGCCGCCTGCGCGAGAAGATCGAGGCCAACCCGTCGGCCCCGGCGTCGCTCGTCACGGTGAAGGGCCTCGGCTACAAACTGGTGAAACGCGGCTAGCGCATGGGCCGCCCTCCCCGCACATCCTTCGGACGCGACCGCCGCGGCGCCCAGTCGGTGGGCTTCGCGCGCTTCTTCACCAAGCAGCTGCTGCTGTTCGTGGCGCTGGCGCTGCTCATCGTCGTCGTGGACTTCTTCCTGTACGCCGTCATCGCCTACCAGGAGTCGAACTCGAACTTCAACGACGGCACGCCCGCGTCCACGACGCGAGCCGTCGACCAGGCGCTCGCGCAGGAGGCCGACGGCACGTGGACGCTGGGGGAAGACGGCGCGGAAGCGCTCGACCAGCAGGACGCGTGGGCGCTCGTCGTCGGCGCGGACGGCGCGGTGGCGTGGTCGCGTGGCAAGCCCGACGACGTGCCCGACCGGTTCAGCGTCAACGACGTGGCGATGGCGGCGCACTACGCGGACATCGCCGACTATCCGACGTTCTTCTGGGACCGCGACGACGGCCTGCTGGTCATCGGCTTCCCGAAGCACGAGTTCTGGACGATGACGCTGACCTACCCCGCGTCCACCGTGCGCAACTTCCCGCTGTACGTGCTGCTGATATTCGCGGTCGACCTGGGCATCCTCTATTCCATCTACGCGGTGTCGCGCCGCCGGACGCAAAACGCCGTGGCCCCCATCGCGGCCGCGCTCGACGCGCTGTCGGACGGGCGGGCGGCCGAGCTGCACCTCAAGGGCGACCTGCGCGACATCGGGGATCAGATCACCGAGACGAGCGCCATCATCGAGCAGAAGGACGCCGCCCGCACGAGCTGGATCCGGGGCATCTCGCACGATATCCGCACGCCGCTGTCGATGATCCTCGGCTACGCCGACGCGCTCGCGCAGGACGCGGGCGCCGACGAGGAGGCGCGCGAGCGCGCGCGGGTCATCCGCGCGCAGGGGCTCAAGATCAAGGACCTCGTCACCGACCTCAACACCGCCTCGCAGCTCGACTACGACATGCAGCCGCTGCACCTCGAGCGCGTGCTCGTGGGGCGCCTGCTGCGCACCGTGGCGGCCGCGCACGCGAACAGCGGCCTGAACGAGCAGCATCCCATCGAGCTCGACATCGAGGAGGGCGCGCTCGACGCGGTGGTGCTCGGCGACGAGCGGCTGCTAACGCGCGCGGTGGAGAACGCCCTGGCGAACGCGCGGCTGCACAACGAGCGCGGCTGCGCGATCCGCGTGGCGCTGACGGCGCGCGACGGCGCGCGCTGCACGATCAGCGTGAGCGACGACGGCTCGGGGCTCGCGCCCACCGAGCTCGCCGCGCTCGAAGCGCGCCTCGCGCGCTCGCGCACGGCGCGCAGCGCGGCCGGGTCGTTCAACGAGGACCACGGCCTGGGGCTCGTGCTCATCGACCGCATCGCCCGCGCGCACGGCGGCTCGCTCGCCCTCGACGGCGCGGACGGCAAGGGCTTCACCGTGGCCATCACGCTGCCGCTGGCCTAACGGCGCGGGACGCAGGGGCTTACGCCCCGCTCACCCCGATGCCGATGAGGCCGGGGCCGGTGTGCACCACGAGCACGGGGCTGATCTGCCCCTCGTACCAGGCATCGACGTTGCGCACGCTTTCCTCCAGCTCGCGCTTCACCTCGACCGCCTCCTCGGCGGCGTCGCCGTTCACCACGGCCATCGTGCAGCGCGGGTAGCGCGCCGCCACCTCCTCGGCGCACCGGATGGCCTTCTTGAGCGACTGGCGGCGACCCTTCGCCTTCGCCACCGTGTAGTAGACGCCCTTCTCGTTGCAGCTGATCACCGGCCGCATGTCCAGCAGGCTGCCCACGGCGTACGTCACGTTTCCGATGCGCCCGCCCGCGTGGAGGTACTCGAGGGTGTCCACGCAGAAGAACACCTTGGTGCTGTCCACGATGCGGTCGCTGTCGCGCCGCAGCTCGTCGAGCGTCGCGCCGGCCGCCAGCCTGCGCGCCACCGCGAGCGCGACGAGGCCCGCGCCCATGCCGATGTTCTTCGTGTCCACGATATGGCAGTCGAGCTGGGGCAGGCCCACGGCGATCGAGCGCATGAGCTCGTAGGTGGCCGACAGCCCGCTCGAGATGGTGACCACGACGGCCTGCTCGTAGCCGTCGTCCGCGACGCGCTGCAGCACCTCGCGCGCGATGGCCGGCGTGGGCGTCGACGTGGTGGGGATCTCCTCGCTGAACCGGTCGTACACCTCTTGCGGCGTGATGGTGACCTTGTCGAGGAAGCTCTCGTCCCGGTAGTTCACCTGGAGCGGCACGACGTACATGCCGTAGCGCTCGATGTCGGCGGGCGGCACGTCCGTGCACGAGTCGATGACGAGGGCGATGCGGTTGGTGTCCATGCGGCCTGCTTTCGTCGGGTCGGGGATCGCCCCCGTGCTATCTAGTTTCAATAACTAGATTATTGGTTGAAGCACACCATGTCAAGAAGTTCGGAAGATTGACTCCAAACGTCCTTCTTGCTATCCTCGTGTTCGCCTCCCCCGCACCGCACACGAAAGGCCCCTCCATGAACGACGCATCCGTCAGCGCATCATCGTACGCCGAACGGCTCGTGGCGCTCCATCTGCCGCGCTACGACGAGATACCCTCGATCGATCTGTACATGGACCAGCTCATCGGCTACCTCGAGGAGATGCTCGGCCCCCTGTACCAGCCGGACGAGAAGATCATCACGCGCTCCATGGTGAACAACTACGTGAAGCAGGGCGTGCTGGCGTCAGCTGCGGGCAAGAAGTACACGCGCTCCCACATCGCCTACCTCATCGTCATCTGTACGCTCAAGCAGACGTTCTCCATCGCCGAGATCGACCGGCTCATCCGCATGCAGATCGCCAGCTTCGACACGCACGTGGCCTACGACTACTACTGCGACGCGTTCGAGGCCGCGCTGCACGCGCTGTTCGCCCCCGACCCGACCAGTCCGAACGGCCTGATGAGCGGCGCGAACGAGGGCGACTTCGAACGCGATCTCGTGCTGGCCTCCACCGCGGCGGTCGCCTACACGCTCTACATCAAGGCGAGCATCGCGGTGTCCCAGGCGTAGCGACGTTACGTCTTCCGCTCATTTCATGCGCAGGTTCGGGCAAGCACGACGCGCTCGGTTACAATAGAAGGGTCGATCCCGTCCACGATAGGAGGAGCCCTTGGAAGCGCTCATGCTCGCCCTGCTCTTGCTGGCAGCAGTCCTCGTCTCGTCGGTCATCGACCAGCTGGTCCCCAAGATCTCCTCGCCTCTCATCCAAATCCTGCTGGGACTGGGCATCGCGCTTCTCGCTTCCTCGCAAATCAAGATCGAGCTCGACGACAAGCTGTTCCTCGTGCTGTTCATCGCGCCGCTGCTCTACGACGAGGCCAAGAACATCGACAAGGCGTCGCTGTGGAGGAACCGGCGGCCCGTGCTGTCGCTGGCCATCGGGCTCGTGGTGGCCACGGCGCTCGTCGTGAGCTTCGCCGTGAACTGGCTCGTGCCGTCCATCGGCCTGTTCGCGGCGTTCGCCCTGGGCGCGGCGCTCGGCCCCACCGACGCCGTGGCCGTGGCCTCGCTGTCGAAGGAGACTAACATCTCGTCGCGCTCCAAGAGCATCCTCGAGGGCGAATCGCTCATCAACGACGCGTCGGGCATCGTGTCGTTCCAGTTCGCCATCGCCGCCGCCGTCACGGGCACGTTCTCGCTCGTGGACGCCACGGCCGACTTCCTGTTCAGCTTCTTCGGCGGCATCCTCATGGGCATCGCGATGGGCTACCTGGGCAACTTCCTCGTGCGCAAGGTGCGCTCCTGGGGGCTCGAGAACACGACGTTCCACGTGCTGTTCGAGGTGTTCACGCCGTTCATCGTGTACCTCGTGGCGAACGCGCTGCACACGAGCGGCATCCTGGCCGTGGTGGCGGCCGGCCTCGTGAACGTCATCTCGCCGCGCATCATCGGGCCGTCCATCTCGCGCATGAACATCGTCTCGACGAGCGTGTGGCGCGTGCTGTCGTTCACGCTCAACGGCGTGGTGTTCGTGCTGCTGGGCACGCAGCTGCCGCTCGCGTTTTTGGGCACATGGGAGAGCACCGCCATCGCCAACGACAAGCTGATCGCCTACGTGCTGGGGCTCGCGCTGCTCATCATCGCCGTGCGCTTCGTGTGGATCCTGCTCATGGAGTGGGCGCACAACCGCAAAGACCCCGACACCGGCTCGTTCGGGCTGGAGAACGTGCGCTCGGCCGCCGTCATGACGCTGGGCGGGCCGAAGGGCACCATCACGCTGGCCGTGGCGTTCACCATCCCCTACACGGTGCCGCAGCGCGACCTCATGATATTCATGGCCTGCGGCGTCATCGTGGTCACGCTGCTGCTGGCCACGTTCGTGGTGCCGCTGCTGGCGCCGAAGAAGCCCCCGACCGACGAGGACCTGCGCTGCGACGAGACCGAGGTGAGCATCGAGATCCTGCGCACCGTCATCGAGGACCTGGCCGCGCGCCAGACCACCGAGAACCGCGCCGCCACGCAGATGGTCATCCGCTCCTACAACGACCGTATCGCGCGCATCAAGAGCCGCAACGACATCGAGGACCAGCCGAACACCGCCCTGCGCCTGCAGGCGGTGGCATGGGAGCAGGAGCTCGTGCTCAAGCTCATCGACGACGAGGAGATCTACCCCATCATCGGCTACCAGTACCTCAGCCGCCTCGCGCGCATCGAGAACATGCTGCAGCACCATCGCGGCCGCTGGTCGGCGCAGAACTTCATGCTGCGCCTGCGCGCCATCGTGCGCTCGGGCTGGCACCGCATCGTCGCCGGGCTGCCCGGCATCAACGTCACCGAGCGGGTGCAGGCCGTCCGCGACCTCCAGATGCTCTGCGCCGAGCACGTGGTGGAACGCCTGCAGCAGAAGCTGGCCTCGCCCGAGTCGAACGAGCCCACCGAGGACGTGAGCACGCTGTTGCTGGAGTACCAGCGTTCCATCACGGCGCTGCGCAGCGCGAACCCGTCCATCACCGCGCTCGCGAACACCGCCAGCAAGGCGGTGGACATCGAGCGCCACGGGCTGCGCCTCGAGCTGGAGCAGATCCAGGCGCGCTACGAGGACGGCGAGCTGTGCCGCGCCTCGTACAAGCGCCTCCGCGAGAACGTCTACCTCATGCAGGTGGACCTGGAAGACAACGTGTAGGCCCGCTCCCCCTTGGCACGCTCCGCGTCGCGAGGGGTTTTCGAGAGCACCACGCAAAAAGGCCGCCCATCGGACGGCCCCTTCGCTTGGAATCGCACTACATCTTGGCCGGAGCCGTGACGCCCAGGAGGTCGAGCGTCGTGGCGAGCACGATGCGGGTGGCGTCCACGAGGGCCAGACGCGCGTTCTTCACGTCGTCCTCCTCGCCGATGACGTGGCAGTTCGTGTAGAACGAGTGGAACAGCGCCGCCAGATCCTGCGCGTAGTGCGTCAGGCGGAACGCGGCGCGGTCGCGGGCGGCCTGGGCCACGAGCGGGCCGAAGTCGTCCATCTTGCGCATGAGCGCCAGCTCGGACTCGTGGGAGAGCGGGCTCAGGTCCACGTTCGCCGGGATCACCTTCGCGGCCAGCTCGTCCATCGTGATGTCGCCGTTCGCGGCGGCCTCGGCATCGGCCGGGTCGGCGGCCTTGCGCAGGATGGAGCAGATGCGGGCGTGCGCGTACTGCACGTAGTACACCGGGTTCGACGCGTCCTTCTTCTTCGCCACCTCGATGTCGAAGTCGATGGGCTGGTCGGAGGACTTCGCCAGCATGAGGTAGCGGGTCGCGTCCACGCCCACCTCGTCGATGAGCTCTTCGAACGTGATCATCTCGCCCGTGCGCTTCGACATGCGGACGGCCTCGCCGTCGCGGAACAGGTTCACCAGCTGGCCGAGCATGATCTCGAGCGCGCCGGGCCAGCCCCACGCGGCCAGCATGGCCTCGCAGCGAGCGATGTAGCCGTGGTGGTCGGCGCCCCAGATGTTGATGAGGTGGTCGAAGCCGCGCTCCATCTTGTTGTAGTGGTACGCCACGTCGCTCATGAAGTACGTCATCTCGCCGTTGGCCTTGATGAGCACGCGGTCCTTCTCGTCACCGAACGCGCTCGACTTGAACCAGGTGGCGCCGTCCTCGACGTAGATGTAGCCCTTCTCGTCCATGGCCTTGAGGCTGCGGTCGACCGCGCTCTCGCCCGTCTCGTCGGGCACGTACAGGCTGCGCTCGCTGAACCAGCACTCGAACGTGGTGCCGAAGCGCTCGGTGACGCGATGCTGCTCGGCCAGCTCGTAGGCGTAGGCGCGCTCGCGGAAGTTCTCCATGCGCTCCTTCGGGTCGGCGTCGAGCCACGTGTCGCCGTCCTCGTCGATGATGGCCTGCGCGATGTCCTTCACGTAGGAGCCGGCGTAGCACGCTTCCGGCATCTCGACGTCGCGGCCCAGCAGCTGCTGGTAGCGCACAGCCACCGACTCGCCGAAGTTGTCCATCTGCGTACCGGCGTCGTTGATGTAGAACTCCTCGAACACGTCGTAGCCCGCATGGCGCATGACGCGCGCCGTGGCGTCGCCGAGCGCAGCCCAGCGGCCGTGGCCCACGTGCAGGGGGCCGGTCGGGTTCGCCGAGATGTACTCGAGGTTGATCTTGCGCTCGCCCTCGGGGATCTCGCCCTTGCCGAAGTCGCCCTTCTCGGCGCGCGCCGTGGCGACGACGCTCTGCAGGACCACGTTCGCCAGGCGGATGTTGATGAAGCCGGGGCCGGCGATGTCGACGGAGGCGATCATGTCGTTCTCCGGAAGGTGGTCGACGATGATCTGGGCGATCTCGCGGGGATTCTTCTTGGCGAGCTTTGCCGAACGCATGGCGACGGTGGACGCCCAATCGCCGTTGCTCTCGTCGCGCGGGCGCTCGAGTGCCGCCTCGGGAGCCTGCTCGAGCGTGAGCGTTCCGTCCTCGCACGCGGCCGCGACGGCCGCGTCGATCAGCTGTTCAAGTTGTTCGCGAATTTGCATGGTACGCATCTTTCCTTAGCGGATGAGTCCTTCTTTTTATACATCCGTCGATTCTACCATTTTTCCACCGCAAATGAAGCACACGCGAGCGCCGCTTTGCACTTCGGAGCCCTTATGCAGAAAACATCCACACGACCTCGCAAAAGCCTGATTTCATTGCGCACGTATGGTAAGGTGGTCGGCGACCGAAGAGAGAAAGGGCCCGCATGGATTTGCGATTCGAGCAAGGGAACTTCGACGACGCGCGCCTCGTGCGCACGCGCGTCTTCATGGAGGAGCAGGGCTTCCAGGACGAGTTCGACGCCGTGGACGACGACCCGCGCACCATCCACGTGACGCTCTACGTTGACGACGCCCTCGTCGGCTGCGCGCGCACGTTCCCCGACCCCGACCATCCCGACCAGCCCGGCCGCTGGGTGTTCGGCCGCCTGGCCGTGCTGCCCGAGGCGCGCCACGGCGGCTTCGGCGGCAAGCTGCTTGCCGAGTCCGAGCGCCTGGCGCGCGAAGCCGGCGCCACCGAGATACACCTGCACGCGCAATGCCGCGTCGCATCGTTCTACGAGCGCACGGGCTACGAGCAGTACGGCCCCGTCGAGCTGGACGAGCACGTCGAGCACATCTGGATGAAGAAAGCGCTGTAACGAGAAGGGGGCCCGCCGGCCCCCTTCGCGCTCTAGGATCGCCTGCGGCGGCGGCGCACGCCCACGCTGGCCGCGATGCCGGCAGCGGCCAGCGTGGCGCCAACCGCCAGCAGGCCGAGCGGCGCGTCGCCCGTTTTCGCGAGGAACCCGAACGGCCCCCTCGACGCCGAGGGCTTCGCCGGTGCCTGGACCGGCGCCTCCGGAACGCGCTCGTCCACCATCTCGACGTGCTGCACGTAGCCCTCCTGCGGCCCCAGCTTGGGATTCTCCACCGTGAACGTCACGTCCTCGGCCACGGCGTAGCCGTCGGGCGCGGCGAGCTCCACCAAGCGGTAGGTCTTCCCCGCCGCGAGCACGCCCTCGATCCGCCGGCCCGCATCCGCCTCGGAAACCCACGGCTCGCCGACCGTCGCGCCGGCCTCGTCCACCACCTGCAGCGTGGCGCCGGCCAGCAGCGCGCCGTCGGGATCCCTCTTGCTGAACTCGACGATCACCTGCGGCTCTTTCCACACGATGTCGCCGTTCTCGTCCACCTCGGCCGTGCCGGACCCGTCGTCGAACGAAACGAGCCTCGGGGCGCCGTCGTCTCCGACGGCGAACGTCAGCGCGATGGGATGCTTCGACACGAGGCTGCCGTCGGGCGCCTCGAGCTCCTGGATCACGTACTCCCGATCCATGAGCACGCCCTCGAACACGAGGTAGCCGTCCGCACCCGTGGTCGCCTTCGCGACGAGCTGCAGGCCGCTTTCGCCCGGGAAGGCCGAAGCCGCCCGCGCTTCCGGCGCGGCCACGCGCTTGAACAGCCCGTACGTGGAGTTCGGCAGCACCTTGCCCTCGTCGTTCTCCGACACCTTCTTGATGCGGATGTCCGTGCGGTGCACGTCGTTCACGACGGCGTCGAGCACGCCGTCCTCCCCCAGCGGGGCGAACCGCTCGACGGTGCCGTCGACGGCGACGTCGAGCCGGTGCACCGCGTCGCTCGGCACGTGGCCCGCGGGCACCACCGTCTCCTTGAGATAGTAGGTGCCGGCCGTGACCGGGGAGAACGATACCGCGCCATCCGCACCGCTTCGCGCCCTCAGGTCCTCGCCGCCGGCCGTCTGCGAGACCCGCGTGCACGCCTCGTCGTCGTACGCCGTGAACTCCGCGCCTTCGAGCGACCGCGTGGCATCTGCCTCGGCGGCTCCCAGGCTGGCGTCCGAGCAGCTTTCGACATACCGCTCGAGCTTCGCGAACGAGACTTCGATGGGTTCGTTGCCCACCGCGCCCAGATCGACCGAAGGGGTCGAATCCGCGTTGCCCGCCCCTATCTCGAACGTCTTGGAGTAGGGCTGCGCGCCCAGACGGTAGCCGTCGGGGGCCTTCGTTTCCGTGACGGTGTAGGCGCCCCAGGCGAGGGGGGCGACGGACAGGGAGCCGTCGGCGCCGGTCGTGATGGTCGCGATGGAGCCGTCGGGGCCGGTCAGCTTGAACTCGGCGCCCGCGAGGCCCTCATCCGTCCCCGCCGCGACCTTGGTCAGCGCCACGGACCCGAGCTTGCGCTCGTTGGCCACCTTGCCGCCTTCGTAGCGCGCGTTCTCCACGACCAGCCCGTAAGCGCCCGCCGTGGCCGGGTCGACGACCTCGGCCAGCTTGAGCTCGGCACCCTGGAAGGCGGCCGTGTTATCCACCGTGAACGTGGCCGTGTACGGCTTGTCGGCGTCCAGGACGTAGCCGGGCGCGGCCTGCGTCTCCTGGATGCGGTACGTGCCCTTCTCCGTCAGCACGAACGCCGCCGCGCCGTGCTCGTTCGTGGCGAGCGACGAGCCGACGGGGGCGAACGACCCGTCCGCCGTACGCTTGGACAGCGCGAACTGCGCTCCGGCCAGCGCCTCGGCACTGGTCTGGTCCACCTTGAGCAGGGAAACCACGGTGGTGAAGCTGCTGTTGTCCATGGCCACGGCAACCGTCTTCCCATGGTCTTGCTCGCCGATGGAGAACGCCTGATGCGCGCCGTCCGCCACCGCGTCGTCGGGCGCGGCGGTTTCGACGAAGTAGTAGCTTCCCTCGGGCAGCCCCGACACCGCCACCTTACCCGCCGCGTCGGTGACCAGCCCCCGCTCAAGCGGCTCGTCCGCGCCTTCGGCGTACAGGTCGAACGTGACGCCCTCGAGCGGGCCCGCGCCGTCGCGGGTCTTCGTCAGCTCGACGTTCGCCACGATCCGCGTGTTGCTCAGCGAGAGGCGCAGGCCGTCGGCGGAGACGGTAGCCGCAGGATCGGCCGGATCGTCGAGGACGACCTTGCCCGCGTCGTCCAGCTTGAAGGACACGTGCCCCGACCAGGTACGGTATCCGCTCAGCCGGCCGATTTCCGTCAGCGTGTACTCCTCGCCCGCGACGAGCGCGCCCTCGAAGACCCGCGCGTCGGCCTCGGACGTCCATTCCGTTTCCGTCGTGCCGTCGGCGAAGGTTCCGGAGAGCTTCAGGCGCGCGCCGGCCAGGGGGCCGCCGTCGTCATCGGTCTTCGCGATGGAGATGCTCGTCTTCGCGTTCTCGACGGAGCCGAGGTCGACGGCCAGGCTCTGCGCGCCGATCGCGAACGCCGCGGAGTAGGGCTCCGCTCCCAGCCGGTAGCCGGCGGGGGCCTTCGCCTCGACGAGAGAGTACTCGCCCCAGGCGAGGTCCCCGACGCTCAGCTTGCCGTCGGCATCGGTCGCGAGGTCGGCGACGTAGCCGTCGGGGCCGGCCAGCCGGAACTCCGCGCCCTCGAGGCCCGTTTCCGTCCCCGCCGCCACCTTGGCCAGGCTCATCGAGCCGAGGATGCGCTCGTTCAAGACGCCCGCCGACGTCCACGCGCCGGCCGCCTTATCCACCGGCCCCGCCGACGTGGCCGCGCCCTCGCCGATAGAGACCGTCGCGCCGTCGTCGGCGTCGGCCAGCTCGAAGGTCGCCTTGAACGCGCCCGCGCCCTCGTAGCCGGTCGGGACCTTCGTCTCCTCCAGGGCGTAGGAGCCCTTCTTGAGGTCGGCCGCGGTGTAGGTGCCGCCCTCGACCGTCATCGGCACGACCCGCTTGTCGCCGCCGCCCTCAGGCACGTACGCAAGCTCGAACTCGGCGCCCTCGAGCGCGTCGCCCGTCGCGCCGTCCAGCTTGTGCAGCACGAGCGAGGCCGAGAACGCCTTGTTCTCCATCGCCACCGACACGGTCGTCCCGTGGTCGCCCGTGCCGATGCTCACCGGCACGGGGTTCGGATCGAGAACCAGGTCGTCGCGCGTCACCGTCTCCACGAAGGCATAGTCGCCCTCGGGCAGACCGGCGACGGATACCTTGCCGTCGACACCCGTGACGAGGCCCTCTTGCACCAGGCCGCCCTGACCGTCGACGCCCTTGCGCAGTTCGAAGGAAATCCCCTCCAGCGGGCTTCCGGCGGCGTCGCTCTTCACGAGCTCGACGCTTCCGGAGACTTCCACGTTGCGCAGCGACAGCGACGTGCCGTCGGCGGCCACCGAGACGGCCGGGCGGCCGTCGGCGAGCTCCGGATTCTGCATGACGGACAGCTTGCCGTCGCTTCCCACCGCGAGCTCGACGGGGCCCGGCAGCGCCAGGTAGCCGTCCGGCCGCGCGGTCTCGGCCAGCTCGTAGGCCTCCCCCGCGACCAGGCGACCGGCGAGGTTGAAGGCTCCGGTGCCCGAGGTCCAGGACACCTCGTCGGCCTCGGGGTTCGCGAACCTGCCGGAGAGCGTCAGCGTCGCGCCCGCGACGAAGCCGCCCTCGGCGGCGTCCACCTTGGAGAAGGACGCCTTGGTGCGCTCGTTGGCCACCTGTCCGAGGTCCGCCGTCATGCCCGGGGTGCCGGCGCCGATGGAGAACGGGTACCGCGTGTCGGGGATCACGTAGCCGTCGGAGGAGAGCTCCTGCAAATAGTAGCCTCCCCACTCCAGCCCCGCGATGGAGAGCGAGCCAGGCTCGGCGGGCGCGCCTTCCGCGTCGTCGGCGCCCGTGTAGGCCCTGCCGGTGGCGAACTCGCCCAGCTTCGCATCGCCATCGACGTCGAACAGGCCGAACACCGCGCCATCCAAGGGCGCGTTCGCGTCATCGGCGTCCACTTTGACAAGCTCCACCGTGCCGGACAGGCGCATGTTGCGGACGGAAAGCACGACGTTGCCGTCGTCGAGCATGGCGGCGGGCGTGCCGTCGGCGTAGACCGGGTTGGACGAGAGCTCGATCTTGCCGTCTTCCATGAGCTTGAAGACGACGCTCCCGGGCAGCGGCTCGTAGCCGGCCACCGCGCCGTCCTCGGTCAACGTGTACTCCTCGCCCACGACGAGCGCGCCCTCGAAGAGCCGCGCGTCGGCCTCGGACGTCCATTCCGTTTCCGTCGTGCCGTCGGCGAAGGTTCCGGAGAGCTTCAGGCGCGCGCCGGCCAGGGGGCCGCCGTCGTCATCGGTCTTCGCGATGGAGATGCTCGTCTTCGCGTTCTCGACGGAGCCGAGGTCGACGGCCAGGCTCTGCGCGCCGATCGCGAACGCCGCGGAGTAGGGCTCCGCTCCCAGCCGGTAGCCGGCCGGGGCCTTCGCCTCGACGAGGGAGTACTCGCCCCAGGCGAGGTCCCCGACGCTCAGCGCGCCGTCGGGGCCGGTGGTCAGCGTGGCGACGTAGCCGTCGGGGCCGGCCAGCCGGAACTCCGCGCCCTCGAGGCCCGCTTCCGTGCCCGCCGCCACCTTGTCCAGGCTCATCGAGCCGAGGATGCGCTCGTTCAAGACGCCCGCCGACGTCCACGCGCCGGACGCCTTATCCACCGGCCCCGCCGACGTGGCCGCGCCCTCCCCGATCGCCAGCTCCAGACCGTCGTCGGCGTCGGCCAGCTCGAAGGTCGCCTTGAACGCGCCCGCGCCCTCGTAGCCGGTCGGGACCCTCGTCTCCTCCAGGGCGTAGGAGCCCTTCTTGAGGTCGGTTGCCTTGAAGGTGCCGCCCTCGACCGTCAGCGGTACGGTCTGCGCCGCGCCGCCGCCCTCAGGCGTATACATGAGCTCGAACTCGGCACCGGCGAGCGCCTCGCCGGACGTACCGTCCAGCTTGTCTAACTTGAGCGAGGCCGAGAACGCCTTGTTCTTCGCGCCGCAGGCCACGGCTGCGTTCGTCGTAGCGTAATGGTTCCCGTCGGCGATCTCGAACTCGTGGCGCGCGTCGCTATCGAGCACCGTGTCGGGTGTGGCCGCCGTCTCCACGAAGTAGTAGGAACCCACCGCGAGGCCCTGGTCCAGCATTTGCCCGGTGTCCGGGTTGGCCGTCGAGTCCTTCCCCACCGAGGTCCACGCGCCGTCCGCATCGGTCTCAAGCCCCGCGGCGACGAGCAGGTCGGCGCCGTCCGCGCCCGCCTTGTACAGCGAGAACTCCACGCCCGCAACCGTCCCGACGCCGTCGTCGGCGACGGTCTTCGTCAGCGTCACGTGCCCGCGCACCGGGCTGTTCAGCACCGTGAGCGCGTTCGCCTCCACCCTGCTCCATGCCGTCGCGCCCGGGGCGCGCTGGTAGAGGGCGCCCTCCGCGTCCATCTTGAGCTCGAGGGACGGCGCGGCCAGGTAGTGCTGCGGAACGCCCGTCTCCTCAAGGGTGTAGACGCGCTCGTCGCCAGCCGTCGAGGCTATCAGCTTCCCCGCGACGGCCTCGGCATGGTCGCCCGACGTCCACACGAGCGGATCGGCGCCGTCGGCGAACTCGCCGCTCAGCGTGAACTTCGCGCCGCCCAGGGCCTCCCCCGTCGCCGCGTCTTTTTTGGACACCGTGAACTCGTTCTGCTCGTTCACGACGGCATCACCCTTGTTGAGGGTGTAGGTTTCGCTCGCCGTTCCCTGCTCGACGGTCACCGTCAGCTCCGCCGCGCTCAGCTTGTAGCCGGGAGGCGGGACGGTCTCCTCCACGACGTACGCGCCCGCGGGCACGTTGCCGAACAGGGCCTCGCCGTCGTCGGTCGTCGTATACTCATGTTCCGTTCCTGCGGAGTCCGTCGCCGTCACCACAGTGCCCGCGTCAGCAGACGCGGCCGTCATGCTCACGCTCTTGCCGTTGACGTCCGCTCCCGTGAGGGTGAACACGGCGCCGTTGAGCGCCCGGCCCCCAGCCGTCGCCTTCAGCACGCGCACGCTCGCGTCGAGCGGCGCATTGGCCACCGCGCCGCCGTCCTTCGTCACGACGACGACGTCCCCGAACGAGACCTTCCCCTCCGCGTCCTTCGACCACGTGAAGCGGTTGTCGGTCGCGCCGATGGTGAACTCGTCGGTGACGAGCGGATCGGCGCCGTCGAGCACGAAGTCGCCGTGCGTGGCCGTTTCCTTGAAATAGTAAGTGCCCGGCGTAAGCCCGCGGCTCATCCAATCGCCCGTGACGCTATTCCACATCGAGGCTTGGCCGACCGTGGTCACCTTGCCGTCGCGTCCGCTGACGAAGGACGTCGAATTCACGAGGGTGTCGGCCGCGCCCGGCACCGCCGCCTTCCGGTACAGGTTGAACTTCACGCCCGCAAGCGGCGCGCCGTCATCCGTCTGCTTCGTGAATTCCGCATGCCCCACGATACGCTCGTTGCGCAGGGTGAAGCCGTTGTTGCCGTGGTGCGCGTTCAGGAAGGTGCCGTTGCCGGCGACGCCGTCCGGCGCGTCGCCGTTGTGCAGATCGACGGCGTCGTCGGCGATGACGCCGTACTCGTCGATGGTGAACTCGACCCTCTGGTCCGCGTGGCTTGCGGCCGCGTAGCCCTCCGGCACCGCCGTCTCGACGATGCGGTACCTCTTGCCGCGCTCGAGGCCGTCGAACGAGAGCTCGCCCGCAGCCGGCGACTCCTGCGCGTCGCCAACCTTATCCCACGCATCGCCGTTCTGCACCTGCAGCTGCAGCGTCGCGCCCGCGACGGTCTTGCCCCACTGGTCGATCTTCTTCACGCTCACCTTGTTGGGGTCGTCCGCCACCGCCAGCGTCGACCCCGTCACGGTGCCCTTGCCGTTCAGCACGGCCAGCTTCCCGTGGACGTCGATGCTGAACCGCACATCCTCGAACTTGCCGACCGTCGGGTCGTGGGGCGTCTTATCTTCGCACAGCCAATACGTGCCGACGGGGATGCCGCGCAGCTCCCATTCGTACGTCGACGCGTCGCCGACGGTCACGCTGTACTTCTCGTTCGTGAAGGAATTCACGAGCACGTTGCCCACCGCTCCGGCGTCGTCTTCATGGATCGCCAGCACCGCCCCTTCGAGGCTCTTGTCCTCGTCCGTCGTCTTCTTCACCGTGATCGAGGTCTTCTCGTTCACGACGGCGGCGGCCTCGCCCACGTCGCTGCCCGTCCCCGGCGCGTAATCAACCAACCACGAGGAGCCATCGGCCGGTCTCACCACCGAGAAGTGCTTCATGCCCTCGTAGGCGGCGTAACCGGCCTGCGGGTCGACCTCCTCCAGGCCGTAGTCGCCCCACGGGAGCCCGGCAAGAGCGAGCGAGCCGTCGGCATCTCTGTTGACGAGCTCGAAGCTATCGCCCGACGGGGCGTAGGCGTACGAGCCGTCGGAACCCGTCACGCTCACCGCCACCTTCTTGCCGCCGTCGAACCCGTTAGGGTACAGGTACAGCCTAAACGAGGAGCGCGGGCCGCTCAGCGCGTCGCCCGCCTCGAGCTCGAAGGTTTTCTCGAGAAGCACCGGCGCCTCGCTCGTGAGACGCTCGTTCAGCGTCGCAGCGCCGGCTACGGTGTTGCTGCCTCCGGCACCGGTCGTGAACTGGTTCGCATCGGCGTCGTACGCCAGCGTCTTATAGCCGCTCGACGCTTCCAGCTCGTCGTAGTAATAGGTTGCGTCCACGTCGAGCCCGTAGAACGCCACCAAACCCTTCGCGTTCGAGACGGACGTCGCCACGAGATCCTTCTTCTCGGGATCGCTGTACAGGTTGAACGTCACGCCCGCGATGGGCGACGCCTTCCCGCCGAACTCGTCGGCCTTCACCAGCTTGTAGATGGCCTTCTTCGTGAGCCATCCCCACGAACCCGCATCGACCTCGGCCACGCAGGTGTCGGAACCGGTCTGGCCCTGATCGGCCGTCAGCGTCACGTTGTTCGCGATCTTGCCGCCCTTGGCAGCTCCCACCACCTTGGCGCTATACGTCAGCACGTACGACGCCGTGCCGTCCGGCACCGTCACGCTCAAGGCCGTGCCGCCGGAGCCCGCGTCGTACGTCAGCTTCTTCGACCACGTATCCGAATCCACCGCCTCGCCCAGCGCGTCGGCTATCGCGCCGCCGGCGTCGTGCGTTGCGCGATGCAGCTCGACGCTGCCCACGTCGATGCTGAGCACGTCGTCGGGCACGTCGGTCAGCGTCACGTTGCGCATATCGGCGCCGTTGGGGTTGATGTTGATGCGGTACGCGAGCACCCCGTTGCCTTGCTGGGAGCCGTCGACGGTCTTGGCGACCAATCGGTTGTCGATGTTGCCCGCGCCCGCGGCTCCCTGGCACTTCACGTTCGTCGGCGTGCCGCCGGCGAAATCGTCGGAGCCGGCGGTGGCGGAGTTCGTCGCGCTGATCACGAAATCGCCCGGATGGTCCTGGTGCAGCTTTTGCAGCACGGAGTTTTCCAGCGTGAGGTACAGGTCGATCCGGTAGCCGTTCGTCGTCGGCGCGTCGTCGGAGAAGATCGCCTCGATCTTCCGGGAATCCTTCCAGGCGGCCGTGTCGTACGATGCCGTGACGTCCCGTTCGGTGCCGTCCTTGCCGAGCTCCGTCACCTTGATGGCCCGGTCGCCCTCGGCGATCGCCCACTCGTCTGCGGCGACGGAGCCGAGCGACGCTCCGTCGGCGGCGCGCACGTCCGTGACGAGCGCGCTCAAATCGTCGCTCACCTGCAGGTTCGCGCTGGGCATATGGCTCCCGTTCACGACGATCCGGTAATGCAGGTAACCGGTGGAGCCGTGCTCGTCGTCCACCACCTCGTAGGAGCTCGTCTTGGCGAGGAACTTGTTCTCGAACGTGCGGGAGGCGGTGGCCTGCGCCTCGAACGTCCCGTGCTCCGACCTCACCACCAGGTTCGCCGCGTTCTCGTAGCGATGCAGCACCCTGTTCTCGTCCTTGAAGTTGAGCGCCTGGGTGCGGTACTCGATGACCACGTCGTTGAGCGCGTACTCGGCGCGTTCGAAGGAGAAGGTCAGCAGCTTGAGCGCCTCGTCGTACGAGAACACGCCGGCCAGCTGGTCCGGCGTCAGCTCGGCGTCCCGGTAGACGACCTTCACCGAGCCGGCGATGTAGGCCTGATCGTCGTCGATCACGTCGGCGATGGCCCCGGATTCGTAGTCGTCGGTGCGCACCGACGGGACGATGCGCCACGTGATCTCGCCGGTGGAGGAATCGTAGGAGGGAGTCTCCTTGTCGAGATGCGCCACCTGGAAATCCGTGTTGACGTCGATGGGCTTGAACGCCCCTTCGCCGGGACCGTAGCCGTTGGGCCACTGGTAGGCGATCCACGCCGAGTTCGGGAAGTCGATGCTCTCGTTCTCCTGCCCGGGCGCGTCGATCTCGGTCTCGAACGTGATGCGCCGCTCGGTGTCCACCGTTCCGGCGATATGGACTTCGAGCAGGTGCGTTCCGCCCTCCTCGGCGACGAGCACCGCGTACGTCGACGAAGGCGCCGGATCGGGCGCGGAAGCATGCACGGTCACGGGCATTCCGTCCAACCTGAGCGTTTTGTCCTTGTACGCCGCACGCGCGTCCAGGCGGTCGTACACCACGACGTCGTTCGCCGCGCCCAAGCCGCCCTGGTTGACGGTCAGCTCCCAAGCTATCGTGCTGCTGTTCAGCGGCGTCCCCCGCTTGCTGAACGAGTACTTCGGCACCGTCGCGGTGCCGGTGGCGTCCGGCTCGCCCGTCACGTGTATCGACGAGCCCGCCGGGGACGACATCGTCGCCGTGTTCGAAAGGAGCTGATCGCCGTTCACGGCCGCATCGAGCACCTCGTTTTCGACGGGAACGGTCACGCTCAGCTTGTACGGCGCCACCGCGGTGGAATCGGCGGGGAACGCGTAGGTGAAGCCCGCGTCGGTTTGCTCGATCGCGAGCGCGTCGCCGTCCGGGCCGGTCACCGTCGCCTCCCCCTGCGTCGCCCTGTCGTACTCGTCGACGATCACGATGTTCTTGAGGGGAACCCCGGCCGACTCGGCCGCCGAGCCCACCGTGACGGTCCAGGTGACCGTCGCGTCGTTCTTGTTGTACGAACCCGTCTTCTCGATGCCCACGAGATCCGTCGATTTCTTCGGGGCCGTGAACGTGTAGACGGTGCCGTCGGTCTGCAGCGTCATGTCGGCATCCGTCGGGGCGTCGGACTGCAGCTTGTCGTCGTTCAGCTTGAACGAGCACATGATGCCGCCCACGATGCCCACGTTGCCCTCTTCGATGTCCACGGTCTGCGTGAACGCGACCACCACCTGGTTGTTCTCGATGGTGTAGGTTGCCAGCACCTCGCCCGTGGGGGACACGATGTCCTGCGCGAAGGGGCTGTCGGCAACGGTGAAGATGCTGGGCACGCTGTATCTGAACACGTCGCCGGCGTTGATCGTGCGCGACGCGTCGTCCTTGTTGATCTTGAAATCGACCCCCATGTTCATCCGGTCGATGGAGGCGAGGGGGACGCTCGAGAAATCGTACGCGACGCGCTTGTCCCCGGTTTGCACGGCGGGGATGACGTGGGTGGCGCCCGCCGCATCGACGTAGGAGAAGTCCACGACCCCGAGCGAAAGCTGCTCGACCTCGTTCGTCACGTCGCTGCCTTCGGCGCCTTCGCGAGGCGCGTCCCCCGGCACCGCGCTCGGCGTCGCCTCGGCGACCCCGCCGTCCTCGACGGTCTTGCGCGATTCCGCCGAAGGCTCGCCGACGGAGGCCTCCCGCAGCACGACGTCGGCACGCCCCTCCACCGCAGGGGCGTCGAAGAGCGGCGCGGCGTCCTCGGCGACCTCGAGGCGCGCGTCCAGCGCCACCGCCAAGCGGTCGCCGGCCTCCTCGGCGGCGGCCAAGGCGTCGAGCAGGGCGTCGGACGCCCGCATCGACACCGTCAATGTCTGCGGCGCGAGCGGCAGATCGGCCCCGACGGCCTCGAAGCGGTACGTGGCCGCTCCGGGCGACAGGGCGCCGCTCACGTCGAAGCCCGTCGGGGCATCGCCGAGGCGGGCCCGCTCGACGGCAAGCCGATCGTCGAAGGAAAGCGTCAGCTCGTAGCGCGACAGATCGACTGCGGCGGCCGACTCCTCCCCCATGCGCACGGTCCAGGTGACGATGCGCGCGTCGGCGTCCCACGTCCCGGAAACGGTCAGCTCGCTCACCGCGCGCGGCGCCTCCGCGCCCTCCTCGGGCTCGGCCGCGCCCGCAGGCCCCTCTTCGCCCGCAGGCGCGGCCTCAGGCTCCCCTGCGTTCCCCGCCTCGGACGCCTCGGTCAGCGCCTCCTGCTCCGCGGCTGCCGCGCCGTCCCCTTGCGCGGCGAACGCCGCGAGCGGCTGCAGGGCGGCGCTGTTGCACGTGCATACCAGCACGAACGCCATCAGCACCGAAGCGGCCTTGTGAGCAAGCGGATATCGCATAGTAAACTCCCCTCCCCTGCGCGCGGTCGCTCCGCGCCAGTTGCCCATTGTAATGAGAGGGGGGTTCCAATTAATAGTGATTCAAACAAGAGTTCAAGCCCTGGTCAGCGCGTCACACGTAAAAAAAAATCCCCCCGCCGAAGCGGGGGGATTTCAGATGCAGCCGTGCACCAGAGTGCTCTGCTTGACGCAGAACGCTTACGCAGCGCCCGGGATGATCATCATCGCAACCGTCAAGATGATCACGCACGCCACGCCCAGCATCACGAACAGCTTGCCGCCGAACTTGAGCCACGTGGAGTACTCCACCTTGGCCAGCGCCAAACCGCCCATGATCGCACCGCTCGTCGGGGTGAACAGGTTCACCAGGCCGTTGCCGGCGCTGAAGATCATGATCATGACGTCGGTCGAGAAGCCCAGCGAGTTCGCCAGCGGCCCCATGATGGGCATGGACACCGTTGCCATGCCGGACGACGACGGGATGAGGAACGACAGCACGATGTACAGCAGGAACGACAGGGGGGCGAAGATGACCGCCGACAAGCCGTTCAACGCATTCGCCGCGTTCTCGAGAATCCACATGTCGAGACCGGTCTCGCCCATGAGCACCGTGATGGAACGGGCCATGGCGATGATCAGCACGACGCTCATCATGTCGGCGGTGCCGTTGATGAACGCTTTGACGAAGCGGCTCTCGGACACGCCGCCGACGACGCCGATGATGATGGCCATGATGAGGAACCAAGTGGAAGCCTCATCGAAGTACCACTGACCCAGCGGCAGACCCGTCAGGAACGCGGACCAACCCTCGGAGATCTGGTCTTCCGTCGTGACCGTACCGGACACATCGCCCGTGAAGGTCAGCTCGCCCATGTCTCCATCGGCGTAGACGGCCGAGATGTCCTCGCCGGAAACCGGCGTGGTGACTTCCTCCGTGGCCGCGCCGGCATCGAACAGCTCGACGCCGAAGTCGCCCCAGGGGATGAAGCCGACGATCATGACCACGAACGTCAGGGCGAACACGATGAGCGTCCACTTCTGGCGGCCCGTCATCAGCTTCTCGCTCGGGTTCGCCTCAGCGATTTCAGCTTCTTGCTGGGCCTCGCCGAACTCGGCCTTCATAGTCTCCTGCTCCTGCAGCGACAGGATGGTGGAACCCTTGTTGGCCTTGACCTTCTTCGCATACCGCATGACGAAGACGATGGAGATCGCCAGCGTCACGAGCCACAGCACCACGCCGAGCATGATGATGGTGCCCTGGTTGATCACGATGCCCGACGTGCTCAGGGAGTCAACGGCAGCGCCAACGGCGAACGGGTTGACCGTCGAACCGAGCACGCCGCAGCCGGCACCCAACAGCACGACCGCAGCACCGACGACGCTGTCGAAGCCTGCGGCGACCATGGTGGCCGCGAGCAGCAGGTAGAACGGAACCGTTTCCTCGCACATACCGTACGTCGTACCGCCGATGGAGAAGATGAACATCAGAATGGGGATGAGGATGAGCTCATTGCCCTTCAGCTTCTTCACCAGCGCTGCGATACCGGCGTCCAGCGCGCCCGTCTCCGTGACGATGCCCAGGAAACCACCCAGGATCAGCACGAACAGGCAAACGGGTAGAGCGTCGGTAAAGCCCTTCACGGGAGCCGTTGCCACATTGGCAATCGTGGCGCCTTCAACTCCCTGCACACCTGCCAGCGACATCACTACCGTGACCAGCGCCAGCACGATCAAGATGATCAGCAGGATGGTAAACGATGAAATAGATCGCTTTTTCTTGCTCTTTTCTTTTGCTTTCTCGGTCATAACAACCCCTCCTATTTGAGGATCGAGTCGGATATTTTGGCGAACGAGAAATTTTCAAGCGGTCTTGTGGAAGCGTAACCGCAGACCGCCGTACCCCTGTTGCGGTGGCATGCGCCGAAACGCATGCCACCGTTCCATCGTGCGGAAGCTCACGAAGCCTTCCGCGCACACGCAAAACGCTTTACGCCGTGATGACCGTGCCCGTCTTGCCCTCGAGGCCCGCAGCGGCGCATTCGAGGGAGGTGATGAGCGCCTTGCCCTCGGGGAACGCACGCACGTACTCGATGCAGGCCTCCACCTTCGGAAGCATGGAGCCGGGGGCGAACTGGCCCTGGGCGATGTACTCCTCGGCCTCGGCGATCGTCATGGTGCTGATCTCGGCCTGGTCGGGCTTGCCGAAGTTGATGCACACCTTCTCGACGGCCGTGAGGATGACGAGCATGTCGGCGCCGAAGTCGGCCGCGAGCTTGGCCGAGGAGCGGTCCTTGTCGATGACCGCGGGGACGCCGACGTAGCCGTCCTCCGTCTCGAACACCGGCACGCCGCCGCCGCCCGTGGACACCACGATGTAGCCGTCGTCCATGAGGTCCTTCACCGCGTCGAACTCGACGATGCGCACGGGCTTCGGCGAGGCAACCACCTGGCGCCAGCCGCGGCCGGCGTCCTCCTTGAAGGTCCAGCCGGTTTCCTCGGCCTTGGCCTTGGCCTCTTCCTCGGTGAGGAAGGCGCCGACGGGCTTCGTGGGGTTCTGGAACGCCGGATCCTCGGGATCGACGACCGTCTGGGTCACGACGCATGCCGTGGAGCGCATGATGCCGCGTTCCTTCATGTCGTTGAGGATGGCCTGGGACAGCTGGTAGCCGATGTAGCCCTGGCTCATGGCGCCGGCCTCGGGGAACGGCATCTCCGGGGTCTTGCCGTCGTGCTGGGACGCATACGCGAAGGCGTTGTTGATCATGCCGACCTGCGGGCCGTTGCCGTGGCTGACCACGACGTTCGTGCCCTCGCCCACCATGTCCACGATGTGCTTGGCGGTGTTCTTCACGAGCGCGAGCTGCTCCTGGGGCGTGTTGCCCAGGGCATTGCCGCCGAGCGCGATGACGACGCTGGGGCCTTCTCCTTTAGCGTAAGGCATACTGAATCACCGTTTCTTTCTTTAGGAGAGCGTCGCGTACATGACGGCCTTGATGGTGTGCATGCGGTTCTCGGCCTCGTCGAACACCTTGGACTGCTTGGACTCGAACACGCCGTCGGTGACTTCCATCTCCGTGACGCCGAAGCGCTCGGCGATGTCCGCGCCGGTGGTGGTGTTCGTGTCGTGGAACGACGGCAGGCAGTGCAGGAAGATGGCATCCTTGTTGGCCATGGCCATGACTTCCTCCGTCACGCGGTAGGGCTCGAGGAGCTTGATGCGCTCGGCCCACACCTCGTCGGGCTCGCCCATGGACACCCACACGTCGGTGTAGATGACATCGGCGCCCGTGCAGGCGTCCTTCACGTCTTCGGTCAGCTTGATGGTGCAGCCGTTCTCGGCGGCGATGGCCTCGCAGGTCTCCACGAGGTCGGCGGCAGGCATGTTCTCCTTGGGGCCGCAGGCGACGAAGTTCAGACCCAGCTTGGCGCACACGACCATGAGCGAACGGGCCACGTTGTTGGCGGCGTCGCCCATGAACACCAGCGTCTTGCCCTTGATGTCGTAGTTGAAGTTCTCCTGAACCGTCAGGATGTCAGCGAGCATCTGGGTGGGGTGCCACTCGGTGGTCAGGCCGTTCCACACCGGCACGGAGGCGCCGGCAGCCAGCTCTTCCACGTCGGACTGGGCGTAGCCGCGGAACTCGATGCCGTCGTAGAAGCGGTCGAGCACGCGGGCGGTGTCCTCGATGGACTCCTTCTTGCCCATCTGGGAGCTGCCCGGATCGAGGTAGGTCACGCCCATGCCGAGGTCCATGGCGCCAACCTCGAACGCGCAACGCGTACGGGTGGACGTCTTCTGGAACAGCAGGACGATGTTCTTGCCCTCGAGGTAACGATGGGGGGTACCCGTCAATTTCAGGTTCTTGAATTCGCGGGACAACTTCAGCAGGTACTCGATTTCCTCGGTGGTGAAGTCGAGGAGGCGCAGGAAGTCGCGACCGCTCAGGCTAGTAGGCATAGATCATTCCTTTCAACGTTGCTTACCAAGACAATGATACCGGCAGGCGGTGCCAAGTATTTCCGCCCGCCCCCTCTTCGAACGCCAGGGCCGCGTTGCACGGCCCCGGCAATCCGGAAAAGGCAAGGGTAGCTCAAATAACACTCGCGCACATGCAGCTGCGCGCGAGCTTGGAACCTTAGTCCTCGCGCCAGATGGGCATGCTCATGCAGCGCGGGCCGCCACGGCCGCGGGACAGCTCGGCGGAGGGAACCTCGATGACGTTGAGGCCCTTCTCCTTGAGCAGCTTGTTGGTGACGTCGTTGCGCTCGTACACCACGATGGTGCCCGGGGCGATGCACAGCGTGTTCGAGCCGTCGTTCCACTGCTCGCGCTCGGCCGCGATGCGATCGCCGCCGCCGCAGGGGATGAGCTCGACCGGATGGCCGACGTACTTCTCGAGGATGCTCTCAAGCGTGCCGTTCATCTCCTTGACCTTGATGCCGTCGCCCTCGGGGGTGATCTCGAAGACGGTCAGCGGGCCGAGGATGCCCGGATGCACGGTGAACTTGTCCGTGTCGATCTGGGTGAACACCGTGTCGAGGTGCATCATCGCGCGGTTGTTCGGGATGTTGAAGGCCAGGATGGTCTCGACCGGGCTGGTCTCGTCCTCGAAGATGTTCTTCGCGATGGCATCGATGGCATCGGGCTCGGTGCGCTGGGAAATGCCGATGGCCAGCACCTTGTCGTTGATGTTGAGGATGTCGCCGCCCTCGATGTGGAACGTGTTGTAGCGGCTGTAGTACTGGGGCACATCCTTGAAGTCGGGATGATGCGTGAAGATGTACTCGGCGTAGATGGTCTCGCGGTTGCGCGTGACGGAGTACATGCGGTTGATGGACACGCCGTTGCCGATCATCGCGAACGGGTCGCGGGTGAAGTACAGGTTCGGCATGGGGGCGACGACCATCTTGGACGCCTCGCTGACGAGGTCGACCAGGGAGTTCGACTTGTCGGTGTGCAGCTCGGTGAGGTTGATGCCCTCCACCGTCTTCATGACCAAGTCGAGGTTGTCGGGATAGTTTTCGTTGAGGTAGTCGAAGATGATCTTCTGGTAGCGATCCGTGCGGATGCCGGCTTCCTCGATGAACTGCTTAAGGAACTGCTCGCGCAGCTCGGGGTTCTGATCGAGCACCTCGGCCATGAGCTTCTCGAGGTACACGACTTCGACGCCGTTGTCGCGCAGAGCCTGCGCGAAGGCGTCGTGCTCCTCCTGGGCGACCTTCAAGAACGGAATGTCGTCGAACAGGAGTTCTTCGAGCGTGTTTGGTGTCAGGTTCAGAAGCTCTTTACCCGGTCGGTGGAGCAAGACTTTTTTCAAAGGCTTGATCTCGCTTTTGACGTTCACACCAGCCATAGCAACCCTCCTTTTCCTTTATGCATTTTCCAGATTTTTGGCTTGCGGAAGCACCCGTTGCGCACCGGGTGTCCGTTCACTTCGCCAAAATCTCATGGTTCGGATCAAATTGCAACCACAAAAACGAAACAAAACGGTACCCCTCGCAATACCTCGTGTTTTTTCGGCGAATGGTCACCCGTTAGCCGGCGTGTTTTCATATTTTCGACACATTCACTTTTTCGCGCTATAGCGATGAAGCGGCTTGTTTCGCCCCGTTTCGGCCCCGAACCGCAGGTGCGCCGACCTTTTGGATTGCATATTTGATTAACCCGAATGCATAAACATGCAGAAAGATGCATTTCGGATGCAACCGCCGCGGCCCACGTCGATCGGACGGCGCTCACCGGGGGTGCGCCGCGCGGCTCAGACGGGGGTTCTCGCGCGTAAAATACCAGATACCGGGCAGATTTTGACCTGACGCTGCCCCGCTGGAACACTCGGCGTATCCGTCCTTCGCACGGGGAAGTTTTACGGTATAATACCGATGCTCGCTGAAACGCGCCCGTGGCTCAATGGATAGAGCAACGGACTTCTAATCCGTCGGTTGCAGGTTCGAGTCCTGCCGGGCGCGCCATCTTTCGCTCATCCGCTCGCTTCGAGCATCGCCCCTCTTTTACCCCGTTGAACGAAAAACTGAATATTATTGCACAGTTCTTTACATATCACAATAGAAAGTTCTTAGGTAGTTACCGTACGATGACAAACGCCCGTCTTTTCCGACACGGTGCGGAGAGTTGTCAACCGATTGGCAACAGCCCTCCGAATCGGTTCGCCCTTTATACTCGTTGGCGTAATATAAGAAGCTCTATCATCCCCGAGCTTATGAATAACGTTCGATCGCACATCGAGAGGAGCTGCGCATGCCGTACATGGAAAACCACACGTTGTACTACAAGAAGCAGTGCCCGTTCTGCCAGAAGGTCCTGCGCTTCATGGACGACAACAAGATCACGATGGACACGAGAGACACCCTGCAGCCCGGCAACCAGAACGACCTCGTCCGCATCGGCGGCAAGAAGCAGGTGCCGTGCCTCGTCATCAACGGAAAGCCCCTGTACGAGTCGGACGACATCATCGCCTACCTGCGCACCACCATCGCGTAGCGCCCTTCCCCACCGCTTCGACTGCCCGACCGCCCGCCTGCCGCGGGCGGTTTTTTTTGCGCCGCCGGTCAGCTGCGGCGCAGGCGCGCCGCGCGCTCGTCCAAGTACGCGATCAGGTCCTCCTCGCGCGGCCCCAGCGCGTGCGCCTTGAGATGCGACACGCCGAACCCCCAGGTGAATCCGCGCGCCGGCACGGCCACCACCGCTTCGCTGCCCTTGAACACCTCGAGCGACGAGAGGTGCGGCAGCGTGAACCCGATGCCCTCGCCGCGTAGGACGAACTCGTAGATCCAGAATATCTCGGAGTACTTGACGATCTCGGGCGGGTCGACGCCTTCGCGCTCGAAGCGGCCCACGAGGTCGCGGTAGCACTTGAAGTCGTCGCCGGGGATGGCGAGGCGGCGCTGGGCCAGGTCGTCCAGCTCGAGCGCGTCGCGCGCGCTGAGGGGGTCGTCGCTGCGCACCCAGTAGCTCACGGGCGACGAGTACAGCTCGTGGGAGTCGAAGTCGTCGACGGGGGACGTCACGGTGAGCGCCAGGTCGTACAGGCCGTCGCGCAGCACCGACTCGCACATCGCGTCCGGCATCTCGTTGAGCGTGATGGACACGTCCGGATGCTGCTCGAGGAAGCCGCCGAGGAAGCCCGAGCCCAGCAGCCCCGGCACGCCCAGCGAGCAGGCGATGCGCAGCTCCACGTAGCCGCTCGACGAGATGCGCTCGAAGGCGCTGGCCAGGAGGTTGCGCTCGGCGCGCATGCGCTTGGCGTACTCGTACAGCTCGTCGGCGTAGGGCGTCGCGCGGCGCGTGCCGTCCTCGTCCACGGCGAACAGCGGCACGCCCAGCTCGCGCTCGAGGTTGCGGACGGCCTTCGCGAACCCCTGCGGCGACATGGGCACCTTGCTCGCCGCGGCGCTGAAGCTGGGCGAATCGTACGCCAGCACGAAGTAGTCGAACCTGTCCTGCATCATCGCATGTCCCTCCCGCCTGCCGTGCGAAAGGGGCTCCCTCCCCGCTCCGCACGACCCATTGTACTACGGCGGCGCGCGGCGGGCGCGCGATACGCTGCGCTTGAAACTAAGAGATTCAACAGCAAACGAGGAGCTACACGTCAAGCTCTTGCACGAAATATCCACGAGAATCTACAGTAAGGACAGGCCGCAGGAGGGCGGCCGCAATCCACTTCCTCGCAACAGAGGCAGGTAAGGAGGATCCACCATGAGTGCAGCTACCAACAACTTGAGCAGGCGTTCCTTTCTCGCAGGAGCCGGCATCCTGACCGCGGGCTTCGCCGGCGCGGCGCTGACGGGCTGCGGGCCGCAGCAGGCCAAGGAAACCGAGGCCGAAGCCCCGACCGCCGGCGCCGATGCGGGAGCCACGGCCGACATCGCTGCCGACGACGCCATCTGGAGCATCCCCGAGCTGGGCGAGCCGAAGGAGACCGTGCAGGCCGACGTGTGCATCGTGGGCGCGGGCGGCACGGGCACGGCGGCGGCCATCCAGGCCATCGACCTCGGGCTCAAGCCCGTCGTCATCGAGCGCTTGAGCGGCTACGGCGGATCGTTCATCGGCACCGAGGGCATGACCGGCCTCGAGACGCACTTCACCGAAGCCGACGGCGGTGTGCAGTTCGCCGGCGCCTACAGCCCCGACGCCCCCTACGGCGTGAAGAACGCCACGAACACCTGCCTGAACTACCACCATTGGATCCCCCAGCACAAGCTGTACGAGAACTTCTTCGGCCAGACGTCCGAGACCATCGACTGGCTCGAGGGACACGGCATCGTGTTCGAGGGCAACATCTCCATCGGCTCCGGCCCGAAGGTATGGCACGTGTACGACAAGGGCGACAACGCGAGCCCCGGCGGCTACTTCATGCAGTGCTTCGGCGCGGAGGCCGAGAAGCTGGGCGTGGAAGCCCATTTCAACACGTTCGGCCGCAAGCTCCTCGTCGAGGACGGCAAGGTTGCCGGCGTGCTGGCCGAGAAGGAGAACGGCGACGTGCTGAAGGTGGAGGCGCCCGTCGTGATGATCGCCACGGGCGGCTACGCGAACAACTCGGACATGCTGTACAGCGTCTCCGAGACGAAGAACGCCAACATCCAGGCGCTCGGCATGGACTGCCGCGTCGGCGACGGGTTGAAGATGGCGAAGGACGCCGGGGCCGAGTTCGCCGAGGGGCTGGGCACCGTCATGTGGTGCGGCCCGGTGACCATCGGCGCCGTGACGGCCACGTGGACGACCGACGCCTACTCGGCCGGCGTGCAGCCCACGCTGTGGCTCAGCGAGAAGGGCGCGCGCTTCTGCAAGGAAGACCTGTGGATCGACGACTTCGCGGGCGCGGGCATCTGCGTGCGCAACCAGGAGAAGACGTTCGCGCTGTTCACCGAGGCCGACATGCTGCGCTGGGAAGCGGAGGGCCCCGACGGGCAGGTGTTCTCGTTCGGCACGCCGGGCACGCCGCTGGCGAAGGCGCGCGAGGTGCTGGAGAAGGCCGAGGGCTGCCACGTGGGCGACTCCCTCGAGGCCGTGTGCAAGGAGGTGGGGCTCGACCCCGCCGCGGTGAAGGCCACCGTCGAGCAGTACAACGGCTACTGCGACGCGGCCACCGGCCTCGACGGCGACGACACGAGCGCCGACGAGGAGTTCGGCAAGCGCGCGAAGTACCTGCACAAGATGGATGCCGGCCCCTACTGGCTGTGCGAGACGGCCGACGGCTTCTACACCACGTGCGGCGGCATCAAGGTGAACGAGAAGACCCAGGTGCTCGACCAGGACGGCCAGGTCATCGTGGGCCTGTACGCGGGCGGCTCGGACGCAGGCGGCCTGTACGGCGACTCCTACGACGTGAAGTTCGCCCCCGGCTCCCAGGCGGCGTGGGCGGTCAACTCCGGCCGCCTGGCCATGAAGGACGCCCAGGAGCTGCTGGCGTAAGCGGCCCTGCCCCCTCCCTCGCCTCCCCGGCTTGCGCGTCCGCCCCCCTCCCTGGAGCGCAAGCAGAAGCCCCGGCCCGCATCGCGCGCCGGGGCTTTTCGAGCGCGGCGCGAGCCCCGGTTCGCGCGCGATGCGTGCCCGCGGGAAGGCAGCCGCGCCGAGACGGGCGGGGTTTCGGCGGGCCGTACGCACGGTAACGATGCGCAATCAGGTGGTCGTGCGGGGTTCCGGCAAAGAAAAAGCCGCGCACAATACGTGCACGGCCTGCGAATTCATGGAGCGGGTGACGGGAATCGAACCCGCGTCATGAGCTTGGAAGGCTCAGGTTCTACCATTGAACCACACCCGCGTTTTGCGCGGCGACTATTGTACCGCAAGTTCGCCCGCTGCGAGCGAAATTATCCGAGAAGAACCACGAGGTGCCCATGACCTCCCCTTTGAGCGACTACAACCGCAAACGCGACTTCGACCGGACGACGGAACCGCCCGGCACGGCGGAGCCGCGCTCGGACGAGGGCGGCGACGGGCGGCTCCGCTTCGCCGTGCAGCACCATTGCGCGTCGCGGGACCACTACGACCTGCGTCTCGAATGGAACGGCACGCTGCTGAGCTGGGCCGTTCCGAAGGGGCCGTCCTACAACCCGCGCGACAAGCGGCTGGCCGTGCGCGTGGAGGACCACCCGCTGGACTACCGCACCTTCGAGGGCACCATTCCGAAGGGCGAGTACGGCGGCGGCACCGTGATGCTGTGGGACGAAGGGTACTGGGAGCCGCTCGTGGACGTGGAGGAGGGGCTGCGCGACGGCGATCTCAAGTTCGTCCTCGACGGGCACCGCCTGAAGGGCGCGTGGGTGCTCGTGCACATGAAGCCGAAGGGCCGCGAGCGCGACGACAACTGGCTGCTCATCAAGGAGAAGGACGACTATGTGCAGGACGAGGCCGGCATCGCGGGCTTCGACACGTCCGTCCAGACGGGTCGCACGATGGACGAGATCGCCCGCGGCGAGGACGAGCGCGTCGTCCGCAACCCGTTCGAGCGCGTCGACGTGGAGCTCGCCAAGCTCGTGAGCGCGGCCCCGCCCGGCGACGACTGGCTCTTCGAGGTCAAGTACGACGGCTACCGCATCGTCGCCTTTCTCGAAGGCGGCACGGCGCGCCTCGTCACGCGCAACGGCAACGACTACACCGAGCGCTTCGACACCGTCGCGCGCTCGCTGGAGGATTGGGCGGGCCGGCGCGCGATGGTGCTCGACGGCGAACTCGCAGTAGCCGACGAAACCGGCAGGACCGACTTCCAGGCGCTGCAGGGCTTCCTGCGCGAGCCGCAGGGCAAGCACCCCGCCTACGTGGCGTTCGACCTGCTGGCGCTCGACGGCGAGGACCTGCGCGACCGGCCGCTCGTCGAGCGCAAGCAGCTGCTCGAGAAGCTGCTGCAGGACGCGCCCGACGACGTGCGCTACAGCGTGGACGTGCGCGGCAACGGCGCCGACAGCTTCCGCGCGGCCTGCGAGCAGGGCCTCGAAGGCGTGGTGGGCAAGCGCGCCGACGCGCCGTACCGTGGCGCGCGCAACGGCGACTGGATCAAGCTGAAGTGCGGCGACGAGCAGGAGTTCGTCGTCGGCGGGTACACGCGCACGGCCAAGCGCGTGCGCGGCATCAGCTCGCTGCTGCTGGGCCTGTACGAGGAGGGGCGCCTCGTGTACGCGGGGCGCGTCGGCTCGGGCCTGAGCGAGGCGGCGTCGAACGAGCTGCTGGAAGCGTTCGCCGGCCTCGAGCGGCCCGACGCGCCCTTCGCCGACGCCCCGAAACCGCGCGCGAACGAGCGCCTCACGTGGTTGGACCCCCAGGCAGTCGTGCAGGTGCGGTTCTCGGAATGGACCGAGGACGGCCTCCTGCGCCACCCCAGCTACCTGGGCCTGCGCACCGACAAGGACCCGCGCGACGTACGGCGCGAATCCGTCGAGGAGCCGTCCCCGAACCCGACCGAGCGATTGGAGCTTCCCATGAACGAATCGAACGAGAAGAGCGACGAGCTGCATATCGACGGCGTGCGCATCACGAACCCCGGCAAGCTGCTGTTCGAGGAACCGCCCATCACGAAGGAGGACGTCGTGCGCTACTACGCCCGGGTTGCCGACCGCATGCTCCCCTACGCGGGCGGCCGCATCCTCAGCATCGTGCGGTGCCCGCGCGGCGCGGGATCGGCCTGCTTCTTCAAGAAGCATCCCGGCCCCTCCACCCCGGGCGTGCGCACCGTGTCGACGCCTGCGAGCGACGGCGGGGACGAGCTGTACTTCTACGTGGAGGACGCCGTCGGGATCGTGTCCGAGGCGCAGATGGACACGATCGAGTTCCACGTGTGGGGCAGCCGGGTGGCCACGCTCGAGCAGCCCGACACCATGGTGTTCGACCTCGACCCCGACAAGGGCCTCGCGCTCGAGCAGGTGCGCCAAGGCGTGCGCGACCTCAAGGGCATCCTCGACGACCTGGGGCTGAAAACGTTCCTCAAGACGAGCGGCGGCAAGGGCTACCACGTGGTGGTACCCTTCGAGCCCGCCGCGTCGTGGGACGCGTTCCACGACTTCGCGCGGCGCATCGCCCAGGTGATGGCCGAGAAGTGGCCCGACCGCTACACGAGCAACGTGCGCCTGGCGAAGCGCACCGGCAAGGTGTTCATCGACTGGATGCGCAACGGGCGCGGCGCCACGAGCATCGCCCCGTACTCGCTGCGCGCCCGCAGCGGCGCGCGCGTGTCCATGCCGCTGGCCTGGGACGAGCTGGACGAGGTGGCCCCGAACGCCGTCACGATGGCCGACGCGCTCGCGCGCATCGAGGGCGACGACCCCTGGGACGGCTACTTCGACGTCGACCAGGCGCTCGAGTAGCGCCGGACTACACCCGCAGCGAGCCGCGGAAGCCGCGCGAGGCGTAGTAGGACTCGGCGCCGTTGTGGAAGGTGAACACGCGGTCGTAGCGGCGGTCGCAGAACAGCGCGCCGCCCAGCGCGCGCACGGGCTCGGGCGTTTCGATCCAGCTCGACGTCTTGGCGTCGAACTCCCCCAGCTCCTGCAGCGCGCGGTACTGCGCCTCGGTCAGCAGCTCGATGCCCATCGCGGCGGCCGCATCCACGGCGTTGCCCTCGGGCTTGTTGCGCTTGCGCGCCTCCCAGGCCGCCCGGTCGTAGCACAGGTTCCTGCGTCCGATCGGGCTCTCGGGCGCGCAGTCGTAGAACACGTAGACGTCCGCGAGCTGGTCGTACGTGACGACATCGGGCTCGCCGCCCGTTTCTTCCATGGCGAACAGCGCGCGCAGCTTGCCCTCGTCCGCCTCCAGCTTCGCCCGCACGCCCTCCCAGGCGATGCCGGGATGGAGGTGCTCGTTGCGCTCGAAGCGCGCTTGCAGCGCGTCCAGCAGCGCGGCGCGCTGGTCGTCGGTGAGGGGGTTCGAGGTTTCCATGGCGGGTCCTTCGGTCGCGGGCGGGCGGTCGTTCGTCTCCGCCATGGTAAAGCGCCGGGCGACCGTTGGGAACGCGGCGCGCGCAACGCACGGCAAGCCGTTACCGGACGGCCACCCCGCCTACATGGGCTTGAGATTCCGCTCGAGGCGGTCGAGCATCCACGCGAGGCGGCTGGCACGGCCGGCGTCCGTTTTGGCGCCGAAGTACGCCTTCGCGTAGGTGGTGCGCACCGACGGCGACATGGCCTTGAAGTTCGAGCATGCCGGCTCGTGGCCTTCCAGCAGGCCCACGAGCTCCGCCAGCTGTTCCTCGGTGATCCCCGGCGCCTTGCGCGCATCCCATCGGCCGTCGCGCTTGGCAGCCGCGATCCTCTCGCGCCCGCGCTCGGTCATGAGGCCCTGCGCCTCGAGCCGCTCGGCCAGCGCCTTGTTCTTGTCCGACCACGCGCTTTGCGGCGTGCGGCGCGCGAAGTACTTGCGATACGCGGCGGCGTCGATGCTCTGCATCTGCCCGTCGATCCACCCGAAGCACAGCGCCTCCTCCAGCGCCTCAGCCGCTTTGAGCGTGACGGGGCCGCCCTTTTTGCCGAACAGAAGCCACACCCCGGCGCTCGTCTCGCCGAACTCGTCCAGCCACGCCCGAAACGCCGCCCGATCGGCGAAGATCAAAGGTTCATCCATGGTGCGCCCCTCCCAAGAGATCCAATGCGTACAGCTTGCGTGCCGGGTCGAAGGAGAACCCGTTGGACAGGAGCGCGCCGCACGAGGCCTTGTTCTCGGGTTCGGGCTGCACGATGACGAGGCGCGCGTCGGCGCGCGCCGCGATGCGGTCGACGAGCGCGCCGACGATGGCGGCTCCGTACCCTCTGCCCAGATAGGAGGTTTCTCCGATGAGGTAGTCGATGCTGTAGACTCCTGCCACGTCCAAGTCGCCGTGCCACTCTTCGCCGCCGCGGGCGTATTCGTAGAACTGGCAGAACCCGATGGGCTCGCCATCGGCCTCGACGATGAAGTGATGGATGAACGCGCAGTCGCCGCGGCGCTTCTTCACCTCGTCGATCCAGGCGAGGGGGTCGCCGAACCAGGCGGCAACATGGGGACGAGCCAGCCAGCTTTCGAACAGGGGAAGGTCGTCGTCTTCGAACGCTCTCAGCGCGATGCCGTGGCTCATAGGGGGCTCTCCGTCGGTCGGGGACACCGGCACGATCGGCCCTCTACGGCCGAATCGGTTTCGCGCTTCCATTATAACCCGCCGTTGCATGCCGCAGCCTGACACGCGCCGGGTCGATACTTTTTCGGCAATAAGCTAGAATGGGATTCGGTCAAGCCCAAGGGGAGCGGGGAATTATGGGGACTCACTTTTCCAGCCTGTTTTTCGATTCGCCACCAGTACCTCGAAGCATTCGCGCCATCGGAGAGGAAAAGGAGTTCCCTCCGGGCAGCATGCTGGTCGAGAACAACGCCCCGATCGAAGGCTGCTACTACATCGTCGAAGGACTGGTCTTCGCCGTCGATTTCACGAGGAACGGCGAGAAGGTGCTGGGGCTCGTCATAGACCGGGACGCGCTCGTGGGCGAAACGTCCCTGCTGCTCGACATGCCCTTCCCCATGGGCTTCCAAGCGCAGATCAAAACGCGTGCGCTCTTCATACCGAAGGCGGACTTCCTCGACCTCTTCCACCGGGACAAAGAGCTGTCGCAATATGTGGCCCTCCTCGTCGCGCGAAAAATGTTCGCCGTGAAAGGCTTCTACAGCAATCTGGGAAAGGAACCCGTCGTGTGGCGGGTCTGCAACATCATCCTGGAATTCTCGCACCGGTACGGGAAGGACTTCGAAGGGGGAACGCTCATCGCCTTCCCTCTCAGCCACCAGCTGATAGCGGATTTCGCCAACGCGAATCGGGTCACGGTAACGAAGTGCATGCAGTCCCTCACGAAGAAGGGGCTCGTTCGGAGGATCAACAACGTCTACGGCGTCCCCGACGTTCCCCGTTTGGAAGCGTACACGAAAACCCAGGCCAGCAGCTATCGAAACACCCTCTAGGTCGAGCCGAGGCTACCGTTGTAGCCAAGATCACAACGGTAGCCTCGCTTTCTAGACCAATTCCCCCGCACTTCGTATTCTCCTTGCCCAGAGGGAAGGGAGGATGGCGCCGTGCTTTTTCTGGAGAACGATCGGGCATGAACGCGAGGGGCGAACGTCGCTCCATCTCCATCGCACGCGAGACGACGGCGCAGACGGAACCGAAGCCGAAAGCACCACGAGGGAAAGACAGAGGGGATCATCATGGAAATGGATCGAAGGAAGTTCTTGTCGACCGCCGCGATCGCCGGCGGAGTCGCAGCCCTGGCGGGAATCGCAGGATGCAGCCCGAGCTCCGAGCCCGCAAGCTCGACCGCACCGGACGGCAGCGCAAACGAGCAGGCGCAGGCCGGCCAAGAAAAGTCGGCCGACATCGTGGTCGTCGGAGCCGGTGGCGCCGGGTTGTGCGCGGCCCTCTCGGCCGACGAAGCCGGGGCGAGCGTGATCTTGCTCGAGGCGACGCCCATGACCGGCGGCGCCACCCTGGGCTCCACCGCCACCAACATCGCCGGCTCCCAGATGCAGAAGGACGCGGGCGTCGACGATAGCCCCGAGCAGATTCTCGCCAGCTACACGAAAGACCTCGAGGATCCCAACATCATCGCCATGGCCGAGACGTACGCGGAGAACAACGGGGCCACCTACGACTGGCTGGCATCCGACATGGGGGTGAAGTTCGCAGAAGACGTGCTGTTCTTCCCGCCTTACCCCGTCGCGAGGATCATGTATCCCATCGGCGGCGGACCGGGCACCGTCCAAACCTTGACGGACAAGCTCGGCGGCACCGCGATCGAGCTGATGCTCGAAACCACCGCCACGGAGCTCGTCAAGGAAGAAGGCGCGGTCGTGGGCGTCGTCGCCAAGGACGCGAAGGGGGCGGAATACCGCATCAACGCGAAAGCGGTGATCCTCGCCGCGGGAGGCTTCGGGGCCGATCGCGACATGCTCCCCTACGAACCGCTGAAGAACGTCATCTACTACGGAGCGGAATCCTCCGACGGAAAAGGCCTCGACATGGCCCTCCATGCGGGGACGATGCTGAAAGACCTCGACAACGTGCCCATCGACAGCGGCGGCCTCGAAACGTCGCCGGGCATCGGGACGCAGCTGTTCTCCGTGATGCTGAGCACCTTCCAGAACGGCTCGGGAATCGTCGTCGGGCCCGACGGGAACCGGGTGATGGACGAAACGGGGCCGAGCGGCGCGCAGATCAAAGCGTACCAAACCCTCCCCGACGCCACCGCGTACCTTTTCATGGACAAGGCGTCGTACGACGTCTTCTACACCGCGGCGACCAGGGAGGTCGGCGGCGTGTTCTCTTCCGAGACGTGGGAGAAATGGCTTGCGAAGGACGGGGAGGGGCTGCCTTTCGTCGTCACCGCGGACACGGTGGAAGACGTGGCCTCCAAGGCGAAGATCGACGGAGCGAACCTGAAGGCGACCATCGACTCCTTCAACGCGGACGCCCCGACGGGCACCGATTCCGCGTTCGGACGCTCCATCGCCGCCGCCATAGGCGAGGGCCCTTACTGCATCGTCAAGCTGAATCTCAGGTACGCCCACAGTTACGGGGGCCTGGTCGCCAACGGGGAACTGCAAGCGCTGGATTGGACGGGAACCCCCATTCCCGGATTGTACGCCGCGGGGCAGATGCTGTGCAGCATCCAGGGACGGGACGCGCATAAGCCGTCGACCGGCACGTCCTTCGCCTACACGTCCGGCCGTTGCGCGGGGATCAACGCCGCCAAGGGGCTTTAGGCGAGACGCGCTTTCGGACCCTCCCTCGGTGCCCTGCGCGCCGAGGGAGGGCGTCATGCAAAGCTTGGGCCGAGAACCCGTCGCGCCGCTCTTCGGCTCGGCAAAGCCGAGCGCATGCGGGCTTCTCAGGATGATGGTCGAGGAAAAAATGGTCGGGATGACAGGATTCGAACCTGCGACATCCTGCTCCCAAAGCAGGCGCGCTACCAAACTGCGCCACATCCCGACGCCGAAACAGCAGAAGCCAGTATACCAGAAGTCTTACCCGCGCGAGACGAACCGAACCGGGCTACTTCTCCAATTTCGCGCGCAGCTCGCGCAGGGCGTTGCCGCGATGGGACACGGCGTTCTTCTCCTCGGGCAGCGCCTCGGCCAGGGTGCGGCCGTCGTCGAACACGTCGGGCAGGAACAGCGGGTCGTAGCCGAAGCCGTGCGCGCCGCGCTCCTCGCGCCCGATGCGCCCCTCGACGGTGCCGTGCGCGACCGTCTCGGCGCCGTCCTCGTCGATGAACACGAGCGTGCACACGAAGCGCCCCGTGCGCTCCTCGTCGGGCACGTCGGCCAGCGCCTCGAGCAGCTTGGCGTTGTTGTCGGCGTCCGTGGCATCCTCGCCGGCGTAGCGCGCCGAGTACACGCCGGGCGCGCCGTCGAGCGCGTCCACGGCTAGCCCGGAATCGTCCGCGAGCACGGCCTTGCCGCCGCTCGCCGCGCGGGCCGCCTGCGCCTTGATGCGCGCGTTGCCCTCGAACGAGTCGGCGTCCTCGGCCGGGTCGGAATCGAGCCCCAGCTCGCGCAGCGTGCGGAACTCCCAACCGGGGAACGCGAGCGCCGTGGCGATCTCCTCGGCCTTGTGCGCGTTGTTGCTGGCGATGACGATGGTCTTCATGCGATGGGGCTCCTTCTCCTTGGATGGTATGCGCTACGACGGGAACGAGACGCGGCCGACCCGGTCGATGTCCGTGCGGAACACGCGCGCGCCGAAGCTGCGGAATTCCTCCACGTCCTCTCCCGTCGTGTAGAAGTCGTAGCACGGCTCGTGGTCGTCCGAGGCCAGCGCGCCGCGACGCGAAAGGATGTGCGCCACGTCGTGCGCCGCCTCCTGCGCCGAGGAGATCAGCGTCACATCGCGTCCCACCACGCCGCCGATGAGCGCCTTGAGCAGCGGGAAGTGCGTGCACCCCAGCACGAGCGTGTCGATGTCGCAGCGGCGCAGCGGCTCGAGATACTCCTGGGCGATCTCCTGGAACGCCGGGCGGATGTACACGGTGGACACGAGCGACGTGAAGTCCTCGATGGGGCCCTCGGCCATGCGCAGGCCCTGCTCGGCGATTTCCACGAAGCGCGGCGTGGCCGTGGAGAACACGGTGATGCCGGCGTCGAGGTTGCGGATGGCCTTCGTGTAAGCGTCCGACTCCACCGTGGCCTTCGTGGCGATCACGCCCACGCGACGGTTCTTCGTGGCGTGGGCCGCGGCGCGAGCGCCGGGCTCCACCACGCCGATGACCGGCACGGGAAACGTCTGCTGCGCATGGGACAACCCAGCCGCGGTGGCCGTGTTGCATGCGATGACGACGAGCTTCACGCCGCGTTCGACGAGCCATGCGCCGATCTGTTGCACGAAGCCGTCCACCTCGTCGAGGCTGCGCGGCCCGTAGGGGCAGCGCGCCGAGTCGCCCAGGTACACGATGGACTCGCGCGGCAGCTCCTTGGCGATCTCGCGCGCCACGGTGAGACCGCCGAAACCGGAGTCGAACACGCCGATGGGCGCGTTGTCGAAGGTTGCGGCGCCGCCGGCATCGGGCGGCGCGATCGTTGTCTCGTTGCTTTCCATCGTCCCAGTATACCGCAGGGTTCGTTCGTTGTTTGCATTCGACACCCACCGGTCATAGTTTCTGCTAACCTGATGCACGAGCGAAAGAAGCCAGACGAGAGGAGAGGCTTATGAAGGTTCTGCTGATCAACGGAAGCCCGAACGAGAAGCGCTGCACGTACACCGCGCTCAGCGAGGTGGCCGGCGCGCTGGAGGCGCAGGGCGTCGAAACCGAGATCGCCTGGATCGGGCGCAACCCGGTGCGCGGCTGCCTGGGGTGCGGCGGCTGCTCCAAGCGCGGCGACAACCGCTGCATCTTCGACGACGACGTGGTGAACGGCCTCATCGAGAAGGCCGTGGCGGCCGACGGCCTCGTCGTGGGCACGCCGGTGTTCTACGCGGGAGCGAACGGCGCGCTGCTGGCCGTGCTCGACCGCATGTTCTACGCCGCCTCGAAGGCGCTGCGCTTCAAGCCGGCGGCCGCCGTGGCCTCCGCGCGCCGCGCCGGCACCACCCCGGCCATCGACCAGGTCAACAAGTACTTCCAGATCTGCTGCATGCCCGTGGTGACGTCCACCTACTGGCCCATGGTGCACGGCCAGAGCGCCGAGCAGGTGCGCGAGGACGCCGAGGGCATGCAGATCATGCGCGGCCTCGGCACGAACATGGCCTGGATGCTGCAGGCGACCGCCTCCGTGCCCGCGCCCGAGGCGGAGCGCAAGATCATGACGAACTTCATCCGCTAACCGCGCGCGAGGGAACCATGGCCAGGGAACACGATCGCAAGACGAACGCGATGCGCGTGCTCGACGCGGCGGGAACGCCCTATCGGGCGCGCTTCTTCGACTGCCCCGAGGCGCTTTCGGGCGTGGAGGTGGCGCGCATCCTCGAACTGGATCCCGACACCGTGTTCAAGACCCTCGTCACCCAGGGGAAGTCGGGCGAGCACTACGTGTTCATGATCCCCGTGGCCTGCGAGCTCGATCTCAAGAAGGCCGCTGCGGCCGTGGGCGAGAAGGCCGTGGCCATGATCCGCTCGCGCGAGCTGCTGGGCCTGACCGGCTACGTGCACGGCGGCTGCTCGCCGCTGGCCATGCTCAAGGCCTTCCCCACCGCCATCGACGAGACGTGCCAGCTCCACGAGCGCATCGCGTTCTCGGGCGGGCGCATCGGCTGCCAGATCGAGATGGCGCCCGACGACCTGGCGCGCGCCATGCCCCTCGTCGTGGCCGACCTCACCGTGGTGTGAGGCCGTCCCCGACGGGTACGGCCCCCGTCGGGACGGCCGCGAGGGACGCAGAACGAAACAGGCCCGCGCGATGCGGGCCCGTTGCATGAGGTTGGAGCGGCGATCCTACCAGTGCGACACCACCGTGTCGCCGGACGAGAGCAGGCCGTACAGCTCGGCCGCCTTCGACGGCGGCAGGTTCACGCAGCCGTGGCTGCCCGCGCCGTCGGCGTACAGCGTGCCGCCGAACGCCGCCTGCCAGTCGGCGTCGTGGAAGCCGATGTAGTTGCCCACGAACGGCATCCAGTACTGCACCTCGGTCTCGTAGATCTTCTCGTTGCCGTTGTAGCCGATAAGCTTCGACGGGCTTTCCTTGTTGTTCACCATGTAGACGCCCGTGGGGGTATCGTGCTCGCCGTCGGGCTTGCCCGTGATGATGTCGGACTCCCAGATGACGGCGCCCGACGCGTCGTAGAGGCGCGCGTGCTGCTCGGACAGGTCCACGTCCATGTAGCGGCTGCCCCAGTCCTGGCTGCCCGCGCCGTTGTACGCGTCGCCCGTCTGCGTGCACGGGATGTCCACGGTGTTCGCCGTGCCGTTCGCCACGCCGTCCTTCACGAGCGCGAGCAGGGCGTCCTTGTCCACTTCCCAGCCGTACGTGCCGCCGGCGACCGTGACCACCTTGCCGTCGGGGCGCGTGTAGGTGCGCTGCGTGCCGATGGTGTTGCAGGCGGCCGCGAGCTCGTCGACCCACGCCGTGAGCGCGCCTTCGTCGAGCGTCACCGTGAGGTCGTCGGCAAGCGTCACCCATTGGGAGATGAGGCTCGCGTCCACCGTGCCCGCCACCGTGCCGGCCATCAACAGCTCGAGGTCAGCCTTGACCATGGTGTTGGCCGAGTCGGCCGCCGCGGTGAGCTTGGGGTCGGTGGAGAGCACCGTCGGCTTGAGCAGCTGCTCGGAGGTGAGCTTCACCTGCGGGTCGAGGCCGGCCACCGCGTCGTCGGCCGCCTTGATCACCGCGTCGGCGTCGAGCGCCGTGCCCACGGCCTCGGGCTGCACGACGAAGGCCGCCTGCGCCTCGTCGAAGTCGATGGCGGCGTTCGTGGGCTGCGTGGCGCTCTCGTTGAACGTCGCCACCGCGGTGCGGATGGCGTCCTCAAGGCCGGTGCCGTTGTACGTGGCCACGAGCTTCGCCGTCTCGTCGTGATCCTTCTGCAACTCGAACGGCCACGCCCACGGGTTCATGTCGGACAGCATGTCCTTCACGACCTTGCCCTCGTCGATGGAAAGCCCCGCGTCGGTGGCGCTCAGCTTCAGCGAGAAGCCCTGCCCGTCGATGGACAGCTCGTAATCCTTGATGGAGTCGGCCAGCACCTTCTCGGCATCGCCCGCGCTCATGAGCGACACGTTGATGTCGCCGATGCTGGAGTTCGGCATGAAGCGGTCGGTGAAGTACAGCGCCACGCCCGCGTACGCGATCAGCAGCAGCGCGACGATCGCGCCGAGCGTGATGCCGAGGATCTTGAGGGGCTTGTGCTTGCGCTCGCGCACGGGACCCTGGCCCATATCGACCGGCCGCATGGAGCCGAGCGGTTGGAACACCTGGTCGGACGCGTAGCGCATCGGGGGCTGCTGCCCCGTCGCGCGCGGCGGCTGCGCAACCGGCGGCATGGCGGCCGTGGGCTGCACGGGAGGAACCTGCTGGTGCGGCGCGCTGTCGCCGCTATGGGGAGCGCCGGCGGCATGACGGCCGCGCGACGGCTTGTCAGACTTGTTTTCGCTCATAATCACTCTCATAGGTCTGGGTCGTCCTTTTATTGTAGCAAGCCGAGGGTAATTCTCCTGTAACAAAACGGTTCGCTTTCCGGCTGGGCTGCGATTGTCACAATTTCGACACGGCGCGCGCATGAGACGTTCGCAAGTTCGCTCAACCGGCGGTTGAGCGTCGCTTTGGCCGCAACGGCGCGATCGTCCTTGACAAACGCGCATGCGCCGATAGAATGGATGTTCGCGGCGAAGCCGTGGGAACATTGACAAGGTGGGCCTTCGACCCCGCACTTCTTCTGGGGGCGACTGGTTTCGACATGGTACGTTTGAAATGAGGAGCAGGTCGTGGTCTCCTCGCCACGTTAAACAGGGGTACCGTCAATTTAATTGGCAAGAACAACACTCAGAGCGCTCCGGCGCTCGCCATGGCTGCTTAATAGCGCCCGGCTGTCGGCCTTGGGACTTCCCCGCCCCTCGGTCCGGCATCAACTCAGGGGAATGCGCTTGAGCACGTAGCCGGTATGGCTCAGGCAAAGATCGAACCGGCTAGGATGCGTCTCGCTTGTCCGCGGGCCGGCCGCATCCGAATCCCGACCACGGACTAAGCTTGTAGAGCCTCATGGAGAAGGTAGTATGGACCGGAGTTCGATTCTCCGCGCCTCCACCACTGGTACATCGGGGGGATTATCCCCCCGATTTATTTGCAAACACCTGGGCAAACGTGGAGTTCCAAAAGTTTTGCCATCGTAGGTCACACCTTCCGGAAAAATCCACTCTTGGAATCGCTGTCGGACGGCGATGTTCTCGATAGTCACCCACGTGCCGCCGAGATGCGACAGCGCGTTCAGGCCGTACTCGATAACCGTATCCGAGATAGGCGCGTCCTGCGCCAGCTCTCGCAGCTCCTCGTTGATTTCGGCGCGCCTGCGGTCGTTCGCTTCGAGCATGCGCTGCATGCTGTCATCCGGTATCTTGCCTCGTAAGTTCTTGCGCACCACTTCCATGTCGTAGTCTTCCAGCTCGCCAAGCTCCCTTTCAAGCGACTTGCGCCGCTTGTCGGTCAGCACCGTCTCCTCTTCGTAGTTGAGACGCACCGCCTCCGCCAGAGCATCTGAGAACGATGTGTCGAAGCTCAGCGCATCAGCATAGTCTTTGAACTCCGCATCGACCTTCGCCACGCCATAAGACGCATGCTTGCCCTTGCAACGCGGGCAATGGTATTTGGGGTATCTTTTGCCGCTACTCCCGGTCGGAGCGCTTCCGGTCATGCGATGGCCCTCCGGGCATCTCAGCAAGCCTCTGAGCGGATACAAGGGGTTAATCATGCAGTACTTCGAGGGGTTGACCTTGCGCCCCTCAAGCCGGTCGTACACTCGCCACCACAGGTCTTCGTCAACGATGGGAACGATAGAGTCGCTTTTGACGTCATAGGGCACCAGGTCGGTTTCGATAACGCCCATGTAAACCTTCTTGCGGAACATCTTTGAAAAGACGGCGAAGGAGAGCGGCGAACCGCTCACTCCCACCAATCCCTTAGCCGTGACGATTCGCAGCGCATCGGAAACGGTGTGCCCGCAATCAATCAAGCTCCATGCTTCCCTGAGAAGTTCCACACGCAACAGGTTGTTCTCTGGCGCGATGTTCTTCTTGCCGTTGACGCGCGTGTTCCTGTAACCGAACGGCGCAAGCCACACCCAACGGCCCTCCTTGACAGCCTCGACCATGCCGCCCTTGCAGCGTTCTGCGCGCTGCTCGTTTTCGAACTGCGCGGCGATTGCTAGCATGTTTTCCATAAAACGTCCCGCAGGGTCGTTTTTAAACGGCTCAGTTACGCTTATAATCTCAATATCAAGGCCGTTGAAGTACTCTCTGAGTGCCGTGTAGTCTCTCGCGTTGCGTGCGAGGCGGTCGACCTTGTAGATGAGAAGCGCATCAACATCTCCACAATGTTCAGCGCAATATTCCTTCATCTCTTGAAGACGGGGGCGTTCGGCGGCCTTCGCGCTCACGCCCCTCTCTTCAAACACCTTTGCCACCTCGTAGCCGCTACGGTTGGCGAAGCTCCGACATATCCGCTCTTGTGATGCCAGGCTCCCGCCCTCGTCCGCTTGCTCCGTCGTAGATACGCGTGTGTAAATAATTGCTTTCATTATTTGCCTCCTTCTAGTCTGTTACTTCTCCGCGATGGCAATACTCGATTTGTAAGCCTCTACAGCATCGAGGAATCGACCAATCCGGTCGGCTTCGCAGAGCTTGGGCACCGATATAACCTCCAATCCGTCAAGCTCTTCGCAGGCCGTTATGTCATCTGCAAGGCCATCCGCGCTGCATGCCAGAAGGGCATTCGCTTCCTCTCGATATGCGGCGCAAAAGCCCGCCAGTTTATCCGTCCGATGGCACCACCTCCTTTCCATATCGGTTTCCTTGATAATCGCGGTTACGTTGAACCCGTGGCGTTCGGCGTATCCCTGGCACGCTTTTTCCTGAAAGTACATATCAGCCGCTCGAACATTCTGATATGGTGCGGACGACCGAACGTATATGATTGCGTTCATCTGCTGCAACCCCTCATTTCTGCTAACAGGAGTGCAAGCGCGTTAAGCTCCCTGGCGGCCTCCTTCTTCTCATCGTCGGTTAAACTTTTGGGCAGCAGGGATGCCACCCGTTCGATTCGCTCCTCCGGGGTTCGACACATGGCGAACAGCGCTCCTTATATGCGCCGTTCCCCAAGTGCTCCTTGGCAAAACGACTGTGCTTGTCAACGTACCCGTCAAAGCGGCCTGCCGTTCCCTTGGCCCAGCGACCTTGGCGTTTTTCAGCATGCCTCCTAAAGCTTGATAGTATCTCGGACACTCACGCTCACGGTCTTGCCGTCGCGTCGCTTCACGTTGATGTTGGCGAAGCTCCTCATCAGCATCGGCACGAGTACATCGTTCGTCACGTCCTCCTTCCTGTTGTTCTCGGCGTAAATGACCGACGGCTCGCCGTTGCGCTTCGTGACGGTTATCTCCGTATAGTCGCCGTTCCTGAGCGCGTCCACCACGGCCCGCTCCTTCCGCGAGAGCGGGATAAGCTGAATCATCTTGCCGAGCGTGTGAATCGTCTCCGCCGGCTCCAAGCCGATGAGTTCAAGGGCTTCGCGCACGCAGCGACTCACGACCACGCGTATGGCCGAGCGCTTCACAGCCTCGTCATCCGTTCTCTCTGCTTCGAAAAGCCTCTCAGGCGACAACACGAAGCCGGTACCGTCCGCATAGAAGAGCAGCGTCGCCTCGCTCGCCTTGAGGCAGGCTAGGATGATTTCGTCGGCTGCATTGGGCGTTCTGTAGAAGAGCTGGTGCAGACCGTGCAGCGCGTCGTTGCCCACGCCGAAGCTCCGCAGCTCGCTCAGAACGCGAAGATACACGATTTCCCGGAACTGGAACTTCCTCCACCCGCGCTCCCCGGCCTTCTCCGACGCGCCGAGCAGCCCGTCCTTCGTCAGCCAGTTGACCTGTTGGTAGCTCAAGCCGGTGGCCGAGACGGGAAACGGCCCGGCGTTGACAGCCTCTTCGAAGTTGGTTGCCTGCCGAACAATGCTGTTGTCGAACATCAGATACGCATCGTCCATGTAAGCCGGAATCGGAACATCTTCAATCAGTCTCAGAGCTTCGTTTTCACTGTTTACGTCCATTGATCGTACCTCCTAAATGTATATGTATGAACGCTTTACAATTGAAACTATACATGAAGATATCTTTTTTGCAACAAAGATAAGCGAGAACTTAAGAAACTTGAACCCCATTTTTGGAAAAGCAAAATTATCTAGAGTTGGATAGACTCATCTGGGGTTATCTAATTGGGAGATAGGGTTGATTGGAGAACGTCGCAGCTATGACGAGCTGTCAAGATCGCTCGAACACGCTCTGGGGTAAATCGGCGCATAGCTCTTCCGCGTATGCTTGCAAGACAGCGCTGAGAGCGTCGTTATCTTCTTCGCTATATATCTGTGCAGCGGCTTCGGCATCGAGGCCCTGTAGTGTCTTCTGCTCCTTCACGACGCTCAGGGCGAGCCGGAGGTCACCGGCCTCTATGGCCCGGCTGTAGATGGCTTCCAGGCGGGCGTTGGCGAGCGCGTAGTTCATCTTGAGGTCTTGAGTGCAGTCGGTCTGAATGCGCTCCCGAGCCGTGGCGATATAACGGTCTATCTGCCCGTCGCTCACGCCCCACTGTGCCGTTTCCCGCGCATATTCGCATATACGCGTGCGATTCCACCCATTAACGAGCAGCTCGGCCACCTTGGCCGTCCGCATCTCAACTTCTGCCGCTGTAGATTTCTTTCCGCTCATGCGCGCACCTCCATATCGAAGGATACAGAATGGTGTGCCGATTCGATAGTCTGGCAATGCGCGGTAAGTATCTAACAGAACTCGTTATGAAACATTCTCTTTGCTACCGATGCAGTTTTATTTGCGCTTCGATTGCTTTTCTGCCTCCTGCGGCTACGAAAGCATCGTAAGCCCTGGCTGCGTCTTCAATGGCAGATGACAACTCAGCACGATGGGATGGTTCACCTACGCTCTCAGAGGCTTTCTCCCAGCCAACCCCGAGCCGGTCGGCCGCCTCCCTCATATGGCCGAGAAGGATTTGATAACGATACAGCGCGTGCAACAATTCCGCATAGGAGGACACGAAGCCGCTGAGCGCTTTTGCAGCATCGCCCTCGAATAAGTAGCCCATCTCCATCGAAAGACATTTGAGGCTCTCGATTTTCGTTAGAAGAACCTTATGGCCCGCACCCTCAAGTGGCTTCTCCAGCGCCGCTGCCGTTTCCTCCAGCCACGAGTTGTTGGTAAGCCATGCGAAATACGTATCAACTGTAAATACGGGTTCATTTCCGACCTTGACCATGCCCTTGTTAGCGTCGAATAGCTCCAAAAGATTGGACACCTTAACCCATCGCTCAACTCGCGTTCCGAAAAGGCTTTGTTTGTTGTTCGCCTCCAGTTGCTTGCGTGATTGGCTCACTGCAACAGCGGCAAAAATCGCAGCTGCGGCAGTGCCAATGGCCGATATGGTGGACACGACGAATTCCCAATCAATAATCATATTGCTCACTTCCAAAAAACAGGCAGGTTCTTCCGCACATCGCCATATTCCTGAACAGCGCGCAATCACTTGAGTACGGCAACTACGATATTGGCAATTGTTGCGAACAGCATTACTGCGGTCATCGCCGTTATCCACCTCGTGAACCTCAACATAGACGCGTTGATTTTTCCGGCATCCCTTCTGGCCAGCTCCTCCAAATAGTAAGAGATGCCTACCAATGTCGATTTCGCCAGATCATCATGAGCTTTGATTAGCTCATCGTCCGACAACGACCGCAACTCGTCATATGAATGGCTCATTTGCCCCTCCTCTAAATATTTATTTAGAATAGAACAATTTGCTATTGAGTGCGAGCATCGGTACAATTCATAGTCGCCAAACCTCAAAAAACTTGCGCTACGTGCAAGTCATAAGAACCTTGCACGCCGTCCACGCCGGGCGGTTGTTCGTTGATGAACACCCATGAAGAAGGGCATCTGCTCCAATCAGGGTGTTATCTCATTGCGAGGTTCATTTTGAGGTTTGGCGACCAGGGGTGGATGCTCTTCTCCTTGAATCGCCGAACGATTCCGATTGAAGTATCCTCCCATAGCGCGTGCTCTCATAGAGCCGCCCCGACGAAGGAGGATGCATGGCAGAGAAAATCAAGTACCCCGTCATACGGTGCACGCCGAAGACCGGCGGCGAACCCATCCTATGCGAGGGCAGGAGGATAGCCTGCGTGCAGGACTACTGGCGCTGGGTGCACTCCGAGCTGAACAGCAACGCCGAGCGTGGCAAGTTCGCGGAGTACCTCGTGAGCCTCGCGCTCGAATGCGCGGGCGGCACCAGCGAGGAGTGGGGGGCCTACGACATACTGTGGGAGGCCGAACGGGTCAAGGTAGAGGTGAAGACCTCCGCGTACATTCAAGTATGGGGGCAGAAAGCGCTTTCCATCCCTTCGTTCAGCACGCGCCCGTCGCGCGCATGGAACCCGGAAGACAACACCTATGAAGAAGCGGTGCGCCGCCAGGCCGACGTGTACGTATTCGCCCTTGAGAACTGCACCATCCAGGACATGGTGAACCCCAACCCGCTCGACCTATCGCAATGGGAGTTCTACGTGCTGCCGACCTCGAAGCTGAACGAGCGCGGCGCGCAGGCGAACATCAAGCTTCCCCAGCTCGTCGCCCTGGGCGCGCGCAAGGTCATCGAGCTGGAAGAACTCGCCGACGCGGTGAGGGAGGCGGCGCGGGAGAACGCGAAGAACGCCCAGCCGAGCGAAGGGAGCCTGTGATGTACGCATATAACGGCAAGACCGACCCCGCCACCCGCGCCATCGTCTTCGAGGACGGCATGCGAGAGGTCTACGCGACCCTCTCCGGATGGTCGGGCTACGACGGCGACATAGCGTCGGTGTCCATCGACGGCACCGTGGCGACCGTTGAGCTGACCGGCGGCATTCGCAAGCGCTTCGAGCTGGACACGGGCACCAACATCGCCCGCGAACTGTAGGGAGGATAGTCTGATGTATTGTCAAAACTGCGGTAAGAAGCTGAACGACGATGCGAAGTTCTGCGACGGATGCGGCGCGAAGGCGGGTGCCGCCCCCGCCGAAACCGCACCGGTCAATAAACCGGTAGCCGCACCTCCAATCGCACCGCGAAAGACCCCCATGGGCGGCCTAGTCGTGAACGTAGCTGCCTTTCTTGTGGCTGGTTATTTCGCTCTATCCATGTTCCTGCACTACGCAATTTCCACCGACGCATACATCATCGCGGCGGTGCAATTGCTCGCCGTCCTCTCAACCGCCGCTGGGTTCTTCTTCTACTACTTGAGAACCCCCAGCAAAAATGCAGCGGCTATAGAGGCGGTCTTTGCTGCGCTTTCGTTGGTTTTCGGCCTCATGCATATCGCCGGTGTTTCTGCGAACAATTCCTATGTGGGGTTCGGCTTTTACCTCACGGTCGTAGGCGGCGCATTTCTTGCCACCATCGCTACGGGTATAAACATCGCAGCCGTAAGGCTGCACGGCTCCAAGAGTGAAAAACGGTGGGGCTTTGGTATGTACGCAACGATTATCCTCATTGGCTTCCTCATCGCGTTCCTCTTGCCATCACCCCTTGTTATGCACTGAGACGGCTCCCATTATGAAAGGGGACGGCGGGGAACGTCACCCAGCCGTCCCTTTGCTTTGCTTAGTTCCACGTTAAGCTCGCTACAATCCCAAGATTCTTCTTATCTCGACTTTAAGCCCCTCATATCCCTTACCATCTCCACACGCCGTACCCGTTCCATTTGGGATAGGTAGTAAGAATTACGGTCGTTGGTAGCCATTAACCTGGGAAAACTCACGGTCGCGCTCTGCACTCAATATTTCATACAGGTCGTTTAGCTCGGCAGAAATAACGTTCCAATCTATATACTGCTGCTCCACCACTCAATGACAGGGCCCCGTCGGCAGCGTGCCGACGGGGCCCTTTTGCGCTGCGGGCCTGCGCGAAAAACGATCTTGCTTTCCTTGACGCTATCGGCGAGAATTGCTACAGCTTACGCCGAGCATGCTTGTCGGAGCGCTCCGGTCCACCCGTTGTCGAAGGCAAGCACATGAAGCGTGGGGGTATTTTCAAAAGCATGCCGCGCTTGGCGGCGCTGCTCGTCATAGCCCTGCTGCTTGCAGCGGTCGTGGCGCTCATGGGCTACGTCCAGAACCTCCTGAACTCCGACGTCAAGATCAATCTGACCGAGATCGTCACGCAGAACAAGGACGTCATCGTCAGCAAGCTGCAGGTCGAAGTGAACAACCTCGACCTCGTCGCCAACCAGATGGCGGAGCGGCTGGCCGTCCAAACCGGCACCGACGAGGAGCGCCTCGCGCAGGCGTTCGCCTCGTACCTGGGCTCCAACCCCGACGACACCCTGTTCATGGCCACGCGCGACGGCACGGCCCTCTTCCCCGACGGCTCCACCGTCGACGTCGCCGGACGCTCGTACTTCCAGCTCGCGATGCAGGGCGAGCAGAACATCTCGGATCGCACCATCTCGCGCATCAGCGGCGACGAGATGTTCGTGATCAGCGTGCCGCTGCGCCTCGGCGGCGAGGTGGTGGGCACGGTGCAGCGCATCTTCACGCCCGACCAGATGTACGAGCTGTGCTCCGTGTCGCTGTTCTCGGATCAGGGATCGCTCTACATCGTCAACGGCGAGGGCTACATCTTGGTCAGCTCGACCCAGAGCACGTACAATCAGGAGTCGGAGAACTATTTCCGCACCCTGTACTCGCAGGGCAACCAGGAGGCCTCGCAGCAGCTGCAGGCCGACCTGCAGAACAACACCTCGGGATTCATGGAAACCGAGATCGACGGCGTGCGGTACTTCTCGGCGTACACGCCCATCGAGAACGTGCACGACTGGTTCCTCGTTTCGACGGTGCCCACGAGCACGGCGTCCCCCAACGCGGGCAACGTGATCAGCATCTTCTACGTCGTGCTGTTCGTGGTGGTGCTCATCTTCGCCGCCAGCATGTTCCTGTTCCTCTCCTACAAGAAACGGCAGCAGGACGCGCTCGAGACGATCGCCTTCGTCGATCCGGTGACCGGCGGCGACACCTACAACAAGTTCGTCGTCGACCTCGAGGACACGCTGCGCGCCCACCCCGAGAAACGCTTCGGGCTGCTGGCGTTCGACATCGACAACTTCAAGTACCTGAACTCCTTCTACGGCTTCGCGTTCGGCGATCGCGTGCTGCGCACCATCGACCGGACCGTCGGCGAGCTGCTGACGCAGCACGAGCACCTCGCGCGCGTGTCGAGCGACCACTTCGTCGCGCTGCTGGAAGACCCTGCCGAGACGCGCATCAACGCGCTCATGGACGCGGTGCGCGCCCGTTCCGACGTGGCCATCTACCTGTCGGCCGGCCTCTACCCCATCACGGACGCCGCCGAGAGCGCGAACCTCATGGTGGACAAGGCGAACACCGCGGCACGGGCTTCGAAGGGCTCGCTGCGCACGAAGGTGGGCGTGTACTCGAGCGAGCACGACGAGCTGGTGGCGCGCAACGAGCAGATGAAGCGCTCCGTCGAGCAGGCGCTCGAACGCGACGAGCTGGTCCCCTACTACCAGCCGAAGATCGACGTGAACACGGGGAGGATCGTCGGAGCCGAGGCGCTCGTCCGCTGGAAGAAGGAGGACGGCACGCTCGTCGCGCCGGGAGCCTTCATCCCCCTCTGCGAGCAATCGGGCCTCATCGTGGAAGTGGACATGACCGTGCTCGACAAGGTGCTGCGCTTCATCAGGGGCAACCTCGACGAGGGCGTCGACTGCGCGCCCATATCGGTGAACTTCTCGCGTCTCCACCTGCTCGATCGCGACTTCCTGAGCAAGGTGGACGCCAAGCTGCAGGAACAGGGCGTGCCCGCGCGCTACCTGGAGGTGGAGATCACCGAAAGCGTCATCTTCGACAACAACGACGTCATCGCCGCGTTCACCGCGCAGCTGCACGAGATGGGGCTTGCCATCGCCATGGACGACTTCGGATCGGGGTACTCGTCGCTCAACATGCTCAAGGACATCCCCATCGACGTGCTGAAAATCGACCAGGGCTTCCTGCAGGAAACCTCCGACAGCAAGCGCCAGGCCATCATCTTCGACTCCGTCGCGCGCATGGCGGCCCGCCTGCGCATCAGCGTCGTGGTCGAAGGCGTGGAAACCGCCGAGCACGTGGCGCTCATGAAGCGCTTCGGGTGCTCCGTTGCGCAGGGCTATTACTTCGCGAAACCCCAGGACGAAGAGACCTTCGAGCCGCAGTATCGGAAAGGAACCCTATGAAAAAGCAGTTGGCCGCGTGCGCATGCGCGCTCATGCTCGTCGCTCTCCTCGCGGCGTGCACGGCGCCCGAAGGCTCTTCGTCGTCCGGAGGCGGCGACGGCCCGGTGAAGATCGGCGTCGTGTTCGGCGTCGGCGATGCCGCACGATGGCCGCAGGAGCTGTCCTACATGGAAGAGCGCGCCGCCGAGCTGGGCGCCGACATCGAGACGCGCCTCAACAAGACCGACGAGCCCACCACCTGGCAGCAGGATTGCAAGGACCTCGTCGACGGCGGCGTAGACGTGCTCATCATCACCCCGCGCAACGTGAACGACATGGAAGAGGTGAGCGCCTACGCCCAGGAGAAGGGCGTCAAGGTGATCAGCTACGCGCGCGCGGCGCTCGGCAGCCACGTGGACCTGTTCGTGGGCTACGACAGCGGTCGGATCGGCCAGCTCATGGGCAAGTTCCTGTCCGAGATGGTGTACGAGGGCGATTACATCATCCTGCGCGGCGACCCGCAGGACAACAACGCGACGCTGCTCTACGAAGGCTCCATGCGCTACATCGACCCCCTCAAGGGCTCCATCGACGTCCTCCTCGACGAGGCCGTGGAGGGCTGGTCGGCCGATGCGGCCAAGCAGATGGTGATGGAGGCCGTCAGCGCCAACGGGAACCACGTCGACGCCATCCTCGCCCCCAACGACAAGATCGCCAGCGCGTGCGCCGAGGCGCTGTCCGATCTGGGCGTGACCGACCCCGTGGTCATCACGGGAATGGACGCCGAGCTCGATGCCGCCCAGCGCATCGTGAACGGCACGCAGGCCATGACCGTGTACATGGATTTGAAGGAGCTCGCCACCACCGCCGTCGACGAGGCGTGCCGCATGGCGGAGGGGCAGGCCCCGAACGCGAACGCCAAATTCGACAACGGAACGACCGAGGGCGTGGATTCCAGCCTCATCACCGGCAACGTGGTGACGAAGGAGAACCTCGACAGGACGCTCATCGACAGCGGCTACTTCACCCGCGAAGAGGTGTACGGCTCGGCCGCGTAAGCGGGCCCGGCATGGGAAGGGCCCCGTCGGCTGCGCGCCGGCGGGGCCCTTTCGCGTTCTCGGGGTGCGCTTGGGCTACTTCTTCAGGAAGGACGTGAAGTCGAGCGCGCTCTTGATGTCGTCGAAGGCGCCCTTGAGCTCGGCGGCCACGGCGATGCCGTCCTTGTAGATGGCGTTCATGTCGCTCGTGGCCTCGGCCACGCCCTCCTTCGTGATGCCGAGGTCGTAGGGGTTGTCCTCCTCGGCCTCTTCCTCGTCGTCCTCGACGTAGTAGTACTCCGCCTCTTCGCCGTCCTCCATGAGCACGAACCCGATGACGTCGCCGTCCTCGTCCTCGATGTAGCGCACGATGTCGTCATCGTCGAGTTCGAGCTCCACCAGCTCGTAGCCGTCGTCCTCGGCGCTCGGCTCGATGATGGCGACGTCCTGCACGTCGTCGTCCTGGCCGTCCTCGAGCTCCTCGAGGGCATTGGCCTCCGTGATCTCGGACACCGCGCCGGCGGTCGCGTCGCCGTCCTCGCGCAGCGCGTCGGCGTCGTAGGAGTCGAGAGAGCCCTCTTCGTAGAGCTGCGCCTCCTCGTCGGCCGCGTCGCCGTCGACGATATGGAAACCCTCCTCGGACAGGTCGATGCCCGCCGCCTGCGACGCGACGGCCGCGAGGCCCCCGTCATCGCCGGAAAGCGACGTCTCGCCCTCGCCGTCGGGGCCTTCCTCGGCGAAGAAGCCCTCGTAGGCGTCCTCGAGGTCGGTCTCGTCGTCGGTCGGATCGAACTCCTCGTCGTCCTGGAACTCCTCGACGTCCTCGAGCTCGGTTTCCTCGTCGATCTGCTCGGCTTCCGTCTCGGCGCCGTCCTCGATGGTTTCCAGTTCCTCGTCCAAGCCCATGATGGCCTCCTTCGCGTCTAATCGTTGCCGCAGCCTAGTAACGGCTGCGCTCCTTGAGCGCGCGCTCCACCTCGCGGCGGGAATCGCGCGCCGCCATGGTCGCGCGCTTGTCGTAGAGCTTCTTGCCGCGCGCCACGGCCAGCTCCACCTTCACGAGCGAGTTGTCCTTGAAGTACATCTTCACGGGCACGAGCGCCATGCCCTTCTCCTTGACCTGCTCCTGCAGCTGGCGGATCTGCTTCTTGTGCAGCAGCAGCTTGCGCTTGCGGTCGGGGTCGGGGTTGGCGATGTTGCCGTTCAGGTACGGCGGAATGTGCACGTTGTGCAGCCACACCTCGCCGTCGCGGATGAGCGCGAAGCAGTCGGTGAGCTGGCAGTGGTTGTCGCGCAGCGAGCGCACTTCGGTGCCCGTCAGCTCGATGCCCGCCTCAAGCGTCTCGAGTATCTCGTATTCGTGGAACGCCTTCTTGTTCTTGGCGATGGTTTTCTCTTCGCGTTTCACGGCCGTACCTCTACTCCACGCCCGTCTCGTCGAACCGCTCCTGCGCCGCGGATTCGCCTTCGTCTTCGTCCTCGGTCACCGCGTCGCCCATGCCCGGCACGAAGCAGGCGTCCTCGCCCAGGTCGCGCGCGAAGCGGGCGAGCAGCTTCACCGTGGCGTCCAGGTCGTCGAGGCACACCACCTCGGTGGGCGTGTGCATGTAGCGCAGGGCCACCGACACGAGGCCGGTGGGGATGCCGCCGCGGGTGATCTGGATGGAGCGGGCGTCGGTGCCGGTGACGCCGGGCTCGGCCTCGATCTGGTACGGCAGGCCCTCGGCCTCGGCCGCCGCCACGAGGCGCTCGAACACGGCCGGGTTGATGTTGGGGCCGCGCGCGATGACGGGGCCCTCGCCGCAGACGATCTTGCCGTACTTCGTCTTGTCGATGCCGGGGTAGTCGGTGGCGTGCGTCACGTCGAACGCGATGGCCACGTCGGGGTTCAGGCCGTACGTGGACGTGATGGCGCCGCGCGTGCCGATCTCCTCCTGCACGGTGGCGGCCACGATGAAGTCGCCGGGCGCGCGGCCCTCCTTCGCGAGCGTCTCGAGCACGCGCGCAGCGATCCACACGCCCGCCTTGTCGTCGAAGGCGCGCGAGACGGCCATGTTCTTGCCGAAGCGCTCGAAGCCCACGCCGAACGTGATGACGTCGCCCACCATGACGAGCTTCTTCACGCGCTTGGCCGGCAGGCCCAGGTCGATGACCAGCTTGTCGATGGGCGTGACGCTCTTGCGCTCGTCGGGCTCGATGAGGTGGATGGGCTTGCGGCCCACCACGCCGCGCAGCGGCTCGTAGGAGTTCGACGCGTGCACGTCCACACGCATGCCCGGCAGGATGGCCGCGTCCACGCCGCCGACGGACGACACGGACAGGAAACCCTCGTCGGAGATGTAGGTGACCATGAGGCCGATCTCGTCCATGTGCGCGGACAGCATGAGCGACGGGGCCACGCCCGTGCCCGACAGCCGCGCATGGACCGAGCCCATGACGTCGGTTTGGATCTCGTCGGCCGTGCCGGCCAGACGCTCGCGCACGAGCTCGGCCACGGCGATCTCGGTGCCGGTGGCCGACGGGGTCTCGAGCAGTTGCTTGAGGAATTTCACCTGCTTGTTCTTCATAGCGCTCCCTGTTCTGGGCGAGGCCGCGCACGGGCGCGCGGCGCGTTGTTTGGTATGGGTGACAGTATAGCCCCTGCACGCCTGAGCGGCCACCTCATCGCAGCGTTGACGCGAGGCCGTCACCGGAGCACCACGAGGGCCCGGGGCCGGAGGCGCGCCGGCGTCCGGAAGGAGGGGCCTACCAGTACTCCTTCTTCTTCGCGCGCTTGCGCTCGGGCTTCGGCGGGCGGAAGTCCAGGGCCAGCTGGCCGTCCTGCGAGGCGACGGACGCCTTCTTCCGCTCCACGCTGTCGATGGTCCACGACACGGCGTCCTTGCCGTACAGCTCCAGCATCTTGAGGCGCGCGTCGCGCAGGTTGCCCTTCGTGTTGGCGCGCGAGTCGCTCTCGAACTCGAAAAGCCCCGTGCCGCGCACGTCGGCGGCTGCGGGAGAGACGTAGTGGGCGATGTAGGTCTGCATATCCTTCCTTCGGGGGTCGTGGTTTTCGCACTGTTCGCATGATACCCCAAGGCGGCCGCGCGCGCTGCGCGATCGTGCGAGAAAAGGGCGCGTTCACGACGACCTGACGGGCGCGAAACAAGGATGCAACCGCTTCGGGAGCGGGCCCGTCGCTTCCCTACAATGGCAGGAAAGACAGCAAAGGTGGACCTCCATGCCAAACACTCACCGCACCGCGGCGACGCTCCGTCGCGACACGCCGCTTCCCTTGCCCCTCATGCGCATCGACGACCCTTGGGAGGCGAACGCCCCCGCCCGCCCGCAACCGACCGCGCGCCGCGACGCCGCGCCCGGCACCGGGCGGCTCATCATCGTGTCGAACCGCCTGCCCTACCGCTTCGAGGACGACGGCGAGGGCGGTTTCGAGCTCGAGCGCAGCGTGGGCGGCCTGGCGACGGGCCTGGGACCGCTGCACGAGCAGGACGGCAACCTCTGGATCGGCTGGGCCGACGCCGACGCGTGTCTGGGCGACGAGGAGCGCGCGCGGCTGGCCGCGGCGTTCGAAGAGCGCGCCTGCCGCCCCGTCTTCCTCGACGACCACGACGCCGAGGCGTACTACGAGGGCTTCTCCAACTCGGCCATCTGGCCGCTGTTCCACGGCTTTCCCCAGTTCACCCGCTTCGACGAGGAGGAATGGGAAGCCTACCGGCGCGTGAACGAGCGGTTCTGCGAAGCGGTGCTGGCCGAAGCGCGGCCCGGCGACACGCTGTGGATCCAGGACTACCACCTCATGCTGCTGCCGTCGATGCTGCGCGAGGCGCTGCCCGAGGCGTCCATCGGGTTCTTCCTGCACATCCCCTTCCCCGACTACGAGACGTTCCGCACGCTGCCGTGGCGCGACGAGATCGTGCGCGGCGTGCTGGGGGCCGACCTCATCGGCTTCCACGCCTACGACTACGTGCGCCACTTCCTGTCGAGCTGCCGGCGCGTGGCGGGCATCGAGAACACGAGCGGCACCCTCACGGTGGACGGGCGCGTCGTGCAGGTGGACGCGTTCCCCCTCGGCATCGACTACGCGCGCTACCGCGACGCCGCGCGCACGCCCGAGGTGCGCGCGTCCATGGAGACGCTCGCGGCCGAGAAGGGCCACGAGGGCTGCAAGGTGATGCTGTCGGTGGAGCGGCTCGATTACTCGAAGGGCATCCCCGAGCGCATCGAGGCGTTCGACGCCTTCCTCGACCGATACCCCGAATGGAAGGGGCGCGTCGTGCTCATGCTGGTCACCGTGCCGTCGCGCGAGAACGTGGCGTCGTACCGCGCGCTCAAGAAGCGCATCGACGAGCTGGTGGGCCTTGTGAACGGCAAGCACTCCACGATGGACTGGACGCCCGTGGACTACTACTACCGCGCCCTGCCGTTCGAGCAGCTGGTCAGCCTGTACGCCGCGAGCGACGTCATGCTGGTCACGCCGCTGCGCGACGGCATGAACCTCGTGTGCAAGGAGTACCTGGCCTGCCACGACGGCAACGGCGGCGTGCTGGTGCTGTCGGAGATGGCCGGCGCGTCCTACGAGCTGCACGAGGCGCTGTGCGTGAACCCGTTCGACCGCGCGGGCATCGTCCGGGCCATGCAGCGGGCGCTCACCATGCCCGCCGACGAGCAGCGGAAGCGCAACGCGCCCATGCAGCAGCGCCTCGCGCGCTACACGTCGAAGAAGTGGGCGCGCGAGTTCCTCGACGCCGTGGCCGACGTCAAGCGCCGCCAGGCCGGCATGAGCGCCCACCTCCTGGGCCCCACGTCCGCCGGCAAGCTGCTCGACGCGTTTCGCGGGGCGGGACGGCGCGCGCTCCTGCTCGACTACGACGGCACGCTCATGCCGTTCTCCGACGACCCCGCGCGCGTCGCGCCCGACGAGCGGCTGCTCGACGTGCTGGCGCGCCTGGGCGGACGCGCGGACAACGACGTGGTGGTGGTGTCGGGGCGCGACCACGCCACGCTCGAGGCGTGGCTGGGAGCGCTGCCCATCGACCTCGTGGCCGAGCACGGCGTGTGGTTCGCCGCCCGCGCCTCCGGAGCCGGGCGCGCCTGGACGCTGCAGGAGCCGCTCGACAACAGCTGGAAGGACGCCATCCGCCCCGTGCTGGCCGACTTCGTCGACCGCACGCCCGGCTCGCTGCTGGAGGAGAAGGACTACTCGCTCGTGTGGCACTACCGCATGTGCAGCCAGGAGCTGGCCGAACGGCGCGTCATCGAGATCAAGAATGCGCTGGCCGACGGCCTGGCCGACCGCGGCATCGCGCTCATGGACGGCAACAAGGTGATCGAGGTGAAGCCGCGCGGCGTGGACAAGGGCCACGCCGCCCACCGCTGGTTCCGCGATCCCGCGTACGGCTTCCTGCTGGCCGCCGGCGACGACCGCACCGACGAGGACGTGTTCGAGGCCGCGCCGGCCGACGCGTGGACCATCAAGATAGGCGGCGGGCCCACCCGCGCCCGCTTCGCGCTCAAGGACAGCGTCGAGATGCGCCAGCTGCTGGAAGCCCTGGCCGAGGCCTAGAACGCCCGCGAGGAGCCGCGGAAGGGGCCGCTGGTGTCGGGCGCTTCGGGAGCGCGGGCGGCGTCGGGCGCGGCGGCGGGCGCGAGGAACGCGAGCATCCGGCCGAGCAGGGCGTCCAGCTCGGGCTCGTCGAGCGTGCGGGCGAAGCCGCTGTCGGCGAGGTTCTCGAACGCGGCGGCGTTGCGGTAGCGGATGCCGTCGAGGAAGAACGCCTTGCGCCGGTTGGCGCGATCGCGCACCACGACGACGGTCTGCGACGGAAGCTCGGCGTAGGCGCGCCCGCCCACGCCGAGCTTCCGCTCGTACCATTCGGGCACGTTGCGCACGCCCTCGTCGGCGAAGAACGCGCGGATCTCCCCGCACCCTGCCAGCGGGTACGGCGGCAGGTCGTAGCCCCGATGGCGCGCGTACGCGAAGATGTAGCGGGACGCGTCGCCCACCTGCGCGCGATCGCCCAGCACGAACGACAGCAGCTCGAGCGCGCGATGCGGCTGCCACCGGTCGCGCTCGAGCTCCAGCAGCCGCGCGATGCGCGCGACGGCGTTGTTGCCGGCGTTGCCGTCGGAGCCGTCGCGACGGTCGGGGCTCATCGCGCTTCCTCCGTCAACCGTTCGAGCAGGGCGTCCACGTCGCGCGGCGTGCGCGCCACCACGGTTTTGTCGCCGTGGGCGTCGAGGACGGCGCGGTAGCCCTCCCTGATCGCGGGCGTGCGCCCGTCGCGCATGAGCCACCAGAAGAATGCGCGGTCGAACTTCTCGGGGCAGCCCGCGGCCATGTCGTCGCGCGCTCGCCCGCGATGGGAGCGATACCGCTTGAGCGCGCGGACGAGGCAGCGCCGTCGAGGGAAGTCGAGGAACACGATGAGGTCGGCTTCCTCGTAGCGCCGGCCGCAGTCGGCGCGCTTCCAGTTCCCGTCGACGACCCACGACTCGTGCTCGTCCAAGAACGCCCGCACGATGGCGCGCATCTCGTCGTGGTCGCGATGCACCCACCCTTCCTGCCAGCCCACCGCGTCGAGGTGGAGCACGGCGGCCCCGTACAGCTCGCCGAGGCGCCGCGACAGCGTGGACTTCCCCGCGCCGCTGTAGCCGAACACCGCCACCTTCACGCGGAGACCTCTCCCGCGTCGGCGGCCGGGTCGGAGGGCGCGGCCGCGCCTCCGTCGGCGGCGGGCATGAGGGCGCGCAGGACCTGCTCGAACGGCTCGCGCGCGGCGCGGCGCACGAGGCGCTCCTTCTGGCGGCGCGTGAGGCGCTTGAAGCGGTACTCGGCGCTCATGGCCTCGTGCTTCGTCGCGTACGCCGCCTGCACGAGCAGGCGCACGGGCAGGCGGCTGCGCGTGTACTTCGCGCCCGCGCCGGCGTTGTGCGCGCGCACGCGTTCGGCGACGTCCACGGTGTAGCCCGTGTACCACGTGCCGTCGGCGCACTCGAGCACGTACAGGTAGAACGACGGGGCGTCTGCGACCTGGGGTTCCATGCGGCTATGCAAGCACCTTGACGACGATCTTGCGCACGCGGCCCGGCGCGTCGAGCGCGCATCCCGGCTTGTGGGCGTCCTCGGGCGCGAGCACGGCCACGTCGCCCGCGCGCAGCACGACGGAGCTGGGGCGCTCCGGCGCGACGTACAGCCCGAAGTCGGCGTCCTCGTCGAAGGGCTGGGCTTCCGCGAGCCCCTCGAGCGGCGCGTACTCCATGACCTCCTCGCCCGCCACGACGAACTGCACGTCGAAGTAGCGGCGATGCGCCTCCATGTCCTTCTCCGCGGCCGGGACGGTGTCGTATTCCTGCACGTTGGCGAACACGGCGTCCCCGTCGATGTCGACGCGGCCGAGCGGCAAGGCGGCCAGATCCTCCTGCGCCAGGAAGGCGTAGGCGGCCTGGAAGCGCGCGGAGCGGTAGTCGTGGTCGGCGGCGTGGCGAAGCGTTGAAGCCAGCATGGACGGTCCTTTCGAGGCGTGGGTGCGGTGCGGTTCGGTGCGCATCGCAGTATACACCCGAGGCCGCCCGGCGCGTTGACGGGGCGCGATTGCGCATTCCGCTTGAAGTCTCCCGACGCCTCGTGGACGAGGGCGGCGGGGAGGCCGATAATGGCCGTATCAGCCCCGCGCCGGCATTGCGGCGCCGTCCACCGAAGGAGCAAGGCATGATCAACCAGTTCTGCAAGAAACCGCTGTGGGAATGCTCGAAAACCCTTTCCGCCGTGGCCCAGGGGCTCGCGCCCGCCGACACGGTGATCAGGGGGGCGAAGCTCGTGAACGTGTGCACGGCCGAGATCCAGGAGGACGTGGACGTGGCCATCGCCGAGGGCCGCATCGCCTACCTCGGGCAGGCCGACCACTGCATCGGCGAGAACACGCAGGTCATCGACGCGGAGGGGCAGTACATCGCGCCCGGGTTCCTCGACGGGCACATCCACGTGGAGTCTTCGATGATGGGCGTAGGCGAATACGCGCGCGCCGTCGTGCCGCACGGCACCGTCGGCATCTACTGGGATCCGCACGAGATCTGCAATGTGCTGGGGCTCGAAGGCGTGCAGGTGATGGCCGAGGACGCGCAGCGCACGCCGCTCAAGGCCATGATCACCACCCCCTCGTGCGTGCCCGCCGTGCCCGGCTTCGAGGACACCGGCTCGTTCATCGGACCCGACGACGTCGCCGAGACGATGGCGTGGCCGAACGTCGTGGGCCTCGGCGAGATGATGAACTTCCCCGGCATCCTGGGCAGCACCGACCACGCGCACGGCGAGGTGGGAGCGACGCTACGCGCCGGCAAAATCGTGACCGGCCATTACTCCATGCCCGAAACCGACCGCGGCCTGAACGCCTACATCGCCTCGGGCGTTCGCTGCTGCCACGAGTCCACGCGCGCGCAGGATGCGTTGGCGAAGATGCGCCTCGGCATGTACGCGCAGCTGCGCTTCGGCTCGGCCTGGAAGGATCTGCCGGTGCTGGCCGAGGCCGTCGTCGCGCACGACATCGACACGCGCTTCGCCAACCTCGTCAGCGACGACACGCATCCGCACACGCTGGTGGCCGACGGGCACCTCGACCATATCGTGCGGGTTGCCGTCGGTCTGGGGATCGACGCCGTGACCGCCATCCAGATGGTCACCATCAACTGCGCCCAGTGCTTCCAGATGGACCACGACCTGGGCTCCATCACCCCCGGCAAGTGCGCCGACATCGTGTTCCTGGACGACCTGGAAAGCCTGCAGGTCACCCGCGTGCTCATCGACGGCGACGTGGTGGCCGAGAACGGGCGCGCCCTGTTCGACCTGCCGCCGTTCCAGTTCCCCGACTGGGTGACGCACTCGATGCACCTCGGCAAGGAGCTGACGCCCGCGTCGTTCGCGGTGCCCGCGCCCGAGGGCGTCGTCGACGGCGAGCGCGTGCGCGTGCGCGCGATCGAGGTCATCCCCGGGAAGGTGGGCACGTTCGAGGCGCACGTCGATCTGCCGGCAGTCGACGGCCGGCTGGAATCCGACCCCGAGCAGGACGTGCTCAAGACGTTCGTGTTCGAGCGCCATCACGAGACGGGCACGTGCGGTTACGGCTTCGTGAAGGGCTTCGGCATCAAGCGCGGCGCGATGGCGTCCACCGTGGCGCACGACGCGCACAACCTGCTGGTGGTGGGCACGAACGACGAGGACATGGCCCTGGCCGCGAACACGCTGGCCGCGTGCGGCGGCGGCATGGCCGTGGTCGCCGACGGCGAGGTGCTGGGGCTCGTGGAGCTGCCCATCGCCGGCCTCATGGACGCGCTCGACGCCGTGACGATGAGCGAGAAGGTGCACCGTCTTGAGAAGACTTGGGCCGAGATCGGCTGCACCATGCCGTCGCCGTTCATGACGATGGCCCTGATACCGCTTGCCTGCCTCCCCGAGTTGAGGCTGACGAACCGAGGGCTGGTGGACTGCACGACGTTCGAGTTCGCGGATTTGGTGGTGGAGTAACCATCGAGCTATCGTGATACTATTCATTTATTAATAATTTACTCATAGACTGAGCCCTGGAGGATCAAAGTGGCTGAAAGCAATTACGCATCATTAGACGAAATTGATGACATCGAAGACGACGGTTCCATTTCGCCCATAACGTACGACGTGAGTAGCTACGGATCGGATCCCGAAGTGGAATCTCTCGTAAATAGGCTAAACCGCGGTGCCATTCTTATTCCAGCCTTTCAACGGAATTACGTCTGGACCATTTCGGATGCGTCTAGGTTTATCGAGTCGCTGCTATTAGGACTCCCAGTTCCCGGAATATTCCTCGCTCAAGACAAAGACAATAGACAACTTGTGATTGATGGCCAGCAGCGCCTCAAGAGCTTACAATTTTTTTATGATGGTTTTTTCAATCCCCAAGAGGGGAATAAAACTCAGAAAGTTTTTGCTCTTACTAGGGTGCAAGAGGCATATGAGGGAAGAACCTATCAAGATCTTGAAGAAAGAGATCGCATTCGATTAGACACATCCATCATTCACGCAACAATCGTAAAGCAACTGGCTCCAGGCGATGACGATACGAGTCTGTTCCACGTATTCGAACGTTTGAACAGTGGAGGATCTCGGCTTTCAGATCAGGAGATCAGAGTTGCTCTCTACCACGGACCGTTTATTGATTTCGTACACGGAATAAACGAAAACCCATCTTGGAGAAACATATATGGCAGAGAAAGCATCAGACTAAAGGATCAGGAATTAATAATCCGTTTTTTAGCCTTATTCGACAATGCACTCCCTTACTCAAAACCTATGAAGGAATTCATAAACAAGTTTTGCGGTAGAAATCAGTACAGGGAAGAGTTCCTAGACTACGAAAAGGCATTCACAAGTTCAATAGAACTATTCGACAAAGCAATCGGTAAAAGCGCTTTCAGGCCTGAAAAGAATTTTAATGCAGCTGCATTTGATTCCTGCATGATCGGCTTGTCGACAGCACTCGCAAATGGGCTGTCTCCAGATGCAGAAGCTGTAGCTGATGCATATTCCCGCTTAATGGTAAATGAGGAATATCGAGAAGCTATATCGAAAGCAACTTCTGATGAGAAGCAGGTACTGATTAGGGCGGGCATCGCTTCGAACTTCTTTATGGATATGTAATGTTTAACTCGTTCGCACTAAATAGCAAATACCAACGCCTCGAAAGTCTGTTTGAAAAAGTAAACGATGCTTCAGCTCACAATCAAGAACTCTATGCACACTGGGCGAGATATCTTGCGGTCTTGGTATCGGGGTTCATGGAAGAGTGCGTTGAAGAAATATTCTCAAACTACGTTGATGGGTGCGCAAATCCAAAAACAGCTAGTTTCGTAAAATCTAGCATTGTTGGAATGAGAAGCAATCCAAACTACAACAAGCTACGAACAATAGTGTCAAAATTCGACAAAAATTGGGCTACTTCTCTTGATGATTTCTCGATACAAGAAGGCAGACAAGACGCGCTCGACTCGGTAATGAGCATTCGACATTCGGTCGCACACGGCAGAGATAGCGGAATCACAATGGCTTCGCTTCGTTCGTATTTTGATAAATGTATCGAGATTATGCTTTACATCGAGGACATGTGCAAAGGTCAACATGTTTAACTATTCGAAAATGCCCCTCATCGACGACATACGCGCGTACCTACCCTTCAACCAGCAGGAGGCTTCTGATCGCGCGATCATCCTCCAGCGGCTCGAAACCGATCCGCACGTGTTCGACCGCGACTCGCTCGCGCATATGACGTGCTCGATCTGGACGGTCGACCCGACCGCGACTAGGACGCTCATGGTGTTCCACAACACCTACGGCTCGTGGAGCTGGATCGGCGGGCACGCCGACGGCGAGCGCGACCTGGCGCACGTCGCGCTCAGGGAACTCGAGGAGGAGACGGGCGTCGCCGGCGCGCGGATCGTGCCGTGCGGGCCGGGGAACATCTTCTCGCTCGAGGTGCTCACCGTGGACGGGCACGAGAAGCGCGGGCGGTACGTGAGCTCGCACCTGCATCTCAACGTGACGTACCTGGCCGTGGCCTCGCCGGACGAGCCGCTGCGCGTCAAGCCGGACGAGAACAGCGGCGTGCGCTGGGTAAGCCTCGACGAGGCGTGCGCGCTGTCCAGCGAGCCGTGGATCGCCGAGCGTGTCTACCGCAAGCTCGTCGACAAGCTGGCAGCGGTCGACATCGACGCCCAGCGCTCGCGGGGCAGGTAGTACAGCTCGAAGTCCTGCGCGAGGCCGTCCGGCGCGGCCTCGGCGCCGTGGAGGGTGCCCTCGTGGACGAACCCCGACTTCTCGATCACGCGGCCGGAGCGCTCGTTGAACGGGTAGTGCGTGCACGTGATCAGGCCGAGCCCCAGTTCTTCGAAGCCGTAGCGCAGCACCTCGTCCGACGCCTCGGTCATGTAGCCGCGACCCCATGCGCCCCGTGCGAGCGCGTAGCCCAGCATGAGGCAGTCGACGTTGCGTCGCTGCGGGTCGCGGATGAGCCCGATCGACCCGATGCACGGCCCCACGGCGCCGGCACCGGCGCCCTCCCCCGCTGAACCCTTCTCGAAGACGCCGAACACGTGCGGCTCGCGCGCGATCACCTCCACGAACACGCGCGCGTCCTCGCGCGTGCGGTGCGGCGCCCACCCGGCGTCGGGGCCGACGGCGGGATCGCTGCAGTAGGCGAACACGTCGTCGATGTCGTCGGACGTCAGCGGGCGCAGCACGAGACGCTCCGTTTCAAGAACCGGGCACTCCGCCGACGTCGCCGCCAGCACGGCCGGCGCCTGGCCCGGGCGCCGCGCCTCGCCAGCCTCAAGGCAAGCCGCGAGCTGCACCTCGTCGAGCGTGCGCACCCCCGCCTCGCGCAGCGCCCGCGCCGCCACGCCGTACCCGGGCACGAGCGCGCCCGTGAACGTGCCGTCGTACACGAGGCCGCATCCGCACGAGGGGCTCTTCGCCTTGAGAACGGCCAGCGTGCAGCCTCGCTCCTGCACCAGCTCCACCGTTTTGGCGGCCCCGGCCAGAAACGCGTCCGTGGCGTCGCCCCCGTCCGCGTCCACCACGCGCAGCGCGCGCTCGGCGGCGACGATCTCGCAGGGCGTGCGCGGAACGGGCAGCCCTCCGAGCGTCTCGGGGCACACGCTCACGAGCTCGTGCGTCGCGCGCAGCTGCAGCACGGCCTCGCAGGGACGCGATTCCCCGTCGTAGCGGCACGGTTCGCCCAGCAGGCACGCGCTCACGGCTATCGGCATGGCTCATCCTCGTTTCGTCACGGAATCACTCTGAGAGCGCCAGTATAGCAAAACCCGCGCACCCACCGCGCTAGCGCGTGCGCACGAACACCACCGCGGCGGCGAGGGCCGCGAACCCGGCCAGCGCCGCGAGCACGCCCACGAGCGTCGTCACGCCCACGAGCGCGCCCATCATGCCGCTCAACAGGGCCGACCCCGTGTAGCCCAGCAGGTTGATGGTGGACACCACCGTCGCCGTGCTGCGCATGTCGGCCCGGGCGAACAAGAGGCGCAGGCTGCCCGACAGGCACATGCCCGTGGACAGGCCGAACAGCGCCACCAGCACGAGGAACGGCCCCAGCGCCCCGGCCGCCATGGCCGCGCACATCGCGCAGGTGAACGCGAGGAGCGCCGCCATCGACACGCGCAGCGACACGCCCGACGGCATGCGCGCCTCGAGCGGCGCCCCCAGCGCGCTGGGGGCCATCGACAGCGCGAGGATGGCCGACGCCACGAACGGGTCGCTCGAGTCGAAGCATTCCACCGCCACCGGCGAGCTGAACGACTGGAAGAACGTGCCCACGCCCCACGAGGCGACGTAGGCGCACGCGGCGATGGGCAGCACGCCGCGCAGCTTCGCGTCCACCCCGATCACCGGCTTGCACGCGGTGCGCAGCGGCGTGCGCCGCAGCACCGTCTCGGGCGCAGCGGGAACAAGAATCACACCGAGCGCGAGCAGGGCGATCATGATCCAGTAGATCAGCTCGTGCCGCGTCGTGGCAAGCGACAGGAAACCCACGGCAAGCGAGCCCGCCATCACGCCCAGCAGCGCGCCGCAGCCGGCCACCGCGAGGCCGAACCCCTCGTAGCGACCCACCGCCGAATCCACGACGAGGGCCGAGATGGCGCTCATGGCCAAGCCGCACGACACCCCCTGCACGGCGCGCGCCGCCAGCACGATGAGCGGGTCGTCAGCGCGCAGGAACATGAAGCATCCCAGCATGGCCAGCAGCAGCGACGCGGCGGCCAGCGGGCGGCGGCCGGCCGCATCGGACAGCGACCCCGAGAGGAACAGCGTCAGGATCACGCCGAACAGGTACATGAGCATGGTGGCGGAGATGTCGGCGTCGGTGAGGCCGATCGCGCCCTTGTATTCCGAGTACAGGGGGATGGGCACGGCCGAGGCCGCGAACACGGCGATGAAGGCGAACGTGGCGATGGCCAGCCCGCGCACCCCCTGGTCCTGCCCCTGCTCCCGCCCCTGCCGAGAGAGCGCAGGTTCCACCGCTTCCACCGCATGCGCGCGCATGGCACCACCCGTCCGTCACCCGCGAATTCCGCCCGCATTCCTCCCTGCGAGGAGCGATTGCGCCCAGCATAGCACCTCGAAATCATGGAGGGAACACCCGCCTTCCGCGAATGCGGGACCCGCGGCGCGAAAAGTCTGATACCATGGTACAAATGTTCTGAAACGTACCCCCGAGGAGGACACCCCAGCGCATGCTATCCGAAGACGACATCAGCCGGCAGTGCCCGGCGCGCACCCTGGCGCGGGCGCAGTCCATCGCCGCCTCGGATAGGAACATCCTCACGAAGCAGGTGCGCTACAACCCGCCCGAGACCACGTTGTCGGCGTTCGTGGCCAGCAGCAGCGGATGGAACGACCGCTACCGCACCTCCGTCACGTTCGACGAGGCCGAGGGCGCCGTCGTCGACTACGCGTGCACCTGCCCCGCCTACCGCGAGCACGACGGCATGTGCAAGCACTGCGCGGCGCTGGCGCTGTCGTACCTGTCCGCGCCCGAGAAGTTCATGGGCTACCGCGCCCATCGCGCGCCCACGACGTCCACGGGCCTGCTCGAGTTCATGGAGCGCAGCAGGGCCGCCGCCGAGGCGGAGGAAGCCGGCGGCATCGACCTGGAGCCCACCATCGTGTACGGCTACCGGTCGTGGTCGGCGCATTTCAGGATCGTCGGGCCGCAAGGCGGCTACGTCATGAAGAGCATCTCGGACTTCGTGGGGCGCATGCGCCGCGGCGAGCGGTTCTCCTACGGCAAGAAGCTCGCGTTCACCCACGTTCCGGCCCTGCTCGCCGAGCGGGCGCGCCCAATCGAGCGCTTCCTCGACCGCGCGGTCGCCCTGCGCGAGCAGGCGACCGGCAGCGCGTTCTGGCGCTATCGCGGGCGCGACGAGATCGGGCGCGACCTCGACCTGTCGGACTACGAGCTCATCGAGCTGCTGGACCTCCTGGACGGCCGGCCGTTCACCGTCGAGGGCACCGACTGCGGGACGCGCTCCCTCACGCACGCCCACGTCGTCAGCGCCGACCCCGACATCGACGTCCGCGTGGAGCGCACCGACGAGGACGGTTACGCCATCGTCCAGCCCGACGAGCTGCCGTTCGTCGCCCAAGGCGATCGCATGTACCTGTGGCAGGGCGACGCGTTCTACCGCTGCTCGGCCGACTTCGCGCGCACGGCGGGCTTCCTGCGCACCGCCTACGACAGCGACGATGCGCGCCTGTTCGTCAGCCTCGCCGACATGCCGCTGTTCTGCGCCACCGTGCTGCCCGCCATCGAGCAGCGCCTCCACGTGGAAACGCCGCCCGAAATCGAGCTGTTCCGCCCCGTGCCGTGCAAGCTGGAATTCTACTTCGACAAGACCGACCACGACGTCACGTGCACCGCGCACGCCGTGTACGGCACCCGCCGCTACCCGCTGTTCGACGCCGCGCCCGACGACGAGGCAGGGCCCCTGCGCGACGAGCGGCTGGAGGGGCGGGCGAAGAACCTGGTCAAGCAATACTTCGACACGTTCGAGGCGCCTCCGGCCATCAAGCTGGGCGACGAGTCGGCCGTGGCCGACCTCGTGTTCGGCGGGCTCGTGGAGTTCCAGGCGCTCGGGGAGGCGTTCACCACGCCCGCGTTCGACCGCCTGCTCGCCGACAAGAAGCCGCGCCTGTCGGTGGGCATCTCGCTGGCCGGCAACCTCATCAACCTCACCGTGTCGGCCGACGACCTGCCCCCGGCCGAGGTGGCCGCGCTGCTGGCGAGCTACCGGCGGCGCAAGCGCTACCACCGCCTGAAGAGCGGCGCGTACCTCAACCTGGCCGAGTACGACCTGGCGCAGCTGGACCACCTCGTGGACGACTTCGGCTTCACGCCCAAGCAGCTGGCCGCGGGCCAGGTGGAGCTGCCCGCCTACCACGCGTTCTACCTGGACGAGCAGTTCGACGACGCGCAGCGCAACCGTTCCTTCACGCGCTACCTCGAAAGCTTCCGCGCCATCGAGGGCGCGCCGTGCGCGGTGCCGGAGCAGCTGGCCGCCACGCTGCGCCCCTACCAGGCCGAGGGCCTGCGCTGGATGAGCGCGCTCGCCGACCGCGATCTCGGCGGCATCCTGGCCGACGAGATGGGCCTCGGCAAGTCGGTGCAGCTCATCGCGTTCCTGCTGGCGCGGCGAAGCGAGGCGCGGGTCGTGGGCCCCAGCCTCATCGTCTGCCCCGCGTCGCTCGTGTACAACTGGGTGGCCGAATTCGAGCGCTTCGCCCCCGATCTCGACGTGCGCGCCGCGGTGGGCACCAAGCGCGAGCGGATGCGCATCCGCGCCGAGGCCTGCGACCGGCGCACGCGCGAAAGCGAGCTCGCGCGCGACGGGCGCTGCTGCGACGTGCTGATCACCTCGTACGACCTGCTGCGCATCGATGCGGACGACGTCGCCGAGCGCACGTTCTACTGCTGCGCGCTCGACGAGGCGCAGTACGTCAAGAACCACGCCACCAAGACGGCGCGCGCCGCGAAGCGCGTGCAGGCGCGCCATCGCTTCGCCCTCACCGGCACGCCGATGGAGAACCGCCTGAGCGAGCTGTGGAGCATCTTCGATTTCCTCATGCCGGGCCTGCTGGGCTCCTACATGCGCTTCCGCGAGCACTTCGAGCTGGACATCACCGGCGGCGACGAGGACGCCGCGCGGCGGCTGCGCTCGCTCGTGGCCCCCTTCATGCTGCGCCGGCTGAAAGCCGACGTGCTGAAGGACCTGCCCGACAAGCTGGAATCGGTGGTGTACGTCCCCATGGAAGGCGAGCAGCAGCGCCTGTACGCCGCCCACGAGCAGCAGCTGCGCGACGCGCTGACGCTGCAGAAGAACAACCGCAACAACCGGCAGTTCCGCGAGCGCAAGGTGGAGATCCTCGCCGAGCTGACGAAGTTGCGCCAGCTATGCTGCGACCCGCGCCTTTTGTACGAGAACTACGCCGGCCACGCCGCGAAGCTGGACGCCATCGTCGAGCTCGTGGAATCGGCCATGGACGCCGGCGAGAAGACGCTCGTGTTCTCGCAGTTCACAAGCTTCCTCCAGCTGATCGCCGACGTGCTGGACGCGCACGACGTGCCCTACTTCACCATCACGGGCGCCACGCCCAAGAAGCGCCGGCTCGAGCTGGTGAACCTGTTCAACGACGACGACACGCCCGTGTTCCTCGTGTCGCTCAAGGCGGGCGGCACCGGGCTCAACCTCACGGGCGCGTCGGTGGTGGTGCACGCCGACCCCTGGTGGAACGCGGCCGCGCAGAACCAGGCCACCGATCGCGCGCACCGCATCGGCCAGACGCAGGTGGTGAGCGTCCACAAGGTCATCGCGAAGGACACCATCGAGGAGCGCATCCTGCATCTGCAGGACGCGAAGACCGACCTCGCCGACCAGGTGATCGGCGCAGGCGGCGTGTCGCTCGCGACGCTCAGCCAAGAAGAGCTGCTCGACCTGCTGGAGAGTTAGGAGCCTCCCATGCGCTACCGCATCGATCCCCAAAGCGGCGCCGAGCTGTCGGCGCTCGGCTTCGGCTGCATGCGCTTCCCCGCGAACGCCGTGGGCCGCATCGACCAGGACACGGCCGAGCGGCTCGTGCTGGAGGCGGTCGACGCCGGCGTGAACTACTTCGACACCGCCTACCTGTACCGGGGCAACGAGGAGGCGCTCGGCGCCGTCTTCGCGAAGCATCCCGACCTGCGCGAGCGCATCAACCTGGCGACGAAGCTGCCCCACCTGGCGTGTTCGTCGCGCGACGACTTCGACCGCTACCTCGGCATCCAACTCGAACGGCTGCGCACCGACCGCGTGGACTACTACCTCGTGCACAACGTGACCGCCTTCGAGCAATGGGAGCGGCTCGTCGCGCTCGGCATCGAGGAGTGGGTCGCGGCGCAGAAAAAGGCGGGCGTCGTGCGGCGCATCGGGTTCTCGTTCCACGGCCCCGCAGCCGATTTCGGTAGGCTGCTGGACGCCTACGATTGGGACTTCTGCCAAATCCAGTACAACTACCTGAACGAGCACTACCAGGCGGGAACCGCCGGGCTCGAGCTGGCGGCGGAAAGGGGCCTGCCGGTCATCGTCATGGAGCCGCTGCTGGGCGGGCGGCTGGCCGCCAACCTGCCGCGCGCGGCGACCGAGGCGCTCGCTGCGGCCGGTCCGCAGTTGAGCCCCGCAGCCTGGGCGCTGCGCTGGGTGTGGGACCGCCCCGAGGTCACCGTCGTGCTCTCGGGCATGAACTCCTCGGAGCAGCTCGTCGAGAACGCGGCCCTCGCCGACCGGGCGCTCCCCCGCTCCATGAGCGCGGACGAGCACGCGGCCGTCGCGCGGGCGCGCGACATCTTCGCCGAAAGCTACCGGGTGCCGTGCACCGGGTGCAACTACTGCATGCCCTGCCCGAAAGGCGTGAACATCCCCGCGTGCTTCGCCGCCTACAACGCCTCGTTCGCCCACAGCTGGTTCGAGGGCGTGAAGCTCTACGTGACGGGCGTGGGCGCGTTCGGCGACAGTCCCCGCCTCGTCAGCGACTGCGTCCGCTGCGGCGCCTGCGCGAAGCACTGCCCGCAGCACATCGCCATCCCCGACGAGCTGGAGACGGCGCGCAAGCGCGTGCAGCCGCCGCTGCTGCCCGTCGCGCTCAAAGTCGCCGGGCGCGTCTTGCGGCGCTAGCGCAGGGCCCCGCCGGAGGCGGCCGGGGCGTGCGCGCGGCCGAACCGCTCCACGTGCGCCCGCACGAGGGACGCCACTCGGGCGCGGGCGGCGTCGTCCTCGCAGCCGTCGTGCATCTGCATGAGCGTCATGAGCGGCGCGAAGAACTCCAGCGCCATGAGCCGCCCGTCGCCCGGTGCGAATGCCCCGGCCTGCACCATGCCGTCGAACAGCGCGGCCTGGTACGCGATGGGGCCGTCGGCGAAACGGCCGCGGTAGAGCGCGCCCATGGCGGCATCGCGGTACTGCTCCCGCGTGAGCAAGCGCCGGTACAGCACGGCCTCCTCGTCCTGCGTCCAATAGCGGAACTGCGCCTCGGCCATGTCCGCGATCGCCCCGATCGGCAGGGCGGCGTACGCGCCCGCCAGCTGAGGGGCCTCGCCCGACGGCGTGCCGAGCGAGGCCGCGAAGCGCTCGTAGGCGGCGTCCATGCGCTCGACCACGGCGTCGAACAGCGCCTGCTTGCCGGAGAAGTGCTTGTACAGCGAGGCGGGCTTGACGTCCACCGCCGCCGCGATGTCGCGCATGCTCACGCCGTCGTACCCGTGCTCGGCGAACAGCCGCAGAGCCGCTTTCGCCACCGCCTCCTTCGTGTTGCGCCGCGCCGTCACGGGCGCGCGCCTTCCGCGCGGCGGGCGCGCCAGCTCGCCGCCAGCTGCAGAGCGCCGATGACCAGGTAGACGGTCGTAACAGGATTGGGCATGAACGCCGTCTCGACGAGCGTCCAGGCGACGAGCAGCCCGCCCGCCGCCATGCCCGCCGCGTACGACGCCGCCCGCTTGCCGCGGAACCGCAACGCGAGCGCGACGAGATTGGGCACGCCGTTCACGAGGACGAGCGCGAGCCCCGGCCAGAAATGGCTCGTGAAGAACACGTCGTGCAGCGGGAAGCCGTCGTACACCGACAGCGGCATGAACGCGTTGTCGGCGCCCGTCAGCCCCAGAACCATCATGAGGCCGCCGCACACGACCGCGCAAACCCCGTCGAACCAGTTCACGAACAGCGCGAACCCGCGCGCAAGCCGATCGAGCATGAGGGTCCCTCCTATCGGTTAACGATCGTTAGCTTTATGGGAGCCAGTATAGCTAACAATCGTTAGCCTTGCAAGGGAGGGAGACGGCGGGCGACAAACGACAAGCGCCCCGCCGGAGGGCGGGGCGCTTCTGCGGGACGAAGGCTCGGGCCTAGAACTTGCCGAAGCGCTCGTAGCGGGCGCGCAGCAGCTCGTGCGCGGGCACGCCGCACAGCTCGTCGAGGGTGGCGCACACGTACGCGCGCACGCCCTCGGCCGCCTGCTCGGGGTTCTCGTGCGCCGGGGCCGCGCCCTCGGGCAGCACGGCGTCCACGATGCCCATCTCGCACGCCTCCGCGGCGCTCATCTTCATGACGGCGGCCGCCTCGGGAGCGCGCGTGCGGTCCTTCCAGAGGATGGACGCGAAGCCCTCCGGCGACAGCACCGAGTACACCGCGTGCTCCTGCATGGCCACGCGGTCGGCCAGCGCCAGCGCCAGCGCGCCGCCCGAGCCGCCCTCGCCCAACAGCACGCTCACCACGGGCACGCGCAGGCCGGCGAGCGCCAGCAGGTTGTCGGCGATGGCGTTGCCCTGCCCGCGCTCCTCGGCCTCCATGCCGCAGAACGCGCCCTGCGTGTCCACGAGGCACACGACGGGGCGGCCGAACTTCTCGGCCTGGCGCATGAGGCGCAGGGACTTGCGGTAGCCCTCCGGCTGCGGGCAGCCGAAGTTGCGGGCGATGCGCTCGCGCAGGTCGCGGCCCTTCTCCTGGGCGATCACCGTCACCGCGCGCCCGCCGATCCAGCCGAGGCCGCACACGATGGCGCCATCGTCGCCGAACATGCGGTCGCCGTGCAGCTCGATGAAGCCGTCCACGAACGCGTCGATGTAGGCGAGCGCCGTCGGGCGATGCACGTTGCGCGCCAGCTGCACGCTCTCCCACGCGCGGTTCGACGCGGGAGCGCTCACCTCGCGCGCCGCGGCGGACGCGTCCTCCAGCGACACACCGGCCTCCGCGTCGAAGCCGCCCGTGCTGAGCACCTTCTCGAGGCGCTTGCGCATGGAGGATCCGCGATGGTCGAAGCGCTCGGTGACGGCGGCGATGCGCCCGCGCAGTTTGCGCGAGGCCGATCCGGCGGCCCCGGCGAACGGCAGGCCGCCCACGGTCAAATCGCCGTACGTCACCGTGTTGTACGTGTCGGTGCCGCTGGCCAGGTTCTCGCGCACCGCCTCGTAGCTGACGAGGATGTCGCGGTCGCCCGGCTCGTGCAAGTCGCGCGACGCCACGGCCGTGGCCAGGTGCAGCGCCAGCAGGTGCGCCAGCGTGCTGCGCAGCTCGTCGCGCTCCACGATGGCGTCGATCAGGCCGTGCTCAAGCGCGAACTCGGCCGTCTGGAAGCCCTCGGGAAGCTCCTGCTTGATGGTGTCCTTGATAACGCGCTGGCCCGCGAAGCCGATGAGCGCGCGCGGCTCGGCCAGGATCACGTCGCCCTGCATGGCGAACGACGCGGTCACGCCGCCCGTCGTGGGGTCGGTGAGCACCGAGATGTAGGGCAGCTTCGCCTCGGCGTGGCGCTCGATCGCGCACGACACCTTCGCCATCTGCATGAGCGACACGAGGCCCTCCTGCATGCGCGCGCCACCCGATGCGGTGAACACCACCACGGGCAGGCGCTCGTCGGTCGCGCGCTCCACGAGCCGCGCCACCTTCTCGCCCACCACCGAGCCCATCGAGCCCATGAAGAACTGCGACTCCATGATGCCGATGGCCACGCGCAGGCCGGCGATGCGGCCGACGCCGGTGCGCACGCCCTCTTCGAGGCCCGTCTTCGCGCGCTGCGCCTCCAGCTTGCCCGCGTAGCCGGGGAACCCGAGCGGGTCGGTCTCGGGGACGGAGCGGTTCCACTCCACGAAGCTGTCGGCGTCCAGCAAGTCGTCGATGCGCTCGCTCGAGGACATGCGCAGATACCCGCCGCAGGTGGGGCACACGTAGTGGCCGGCCGCCAAGCTGGGGCCGTCGAACTTGAGGCCGCAGTGCGGGCACGCGCGCCACGAGTCGCCGTCGATGGCGGGCTTGTCGGTGGTGCACAGCACCCAACCCAGCAGCGGCGCGTCGTTGCTGAGCGGGCGGAACACCCGCACGCCGTGCGCCGCCGTGCGCGCGAGGAAGCTGTCCACCTCGGCCAGCGGCAGCGCCTCGTCGCACAGCAGCACCACCGAGGCGCCGCAGGCGTCGACGGCCGTCAGCACGGCGTGGCCGTTGCAGAACAGCGCGTCGGAGTACTTCTCGCCCAGGCTGACCGTGCGCTGGGCCAGCTTGAGGTGACTGTCGTTGCGGTGGTCCTGCGTGTACACGGCGCACGAGGCGAACCCAGCGTCGGACACGGCCTGCAGCAGGCGCTTCGCCGTCTTCGGACGCGCCATCACGAGCGCGACGGGCAAGCCGCCCGCGTCGTCGGCCACGCCCTGCGAGCGCGGGGCGGCGGTCGCCAGGCCGCGCGGCACGGCGGTGTAGTCGGCCGCATCGGCCGCATCGTGCGCGTTCGGCGCGACGGACAGCCCGGCGGCGGCCTCCTCGGCCATGCGCGTGAGGCGGTAGGCCACGTCGGCCGACTCCGGCGCCGGCGCCGCGGGGCGCGGGGCGCCCTGCGGCAGCACGGTGCCGTCGGAGCCGATGGTGATGTAGTTCTGCTTGGCACTCTTCATCGAACGACCTCTCGCCTCTTGCTCTTACGCTTCCGCTTTCGCCAGCACGTACTTCTGCGTAGCCGACGCGCACACCGCCCCGTCGACGCTCGCCTCCACCTCGGCCACGCACAGGCGCGACGAGGACTTCACGATGCGCCCCTTGAGGACAAGCGTCTCGCCCGGCTCCACCTGGCGGCGGAACTTCGCGCCGTCGATGCCGGTGAGGAAGCCGATGGACCCCTCGGCGCCGCGCTCCACGAGGATGCAGAACGAGGCCGCCTGCGCGAGCGCTTCCATGATGATGACGCCTGGCAGCACGGGATGGCCGGGGAAATGGCCCGCGAACAGCGCCAGCTCGGGATCGACGTCGAGCTCGGCGGTCACCTCGACGCCCGGCTCGCACGACACGACGCGGCTCACCCAGCAGAACGGGTCGCGATGCGGCAGCACCGCTTCGACGACGTCCTTGCCGCAGGGGTACTCGATGTCCATGGTTCTCCTTTCAACGGTGCGCGCTTCGCGCGCCATGCGCCCGCAGGGCGCATAACGGCCGCGCAGGTTGGCGTAGTACGTCAGCGAGGGCGGGTGCGGTGCCCGAGATCGTGGGGAGGGCGAGGGCGAAGCGTACTGCGGTACGCGAGCTCTCGGCCTCGCCGCGAGATCGGGTGCTGCGACCGCCCGCAGCGTCGGTTCGCTCCGATGGCCGTTAGGCCGTCGGAACCTTGAACGGCGACAGCGCCAGCGTTGCGTTGTGCCCGCCGAAGCCCAGCGAGTTCGACAGCGCCACCTTCTGCGGGTACCCCGTCTTCGCCTCCGTGACGACGCTCACCGGGCACTCCGGGTCGGCCTCGGAGAAGCCGGCCGTGGGCGGCACGCAGTCGTTCATCACGGACAGCGCCGTAACGATGGCCTCGATGGCGCCCGCGGCGCCCAGCGTGTGGCCCGTCGTGCCCTTCACGGACGTGACCGGCACGGCGCGCCCGGCCTCCTCGCCGCACAGCGCCAGCAGCGCCTTGGACTCGGTGGCGTCGTTGGCGGGCGTGCCGGTGCCGTGGGCGTTCAGATGCCCCAGGTCCTCCGGCGAGAAGCCGCCCTCCTCAAGCGCCTGGCGCATGGCGCGCACCACGCCCTCGCCGCTGGGCTCGGGAGCCGTCATATGGTAGGCGTCGCCGGTGGAGCCGAAGCCCGTGATCTCGGCGAGCACCGTCGCGCCGCGGCCGAGCGCGTGCTCGAGCGACTCGACGACCACGGCGCCCGCGCCCTCGCCCGCCACGAAGCCGGCGCGGCGCGCGTCGAACGGCAGCGAGGCCTGGGAGGGGTCGTCGGCCTTCGACAGCGCGCCAAGGTTCGAGAACCCGGCCAGGCAGATGGGCGACACGGACTCCTCCGAGCCGCCGGCCAGCGCCGCGTCGATGTAGCCGTGGCGGATGTCGCGCACGGCCGCGCCGATGGAGTGCGCGCCGGTGGCGCAGGCGGTCACGACGTTCAGGCACTCGCCGCGCAAGCCGTAGCGGATGGAGAGGTTGCCGGCCGCGATGTTGCCGATCATCGTGGGGATGAACAGCGGGCTCACGCGCTTCGGCCCCTTCTCGGCCAGCGTGAAGAAACCGCTCTGCAGCTCGTCGATGCCGCCGATGCCCGTGCCGAACACGCACGCGATGCGCGTGGTGTCCTCGGCCTCGAGGTCGAGGCCCGACTGCGCCAGCGCCTCGTCGGACGCGACGATGGCGTACTGCACGAAGCGCTCGAACCGGCGCGCCTCCTTCTTCGAGATGCCGTGCTCGGCGGCGTCGAAATCGCGCACTTCCGCGGCGATGTGCACGTCGAAGTCGGTCGTGTCGAAGCGCTCGATGGGGCGGATGCAGCACGTGCGGCCCATGACCGCGTCCCACAGCGCCTCCACGCCCACGCCGGCCGGCGACACCGCGCCCATGCCGGTGATGACCACGCGATGCGTGCCGTCCGCACGGCGCGTGGCGCCCGTGCTCATGCTGTTCTCGCTCATAGCGACATACCTCCGTCGATGCAGATAACCTGTCCGGTGATGTAGCCGGCCTCCTCGCTCGCCAGGAAGCGCACGAGCTTCGCCACGTCCTCGGGGTCGCCGAGGCGCTTCGAGGCGATGCGGCCCACGATGGCCTCGCGCTGCTTCTCCGACAGCGCGTCGGTCATGTCCGTGGCGATGAAGCCCGGGGCCACCGCGTTCGCCGTGATGTTGCGCGCGGCAAGCTCGCGGGCGAGGGACTTCGTGAGGCCGATGACGCCGGCCTTCGAGGCGGCGTAGTTCGCCTGGCCCGCGTTGCCGGCCACGCCCACGACGCTCGACAGGTTCACGATGCGCCCGTAGCGCTGCTTCATCATGCGCTGCGCCGCGGCCTTGCAGCAGTTGAACGTGCCCTTGAGGTTCACGTCGATCACCGCGTCGAAGTCCTCTTCCTTCATGCGGGCCACGAGGCCGTCGCGCGTGATGCCCGCGTTGTTCACGAGCACGTCGACGCGGCCGAACGCCTCGTGGGCGGCATCGACGAGCGCGGCGGCTTCCGCGGCGTCGGCCACGTTGGCGGCCACCGCGATGGCGCGCACGCCGCAGTCGGCCTCGAGGGCGGCGGCGAAGGCGCGGGCCTCGTCGAGGCCGCGCTCGCTCGAGCAGTTCACGCACACGTCGAAGCCCGCGCGCGCGAGCTCCTCGGCCACGGCGCGGCCGATGCCGCGGTTCGAGCCGGTGACGACCGCGCTTCGGCGCGGGCTTTCGGTTTCGTTGGTCATGGGAGAAAGGGCTCCTATTCGGAATCGGACGCGGCCTGCGCGGCGAGGAGCGCGTCGAAGCTCGCGCGGTCCTGGACGCAGGCGCGCGTCGCGGTCTTGTCGATGCGCTTCACGAGGTTGGCCAGCACGCATCCGTTGCCCACTTCGACGAACGTGTCGGCGCCGGCGGCCGCGAGCGCGGCTACGCTCGCGTCGAAGCGCACGGGGCTCGTGAGATGGCGCACGAGGTTCTCGCGCGCATCGGCGGCGGACAGCGGGCGGGCCGTGACGTTGCAGACGAGCGGCACGCGCGCCTCCGAGAACTCGACGCTCTCCAGGTAGGCGGCCATCCCCTCGGCAGCCGAGGCCATGAGCGGGCTGTGGAACGCGCCCGAGGTGGCCAGGCGCGACGAGCGCTTCCCCGCCTCGGCCCACGCCGCCTCGGCGCGCTCGACGGCCGCCGGAGTGCCCGCGATGACGATCTGCCCCGGGCAGTTGAAGTTCGCCGGCACGAGGACGTCGCCTTCGGCGCACTGCTCGCAGAGCGCCTGCACGCCGTCCTCGTCGGCCTTCAGCAGCGCGCTCATCGCGCCGGGATGCGCGGCGGCGGCCTCGGCCATGAGCTGGGAGCGTACCTTCACGAGCGCGAACACGGCCTCATCGGTCAGCATGCCCGACACGGCGAGCGCGCTCACCTGGCCGAGCGAGAAGCCCAGCACCGCCGCAGGCTGCACGCCGCGCGCCATGAGCGCGCGGGCGACGGCCACCGACAGCACGCACAGCGCCGGCTGGGCGTTGCGCGTGTCGTTGAGCTCGGCGGCATCGGCGTTGAGCACGAGGTCGGCCACGTCGAAGCCCAGCACCTCGGAGGCGCAGGCGAACGTCGCGCGCACCTCGGGCATGTCCATGAGGTCGGCTCCCATGCCGGGCTTCTGCGAGCCCTGGCCCGAGAACAGGAAGACGGGCGCGCCCGCGGGGATCGTCTCGATCATCGGCGGTCCCCTCTACTGCGCGCGCTCGCGGCGGGCGTTCGCGTCGGCCATCGCGGCCAAGTCGCGGCATCCGAGCGCCTCGGCTTCGGCCACCAGGGCGGCGAGCGCCTCGGCCGCCGTCGCGCGCTCGTGCACGAGCGCCGCCGACTGGCCCGCCATCATCGTGCCGTTGTCCACGTCGCCGTCGACGGCGCGCTTGAGCGAGCCCGCGTACATGGCCTCCAGCTCGTCGCCGTTGGCCGCCACGTCGCCCTCGAGCTTGCGCACGGTGCGGGCGAACTTGTTCTTGAGGCAGCGCACGGGATGCCCGCTGCCGCGGCCCGTGACGATGGTGTCGGCGTCCTTGGCGGCGATGACCTTGTCCTTGTACGCGTCGGCGATGGTGCACTCGTCAACCGTGAGGAAGCGGGTACCCACCTGCACGCCCTCGGCGCCCAGCGCGAAGGCGGCGGCCATGCCGCGCCCGTCGGCGATGCCGCCGGCGGCAATCACGGGGATGGACACGGCGTCGCATACCGCGGGGATGAGCGCCATCGTGGTGAGCTCGCCGATGTGGCCGCCGGCCTCGGTACCCTCGGCCACCACGGCGTCGGCGCCGAGGCGCTCCATGCGCGCGGCCAGCGCGCTCGACGCCACCACGGGCACCACCTTGATGCCGGCGTCCTTCCAGAGCTGCATGTAGTTCGCAGGGGATCCCGCGCCCGTCGTGATGACGTCGACGCGCAGCTTCGCCAGAAGCTCGGCCGTCTCGCCCGCGTTCGGATCCATGAGCATGACGTTCGCGCCGATGGGCTTGTCGGTCATCGAGCGGGCGATGCGCACCTGCTCCTCCACCCACGCCAGCGGCGCGCCGCCGCACGCGATGATGCCGAGGCCGCCGGCCTCGCTCACCGCGCCGGCCAGGCTCGCGTCGGCGATGCGCGCCATCGCGCCCTGCACGACGGGCACCTCGATGCCCAGCAGTTCCGTAATCCTCGTTTTCACGGCTCAGCTCCTCAAAACGTATCCCATGCGCCCGCCGCGCGGGCTTCGGCAAAACGGGCCCCGTACGGGGCCCGGTCAACGCGTGTTACAGCGAGTCGATGTGCGCGACCAGCTGGCCCACCGTCTCGATGCCCTCGGGCTCGCCGAACTCGATGTCGCACTTCTCCTCGAGGTCGCAGATGAGCTCGACCATGTCGAGGGAGTCGATGCCGAGCGACTCGAGCGTGGCCTCCTCGGTGATCTTGTCGGCCTCGAGATCGAGGTTCTCCACGAGGACGTCCTTCACGGTGTCGATGGTAGCCATGGCCAGTTCCTTTCGCGTCGTGCAATTTAGTTTGATAATCAAAGTATTTCTACGGGAGTAATGGTATGGTGGCGGGCCTTCGATTGCAAGGGCTCCCAAGCGCCCTCCACGATTTCTGCGCGCCAGCGCATCGGCCGCGTTCCGGCACGAATGTTTCACGTGAAACATTCGTTCGCGCGAACCGATGTTTCACGTGAAACATCGCGCCCCTCACGCCTGCGCGTCGAAGAACGCCTTCACCTTGGACAGCGCGCCGGCGAACACGCGCTCCTCCTCCTCGGTGAGGTCGGCCAGCGCCTCGTCGATCATCTGGTGGTGGAACAGGTTGTGCGCGCGCAGCACCTGCTTGCCCTTCTTGGTGAGCGACACGAGCACCTTGCGCCGGTCGTCCTCGGCGCGCGTGCGCTCCACGAAGCCCTTGTTCGCCAGCTTGCTCACCGCCGTGGTCAGCGTGGCCAGCGTCACGTTCAGGCGCGCGGCCACCACGTTCATGGGGTTGCGCTCGTGCAGGCCGATGGCCACGATGGTGTGCACCTCGGTGATGGTGAGGCCGTGCGTCAGGCGGTTGTCGAGCGACTGCTCCTCGATGCGCAGGATGGAGTTGAACGTGCCGGACAGCAAGTCGTCGATCTCCTCGCGCCGCTTGCGCGCCGCGCCGGCGCCCGTGGCGGAACCGTCCATCCTCTCCCCTCCTTCTCGCTCGTCGTTTCACGTCACCCGCATCATACCGCAATTAGTTAGATAATCAAAGTATCTTGCCGTCGGCAGCAACGGCGGCGACTTCGGCGTCGTCGGCGTCGTCGTGCGGGGCGGGCGTGGGCACGAAGCGCCGCACGAACCGGCCCTGCCCCTTGCTCTTAAGGTAGCGGTACCCGATGACGGAGAACGCGAGCGCGCCGACGAAGTTCACGAACAGGTCGCTCATCGTGTCGGCCAAGCCGATGTCCAGGTACCCGCCCACGCCCAGCTCCTGGCCGTTCACCTCCACCGACGCGATGCCGTCGATGCGCTGCGGGCGCTGCGAGCCGGACGGGTCGAGCAGCGTGCTCGAGATGCTCGTCACCACGCTGTCCTTCTGCATGTCGAGCCCGAACACCTGGTCCATGCCGAACTCGAAGAACTCCCACAGCACCCCGATGGTCATGGAGAAGCAGAACGCCACCACCACGCAGAAGAACGGCGACAGCGAGAACGCGATGCGCTCGGAGCGGTTGAGGATGGACACGAGGGCGAGGCCGATGGCCGCCGCCAGAAAGCCGTTGAACGTGTGCAGCAGCGTGTCCCAGAACGGGAAGATGGTGTAGAAGTGGAACAGCTCGCCCAGTATCTCGGCGGCGAAGATGAACAGGGCGATGACCACCTCGAGCGTCTCGGGGATGGAGATGCTGAAGTTCACCTCGACGAACGTCGGCACGAAGAGCAGCACGAGCGTGAGCAGGCACAGGAAGAACGCCTCGTAGTTGCCGAACGCGAGCGCCCCCGCGGCGCAGGCGATCACGATGAGGCGCAGCACCACGTACACGGTGAACGACCCCTTGTTCTTGCGCACCTCGCGGCCCATGGCCTCGAAGACGTCGCGCACGCGTCCCATCGCACGGCCCGCTATCGCTCGGGGCGGGCGGGACGGAAATCCAGGCGCCGCGCACGCGGGTCGGCCGCCGTCAGCACGACGGGCAGCCGCTGTCCCAGCCGGTACGTCGTGCCTGTGTCCTGCCCGGTCAAGCGGTGCTGCACCGGGTCGAGCGCGAAGTACTCGCTCCCGAGGTTCTTGCACGGGACGAGCCCCTCGGCCGTGTTGTCGAGGCGCACGTACACGCCGTACGTCGCCACGCCCGACACCACCGCGGAGAACGTACGGCCTATGAACTGCTCGAGGTACTCGATCATCTTGAGCTCCTGCGACTCGCGCGCGGCCTTCTCCGCGACCCGCTCCATGTCGGAGGAGTGCTCGGCGATCCACGCGAGCGCCGATGTCTCCTGGTCGAACTTCTCCGGACGGCCGCCGATGAGGGCCTTGAGCATACGGTGCACCACGAGGTCGGGATAGCGCCTGATGGGCGACGTGAAATGCGTATAGGCATCGCTCGCCAAGCCGTAGTGCGGCGCGCAGGCGGGGCGGTACACGGCGCGCTTCATCGAGCGCAGCACGAGCGACGAGACGAGCTCGCCCTCGGGCCGGCCGGCGCTCGCCTCGAGCACGCGCTGGACGACGTGCGCCTCGCCCGCGACGAAGTCCGCCTGGTCGATGTCGCCGAACCACGCGAACTCCTGGAACACCGGCACGAGCGCCGCCAGACTGTCGGCCGAAGGCTGCTCGTGGATGCGGTACAGGCTGGGGAACTTCGCGTCGCGCAGGTGCAGGGCCACCGTCTCGTTCGCGAGGATCATGGCCTCCTCGATGAGCGAGGTGGCGTCGGTCTTCGTGCGCAGGTCGATGCCCGTCGGGCGGCCTTCGTCGTCGAGGCGCACGCGCGCCTCGACCGAGTCGAAGTCGAGCCCGCCCGCCTTCTCGCGCGCGGCGAACCGCCGCTTCGCCAGGCGCGAGAGCGTCGCGAGCCGCCGCGACAGCCCGTCGTCGGCGGGCTCGTCGAGCAGCGCCTGCGCCTCTTCGTAGGCCAGGCGCGCATGCGAGCGAATGATCGCCGGGTACAGCTCGTACGCCACGAGACGCGCCTGGTCGTCGAGGTACATATCGGCGGTCATCGTGCGTCGCGCCTCGTCGGGCTTGAGCGAGCACAGATCGCCCGACAGCTCGTCGGGCAGCATGGGGATCACGCGGTCCACGAGGTACACGCTCGTGGCGCGCCTGCGCGCGTCGAGGTCGAGCGAGGAGTTCCACCCCACGTAGTGCGACACGTCGGCGATGTGCACGCCGAGACGCCACGTCGCCGCCCCGAACCCGCGCTCGTCCACGATGCGGATGCCGGTGCCCCGCTCCCCCGCCGCCTGCTCCGGGGCCGCATCGGCCTCCACGGGCTCCAGGCTGACCGCGTCGTCGAAATCGCGGGCGTCGGCCGGGTCGATGGTGAACGTGAAGCGATCCCGCAGGTCGCGGTACCCGGACGCCAGCGCGCCGTCCTCGTCGAGCACGGCGTCGCACGCTTCGGCGAGCGCCCCCTCCGAGAACGCGGTTTCCAGCTTGTGCCGGGCGATCACAACGTCCACCGCGGCGCGCTCGTCGTCGGCGCGCCCGAGCACGTCCTCGATCACGCCCGTGGCCGCCGTGGAGCGCGAGGGGAACGTCGTGATGCGCACGCGCACGAGCGACCCGTCTTCGATGTCGGGATTGTCGGCGCGCATCGTGAAGATGTCGTAGGGGATGCGCACGTCCTCGGGCACGACCACGCCGAACGGCTCGGCCACCTCGTAGCGTCCCACGAGCGTGTCGTGGGCGCGGTCGACGACGCGCAGCACGCGAGCCGCCGGCTTCTCACCCGCGCGGAGGTCGCCCTTGCGCTCGTGCGGCTGCTTAGCGCGCCCGCCCTGGACGGGCAGCGGCGCCACCTCCACGAGGTCGCCGTCGAAGGCGCCCGCCATCTTGGATTCCGGTACGAAGAACTCCCCTTCGGCCGTCTGCACGAAGCCGAAACCGCCTCCGCGCACGCTGAGCACGCCCCGTGGATTGCTGCGGGGGTGCCGGCGCGTATGGGAACGCGTCCGCGCCACGGCTAGCTCTTCACGAGGGACTGGGCGGTTTCGATCGCGAGCGCCTTCTGGTTGTCCTCGCCGTCGGCCAGGCCCACCATCACGTCGGGCGTGACGCCCACGCCGTCGATGTCGTGGCCGAGCGGGCTCTTGTAGTACGCCGCCGTGTAGCGCAGCGCGCCGCCGAAGCTCAGGTCGCGCGTCACCTGCACCGACCCCTTGCCGAGCGTCGTCGAGCCCACGAGCGTGGCGCGCTGGTTGTCCTGCAGCGCCGCCGCCAGCACCTCGGCCGAGGCGGCCGTCTTGCCGTTCACGAGCACGACGAGGGGCTTCTCGGTCACGTAGGGGCGCGAGGAGGTCTTGGACGTCTCCTCCGCCTTCGTCTGGATCTTCACGATGGTGCCGCTCTTCACGAACAGGCTGGCGGTGTCCACCGACTGCGTGAGGAAGCCGCCGGGGTTGTCGCGGATGTCGAGCACGAACGACGTGGCGCCCTGCGCCTCGAGATCGGTCACGGCGCTCTTCACGAGGTCGGCCGCGTTCTGCGTGATCTGCTTGAGCTTGATGTAGCCCACCGTGTCGGAAAGCTCGGTCTCCACGTTCTTCACCGCGTAGTTCGAGCACACGAGCGTCGTGGTGAACTCCTCGCCGCCCTCGTCGTCGAGGGTCTCGGCGCGCCGCCACGTGATGACGACGCTGTCGCCCTCCTCGCGCTTGAGCGCGGAGGTCACCTCGTTCGTGGTCCACTCGTGCCCGCGGTCGCCGTCGATGGCCACCACGAAGTCGCCGCTGCGCACGTCGGCCATCTGGGCGGCCGAGCCCTCGAACACGTCGGCCGCGTAGGCGCGGCCCTTGTACTCGGAGAACAGCACGCCGATGCCCGCCGATTGCTCGGCGCTGTCCTGCAACAGCGCCGCGTAGCGCGCGGGGTCGTAGTAGCGCAGGTAATCGTCCTCGGTGGTGTCGGACAGGGCGTTCAGCACGTTGGTCGTGGCCATGCCCAGATCGTAGGAGTCGAGGCTGTCGTTCTCGATGATGCCCTCGACCTCCTCCACGCGCGCGCCGAGGGAGTCGTAGGTGTCGCCCGACGTCGTGGAGCCCGGGTTGCGGTCGACGTCCACCACGAGCGACGTGAAGCCGAGCGATTCAAGCAGCGAAGCGTCGCCTCGCGCGGTGAAACCCGCGACGAAGGCGACGCCCACGACGATGATGACGATGCACGCCTTGATGAGGCGCATGCTGCGGGCCCGCGCTCGACGCGCGGACGCCGCAAGTTGCGAAGTGTCAGTATGCTTGGCCATGACCGTTCAACACGTTAGACCTTGAGGTAGCGGCGCATGGCGAACGCCGAGCCGAGCAGGCCGATGAACAGGCCCGCGCCGATGAGCACGGCATAGATGAACAGGAAGGTGTTCAGGCTCAGGTCGAAGTTGAGGAACATGAGCGCGCTCTGCAGCTTCGGCAGCGCGAGCGTGCGCACGAGTTCCAGGCAGCCCACCGCCAAAAGCGAGCCGATGATGGCGTGCAGCGCGCCTTCCATGAGGAAGGGCCCGCGGATGAAGCCGTTCGACGCGCCCACGAGGCGCATGATGGCGATCTCCTTGCGGCGCGCCAGGATGGCCAGGCGGATGGTGTTGTTGATGAACACCATCGCGATGAAGATGAGCAGCGCCACGAGCGCGATGCCGATGTAGCGCACGTAGTTCGTGAGCGTGAACAGGCGATCGACCGTCTGCTGGCCGTACTTGAGCGACTGCTCGACCGTATCGTACCCGATGATCTGCTGGTACGTGGTGTTGCCGCGGATCGCGGACGCCACCTGCTCCACCAGCTGCGGGTCGGACAGCTCCACGTCGATCGAGCGCGGCAACGGGTTCTGGCCGTCGAGCGTGTCGATGATGTCGGACGTCGACGTCTCGCGGAACTTCTCGAGCGCCTGCTCCTTGCTCGTGAAGCCCACCGACGCCACGCCGTCGAGCCCCTCGATGAAGTTCTCGACCGTCTGGATGTCGGCGTCGGAGGCGTCGTCGGCCACGTAGGCCGTGATGGACACCTCGTTCTCCACCGACGACACGAGCTTCTCGATGACGAAGCCGCCGACGAGGAACACGCCGATGATGAGCAGCGACAGGAAGATGGTCACGATGGACCCCAACGCCGTCGACAGGTTGCGCGTGAAGCCCTTGGCGGACTCCTTGATAAAGTAGAAGAAACTAGACATCGAAACCGTACACCCCCCGATCCTGGTCGCGGGTGAGGTGTCCGCGGTCGAGCGCGATGACGCGCCGGCGCATGTTGTCCACCATCTCGCGGTCGTGCGTCGCGACGAGCACCGTGGTGCCCGTGCGGTTGATGCGCTCGAGCAGGTCCATGATGCCGCGGGACGTCTGCGGGTCGAGGTTGCCGGTGGGCTCGTCGCACACGAGCAGCGGCGGGCGGTTCACGATGGCGCGCGCGATGGACACGCGCTGCTGCTCGCCGCCGGACAGCTGGTCGGGGCGCTTGTTGAGCTTGTCCTGCAGGCCGACGAGGCGCAGCACCTCGGGCACCTGCGTCTTGATGACGTGGCGGCTCTTGCCGATGACCTCGAGCGCGAACGCGACGTTCTCGAACACGGTCTTGTTCGGCAGGAGCTTGAAGTCCTGGAACACGCAGCCGATGTTGCGGCGCAGGTAGGGCACGCGCCAGTTGCGCATGGTGGTCAGGTCCTCGTCGGCGACGTAGATGTGGCCCTGCGAGGGCTTCACCTCGCGGATGAGCATGCGGATGAACGTGGACTTGCCGGAACCGGAATGGCCCACGAGGAAGATGAACTCGCCCGCGTAGATCTGCAGCGATATGTCGTTGAGCGCCGGCTTGTTGGGCTGGGCGGGATATACCTTGGTCACGTGGTCAAACGTGATGACCGGCGTGCCTGTTTGCTGGGGAATGTCATCGACTTCCAGCACCGGCAGCGACGCAGAAAGCTGCGACGCGGTCTGCCGCGCGGGCGCCGCGTGGGCGCCGCTGCGTCGCACGGGACGCGCAGGAACCCCTTGGCTGATGTCGTTCGTCACAGAGTGCTCCGTTCGAATAGTAGGGTACTGAGACGGATAGATTCTAACAGAAGCACTATCGGGCCATGACCTTCTTCACAGCTTCGACAATCGCCCTCGACCCCAGGTTGAAGTAGTCCAGCAGCTCCTCGAACTCGCCCGATTTGCCGAACTGATCGCGCATGCCCACGAACTCGACCGGGGCCGGATTCGTGCGCGCGAGCGCCTCGGCCACGGCCGACCCGAGGCCGCCGTACACGCTGTGCTCCTCGGCGACCACCGCGCGGCCCGTCTTCCCCACCGACGCGAGGACGGTGTCCTCGTCGAGCGGCTTCACGCTGAACGCGTCGATGACCTCCGCCTCGATGCCCTCGGCGGCCAGCGCCTCGGCGGCCTTGAGCGCCTGCTCCACCTCGACGCCGCAGGCGACGATGGTGGCGTCCGCGCCCTCGCGCAGCACGTAGGCGCGCCCGAGCTCAAGCTCCACCCCGTCGGCGTAGACGGCCGGCACCGACGCGCGGCCCATGCGCACGTACACGGGGCCCGGCGTGCTCGCCGCGAGGCGGATGGCGGCGCGGGCGGCGGCGTAGTCGGCCGGCACGAGCACGCGCATGTTCGGGAGCCCGCGCATGAGCGAGACGTCCTCGAGCATCTGGTGGCTGCCGCCGTCGGGGCCGACGGAGATGCCGGCGTGCGTGGGGGCCACCTTCACGTCGAGGTTGCTGTAGCACACGGTGTTGCGGATCTGGTCGTAGGCGCGGCCCGTGCCGAACACGGCGAACGAGCCGGTGTAGGCGATGTGGCCGGTCGCGGCGAGGCCGGCGGCCACGTCCACCATGTTCTGCTCGGCGATGCCGCAGTTGAACAGGCGGTCGGCGAAGCCCGCGTCGGCGAGCTTCTTCGTGGTGGTGGAGCCCGTCAGATCGGCGTCCACGGCCACCACGGGCAGGCCCTCGTTCGCCAGCTCGGCCAGCGTGACGCCGTACGCGGCGCGCGTGGCGCGCTTGACCTGGGACTCCGTTTCGTTTGCCAGCTTAACCACGGCTGGGCTCCTCTCCGCTCAGCGCCGCCAGCTCGGCCAGCGCGGTCTTCGTCTGCTCGGCGTTCGGCGCCTTGCCGTGCCAACCCGCCTGATTCTCCATGAACGACACGCCCTTGCCCTTCACCGTGCGCGCGATCAGCACGTGGGGCCTGCCGTCGCGGGCCGCTTTCGCCGCCGCGAGCGCCTCCACGAGCGCGGGGATGTCGTGGCCGTCCACCTCGCCCGCCTCCCAGCCGAAGGCCTGGAACTTCGCCACGAGGTCGCCCGGGTCGCACACGTCGGCCGTGTTGCCGTCGATCTGCAGGCAGTTGCGGTCCACGACGGCCACGAGGTTGTCGAGGCCCCGGTGCGCCGCGAACATGGCGGCCTCCCACACCTGGCCCTCCTGGCATTCGCCGTCGCCGAGCAGGGCGAACACGGTCTGCTCCTTGCCGTCAAGCTTGAGGCCGGCCGCGGCGCCCGCCGCGACGGACAGCCCCTGGCCGAGCGAGCCCGTGGACACCTCGACGCCGGGCACGAGGCTCGAGTCGGGGTGGCCCTGCAGGCGCGTGCCCAGCTTGCGCAGCGTGAGCAGCTCCTCGCGCGGGAAGTACCCCGCGCTCGCGAGCACCGCGTACAGCGCCGGAGCCGCATGGCCCTTCGCCAGGATGAAGCGGTCGCGCTCGTCCCAGTCGGGACGCGCGGGATCGTGCTCGAGCACGCCGCCGAAGTAGAGCGCCGCGAGGATGTCGGCGCTCGACAGCGATCCGCCCGGATGCCCACTGCCCGCTTCCGCGATCATGCGCACGATGTCGGAGCGCATCTCGTTCGCCCGCCGTTCAAGTTCGGTCATGCTGTTTCCTTTCGCCCTTTCAATACAGTGAACCGCAGGCCGCTTGAGGTGGTGCAGATTGCCTTGAAGGTTCCGAGGGCTTGAGCTAAGCGGCCTGGTGGGCCGCGTGCGAAAGCCCTCGGGTTCTGAAAGGCAAGATGCGCCGCCTCAAGCGGTCGTCATTGCGACACTCGCCAACGGTGGTAGCCGATCACGAACTCGTCCAACTCCCCGCCCAGCACGGCGTCGACGTTGCCGGTCTCGATGCCGCTGCGTACGTCCTTCACCATCTGGTAGGGGTACAGCACGTAGTTGCGGATCTGGCTGCCGAACGTGTTGTCCATGCGGTCGCCGCGCAGCTCGGCCAGCTCTTCCTGGCGCTTCTGCTCCTCGCGCTCGTAGAGCTTCGCCTTGAGCACGCGGAACGCCGCTTCCTTGTTCTGCAGCTGGGATTTCTCGTTCTGGCACGTCACCACGATGTTCGTGGGGATGTGCGTGAGGCGCACGGCCGAGTCGGTGGTGTTGACGCACTGGCCGCCGGGGCCGCTCGAACGGTACACGTCCACGCGCACGTCGGCGGGGTTGAGGTCCACCTCGATGTCGTCGGGCAGCACCGGCAGCACCTCCACGCCCGCGAACGTGGTATGGCGGCGCTTCTTGTCGTCGGTGGGGCTGATGCGCACGAGGCGGTGCACGCCGTTCTCGCTCTTGAGCATGCCGAAGGCGTTGCGGCCCTCGATCTGGATGGTGGCCTTGTCCAGCCCGATGCCCTCGCCGGGCACCACGTCGAGCACGGTGACCTTCCAGTCCTTCTTCTCGGCGTAGCGCACGTACATGCGGTAGAGCATGTCGGTCCAGTCCTGGGCCTCGAGGCCGCCGGAGCCGGGATGCACCGTGAGGATGGCGTCGCCGCCGTCGAAGCGCTCCGAGAACCACGAGTTGATCTCGAGCGCGTCGAGCAGCCCGTCGAGCTTGTCGAGGGCTGCGGAGGCCTCCTCGGCGAACAGCTCGTCCTCGGACGCGAGGTCGAACGCGGCGCGCGCGTCCTCGAGCAGCGCGGCCGCCTCCTGGTACTCGGCGATGGTGTCGCGCAGCACGCTGGCCTGCTTCGACACGCTCTGCGCGTGCGTCGCGTCGTCCCAGAAGCCGGGACGCGCGATCTCCTCGTCGAGCTTCGCCAGCTCGACCGCGCGCTCTTCGATGTGCAGGTAGCCGTGCGCCGCCTCGACGCGCTGCGCTACCTGCTCCAAGTCTTTTTCGTCTCTGTCAGCCATGATTCCTTATTGATCTCGTCCGTGGCACTTCTTGTACTTGAGGCCCGAGCCGCAGGGGCACGGGTCGTTGCGTCCCACGTTGGCGAAGGGATCGTCCTTGTCCTTCGTGTACGTCTGGGGCTTCGCGGCCGCCGGCTTGGGCGGGGCCGCCGGGGCGCCGCTCGGCGACGCCGCCGACGCGGCCGCCTGCTTGCGCGCGGCGCCGACGCCCGTCTGCTCGAGCGCCTGCTCGGGAGACGAGTAGCTCACCTTGCCGTCGAGCGGGCTCTTCTCCTCGACCAGCGCCGGCTGCTCCTGCTTCACGGCCACCTGCAGGCGCAAGAGCGTGCGCAGGTAGTCCTCGTACATGCCCGCGGTCAGGCTCTGGAACGCGTTGTAGGCCTCGTTCTTATACTCGACGAGCGGGTCGCGCTGGCCGAACGCGCGCAGACCGATGCCGGCCTTGAGGTAGTCCATCTCCTGGAGGTGGGCCATCCAGCGCGTGTCGATCATGCGCAGCATGACCTGGCCTTCCAGCATCTTCATCACCGGTTCGCCCAGCTGTTCGGACTTTTCGGCGAACACGTTCTCCAGATACTCCTCCAGCGCTTCGGACAGCACCGCAGGGTCGTCGTCGTGATCGACCTCGGCCACGCTGAAGTCGTCGCGGCCCGTCATGTTCGCGGCCCACAGCTCCACGGCCTTGGCGTCCCAGTCGTCGCTCGGCACCTTGGCCGGGCAGTTCTCCTCGACGACGGCCTCCACCGCGTCGTTGACGATCTCGGGGATGCGCTCGTCCATGTCCTTGCCGTCGAGGATGGCGTTGCGCTCGCTGTAGATGGCGACGCGCTGCAGGTTCATGACGTCGTCGTACTCGAGGACGTTCTTACGGGCGGCGAAGTGCATGCTCTCCACCTGGCGCTGGGCGCCTTCGATGGCCTTCGACACCATGCCGGCCTGGATGGGCATGTCCTCAGGCATGTCGGTCTTCTCCATCATGCGGGCGATGGAGTCCATGCGGTTGCCGCCGAACAGGCGCATGAGGTCGTCTTCGAGCGACAGGTAGAACTGCGTCACGCCGGGGTCGCCCTGGCGGCCGGCGCGGCCGCGCAACTGGTTGTCGATACGGCGCGACTCGTGGCGCTCGGTGCCGATGACCGTGAGGCCGCCGGCGTCGATGACCTGGTCGTGCTCCTCGCCGCACACGCGCTTCGCCTCGGCGAGCGCCGAGGCGCGATCGGCCGCGGAGGGAGCGGGCGCATGGCCCTCCTCCACCTCGTCGCCCTCCTGCAGCTCGGGGTCGAACCCGCGCTCGCGCAGCACGTCGTCGGCCAGCACGTCGGGGTTGCCGCCCAAGAGGATGTCGGTGCCGCGGCCCGCCATGTTCGTGGCGATGGTGACGGCGCCCACGCGGCCGGCCTGCGCGATGATGTGCGCCTCGCGCTCGTGGTTCTTCGCGTTGAGGGTCTCGTGCTTGATGCCGCGCTTGTCGAGCAAACGCGACAGCTTCTCGGAGCTCTCGATGGACACCGTGCCGATGAGGCAGGGCTGGCCGGCACGGTTGCGCTCGGCCACGTCGTCGGCCACGGCGTTGAACTTCGCCTCCACCGTGCGGTAGATGAGATCGTCCTCGTCCTTGCGCGCCACCGGGCGGTTCGGCGGGATGGCCACGACCGGCAGCTTGTAGATCTCGCGGAACTCGGCGTCCTCGGTCATGGCCGTGCCGGTCATGCCGGAGAGCTTCTCGTACAGGCGGAAGTAGTTCTGCAGCGTGATGGTGGCCAGCGTCTGGTTCTCCTCGCGCACGAGCACGCGCTCTTTCGCCTCGAGCGCCTGGTGCAGGCCCTCGGAGTAGCGGCGGCCTTCCATGATGCGGCCGGTGAACTCGTCGACGATCTTCACCTCGCCGTTCACCACGACGTAGTCCACGTCGCGGTGGAACAGGAACTGCGCCTTCAAAGCCTGCTGCAGGTGGTTCGGCAGCTGGCCGGACGGGTCGGCGTAGATGTCGTCGATGCCGAGCATGGCCTCGATCTTCTCCAGGCCGCTCTCGGTGGCGTTGATGGTCTTCTTCGCCTCGTCCATGTCGAAGTCGAGCTCGGGCGTGAGGCCCACCATGACGCGGGCGAACTTGTTGTACGTCTCGGCCGCCTGCGTGCCCGCGCCCGAGATGATGAGCGGCGTGCGGGCCTCGTCGATGAGGATGGAGTCCACCTCGTCGACGATGGCGAAGTGGTGGCCGCGCTGCACGCGGGACTCGGCGCGCGTCACCATGTTGTCGCGCAGGTAGTCGAAGCCGAACTCCGAGTTCGTGCCGTACGTGACGTCGGCCTTGTACGCGGGGATCTTCTTGTCGGGGCGCATGCCGTTCTGGATGAGGCCCACGTCCATGCCGAGGAACCGGTACACCTGGCCCATCCACTCGCTGTCGCGCTTCGCCAGGTAGTCGTTGACGGTGACCACGTGCACGTTGTGCCCGGGCAGCGCGTTCAGGTAGCCGGCCAGCGTGGAGACGAGCGTCTTGCCCTCGCCGGTCTTCATCTCGGCGATCTGCCCGTCGTTCAAGGCCATGCCGCCGATGAGCTGGACGTCGAAGTGACGCAAGCCCAGCGTGCGCACCGAGGCCTCGCGCACGGCGGCGAAGGCTTCGGGCAAGAGGCTCTTGAGGTCCTCGCCGCCCGCGGCGCGCTCGCGGAACGCGGCGGTGAGGGCGCGCAGCTCCTCGTCGGAGCGTGCCTGCATCTCGGGTTCGAGGCTGTTGATCTTGCTTGCGGTGGCTTCGTAGGTCTTGAGCTGCTTGCCCTCGCCAAGCGTGAGGAGCTTGGAAAGAAATCCTGCCATGTATGCGCCATCCTTTTCGTGGCTTGCAGCGCGGCGATGCGCGCTTATTCACTCGAATACAGCACTTGCTACTCTAGCATATCGTGCCTGACCTCAAAGGAAATTCACAGGGCACGCAAGGGGTTTGTGCACGAGGCGACGGGCCGGAAACGCGCCCGCGCGCCGCCGGCCCGTCGCGCGGCGCGCTCAGGCGGTGCGGCGCGCCTCCTCGTCGAGGCGCTCGGCGAGCCACATCTTGATGACCGCCTGCCGCCCGATGCCCACCCGCTTCGCCTCCTTGTCGAGCGCCTCCACCATCCACAGCGGCATGTCGACGTTGACGCGCTTCGTCTCCGTTCTCCCTTCGACGACGGCACCGGAGTCGAAATCGAAGAACTCGGTAACGTCCCGACCCTCGTCGAACAGCTCCTCGAGATTCTCAGAGGTTATTTTTTCGTTGTTCATAGCGAATCCTCTCCTGCTCCGTCGCGCGCCTGACCGAGATGATGCGGATGCGGCCGTCCCGATCGGTCGCGATCGCCGTCCAATGCACGCCGCGCAGCACGCCGACCACCGCGTACCGTCGCTCGTCTTTCTTGCGAGCGGGAGCTTTGAGATAGACACCCTCCCAAAGCAGCTGCGCCTCATCGAAGTCGATGCCGTGCTTTTCCAGGTTCGCCGCGCTTTTCACTGGATCATACCCGAACGTCAATATGGTACCTAATGATATAGTTATTATATCCATACTATACCTTTTCCGCAACGTTATCGCCCTACCATCTCGATTCCGTCCATCGTTCGTTTACTCGAAGTCCGTTTCGGTTTCGATGATGCCGCGGTAGAGGCGCACCGTTTCGACCGAGGGGTCGATGCCGAGCTCGTCGGCCAGGAAGCGGCGGCAGGAGAAGTAGGTGTCGAGGGCGGCCGTGCGCTGGCCCGACGCCAGCTGGGCGTGCATGAGGCAGGTGTAGGCATCCTCGCGCGAGCGGTCGCGCTGGAGCGCGGCGCGGGCGAACCAGAGCCCCTCCTGCACCTCGCCCGCCGCCACGAGGCGCGTCGAGGCCGCCACGAGCGCGTCCACGAGGCGGTTGCGGTAGTCCACGCGCAGGGAGGTGATGGCGTCGTTGCCGTTCTCGCTGGGCAGCAGATCGTCGGAGAACCGGTCGTTCACCTGCGAGTACACTTGAGCCCAACCGCCGTAGCCCGGGCGCTCGAACAACAGCGTGCGGCACACGTCCTCAAGCTGGGCCACGTCGCTGGCCAGCAGGCTCGCGTCGAGGCGCAGCCCCTGCTGCTGGCGGATGAGGTAGGGGCAGTCGCCCGAGGGCGTGGACAGGGCGCGGCGCAGCATGGCCCAGATGCCGTAGAAGTTCTTGCGCCCGGGCATGAGCTCGCCGTCGGGCCACAAGAGTCCCACCAGCTTGTCGCGCGAGAACTCGCGGCCGTTGTGAAGCACGAGCAGGGCGAGCAGCGTCTTCACTTTCTGGCGGCTGAAGCGCGAGGGGTCCACGCGCTCGTCGCCCATGAGCACGTCGAGGCCGCCGAACAGGTTGACGGTGAGCACGGGCGCGGCGCTCGGCAGCTTCGACAGGCGCTTCCCGCGGCCCTCGTCGCGGTACGCGTCGGGATGGGTGGCGACGAAGACGCGCTCGCGCTCGAGACGCTCCCGCTCGAGACGCTCGCAGGCGGCGCGCTGGGAGAACAGGGTCATCTCCATCCGCCGGACGGCGAGCGACGCCTGGGCGTCGAGGGCCGGGATGGTGAGCACGCCCTGCTCGCAGGCGCGTTCGTAGGCGATGCCGGCCAGGGCGTCGCCGAGGCCGAGCGCGCCGCGGCTCGCCTGAGACACCCGCTTGCGCACGAGGGCGCCGAGGCGGTCGAGCTCGGACGACCGGGCGTCCTCGGGCCCCGCGACCGTCGCCTGGCGCAGCACCTCGGCGGCTGACTGCTTGAGGAAGCCCCCGCGCGCACCGCGGTCGTACCAGTCGAGCCACACGTGCGCGGCTTCGGGACAGCTCGCCCGCCTGAGCTGCGCGTGCACGCACCCCGAGGCCAGCCACCCCTGCTCTTCCACCGCCTTCGCGCATCCGGCCGCGCGATGCGCGTCGGCGACGTGCGTGACGCCCGCCGCCGCCAGCAGCGCCGTCGCGAGCTTGTCGGCCCGCCGCCGCTCGTCGGATTCCGCGCACTGCGCGAGCACGAGCGCGCCCGCCATCCGCGCGGCGGGGGCGGCCCCCTTGTCGCGCACCGCCTTGCGCGCGGCCGCGCAGGCCGCCGCGCGATCCCCCAAGAACGCGCGGCGAACCGCCTCGTGGGCGTTGAGCACCGCGCCCTTCCCCGCCGTCTCCCCCGACAGGGACCGATGAACCTCGCACGCCGGCACGAGGCACGCGGCGTCGAACAGCGCGCGGCCGTGCGTCGCAAGCCAGGTCGCGCGCGGGCCGCGCGCCGCCAGCAGCCGCACGAGGTCGCAGGCGCGCTCGTGCGCGCCGCGCGCCACGAGCGCATCGCCCAGGCGCACGACGAGCGTGCTCGCATCGGGGAACAGCGACCGGTCGGCCAGCGCGCCCAGCTTGCGCGCGAAGGCGTCCGCGAGCGCATCCGCCTCGAACGGCGCGGCCTCGAACCGCCCGCGCCGGGATTCGATGCCGAGGTAGGGGTACTGCTCGGCGAGCAGCCCCTCCTGATCGGCGCCGAACGGGCCGAACGCCGCGACGTCCTCAAGCGTCCCCCGCTCGAGCGCCGCCATCACGAACAGCGGCAGCAGCAGGTCGGCGGGAAGCTCCTCGCGCAGCGCGCTGACCAGGAACCCCGCGCGCTCCTCCTCCGAGCCCCACACGAGGCCCGCGACGCGGCAGGCGCGCGGAATCGCCTGCGCCGGATCGGCCGAGCGCTCCCCCGGCGTGCGGAGCAGGTCGAGCTCGGCATCGGCGAGCAGCAGGTCGGCAGCTGCGAGCTTGATGCGGTCGCGATGGCGCGCGAAGGCGTCGCGCGACGGCATGCAGGTGACCATCACCTCGCAGTCGCGGTCGAGCAGCAGGTCGAGCTCGTCCGACAGCAGCTGCGCGCGCTCCGGGTCGAGCGGGGGCACGTCGTCGATGACGACGAGGAACGGCTGCGCGGCGTCGTCCAGCAGCGTGCGGGCGATGACGCCGCGGTCGAGGTCGCGCAGGAAGCACGGGCTGCGGCCGTCGAGCCAGACCACGTGCTCGAACGAGAACACGGTGTCGGCGTACTCCATCGCCAGGCCCGTCTTGCCGAACCCGTCGGGCGCGACGATGAACCGCGCGACGTGCCGCTCGCGCAGCAGCTTCGCGATGAGGTCGGGGCGGGGGATCTGGCGGCGCGAGGCGAGATGGAGCGGGCGACGTCCGCGGCACGACGCTTTCTTGAGGAATTCCGGCATGCGATTCACTCCCTTCTTCGAGGGAGCGCGTAGCGAGAGCGGGATAGTCACCCTACCACCGTAACCCTCCTCCTGCAAGCCGACATCGGTTCGCCCACAGCGCGATGCGCGGTGTACAATAGGCCGGACGAACGACCCCATCCGACGCAAGGGAGACCATCATGCTGCAACCCGCCTCGCTCGCCGACCTGCCGGCGTTTCGCTGCGCGCACGCCGAGGACGCCCGCACGGGCACCGGCTGCACCGTCGTCATCGCGCCCGAAGGGGCCGTCTGCGGCGTCGATGTGCGCGGCGGCGGCCCCGCGACGCGCGAGACCGACCTGCTCAAGCCCGAGAACATGATCGAAGCCGTGCACGGCGTGGTGCTGTCGGGCGGCAGCGCCTTCGGGCTGGCCGCCGCAACCGGCGCGATGGAGGAGCTGGCCGCCCGCGGCATCGGCTTCCCCGTGGAGAGCGCCCGCGTGCCCATCGTGGTGGGCGCGTGCCTGTTCGACCTGCTCGTGGGGCAGAACGCGCATCCCGACGCCGCCATGGGACGCGCGGCGGCGCAGGCGGCCTTCGAGCGCGATGCGGCGGAGCCGCTTGCCGAAGGCAACGTGGGAGCCGGCTGCGGCGCCTCGGTGGGCAAGCTGCTGGGCGGCGAGCGCGCCATGAAGGCGGGGCTCGGGGTCTGCGGGCTGCGCCTGGGCGAGCTCGCGGCCTGCGCCATCGTGGCGGTGAACGCTCTCGGCAACGTGCGCGACGCGGACGGCGCCTGGATCGCCGGCTGCCGCGACGACGAAGGGCGCGTCATGGACCCCCTCGAGGCGTTCGGCGTCCTCGCGCAGCAGGCGGCCGCCGCAGCTGCGGCCCGGGAGGTCGATCCGGCCGCCGGCCCGTGCGCCAACACGACCATCGGCGTCGTGCTGACGAACGCGCGCCTGACGAAGGCCCAGGCCACGAAAGCCTCCTCGACCGTCCACGACGCCTACGCGCGCGCCATCAAGCCCGTGCACACCTCGGGCGACGGCGACACCGTGTTCACGTTCGCGTCGGGCGAGGTCGACGCCGACTACGACGTGTTCGCCATCCTGGCCACCGAGGCGATGCAGGGCGCCATCGTTCGCGCGGTCGAGCAGGCCGAGGGCGCCTACGGGCTGCCCGCCGCCCGCGACGTCGTCGCGCGCTAGGGGCGCCGCATGGAGGGAGCGAAGCTCGCGAACCGCGCGCTGTTCGTCGTGTCGGTGATCGTCACGGGCGCCATCGCCGGCGCGTTCGTGTGGCTGCTGCTGTTCGCCATGAACCTCGGCATCACGTTCATCTGGGAGAGGCTGCCCGCGCACTTCGGCCCCTTCTTCCCGCTGATCGCCTGTCTGGCAGGCGGCCTGGTGATCGGGCTGTTCGCCAAGCGGTTCGGCTCCTATCCCGAGGATTTGAACCAGGTGATGGCGAAGGTGAAGCGCGACGGCCGCTACGACTACGACAAGCTGGGGGTCATGTCCGTCGCCGCGCTGCTGCCCCTGTTCTTCGGCGGATCCGTCGGCCCCGAGGCGGGGCTCACCGGCGCGGTCGCGGGCATCTGCACGTGGGTGGGCGACCGCATGAAGCGCTTCGGGTCGGACTTCCAGCAGCTCACGTCGGTCGGCACGATGGCGGCGCTGTCGGCCATCTTCACCGCTCCCCTGTTCGGGTTCGCCGCGCCGCTGTACGACGACGGCGACGAGGGCGAGGGCGCGCAAACCACCATCACGCTGCCGAAGTCGTCGAAGATCGTCGTGTACCTGTGCGCCATCGCGGGCGCGCTCGGCGCGTTCCTCGGCTTGGGCGCGCTGTTCGGCGGCGGCCTGTCGCTGCCCCGCTTCACCGACATCCACGTGGGGACGACCGAGCTGCTGTGGCTCGTGCCGCTCGCGCTCGTGGGCGCGGCGGGCGGCTGGCTGTTCTGCGCGTTCGACGGCCTGTTCGGGCGCCTGTCCGACCGCATGGGCGAGCGCCCCGTGACCAAGGCGCTCATCGCCGGGCTCGCGTTGGCGCTGCTGGGCATCGCGCTGCCGTTCACGATGTTCGCCGGCGAGACGCAGGCCGAGCAACTCGGCGAGGTCTGGACCACGATGACCGCGTTCGCGCTGTTGGCCACGGGTTTCGGCAAGGTGCTCATCACGCCTTTGTGCATCCGCTTCGGCTGGCGGGGCGGCCACTTCTTCCCCGTCATCTTCGCCGGCATCTCCATCGGCTACGGCATGGCCCTGCTCACCGGAGCCGACCCCGTGTTCTGCCTGTGCGCCTGCACGGCCGCGCTCGTGGGCGGCGTCATGCGCCAGCCGCTCATGACCGTGCTGCTGCTGTTCCTGTGCTTCCCCGTGAAGGGCATCGTGGTCATGTTGGCGGCCGCGGCCCTCGGCGCCGCCATCCCGCTGCCGAAGGCCCTGCGCGCCGAGAAGGGCCCGGCTCCTACGACCCCGGCGTGACGACGAGCTTGAACCCGAGCGCGTCGAGGACGTCGACGATGGTGCTGAACCGGGGGTTGCCTTCGGCCGAGAGCGACTTGTACAGGCTCTCGCGCCCCACCCCCGCACGCTCGGCAACCTGCGCCATGCCGCGAGCCTTCGCCACCTCGCCGAGGGCCTTTTGGAAGAACTCCGGATCGTTTTCCTCGAGGGCGGCCGTCAGGAACTCCGCGATGGCCTCCTCGGAATCAAGGTAATCGGCAACGCGGAATTCCGATACTTCCATCGGCCTCTTAAAGGGATTCTTCATATCCCGACCTTTCCTTTCGAACCCTCCCGGCAAGGCATTTCGCTTTTTCGATGTCTCGTTTTTGAGAGCCTTTGTCGCCGCCGCAAAGCAGCATCACGATCGTGCGCCCTATCCGCGTCCCGTACAGACGGTAACCCGGCCCCGCCATCACGGCGGGTCCTGCAGGGCGAAGCATAGCAGAACATGGGAGTCTGACGCGGATTCCACGCGGGTCTTGCGCGGTTCCAACGTCGTTTCCACGTGCAGCGAACGTCGTTCTCGCGCCGATTCCACGTGGATCCGACGCCCTTCTCACGTGAATCTCGCGTCGGCCCGACGCGGGACGGCGACCAAAAAAAACGCCGCCACGTAGGTGGCGGCGCATGGCAGGACGTGCGAGCAGGCTGAACCGGATGCTCGACGCGCTACTCCTTGCCGAGGAGCTTGGCGATGCGGTCGGAGTACTCGATGTCGGTGAGGCCGGCTTCGGCGGCCAGGTCGATGACGGGCGCGTCGTTCCACAGCGCCTCGAGGCGGTAGTACTCGCGGGTCTCGGGCTGGAAGACGTGCACGACGAAGCTGCCGTAGTCGAGCAGCGACCACGTGCCGTCCTGCGTGCCTTCGCGATGCAACGGCTTCATCTGAGCCTGGACGCGCACCGCATCCTCGATCTCGTCGATGATGGCCTCGACCTGACGGTTGTTGGAGGCCGTGGCGATGACGAAGTAATCCGTCACGCCGATGAGCTCGCCCACCTCCTGCACCATGATGTCGGTGGCCTTCTTGTCGTCGGCCGCGCGGGCCGCGATGAGGGCGCATTCCCTGGAAGTCTTCTCGTTCGTCGTTGTGCTCACGCTGTTCCTTTCTCGGCCTTCGCTTCGCGCGATCGGGCCACGTAATGGTTCCACACCTCGACCGTTGCCGGGTGCAGGCGTCGCCGGCGCTCCACGAGCGTCAGCAGGATGTGGTTGAACGTCATCATGAAAAGCTCTTCGAGCGGCACCTCGCCGATGGCGGAGCGCAGCTCGTCGAGCCCGTCGAAATCGCGGCCCGGCTCGATGGCGTCGGCGATGTAGATGATCATGTCGAGGTCGCTCATGCCCACCGCCGCCGCGGTGTGCCGCGCGATGGACTGTATCACGTCGTCGGGCAGGTCGGGATGCGCGCGCTTGAGCTCGGCCGCCGCGGTGGGCCCGTGCAGCAGGCGCGGCATGGTTTCCAGCACGTACGGGTCCACGTCCACGTCGAGCGCGCGGGCGTGCGCCCGGATCGCGTCGTCGTCGTATTCCTTGTCCCAATCGTGCAGCAGGCCCGCCAAGCGCGCCTTGCGCACGTCGGCGCCGTACGTCTCGGCCAGCAGCGCGGCCATCTCCGACACGCTGCGCGCGTGCTCGAAGCGCTTGCGCTTGAGCCGTTGCTCCAAATCGCGCTCGCGCGCGTCGAAGAACGCCTCCGACAGCACGTCCTCGCTCATCGCACGCCTCCTTCGTCGTCGCTCGGGCCCGTCTCGTACAGGCCCCGCTCCTGAATATAGTCGAGCACGCCCTGCATCGTCAAATAACGGATCGACTTCCCCCTCGCCAACCGCTCGCGCAGGTCGCTCGACGATATGGCGAGGGCCGTCACCTCGAGGTAATCGATGGCGAAGTTGCCGTGCTCGGCGATGAACGCCCGCCGCTCCTCCGACAGCACGTAGCCGGGGCGCGTGACCGCGATGAGGCGCGCGAGGTCGGCGATGGCCGCGCTCTCGCGCCACTGCACGATGTGGTACACCGCGTCGGCGCCCGTGATGAAGCGCAGCTCCACGTTGTCGGGGTAGTGCGCGCGCAGCTGGCGCAGCGTGTCCACCGTGTAGGTGTCGCCGCCGCGCTCGATCTCGATGGCGCTCACGTCGAACGCCGGATTGCTGCGCGTGGCGATGCGGCACATCTCCAGGCGCTCGGCCGCCGGCGTGACGACGCGGTCCTTCTTGAACACGGGGTTGCCCGCGGGGACGAACACCACGCCGTCGAGGTCGTAGGCCTCGCGCGCCTGCTCGGCGCACGCGAGGTGCCCGATATGGATGGGGTCGAACGTGCCGCCCATGATGCCGAGACGCGCCGGCCTCCCGTCCCGCCCCAGGTCGTCGAAGTGATCGCAGATCCGTCCCACTACGCGCGCACCTGCCCGGAGCCGCGCAGCACGTACTTGTACGACGTGAGCGCGTCGAGCGCGAACGGGCCGCGCGCGTGCAGCTTCTGGGTGGAGATGCCGATCTCGGCACCCAGGCCGAACTCTGCCCCGTCGGTGAACGCCGTCGACGCGTTCGCGTACACGGCGGCCGCGTCGACGCGCGCGAGGAACGCCTCGACGGCGCCCTCGTCCTCGGCCACGATGGCCTCGGAGTGCTTCGTGGAGTAACGGTTCACGTGGTCGATGGCCTCGTCCACGCCGTCGACCACGCGCACGGCCAGGTCGGCCGCGAGGTACTCGGTCTCCCAATCGGATTCGTCGGCGGGCACCGTGGGCGTGCCGTGCTTCGCGGCGACGGCCGCCGCGCGCTCGTCGGCATGCAGCGTCACGCCGCGCTCCGCCAGCTCGGCGAGCGCCGCGGGCAGGAAGGCTTCGGCCGCCGCCTCGTCCACGAGCAGCGTCTCGGCCGCGTTGCACACGCCCAGACGACGGCACTTCGCGTTCACGATGATGGCGCGCGCCTTCTCGAAGTCGGCCGACGCGTGCACGTACACGTGGCAGTTGCCCGTGCCCGTCTCGATGACCGGCACCTTCGACGCCTCCACGCAGTGGCGGATGAGCCCCGCGCCGCCGCGCGGGATGAGCACGTCCACCACCCCATGCAGCTGCATGAGCTCGTCGGCCGCCGCGCGATCGGGCACCGTGACGGCGCCGATGCAGCCGCGGGGCATGCCCGCCTCCACCGCCGCGTCGTGCAGCACCTTCGCCATGATCTCGTTCGAGGCCGCCGCCATGCTGCCTCCGCGCAGCACCGCCGCGTTGCCCGACTTCAGGCAGATGCCGGCCGCGTCGGCCGTCACGTTCGGGCGCGCCTCGTACACGACGGCCACCACGCCGAGCGGCACGCTCACGCGCGTGAGCTCGATGCCGTTGTACAGCGTGCGCCGCTGCTGCACCGCGCCCAGCGGGTCGGGCAGCGCGACGAGGTCCTCGAGCGCCGCCGCGATGCCCTCGACGCGGCCCTCGTCGAGCATGAGGCGGTCGAGCAAGCTCTCCTTGGTGCCCGCCGCGCGCGCCGCGTCCATGTCGCGGCCGTTCGCCTCGACGATGGCGCGCGCATGTGCGCGCAGCGCCGAGGCCATGGCGGCCAGCGCGCCGTTGCGCTCCTCGGCGCTCGTCTGCGCGAGCGCCCCGCTCGCCGCGCGCGCCTCCTCGGCGACGCGCCGCACGTGCTCCCGCACCGTTTCCTCAACCATGGCTCCCCCTTACTCGAATACCACGAGCTCGTCGCGATGGACGAGCGGTTTGTCGGCCAAGCTTGCCAGCAGGCGGTTCGCCTGCAGCTCCGCGCGCGTGCGCCCGATCGCCAGCGCGGCCTCGTCACTGGCGAAGGCCACCTTCCCGCGCGCGAACAGATGCCCCGTCGCATCCTTGATGTCGACGATGTCGTTCGCCTCGAAGCGCCCTTCCACCGCGCGCACGCCCACCGACAGAAGCGAGCTGCCGCGCTCGATGAGGGCGGCCTTCGCGCCGTCGTCCACCACGAGCGCGCCGCGCGCCGCGTCGCCCAGCGCGATCCACAGCTTCTTCGGCGTGATCTCGTGGGGCTTCTTCGCGGCCACGAACAGCGTGCCCACGTCCTCGCCCGCTGCCGCGTCCACGATGGCCTCAGCGCGATGGCCGTCGCACACCACGAGCGGGATGCCCGCCACCATGAGCACGCGCGCGGCCTTGATCTTCGTGATCATGCCGCCCGAGCCCACCGTGGTGCCCGCCTCGCCCGCCACAGCCATGATCTCGGGGCCGATGGCCTCGACGCGGCCGATGAGCTTGGCATCCGGATGATGATGGGGGTTGGCGTCGTAGAGCCCGTCGATGTCCGACAGGATCACCATGAGGTCGGCCTCCACGAGGCACGCCACGAGCGCCGCCAGCGTGTCGTTGTCGCCGAAGCGGATCTGCTCGACCGAGATGGTGTCGTTCTCGTTCACGATGGGCACCACGCCCAGCTCGAGCAGGCGGTCGAACGTGTCGCGCGCGTGCAGGTACGCGCGACGGTCGGCCGTGTCGCGGCGCGTCAGCAGCACCGTGGACGTCACGATGCCGTGGCGCGCGAACGCCTCGGCGTACGCCGTCGAGAGCGCGCTCTGCCCCACCGAGGCGGCCGCCTGCAAGCTGGGCATGTCGTGCGGGCGCTTCTCGATGCCCAGCTGCTCGAGGCCGCAGGCGATGGCGGCCGAGGTGACGACGACGGGGCGCCACCCCGCGGCGCGCACGCGCGCGATCTGGTCGGTCACCTCCGCGAGGTAGGCGTAGTCGATCTTGCTCTCCGACGTGGTGAGCGTGGACGACCCGATTTTGATGACGAGGCGCTTGCCCAGCGTCTGCGGGGCGACGTGCGCGCAACCGGCCGGCTTCATTACAGATCGAGCTCCTTGAACAGGTCCTCGGCCGTGCGGGCCGACTCGAACTCGAACGCGCGCCCGACGATGCGGATCTCGTCGCCGTCCACCGCGCCCGCCTTCTCGAGCGCCTTCTCCACGCCGAGGCGCTTGAGGCGGTGCTGCAAAAACGCGATGGCCTCCTCGTTCTCCCAGTCGGTTTGCACCACCATGCGCTCCACCTGCGGGCCCTCCACGCGGAACACCCCGCCGCCGAGCGGCACGACCTTGAACTTCTTGTCGCGCTCCTCGCGCTTGTGCTCCCACACGTGCTCGTACTGCACGTCGGCCTGCGCCTGCTCGCGCAGCGCCTCGCGCAGCTCGTGCACCTTCGCGGCGATGGCGGCCTTGAGGCCGTCGACGCCCTCGCCCGTGAGCGCGCTGATGCGGTAGAGCTTCGGGTCGACGGGGCTCGGGGCGAACTCGTCGCCGCCCGCAGCCGCGACGGAGTCCGCGCGCACGCGCTCCGCCAGCCGGTCGGCCACCTCTTCCACGCCCGGCACGTCCATCTTGTTCGCCACCACGATGCGCGGGCGCGCCGCCAGGTCGTCGGCGTACAGCGCCAGCTCGCGGTTGATGATGTCGTAGTCCTCGAGCGGGTCGCGGCCCTCGTAGTCGCCCGTCAGGTCGACCACGTGCACGATGAGCGCGGTGCGCTCGATATGGCGCAGGAACTCGTGGCCCAGGCCGCGCCCCTCGTGCGCGCCTTCGATGAGGCCGGGGATGTCGGCCACGACGAAGCTGTAGTCGCCCGAGCGCGCCACGCCGAGGTTCGGCACGAGCGTGGTGAACGGGTAGTCGGCGATCTTCGGGCGCGCGGCGCTCATCTTCGCGATGAGCGACGACTTGCCCGCCGACGGCATGCCCACGAGGGCCGCGTCGGCCATGAGCTTCATCTCCAGCTCGATCCAGCGCTCCTGCGACGGCTCGCCCAGCTCGGCGAACGCGGGCGCGCGCCGGGTCGGTGTCACGAAGTGGATGTTGCCGCGGCCGCCCATGCCGCCCTCGGCCACGGTGACGCGCTCGCCGTCGTGCGTGAGATCGGCGATGAGCTCGCCCACTTCTTTGTCGTCCTCGAAGTACTCGTGGACGACGGTGCCCACCGGCACCTTGAGCACGAGGTCCTCGCCGGTGGCGCCGTGCATGCGCGAGCCCTTGCCGTGCGTGCCGCGATCGGCCTTGAAATGGTGCTTGAAGCGGTACTCGATGAGCGACGACAGGCTGGCGTCGGCCTCGACCACGACGTTGCCGCCATGGCCGCCGTCGCCGCCGTCGGGACCGCCCTTCGGCACGTGGGCCTCGCGGCGAAACGACATGCAGCCGGCTCCGCCGTTGCCGCCTTTGACATGGATGCGTACTTTGTCGATGAACACGGGTGGTACCTCTATTTCGATCCGCGCCCGGAGAGGGCGCACGGGTTGCTCGCTTAAACACGACAACCCGGATTGTATATGAAAAATGCCCCCTGACGAGCAGGGGGCATGCGAAAACAGATAACGTTACGCAGTCGTGGGTAGGCGGAACCTACGCCTCGGGACGCACGTGCACCTTGTGCTTGGCGCCCTTCGTGAACTCGAGCGTGCCGTCGCACAGAGCGAACAGCGTGTCGTCCTTGCCGCGGCCGACGTTCTCGCCCGGATGGATGTGCGTACCGCGCTGGCGGACGATGACGTTGCCCGTCTTGACCGCCTGACCGCCGAACATCTTCACGCCGAGACGCTGTGCGTGGGAGTCGCGGCCGTTACGGCTGGAACCGAGACCTTTCTTGTGAGCCATGGTGTTCCCTCCTTACGCTTTACTCGGCGTCTTCAGACGCGGGCTTTTCGGCAGCCTTCTTGGCGGCCGGCTTCTTCTCAGCTTCGTCCTTCTTCGCAGCCTTCTTGGCGGCCGGCTTGTCAGCCTTGGCCGAGCCGACGGACTCGATCTGGACGCGCGTGAGCTGCTGGCGATGGCCGCGCAGCTTCTTGTAGTTCTTGCGCTTCTTGAACTTGAAGACCAGCTGCTTCTCACCCTTGAACTGCTCGAGGATGATGGCGGTGACCTTCGTCGCGGCTGCCTTCGCGGGGTCGGCCTCCACCTTGGCGCCGTCGACGACGCAGATGGCTTCGAGCTCGACCTTGTCGCCCACGGCGGCGTCAAGCTTTTCGATGTTCAGCTTGTCGCCGGGTGCGACCTTGTACTGCTTGCCGCCCGTTTTTACGATTGCGTACATGAGTGTCTCCTTGATATGAATAAACGCAAGGCGATAGCTTACCAGCGTGACCGTAGCAAGTCAATGTGATCTTATGCACGATCCACGCGTATCATCGCACTCTTCCTACGCTGTGCCTCCACAGAGCACAACGTTTATATGATAGCAGATACTTTAGCCACACGCGGCGGCGTGGTATGATTTTTTCGAACATCACAGGTCCGACAAAATCGGCGCGGCGGCTGCGACGCCGACCCCCCCCCCCGAGGGGGACGGGGCCGACGGGGCCCTTAGTGCGCCTCCGCCCAGTTGGCGGCGTAGGAGACGTCGACGTCGAGGGGGACGCGGAGCTCCACGATGTGCTCCATGACGTCCTTCACGATGGCCGACAGCTCCTCGATCTCGCCTTCCGGCACGCTGAAGTCCAGCTCGTCGTGCACCTGCAGCAGCAGCTTCGCCTCGAAGCCGCGCTCCATGATGCGGCGCTGCACCTCGGTCATGGCCAGCTTGATGATGTCGGCGGCGCTGCCCTGCATGGGGTGGTTCATGGCCGTGCGCTCGCCGAAGCCGCGCTGCGTGGCGTTCGCGGCCTTGAGCTCGGGAATGTGGCGCTTGCGGCCGAACATCGTCTCGGCGAAGCCCTGCTCCTTCGCCTGCGCGACCGCGTCGTCGAGGTAGGATCGCACGCCGGGATACGCCTCGAAGTAGCGCTCGATCATCTCCTTGGCCTCGCTGAACGGGATGCCGAGGCTCTGCGACAGGCCGAACGCCTGCTGTCCGTACACGATGCCGAAGTTCACGGCCTTCGCGCGGCTGCGCAGCCCGGGCCCCACCTCTTCCACCGGCAGGCCGAACACGCGGCTGGCCGTGGCGGCGTGGAAGTCGGCGCCGGAGCAGAACGCGGCCACGAGGTGCTCGTCGTTCGACAGGTGCGCGAGCAGGCGCAGCTCGATCTGCGAGTAGTCGGCCGAGAGGAACGCGTGGCCCTCCTCGAGCGGCACGAAGCATTCGCGGATCTGGCGGCCGAACTCGGTGCGCACGGGGATGTTCTGCAGGTTCGGCTCGGACGACGACAGGCGCCCCGTGGTGGTCACCGTCTCGTTGAAGCTCGTGTGCACGCGCCCGTCGTCGGCGCGCATGCGGGGCAGCGCGTCGATGTAGGTGGACTTGATCTTCGCCAGCTCGCGGTAGCGCAGGACGAGCGCCGGCAGCTCGTGGTCGTTCGACAGCTCCTTGAGCACGGCGGCGTCGGTGGAGTAGCCGCGCTGGTTCTTCCTGAGCGTGCGCAGGCCCAGCACCTCGAACAGGATGTGCGCGAGCTGCTTGGGGCTGTCGAGGTTGAACTCCTCCCCCGCGATCTCGATGATGCGCGCGCGCAGCTCGTCGAGCTCGGCCTGCGTCGTGGCCCCCAGCTCGGCCAGGCGGTCGCAATCCACCGCGGCGCCCGTGCGCTCGACGATGGCGAGCACCGCCACGAGCGGCAGGTCGATGTCGAAGTAGGCGCGCTTGCTCTCGTCGCGCCCGAGCGCGTCGGTGAGCGGGCCCACCAGCATGCGCGCCGCCGCGGCTTGGGCCGCCACGGCGCCGGCCTCGTCCTTCGTCTCGGGCAGCACGCCGCCGTAGTAGGCGTCGAGCAGCGCGTCGAAGGAGTACTCGGACACCGACGAGTTCAGCACGTAGCCGGCCAGCCCCAGGTCGAACGCGCGCATGCCCATGAGCTCGGCGTCCTCCACGAGCGCGGCCTCGGCCGTATCGGCGGGATAGATGCGATGCACCTCGCGCTTGACGTCGAGCGCGGCGAACGAGCCGGCGCGCACGATGCGCGCGAACGCCTCGCGGCCCTCGTCGTCCTCGAACACCGCCGTGCCTTCGCTCGTGTTCACCGCGCCGTGCAGGCCGGCGTTGAACAGCGACACCTGCTCGGGCTCGATGAACGCCACGCCCACCGTCTCGCCGCGCGCGATGGCCGCGTCGACGAGCGCCTGCGCCTCGGGCCCCGAGACCACCGGCTCCACCACGAGCGGGGCCGCCTTCTTCTCAAGCTCCTTGCCCACGAGCTTGAGCACGCGGCTGAGGTGCGCGTTGAACTGCACGTTCTTGAACGCCTCGGTCACCTTGTCGGAATCGAACGACGGGAACGAGCACGCTTCGAGGTCGAGCGGGAAGTCGAGGTCGCGCACGATGGTGGCCACCTCGCGGCTCAGATACGCCATGTCCTTGTTGTCGACGATCTTCTCTTTCTGCTTGCCCTTGAGATCGTCCACGTGCTCGTAGATGCCCTCGAGGTTGCCGTAGGTCTGCAGCAGCTTCGCGGCGGTCTTGTCGCCGATGCCGGGCACGCCGGGGATGTTGTCGGACGAGTCGCCCTTGAGGCCGAGGAAGTCGATGAACTGGTCGGGACGCACGCCGTAGCGCTCGAGCACCTCGGCCGGGCCGTAGATGGCCACGTCGGTGATGCCCTTCTTCGTGGTGACGATGCGCGTCTTGTCGGTTGCCAGCTGGTAGGCGTCCTTATCGCCCGTCACGAGCAGCGTCTCGTAGCCCAGCTCCTCGTCGCGCGCGGCGATGGTGCCCAGCACGTCGTCGCCCTCCCAGCCCTTGATGCGCACCACGGGCACGTTCATGGCCTCCAGCAGCTCCTCGACGATGGGGAACTGCACCTTGAGGTCGTCGTCCATGGGAGGGCGCTGCGCCTTGTACTGCTCGAGCGCCTCCATGCGAAACGCCGGACGACCCGCATCGAACGCGCAGATGAGCGCGTCGGGATTCGCGATGTCGATGAACTTGAGCAGCATGGCCACGAAGCCGAACACGGCGTTGGTGGGCCGCCCGTCGGGAGCGTTCATCGTCTGGGGCACCGCATGGTAGGCGCGGTGCATAAGCGAGTTGCCGTCGATGACGGCGATCTTCTTCGGCATAGGGCGAGTCCTCCGTCGGTTTGGGTGTCGAGCGACCAGTATAGAGCAACCCGTCGCGCCCCTGCCGGACGCCGTCGGAGAAACAAAGAATCACCTACCGCCCCGCCAGGGTTTCGCGTCGCGCGCGGCTACGCGCTCCACAGGTAGCCGACGCCGCGCACCGTTTCCAGGTGCTGGGCGAGCTCGGGGCCCAGCTTCGCCCGGATGCGCCGCACGTGCACGTCCACCGTGCGCGAGCCGCCGTAGTAGTCGAAGCCCCACACCCGGCGCAGCAGCGCGTCGCGCGAGTAGGTGCGCGAGGGGTGCGTGACGAGGAAGGCCAGCAGCGCGTACTCGAGGTACGTGAGGTCGAGCGGCTCGCCGCCCACCGTCACCTGGTAGGTGGCCAGGTTCACGGTCATGTTCTCCACGGCGAGGCAGTCCGAGGTGGCGGCCTCGTTGCCGGGCCACAGCAGCTGGCGGATGCGGGCCGCGCACTCCTCAGGCGATGCGCCGCGCATCACGAAGTCGCTCTTCACCTGCACGGGCAGCCGGAAGCGGACGAGCTGGTCCTCCCCCACGATGACGAGCAGCGACGCCGCGTTGTCCTCGAGCAGCAGCGCCTCGATGCCGGCCACGTCCTCCGACGCGCCGCCGCGCGCCTCGTACACGACGAGGTCGCAGGCGGGATGCTGCCCGAGCAGCTTCTTGAACTGGGCGGACGACCCCGCCGCCACGTCCACGTCCAAACCCGACAGCACCTGCTGGAACTTATGCGCGTTGTCGAGGCTGTCCGCGACGAATATCACCTGCTTGCGCTGCATGGCCCCTCCTCTCGCACGTCACAGCACCGCGAGGTAGCGGTCGCGCTCCCACTGCGACACGTACCCCTGGTAGTCGTTCCATTCGGCGCGCTTCGCGGCCACGAGGTAGGAGTGGATGTGGTCGCCGAGCGTCGCGCGCATCAGCTCGGACTCCGCGAACAGCTCCACCGCCTCGCCGAGGCTTTCGGGCAGCGTGGCGATGCCCTGCTGGCGCAGGTCCTGGCGCGACAGCATGAACAGGTCCTGGTCCTCGTTGGGCTCCTGCAGCTCCAGCTCCTCCTCGATACCCGCCAAGCCGGCGGCCAGCATGGCGGCGAAGGCGAGGTAGGGGTTCGCGCTGGGGTCGGGGCTGCGCAGCTCGAGGCGACACGCACCCTCGCTCGTGGGGCGGTAGCCCGGCACGCGCACGAGCGTGGAGCGGTTCGAGCGCGCCCACGACAGGTAGATGGGCGCTTCGCCGCCGGCGATGAGGCGCTTGTACGAGTTCACGTGCTGGTTCGTGATGGCGCAGAACTCGGGCGCGTACTTGAGCAGGCCCGCCAGGTAGTGCTTGGCCACCTTCGACAGGTGGTAGCCCTGGGGGTCGTTCGGGTCGTAGAAGGCGTTGTTGCCGTCGAGGTCGTAGAGGCTCTGGTGCACGTGCATGCCGCTGCCCGGCTCGCCCGCCATGGGCTTGGGCATGAACGACGCGTGCACGCCGTGCTTCATCGCGATCTCCTTGACGACCAGCTTGTACGTCATCACCGCGTCGGCCATGGACAGCGCGTCGGTGAAGCGCAGGTCGATCTCGTGCTGGGACGGGCCGTTCTCGTGATGCGAGTACTCCACGGGGATGCCCATCTTCTCCAGCGTGAGCACGGTGTCGCGGCGCAGGTCGGAGGCGTAGTCGAGGCTCGTGAGGTCGAAGTAGCCGCCGCGGTCGAGCACCTCGGTGCCCTCGGCGTCCTTGAAGTAGTAGAACTCCAGCTCCGGGCCGATGTTGAACACGTAGCCCATCGCCTGGGCCTTCGCCGCCGTGCGCGCGAGCACCTGGCGCGGGTCGCCCTCGAAGGGCGACCCGTCGGGCGTGCGCAGGTTGCAGAACATGCGGGCGACCGCGTTGGACTCGGGCCGCCACGGCAGCACCTGGAACGTGGACGCGTCCGGATACGCCAGCATGTCGGATTCCTGCGTGCGGCAGAACCCCTCGATGCAGCTGCCGTCGAAGCCCATGCCGTCGGCGAACGCGTCCTCGAGCTCGCTCGGGATGACCGCGAACGACTTCATGCGTCCCAGCACGTCGGTGAACCAGAAGCGGACGAAATGAACGTCGCGGCTCTTGATGGTTTTCAGCACGAAGTCTTGCTCGGGGGTCACGGTCATCGGGCAGTCCTTTCTCTCTCGAACCACCATTATACTCGCCGGTGTTTCGGTTGCGTTTCGCGAGGGGCGCGACCGCATGCATCTAGTCGCTCACAATGCGCCGAACCTCCATCCTCCCAAAGCCCTTCGAAGACAGAGGAACGTACTGGCAGCTCATGCCGAAGTCCGGCTCCTCGTATATCATGCCGTTGCCCGCGTAGAGCACCACGTGCTCGGGAAGAAGCGGGTTGTAGTTGGGCCAACCGCCAAAATACATCAGTATAAGATCACCTGGTTTCGCATCGTTGATCGATGCCACCCGATAACCTGCGTTGATCTGATCGTACGTCTCGAACCCGATATCCATGCCAAGATTACGCGTATAGATATGCCAGGTGAACGAAGCGCAATCCATGCCGCCGTCTTCGGGATACTTGCCCAACCAGACATAGGGGATGCCAAGGCACGACCGAGCTATGCGCATCGCACGGTTGATCGCATCCTGCCGATCGACGCCACTCGAGTTGCACCAAAGATAGCTGCCGTCAGACAAACTTGTTGCTCCCATAGGGAGCACGCGACCGAATTCCATAGAGCGCTCGATATATGAGCACAAACCGTTCGAGATCGCGCTCGTTCCCCCGAAATAGCGGATGGTTGAAATGGAACCTCTCTTGGTAACTACAGATTTGATAGTCGAGGAGGAAGCGTCGCCCACGAGCAGCATCACCGACTTCGTGGCCCCCTGCAGCACCGATCCTGCTAGCGCGTCGTAGGGCAGCGAGCCCGAGGCGAATGCGACGCCGTCCCAGGAGAGGATGCCGTTGTCCACCGCCCAACCGGCGATGGCTGCCGAGGTGTCGTACCGATCCACTCCCGCCTCGCGCTCGCACACGCCGTCCGGCGAGGAGATGGCGGCGACCAGCTCGAGAAACCCGTAGGCGAAGTCGGAGACGACAGCCGTGCCGCCCACGGCCAGCACCCGGGAGAAGCGCCCCTGCTCAGCCCCCTTCAGCAGAGCCCGCTTCTGAGGCTCGCGCAAGTCGGAGCCCTGCTCCACGAGAAAGATGGGGGCTTTCTTCGCATAGGCCACCGGAGAGACGGACAGCGCGTCGGCGAACTGGTCGCCAGTGGCAACAATCGCCATCGAGGCATCCCAAAACCCGCGCTCCAACCCGTAGTTATACACCTCCATCTGGGTGTCGTAGCAGTCGGTGCCGCCCAAGCGCGCCTCGAGGGCGATGCCCTTGGCCGAGAGCTGGGCCACCACCGTATCCGATACCGCAACGGTCCCGCCTACCACAATGACGCTCTTCACCCTCAGGTCGGAGAGCACCTTGGCGGTTGGCGAGGAGAGGTCCTCGCGGTCCGTGAACAGGATGGGGCCTTTTGAAGCGGCAAGGCCGGCTGCCGAGAGTGCGTCGACCCAGGAACCCCCAGGCCCCACGAGGATTGCGCTGGGAGAGCCGTTCTGGTAGGCGGCGCGCGCCTCGGCTGCCGCGGTCTCGAACATGTCGACGCCTGCATACCGAGACACGTCAACCGCGAACGCCTTGGAGGGCATCGCAAAGCAGAGCAAAAACAAGGCCACGGCAAACGACACCACAGCAAATAGCGCATTGAGACTGCGACGATTTACGCGCTTCATTGTGTCTAGCCCCTTTCGGCACTCGGTGTGCCGACTTCTTGATAAGGCGCTTTACCATTCAACTCTTTAGCGTCAGTCTGGGTTTCATCCTTTGGGAGTTCTTTGGTATTAGCCTGCGCCCCGCTTTCCGACGCAACGGCATCGCCCGCACCGGCTTCAATCTCAGAAGCCGCATTCGGACTAGGAGCATTGGAGATGCCCAGCGTCGACACGATCGTATCCCTCATGCTTTGAGGCACGACAGCCGTTCCACCTAGGAACCTCACATGGTCAATAGAATCCTTTTGCTGCGCCGCTGCGCTCAACGCTGCCGTATTCGACCCATCAATCAAAAGCAGAACCGACCCGCTTCTGCCCTGCAAAACCGAACCCGCAAGGGCATCGTAAGGCACTAAGCCCGTAGCGAATGCAAGGTTGTCCCAAGAAAGACCCTGACTCGATGTCGCCCACGTTGCTACCTTTGCGCTCGTTTCATATTGAGTAACTCCAGCAAGACGCGTATACGAACCATCGTTCCAAGTACAAATTCCTGAAATAAACCCTTCGACTTGCCTTGACACGGCGTTCGTTCCGCCCACAATGGCAATCGAAGTGAAGCCTCCATCCCGTGCGCCCTTCACAAGCGCCTGTTGTTGATCATGACGCAAACCCTCACCAGGCGCCGTCAAGAAAATAGGCGCTTTCTTGGCAAATGCCACTGGTGAAACTGATAAAGCATCGGCAAAGTGACTGGCGATGGCCACAATAGCCATCGAAGAATCCCAGAAATCCCGTGATCGGCCATATTCGTATATCTCCATCTGCGTGTCAAAGCAATCAGTACCCGCAAGGCGGGTTTCCACCGCGATGCCCGCACTCTTGATGTCGTTCGCAGCCTTCGCTGATACGACAGCTTCACCGCCAACAATGACGACGCTTTTCACACCGAGATCTTTGAGTACGTTTTCGGTAGCCGAATTGAGAGAATTCTTATCTGTAAAAAGGATGGGGCCCTTCGAAGCGGCAAGGCCTGTTGCAGACAGCGCATCAATCCACGCTGGACCAGACCCTGCAATAATAGCCGAAGAGCAGCCATGCGGATACGCTGCCACCGCCTCAGCTGCAGCCGTTTCAAATAAGGTAGTACCAGCATAGCTTTGCACGGGATCGGCACTAGCCTCAACTGGCTCGGCAGCTTCCGTCTCCGGCTCCTCAACAAGCGCTAACGCGTCTTTGAAGGGAGCATCTTCGTCAACAGTCGTATCGGTATCTTCCTGTCCTTCATCACCAGAATCGATGTCGTCACCTAGGACAACATCAGGCGTCTCTTCACCCTTTTCCCCGGATTCCTTCTTGTCGTCAAGATTGCCGGAGGGGTCCTCAACCCCATCGACTCCATCGTCTGGAAGCACTGCGCTATCAGTATCCTTCGATAGCTCAACAGCACCCGTCGAATCTTTGGATGACTCGATTTGATCGTCGGCGTACACACAAGGGAACGGCATTAAGCACCCGACCAAAGCGACCGCGACACCCACGGCAAACAGCCTGAAGGCAAGCGTATGTACATATCGTTTTCTTTTCAACATCTTGCCCATCAAATCCTCCCTATAGCGCTCTCTAATCGCTGATTATTCTACGAATCTCAATTTTGCTCGCATGCTTCGACGACAGAGGAACGTACTGGCAGCTCATGCCGAAGTCCGGCTCCTCGTAGATCATGCCGTTGCCCGCGTAGAGCACCACGTGCTCGGGAAGAAGCGGGCTAAAGTTGGGATGGGAATTGAAATACATTAAGATGAGATCGCCCGGCTTCGCTTGGGAAACCGAGGCAACGCGATACCCATCGCTAATTTGATGATACGTGTCTTCGCCCAAAACGATACCCTGCTGTTTGTACACATACCAAGTAAACGACGAACAGTCCATCCCGCCGTCTTCAGGCCACATCCCGTCCCACACATACGGTATACCCAAACACGAGCGTGCGGTTCCCATCACGCGACTGATGGCATCTTGCCTGTCAACGCCTGAAGCATTACACCACACATAAGAACCGTTCGACAGCTTCGAACCACCAAGGGGCAAACCGTGTCCGAATCGCATTGAATAATCCACATAAGAGCGCATGCTACTCGGTATAACGCTCGTTCCCCCGAAGTACCGGATGGTCGAAATGGAACCAACATGCCGTGCGACGATATCAACCGTGACCGACGGAGCGTTGCCCACCAGCAGCATCACCGACTTCGTCGCCCCCTGCAGCACCGACCCTGCGAGCGCGTCGTAAGGCAGCGCGCCCGAGGCGAACGCCACACCGTCCCACGAGAGCACCCCGTTGTCGACCGCCCAGCGCGCCACAGCCGCCGAAGTGTCGTACTGATCGGCGCCCGCAACGCGCTCGCAGGCACCGCCCGGAGACGACACGGCAGCGACAAGCTCAAGAAACCCGTAGGCAAAATCGGACACGACCGCAGAGCCACCCACGGCGAGCACGCGGGAGAACCGGCCCTGCTCAGCCCCTTCCAGCAACGCTCGCCTCTGCGGATCACGCAGGTCGCCGCTCGATTCCGCGAGGAAGATGGGGGCCTTCTTCGCGTAGGCTACGGGTGAGACGGACAGGGCGTCGGCAAAATTGGCGCCAGTGGCGACGACGACCATCGAGGTGTCCCAAAACCCGCGCTCTAGCCCGTAGCGGTACACCTCCATCTGGGTGTCGTAGCAATCAGCGCCGCCCAAGCGCACCTCGAGGGCGATCCCCTTGGCCGAGAGCTGGGAAACCACTGATTCGGACACAGCCACGGTGCCGCCCACCACCACAACGCTTTTCACCCTGAGGTCAGCGAGCGCCCCGGCGGTCGCCGGAGAGAGGCTTTTGCGGTCAGTGAACAGGATGGGGCCCTTCGAGGCCGCGAGGCCCGCGGCCGACAGTGCATCCACCCAGGATTCTCCGGGCCCCACAAGAATGGCGCTTGCTGAGCCGTTCGGGTAGGCGGCTCGCGCCTCGACTGCCGCAGTCTCGAACATGTCGGCGCCTGCGTACTCGGACGTGCCGAGGGCGAGGGCCGTGGCGGGCAAAAACGCCGCAACCCAAACGAGAGCTATTACAGTTGCCAGACCAAATGCGATCCAAGCACTGCACAAAAACGCTGAAACCTGCACAAACACCGCAATGTGATTTCTGAACCCCTTGTGCGCCGCATATCCCCTGCGTCTTGGATTAACGCGCATGGCAACAGTACCCCCACTCATTGCGCCCCTTAAACGTATTCGTACAATAGTAGCATAGCCTTGATAGTATTCGGTACATTCCGAGCGAAGAAAAGCAGGGTGATTCGCCACCGGAATCAACGGCACAACGAGTCACGGTGACAGTCCGTCGCCAGAACCCCGACCCTCTGCCGCGCCGCGTGATGCGTGCTATACTTTAGCTGTTTGATCAGCGACGATCAGGAGGAATCCCATGAAGTTCACCAACATCCTCGTGCCGTTCGACAAGTCCGACCACGCACTGCACGCGCTCACGCTGGCCAAGGGCTTGGCGGAAGAGGACCCCGCCATCAAGCTGCATGTCGTCAGCGTCGTATTCGTCTCGGACATCCCGCCCGCGCTCGGGCTCGACGCCAACCCCTACGAGAGCGCTCCCCCGCTGGTCATCCAGCCCGACCTGTACAAGAAGCTCGTCGAAGCGGCGCTCGACCGCGAGGAGAACGACATGAAGCAGGCCATCGGCGGACTGCTCGACGGCCTGCCCAACGACGTGGACATCGTGGCCGCCAACGCGCCGTCGCCCGTCGACGGCATCAACGACTTCGCGAAGGAGCACGGCTGCGACCTCATCGTCATGGGCTCGCGCGGCCTCGGCGTGCTGCGCGGCATGCTGGGCAGCGTCAGCTACGGCGTCCTGCGCTCCGCGGAGATCCCCGTCCTCGTGGCGAAGAAGGACGAGAACGGGAAGTAGCGAAGGCTTACGAACCGCATCCCGACGGCCCGCGTCCGTTTTCGCGCGGGCCGTCGCGCATGCCGACCCGATAAGTTGGTATACTACCTGGCTATGGAAACCAATCGACATCATACCCGCCCGCGCAAACATCTGGCTGTCGTCACGATGGGGGTGAAGCTGGGCGACGAGACGCGCGGTTACACGCGCTTCCGCTTCCTGTCGGAGCTGCTCGCGCGCGAGGGCTTCGAAGTCGACCTCATCACGTCGTCGTTCCAGCATTGGGACAAGGCGCATCGCGACACGTCGAAAGCCTGCTACCAGGGCCTTCCCTACCGCGTCGTGTTCATCGACGAGCCCGGCTACACGAAGAACCTCGACCTCGCGCGCATCCGCAGCCATCGCGTCGCGGCGAAGAACCTGCGCGCGCACTTCGAGCGAACGGCCGGCGCGTACGACCTCATCTACGCGGAGATCCCGCCGAACGACGTCGCGCGCGTGTGCGCCGAAGCGGCCGACGCGCAGGGCATCCCGTTCGTGGCGGACATCAACGACCTGTGGCCCGAGGCCATGCGCATGGTCGTCGACGTGCCCGTGGTCAGCGACGTCGCCTTCTACCCGTTCTCGCGCGACGCGAAGCGCGTCTACCAGCTGCTGGCGGGCGCCGTCGGCACCTCCGACGAGTACGCGGCGCGCCCGGCGAAGGACCGCGCGAAGCCCTACCCCCAGGCCACGGTGTACGTGGGCAACGACCTGGCCGCCTTCGACGAAGGAGCCCGCGTGCACGCGCCCGAGGTGGACAAGCCGGAAGGCGAGCTGTGGGTCGCCTACGCCGGAACGCTCGGCGCCAGCTACGACGTGGCCACGCTCGTCGAGGCCGCCGCGCTGCTCGAGCGCCGACGCCTCGCACGGGCGGCGTCGAAGGACGACGACCAGGCGCCGGCCTTGCCCCCCGTGCGCGTGAAGGTGCTCGGCGACGGCCCCGACCGCGAGAAGCTCGAGGCGCTCGCGGCGCAGCTCGACGCCCCGGCGGACTTCCTGGGTTACACGGCCTACGAGCTGATGGCCGCCTACCTGTGCGCGTCGGACATCGTGGTGAACTCGCTCGTCACGTCGGCGGTTCAGAGCATCGTGACGAAGATCGGCGACTACCTGGCCAGCGGCAACCCCATGATCAACACGGGCTCGAGCCCCGAGTTCCGCGCGAAGGTGACCGCCGACGGCTTCGGCGTGAACGTCGAGGCGGAAGATGCCGAAGCGCTCGCCGACGCTATCGCCAAGCTCGCGGGGCACGCGTCGCTGCGCAAGATCATGGGCTCGAAGGCGCGCGCCGTCGCCGAGAGCGAGTTCGATCAGCCTCGCGCGTATCGCGAGATCGTGGATTTGCTGCGCACGTTGCTGTGATTTTGGTTGAGCGCCTCGCCAAACCGGGCGCGGCGCGTCAAAATAGGGAGCTTGCATACGCTGATTGCGTGCGATCATGCAGGTCGCACGTCGTTTATAGGGTACCAAGGAGCAATCTTGACTGAGCAGAAACGCATTTCGTTCTCCCCGCCGGACATCACCCAGGCCGAGCTCGACGAGGTCGCCGACGCGCTGAGGAGCGGCTGGATCACCACCGGCCCGAAGACGAAGGAATTCGAGCGTGAGATCGCCCGCTTCGCGCAGGCCGACCGCGCCGCCACGTTCGCCTCGGCCACCGCGGCGCTCGAATGCGCCCTGCGCGCCATCGGCGTGGGACCCGGGGACGAAGTGATCACGAGCGCGTACACCTACACCGCCTCCTGCTCGGTCATCTGCCACGTGGGCGCGACCCCCGTGCTGTGCGACGTGGCGCCCGGCTCCTACGAGATGGACTACGACGCCCTGCCCGGCCTCGTCACCGAGCGCACGCGCGCCATCATCCCCGTCGACATCGCCGGGCGCATGGCGGACTACGAGCGCCTGTTCGCCGCGCTCGACGCCGTGCGCGACCGCTGGAAGCCCGCGACCGAGCTGCAGCGCGCCTTCGACCGCGTCATCGTCCTGGCCGACGCCGCCCACTCGTTCGGCGCGACGTATCGGGGACGTCCCTCCGGGTCGGTGGCCGACTTCACCGCCTTCTCGTTCCACGCCGTGAAGAACCTGACCACGGCCGAGGGCGGCGCGCTCGCGTGGCGCGCGGGCGCGTTCGACTCCGACGAGCTGTACCGCCAGTTCATGCTGCAATCCCTGCACGGCCAGACGAAGGACGCGCTGGCGAAGAACCGCGCGGGCGCCTGGGAGTACGACATCGCCTTCCCCGGCTGGAAGTGCAACATGACCGACATCCAGGCGGCGCTCGGGCTTGCGCAGCTGCGCCGCTACCCCGCCTCGCTCGCCCGCCGGCGCGCAATCGTCGAACGCTACGAGCGCAACCTGCGCGACCGTGACGTCGAGCTGCTGCAGCACTACGGCGAGGGCGGCGAATCGAGCGGGCACCTCATGTTCGTGCGCCTGAGGGCCAAGTCGCAGGCGTTCCGCAACGCGCTGATCGAGCGCATGGCGGACGACGGCGTGGCCACGAACGTGCACTACAAGCCGCTGCCGCTGCTCACCGCGTATCGCGATCTCGGCTTCGACATCGCCGATTTCCCGAACGCGCTCGCGCAGTTCGAGAACGAGGTGACGCTGCCGCTGCACACGCTGCTCTCCGACGACGACGTGGACTACGTGGCGGCGTCGTTCGGGCGCGCCTACGACAAGCTCGAGGCGGAGGGCGTCCGCTGATGTACGCACGGTTCGGAAAAAGGGCGTGCGACCTGGTCGTAGGGCTCGTGGCACTGCCCTTCGTGCTGATCATCATCGCGGTGCTGGCGCCGTTCATCCACTTCGAGGACAAGGGACCCGTGTTCTACAACGCGCCGCGCGTGGGGCTCGGCGGGCGCGACTTCAAGATGTACAAGCTGCGCTCGATGCGGGTGAACGCGCCCGACCTCGTCATGGAGGACGGCTCCACCTACAACGGCGCGGACGACCCCCGCATGACGCGCGTGGGCGCCTTCATGCGCAAGACGTCGCTCGACGAGATGCCGCAGTTCCTCAACGTGCTAAAAGGCGACATGAGCGTCGTGGGGCCCCGCCCCGACCTGCGCCGCGAGACGGAGCTCTACGAAGGCGACGAGCACCTCAAGCTCACCGTGAAGCCCGGTATCACCGGGTACGCCGCCGTGTACGGGCGCAACTCGCTGCCCTGGCACGACCGTTTGGCGCTCGACGTGTTCTACGTGCGCAACGTTTCCTTCCCGCTCGACGTGAAGGTGTTCTTCAAGACGTTTTCCGCCGTATTCAACCAGGAAGGCGTGTTCGTGGAGGACGATGCGTCGGCGAAGTAACGGTCGGCTAACGTGACCCCTTCCGACCCGCCGCGCACGGCTCCCACCCTCTATCATGAACGTGCGCCGCGCAACGCAGGCGTACGACGGGAGAGCATGCAGGAGAGTGAGATCATGACGAACGAATTGAACGCAAAGCTTGCACAGTACGGCATCGACTATGCGGAGGCGATGGAGCGCTTCGGCGGCAACGAGGCCCTGTTCGTTCGTCTCGCCTCGAAGTACGCGAACGATCCGCATTTCGACCGGTTGGAAGCCGCGATGGCCTCCGGCGATACCGCCGCGGCCGAGCGCGAGGCCCATTCCCTCAAGGGCGTCGCGGGCAACTTGTCGTTCGTGCGCCTCTACGACCTGGCCGCGCGCATCACCGATGCGCTGCGCGCCGACGATTTGGACAGCGCACGCGCACTCATGCCCGAACTCCGCGAGAGCCACGAAGCCGTGGTCGAAGCCCTGGCGATCCTGCAGGGGTAGGAGCGACAAGCGTTCCTGCCGCTCCTTCTAGTACTTCCACTTCGCCAGCAGGCGTTGTTTCTCGTCCGGATCGGTGATGCCCCTCATGTCGGCATACACGATATCGGTCGGATAGTTCGGAATCTCGGCTTTGAAGTCGATGAGAACCCGATCGGGCACGTACGTTTCGTTGTCGATCTTCACGCCTTCGGTGGCGAGCCACTCGAACACTTCGTGGACGACGGCGTTATCCTCCCGACCTTGGACGATGCCCAAGCCGTACACGGCCCAGGGGGCACCCTCCTCGAAGAACAGCACCCGCAGCGGCACGCCTTGGTTGATCTCGGAAACGGTCTGGAAGGTCATTCCCAGACCGATGGCGGCTTCGCCTTGCACGAGCGCATTCACCGGGCCCGACCCTGAGGAGGTGAACTGGTACACGTTCTCAGCCAGGCGATCGAAGTACGCAAACGCTTCATCCTCACCCCAGGCGTTCACCAGGCTCTTGACGAAATTGTACCCCGTGCCCGATGACTTGGGGTTCGGCATGGTCACCAGGCCGCGAAACGCAGGATCGGTCAGATCCTCGTAGCAACGGGGCGCGGTGAGGCCGCGCTCGGAAAACGCCGCCTCGCTGATCGCGATGCAAGCGCTTTCACGCGAAAACGGAAAGAAGCGGTTATCGGCATCCACCAGGTCGGCGCAATAGCGGGACGCATCCGATGCCGGAAGCTCCTCGAATTGATCCGACACCTGCTTAAGGTAACCGCCTTCAAGGCCCAAAACGATATCGGCTTCGGATTGCGCTCCTTCCATCTTGAGCTTCGCCGCGCAGTTGCCCGTGGGAATGTAGCGCAAACGAATGTCGTAGGCAGGAAACCGATCATGCATCGCCGCAAGCAGCGACTCGTTGCGCACGCCCTCGGCACACGAGTACATGACGACCGTGTTCTCGGATCGTCCCGAACACCCCGGCAGAGCCAAGGCGCATGTCGCACCCAGCGCGCCGAGCAAGAATTCTTTTCGCGTCAGCTGAAGCATCGCGTCAAGGTCGCACGCACTCCGACCCCCTCTCACCACCTTTGCTCTTCTCGATTTTGACCACATGAAACAAGAGAATCGTTTGTACAATTCTTAGTGTTTACTTATATTTATGAACGCAAAATATACCTATTTACGATCATCATCCCTTTTCGGAATGTAAAGATCATATCAAGTGTGTTCAATAATGTAAATTGAATATGGTAATTGAACATAAAACAAAACACCCCTTCTCCCGTTGGCCACGATGGGGGAAGGGGTGCTTCGACGATCCGGATTGTTTTTCTAGTTCTCGGCTTCTGCCCTATCGATCCGCTCGAGTTCCTCAGCCTTCTTCACGGCAAGCAAGCTTGCGAACACGACGGCACACACACCCGCTGACAGCTTCCCTACAAGCACCGGCACGATCAGCGTCGGTTGGAAGTTCGCCGTGAACGACAGATGATCGCCGAACAGAAACGCGCAGCACACGGCAAACGACATGACCAGCACCTTGTCGCGCGCCTTGAGGTCTTTCACCATCGACAGCGCCGCAAGCACGTTCGCCGAGGCGGCCAGCAAGCCAGCGGTTGCATCCGAGCTCAGCCCCACCGCGCCGCCGATTTTGGCGAGTGGCTTCGCAAGATAGCGCTTGATGAGGTACACCATGGGAAACGCGCCGCACAACATCATGCCGATAGCACCCGACACCTCGAGCGCTCGGAAGATATCCTCCTCGTCGGCGATGATAGGATCGAACCCGAAGGAGCCGAAGACCGTGGTGAAGATGCCCGTGAAGTATTCGACAACCGCCAGCACGAACACGATTTTGAGCGTCGCTTCCATCACGCGACCGAATACGATGAACCCCTTGATCATGGCGTCGGGCTTGAACTTGAGCCCCAATGCCAGCGCAACGCATATGATGATCAGCGGCACGAGGTTGACGCCGATCTGGGCGAAGCTCAACGCAAGCTGATAGGTCGCTTCGGCGTTCGTCGATACGACCTCCCGGATAACCGGGTGCGAAAGCGCGATGATGACGCTCGCAACGAGCACGCCGATAGGAATCGCGAGAAGGCCGCTCATCACTCCGAGCGCCAAGTACTTCCGATCGCGTTTCTCGAGCATCTTCAGCGCCACCGGTATCGTGAAAACGATGGTTGCGCCCGCCATATACCCGGTCATCATCGCCATGATCCAGCTCTCACGCGTCTGCGCAAGCGCGTCCGCCAGCTGGTATCCGCCCATGTCGATGGCGATGAACGTCGTCGCCGCCATGGCTGGGTCGGCGCCGAGCGCCCCGTACGCCGGCCCGAAGACCGTGCTCACGAACGCCGTCAGATAAGGAGCCGATGCCATGATGCCCGCTACGGGAAGGAAGATGGGGCCGATGGAGTCGATGCCGGCCACGAATTGCCGGCCGAGCTCGCTCTCCGGCTTGATGGCCGATGCGACGGCGCCCGCCAACGCACACGCCATGATGATGTACACCACGGCTGTTCCGATCATCTCCATCTCGACTACCTTTCGTCCTCGTAGAGCGCAAGCGCTTTGGCCGAATACGTCTTGGCGTAGCGGTACCACAGGTACAACCACTCTCCCACCGAATCGCCTGCAGCCTCTTTATACAAGGCCCAGATGAACCAGTGGTAGGCGGCAAGCGCCACGAAAGCGATGCAATGGCGGTATTCCTCGGCGGTCAATGCGCGCTGGAAGTACGTCTCGAGCACGCGATCCGCCTCGTCCTCGTCGTAGTCGGAGCAGCAGATGAACACGCCGAGATCGGAACCGTAATCCGACATCGCCGAATACTCCCAGTCGATAAGGTACATCGCCTCTTCGGAGACGAGGAAGTTCGGGTTGTAGAAATCGTTGTGGCAGAGGCACGGTGCAACGCCATCCCTCTTCACCAAGGCGTCGAGGCGCGCCGCGCGATCGCGCAGGGGCTCGTAATCCGGGAACGACGGATAGGAACGCGCACCGAGCAGCGCCATCATGGACTGGGCTTTCTCGAACAGGTCGTACGTCCACTGCGACGTCTCGCCGCTCTGGTGCAAACGGCGGATCAGGTCCATGGCCTGCTCGACATGGCTCTCGTCGTGGTAATCGAACGGCTTGCAATCCTTCACGAAGCGCGACACCTTCCAGCCTTTCCGGGTATCTTGAAAGATGAACGTGTCATCGATGCCGAGCTTTTTGGCGACAGCCTGGGAGTATGCCTCGCTTCGTCGGTTGATGATCTCGTCCGTGCCGGGACCAGGGTGCCGATATACGTACGAAGCACCGTCGACCGAGAATCTGAAGGAAAGGTTGGTGAGGCCTTCCTTGATCGGCACGATGCCCTCGACTCGGTCGCGCGTGCAACCGAGCACGTCGCAGATGTTGTCGAGGATCTCCGAGTCGACGTTCGTCAGGAAATCCTGGTCAAACTGCTTAAGATCGGAAAGGGAATCGAATTCGTAGATGACGCCCGGTCCGTAGCGGCGCAACACCATGCGCAGATCTTTCACATGGTCGCGAAACAGGTCCTCCCAAAGCTTGGGCGCCGTCTCGGGCCAATCGTATTCGTTCTCGAGAATGGCCGAGAACGCGCTGGAGAACGCGCGATCAAAGTACGCGTGCCCGAGCATGCCGAACGCATCGGCGCCGCCGACGGTAACGCCGATGATTCGCCCATCGCGTGCCGTCTTCATGCAGTACTCGTCGGTGGGACCCTCGAAATACATGCCCGCATAGTACGCTTCGTACACGTACGGCTCGAAAACGTTCTCGGTGAAGTAATCGTCGGACGAGCAGATGTAGGTGTTGCCCAGCTGCTCCCGAACGAGCATGAGGGTGGAGTTGTTGTTGCGAGCGACGTACTCCTCGTTCACGCGGATGGTCACCCCGTATAGATCCTCAAGGTAGAAGAACGCCTCCTTCATATAGCCGACCACTACCGTGATGTCGTCGATGCCGGCGTCTTTAAGCTGGCGGATCTGCCGCTCGATCAGCACTTCGCCCCGCACGTTGAGCACGCCCTTGGGCTTCTCGTAAGAGAGCGGCGCAAAGCGCGAGGACAGTCCCGCAGCCATGATGATAGCGTTCTCTACTTTGTACGGCTGCAAGGCGCGATAACCCTCCGCCGTGACGTAGAACCCGTCCATGAGCCCGCGATCGCGCAGCGTCTGGCACAATCGGTTGACCGTGCCGAGCGAAAGCCCTGACGCATCGGCCAAGGCGCGCTGCGTGTACACGCCTTCGTCCATCGACGCGACCAGGGTTTTGAACTCGTTCTTCTCCAGCGACACGACGATCCTCCCGTTGATCCGCATACTGTCTTATAGTCCGGGAGGAATTCTAACCGCAATGTTCATTTTTGTAAAGAAAAAGTAAATAATGAACAACTATTCTGTTATTACGCTAATTTGTACCTCATATTTGATCAATTTTTCAAATTGAAAACCAAATTTGAAACATGATGCACCTATTCGACTACATAGGACCTATCGAGCTGCTGCAGTTCGCGGTACGTGTCGATCTCGATCACATCGTCGAACGTGCACTCGCGCACCGACACCTCGTAGTTGCGCGCGAAGTAGCGCAGCGCCACCTCGTCCCAGTACCGCTCCTTGCCGCCCGGCATGGCGAACGTGGCCGGCACGTCGTCGGCGAGCTTTCTGCCGTCCTCTTCGGTCCAATAGGAGATACCGAACATGTGGTGGCAGTCCGTTCCGCCCACCGTGAGCCCCGTGATCACGCCGCGGCGCGTCTGAAAGCACCAGTCGTCGGTAACCGGCACCGGCACACCCAGGTAGTTCGACGAATACTGGTACTTCGTGATGAGTTTCGGGTTGTACAGCAGCAGGTCGGACTCGAACACGTAGGCGTTCTGCAGCAGATCCTTCGCCGCCACGGCCGAAGAGATGTTGTTCGCCTCGTTGTAGAAGGGGTTCTCGATGAACTTCACGTGGGGGTACTTGTACAGCAACTGATCGAACTGCTCGGCAAGGTACCCGCGCACCACGTACACCTCCTCGATGCCCGCGGCGGACACCGCATCGAGCAGCGAGTCGATGATGCGCTGGCCCCGCACGCGAATGAGCGGCTTGGGCGTGTTCAGCGTGATGGGAACCAAGCGGGAGCCGAACCCGGCTGCGATGAGCACCGCGCGCTTGACGCGATACGGCTCGAGCGCTTCCAGGCCCGCCGCCGACAGCATGCCCTCGCGCACGAAGCCCCGCTCGTGCAGGTCGGCCATCGCGCGGTTGACCGTGCCTACGGACAGATCGGCAGCCGCGGCGATCTCGCGCTGCGTCAGCGACTCGCTCACACGCGCCTCAAGCGCGGTCAGTATTTTGAAATCCTTCACATCGAGCGAACGGGACATGAGCGAACCTTTCCTCATTTGGCAAGCACCTTGTTCGCTAAGCCGCCGAAGCGGAGGGCGAACCGGCACGGTTGATAGCTTTCTTCACGCCCGCAAGCACCAGCTTGAAGGCAATGTTGGTGAGCAGAATGATCAACGACACGAACGCAGCGCACTCCGTCAGACGTTGCGCATCGAGGTCGGTGATAAGCAACGCGAGCGGCATGTCGAGCGTCGTGGACAAGAACGCCACGGCGGAAATGGTAACCATGCAGTTTACGAAGAAGTAGCCCACCATCTCGATGATAGTGCCCGTCGTCTGCGGGATGAGAACGTCCTTCAAGATGCTCCCCCGCCCGATCCCCATCGTGGAGCCGACCGCTTCCAGGTTCTCGTTCACCTTGCCCAGCGAATTGTAAGCCATGAGGTACGGCGAGGCGAAGAAGTGGACGAGGTTGACCAAGATCAGGATGGCGAACGTGCCGTACAGAAGGGAACCCTTGAAGAAGAGCACGTACGACAAACCCAGCACGATACCGGGGATGGCGAGCGTCGTGATACAGACGAGGTGCAGCATCTTCGCGAAACGGCCGCCCAAGCGAGCCGTCACATATGCCGCAAAATACGCAAGCGTTGTGCCGATGAGCGCAACAGCGCAGGCGATGATGATCGAATTGATCCAGTAATCGCCCACATTCATGTTGAGCGCACGGCCCACGTTGTCGAACGTCGCCGTCAAATCCACCGGATACTTCCGCACGAACGATACGAGCACGAACGATCCGAGCGGGAGGAGGATGGCCACCGATGCCACGATGCCGGCGACGTAGCCGATCGCGTCGCGCGCCACATTGCGCTTGATATCGAACGCTTTGGACACGAACGACGACTTCCCCTTGTCGGCATTGAGCACGTCGACGAGGAACGCCACCACGGCCGGTATGAGCAGCACGAAGCCGATAGCCACGCCCGTGTTGTAATTCAGCAGGCCGATAACCTCCTGGTACATGAGCACCGGCAGCGTCGTGGTCTTGCCGCCCACCATGAGCGGTACGCCGTAGTCGGTCACCACGAGCGTGAAGGTGGCGAACACGGCCGAGATGAGCGGCTTGCGCAGATACGGCAGCGTGATGCTGAGGAACTGGTTGACCTTCGGGATTCCCAGGACATCGGCGGCCTCGTACGGCGATGCATCTTCGTACTTGAGCACGTCGTACAGCAACAAGAACGCCGAGGGGAACGAGTACAGCACCGAACCCATCACGATGCCCCAGAACCCATACAGCGAAAAATCGAGCCCGAGCGCGTTCGTGATGACCCCGTTCGACCCGAGCAAGAACACCAGCCCCATGCCGAGCGCGAGCGAAGGGATGAGCATAGGGAGCGTCATGACGACGGCGATGACGCCCTTGGCGCGTATGTTCGTGCGGCAGAGCACCCACGACATCGCCAGCGCGAGCGCCAGCGAGATGACCGTCGAAGTAAGCGACACGCCGATGGAGTTGAGACAGGCAGCCTTGAACTGCTCCGTGCCGAACACCTCGGACGCCCCCGGACTCGCCAGTTGCGAGAACATCCCCAGCAAAGGCAGCACGGCAGCAAAGAGGAAGAAGGCAGCAAGAACCACCCGAGTGAGATTGAACGTACCCTTTCGCTTCACGAGCCGCCTACCGATCCATGAATCGCGCAAGCGAGTCCATTTTGATGTTGAGGTTCTTCACCACGAAGTCGGCAACGTAGTCGTCGGCCGGGTTGGCGATGATCTCCTCGGGCGCGGCCAGCTGGTGGATGCTGCCCTCCCCCATCACCATCACGCGGTCGGACAGCGCGAACGCCTCCTCCTGGTCGTGCGTGATGTACACCATCGTCGTGCCGAACTCCCGCTGGATGCGCTTGAGCTCGAGGCGCAGCGACAGGCGCGTTTCCACGTCGAGCGCGCTCATGGGCTCATCGAACAGGATGACCTCGGGATTGAGCGCCAGCGTGCGGGCGATGGACACGCGCTGCTGCTGGCCGCCCGACAGCTGCCGCACGCTCTTGTCGAGATGCTCCGCAAGGCCGAGCTGCTCGAGCACGCGTTGGGCGATCTCGCGCCGACGGGCCTTCAGATCGGGCTTGAACTTCAAGGCGTACTCGACGTTGCCGCGCACCGTCATGTTCTCGAACAGGGCGTAATTCTGGAACACGATGCCCATGCCGCGCGCGTCGGGCGACGCTGTCGTGATGTCGCGCCCGTCGAGGGCGATCGAGCCCTCGTCGGGTGCCAGCAGACCGATGAGAATGCGCAACGTGGTCGTCTTACCGCATCCCGAAGGTCCCAGGATGGAAAGGAATTCGCCATCCCGCACATCGAAATCGAGACCGTGCAGGACCTCGGATCCCTCGAAACGCTTAACTAAGCCGCTGATGCGAAGTTTCGGCTCGTCCGCAAGCGTCTCGCGATTTGACGTCGTGTCGACCATCGTGTGTTCCTGTTCGCTCGTCATCAGTACTTCCACTTCCCTAGCAACCGCTTTTTCTCGTCGATGTCGAACACGCCTTCCATGTCCGCGTAGTGCGTATCCTGCGGGTAGTTCGGGATCTCGGTATGTTGATCGACGAACACCTTGTCCGGGACGAACTCCTGCTTGTCCAGCAGGATGCCCGTGCTGAACATCCAATCCATAACGGCTCGCACCGCCGGCTTATCCTGCTTGCCGTCGACCACCGCCACGCCGTTCATCGTCCAAGGCGAGCCCTCCTCGAAGAACCGCACCTCGATGGGCACGCCCTTGTTGATCTCGGACACCGCTTGGTAGGTGAGGCCGAACCCGATCAACGCCTCTCCTTGCACAAGCGCGTTGACCGGCCCCGATCCCGACGACGAGAACTGGTACACGTTCTCGGCCAGCTTGTCGAAATACTCGAAGGCCGCATCCTCGCCCCGCGTGTTCACGAGGCTCTTAACGAAGTTGTAGCCCGTACCGGAAGATTTCGGATTCGCCATCGTGATGAGCCCACGGTACGTTGGATCGAGCAGATCGTCGTACGTCTCGGGGATGGCGATGCCGCGAGCAGTCAGCTCCCCGACGTTCATGGCAACGCATGCGCTCTCGCGCCTGAAGGGAAGGTAGGTACTCGAGCCGTCGAGCAGATCGTCTTCGAACACTTCGAAATCGTACGAGGTCAGCTTCGCCAGGCTCGGCTGAATCTGCCTGAGGTAACCGCCCTCGAGCATGAGAACGATATCGGCCTCGCTCGACGTACCCTCGTTCTGGAGCTTCGCCGCGCACGTGCCGGTCGACACGTAGTGCAAGCGGATATCGTACTGCGGCAGATCGCGATGCATGGCCTCGAGCAGCACCTCGTTCGCCTCGCCCTCGCCGCACGAGTAGATCACCACGGTGTTATCGCTCGCGGAGCTGCATCCCGACAAGGCAAGCGACGCAGCCGCACCCGCCGCAACCGCCAAAAACGATCGCCGGGTCATCACAAGGGGCATGCACATTCCTCGCTTCGCAATAGAATCAGATTATCGAGCTAAAGCATATCTATGTTGTTCATATTTGTAAAGGTTGTATAAAAAATGAACACCGCGCATAGATTAAACCACCGCGTACTCAGCATCCCCAAAATCAAGTTCAACCGGAGCGTGGTTGCGACGATGCTTCGGCGATGGAAGCTCGCGCCAATCGATGCCATACATGTCGTCAAGATACGCCTCAACGCACGCAGGAGCTGAAAACGCAGCCCCTTCGAACGTTATACGCTCAACCGGGAAGAGAACGCTTTCGGGAAAGTGCGCCGTAGCGCACGACAGAGCAGCGTAAGCCGAACCCGGATCGCTACCACCTTGCGATGCCCACGTTTCGAATCCCTCGACGATGCGTTCTCTGCTGAAACACCTCTTGACAATCATATGAGCCACTCGACACGCGCCCCTCTCCAGCGCGCCAAGCAATCCCGCATGAGGCACGGTGATGCATTTCGAATGGTAGAGGTACAACGCGCTCTGCCAAACCCGGCACATAAACCGCTGCCTCCAAGCGATCTTCTCGTCGGCGTGCAACCGATCGTAAGGAAAAACATCTACGAAAATACCTTGCGGAATCCCCGCTTCGACCGTCTCCTCAGTAAAGAATTTTGTACCGCGCTTCCACACTTTTGCGAACATGCCAGCCTGCTCATTGCATCTATGAGGATCGGCGACAACGTAAGCATCGCCAAGCGCCCGCGGGGCGATTTCCAGGAAACGCTCGTAATCGTGTCGCGGCATGCCCAGATCGACGTCGTCGTCCCAGGGTATGAAGCCGCCGTGACGCACCGCTCCCAGAAGCGTGCCCGAATCCAGGAAGTACCGGATCCCGTGCTCGCGGCACACCTTGTCGATATCGCGCAGGATATCGAGCTCGACCAACTGCAGTCTGCGCAATTCATCCTGTTCGTATTGCACGCCCCTACACTCCCCCCGCCGTCTTCTCCAGCACCTCCGCATAGTACGCGTCGAGCCATCGCGACGTATCGGAGATATCGTATCCGCTGCGTCGCGCGGCGTCCGCGCCTTCGGATCGGCCGGCACCGGCGCGAACAGCCCGCTCCACCGCGTCGGCCCAGACGCCGCTTCCCGCGTCGAGCGGCAAGCGGACGGTGAATTGCGGCGCGATCACCGCCAACTCGGGAACCCCCGTCGACAGCACGCACGGCACGCCGGCAGCTTGAGCCTCCACCGCGGCCATCGACAGACCTTCCGAAAACGAGGGGAACACGAACGCATCGAGGGCTTTCAGCACGTCGGCTACGCGATCGGTTACTCCGCAGAACACGACGTCGTCCTCAAGATGAGCTTCGCGCACAGCTCGTCGGACTTCCTCCTCGGACGGCCCCCTGCCCACCAGCAGAAGCTTGGCGCCCGGAATGCGGCGCCTCGCCTCGGAGAACACCTCGATAAGATACGTATGGTTTTTGATCGGGTCGAATCTTCCCACGTGGCCGATCAGAGGCACGCCTTCGTACCCGAGCAACCGCTTAGCCTGCTCATGCGCGATCGGATCGTTGGCGTACCGATCGACGTCGATCGCGTTCTTCACCACCTGAAACCGATCGCCCTCGACGATCGCCTTGCCGAACCGATCGCGACCGGCCTCGATCGAGCAGGCGAGGAACTCGTCCGCGACGAATCGGATGGGGTACGCAAGCGCCCTGAATCCCAGCTCGGGAACGGATAACGGGTAGTTTTGGGCATGGCTGTGAGCAATCGTCACGCGGCCCTGCCGTTTCGCCTCGCGAAGATACACCGCAGCGCTGCTCGCGATATGACCGTGCACGATAGGATGTTCGGAATGACCGGAGAAGAATTCCCGGCAGCGTTTGCGATAGACCGGATAGTTCAACAGCGTGAAACGAGGGAGGGCCCGGTACACCTTGCCGCCGAGGTCCTGGATCTCCTCATCGTAATCGCATACCCTCTGCTCGTGGACGAGAAAATCGAACTGCACGCGCGATCGATCGATCGCCCGGTACAGGTTCATGATCATGGTCTCGGCACCGCCTCGGTCCATAGCTCCGATGACGTGCAGGATGCGCATCATGCCGCCTCCCCCTTCTCGACCTCAGGACGCGCGCGATCGGGACCTCGGCGAATCGTCGACACGAGGAAAGCCAACAACGTGAGCACGCCCGCCAGACACGCGGCCGTTCCGGCGAAGCTCACCCCATTCATATCCCACATGGTGACGAAAGGAAACGTCAAAGGCACCACCGCGACGAACGCGACGGCGTTCCCGATAAAATTCGCCTTGAAGTTCCTCAGCGTGATCAGCAGGTCCCCGAAGAACCACAGGAACGCCGTCGCGACCGTAGACAAGATGATCGGCTGCAGCAGGTACACGTACGGTTCGATGCTCGCACCGAACAGCAGCTGCAGCGCCCACGACCCGATGAATTCCAAGACGATGGAGCATGCGACGCTCACCAGCACGATGCCGCCGACCGTTTTTCCAAGCAGCTTGAGGAACCCGGCTCGATCGCCGTTGAAGAAGTAGCGGGGAAACACATCGAGGAGCGGACCGTACAGATACGTCGCGCCCATTTGGATGATCAGCGCCGGAGCGGCTACCGAAGCGTAGATGCCGAGAGCCGCATCTCCCGAAACCGCCGCCAAATACTGCTTAGGGATGGTGAAGATCGCGCTCGCAGCCAAAGAAGCGAGAACCGCCGGCAGTGAGACCTTCAAGAAGTACCACGCCTTGCTGCGCGACAGGCGAACGGAGATGCGCTCGAACCGCCGCGTCCTCGGAATGTCGAACAAAGCGAGCACGAAAAGCGCGGCAAGGGTCATGGACACGATGGCGACGTTCAGATTCTGAGTCGCCCAGAACGCCGCCACGAAGGCAACGAGCGTGCTGACGCCCTGGGCAATGAAGGATTTTCCGATATAGTCCATACGACGATGCTGCTGATCTGCGCCATGCAGGATATCGATGAGCAAGCCCACGGCTTTGAACAAGAAGAACAGCGCGATGGTAAGCAACGTATACGGCGCGCACGTCAGATACGCGTACACCATGCATGCCACGAACGCCAGCCCCAACGTCAAGCAGCGGAAGCCCAGGTATTCGCTCAGCTCGTTCTCGTGCTTGATATCGGAAATCTGATAGGTCCCCATCTTGTAGTTCGCGAACGTGCCGAAGATCCCCACGACCGACATCGCCAGCGAGAGCAGGCCCGCATCGTCGTAGCCTGCAGACAAACGCACGACGAACACCGTCGTCAGCCATTGGCACGCCAAATACGTCATCGAGCCCGCAGAGTTCCACAGCATGTTCTGTTTCGTGGACAGGGGCTGCACGTCATGGCCCGAACGAGACGACGGCCTCATAGGCGGTATGCCTCGAAGGTGTGGATTGCACGGTCGCCCTCGGACGGCGGCGTGCGCCAGTCCCCGTACTGGATCTCCAGGAACCGCTCGTAACCCGCCGGTGCGGAATACGTCCTATCCTCGAACTGCATCTCGATCGGCTCGAAGAGGCTCTTCGGGAACAGCAAGCTCGTCTTCCCCTCGCCGACGACGTCGGCAACGGTGTCGGACCCTTCGGGGCAGGCGCCGCGAGCGTTCTCGTCGATGGCGCACGCGTACTTCAACGCATCGAGCCGATGGGCGAACGGACACACCACCCGTTTCACGAGCTTCACGAAGCCGTTCGTTCCCACCGACGGATCGGTCACGATGAAACTGCGCGTCAGGGACAGCCGAGCGTTCCTCCTGAACGGCGCTCGGTTCTCGGGATCCACGTCGTCGAGCGGGAACAAATCCACCCACACGCCCGTAGCCGTGCCCTTGTCGACGAAGTTCTCCAGAACGCGCGTCGTCGTGTCGACCAGCTTCACGAACGGGTATATCGATTCGCCATCGCGGTACGAAGCAAGCGCGAACCGATCGCTCGATTTCCACCCGTCGAATCCCGAGAGCAGACGTTCGTACTCCGAACGCAGCATGACGACGTCCATATCGTCATCCCAAGGAATGAACCCACCGTGCCGCACGGCCCCGAGCAGGCTCCCGTACCCGAGGAAGTAGCGAATATCCTGCTCGCGACATACCCTATCCAGCTCGTCCATCAATTCGAGCTGGATGGCTTTCATGTCATCGATCGTCAGACGCTCCATAGCGAAGCTCACCGCCTTCGCACTCCCTCGCTCGCGCCTCGCGCAACGCTTGCTCCTGCGCAAGCGCAGCAAGCTTGCTGCGCAGTTGCGACAGCTCCACCGTAGAGTTGAACTCTCGGATGACCAAGGCCGCTATCACGTACAAGAAGACGAAATTGGCGGGCGACTCGATGGCGAGCAGATCGGAAAAGAAAAATGCGATCTGGGGAAACAGGGCCAGAAGCACCAGGCTGACGGCAAAGAGGAACCAGAAGGTCGAATCGGCTATCTTGACCTCGGACTTGCGAATCCTGCGCAAGACGAAAGCGAGCGCGCATATCGCGCCGCCGATGAGGGCAACTTTGAACAGGATGGTCATCGCTTCCTCCTGAACCACTGCACAAGCAGGATGGAGATGCTGATGCGCAGCATGTACGAAACCGACTTCGTGAAGCTCAGGTAGCTCTCGCCAGCCGTACGCTCGCGCATCTCCACCTGGACCTCTTCAACCGTGCAACCTCGCCGCATCAAGAAAGAGAGCGTGTCGGGCTCGGGCCCGAAATCGAGCTCATGGGCGAACAGGGGGATCATCGAAGCGTCGAACAGCCGCATACCCGACGTCGGATCCTGAATGCGCTTGCCGGTCGTCAGGAAGATCATCGCCGTGATGAGGGCAGACCCCGCCATGCGAGCGGAAAGCGGTTTCTTTCTCGCGGAGAAGCGCGAGCCCACGACGATGTTGGCGCCGGTGCGATCGGCAGTGGCCACCATTTCCGCTATATAGGCCGCGGAATGCTGCCCGTCGGCGTCGAACTGTATCGCGTAGTCGTATGCGTGCGCGCACGCATACTTCATCCCTGTTTGAAATGCGCCGGCAAGACCAAGGTTGACGGGAAGAGAAATGAAATGATAGCCACGCTCTTCGCAAATGGAGGCCGTCGCGTCCTTTGACCCGTCGTTGATGACCACGTAATCGACTTCGGGAGCATGCCGCTTCAAATCCTCGATCGTCGAGACGATATTCGCTTCTTCATTGTATGCCGGAATAACGGCGATTACCCTCGTTTTGCTGTCCATAGCCCTTCGTTTTCCGCCCAAGCAGGTTTTCCGATAGGCGCAGAGCACCACCGAAAACGTCGATGTTCCATTCTAACGTTGGAGTGACATAAAAGCGAATCAAATCGTATAATGGATGGATTCGGCCAGTTCAATTCAAGGAAGCATGGAAGATACTCATGTCATCACCGTGCATTTGCATATTCTCCGCGCTCTATCCTCCCAGCATGGGCGGCGTGGAAGCGTACACCGAGAACCTCGCGCAGACATTGGCTGAAGCAGGCTATCGGATCATCGTGGTGACGCTGGCAACCCACGGCTCGAGAGGAACCGCCGTCGAAAACGGCATTGAAGTAGTGAGGCTCCCTTGCAGAGGATGCCTGAACAACCGGTATCCCGTCGCACAGAAAAACAGCCGATACCGAGCGCTTTGGTCTCATCTGCAAAACGAGCGCATCGATTACGTTATCGTCAACACAAGGTTCTATCTGCATTCCCTCGAAGGTCTTGCGTTCGCTCGGGCAAAAGGCATCGCACCGATACTCATCGAGCACGGATCCGCACATTTGACGACGGGTAGTCCCCTCGTCGATGCGGGCGTCAAGCTGGTCGAGCACGCCGTGACGCGTGCCGGGCGACGATACGCCGCCTCGTACTACGCCGTATCCCGTAAGTCGAGCGCATGGCTCTCCCACTTCGGCATCGCCTCGCAAGGCGAGCTCCCCAACGCCATCTCGGCCGATGGCTACGTATCCAATGCGAGCAAACGCGATTTCCGAAGCGAGTTCGGTTTACCGAACGATACCTTCGCTGTGGCTTTCGTTGGTCGACTCGTTGGAGAAAAGGGGGTTCTCGAGCTCGCACAAGCCGTTGCAGAGTGGTCATCCGCGCAAAGTATTGCCCTGTTCGTGGCTGGCGACGGACCGCTCCTCGAAACGTTGCGGACGCAAGCAAGCAGCCAGTTGCACCTCCTTGGCAAGCTTTCCAGCGAAGACATCGCCGCACTGCTTATGCAGGTCGATGCCTTGTGTCTCCCCTCGCGGTCCGAAGGGTTCGCCACGACGCTACTTGAAGCAGCTGCCTGCAGCACCCCGATCATCGTCACCGACGTCGGCGGCGTGGACGAGCTCATCCCCGATGAGAATTTTGGGACCGTCATTCTCGACAAGACGCCCGAAACCATACGTCGAGCGCTTGAGCGAGCCGTCGAAAACCGTCAGCAACTGCGATCGCAGGGGCAGAACGTTGGGCGGCGCGTTCGTTCCGAATGCTCCTGGGAGAAAACTGCCGAGCACGCTGTTGAAGCATGCCGACGCGCCCAGGAGCGCCGAGGCCTGTAGCCAAGGCTACGCTGCGGTGATTCGATACAAGCGCATATCGTCCCTGCTCAGCACGATTTCGAATCCGGGAGTATCGTCATCGACGGAATCGATGCCTTTCCAGTTTTTCCCGTTCTCATACGTGAACAAGCGAGGACTTTCCTGTTCGGACTTTCCCTGATCGAGCACGATGAGGTACTCGGCCCCGATCTTATCGACCGCATCGCGGACGTCTTGGTTGGCGGAAATCTCAGACAATTTGCTCCTGATGAGTTCGCTTTCCTCTGTTTCGTCGTCTTCGCCGTACGTTCTCAGGTAGCGATAATACACCCGCGCCCCATCGACCGCATAAGCGAATGCAGATCCGTCGTCGGGTACGTTGATCAACAATGCATCCTCGGGAAGGACGGACAGCGCCTCTTGAACGAACGCACGCTCGTCCGCACCGTACACGCGCAACTCGTCTGCGTCGTTTTGCCGATGCATGTACGACATCGTCCATTCGAGAGCCGTCACCTTGACACCGTCGACGGGCAGAGCGATGCCAGGATAGTAATTCGCAAGGACGAAAGCGACCGCCACAACGCAGGTTCCACCGATTCCGATCTTTCGAGGAGAAGCCTTCGGAAACATCCGCTCCGCCAACCGGCGGAGACCCTGTGCCGCCGCCCATAAGCCCATACTCGCCAAAGGGATGGCGAACAAGGCCGCCGATGCCGCGACGCGGCACGAATCGGTATACCAAAAACCCGTGAGTAAATGCTGCAGGGGACCGTCGGACGATGCATCGACGATATAGAGCAGCGCCATGATCGCATACGAAACCGAGAGCCAGAGATATTCTCTCCTACGCAGCGTGTAAAGTGCGCCTACGATCACGAGTGCGGCGAGAACAACCTGGACGCCGCCCGCACGAAAACCCAGCAAAAGGGTATCGACAAACGCTTCGGGCTTCGAAGAAATCGCCGGCCACGAATGAGACACGACGCTCTGGAGAAAAGGCGCTTTGTACAAAACGTACCACACAACAGCCATTGCCGCGCACGCCCCAGCGCAACATGCAACCTGCACGAGCCGCTGGCGCCCAGCCGGTACCGGGATACGACTCGCCGCCCGGTACGCCTGCCGAGCGCAAAACGGTGCCAGGAACACCGCCGCCGTGAAAGCCGCGTTCGGCTGAGCGAACGCGCAGCACAGCATCCCCATGAAAAACAGCAGCGCCGCGGCCGCGCGACCCGCAATGCCCACCCCCTTCGAGAACAAGCTCATGAAGGAAAACAGGACGAGCGGTAGCAGGCAGAACGCGATCATGTTCGGGTACAAGGGCCCGAACAACAGCAACATCCAGGGAAAAGCGGAGAACGCCAGCGCGCAGAGAGAGCCCCATGCAACAATGCCGGGCTTCTTCGGAAACATGATTCGCATGAGCAAGAACATGCCCGACGGAAACACCACGGCAATAAATGCAAAATTCACCGCGTTCGCCGCAAGCGCGGTGGAAACCCCCAGCACGCTCACCACAAGCGCGCACAAGCAGTTCCAGGCGGTTGGATAGTACCCGACGCCGGGTAGAGGATTGATGGCGGAATCAGCTGCGGACGCATACAGGGTGGCGGCAAAGGGCGACCAGTTGCCCGACTGGACGAAACCGAGCGTTACGCCCAGATGGTGCACGTTATCGTACTCTTGAGGGAAGGAATCGGGGCCGTCCAGGAACAGCGCGAAGCAGGCAGCGGAGACGACGAGCCCCACCAGCACGTACAATCCGAGCAGCACCCAGTCGGACGTCCATCCCCCTTCGCGCCCCCCAGCGACGCGAGGATCGCCATCTGGCGAGAAGCGAGCACCGCACGCCACCTCAATCCCCCGCCCCAAGATGGAACCTGCGACGAGCGCAACCGTCCCCACGAGAAACAGCGGGATGACAAGGGTCATCCAAGAGCTGAAGACCCCGAGCTTCGCATACAGCAAGCAAAGCAGCAGGTACCCCACGATGGAAAGCAAAGGGGCGGAAACGAGCGCGGTAAGGCGAGGCAGTCGGCATGCCCGAAGCAACAAGAACCCCGGGACGTACAAAAAGACGATCCCCGCAAGAACCGACACGACAAACATGCTCCACATAAAAGCGGTCTCCCCTCGCCTTTTACCAGTATTCTCGGTATTTTACGCTATCATGAACGAAAGTAGGAAACTTACTCAGATCCGCCCTTCGCAATCGCGCGGAAGGACGGCTGTATCGAAGGAACGGACCCCATGAGCACATCGCAGCCCCTGATCAGCATCATCGTTCCCATATTCAACGCCGAGCCGTATCTCGAACAATGCCTCGACAGCGTTTTGGCGCAAACGTACCGCGAGCTCGATATCATCTGCCTCAACGACGGCAGCACCGACGGTTCGCTTGCCATCATGCAGGCATACGCCGATCGCGATGAGCGCATCCGCGTCATCGACAAGCAGAACCAGGGCTACGGCGCAACTTGCAACCGTGGTCTTGAGGAGGCACGCGGCGCATGGATATCCATCGTCGAGCCCGACGACTGGATCGAGCCCGGCATGTACGCCGACATGCTCGCCTTCGCAGCAACGCTTGACGGCCCGGTCGACATCGTGAAAACCCCGTACTGGCGCATCTGGATGCCCGACACGCCCGAGCAGCGCAAGCTGAACTGCAGCTATCGCAACCGCATCAAACCGCCCCGTCAGCCGTTCGTCATCCGCGACGCGGCGCATCTGTTAACCCACCATCCGTCAATCTGGTCGGCCGTCTACCGGAAGCCGTTCCTCGACGTACACGGCATTCGGTTTCGCGAATATCCCGGCGCTGGATGGGCTGACAATCCGTTCCTGATTGAAACGCTCTGCCAAGCCGAGCGCATCGCCTACCTCGACAAACCGTATTACTGCTACCGGGAAGAAACGCCCGAGAAGTCGAAGTCGTTCGCGCTCAACAACACGTTGTTGCCCTTCGAGCGCTGGAACGACATGATGGACGTGCTCGAACGCATTGGGATGGACGACGAAACCGTGTTGCGTGCCCACAACAGCCGCGGGTTCACCTATTTGAGCGGCGTGCTCGAAGAAGTCGACCTGTCGCACGAAGAGGTGCGCACGGCGGCAACCCGCATGTTCGAGCGCATGGATGCCGATCTCGTGTTGTCGGATGCCGAGATCCCGCCCGGCTGCAAGCGGATGTTTGCCGACCTGCGCAGCATGCCCGAACCACACGTCCGGTCGACGCCGTACGTGTGGGGGCTTGTCAAACAGGGGCTGTACAACCTAAAGAACGTGGGCCCCTCGTTCACCTGGTACACACTGTCCTGCTATGTTAAGAAAAAGAGCAGACGCGAAGGCAAGGAATAAAGAAAGGCTCCGAACTACGCGTTCGGAGCCTTTCTTGCAAGCGGGCGTTTGCTACGCGGCCGCAACCTCGGAAAGCGGCATTACCGTCTTCGGTACGCCGCCCTGATCGGCGACCTCTATGACCTTCTTCCACGTTACCTCGTCGCGCGGCACAACCACATGTCATCGCGCTCTTCCATGGCGTACTGGTTCGGGAATCGTTGCCAACGACCAACACGTAAAAGGGATCGTTTTGCGCTTCTTTCATAAGCTGGGTGCCCGAAGTACTCTCTTCGGCTTGCTGCTGTTGGCAACCGGCCAAAAGCAATCTCGAGAAAACGCCGCACGCAACGACGGCGGAGCATGCGATTTTCCTAAGTTTTACGAATACCATTCCTTTAGAGCATCGGCCAATGGCTAGCGACCGATGCGCTCCTTCAGCCAACAAGGCAGAGCCAGGATAGCACGACCCATGCGGTACGTCATCGACTCAATGTACTCTTTACGAACTCCTCTCATTTCGCGAGCATGTTCGATGACGTGAAGACGAAAGGACAGCTCCTCGTCGCGCAACAGTTGGCAAGCGCGCTCGTCGAGCGCCTCCTCATCAATCGAAAGAGCATCGAAAGCCGCCAAGTCGTAGCAAAAAGCAATATGGCGCAGCAACGCCTCATCGAACGCGCGAGTGCCCCGAATATCCGTGCGCAGCCATGCCTCAAGCTCGTAAGCGCTCTTGAAATGCCCGTACACATGCTTGATTCCCCGCTCCTCGGTCATGGTGGAACCCGGTCGCACCCTGCGAACGTACAAAGGCTCATTCATGAAAGCCGCGCGTCGTGCATGGGCGAGCATCATGCAGGTGAACAGATTGTCCTCATGAACGATGCCTTCGTAAAAGCGAATGCCTGAAGACTCAAGGAAATCGCGCCGTATGAGCTGCATGGCGGGAGATACGCAAAACGAATCCGTTTCGGCAAAACGCACGAGCAACTCCCGCCCCGTCATGTTGCCGCATATGTCCTCGCGGTTATCGTAGTCATCGCGATATCGCTTTCGCGTACGAGAGTTCTCGTATTCGGAGCGGGCCGTGAAAAACAAATCATCCAGCCCGTCGCGTTCTGCTCGATCGTACAACGTTTGCAGCGCGCGCTCTTCATAGTAATCATCGGAATCCAAGAACAGCAGATACTTCCCCGTCGCTCTTTCGATGCCGACGTTTCTCGCAGCCGACTGACCGGCATTCGCCTGAGAGACGAACGAGAACCTCTCGTCCCCTTTCGCTGCATCCTGCGCGAAATACAGCGTATCGTCGGTCGATCCATCGTCAATGCAGATGACTTGAAAGTCCCGAAACGTCTGCCGCCGAAGCGACTCTATGCATTGTCCGACATAGGAACGAACGTTGTACATTGGAACAATGACCGATATAGCAGGCATGCAAGGCTCACCTTTCCATCGACGCGAAGAGCCGCGCTAGCACTTCGCGAACACTATGCCGCCGCGTCGAGCGCCTGCGGTACGACAGCCGTCGGCATCCTGTTCGGAGCCCATGAATAGTGCACTGTTGAGCACGCCGGAATACCACAGCGCATAGCCGCCGACCGCGGGCAAGATCACAAGAAGAGCCGCGAGCGCAGACACACCAACAAGCTTCGACAAACGCGATCGTTTGCGCTTTCTAACGCAGTCGGGATAAAGCTCTTGAGCGGTATGGCGGCTAACCGCTCGGGGCGCATACGAAGCGCCTCCAGAAAGATAACCTCGCTGCGTGCGAGATTGCTGGACATGCGGATGGGGGGCTTCTCGGCCCGAATGCGAGTTAAAGCCACTCGGCGAAAGGGAAGGTCTCTGCGCGTGATGCCCAGTCGGGCAAGCGTTTCCATTCACGAGCTTTCCGCCCTGAAACCTGCCCCTGGGTATCCCCTTACGAGAACGGTCAGGCCCCGTCAACAATGCACCTCCCTAGTAATCAGAAACGAATGCAGATCATAATAGCACAGAGCCGGACTCTCCCTAAAAACAGAACAGATCATCCCATACAGGGGAAGCGCGAAAGCGCTAACCCCTCGAAGCGTACATTCTCTCGTAGTAATTCTGATACGCACCGCTGGTAACATGCTCCATCTAATCTTTATGAGCCAGATACCATTTGATAGTGAGCACAATGCCGTCTTCGAACTTGGTTTTAGGATGCCAGCCGAGATCCGTTTTGATCTTATCGGGTGCTATGCCGTAACGCCTATCGTGCCCCTTCCGATCCTCCACGAACGTGATCAAAGCCTCAGTGATCTCAGAGTCGCAAACAGCATTCGACATCTCTTCAATGATTTTCTTCACAATGAAGATATTTGGACGCTCGTTATGGCCGCCAACGTTGTACACCTCTCCCAGCGTCCCAGACTCCAAAACCAGATAGATCGCCTTGCAGTGATCTTCGACGTAGAGCCGGCCATGTCCAGATGGTGCTCGTGTTCTCCTCGAGATCCACCAACACGACGTTTGCAGCTTTCTCGCTGTCAAGATCGAGTACTTTTTGCAGCATGGCGATTTCCAGATTGCGCACGTTGATCTGACGCAGCGCTTCCTGATTGTCGTCGTATTCCTTGCGGGCTCGAGCCAACACGAGAGCCTCCGACCCATCGAGATACTGATCGTCCCCCGCTTTTACGGTCACGTCCTCTGCAGTCATAGGGTCGGGGACCTTGATATCCTTCGGCACGTCCACCACAATGCCGCCCATAGCATCGATTAAAGCCTCAAAGGACGCGAAGGTTATCATCATATAGCAAGGTATCTCGACACCGGTAAGCTTCTCGGCTTCATCGACCACCTTTTGAGGATCGTTGTCAAGGAGCGCATCGTTGATCCGCGAAGACGACCCTGTCGCGAGGGATGGACACCAGGCGATAACGACGGGGGCACGAGCATGACCACGAAGCTTTGCGTGCGCACGACGCCTCCCACCGAAACGATCCCCACGACGAGCCCGAGCAAGAGCGACCCCGAATCGTCCATGAACACGGAGGCAGGGAAGAAGTTGTAGCGCAGAAACGCCAAGCAGACGGCGATCGGACTATCCCGGGTATCGGCGCACGATCACCCCGATGCGAAACGCGATCTTGGAAACAGGCACCATGCAGAACGCGACCGCAAAGGCCACGGCAAACACGATCACCGCCCAATACCATTCCATAATGTTCCTCGTCGATCCCCATGCGAGCGCATCTTCAACCAAAGCATTATTGCAGTACCGAGCCGCCCGCGGCCGTAGCGAAGGTATTCTCGACCCACGAACGCAAAACGAGCAACTTGAAATCCTTCGCGCGGGTTTCGCCGCCTATGCTGCACTTAGTCTTACAAGCGGTCCGATGCCGGATGCGATGACCTTCGGCCCGAGCATCCTGTTTCGCCATCCGCAAAGGAAACAGCCCGCCTGCGACATCGAGCGATCTGTCGCAGACGGGCCGTACGGGCGCATCGAGAAGCAGGCAGCCGCTATCCGCTCGCCCATTGCTTGCCCGTAGGATGCCAACCAGAGAAATCGAGCGCGTTGCCTTCGATCTCGAACTCCTGAATGGCAACCTCGTTCACACCCTCGCAGAGCATGGCGTAGTAGGGACGCGTGCGGGACTCGTCGGTGAGCGCGAACAACGACGTGCCGTAGTTCGCCGCGTCCATGCCCATAGCCTCGATGACCGTCGCCTCGAAGTCAAGATGGCTTGCCGGCACGTCGGAGGTGCGCATCGGACCGCTGAACGCGTACGGCGACGAGGCGGCAGGTTTGACGATCATGATAGGGCACGAGACGTCGTCGATCTCTTCTGTGATATGCCAGCTGCCATGGTCGGACATGATGATGACGGTGGAATCGTCATACACTCCCAAATCGCGAAGCTGGTTGAGGTACTCGTCCACGATCTTGAACACGCCGGCAGTTTGCTTTTCGATCGTCGAGTTGTCGACGCCGATATCGTTTCCATTCTCGTCCATCGCGTACGGATAGTGGGAACCTTGCAGATGGATGAACCTGAACGCACCATTGTACCCCTCGTTATCGACGGACAGGCCGATGTTCTTCAACTTGTCGAAGTACTGGAAATCGTTCATGGTGTAAGGCACGTCTCCGCCCGTCGCATCGACGTCCCAGTTGACCATGCTGCTGTTGACCTCGTCGGTGTAGAACCAAAACGGAGGCTTCAATACCCACGGCATATCGCGGTAGAGAGCACACTTCCAAAGGGAGAGCAGCGCGCCTTGTGCATCAAGGCTGGCGCTGCGATGCACGTCCCCTAAAGGATGTATGTTCAGCGTCGAATCGACGATCTTCTGCTGCTTCGGAGACTCCTCCGGCTCGAGCATGAGCGAATCGGAGTACAGGCCGATGGAGTACCCGGCATCGCTGATCGCAGGAAGGAACGAGCCGAGGTCGTAGCGGTTCGCAATATAATCCGCGAACGACTCATCGTGACTCGGCAGTTGACCGCTCAAAAGGTACGGAACGGCGTATCGGGTAGGGATCAATGAGCCGGTCGTGTTTTCGAAATACGTGAAGCCGTCCAATCGGTCTTTCACGCTCGGATCGCTCGCCAGCAGATCGTCGAAGTTGCGCAGGTCGACCATGTCGAGCATGAGCACGATGACGTTGTCGCTTGGAGCAACCTCGAAGAGGCCCTCCTCGGTAACCTGCCGCTCGCCTTGGGCGGCGCTTCGGACGCCCCCTTCGGACGAAACGGGCGACGCTTCGGCGATGCTTGTCGCGTTGTTGAAAAGGCTCACTACGCCGACGGCCTGCACGATCACCAGGCACACGCTGACCATGGCTGCAGTGCCACGACACGTCGGACCGAACCAGCGGCTGAGAACGAGAGGGATGACGATGATAAGAATCCAGACCAATCCGCTCACCACCATGGCGGTAGTGTAGTCGTCCCATGGAACGGCACGGCCGTCAGCGGTCGGAAGCCCGCCGTTCAAGAACAGCGCTTGAACGTAAGCGGCCAAGCCTATCGAGAAAACAAGGAGCAGCGCTACCTGAAAAGCCTTGCCTCTCAGCGCGGAAAGCGCCAGTGCCAAACATGCAGCGCCTATGACAGCCGGCACGGCAATCGTCAACCACGTATCGGACAAGCCGAAAACGAGAGAAGACGCGTTCGCTGCCACGATCTCGAACGGCGCCACCACGAAAACCGTGAAAACCGTGAAAACCGACACGATGAGCGCGTACGCCAACCGGCCGCCCCACTTCGGCGCGGACGAGGCGCCACGGCCGGCCGCGCGCTTCCTGGCAGGCTCCTCGGCAACGTGCGCCGGAACCTTCGCGCCGCCGATAGGCCGCCCGCTCGCATCGAGACGATGCACTTCGGGCTCCACGTCCTTGCGCGCGTTCTCGTCGATGTTCAACACCTTGAACAGCATCTTGCGCGTGCGGCGCAGAGCGACGCCTGCCACGGCGCCGAGGGCGACCGCCACGCCTGCGAACGCCTGGATGGCGTAGGTCATGACGGAGGGATCGACGTAGGCGTACGCGGGCGGCGCGAATGCGAGCACGACGTACATCGCGAGCGCGGCGACGGCGAACGCGTCGAACAGCGTGATGGCAAGGCGCTTCTTAAGCATGATCCACCTGCTTCTTCTCTTCTTGTTTCGCGAGCATGCGGCCCAGCAGGTACTCGCCGGCCACCTCGCCCCCATGTCCGAGGTTGAAGACGAACCCGTCTAAAACCCGTTCGATAGCGTCCTTCCATTCGTCCTGCGTCGCGAGCATGCGCTCGACCACCTTACCGATGGCAGGCACCTCCTCGACCGGGACCGAACGACCGATCTGGTTGCGCAGGGAAATGTCCGTCGGCTCGATGCCGAGTTCCAGATAGTCGGGATTGGCGACCTTCATGGTGGTGTCCACGAACACCGCGGGCTTCTTGGTGGCGAAGCAGAACTCGCAGGGTATGGACGACCAGTCCGTGATGAGGATGTCGGACGACAGCACCGAATCGTTGCGGCTGAAGTCTTCCTCAAAGCACAGCTCGTCTTCCGACACGTGCCCGTAGCGCGCCACAAGCGCCTCCCAACGAGCACCGTAGCGCTTCGTGTACTCAGGATGCGGGCGCACGACGATACGGTAGCCGTGCCCCAAGAGCGATTCCAGCATCTCGTCGATGCACGAATCGAGGATGCAATCCTCCTGCCACGAAGGCGCGATCATCACCACGGGGCGTTCGTTTGCCTCCCGCGTCGCAGCGCCGCGCTCGTAATCCGCGACGATCTCGTCCATCAAGCCGTACCCGCACTCCACAAGCTCTTTCTTCGGCAGGTCGCGCAGCTCCTCGGCGCGGCGCAGCTCGCGCACCTGATGCGGCCCGACGCACATGATGGCGTCGTAATTGTCGTAAGACTCCCGGGTCGCCGTCATGTGCGTGCTCGTCATGTGATGGAACATGAACACGTACTCCACGTCCTTGCGCACGTACGAACGTTTGTTGTAGTAGTTGTCCAGGTCCTCCTGCGTGGTCACCACGACATCGGCGTCCATCTTCATCATGAGCGTGATGGTCTTCTTCTGGCCGATAAAGTACGGCTTGATGCGCTCCTCGCGCTTCGCCAGCTCGAAGATCTGGTCGTCGGGATCGTTCGTCACGTAATGGACGGGAGCGTCGGAGTTCTTGAGCAGCCACTCGACCGCCCCCTTGAAGTACTTGTAGAAGCCGCTGCTCTCGGAATAGAAGACGATATGCTTGTTCACCGTGTTGAAGAACCGCTTGTAGTCGGCCTTCTCGCGCTTCGAAAGCGGATCAAACCAGCGACGCTTCTTGCGCCCGGCTTCGAGCGCATGCAACGCCTCGATGTCATCGCGGCTCGCCTCAAGCTCGGCGTAGTCGATGTACTTCGCCGGCTTGATGATGACGTTGCACAGTGCCTGGATGATGATGGACATGAGGTTCGAGACGACCCAGTAGAAGCCCATGCCGGTGGCCACGAACACGCCGAGGATGAACGACAAGCCGATGGACAGGCCGTTCGTCATGTTCTTCTCGGCACGCGGCTGCTCTTTCTGCAGCGGGTTGATGCGGTTCTGCGCGAAGCCCATGACGACGGCCGACAGGCCGGCCAGAAGCGGCATGGTCCACGAAGCGCCGCCGTCCTCGATGGGGACCATGCCCATGAACTCGGTGCCGGGCGCGCCGCCGTCGGTGATCCAATGCACGACCTCCACGAGTCCGAACAGGATGAGGATCTGGATAACCAGCGGCACAAGGCTGACCATGGGATGGTAATGCTTCTCCTTGTACAGCGCGCTTTGCGCCTCCCCGATGGCCTCGCGATCACCGAAGAACTTGACGTTGATGCGGTTGAGCGCGGGCATGAGCTGTACCATGAGGATGGCGCTCTTCTGCACCCACAACGACAACGGCAACATGAGCAGCTTGATGATGACCGTGAACAGGAGGATGGCAATCCACCAGTTCCCCGTCAGGTCGTAACAGGGCTGAACGATGAGCCAGAGCAAGCTGGCGAAGGCGTCTAACATGAGAGCAGGGCTCCTTCGATAGCGGTCGGAACGGCGCTCGACGAGCACGGTTCATGACGATTGCATAACAAACCGACTGACTATAGTATGCAATTTCGCACGGCAACGCAACGCGTTTCACGGGATCGGCGAGAAACCACCAGCGGGGCAAGAGAGCGATTAACCCCGCATCCGATCGCGCAAGCATCTAGCGAGCCATCGTAGCGATGTTTGCCTATCCTGAAACCCGCACCTCTGTTCCTCCACCTCAGCCGCTTCGACATTGGCGCATGCCAAAAGAAATCGCTCACGAGACCCTAAGCGCAGCGCCTCCAAAACGGCGCGGTGTCGATGGTCGCGTACAGCCTCGATCTCCATATCGGCCAAGTCGAATGCACGCAGATCGTCCGACACCAGCAAATCGAAAGCCGAAGAGAAGCCCTCGAAGGTTCTGTACGTCGGAAGATTGTAGTAGACCGCATCCAAAAGCCACGTCTGATAGGCCGAGCGCAGCGAATCGTACTTTCCTTCCGCATGCAGCCAGACTTTCAAAGCATCGAACGCCTTGAGGAAGTCAAGCGGATGGCGTCCTTTGTCGGACATAGCGTTGGTTCCTGAATACTCCCGATGAACGACGAGCGGCTTCGACACACGCACGATGCGCTGGGCTGCAACGGCAGCAGGGAGGGAGTACATGAGGTCCTCGGTCAATCGCAGTTCTTGAAATCGTATGTTATGCTTCGCCAAAAGACTGCGTCGAACCACTTTGTTCCAAGGCACGTTCTGCACCGTTTCAAAAAAAAGATCGGGCGCTGTCGACCAGGAAAACGTTCCCGATGGATACGAGGGGTACACGTCCTCATTGCGCATGCTCCATTCCGCAGGAAACGCACGCCGACATTGATCGTTGTACGTGCAAAACGCTACAAGCGCAACATCGGATTCTGTTTCTTCGAGAGCCCTCACGCACAAGGCGAGCATGTTTCGCTCGATGAAGTCGTCCGCGTCGAGGCAGTATACGAACGTTCCTCGAGCAGCAGCCAGACCCGCGTTGCGAGCAACTCCGGGCCCGGAGCTTTTCTGCTTCAGAAACCTTATGCGGTCGTCGCGCGCGGCGAGCGTTTCCACAAGAGAACAGGTACCGTCCGTCGACTCATCGTCTACGCAGATCAGCTCGAAATCGGAAAGCGTCTGAGACAACACGCTGTTCAGGCAATCCTCGACGACGCCCTCAGCATTGTACATGGGAACCACGACCGAAACACATGGACTCTGAGCCATGATTACCGCTCCTTCCCAAATCGGGAGAACCCCGAAACGCGATCCTTTGCATAACGCGGAGCGCACAGCAGAGCATTGCCCACGCGATACGTCTTAGGCCCATAGAACTCTTTACCCAATCGTCCCATCGCGCGACCCGGCTGCAGAGCTTGCTTATCCTCCGTCACGAACACGCCTCGCTACGAATACAGGGGCACGAGAAACCTCAACCCCGTCTTCGCCTTGCTGATGCCCGCAGAGGAGTAGAGGTTTGCCATGACGCAAGCGATGCCGGTCGACCAGTCCTGGGCGGTTGCGTATTGCTTCCAGACGGCGCCCTCGCGCGCCGCTTGCTCGTAGTTCCAGCGCATCTTGTATAGCGTGTTCTGATCGTACGCATTGTTCAAATACCTGCTCGATCCCTGAGCAATCCAACGAGCAGCCCCATCGATGGCGGCCTGCGGCGTTTTCCAGCCCTCGCTCTTCGCCAAAGCGGCACCGCCATTGTACGGATCGATATCGTAGGCTCCAATGCCGTAGAAGTTCAGATACCCTGCATAGCCCTTCACTTTGCCCTGAGCGAGCGTCGAGCAGCCCCAAGCGCTCTCTAGGATGGCATGAGACACAAGGTACACCTCGTTCACTTTGTACTTTTTCGCAGCGGCAACGAAATATTCGCCCGTTCCCCGAAGCTTGCTCTTCACGCCGTAATCCGACTCCTGCCACACGCAGTTCTTCGCAATGAACGCGTCGATCTGCGCAGCGGTCACGCCGGAATAGCCCTCGTTCAGCACGGCAAACTGGTAGAACTCGTCATCACCGTAACTCCAGCGATCAGGATCGAAGCTCGAAGCCGAAACGCCTTCGAGCTTGGCCATCTTCGACGAGCTCAAGCCGGCCGATTCATATGAGACATTGCCGGAGAAGCAATCGGTAATATACGTACGAAGGCTCGTAGAGATAACGCCCGGACCGCCGAAGAACTTGATACTCGAGACCGTAGCACCCGAAGCGCTCAGAGCGCCTACGGCAGCGGTCTCTCCATCGGCGGCAATCAGGAGCACCGAACCCTCTTTTCCCTGTACGACGCTGCCAGCGAGGGCGTCGTAGGGCGAATAGCTCGTCGCGAAAGCCGCGCCATCCCACTTGAGGATGCCGCTTTCTACGGCCCATTTTGCCAAAGCAGCCGAGGTGTCGTAGAGCGTGGTGCCCCACTTGCGTATAACGTTCACCTTGCCGCCGCCCTTCTTCGTGACAGCGTTGAGCACGCCTTCGGTTATTTGCGGAACGACACCCGTGCCGCCTGCGATGACAGCTTGTTTGAACCCGCCGCGCATGAGCGCTTTCTGGGACTTCTCGGGCAGCTTTCCCGACTCGGCCGTGATGAACACGGGGATCTTGAGCTTGAAGGCGACCGGGGAGGCCGAAAGCGCGTCGGCGAAGCAGCCCGGGGCGACCGATCCCGACGCGACGATGACGCGGCCCTCGGGGTCCCACAGCGAGCGGGAGAGGCCGTATTCGTATATCTCGATCTGCGTGTCGCAGCCCGTGGTGCCGTAGAGCGGCGAGACCTGGGGGGCGAGGTCCCCGAGATCGGCGCACACGCCCTCGGAGACCACGCCCGGGCCGCCGACGACGATGATCTCCGAGGGGGACAGCGAGCGGATCGCCGCGGCGGTCGAGTCGGGCAGCGAGGTGCGCGAGGTCAGGAGGATGGGGCATCCCAGCGCCCCGGCGAGGGAGGTGGCCGACAGGGCGTCCACGTAGCTCTCGCCGCTCGCGACGATGACGGTGGAGGCCTTCGAGTAGGCGTGCAGCGCCTCCTTGGCGGCGGTGTCGTACTGGGTGGTGCCGTAGAGGTTCGTGACCCTCAGGGACGCGAGCGCGGACGCATCGTTCTCGGACAGCAGCGCGATGCTATCGCCATCAAAAGCAGAGAGGACCTCGGCGATCTCGTTGTCCGAAACGTTCGAAGACACCTCGGCACCCTCGAAAGAAGCGGCCTCATCTTCCCCGGAGCCCTCGGCAACAGCCCCCTCCGACTCATTGTCGCCCTCACCTTCGTTCGACGCAGCTGTTGCAGGCTGCACGGAGTCCGCCGGCTCTTCCCCTTCGCGTTTCGCTGCATCGGTTCCAGCAGATGCGGATGCGGACTCCGCGTCCTCATCCGGCGCGCCGTCGCTTTCGGCTTTTTCAACCTTATCGGAAGCTTTGCCAGAAGCGTCCCCACCCGCTTCGGCGTCCTCGCGGGACTCGGATCGATTCGCAGACTGGTCCCCCGCGACAGATCCGACCTCGTCCGCATAGGCGCACGGGGACAAAGCCGCAACTAGGGAAACAGCGCACAAGCACGCCAGGATCTTTTGCCTCTTCTTCATTAGCGCGTTCCTTCCTATTATCATGCGGCTATGCCTTTGGCAATGCTGCGGGCCACAACGTCTTTCTTCGCGCCATAAGCATCCATGTCCGCCTTGTTGTCGATGAAGGCTACCTCGAGCAGAACCCCGGGGACCCCGCCTCCGCACACAGCGAATTCCTCCTGCTTCATCCCGCGGTCAGGAATGCCGAGACCCGAGACCAAGGCTGAATGCGTCTTACGTTGCAGCGTCGAAGCCCCGGGAGCTGCATTGTAGGAGTGGATATAGCTTTCGGTTCCTCGACCCCCGCTGGCGTTGAAGTGGATCGAGACGAGGACCCCCGCGTTCATCGCATGGGCCTCAGCCTGACGGTATGCATAATAGCCGCCGTCGTCGTTCACATACGCGGTCACCCCGTACACGCTCCTCAACGTTGTTGCCACCTTGCCCGCAAGCTCTTTCGTCAAATTGAACTCGACCAAGCCGTTGCCCGACGCACCCCAGTCGAACACGTTGTTGTTGGAGCTGTCCCATCCGTGCCCCGCATCGACGTACACCACGAGCCCATCGATCTCGTACAAGGGCATGTTCGTCTTGTAGGCGACTTGGACTTTGAAGGCGTTGTCGAACAACGCGCTTCCCCCGAAATACTTGTAGGTCGAAATCGACTGCCTGGCCAGAACATCGGCGGTCGCGGTGCGCCCCGGATCGGCTATCAGCAAAACCGAACCCTCTTTTCCCTGCACGACGCTGCCAGCGAGGGCGTCGTAGGGCAGTTTTCCTGTCGCGAATGCGGCATCGTCCCATTTGAGAATGCCATTCTCGACAGCCCACGTTGCTAAGTCCGCCGAAGTGTCGTAGAGCGTTTCGCCCCATCTGCGCACGACGTTGGCGGACCCTCCTGCATCGACCGTTATAGCTTCGAGCTCACCTTCGGTCTCGGCAGAAACGACGCCCGTTCCTCCGGCAATGATGGCTTGCTTCGCCCGGCCATCGAGCAGGGTCTCGAGGGACTTCTCGGGCAGCTTTCCCGACTCGGCCGTGATGAACACGGGGATCTTGAGCTTGAAGGCGACCGGGGAGGCCGAAAGCGCGTCGGCGAAGCAGCCCGGGGCGACCGATCCCGACGCGACGATGACGCGGCCCTCGGGGTCCCACAGCGAGCGGGAGAGGCCGTATTCGTATATCTCGATCTGCGTGTCGCAGCCCGTGGTGCCGTAGAGCGGCGAGACCTGGGGGGCGAGGTCCCCGAGATCGGCGCACACGCCCTCGGAGACCACGCCCGGGCCGCCGACGACGATGATCTCCGAGGGGGACAGCGAGCGGATCGCCGCGGCGGTCGAGTCGGGCAGCGAGGTGCGCGAGGTCAGGAGGATGGGGCATCCCAGCGCCCCGGCGAGGGAGGTGGCCGACAGGGCGTCCACGTAGCTCTCGCCGCTCGCGACGATGACGGTGGAGGCCTTCGAGTAGGCGTGCAGCGCCTCCTTGGCGGCGGTGTCGTACTGGGTGGTGCCGTAGATCGACTTGATCCGCTTGTTCGTCACGGAACGTGCCGAGAGCCCATCCTGGCCGCCCTCGCTCGCCCCGTCCGCAGGAAGCTCCGTTTTGATCTCCCCTGAAACGAGCGCTGCGGCCACCTCCTCTTCGGTAGCCATGCTTTTCTGGTCGTCAGCCGTCGCCCAAGCCGAGGAAGCGCTCGCAAGCGATGCGAGCGTCGCAAGCGCGAACAGCGCGGCGAGACGACGTGCGCTGACTTTTCGGAAAAGAGCCATGTTGCCCCCTTTTGGAACAATCGATCCTTGGAATGCACCGTATTATCCCATAGCAATCTCGCGTGCCCTGAGAAAAGACGAAAGTATCCAGACGAGCCGCAAGCGAGCGGTCACCCCAGCCGCCTGCTCGCTGAGAGCAAATACAAGCGCCGCCACGAGCATCCTCATCTATAATGGACATCGTCAAACGAAGGCCGACAGAGAGTCAGGGGATCGCATGAGCCTTTTGAACAGCAGACCGAGCGTGAGCGTCGTCATTCCCGTGCACAACGCAGAGGCCTATCTGGATCAATGCCTGGAAAGCGTTGCGCGGCAAGACTTGGAGGACATCGAGGTGATCTGCATCGACGATGCCTCGATCGACGGATCCGCACGCGTAGTCGAGTCGTTTGTGCAACGAGACGGTCGGTTCAAACTCCTCATCAACGATCAAAACCTAGGGGCGGGCCCGACGCGCAACAAGGGGATCGAAGCTGCACGGGGCGACTACGTCTCGTTTCTCGATTCGGACGACACCATAAGCCCAGACGCCCTTGGCAAGATCCATGCGCACTGCCTCGAAACGGATGCTGACATCTGCTGCTGCCCGATCACGCTCTGGCATCCTTCGAACGGCACCGAGGAGGATCTCCCGTTCTCGCTCAACCCATCCCTCTTGCCCCCTGGCATCACCGAGCCCTTTTCGTGCAAGGAGGCCGGAATTGCAGCCTTTCTTTTCACGAATCCGAGCGTTTGCACCAAAATGTTCAAACGGACCTTCCTAGAGAAGATCGATGCCCGCTTCACCGGCCATCGCATTGCCGAGGACCTTCTGTTCACCTATTCCGCCTTCGTCCAAACCGATCGCATCGCGATTCTCGAAGGACGCTTCTACCGATACAACCAGGACAAACCAGACACCGGAGCAAATCTGGGTGCCGAAATGATGAGCGAGCTCGTAAGAGCTATGGACGAGCTGCGAGACAGGATCGTCTCGCGCGGAATGTACGAAACGTATCGCAAGGCGCTCTCCAACCTATTCCTCTACCACTGCTGGAGCGTTCTGAGCCTTATGCCGGACGCCGTCTCTCTGGAAAACGCGTTCGAAGCGTGCACGGGATGGAAAAACCAACTTCAAGAAAGCGACGACCTCCTTTTCCTTTATCCCCATTACGAAATGACGCACCGCAACATCTGCTCAGGATCTCCGACCTCCTTCCTGCTTGATTCTCTCTCGGATCGCGACGAGGCGATCGCGTACCGGGATGGCCGAATCGAGCAGCTTACTGCAGAAACAAGGGAGCATGAAACGTACGAAAAGCTGCTCGAGGCCGAAATCGCCGTCGCTCGGCACGAGCTCGACGAGCTCCTGCAGTCACACTCCTTTAGGCTCGGCACCACGCTGCTGTACATCCCGAGCGCTCTCATGTCGAAACTCGCACGCCATCGGAGCGAGCAGACCACCGAACAAGAATGACCTTGCTTGATCGTTTATGTAATTCCCCCAGCGAAATTGTGAGCAAAAGAGGACTGCACGCATCTGGAGTATAATAACCGCTATCTGTTCTCAGCTTTGATAGCGAGGGTATTGTGAAAAAGTACGACCTTCTAGTTGTTGGAAGCGGCCTGTTCGGAGCCATCATCGCGCACGAGGCGCGCGCTCGCGGAAAGAGGGTCCTCGTCCTCGAAAAACGAGACCATATCGGCGGAAACTGCTATACAAAACGCATTGAGGGCATCAATGTCCACTCCTATGGCGCGCACATATTCCGCACAAGTTCGCTCAACGTTTGGCGCTACATGGAGCAGTTCTGCGAATTCAACAACTTCGTCAACTCGCCCGTCGCCAATTTTCACGGTGAGCTTTACAATCTGCCGTTTAACATGAACACGTTCCATGCGCTTTGGGGCGTCGTCACCCCCGATCAAGCAAAGGCGAAGATCGAGTCGCAGCGCGTGCGGCGCGAAGAGCCGCAGAACCTCGAGGAACACATTCTGAATCTTGCAGGGCGCGACATCTATGAGAAGCTGGTGAAGGGCTATACGGAAAAGCAATGGGGAAGACCCTGCTCTGAACTGCCGGCGTCCATCATGAGGAGAATCCCCCTTCGCTTCACCTACGACAACAACTACTTCAACGATCGATATCAGGGAATACCTGTCGGAGGATACACGGCTATCTTCGAGAAGATGCTCGAGGGATGCGACATCGAGCTGGGCTCCGATTACCTACTCGACAAAGCGGCTTACGACTCCCTCGCCGAATCGATCGTCTACACGGGTACGATCGATTCATACTTCGACTACCGCTTCGGCCCGCTCGAGTACCGCAGCCTCCGCTTCGAACACGAGCGCGTTGACTCAAGTAACTACCAAGGCATCGCCGTTATGAACTTCACCGACGTCGCAACCCCGTACACGCGGATAATCGAGCACAAGCATTTCGAATTCGGCACGCAAGGCCCCTCGATCATCTCCCGAGAATTCCCCCAGCACTGGGAGCCGGGTACGGAGCCCTACTATCCTATGGAAGACTCCCTGAATCGCGAGAAGTACGAGAGATACTTCTCGCTTTCCCGCAAGGAATCAAAAGTGCTCTTCGGAGGGCGACTCGGAGAATACCGTTACTACGACATGCAGGATACGGTCAAATCCGCCCTCGCAACGTGCCGCGAACTGTTCGGCGACTAGTCACCTGGCCGCAAACCACACGAAACAGCAAAGGAATATATGGACACTTACAACCTCCTCACCAAGGAATGGGTTACGTCCTGCGCAGCCGCACATGCAGCCGTCGCAGACAACGCCCTCATCGTGCGCAACGAAAGCGATGAGACCCAGAAAATCACCCTGAAGGACAGGTTCACGCCTCAAGGGAAATTCGGCTTCGTTTCGTTTTCCGGTGAAGTAACGAAGGGAAATGCCCCTGCATTTCTCCAAGGAGGCGACGACGAGTCCGATGTGTTCACGACATCGGGTCGAGCGTCGCTCAATTCGCGCTCGGTATTTCAATACAGCGGCGACGTCGATCCCGTCTCCACCCTCAAGCTCGCTCCCCACTCCGAAGCGCGCATCGAAAAGCTCTGCGTCGATTTCTTCGATGAGGAGCAGGCTAAGGACGAATTCCTTCTCTCAAGTCCCTCGAGCGACATCCTTGTGGTCACGCCCGATTACCCTGCGCCGGAGAACAAGTATCTGTGCGGCTTTGTCCATTCGCGCCTTCGCTCGTATCGAGAGCATGGTCTTTCGTTTGAAACGATTTGCTGCCAAAGCGGAGCGGGGGCATGCAGGTACGAGCACGAGGGGATAGAAGTGCTCAGAACCTCGCATGTCAACCTTCGCACGATCTTGCGCAGAAAGCAGTACTCCAAGATTCTGGTTCACTTCTTCGACCCGAAGATCGCACTCGTCTTCGACTCCTGCGACCTCCATGGGGCAGAGCTCTATCTCTGGTGCCATAATCCGGAAACCCGCTACTGGGAATCCCCGAAATACGCCGCACCGTACTTCGAGCGGCAGCCAAAGCTCTCGCAAGAGCAAATCGACCAGTATCGGCTCAAGGACGAAGTAATCAAACGGTACAACGATAATCCTCTTGTGAACTGGGTATTTATATCCGAGATACAAAAATTGCACAGCGAAGAGGACATAGGCATCACATTCAATCGAGCTCATGTCATACCGAACGTCGTGGACGAAACGATGTTCCCCTACCATGAAAAAGATCCCGATCTGCGGAAAAAGATCCTCATACTCCGCAGGTTCGACAACCTCTCCTCCTACGCGATCGACACGTGCGTGAGGACCATCATCGAGTTGAGCAGACGCCCCTGCTTCGATGACATGGAATTCAACGTATACGGAACGGGAGACTTCTACCAACAGCTGGTAGAGCCGCTTCGAGCGTTTGACAACGTGCACCTCAACCCCTACTTTCTCACGCATTCTGAAATCGCGCGGGCGCACCAAGAGAACGGCATCGCCCTGTTTCCGACGCGCTACGATTCCCAGGGAGTGTCCGCAGGAGAGGCGGCTATGTCGGGCATGGCGGTCGTGAGCTCGAGCATCGATGCCACCGAGCACTTCTTGCCAAACGACAAGGGCTTACTCGCCGAACCCGACAATTATCTCGAGCATGCCGACATCATCGAGCGCATGTACAACGATCCTGATTACTTCATTGAGTGCTGCCAAGCGTGCCATGACAAAACCGTCGCGATGTGCGGCACCGACAAAACGACGGCACTCGAACTCGAGCTCATACGACGTCCCCAGACACGTCGTCAGCAAATTCGCCCCAGACCGCAAGCATCGCAGCCCGTCCTCTCGATCGTCATACCTTCCTATAACGTATCCGACTACCTTTCTCATGGCGTATCTACGCTCATGAATCAGGAACATGCCGACCTCCTAGACATCGTCATCGTGAACGACGGGTCGAAAGACGACACCGCGCAGATCGCCCGGCAGCTCATGGAGACGTACAACGACCCCAAAGCGCCGATTATCAAGCTTATCGACAAGGAAAACGGCGGCCACGGCTCGACCATCAACGCCGGCCTTGAGCAGGCCGTCGGCACCTATTTCAAGGTCATGGATGCGGACGACTGGTTCGACACGAAGGAGCTCGAACGACTTCTCGATGTCTTGAAGGAAGAAACGTCCGATATCGTCGTTATGGACTACTCAGAAGACAAGGCGATCCCGAGCGAGCTCATCCCCCAGCATCTCTACGATTTCATGGTTCCAGGGCTCCAGTATCGCTTCGACGATGTCTGCACGGGCGCTTACGGCTTCAGCGAATTCGGCCCAATCATCGCAACAGGTTGCTTCAAGACGAGCATGCTGCAAAAAACCGGATTCTCCCTCTCCGAACATTGCTTCTACGTCGATGTCGAGTTCGACTTGTACTCCATCGTCAACGCCACTACTATCACGTACCGCCCGCTCAACGTATACCGATACTTCATCGGGCGCGATGGGCAATCAATCAGCAAGTCATCCTTTATCAAAAACCAGAAGGATCACCAAAAGATCATCGGCAACGTTCTCTCGTATCTGAAAGCCCATCCGGAGCTCTCGCCCGCAAAGCGAAGCTACGTCATCAACAACCTGATCATACCCATCACCAAAACGCATTACATGATCGTCGGGGAATGGTGCAGCGATGCGGACGACTTCACTGAATTTGATCGAGCGCTCTCGCAATGGCCCGAAATCTACCATCATTCCGAGGTCGCAACAAGGTTTGTAAAGTTCCATCGCAAGACAAACGGCAAACTCTTGGGTCTTAATCCCATCCTTCTGCGATTTAACGAATGGCAGAAGCAAGTTCTAGAAGGCTAGGAGAAGTCGATCATGGCCACCGAAGCAGTTCAAACGAAGTCCTGGAAGCACAACTTGTTCATACTCGAATCCCTCGTCACGAAGGATTTCAAATTAAAATATCGCCGCTCCGTGCTCGGCGTCCTCTGGAGCGTGCTCAATCCGCTGCTCATGATGCTCGTGCTCACTGCCGTTTTCAGCTTCATGTTTCGCTTCACCATCGTGAACTACCCCCTGTACCTCATTCTAGGAACTATCCTCTTCGACATGATGTCCCGCTCCACCTCGGCTTCAATGACCTCCATCATAGAAGCAGCACCGCTCATCAAGAAGATCCGGGTCGAAAAATCGATCTTCCCCGTCGAGAAGATTTTGTTCGAGCTTTTGAACTTCGCCATATCGCTCGTGGCCGTGGCGGCCGTAATGTTGTACTATCAGGTAGCGCCCACGACGAATCTTTTCTTCCTGCCGCTTCTTCTAATGTACATGGTGATCTTCTGTTCAGGAGTTGGGCTTCTTCTGGCTGCGCTCGCAGTGTTTTTTCGGGACACGATTCATCTCTGGGGCGTCATCGTAACAGCATGGACGTATGCCACTCCCCTGTTTTACCCCTTCGATATGCTTCCCGACTGGATGCAGCAGGCCATGGCTTTCAATCCCATGTATCATTATGTTACGTACTTCCGCGACATAATGATGTGGAACACCAACCCCGGCGTCATAGAGAATCTGATATGCCTTGGCATGGCCGTGGCAACTCTCATTGTCGGCTTGTTCGTTTTTCGCAAGCTCGAGCATAAATTCATCTTGTACGTGTAAGGCGGACCGCTATGAACCAGCCTGTTATCAAAGTCGACCATGTCAGCATGGTATTCAATATCGCGAACGAGCAGCTGAACAGTTTGAAGGAATACTTCATCAAAATCATGCGACGAGAGCTGTTCTTCAAAGAATTCACTGCGCTCGAAGACATCACCATCACCATCAACAAAGGCGATGTGTATGGCATCGTCGGAACAAATGGCTCCGGAAAAAGCACCTTGCTCAAGATCATAGCGGGCGTTTTGGAGCCTTCGAAAGGATCATGCGAGATCAATGGAACCATTGCACCCCTCATCGAGCTCGGTGCCGGTTTCGATCCCGAGCTGACGGCACGCGAAAACATCTATCTGAACGGCTCCCTTCTCGGCTATAGCAAAGCATTCATCGAGGAGAGCTTCGACGATATCGTCGCCTTTGCAGAAATTGGCGACTTCATCGACATGCCGCTGAAGAATTACTCAAGCGGCATGGTCGCCCGCATCGCTTTCGCCATTGCAACCGCAACGACCCCTGACATTCTGATCGTCGACGAGGCGCTTTCAGTGGGTGACTTCTTGTTCCAGAAGAAATGCGAAGATCGGATCAACAACCTCGTAAAGGAGCACGGGACAACGTTGCTGTTCGTCTCCCATAGCATCAACCAAGTCGAAAGCCTTTGCGAAAAAGCCGTATGGATTGAAAAGGGGCACATGCGCATGCAGGGCAGCGCGAAAGACGTGTGCGCCGCATACAAAAGTATGGGTGACTAATCCGACTGCGAGCTTCTTGCTAAGCGAGCAGCTCGCAGTCGCCTTTCGTCGGTTTTCCATTATCGACAGCCCGCACGATCACGCCGAGTAACAAGGGAAACGCGCACAGCAAAGGAAACACGTATCGACCGGAATTGTACTCAGTCGATATGGGGCTCAGGTAAAGCAATGCTGCAAATCCAATATACGGAAGCAAGGTTATGAGTTTTCTCCGGTCGCGCACTACGAGAATCAACACGGCGCACAGAGGGGCCAGAAAAGCGTACAGTCCTTTGGAGAACAGAATCCCCAACAACGGAATCTCGTGGGCAGAAGAAGCAAACTCGCCGATATAGTATGCCGGCCATTCCAAGGCCTCGGGTTTATAATATATGTCCGGCAAAGCCTGAGTATCGAGACCCGCAATTGCAACCGATAGCGAAAGCGGCGAGAAACCATCCTTCGTACTCACAAATCCCGCCTCTAAAGCCAAAAAAGCGCGTAGGTAAGTGAGAGGATGTCGCAACCCCTCAGCGATGTACACACGGGCATATTCGGCGACCTTGCCTTCGATCTTTGCTGAACCTTTCACGAAATCAGCCGTTTCAGGCGCATATCTGTCGGGAAGGCTGTCATAGCCCAGGACTTCGTCGATTACATCCTTTTCCGAATCCGTTACGTCTTCAGGGTACTCCGAAACATACCAGGCTGTTTGGGCAAACGGAACAGAAAACATTTCCCGCGAGCTACCAGAACCACCACCCACTAGGGGAAAAACAACAACCGGGATAAAGACGAGCACCGCAAACGCCGAGAGAGCGCCGCTTGCAGCCACCGCCAAACGACCCTTCCGACAGTACGCCAACGCAATAATGAGGCAAATGAGCAGAAGATAAATCCCGAGCTTCTTCGTCGCAACAAAGCCCAAACACGTTGTGCAAAACAGCGCAAGCGTGCGCTTATCGGAAAGAATCTGACCCCGCGTCAGCATTAGCCAACAGTAAAGCACAGAGAAGAGAACGAAAAAGGGCGCAAAGATAGCGTCTTTCGATATTGAAACGGCATAGATTGGAAACAAGGGCATCAGACCGCAGAACATAAGACATGCTCCGCAGAAAGCCGGCTTAACCCGAATCTCCGATCTCAAGAATTTGATCATCCAGGCAAGAGAAGCCGCCAAAAGGGTCGCCTGAAAAAGCGCGTACAAAAACAGGCCGTTGTATGCTCCTCCCAAGAAACCACCTAGCCAAGCGAAGAAGCTGAAGAGCAGTGTAGTCATGATCGGATGGTGGTCGGTGATCTTCGGCACCTCAGGATCCGGAGCCCCGCTGTACACATTCAAATTTTCGTTCCCAAAGAATTGAATCAGCTGAAATTCCGTATCATGGTACACAATGCCTGGATACAGAATGATGATGATAGGCAACCAGGCAATCCCTATCACAAGCATGATTCTCAAAATGCTGTGCAGCAGATTTTTATCGATCCAGGCAGAAAACGAAGAGGGGGTCGATTTGCTTGCAAAGCCTCGATCGGCGCAGCAGAGCAGCAGGTACAGGAGCGCGGCTATCGCCAAGGAGAACCCAAGCGAGTTCCCATCAAACCCTCCCAAGCTCAATTCGGGAAACGGCTCAGAGGATTCGTGATCAAGCGCGACGATAAAACCATTGGCAAGCCCGACAGACAACCCCATAAGCAACGATGCAACCAGATACGCAAGGGCTCTTGGCAGCCGATACGACGCGGTCAAGAATCCCCCTAGCGCGTTTGTCCGCCCTTACGCTATGCGATTTGCATTTCTATCCTGATATGACGAACGGCTCATGAGAGCGAAGCCATTCCGATTTTGCGAAAAATCCGCGAGCGCAAATGAAATCGGCGAACTGCCCCATCATTCCAATTATCCATACGTTCGATAAAACGCTTATCATCTCGCAACAAAAGCTGCAAGTCGCTCCACTCTTCAGAGCTGTAGAAATCAGGGTTGAGAAGGTGATCTTCTTGCGCTTGAGAGAGTTCGTCAGCCATCTGCCTAGCAAATTCTTCATGGCAAGCTTCATCAATCCGTCGGTAGTTCCAGATATACGCGCTGAACTTACGAGCCGCAACAACAGGCCGAAGTGAAGAGAATCGCTTCTCGTCACTTGCAATAAAGCGCTCGATTTCGCGGTATTCGCTTGGCACGCATTGAATCTTGCCTCTTTGGTTAATAGAACTGGACTCGTTGTCCTGCCGATAAGAGATGTAGGCATCGTCGACGGCCATAGCTCGTCGAGCACATGCCCAAAGCTTGAAACTGAACGCGGTATCCTGATAGGACGCACCGGGCGTTTCAGAAAAGAAGAGCCCGTTGTCGTGCACAAGCGCTTTTCGAACAAGCATGCAGCACAATGCCGGAGGAAGCCGGAAACATTCGGGTCGGTCGCGAGGGTCGAACACCTCGCGCAGACCATCGGAAAGGCAATAGCGAGCACGCTTGCGGCGTTCATCTGGCTCTGACCAGTAAAGATCAATGTCGCAGCGCACTAAGTCAAGATCGTTTCCAGCTGCCAGAAGATAAAGCTTCTCGCACATATCCGGTTTGCAAAAATCATCCGACTCAAGGATGCCGATGTAAGGGGCTCTCGCAACGGCAAATCCGCAATTCATGGTATGCCCGTAGCCGGCATTGGGCTTCGTAATCACTTTGAACCGTGGGTCTTCCGCCTCGTATTCTCGCAAGATAGCCAGGGAGCCATCGGTCGAGCCGTCATCTACGCAAACAATCTCGATATCTTCGAGCGTCTGGGCGCGTAAGCTATCGAGACATTCGCGCAAATACCGCTCAACGTTGTATACGGGCACAACAATGGAAACAAGCATAGCTCCCCTATCGCACGTGTCGTTTTTCCATCGCCTATTATACCCGAATGGCTTATTCACCCTTGCAAAGAACGCATGAGCGACACTCGCCGGAAACCGAAGCGCACACCACAAGGCGTGCGCTTCGGTACGAAGTCATTTAGAACTGCATCACACAGATCTTCATGGGTTTTATCGAGTGCACTCATTAGCGTCGACATGTACTAGGGTTCATAATGCGATTGAGTGGACATCACCACCATAAGATAAGGACTGCTGTGTCTCGTCGTTCAGATTCTCGAGCGGACGATCGCCAACCGAGTGCCGCAAATAGGCATAGGCTTCGTTGCTCGAAACGCTGATCGTGTCGTACATCTTTCCGGACCAGGAATCAAGCAGCCAGGGGTAGTGCTTGTTAATCGCCACGACGTACTGTCCCTTGATCGTGCTCGCGTAGTAATACTTTTCATCGAGCCCGTACGACAATCCAGCCCCCGTGAGCAATACGATCGGACATCGTCAATGGCTTGATGGCGATTTCCGACAAACGGAATCGCTGGTTCGAATTTGCCGAGCTGTAAGTCTTCAGTACCTCTATATGCTAACAACATCTATACTCCTCTAGCATGTATGTTGTCAACATATATCAGGCAAGAATCGTGCCGAAGGCGGAACCGCATCGGTCGGTCGCCGCCCGCGCCCTCCGGGCGCGGCGCGCCCGCTGAGGGGCCCGGCGCAAAGGAAAAGGGCCCCCGATCCTGGCCGGATCGGGGGCCCCTCGGGCCTCTCGGCGGAAACGGAAACGCCCTGGGCGAGCGCGACGTCCTGTCCTCCCACGGGCTGACCCCGCAGTACTTTCGGCGATGGCAGGCTTAACTGCCGGGTTCGGAATGGGACCGGGTGATCCCTGCCTCCATGGTCGCGCTCGCGCAGGGCGTTCCCGCGCGGGCCTCATATGGCCCCGCCCGGCGGCCGCGGACCCTCCGCGCCACCCTGGCGGTTGCACAGCGCTCGTGACTTCACGGTCGCGAAACCGAGAATGTGTTTGCGAAGAAGAGCTCGGGCTATTAGTACCGCTCGCCTGAAGCGCTCGCGCGCCTTGCAGCTGCGGCCTATCGACCTCGTGGTCTGCGAGGGCCCTTACCGGAAAGAGGACTCATCTTGGAGACGGCTTCCCACTTAGATGCTTTCAGCGGTTATCCGTGCCGGACGTAGCTAGGCAGCCGTGCCGTTGGTCGACAACTGCTGCACCAGAGGTCCGTCCACCCCGGTCCTCTCGTACTAGGGGCAGACCTCCTCAATCCTCTTGCGCCTGCGGAGGATAGGGACCGAACTGTCTCACGACGTTCTGAACCCAGCTCGCGTACCGCTTTAAATGGCGAACAGCCATACCCTTGGGACCGACTTCAGCCCCAGGATGCGATGAGCCGACATCGAGGTGCCAAACCTTGCCGTCGATGTGGACTCTTGGGCAAGATCAGCCTGTTATCCCCGGAGTACCTTTTATCCGTTGAGCGACGGCCATTCCACTCTGTGCCGCCGGATCACTAGAACCGACTTTCGTCTCTGCTCGGCTTGTGGGCCTCGCAGTCAAGCCCGCTTGTACTCTTGCGCTCTGCGAACGATTGCCAACCGTTCTGAGCGGACCTTTGCGCGCCTCCGTTACATTTTAGGAGGCGACCGCCCCAGTCAAACTACCCGCCTGACACGGTCCCCCCGCCGGATCACGGCCGGGGGTTAGATCGCCAACGCGACGAGGGCAGTATTCCAAGGCCGGCTCCACCCGAGCTGGCGCCCGGGCTTCGAAGCCTCCTGCCTATCCTCTACGCGCCGAGCCAACGATCAATGTCAAGCTGCAGTAAAGGTTCACGGGGTCTTTCCGTCCTTCCGCAGGTAATTCGCATCTTCACGAATAATACAATTTCACCGGGTCCATGGTTGAGACAGCGCCCAAATCGTTACGCCATTCGTGCAGGTCGGAACTTACCCGACAAGGAATTTCGCTACCTTAGGACCGTTATAGTTACGGCCGCCGTTTACTGGGGCTTGGCTTCAGAGCTTCGCCGTGAGGCTGACCCATCCGCGTAACCTTCCAGCACCGGGCAGGCGTCAGACCCTATACGTCGTGTTGCCACTTAGCAGAGTCCTGTGTTTTTGATAAACAGTCGCTTGGGCCGTTTCGCTGCGACCCCCGGCCGCTCGGGGAGCAAGTCCCGTCACCGCCAGGGGCACTCCTTCTCCCGAAGTTACGGAGTCAGTATGCCGAGTTCCTTAACCATGGTTCTCCCGATCGCCTCGGTATGCTCTACCTGCCCACCTGTGTCGGTTTTGGTACGGGCGCCGATGTCCCTTCCTAGAGGTTTTTCTCGGAAGCATGGGCTCGCCGACTTCAGCATAAGCTTTCGTCTCGCGTCTCAGGCTGCATGATGCGCTGATTTCCATGCGCATCGCCCTACGCGCTTTCACGGGGACGTCCAGAACCCCGCTCGGCTACCCTTCTCCGTCACCCCGTCGGTACAACGGTCCATCGGCGGTACAGGAATGTCCGCCTGTTGTGCATCGGCTACGCCTCTCGGCCTCGCCTTAGCTCCCGACTGACCCTGGGAGGATTAGCCTTGCCCAGGAACCCTTAGGCTTACGGCGGCGGCGTTTCTCGCGCCGCTCTCGTTACTCATGCCAGCATTCTCACTTCCCCGCGCTCCACCGAGGGTCGCCCTCTCGGCTTCTCCGCTGCGGGGAAAGCTCCCCTACCACTAATATGAATTAGTCCGCTGCTTCGGTGTTATGCTTAGCCCCGTGAATTGTCGGCGCATGTCCACTTGACCAGTGAGCTGTTACGCACTCTTTAAATGCATGGCTGCTTCTAAGCCAACATCCTGGTTGTCTAGGCAAACGCACATCCTTTGCCACTCAGCATAAACTTGGGGACCTTAGCAGGCGGTCTGGGCTGTTTCCCTTTCGAACACACAGCTTAGCCCACATGTTCTGACTCCCGGCCTCTGATCCGACGGCATTCGGAGTTTGGTTCGTGTCGGTAGGCGGTGAAGCCCCCTCGACGATCCAGTGCTCTACCGCCGTCGGAGAACGGCCGAGGCTAGCCCTAAAGCTATTTCGGGGAGAACGAGATATCTCCGGGTTTGATTGGCCTTTCACCCCTATCCACGGGTCATCCCCTCCGTTTTCAACCGAAGTGGGTTCGGCCCTCCACGGGGTCTTACCCCCGCTTCAGCCTGCCCATGGATAGCTCACCCGGCTTCGCGTCTGCAGCATGCGACTAAAACGCCATCTTAAAGGCTCGCTTTCACTGCGGCTCGCTTAAAAGCTTAACCTCGCCGCATACCGCAACTCGCTGGCTCATTCTACAAAAGGCACGCCGTCACCCCGCTCGGGGGCTCCGACTGCTTGTAGGCGCACGGTTTCAGGTACTGTTTCACTCCCCTCTCGGGGTGCTTTTCACCTTTCCCTCACGGTACTGGTTCGCTATCGGTCACAGGAGAGTGTTCAGCCTTGGAGGGTGGTCCCCCCTGCTTCGCACCGGGTTTCACGTGCCCGGCGCTACTCGGGTGCCTCACTCGGAGGCTGCGGGGATTCGCGTACGGGGCTCTCACCCGCTCCGGCCGGCCTTCCCAGGCCGTTCCGCTTCCGCGCAGCTTTGTAACTCCGTCCATGGTATAAGGCCCATGGAGTGTGTGGTCCCACAACCCCTCATGCAGCAACGCCCTTACGCTTACACGTGCATGGGTTTGGGCTGGTCCGGTTTCGCTCGCCGCTACTACCGGAATCTCGGTTGATTTCTCTTCCTCCGGGTACTTAGATGTTTCAGTTCCCCGGGTTGCCTTCTCCCGCCCTATTTGATTCAGGCGGGGATGGCCAGGCATGACCCTGGCCGGGTTCCCCCATTCGGAGATCTTCGGATCGATGGCCGTTTGCGCCTCCCCGAAGCTTATCGCAGCTTGCCGCGTCCTTCATCGACTTCCTGTGCCAAGGCATCCGCCGTGCGCCCTTAATATCTTCTTCTCTTAACTCAGGTTTCGGGTATCGAATACTCGATACTCTTGCGATCGTGAATGATGCTTCGTCCCGGCCGCCCGAGGGCCGCCGGGGAAAAAGATCATTTGTCACTAAACGCTATGCAACTGTCAAGGTGCGCGGAGGCCCGAAGAGGCCCCCTCGGGGGCAGAGCCCCGGAAGCCGGATGCTGAGCGAGCGGGCGAAGAGCCAGGCGGATCCTCGCGTTCGGGACCCAAATAAGAATTGTTTTGTCTTCCAGGCGGGGGAGCGCTTGCGCTCGACCCCGTCGGACACGATGAGTGTCTCCCTAGAAAGGAGGTGATCCAGCCGCACCTTCCGGTACGGCTACCTTGTTACGACTTCACCCCCCTTACCCTCCACACCTTCGACGCCTCCGCCCCTTGCGGGTTCGGCCGGCGGCTTCGGGTGCAGACGACTCGGGTGGTGTGACGGGCGGTGTGTACAAGGCCCGGGAACGTATTCACCGCGGCATGCTGATCCGCGATTACTAGCAACTCCGACTTCACGGAGGCGGGTTGCAGCCTCCGATCCGAACTGGGGCCGGCTTTGAGGGATTCGCTCACTCTCGCGAGTTCGCAGCCCGTTGTACCGGCCATTGTAGCACGTGTGCAGCCCAGGGCATAAAGGGCATGATGACTTGACGTCGTCCCCACCTTCCTCCGGCTTGACGCCGGCAGTCTCGCATGAGTCCCCAACTGAATGCTGGCAACATGCGATAGGGGTTGCGCTCGTTGCGGGACTTAACCCAACATCTCACGACACGAGCTGACGACAGCCATGCACCACCTGCGCTGGCTCCTCTCGGCCACCGGGTTTCCCCGGCTTCACCAGCATGTCAAGCCCTGGTAAGGTTCTTCGCGTTGCTTCGAATTAAGCCACATGCTCCGCTGCTTGTGCGGGCCCCCGTCAATTCCTTTGAGTTTTAGCCTTGCGGCCGTACTCCCCAGGCGGGATACTTAATGCGTTGGCTGCGGCACGGAGGGCGTTGCCCCCCACACCTAGTATCCATCGTTTACGGCTAGGACTACCAGGGTATCTAATCCTGTTCGCTCCCCTAGCTTTCGCGCCTCAGCGTCAGTTTCGGCCCAGCAGGCTGCCTTCGCCATCGGTGTTCTTCCCGATATCTGCGCATTCCACCGCTACACCGGGAATTCCGCCTGCCTCTACCGAACTCGAGCCTCCCAGTTCGGGATCCGGCCGGGGGTTGAGCCCTCGGATTAGAGATCCCGCTTGAAAGGCCGCCTACGCGCTCTTTACGCCCAATGAATCCGGATAACGCTCGCTCCCTACGTATTACCGCGGCTGCTGGCACGTAGTTAGCCGGAGCTTCTTCTGCAGGTACCGTCGTTGTTCTTCCCTGCTGAAAGCGGTTTACAACCCGAAGGCCGTCGTCCCGCACGCGGCGTTGCTGCGTCAGGGTTTCCCCCATTGCGCAAAATTCCCCACTGCTGCCTCCCGTAGGAGTCTGGGCCGTATCTCAGTCCCAATGTGGCCGGTCGGTCTCTCAACCCGGCTACCCATCGCAGGCACGGTGGGCCGTTACCCCGCCGTCTACCTAATGGGCCGCGACCCCATCCCTTGCCGTCTGGGCTTTCCCGGGCCCCCCAGGAGGGGGGCGAGGAGTATCCGGTATTAGCCTCGGTTTCCCAAGGTTGTCCCGGAGCAAGGGGCAGGTTGGTCACGTGTTACTCACCCGTTCGCCACTTCATGTCCGCCCGAGGGCGGTTTCGTCGTTCGACTTGCATGTGTTAGGCACGCCGCCAGCGTTCATCCTGAGCCAGGATCAAACTCTCCGTTTAAGAGGCGGGAATCGCTTCCCGCTAAGTCCGATCTTGGTTTCGGCCCTCGCCCGCCCCCCTTCTCGGGGATGCGCGCTCGGGCCGGGTTTCCGTTCGCAAGAATCGTTTGCTTGGCTTGTTCTTCTTTCGCTACTCAGTATCCGGTTTTCAAGGTTCTGCGGCGCCCCTCCCGGGGCCCCGTCGCTTTCGGTTCCACCCGAAGCGCAAGGAGATATATTACGCGCCCGTCACCCCGCCGTCAAGAACTATTTTCCAGTTTCTCGAGAATTTTTTCTGCGGGCGTTTCGCACTGCAAGAAAGGCGGCAGGTGCCGCTGAGCCGACGATGTCGTGACCGTCCTGTTTTCGCGGGGGCGGCGAACGCGTGCATATATTAGTATAGGGAGCGAACGAAAGGAGCATGCGCCATGCCGAACGAGCCCGACCTCGACCCGACCGTCACCATCCCCCTGCCGCCGTACGCCCTCGAGGCCCTCGACGCGCTCGAGGCGGCCGGCTTCGAATCGTGGGTGGTGGGCGGCTACGTGCGCGACGCGCTGCTCGACCGCCCCTCGGCCGACATCGACATCGCCACGCTGGCGCCATGGCAGGACGTGCAGCGGGTGTTCGAGGCGCGGGGCCATCGCACGCACGAGACGGGGACGGCGCACGGCACGCTCACGGTGATCGTGGACGAGCAGGCGCTCGAGATCACGACGTTTCGCAGCGACGGTGCCTACGCCGACGCGCGCCACCCGAAGCAGGTGTCCTTCGTGCGCACCATCGCCGAGGATCTCGCACGGCGCGACTTCACCATGAACGCCCTGGCCTACCACCCCGCGCGCGGCCTGTTCGACCCCTACGGCGGCCACGCCGACCTCGAAGCGCGCGTGATCCGCGCCGTGGGCGACCCCGAGCGCCGCTTCTCGGAAGACGCCCTGCGCATGCTGCGCGCCTGCCGGTTCGCCGCGGAGCTGGGGTTCGCCATCGACCCGGCCACCTTCGAAGGCATGCTGGCGAACAAGGGGCTGCTCCCCCGCATCTCCACCGAGCGCATCACCCACGAGCTGCAGCGCCTGCTGCTGGGGGCGCACGCGGGAAGCGCGCTCGTCGCCACCGTCGACGTGCTGGCGGCCGTGCTGCCCGAGCTCGTGGCCATGAAGGGATTCGAGCAGCGCACGCCGTACCATATATACGACGTGCTCGAGCACACGGCGCACGTGGTGGACGGCGTCCCGCCCTACCCGCTCGCCCGCTGGGCCGCGCTGTTCCACGACATGGGCAAGCCGGCGGCGTTCTTCACCGACGAGGACGGCACGGGGCACTTCTACGGGCACGCCGCCATCAGCGTCATGCTGGCGCGCGGCGTCATGGAGCGCCTCGCGCTGTCGTCGGCCTTCATGACGCGCGTGCTCGTGCTGGTCGAACGCCACGACGACGTGATCGACCTCACGCCGAAGGCCGTGAAGCGCGCGTGCACGCGCCTCGGAGGCGACACCGACCTGTTCGCCGCGCTGTGCGACCTCAAGCGCGGGGACGCGCGCGGGCAGGCGCCGCAGTGCATCGGCCGCGTGGCCGACGCCGACGAGCTCGAACGCATCCTGGCCGACGTGCTGGCGGCCGACGAGGCGTTCTCGCTCGGGAAGCTGGCGCTCGACGGGCGCGACGTCATCGCGCTCGGCGTGCCGCAAGGCCCCCTCGTCGGACAGGTGCTGGCAGAAACGCTCGATGCCGTCATCGACGAGCGCATCGAGAACGAGCCCGACGCGCTGCGCGCCTTCGTCGAAGGATGGCGCGACGAGCACCTCGACCGCGCCGCTGGGTGACGGCCGCGCCACCGCACGGTGACGGCTTCCCGCCCGCGCTGCGCTGCGCGGGCTCGCTTCCTATACTGAGATGCGCGCACCACGACCACCTCAGGAAAGCGAGGCACTTCATGACCCCACCCTCCGCAACCGCCCAGGCGCAGCCGGAAGCCGCCGTCGAAGCCCCCGACGAGCGCATGAGCATCACGATCTCCCACAACGGGCCGTATCTCGTGCACGGCGGCATCCCCCTGACCCAGGAGGTCATCACGCCCGTCGGCGGCCATCGCGAGTACCGCACGGCGCTCACCTTCCCGCTGCAGGAAACGTACGCGCTGTGCCGCTGCGGGCAGACGAGCACGCCGCCGTTCTGCGACGGCTCGCACGTGGCTGCGAACTTCCACGGCACGGAAACCGCCTCGCGCGCGTCGTTCGAGGAGCGCGCCGACATCTTCCCCGGCCCCGGCGTGACGCTGTACGACGACAACCGCTGCGCGTTCGCCCGGTTCTGCCACCGCGAGGACGGCGACGTATGGACGCTCACCGAGCTGTCGGGCGACGAGCGCCTGAAGCAAGAGGCCGTCAAGGAATCCACCGACTGCCCCGCCGGAAGGCTCGTGCACGTCGACTCAGAGACCGGCGCGATATACGAGCCGGAGTTCGAGCCCTCCATCGCCCTGCTCGAAGACCCGGAGGAAGGCGTGAGCGGGCCGTTGTACGTGCGCGGCGGCATCCCGCTCGTCGGCGTCGACGGCGTCGAGTACGAGCTGCGCAACCGCTATGCGCTCTGCCGCTGCGGCGCGTCGCGCAACAAGCCTTTCTGCGACGCCATGCACGTAACCGTGGGCTTCGAAGACGGTTTGGATGACGATAGCACCTGGTAAACTATAGAAACCGGCACGACGATCCGCCGCCCTCCCATCGAATCCGTCAATTTTTCCAGAAAAATTTGGCGATAAGGCTTGACGAAGCGGCGCGTACCCCGTAATATACCAACTCGCGCTTGCGACTGTTGCGAAAGCAGCAGGAGCACATCGGTTAGCCGATGGGGTGTCGTCTAATGGCAGGACAGCGGTTTCTGGTACCGTATGTGAGGGTTCGACTCCTTCCACCCCAGCCATTTTTGCGGTATACTGCACAGCGCACTATGTGGCTCCGTCGTCTAGCGGTTTAGGACGCCGCCCTCTCAAGGCGGAGGTCGCCGGTTCGAATCCGGTCGGAGCTACCAAGAAATGACAGGCCAGCGGATGTATCCGCTGGCCTTTTTCTTTGTGTTTCCTCCCTCTCCGCCAACGCCTTTCTCCCCTTCGCCCAGCACGCTGTCGTACAATGACGGCGAACGAAGAGAAAAGGAACCCCATGGAGAACGAACAAGACCGCACCTCCCGCATCCCGACAGCCGCCGCATCCGTCGAGCTGCCGTTCGGCGAGCCGCTCCTCATCTGCCCCGGCCTGTACCGCGTGCGCGTGCCGCTTCCCCACAACCCGCTGCAGGCGCTCAACTCCTACATCGTCCTGGGCGACGAGACGACCACGATCATCGACGTGGGCTTCAACCACCCCGCGTGCGAGGAGGCCCTCGACAAGGCACTCGAAGCCCTCGGGCGCACCTGGGACAGCGTCGAGATCGTGCTGACGCACTCGCACCCCGACCACACGGGCAACCTCGACCGCATCTACCGCGACGGCATGCGCGTGTACGCGAACCTCCACTCGTTCAAGGAAGTGGAGAACCTCATGGAGATGCAGGCGAACGTGTTCGGCCCGCTGCTGCGGAAGGCGGCGACGCCCCAGCAAAGCGGGCTCGTGTTCCGCAAGGGCAAGCACCGGTTGCACGTGTCCGCCGAGCTGCTCCCGTTGACGTGCAAGCCCGACCTCATCTACCTGCACGAAGGCGACGTGCTGCGCGCCGGGAACTTCACGTTCGAGGTGATCGAGACGCCGGGGCACGACCCGTGGCACATCTGCTTGTACGAGCCCGACCGCAAGCTCATGATCATCGGCGACCACGTGCTGGAGCGCATCACGCCGTCGGTGTCGTCGTGGTTCCCCGCCTACAACGCCCTGGAGGAGTTCCTGGAAAGCCTCGGGAAGATGTACTCCTACGACGTCGACCTCGTGCTCCCCGCGCACGGGACCCCCTACGCCGAGCTGCGCGACCGCGTCATGTTCCTCATCGCGCACCACGGCGAGCGCCTGCAGGAGCTCTACGACCTCGTGGCCGCCGGGCACGACGACATCGTGTCCATATCGTCGCACGCGAAGTGGCGCTACGAGAACTGGAACGAATGGCCGCTCGACCAGAAGTTCTTCTCGATGGGCGAGACGATGGCCCACCTCGTGCACCTCGTGTGCGAGGGCAAGATCAAGCAAACCATCTGCGGCGACGAGTACCGCTTCGAACTGCCGTAAGCCTGCATCCGCATCGGAAGGGAGCATCATGCGCATCGACCTGATCATCGAAAGCCGGAACGTGTTCACCGGCACCGACGGCACGGCCCGTCCCGCCGCCGTCGCCATCGCCGACGACCGCATCGCGGCCGTCGGGCCGCGCGAGGACGTGCGCGCCTTCGCGCGGGAGACGAACGCCGGCGGCCCCGCGCCTGAGGTGCGCGACTTCGGCGACGCGCTCGTGGTTCCCGGCTTCCACGATTCCCACCTGCACTTCTTCCACTCGGCCGTGTACGCCTCGCCGCTGGCCACCATGTTCCTCGGCGAGAACGAGGCCGACTGCGTCGCGCGCATGCAGGCGTTCGCCGAGCGGCGCCCGAGCGGCTGGCTGCTGGCGCAGGGATGGCGCGAGTACCGCTGGGACCCGCCCGTGCCGCCCTCGAAGCACTCGCTCGACAAGGCCTTCCCCACCCGCCCCGTGGCGCTGTACTCAGGCGACGCCCACACGCTGTGGCTCAACTCCGCGGCGCTGGCCGAGCTGGGGCTCACGCGCGACAGCGTCCCGCCCGCGGGCGGAACGTACGACCGCGACGAAGCGGGCGAGCTGACCGGCATCGTGCGCGAAGCGGCCGCCATGGAGCTGATGCCGCAGATCATGGGATCGTTCACCGACGACGAGGTGGCGTCCGCGTACCGCGGGTTCTTCGCCCGCCTGGCCGAGAACGGCGTGACGAGCGTGTGCGACATGTCGCTCATGGCGCATCCGGGGCTCGACTTCATCCGCGACGACGTGCATGCCGCCCTGCTCGAGCGCGGCGAGCTGACCGCGCGCGTGCACCTCTTCCCCACGCTGCTCGACGACATGTGCCGCTTCGAGACGATGCGCGCGCGGTACACGGGGCCGTACCTGCAAGCGCCCGGCTTCAAGCAGTTCTTCGACGGCGTGTCGAGCCAGCACACGGCCTGGGTGACCGAGCCCTACGCGAACGCGCGCGTCGAAGGCGACTGCGGCCGCCCCACGGTGGACGCCGCCGTCATGCGCTCCTACGTGCTGGCCGCCGCCGAGCAAGGCTATCCCGTGCGCATCCACACCATCGGCGACGCGGCCATCCACGCCGCGCTCGACATCTTCGAGGAGGCGCGCGCGAAGTTCGGTCCGTTGCCCGAGGGGCGCCGCAACTGCCTCGAACACCTTGAGAACTTCCTGCCCGAAGACCTCGACCGCCTCGCCGAGCTGCAGGTGGTGGCCGCCGTGCAGCCGCCGCACATGACGCTCGACCCGGGCGGCCCCGAGCGCGACCTCGGCCCCGAGCGCGTCCGCTTCATGTGGCCGTTCCGCACGTTGCTCGACCGCTCCACGGTGCTCGCGTTCGGGACGGACTCGCCCGTGGTGGACGTGAACTCGATGGACGTGCTGTACAGCGCCGTGAGCCGCCGGGATCCCGACACCCACGAGCCCGCGGGCGGGTGGCTGCCCGACGAGCGCGTGCGTATGGCGGAGGCCCTGCGCGCCTACACGCAGGGCAGCGCCGCGGCGGCGGGCCGCCGGCGCGAGCTGGGCACGCTCGAGGTGGGCAAGCTGGCCGACCTCGCCGTGCTCGACCGCAACCTGCTGGCGTGCGACGCCGACGACATCCAGAAGACGAAGGTGCTGGCCACGTTCATGGGCGGGACGTGCGTGTTCGAGCGCTAGGCGCGCAACCGCCCGATGCGGCGCGCATCAGGCGCCTTCCCCGTCCTCGCGTCGCTTCATCGCGGCCTTGTTGCGGTACATCGCCTCGTCGGCGCGCTTGAACACGCCGACGAAGGCGAGGTCCACCTGCTCTTCGTACACGGCTATGCCCCGCGCGATCGAAACCCTGCGCTCGGGATGAGCGTACCGGTTGCTCTCCTCCAGCTCGCGCTCGAACCCCTCGAGGAGATCGATGCAATGCTCCAAGTCCGCATGCTCGAGGATCACCGTGAACTCGTCTCCCCCGATGCGGTACACGGGGCTTCGCTTGAACACCTTGCAGATGACCCTGCAGGCGTCGATGATCAGCATATCGCCGAAATCGTGCCCGAACGTGTCGTTCACCTGCTTCAACCCGTTGATGTCGAACACGATGACCCCGAATTCCGGCTTCCCGGCCTTGATGGCCTCCTCGAGGCGCTTCACGGCGTCCTGGTAGGCGGTCTTGTTCTTCACCCCGGTGAGACCGTCGCGGTAGGCGAGCCCGTTGATGTAGTCGATGTACGTGCGCAGATGGTTCACCGTCTGCTGGAAGCTCAGCGCCAGCGTGCCCACCTCGTCGTTCGTCCTGCTGGACAGCTCGACGGACAAATCGCCCTCCGCCACCTGCCGGGCGGCCACGTTGAGCTCCTTCAACGGCCTGACGATCCTGCGCGACAGCGCCACGGCGAGGACGACCGAGAGCGCCGCGTTCGCCGTCGTGAAGAAGACGATTTGCGCGATCAGGTTGTTCTTGGCCGCATCGATCTCCGCCGTCGGAGCCGTGATGGCGAGCCTCATCCCGTTGCTCAGGCTGCACAGCGCCATGCGCTTCTCGACGCCGCGCCAGGTATAGGGGAACAGGTACGACCCGTTCCCGCCACGCTGCAGCTCCTCGGCAACCGGAACGAGGCTTTCCTCCAGATCGCCCATGGGCGTGCCCTCCTGGAGCTCCCGATGGAAGATGACGTTCGCCTCCCCGTCGGTGAGGAACGCGTAGCCGCTCTCGTACACGTGGGTGCTCGTCACCATGTCCTCGATGACGCTGAAATCCACGTCCATCCCCACGACGCCCACCGTCTCGCCGTCCGCGTAGAGGGGGATGACGTACGACAGCATCTCGACGCCGAGGTTTTTGTTGAAGTACGGGGCGAGCCAGATCGGCTTGCCGCTCTGCACCGGCAGGTAGTACCAGCCGACGTGCTCGAGATCGTCGGAGCCGTACCGAGACAGGTCGGTGGGCGCCTGCGGCTGGAAGCTCCCGTCCTGGGTCGCCCTGCTCCAGAACAGGCCCGCCGTCGGCCCTGCGAGATCCGGGTTGAAGCGCACGTACACCGCCAGGGAGCCGTCGGTGCTGCGCCCGGCGTTCACGGCCACCGCCTGGATGCGCGCGGTGAGGTCCTCCACGTATGCGGGATCGGTCCGCAAGCGCGTGACGTCGTCCAGCTCGTCCGTCGCGTACAGGGCCAGCGTTTCGACCGATTGCTCGATGCGCGAGAGGATCGCGTCGATGCTCTCGGCCTTCTCCTCGCACATCAGATTCATGATGCGGGAGGAATCGGCATCCACCACGCCGTTCGCGTTGAGGATGCCGGCACCGCCGATCACCGCGGCGCACAGGAGCGTGCAGCCCAGTATGAGCGCGATGAACTTCGTCTGAATTGATTTCGTAAGCTTCCTTCCGCACGATGCGTCCTCCCGCAATCGGGAAGGCACATCGTAGCGGAGCGAGCGCAAAGGAACCGCAAACCTACGAAAGCCGTTCCAGCTCCCCCAAGGTCAGCTCCGCCCAGCTGTACTGGGCCATGTACTGGCCCCGGTAGGAGCGCACGGCCGCCCGCTCCCCCTCGAGGAACCGGTACAGGTCGCAGTCGACGAGCGCGCAGTCGATCGAGAAGCTGTTGCGCCGCTTGACCAGCACGTCTTCGGCGCCCGCGTCGCGCAGCGCGCGGGCCAGGTCGGAGACCACCGTGCGCGCGTAGCTGCGCACCGACGGGCCGTCCGGACGATCCTCCCACAGCGTCGCGCAAAGCTCGCCCGTGTTCACCGACGAGCCCCGACGGTCCACGAGGAACGCGAACAGCTCCTTGGTTTTCGCGTGCGAGAAGCGCACCGGCTCCCCGTTCGCGAACACGTCGAAATGGCCGAACGTCTGCACGCGCAGCACCGGATCGCGCGGCAATTCCCGCTCCCCGATGCCCTCCAGCTCGACCCGCACCTTCTCCACGGTCACCGGCTTGAGGACGTAGCCCCGCGCGTGCACGTTGAAGGCTTCCAGAGCGTAGTCGGAGTAGCCCGTCACGAACACGACCTTCGTTTCGGGAGCGTGCTCTCGCAGCGCCTTCGCCAGCTCGAGCCCCGTCATGTCGAACATCGCGATGTCGAGGAACGCCACGTCGGGACGCTCGCCGGCCGCAGCGGCGTCGAGCGCGTCGCGAGCGCTTCCGAACGAGCGCACCTCGCAGCCGGGTGCCGCTTCCCGAATGGTCCTCTCGAGCAGCGCGAGCACGATCGGCTCGTCATCGACTGCAAAGCATTTCATCCATCGCCCCGTTTCGGAATCGTCATCGCCACCGCCGTCCCGCTGCCGACGACGCTCGTCACCGCCACGCGTCCGCCGCACTGGCCTTCAAGCCGTAGGCGAACGTTGCCGATGCCCACATGCGCACGTCCATCATGGGGCACCGCGTCGGGATCGAACCCGAGCCCGTCGTCCTCCACCGTGATCACATACGCCGCACCCTCCTCCCGCGTGCCGATGCGCACGGTTCCGCCCTCCCGCTGCCCCATCACGCCGTGGCGAACCGCGTTCTCCACGATAGGCTGGACGGTGAGCGGCGGCACGCGGAAATCGACGACGGGCGTATCCCACACGATGCGAAGCCTGTCGCCGAATCGCATGCGCTCGAGCTCGACGTAGCTGCGCACGTGCGAAAGCTCCTGCTCGAACGGGATGGTCCCCGCGTTCGTCAACGAGTTCAGATCGCCGCGCAAGAACTCGGAGAAGCAATCGACCGCGCGCTCCGCCCGTTTCGCATCCGTCTGGCACAGGCTCTTGATGACGGCGAGCGAGTTGAAGAGGAAGTGCGGCTGGATCTGGGACAGCATGAGGGATATCCTGCCCTGGGTGAGCTCCTGCTCGAGCTCGATCACCCGGCGCGCCTGCAGGAGCGCGGCCTCGATGTAGCGGATGGCGTGGACGAACTGGGAAACCAGTATCAGCGCGAGCCCGCAGAGCAGCAGGGCCTTCTCCTCGAAGAACTCGAACTGGTAATTCGCTATCTCCGCGCCCAGAAACCCGAGGAAGAGCAGGCCGGGCACCACGAGAAAGCCCATCGGGCCTCCGTGCGACGTCCGTATCGCGTACCCCACGTTCAGGGCCGCGACCACCGACGAGGCGCCCACGAGGACCATCAGCGGCGTTCGGAACGCGTAGGCGTCCGTGAGCCCCGCCGCCTGGGCGATCGCGTAGGCGAGCGAGAACAGGGCCACGACCGCCAGCAGCGCATCGTTCACGCATCGCGGCCTGCCCTCCATGAAGGAGCCGAGGTAGAGCACGGCGAACACGAGCGAGGCGATCGCCGTGACGATCTCCAGGAACATGACCAGCACGCTGTTGCCGACGAGCAGCGTGCTGAACCGAGGGGTCAGCAGGAACATGACGCCGACGCTGACGGTGAAGCCCGCCAGAAAGAACACCGACGCATGAACCCCGATGCTGCGCATCGTCAGCATGAGGGACGCCGCCAGCAGCAGCATGCTGGCGAAGAGCATGAACAGGCTCGCCACGATGGGGAGCCAGTGCTCGAAGAACACCGATCGGGCCAGGGCGCCGCTGTCGCCCACCACCACGCTGTCGAAGAAGTCCCGGTAGGCCTGCAGGTAGTTGTTCGAATACGCATTCGACAGCTCGACGGTCCACACGTCGTCGCCCGACACGTCGCGCGGCACGACGAAGCGGCCCCAACCCGACCCCGACGAGAAGAACGTCGCGGGGTGGTCTTCGGGCGCGCCGAACGCGTAGACCTCGGATCCGTTGAGAAGAAACCGGACCTCGAGGTTCTCCACGAAGAAGAACAGCTGGTCGCCGGCACGCAACGGGGAGTCGAAACGCCCCTCGACCGCGATGGAGCCCACCGTGTTCGGGTTCGCGTCCAAGGCGCCCTCGTCGCCCGACGCGATCGAGAACCGGACCGGCTCGACCTGCGTCTCCTGCGCGTTGCCGAACGGGAGAACCTGCGCGAGCACCACAGCCGCGACCAGCGCGAAGCAGGCGACGAGCACGCCCGCCGCCACCCTTCCCCCGTATGCGCGAACAGCCTTATCGCGTCCCATGCGGCATGCCACCCCCTGCCCTCCCGCTCGCACCGGCGAACGACGCTCAGTCGCGGCGCTCCCACATATGGTCCAGGGGGCCGTTGCCCCGTCCCAGGTCGAGGCCCGAAGCGAGGGCGCCGTGGACGTAGTCCTTCGCGGCGCGCACCGCCGCCTCCATCGGCAGACCCCGCGCGAGCCCGCAGGCGATGGCGGACGAGAGCGTGCAGCCCGTGCCGTGGGTGTTCTCGGTGTCGATGCGCGGGGCGCGCAGCCAGAAGGCCGGGGCGTCCGCGGCGGACACCAGCACGTCGTCGGCGCGCTCGACGCCGTGGCCGCCCTTCACGAGCGCGGCGCCCCGCACCCGCTCGGCCAGCTCGTCGGCGGCGCGCTCCATGGACGCGTCGTCGTTCACGGCGAACCCGCACAGCACCTCCGCCTCGGGCATGTTCGGCGTGACCACGTCCGCGAGCGGCAGCAGGCGCGCCTTCAGGGCCTCGACGGCGTCCTCGCTGATGAGGCGCGCGCCGCTCGTGGCCACCATGACGGGGTCGACCACGATGTTGGTCGCCCCGTGGCGCTCGAGCGCGTCGGCGATGGCCTCGATGATGGCGGCCGACGACACCATGCCCACCTTCACGGCGGCGGGGCGGATGTCCTCGAACACGGCATCGATCTGGGCCGTCACGAACGCAGGGTCGACGTCGAGCACGCCGGTCACGCCGAGGGTGTTCTGAGCCGTGAGGGCCGTGAGGGCCGTTTCGGCGAACAGGCGATGCGCGGCGATGGTCTTGATGTCGGCCTGGATTCCCGCGCCGCCGCTGGAATCCGATCCGGCGATGCTGAGCACTGCTTCCATGTCGTTGTCCTTTCCTCGGGCGGCGGCGCGGCTACGCGCCGAGCGCCGCCTGCACCGCCGCGCGCAATCGGCGCGTTCGGGCTTCGATATCGTCGGCCGCGAAGATGGCCGACACCACGGCCGCCCCGTCGGCGCCCGTGCCCGCGAGCGCGGGGACAGTCTGCTCGTTCAGGCCGCCGATGGCCACCACGGGAACGTCGACCGCCGCGCAGATGGCCCGCAAGCCGTCCGTTCCCACGTCGGCGGCGTCCGGCTTCGTCGGCGTGCCGAACACGGCCCCCACGCCCAGATAGTCGGCCCCGGCGGCCTGGGCGGCCAGCGCCTGCTCCACGGTCTGCACCGACACGCCCACGATGGCGTCCGGCCCGAGCTTCGCGCGCGCGTCGGCGCACGCGGCGTCGTCCTGGCCCACGTGCACGCCATCGGCGCCCGCTCGCGCCGCGGCCTCCACGTCGTCGTTCACGACGAACGGCACGCCCGCCGCGCGGGCGAGCGGGGCCAGCGCGCGGGCCCGCAGCACCACCTCGGCCTGGGGCGCGTCCTTCTCGCGCAGCTGCAGGAACGTCGCGCCGCCCGCCAGCGCCTCCTCGACGCAGGCGGACAGCGTGCGCTCCCCCAGCCACGTGCGGTCGGTGACCGCGTACAGCGCCATCGCGCGGCGCAGGTTCTCCCGTGGATACATCGGCTCTCCCTTCGCTTCCGCCGGCTACGCCAGCTGCTCCACCTTCGCGCCCGCTTCGAGCGCGGCGCCGTCGAGGTTGTACAGCGCGTCGAGCAGGTAGGTGCGGAACGACCCGTTGCCGTCGTAGCCGCTCATGCGATTCTGGGCGACCTGGCCCGCCAGCCCCATGCCGGCGACGGCGGCGGCCATGGCGTCGAGCGTCGCGCCCGGGTTCGCCACCGCGAACGCCGTGCACACGCACGACAGCATGCAGCCGGCGCCCGTGATGCGGCCCATGAGGGGGCTGCCGTTGCGGACGGCGTAGGCGCGCTCGGCGTCGGCCACGATGTCGATGGCGCCCGTGATGGCCACCACCGCGCCCGTCTTCGCCGCGAAGGCGCGCGCGAACGCCGCGCCGGCCGCCAGGTTGTCCTCGCACACCGCATCGTCGGGGCACACGTCCACGCCGCGCGTGGCCGCCGACCCGCCGGCGAGCGCCTTCACCTCCGACATGTTGCCGCGGATGACGGACACGGCCAGCTTGTCCAGCAGGTCGCCCGCCGTGCGCGTGCGCAAGGCCGATGCGCCCGCGCCCACCGGGTCGAGCACGATGGGGTGGCCCAGCTCGCTCGCGCGCTCGCCGGCCGCGAACATGCCCTGGATGGAACGTTCGTTCAGCGTGCCGATGTTGAGCGTGAGGCCGCCGCAGATGGACGCGATGTCCTCCACGTCGGCAGGCTCGTCGCTCATGATGGGGCTCGCGCCGATGGCCAACAGCGCGTTCGCGCAGTCGTTCACCGTCACGTAGTTCGTGATGTTGTGCACGAGCGGCGCCGTCGCGCGCACGTTGTCGAGCGCGCGCTGCAAAGCGAACGGTTCCATAGGTTACTCCTTCCCGAGGTCGACCGTGATGCCGTCCATGATGTTGTTCACCGTGCGCATGGCGCACATCTCGCCGCACATGGTGCAGGTGCCGTCGGTCGAGGGCGGGGCACTCTCGAAGTAGCGGCGCGCCTTGACGGGGTCGAGCGCCTCAGCGAACATGCCCTCCCAGTCCACGCGGCGGCGCGCGTCGCTCATGCGGTTGTCTCGGTCGCGCGCGCCGGGCAGCCCGCGCGCGATGTCGGCCGCGTGCGCGGCGATCTTCGTGGCCACGAGGCCCTCGCGCACGTCGGCGGCGTCGGGCAGGCGCAGGTGCTCGGCCGGCGTGACGTAGCACAGGAAGTCGGCACCCGAAGCCGCGGCCACCGCGCCGCCGATGGCGGCCGTGATGTGGTCGTAGCCCGGCGCGATGTCGGTGACGAGCGGCCCCAGCACGTAGAAGGGGGCGTCGTGGCACAGGCGCTTCTCCAGCTTCATGTTGGCGGCGATCTCGTCGAGGGCCATGTGCCCCGGCCCTTCCACCATCACCTGCACGCCCGCATCCCATGCACGCTTCGTGAGCTTGCCGATCTCGATGAGCTCGGCGATCTGCCCCGCGTCCGACGCGTCGTAGGTGGAGCCGGGCCGCATGGCGTCGCCCAGGCTGATGGTCACGTCGTGCTCGTGCAGGATGGCCAGCACCTCGTCGTAGAACTCGTAGAAGGGGTTCTCGTTGCCGGTGGCCTCCATCCACGCGAAGATGAGCGACCCGCCGCGGCTCACGATGTTCGTGAGGCGGCCCGTCTCGCGGAACGACTCGATGGTGCGCCGGTTCATGCCGGCGTGGATGGTGACGAAGTCCACGCCGTCCTCGGCGTGCGCGCGCACCACGTCGAGGAAGTCCTCCACCGTGATGGTTACGAGCGGCTTCTCCAGGTAGCCGATCGCGTCGTACAGGGGCACGGTGCCGATCATCGCCGGCGACTTCTCGATGAGCGCGCTGCGGAACGCGTGCGTCTTGCCGGTGTTCGACAGATCCATGATGGCCTCGGCGCCCAGCTCCAGCGCCACGTCCACCTTCTTCCACTCCTCGGCCTCGTCGGCGACGTCGCCCGAGATGCCCAGGTTCACGTTCACCTTCGTGCGCAGGCCGCCGCCCACGCCCTCGGGCGACAGGCTCGCATGGTGGACGTTCGCGGGGATGGCGATGCGTCCCGCCGCCACGCCCTCGCGGATGAACTCAGGGTCGCGGCCTTCCTTCTCGGCCACGATGGCCATTTCGCGGGTGACCGTGCCCGCGCGCGCCGCATCGATCTGCGTCATAGAACTCCCTTCGTTGGCATTACCCATGTCAGGTTCCTCGGGTCGAAGCGTGATTCGGCGCTTCCTCTCAGCCTGCCCGGCCGCGATGCGGCTGCAAGCTCCCCGGTATGAAAAGGTACGAGGGCAGTATACCCGACGCGCGTGCGGATGCGGAGCGCAATCGGCGAGGGGCCGCGAGGGCGTGCGCGATGGAGGGGCGCGTGGAGCGCGTGCAAGGGGGCGCGAGGGGGCGCGAGGCCGAGTTCCCGAGTTATGCACCCTCACGGCAGGCTTTTGGGAGGCTTCGGGCATGGCCTCCTCCGCGCATGTTTCCAAAAGAGCAGGTGGGAAGCGTGCAACATCTCACCCTTTCGCCGAAGACGTTCGCGAAAAGGTGCATAACTCGGGAACCGGGCGTTTTTCGGGGCCCTTCCGTGCCAGAGGGGTGCATAACTCGGGAACGCAGCCCGGCATCCTGCTGCCGGCGCCTTGCAGACGCACCCGCAGCGACCGCGCGTTACGCCAGCGGGTAGAACACGTACAGCGTGCCCTCCTCGACGGCTACCGTCGCCTCCTCGCCGGTCAGCTCGTTCGACAGGCCGCGCGAGGTGCGGTTCGACAGCGGCTCGTCGTCGATCGAGTACGCCAGGCCGCGCTCGATGACGCCGCGCGCCGTGTCGTTGGCCGAGAACACCGACACGGTGCCCTCGGGCAGCGGCGGCAGCTCGAACACGTCGGGGCCGGTGAGCAGGCGCACGGCGTAGGTGTCGGCGATGGCCGTCACGTACGCGTCGCGCTCCGAGAACTTCGCGAACAGCTGCAGGTTCGCCAACGTGTGGTCGAGCCGCCCTCCCAACGCGCCGTAGACGATCAGCTCGTCGTGATCCCAGGCCAGCGCCTTCTCGATGGCCAGCTCCATGTCGCTCTTGTCCTTCTTGACGGGGTGACGCGACACGCGGCGGCACTTCGGCACGTAGCCGAGCGAGTCGAAGTCGCCCACGGCCATGTCGGGCACCGCGCCGATGGCCTCGAGGTGGGCGAAGCCCGCGTCCACCGCGATGACGAAGTCGAACTCCCCGGCCGCCTGACGGGCCTGGAAATCCTCCGCGTTGAAATCGACCGCTCCCACGAGCGCGCACGTCGTCATGAACGAACCTCCTTCGCGCAGGCCGCAAGGGCCTCGCCTTCTAGCCGGTGAACGATAAGCGCGTCGATGCGCGCGGCGCCGAGGCGCTCGTAGAACGCGAGGCCCGACGGGTTCGTGTCGCGGCAATGCCACGACAGCTTCCCGCAGCCCCGCTCCTCGGCGAGCGCGGCCAGACGGCGCATGAGCGCGCGGCCGACGCCGCCCGCGCGGTGCGCCTCGTCGACGAACAGGTCCTCGAGGTAGAGGTTGCGCAGCCCGTTCCACGTGGAGAACGTGGTGAAGAAGACCGCGCACCCCACCACCCCGTCGTCGGCGTGCACCGCCAGCAGCGCCTCGCCCGCCCCCTCGTCGAACATGGTGCGCGCGAGGTCCTCGGCCGTGGCGGTCACGTCGGCTTCGCGGCCCATGAACGCGGCGAGCCCGCGCGTGAGCCGCAGGATGTCCGGCGCGTCGTCGCGCGAGGCCATGCGGAAGGTGATGATGGTATCCATGCGATCCTGTGCTTTCTCGTGCCTGCAAGGTGTTCGGTTTGCTAGAATACCATACGCGAGCGGGCCAGACGATCGCGCACTTCGGTGTGAGGAAAGTCCGGGCTCCACAGGGCAAGATGCCAGCTAACGGCTGGGCGGGGCGACCCGACGGACAGTGCCACAGAAAAGAAGACTCCCCCGGCGCTTCGGCGGCGGGAGAAAAGCTGAAACGGTGCGGTAAGAGCGCACCAGCGCGTCGGCAACGGCGCGGCTTGGAAAACCCCATCTGGAGCAAGCGCAAATAGGAACGCGACACGGTTGCCCGCCGTACGTTCGGGTTGCGTGCTTGAGGCGTCTGGCGACAGGCGTTCGAGATAAATGGTCGTCCAACGACAGAACCCGGCTTACCGGCCCGCTCGCCTTGTTTTTCCCACGTCTTCCGTCACACTTCCGGCATACGGCCGTCTAACAAGGTGTACGAGGAACGCGCAGGCGCTCCTTCCCCGACGAAAGGCGGATACATGCAATCTGGAACTCCCGACCAACCCACGTTCGACCTGGTGGACAAGGCTATCGCAGGCGATAGCCAGGCGCTCGAAGAGCTGCTTGCCTCCACGAGCGGCCTCGTGTTCAACCTCGCGCTGAGGTTCTTGGGCACCGTCCACGACGCCGAGGACGCCACCCAGGAGATCGCGGTCAAGATCATGACCCGCCTCTCGACGTTCCGTAAGGAAAGCGCGTTTTCCACCTGGGTGTACCGCATCGCCGTGAACCACCTCAAGGACTGCCGCACGCACCAGTTCGCGCACGCCCCCTTCAGCTTCGAGATGTACGGGGCCGACATCGTCGACGAGCGCGCGCACGACGTGCCCGACCTGTCCGAGGGCGTGGATCGCGGCATGCTGGCCCGCGAGTTGAAGCTGTCGTGTACGAACGTGATGCTGCAGTGCCTCGACGCCGACAGCCGCTGCGCCTACGTGCTGGGCACCATGTTCAAGGTGGACAGCCGCACGGCGGCCGACGTGCTGGGCATCACGCCCGAGGCGTACCGCCAGCGCCTGTCGCGCGCCCGCAAGACCGTGGCCGAGTTCCTGGGCGCGTACTGCCAGCACGGCGGGTCGGAGACGTGCTCGTGCGCGCGCCGCGTGGACTT